>NZ_LT594621.1:1249628-2499257 GCF_900091655.1 Culturomica massiliensis
AGGTCAGTAAACCGGCATTTACATTATCCGGTTGCTTACGAGCCTTCTCCTTGAAAGAAGTAACACGCTCCAATTCGCCCAAATAAGCATTCATATTCAGGTACAGATATAATTCCAGAATCTCTTTCACGTCACTCTGCAAATATATCGCAGACTTTTGAGGATCGATGCCGCAAGCCAGATATTCTGCCAATATTTTCCGGACATTGTTCGTAACATCTCCCGGATGGGGATGGGTCGTCAATGAATGCCAGTCAGCAATAAAGAAAAAACAGTTATATTCATCTTGAAGCCGCAAAAAATTCTTCACTGCTCCGAAATAATTTCCCAAATGTAAATTTCCTGTCGGACGTATTCCGCTTACTACTATCTCCATATTTTAACACTTTTATATGAAATTGCACACAAAGATAGTCTTTTATTTAACTTGACTAAATTTGAGTAGCGATTAATGTTTGAATTTAACAGTTATTCAGAGGATTTGTGTTTTGCCCACCGGATAAATTCATCAAAAACGGATATTTTTCTCCTATTTTTAACACATTTACAATTAAACATTAAAAAAAATTAAGAATTTGTTATGGTTGTTATGTTTTTTTCCTACATTTGACGCGCTAAAGTCTAATTAAAATTTCAATAAATGGAAGGATACGAAAGAAAAGATGGAATGGAAACGAGTGATCGGGAAGAAATCTATTCTAAGGCAGTGCGAGCAGGGAAAAGAACTTATTTTTTCGACGTAAAAGCAACACGTAACAACGACTATTACCTGACGATTACGGAAAGCAAAAAGAAATTCGATGATAATGGCACACAGAATTTCGAAAAACACAAAATTTTCTTATACAAAGAAGATTTTGAAAAGTTCAGTGAAGGACTTGATGAAGTAGTTAAATACATCAAGGCTGCTATCGGAGGAGAAATCCCGACTACAAAAACTACCGAATCTGCAAAGAGTGAATTTGACGTAGATTTCGATCAAATTTAATTAAACGTACCGACAGATGCTATAAAAAAGATGCTTGTTATCAGGCATCTTTTTCATTTTTCAGACCAATAATATCCCGAATCACCACCGAAGCGGCAAAACAACCGAAAAGCGGGGGCATATAAGAAATTGTCCCGACATTTGATTTTTTATTCTGCCCTTCTGCCAGTACGATAGCTTCCGGGTCCGTAAACTCCGAAGAAAATACCACCTTTACTCCTTTATATACGCCCAGTTTATGCAACCTCTTCCGTAGCATCCTGGCTAAATTGCAATTATAGCTCCTGGAAATATCGGCTACGGTAATCCGGGACGGATCCAATTTTCCCCCGGCCCCCATCGAACTTACAACCGGAAGTCCCAATTGCAAACTATGGTAAATTAAAAATATCTTGGGTGCCAAAGTATCGATAGCATCTATTACATAATCATAAGCAGCAGCTCTCAGCAAATCAATCATCCCCTCGTCCCGGATAAAATCATTGATGACATGTAACTTGATTTCCGGATTGATATCCCTGAAACGGGCTGCCATCAACTCGGCTTTCGGTAAACCCACCGTACTATCCAATGCCGGTAATTGCCGGTTTTTGTTAGTCATTTCTACCACATCTCCGTCTACAATAGTCATCTCTCCGATACCTGCCCGGCACAACTGCTCGGCTGCATAAGCGCCGACCCCTCCCAATCCGGCTACCAATACATGAGCATTTCTCAATTTCTCCAGTCTTTCTACTCCCAGTAAAAGCTCCGTTCTACTTAACCAATTTATCATATAAAATAAAATTAAAATCGAAAAATTCAAACACCGGAAAAAACGGACAACCAGTTCCGATACATGCATCTGATCAACATATCTAAGGGGATACGAAGTAAATCAGCCACTTTCGCATATACTTCTTCTATCGTGTAATCCGAATCATCGGTTTCTATAAAAAGCTGTTCCAAAGGAATAAAAGGAAGCAATTGCCGGATATTTGACGTTTCAACAAATACCTTTTTTCCGGCAGATATATACAGTCCGTGTTTCAGCAACTCATCCAGAATTTGCCGGTTATTATTATACCCGTGTATAATCCAAGCCTGCCTGGGCCGCATTTTCTTATACACTGCCAATAATTCAGGGAAAGCCTTGACACAATGAATAATCAAAGGTAATTTATAAGTCTCGGAAATACGTACCTCCTCCTCGAATAACTCCGTCTGAGCTGCTATCCCGGTTTCTGAATTACGGTCGAAACCGGCTTCCCCGACAGCAACAATCCGCTTCCGTTCAGCCCATTCTTCAATCCGTTTGACCGGCTCCGACGTTCCGATAAACATAGGATGTATTCCGGCCGAACACAACTCGCCTTCCTCCGCTAGCCGGCCATCGCTAATATCCAGTAAATAGATGTCTTTCCCCCGTTTATGGGTATGAACATCGACATACTTCACCCTTTCCTGCCCCTCTGATTTCATCCGCATATCCGGTTTCAATAGTTCGTTCTCTTCTTCGTCATAATATCCAATATCGTTTTATCGGTCTGCTCCATTCCCGCAGTACCGATAATACCGACATTCCGAATCGTTTGTTCTATATCGTCTTCGATGATACCGTCATTATTTGTCCTGATCCCTTTCATCGACAATAAAGCCGCCTGTACCGCAGCAGATACGCCGGAATACACTTTCAATGCACATCCTTGTTTTGCCCCGTCACACATCATCCCCGTCAAATTCGAACACATCGTTTTGATTGTATTCACGACTTTATCATAATCCCCTCCCATCAAATAAGTAATAGCAGAAGCCGATCCGGTACCCGCTATCAGGATACCGCATAAAGCCGATAAATGCCCCAAATAATAATGAATATGGGCTGCTATAAGATTACTCAAAGCCAATGCCCTCGTCAACTGTTCCCGGGTCGATGCCAACCGTTCCGCTGCAACCACTACCGGTAAAATAACCGTAATTCCCTGATTCCCGCTACCCGAATTCGTCATCACCGGCTTCTCGCATCCATCCATACGGGCATCCGAAGCCGCCGTCGCCTGAATCAGGGCATTGTTCAACAAATCGTCCTCCAAAAGTCCCTTAGCAATATTCTCCTGCAAAGTACGTCCTATCTGCAAACCATAAGCACTCTTCAACCCCTCGTTCGAAATAGCCTTATTCATCTCTGCTCCCTGTAATACAAACTCGATACGGGATATATCTACCGTCTGTATAAAATCCCATATCCGGGCAACACTCAATTCGGGACGTTCCTTTTTATCACATGCATCTACCGTGTACTCCTTTTTAAAGACCGTCTCTCCGTTCTTCTCCACCGACACGATATTCGTATGGGCATGTACGATGACAGTCCGCACCGTATCGTTCCCCTTCCGGCATATCGCTTCTGCATACAGCTTGTCCACGGCATCCTCTTTCATTTTCACGGAAACAGCCCCTTCCGTCACCTTATTTTTTGCGACCTCCAAATTATCACCGACAGATACATCTTTCAACACCTCTAGGCCATACATACTTTTTCCGCATACAGCGCCCAAGGCCGCCGCTATAGGTAAACCCGTCATCCCTGACCCCGGAATCCCGACCCCCATCCCGTTTTTATAAATATTTCCACTCACCCACACCTCAATCTGTTCCGGAACTCCTCCTAATTCCTCCCGACAACGGGCACACGCCAATGCACAGGCTACGGGCTCAGTGCATCCTAAAGCAGGCACGGACTCCTGTCTTAAAATCTCTATAATCTGTTCATCTGTAACCTGATACATATCGTTACTTTTTTATTTTTAATTGTAACAAATTTATTCATTTCTGTTACATTTTGATACAATCAAGCGTATTATTAATATTTTTTAACACTTCAGCTCCAGTCAGAAAAAAAGGATAAAAGAGAGATATTTCTACTTTAATTTTCTATCTTCGCACAAAATTTGTCGTTTTATGTATCGGATCATCGTCATATTGCTACTGTGTTCAAACACCATTTTCGGACAGACCCCCGATTCCGTGAAAATAGAAACTTTACCGGACTTATTTGAAGAATTTATACAAATAAACGACAACGGAGGAACGGTGAATTTCAAGGGAGAAACTGCCGCTAATGATGTGGTAAAGCTCCACATTCGTATGAACCGGGAACAAAAAACAGTGACAGGCTACCGCATTCAGATTTTTTCGGGAAATTCCTATGATTATTCCATTGAACGTCTGCAGCAAATGAAAACAGACTTCGAAACCGAATTCCCGGATATACCGGTATACCTCAACTACTTCGATCCGGATTTTAAAATCCGGGCAGGGAATTTCCGCAACCGTCTGGATTGTATTCCGATGCTGAAACGTATCCGTCGTAAATATCCGTCCAGCTACCCGGTAAAAATGGATATTCCGGTCAGCGATTTGATAAAAGTAAGCCATCCGGAACCTCAAACGCCGGAAGAAGACACCGAAGTAAAATCAATACTTTGATTCATTTGTTGCAACGTTTCGATTTCTTGGCGTAACCGTTGCTGAAACATCCGGTAAGCATCGCTTTCCGGCGAAAAAGGACGGTGGGCCAAACTTTTATTCAATTTATCGACCCGTTTCATCAGAGGTTCTATAGCCGGAGATATCCATGTTTCCTTGAATTTCTCCCATATATACTCCACAGCCAAAGACGATATATGCAACATATCCTCCCCATAAAAACGGTAATCCCGCAATTCATCCATAACGATTTCATAGGCAGGGAAATAATACACCTCAGGAAACTCCTGTACCAGCCTATCTATTGCCAATAAAAGTACGGCTTTACTCAACTGATTGCCATGTGCACCATCCTTCCAATGCCGTATCGGACTTACCGTAAAAACAATCCTCAACTTCGGATTGACTTCACGTAATTGCCGTATCAGCAGTCGATATGCACCGACAATCTCTTCAGGGGTAAGGCAAAAACGCTCGAAATCACCCGCAGGAAAACGATGACAATTGGCGACAATCATTCCCCTCTCTTTGTATCGATACACCCAGGCGGTACCGAAAGTCATCAATAATAAATCCGTTTTCTCAAACCCATCGGCCGCCCGTCCCAAGCGCTCGTTGATATGCTCAAGACACAACTCTTTTGTCGGAGCTGAAAAACAACCGTGGTGATACAAACTCACCCATTTATCAGCATTATACAAAAGGTCTTTCTCGGTAAAACGATACTTTTCCAGCATCAACTTCAAAACATTTGCTACCGACATCGGATTATAAACAATTCCGCAAGGATTCAACTCTGTCCGAAACCGATAATATTTCAACCGTTGTCCTATGTTCTCAGCAAAACACGAGCCCAGCATACATATCCGGGAATCATAATCCACCCTACTCTGTACGGTCTCTATCTCAACCCTTGTTCGAAATTCCATGATCTTTCAAATCCGGTTATATTCAGTATCCTTTTATTCCATTCAGTTTTTCCGTCATTTCCTTTACCCGCTCCGGATACTTTTCCGCTAAATTATACTGTTGGGCAATATCTGCCTCCAGATCATAGAGCCGCGCTCCGACAACTTCACCTCTCCGGTTTGTATATTCCGGAATACAAGCCCAATTCCCTTCCTTCAACCACAAATCGATACCATATCCTTCCAACACCAGACATTCCCGTCCTTCCTTCGCAACTCCCAATAAAGCGTCCAACACATTCATCCCATCTCTTACTTCATAAGGCTGCTCCAGTAAAGCAGCAAAAGAAGGACAGAAATCCAACTGACATACCAAAGCATCCGATGTCGTACCCGCCTTCACCTTCTCCGGCCACCGAACAATCATCGGGATACGTGCTCCTCCCTCATAAGGCGAACATTTCCATCCTGCAAAAGGACCGGCAGGCCGGTGTACTCCGTTTAATTCCTCCGCCATATCCTTATAACCGTCATCCAAAACCGGACCGTTATCGCTGGTAAAAATGACAATGGTATTCTCCGTTAATTTCAATTCATCCAGGTATTTCAAAAATTCCTCCACACAATAATCAGCCTCCAGTATCACATCCCCCCGGGCCCCCAGTTTTGACTTACCGGCAAACATGATATTCGGCAAGCGGGGTACATGCGGCTGATGCAAAGCATAATACAAGAAAAAAGGCTCATCCTTGTGTTTTTTCACATAATTTTTTGCTTCCTCCAAAAATACACTGTACATATCTTCGTCCACCCACAAAGCAGACTTTCCGCCTTTCATATAACCGATACGCGGAATACCGTTGGTAATAGACATATTATGCCCCACACTCGGATGCAACCGGAGAAGTTCCGGATTATCCTTACCCGTCGGCTCCCCGGGGAAATTCATTCTGTAATTCACCTCAATCGGATCATCGGGGTCCAGATTCACAACATCCCCATTCCTTACATACACCGTCGGTACCCTGTCGTTCGTAGCCGCCATAATATAAGAATAATCAAACCCGACATCATTCGGAGAAGGAGCTATATGCTCATTCCAATTCAAATTACCATTTCCCAACCCCAGATGCCATTTGCCGACCACTCCCGTCGCATAGCCGGCCTGTTTCAACATTTTCGGAAAAGTAGGCATATCTTCCTTAATCAACATCGGAGCATCTCCCGGTAATATAGACGCCCCTACCCGCCAGGGATACATCCCCGTCAACATAGCAAAACGGCTGGGAGTACTGGTTGCCGAAGTACAATGTCCGTTCGTCAGACGCAAACCTTCCTCCGCCAAACGGTCTATTCCGGGAGTCTGGATCTCTTCCGCCCCATAACAACTGACATCACCATACCCCAGATCATCGGCCATAATGACAATGATATTCGGCCTGTTTTCTCCCTTCTTGGCCTTCCCGGCACAACCGGCCATCAAAGCTGCTAACGGCACTATGCCTAACTTTAATAAATCCATCTTCATATTTTAAGAAGTATCTACTTATTAATCAGATATTTTATTCGAAACCAAATTTGTGTAAAAATAATTACAAACAACTTAATTACCAAACTTTTTCTTACTTTTTTATTAAAAATGTTTCCAAACGTTAAAACAAAAATTATAACTTTTATCCCGGTTCGTTTCACAAAGTGTATTTTTTCTTATTTTTGCATACTCAAATTCAATGCATGGGATACCTGACGATTATATTAATTGCACTCGGTTTATCGATGGACAGCCTGGCTGTTTGCATCAGCGGTGGTATTTTCATGAAAAAATTCTGTATTCGGAAATCCCTGAAAATGGCTTTTATCATGGGCTTCTTCCAGGGAGGAATGACACTGTTGGGATGGGCACTCGGGAGTAAATTCAGTTCTTACATTTCCGACTTTGACCATTGGATCGCTTTTATCTTATTGGTTTATCTCGGAGGAAAAATGATTTACGAATCCTTTCGGGACGAATCCTCTTCCCTGTCTTCGCTTTCCACCCGGACATTACTCACACTGGGTATCGCAACCAGTATAGATGCTTTGGCTGTCGGAGTCAGCTTTGCATTCCTGAAAACAACCATCCTGTTACCGACTCTGATAATCGCATTTACAACATTTTTCCTTTCCTTGTCCGGTGTTTGTTGCGGTTCCTACTTCGGTAAAATCAAAGGCTTTAACGTCGAATTACTAGGAGGTATCATATTAGTCGGAATCGGGATCAAAATTCTTATCGAGCACACCTGTTTTCAATAAACACTTCAACTGAAATTTACGATTTCTTTCTGCTGTTTCTCCTCCTCAACGAACTATTTGCATTTCGCTTTTAATTTCCTATCTTTGCATTCACATACCTTCTAAATATTTTAGGTCGGACAATTGGGAATTTATCATGGTTTCAACCTGAAATAATTTGGGGCAGACATGGCTTTGACAGCATGAAGAATAGGTATGTAAGCATGTCGGGAGCAGTGAAACGGCCCGTTAATCCCGGACACAAAACTTTAATTGGCGAAAATAATTACGCTCTTGCTGCCTAATCTTTAGAAGATTTTTGGCTTAATTGCTGCTCAAGGAGCGGCGACGAGACATCCCGCCGGTGGTTCCACCTTATTCCGGCCGGCATACGGGGTGCAGTCAATATAAGGTTAGTCTGAGCCCACCTTTGGCGAAAGGCGAAAATTCAAGAGGATAAGCGATGGCTTGGGTGCTTTTTTCCGGACCATCGTCGAAAACCAATAAAAAGCTAAGCATGTAGAAAGCATATGGATTCCGTGTTTGGACCAGGGTTCGATTCCCTGCTGCTCCACCGATTAAAATAAAAGCTACTGAAAAATCAGTAGTTTTTATTTTATTACAACAAACGTAAATTTTTCGTTTCCTTTCCGGTCGCGCTGTTACACAGCAATAACCTGTTTATCATCGAAATTCATTTTTCTTCGGGGATGCTTTGTGGAAAGTATTTTCTTCTGTTTTTCCGCATTCACATGGGTATATATCTGTGTCGTTGCAATAGTGCTATGTCCGAGTAAATTTTGAATATACTTGATATCAACATCCTCTTCCAGCAACAAAGTGGCAAAAGTATGACGGAACGTATGCGGCGTAATCCTTTTATCGATACGGGCAGCCCGGGCATATTTTTTTATCAGTAATCTCACGGATTGAGGGGCCAAAGGCAACCCCAGGCGATTGACAAAAAATGAAGTCACCGGCTTGAATAACCTGAAATAATTTTTCAACGCTGTCAAAACCTCCCTTTGACAGATTTGAATAATCCGTTCCTTACTCCCCTTCCCGAAAACTTTTACCAAACCGTTTTGAAGATCAATATCGCTACATTTCAAATTACACAATTCCGATACGCGTACTCCGGTCGCAAACAACAATTCCATAACGGCAATATTCCGGACCTGGGCTTTATAAGTATAATTATCCGTGCATGTATTGTTCCGGTGCTCCGTATATACCGACTGAAAAATCTTCCTCACTTCGTCCATCGTCATTACGGCAGGCAAAACATAAGGTTCTTTGAATTTTACCTTCATTTTCCGGAACGGACTGACATATGTCTCATCCTCAAACTCCAGAAAATTCATAATCGCTTTCAAGGAAGCGATCTTACGTTTTACCGTCTTAGGCTTAAAATGGGATATTTCCTGAAAGTAATTCTTAAGCATATCCCGGGTCACTTGTTTAATATCCTCACATGGATTCATATTTTGAATATAACCGATAAACTGCCTCAAATCCGTCGCATAGGCATTCAAAGTTTTATCATTCAGATTTTTCTCATACCGACAATGAAACAAAAATTGATGTATAGAACTATCGGCAAGAACAGCATGTTCATTTGTAAAGATTTGCATATTCATAATTTGTGGATTGTTTTTGAAAAGACAAAATAGACTTTCTTATGAGTTCAAATGTATGAATAAATAAGTGATAACTTAATATTATGGACGATTTTGTAAATAGACATGATGAAAGACATTTATTACTGGATTTATTACACTCATTTTATTTTCAAAAAAATTATTAGCAAAAAATTTATGGTATAATATATATCAGAATGAGAACATTATTACATTTGTTTCAAAAAGTGTTAGATTAAGCAAGTTATTGTATTTTGCTTCACAGCTAAATCTCGATAATGTTATAGTATCGTATTTAAATGAAATTTATATTGAAGCACTTAAAGCGAAATACCCAGAGAGCATTATAGAATATGTATTGATTGTAAGACAGAAATTAAAGAAAACGACTCCATCAAGAGAAAAAATTGATGCATGGTTAATTTCTTTATACTATAATCTTGCTTGTTCGGAAAAAGCCTATGAGATAATCAAAGATACTAATAATCATAGTTCCCTAATAAATTTGATAACAATTCTTGTGTTAGAAGACATAGGAAAAAAAGAAGAGGCTTTAAGTCTATGTGAATTTGAATTGAATTCAAATAATCACCAAAATATAAATTATGAATTAGCCCTTCGTTCTACAAGATTAATGATAAATTATGTTATTGGGAATTACGATATTGCTTTACAGGAATATACAGAATTATACAATAATCCTAAATATTGCAATTTATTTGAATATGGTTTTGTCCTCCGTAATGCAGAATTAATTTATTCCGAGACTTCATTTCAAGATAGCCTTGCTCCTATTTGGGAGAGTGTAAAACATTTCCAGAAATATAAGGCTTTCAAAATGGAAGCTTATTCTAGGATAACTTATGGTGTTCAGAGTGCATTGATGGGAAGATTTAGCATTGCATTAAGACAATTCAAAATAGCAGGGAATTTATTACAAAATGTTGTTATTGAACGGCATTCTATTTTAAATAATATTTCTGTAGTACACTTATATCAAGGAAATTATAATAATGAAATAAAAGAGAATATTAATAGAGCTATCTCTCTTTCACAGAGAGACTTTGATAAAACGGCTCTTTATATGAATTATTTAGCATTATTAGATTGGCGTGAAGAAAATGAAGAAGCAAAATCTGTTATATCAACATTATTAACAAGGTTAGATCAACGGACATTTAGTAGTGTTGAACTTACTGCAGGATGCTATTATAATATTTCTAAATTCTATGAAAAAATAGGAGACATTAATAATGCAGAGAAATATATTGAATTAATTTATAAACTACCATTGATAATAAATAATATATGGTCTTTTAGATTATATAATAAGCCGATTCAACATAATGATAACGATTATATTGAATCGACTGTAAATAGATGTTTATCTTTTATCTCAAATTGGAATCTTGAGGTCGATAATAGTTTAATGCAGTATTAATTATTGATTTAAATAAATCAGAGTACGACATATCAAATCGAGAAGCCAAATAACCAAAACCAGAATCTGCTCCAATATGGGCATCGGGTGTCAGTTCTATTAAATACAATTCATCATTCTTTATTCTGCAATCTATTCGCATATAATCCATTTTACCCAATGAGATAAAAATAGCCTTGATTTTTTCAATTTCAGATAATGAGATGTTATCTAAGATAGTTCTATAACGTAGTTTTTCAGAAAGATGCTTCAAATTTGCACAGTACAGATGTTTTTGCATATAATATTCATCATCTTCGAAATACAACTCCAGTGCTGAAAATAGTTTTAAACCTGTATTATCTCCAATGATGTAAAAGCAAACTTCTTTTCCCCCTATAAATTCTTCTGCTAATATCGGTTGTTTATGTACTTTCAACAAATCTCTTATAAGTATATTTGCTTCGTGAATATTGCTTACTAAAGAGTTTTCTGTTATACCTATAGAGCTTCCTTCCATGTTAGGCTTTAGTACTATTGGGAAATCTAAATTATCTAATAATTGGACTTCATTAATATCTCTAATCAAATAGCCTTTTGCTGATTTAAGACCAAAATCATTACAATATAATTTTGATAAATATTTATCTTGGCATATAATTCTAGCGTATGTATCAGCGCCACAGTATTTTATCCTATAACTTTCACATATTGCAGGTATTAATGCCATGCGGTTTCGCGACCTTTCCCCTCCATAGATAGTAAAAACTAAATCCTTTTTATGCTTTTGAATGTTATTTATAAATTCATCTGGTGAATTGTAATGGACTACTTGCGAAGAAAGAGTTTTTAAGGCTTCAAAAACATTATTGAAATATTCATCGCTTATTTGTTCTAGAGAAGAAGAGGAAAAAGACACATCTACATTATCTGTGTATAATCTATCAGCTATTAATACTAATCTTAAATCGTCCATAATATTAAGTTATCACTTATTTGTCTACAAATATATCCAAATTATCGAATTATTAATATTTTTATTCAAATATGAATATAAAATTTATGAATATCATGTTTGAGAAAGCATAATTACGCAGATAATGATTTTAAAATATTTAATCAGAAATGATAAACCGGCCGTTGGGTTGCAGGTAAGATACCGGAACAATGATATTGACAATGAGAGATTTCAGACGATACGACTTACTGAATTAATACACAAAAAAGGCCGTTGACAATCAACGACCTTTTCCATTGTAATGGCTGTTTGAATTCAATTGGTTTGTCAGGATTCCAGAACAATATCCCCGACTGTAATAGTCTGATCGCTGTTTCTGGTAATTTTCAGTTCATACTCATCGTCCCCTTTTTCAAATTCGATGGTATATATTTCAGCCCCCTCCTCTTTAACCATCTCAATGTCTTCGATATCTTCTGCTGTAACGACAGATTGTGCGGCTATAGCCTTTTCCACTTCAGTTTTTATATCAGCAGGAAGAGCATTTATATCCGGATAGTTATACTCTTCTTCATCCAGTTTAAGAGTTCCGTTTTCTTCCACCAAAGTAATCTCTACAATTATCTTTCCTTCTTTTAAATCCAACTCATGTTCCACGACTCCATCCTCTTTCTCGGATTCATAATCGATAATTTCGGCATTGGCATGATTCCGGGCCACCCAATCCTTAACGGCATCCGGGATTTCAAGCGGCATTTCTTCCCGATCCCCGTCATCCTCTACTTCTTTGAGCAATATACCTTGCACATCATAATAGAGATCGATTTCCACCTCATTCTGAACACTTTCCATTTCGATCTTATAAGATACAACACCGTCACGTTCTAATTTATAAACATCATCGGTTTCCCATACCTGTGCATCGCTATATAAGGTATTGATCAATGTCTGTTCTGAAATTCCCTTTACCGGATTACATTTGGTTTTCTCAAAAGATTGACGTACGGCTTCCGGTAGTTCACTATACGAAATTTCCTGATCTACCAAACGGATGTTGTCATTATTCCCAAACCATACCGATACGGTATCTACATTGGAATCCATAGCTCTGGGCGTTACTTTAGGTAAAGTAAAAGTAGCGATATCGTATTTTTTATCGTTACTTTTCTTCCAGTTGATATTCGCCGCTTTCGGATACTTTTTCAACAATATCTCCTCCTTACTGGCAAGCGAACCTTTACCTCCATCATCATCACTACAAGCCGTAAATGCAGCACTTAAGGCCAGTATTAAACCGAAAATAAATAATTTTTTGCTCATAACATAAAAATTTAATTTCACAATACTTTTTAGTTTTTGCCGTTATATCCGGACAACCCCGTTTTTATTTGGGAAAACAAAGAAAATATCCAATTCTAAAGAAATTCTGAACATTTACTTTATCCGGCATTTTTTTTGAAATTTAGTGCAAAAGCTCGGTTTGTATGGGTTTTATTATTTATTTTTGATTTCAAACCATAAAAAATTATGAAATTACTGATTATAGAAGATGAAAAAGATTTATCGGGTTCCATTGAAAATTATCTTCACTGTGAAGGTTACATCTGTGAATGTGTATACGATTACGCCACTGCAGAAGAAAAAATACTCTTATATGACTATGATTGTGTCATAGTCGATTTGACCCTGCCGGATGGAAACGGCCTGGACATTGTCTACAAACTGAAATCCCGTAAAGCCGATGCCGGTATTATTATTATCTCCGCCCGCAACTCAACCGACGACAAAATCAAAGGCTTGGATATCGGTGCCGATGATTATCTGGCAAAACCGTTCAACCTTTCGGAACTAAACGCCCGATTGAAATCCGTTCTGCGCCGAAGAAATTTCGGTGGACAAAAAGAATTCAAATACAACGAAATCCGGATTCTCCCCGACCTACATGCCGTATTCGTCAACGAAAACGAAATCGAATTTACCCGGAAAGAATACGATTTACTCACTTATCTGATTATCAACCGGGAAAGAGTATTGACAAAAGAAGCCATCGTAGAACATTTGTGGGGAGACTATATGGGTATCGGCGCCGATACCTTCGATGCCTTATATACACACATGCGTAAATTACGTAAAAAACTACAGGATGCAGGAGCAGAAGACTATATAGAAACGATATATGCCGTAGGTTATAAATTCACCCTGAAAGAAAAATGAAACTATCCAAAATATACAAAAGATATACCCTGGTGACACTATCATTGGTACTTATGATCGGTAGTCTCTCACATTACGGTATCATCACCTACTTCATCCACCGTTCTGCCGACCATACACTGAAAGAATACCGGGAAAATACAGAACATTACATCCGGGAACACGACACGCTGATTATCTCCGACAACCCGGTACTCAGCGATAGTCGTATAACAGCCGTAGTCGTAGATCCCGATATTTATCTGGAAGAATATTTCCGTGACACATTGGTGTACAGCCCTTATAAAAAAGAAACGGTAGTTTTTCGTCTTCTGTCTTACACACTACAGACGAAAAACGATAATTATATGCTGACTTTATGGCAAGCTACAGTAGACACCGAAGATGTCCTTTGGGCCATAGGTGTATCCCTGCTGGTTTTATTCATCTTATTTGCTCTGTTCTCCCTCTGGTGGACCAAATGGTTTGTCGGTAACCTTTGGCATCCTTTTTACCAAATATTGGAGCAGTTAAAGGAATTCGACCTGCTCAACCTCCATACAATAAAAGTAAACAAATGCCGGGTTGACGAATTCAACACATTAAATGGCGTATTAAACCGGATGTTGGACCGGATTCAGAAAGACTATATTTCTTTACGTGAATTGACAGAAACGACTTCCCACGAGCTACAAACTCCTCTGTCAATTGTAAAGGCCCGTCTTGAATTATTGCAACAAAACAACCAGAATAGCATGAAAGACACGGAACTGATTCAATCTGTAAGCAGTGCCGTAGACCGTGTCATCCGTCTCAACAGATTTATGCTGACGATTGCAAAAATCAACAACGACCAGTTTCCTGCCGGTAAACTTATCTCCATAAACAATTACATTGACGATTTTTTACAAGCATATGAAGATATGATCGAAATGAAAAACCTGAAAATACAAAAATTACATTCGGCCGATTTAAAACTCTACTTACATCCCCTATTGGCTGAAATGTTAACCTCTAATATACTGTCAAATGCCATCCGGTACAACATCAAAAACGGCCATATCCGGATCCAAACAACCGACTCTACATTATCGGTAACGAATCCCTACAACAATATAATCCCTGCCGGCGACCTTTTCGCCCGGTTCAATAAATCGGGACACGAAAAAGAAGCGACAGGGTTAGGACTCGCAATTGTCAAAAGTATATGTGAAAAGAACAACCTCGATATACGAATCGACATGACGACAAACGAATTTCATATACAACTGAAAGTCAGACAGTCATAGTCAGAATAATTAGTTCCCGGATTCTGTTTTTATAAAACTTCCCGGATATGTTTGTAATTGGAGCGGATGGTATCTATGACTTCCTTGCCTTTACCATTTAATAAAAGCTTATACATAGATTTAAACATCCCTACCATTTGTTCCCATTCGACCTGCGGAGGCATCGCCAAGGCATTGGGATCTGTCATAACATTTACGAGTACCGGACCGTCAAAATCAAACGCCTCTCCCAAAACAGAAGCAACCTCTTCAGAGTGCCGTATGGTAAAGTTTTTCATTCCCATAGCTTCTGCCATTTTGGCAAAATCCGGATTCTGCATATCCGTTTGCCAATCCGGTAGTCCGGCAACCTCCATCTCCAATTTCACCATACCCAAAGCCCTGTTGTTGAATACAATCAATTTCACCGGTAATTTATACTGTACAATCGTACTTAAATCTCCCAATAACATCGACAATCCGCCGTCTCCGCAAAGAGCGACAACTTCTCTTCCCGGATAAGCTAAAGCTGCCCCGATAGCCTGAGGCATCGCATTCGCCATCGTACCGTGATTAAAAGAACCGAGCATCTTACGTTGTCCGGTAGCTTCCAGATAGCGCGCTCCCCAAACACAAGTCATTCCGGTATCTACCGTAAAAACAGCATCCCGGGCTGCCAGTTCATTTACGACAGACATGACGTATTCCGGATGTATTTTATTCTCTCCTCCCTTATCTTCAACATACACGCTCAGATACTTTTTTACTTCGGCATAACGAGCCAATTGCTTACGTAAAAAAGTATCGTTGGTCTTAGGCAAAATATGCGGTATCAATGCCTGTAAAGTCGTTTTTATATCTCCGCACAACCCTCTTTCTATTTTAGCACGACGTCCCAAACGCTCCGGCCGGATATCTATCTGAATAATCCGGTTATGTACCGGCATAAAAGAAGCATAGGGAAAATCTGTTCCTAACATCAGCAATACGTCTGCTTCATGCATACTTTCATATCCGGAAGGCATACCCAACAACCCTGTCATTCCTACCTCATTCGGATTATCATACTGAATTTCCATCTTGCTTTTAAAAGAATAAGCAACCGGAGCATTCAACAAACCGGCCAACTGTATCAATTCATCGTGAGCGTCCTTTGCTCCTATTCCACAAAAAAGAGTCACTTTCTCCGCATTATTCAAAATATCGGCCAATTCCTGTAATTCATCAAAAGAAGGACAAGCCCTTACCGAAACCGGAAATACACAAGGTGAAGAAGATAAATTATCCGTTGTATCCGCAGCCAGATCTCCGGGTAAACCGACTACGGCAACTCCTTTCCGGGTAATAGCCGCCTGCATTCCTCCCTGCAACATACGCGGTAGTTGTTCCGGAGTTACAGCCAATTGATTGAACAAACTACAATCGTCAAACAACCGGATCGTATTTGTCTCCTGAAAATAATCCGTTCCGATCTCTTCCGATAGAATAGTAGAAGCAATAGCTATTACGGAAGCTCCCGAACGATGGGCATCGTATAAACCGTTTATCAGATGAACATGACCAGGACCGCTGCTCCCCGCACAACAAGCCAAACCACCGTGCAATTGTGCTTCCGCTCCGGCTGCAAAGGCCCCGGTTTCTTCATGCCGTACATGTATCCATTGTATCTTACCGTTCCTCCGTACAGCATCGTTTACCTGATTTAAACTATCGCCGGTCACGGCATAAATCCGTTTCACTCCGGCAGCAACCAACATGTCTACCAATTGTTCTGCAACTTTCATCGTTTATCGTATTTAGGGGTTTTGCTTTATTTCAGACCTTTCATAAGCCTTGAAAATCTCCGCTTCGGTAATATTCTGCCATAAAGCAATAAAATCTCTTTTACAAACGATTTTTTTTATAAAATGTTCGAGTCACACAAGCAGAAAGTATTTTTAAAAATAATCTTTTGTTTCCGGCTCAAAATTTGGACAATTCAAAAAACAATCCTATTTTTGTCGCGCAAAATCAAAACGATTTTACCACACCATTGAGGCGCTATCGTCTAGGGGTTAGGACGTAAGATTCTCATTCTTAAAACAGGGGTTCGATTCCCCTTAGCGCTACTAAAAAGGACCGGTTTTACCGGTTCTTTTTGTTTATAATCCTTTTTCTTCGATATCCCCATAAATAGGGATTGAATTTCTAACCGACAAATTTTAAATTTGCCTTCCGAAAAGATATATCTGCAAAATATGATAAAACCCTCTCTTTACAATAGCGATATGAAAATGGCCGAGTTGATCTTAGCCGATTATAAACTGCTTCTGTTGCTCCCCCGCTTCCAAATGAGCCTCGGGTTCGGTGATCAGACCATAGAAGAATACTGTAAAAAACGTAATATCTCTCCGGTATTGATGGTGATGATATGTAATGTATATTCTTTCGACCATTACTTACCCGGAAGTGAAGATATTTCCAAAATCGACATCCGGCAACTACTGCTTTACTTACAGCGTTCGCATACCTATTATCTATATAACCGTCTTCAAAACATCCAGGAAAATCTTTCGGAGATAACCCGGGAACTCAATAAGCAACAGGCACAACTATTCGACCGCTTTTTTGAAGAATATAAAAATGAAGTAATCAACCACTTCGAATACGAAGAAAAAACAGTTTTCCCCTATATCCTGAACAAACAAGAAGGGAAACAGACAAGCGGTTATAACATCGATATATTCGAACAAAACCACACGAATATAGAAGACAAGCTGAACGATCTGAAAAACATCATCATCAAATATTTACCGGATCATTCGGAAAATCAGAAAAGAATAAGCCTTCTGTTCGACATCTTTTCATTGGAAGAAGATTTGGGAAAACACACCTTGATTGAAGACAAAATACTGATTCCGTTAGTGCAAAAATTGGAAAACGGTTATGACATACACTAAGAAACATTACCGGGTCGTTCTGATTGAGCCTTCAGCCATTATCAGTGCCGGTATCCAGGAATTATTAAAACCGTATAAAGAATTCGAAATCATTGCGGTGTTAGCCGATTGCAGCCATTACACCGAGCGTATCCGGAATTTAAATCCGAATTTAATCATCTTAAACCCGATGATTATCGATTTCAAATACCGGCATTGTGTGGAAGAGATTTTTAACGGGAAAGAAGAAATACCCCTCGTGGCACTCGTCTATCAATACATAGAACCGGAAATTTTAAAACATTACAAAGCCATAATAGACATTGCCGACGATCAGGGGAAAATGATCCGCAAACTATCCCAGGTCGTAGACTCAAATCCCACAACTCCGGTAACACCGGAAAACGAATTGACGGAAAGAGAAAAAGAGATACTGATATCTGTGGCAAAAGGAATGATTAATAAAGAAATCGCCGAACAACATCACATTTCAATTCATACCGTCATCACACACCGTAAAAATATTACCCGGAAAACCGGCATTAAATCGGTGGCCGGCTTAACGGTGTTTGCCATTCTCAATAATCTGATTGAAATGCAGGAAGTCGAATAAAAACCTACCTCAATTTATTACGGTTAAAATGAGGAGCTACTTTCACAACAAAAAATAAAGTAGATACGACAGTAAGGCAGCCTCCGATCAGGTAAGCATGATTGAAACCTCCGAAAGCCTCCGCCACAACACCCCCGGTCATTAAGCCGATGCCTATACCCACATCCCAACTGGTCAAATAAGTCGATGTCGCCGTACCTCGTTGACTGTTCGTACCCAAACTTACAAACAAAGTATTAAAAGCCGGAAACATTGTTCCAAAAGCCACACCTTGCAAAAGGGCTATACCCAAAAATAAAACGGATGTCACTCCGGCATTCCATTCCATCAATCTTTCACAGGCTGAAAGGGCAAAAAAACTGATACACGCCAGATACATACCCAAAGAAATAACCTGAGTTATACGGCCCTTATCCACTTGCCGTCCTGAAAAAATACGGGATACAGCCAAACCCACCGCCATACAGGTAAAGAAAAGTCCCGAACTGGTCCTTATACCGATTTCCTCTGCATACATAGCGACATAGGTAGTCGTCATCCCATACGGAATAGAAAGCAGCAAAAGAGAAACTCCGGCAGGCAATCCTTTTACCAGGAAAAAGCGATCGAGAGAAATAGGTTCCCGCTTTACCGGTTGTTTATAAGGAGTCTTAACCAACGAAGCCATAATCAATCCTAAACAGCCCGACACCAGTGAACAGGTAAAAATAACCTCATAGGAACAGGCACCGTGCATAAATAAACCGGTCATGGGCCCGAAACTCATCGCAATATTATTAGCAAGCCCGTAATACCCAAGCCCTTCTCCCCGTCTCGATGAAGGTAAAATATCAATAACAATCGTATTACCCGCTACAGAAACCATACCGAAAGCAAAACCGTGAACAATACGTAAAGTGATAAATAAAGCCAATGCCCCGGCCAGCATATACCCACCGAAAATAACGGTAAAAATAAAATAAGATAACAAATATAAAGGCTTGCGGCTAAACGTATCCAGCATATACCCTGAAAACGGACGGATACACAAGCAAGCTACGGTATAACAAGAAAGTATAAAACCGATCATGGATTTACCGGCTAAAAATTGTTCTTTCAGATAAAAAGGCAATACCGGTAAAAGCAGATAAAAAGCAAAAAACAATAAAAAATTAGCAGCAAGAATATAGCAAAAACTTGGAGAAAGAAGCTTATCCTTTATCATCATACTATTCGGAAATTATAAATGCAGTAAAAGCGGAATCCCAGGCACAAAATTACAAAATAATACCAGGTGTTATATCACTTTCCTGAATATATCTTTCCGTAAACTCTTTTATACTGTTCCGAAGATTTCAAACGAAAAACGGTATATAAGCAAAATACTCCCGATAGTCAATTTACGCCCCTGATGTGCCTCTGTCATTTTTCGGGCCATTCCCGGACGGCAACACATCGGCTTTATTATTCCCTCTTCCCGGCAGTTTATACTCCACCGTAAAAGGCCGGGGCGGCAACAATACATATTCCCCGACCAATTCCTCTCCTTCAAACACACCATAGCATTCTCCCAATTTTTTTATCCGGTTGTAAACTCATATTTATAAAATCAGCCGGGACATGCGATAACATGATCGCGTTCTCCCGGCTTTTCTTTTATATTACCCAAGCCGGTCTTTCCGGCTTGTCAATCCATATTACTTATGCGCTTCCACCCATTTCCGGGCATTTACAAAGGCTTCGATCCACGGACTCACTTCATCTTCTGCACGTCCTTCTGCATAATAAGCCCAGTTCCATGGAAAAATAGCTCTTTCAAGGTGGGGCATCATAGCCAGGTGACGGCCGTTTTTACTACAGATGGCAGCCGTTGCAAACGGGGAGCCGTTCGGATTGGCCGGATAAGCATTGTAGCTGAATTTCATCGGGATGACATATTCATTTTCGGCATACGGCAAACTGAATTTTCCTTCTCCGTGGGCGATCCAGATTCCCAATCGGCTGCCTGCCAAAGATTTCAGCATAACGGAATCATTCGGCTCTATCGTCACATTTACAAAACCGGATTCAAATTTATGGGAATCGTTATGTAACATTTTCGGCATTTCCTCATGTTCCGGATAAATCAATCCCAACTCCGCCATAACCTGACAACCGTTACAAATACCGATACTCAAGGTATCTTCACGTTTGTAGAAATTCTCCAAGGCCTGACGGGCTTTTTCATTGAATTTAAAAGCACCCGCCCATCCTTTGGCCGATCCCAGTACATCGGAATTCGAAAACCCGCCTACAAAGGCGATCATATTCACATCTTCCAGTGTTTCACGTCCGCTGATCAGATCAGTCATATGCACATCCTTGACATCAAAACCGGCCAGATGCATAGCCCAAGCCGTTTCACGCTCACACTGACATCCCTTCTCCCGGATAATGGCAGCTTTCACGCCCGACGGTTTCGTCCGGTGGATATCCAACCCTAAATCAGCCAGTCTGCCCGTAAAATTTTCAGGAAATTTATATTTCAACTCATTGTGCTTATAACTCTTATATCTCTCCAACGCCTTTTCTTCGCCACTTTGACGACGGTCGAGCAAATAAGAAGTTTTAAACCACAAATCGCGCAAAGAAGCAATATCCAACATCCAGGAAGCCTCATCTTTTCGGATATTCAATTGTCCGGCTTTTCCCGGTTTTCCCAAGAAAGCATAAGCGACTCCTACTTTTTCAAAAACAGCCGCCGCCTTCTTAGCATCTTTATCGGCAATCTGAATCAACACACCCGGATTTTCCGCAAACAGAATCTTGACGATATCCTTTTCCGCCAGGAAAGAGAAATCGATATCCAATCCCAACCGATTGTCTGCAAAACACATCTCCAGAAGTGCAGTTACCATACCTCCGGCAGAAATATCATGTCCGGCTAAAACCACCCCTTCCCCGACCAACTGCTGTATAGCTTTGAAAGCTTCTGCAAAATACTGTCCATCCTTTACATCAGGGACCTCTCTACCTACTTTATTCAAAATCTGGGCAAAACTGGACCCGCCCAATTTCAGCTTATCAAATGAAAAATCGACATAAACAATCTCCGTCGCCGGATCATTTTTCAACACCGGCACCACGACCTTTCGGAAGTCTGTAACTTCTCCGACCGTAGAAATAATAACGGTTCCGGGAGCATATACCTTCTTGTCCCCATATTTTTGAGTCATGGAAAGTGAATCTTTACCGGTCGGGATATTCACGCCTAATTCGATAGCAAAATCACTGGCAGCCTGTACAGCCTGATACAACCGGGCATCTTCACCCGGATTACGACAAGGCCACATCCAATTGGCAGAAAGAGATACCCCTTTCAATCCTTTTTCAATCGGCGCCCATACCAGATTGGTCAATGCCTCTGCAATAGCAAGTCGCGATCCGGCAGAAGCATCGGCCATAGCAGCCACCGGAGCATGCCCGATGGAAGTAGCGATACCGCGATGACCGGAATAGTCCAAAGCAACGGCGGCAACATCACTCAAAGGCAACTGTAACGGACCTACACACTGCTGACGTGCAATCTTTCCGGTCACAGAACGATCCACTTTATTTGTCAACCAGTCCTTCGATGCAACGGCCTCAATTTGTAAAACCTGCTCGACATATTCTTCCAGCTTATCGGCAGAATATTCCGGACCGGTATACTTTTCCTGTATCGTTTTATCCTCCATAATCGTCTTGGGAGGATTCCCGAACATATCTTTCAATTCCAGATCAATCGGTTTCTCTCCGGTATTGGCATTCTCAAAAGTGAACTTCATATCTCCGGTCGTCTCCCCGATAACATACATCGGCGCCCGCTCACGATCGGAAATATGCTGCAATGTAATCACATCTTTCTCTTTCATCACCAATCCCATCCGTTCCTGTGATTCATTACCGACAATCTCCTTGGCAGACAAAGTGGGATCACCGACCGGTAATTTTTCCATATGAATCTTACCACCGGTTTCCTCCACCAATTCCGACAGGCAGTTCAAATGCCCGCCTGCACCGTGGTCATGAATGGAAACGATGGGGTTCACTTCGCTTTCAGCCATAGCCCGGATCGCATTACAAACCCGTTTCTGCATTTCCGGATTAGAACGCTGTACGGCATTCAGTTCAATCGCTCCGGCATATACGCCTGTATCCACAGAAGACACAGCACCACCGCCCATACCGATCCGGTAATTGTCTCCCCCCAGCAACACCACTTTATCCCCGACCTCGGGCGTGTGTTTCATAGCTTGTTCGCGATTACCGAAACCGACTCCCCCGGCCTGCATAATCACTTTATCATATCCGTAAGTCTGTCCGTCCTCCTCATGTTCAAACGTCAGCAAAGACCCGCAAATCAACGGTTGCCCGAATTTATTTCCGAAATCCGAAGCCCCGTTCGACGCTTTGATTAAAATATCTTCCGGCGTCTGATACAACCATTTCCGGGGATTAATCTGTTCCTCCCAGGCCCGGTCTGCATCCAAACGCGGATAAGAAGTCATATAAACGGCAGTTCCGGCCAGGGGCAAGGCTGCCTGACCGCCGGCGATACGGTCCCGGATTTCTCCGCCCGTCCCTGTCGCTGCACCGTTAAAAGGCTCTACAGTCGTCGGGAAATTATGAGTCTCGGCCTTCAAGGATATTACCGTATCGATTTCCCGGACTTCATAAAAATCCGGTTTATCATGGGTATGCGGTGCAAACTGAACTACCCTCGGTCCTTCAATAAAAGCACAATTATCTTTATAAGCAGATACGATCCGGTTCGGATTTTCCTGCGATGTTTTTTTGATCAGTTTAAAAAGGGAACTCTCTTTCTCTTCTCCATCAATAATAAATGTACCGTTGAAAATTTTATGACGGCAATGTTCCGAATTCACCTGAGAGAATCCGAATACTTCTGAATCCGTCAACGGACGTCCCAACTTCCGGGCCAAACCTTCCAAATAAGCAATCTCGTCTGCATTTAAGGCCAACCCCTCCTGTACATTATAAGCACGTATATCCTCAATGTATACAACCGGATCCGGCTTCTTGTCTATTGTAAAAGAATGTTGATCCAATCCCTTATAAAACGCCTTCAACATTGGGTCGAAAGGGGTTTGCTCACGATCGGTCTTCATAAACTCTTCAATACGCAAAATGCCGCTGATACCCATATTCTGTGTGATCTCAACGGCATTCGTACTCCAGGGAGTAATCATTTCACGACGAGGACCGATAAAATAACCGTCGAGCGAATCTTCCTTCAACCGTTTAGCTCCGCTGAATAACCATTCCAGCTTACTGACATCAAGAGGATTTTCAGACGCCCTGTAATGTACGGCATATACCGTAGCGTCTTTCTGATAGAAAACTATACTCATGCTTTATAATCTATAATAATTTATTCCAAGTAATTACGAGTGTACAAAGATAAGCATTTTACCCCTATATCCCGCAGATAACAAAGATTTTCACATAAAGTTTTAGATCGTCCCGGATTTAAAACCCGGAACTAAAAACACCCCACTTCACACCTACCGTCAATACTGTACTTTTGTATTATCCCGACAATAATAAGTCCCTTTTACAAATTTTCCTTTATTCAAAGTTCCGACATAAACATCTCCGTTATTCAAAGCATAAATACCTTCTTTGGGATATCCGTCTTCCCACAAGCCACAAAACAATTCTTTCTCCAATTCCCATTTTCCGACACCCATTCCGTTAGGAATATTCCTTTTTACCCTTCCGTCATACTCAAAACGGGTATCGTAATTCCGAAAAGACTCCCAATCCGCAACGACAGCACCGGTATAATAATATTCGTCTCTTCCATACATATGCGATCGATCGTTGGCAGCATTATACTCATTTATAAAATCAGTAAGAATCTTATCCCGCATACGCCTGTCTTCCTCTTCCACATATTCCCCAAAAGCCGTCACATAGCAATTCATAGCCTCTGTCATACAATACTCCATTCGTTCAGTGCCGTACAAGGACTTGCGCAACCATACATTTCCCAAATAAAACATTGCACTTCCTCTTTGGGCATCTTTCAACAATACAAAAGCCTTATCCATATTCTGGCTGTATCCCCCTTTCCCCATATAAGTCAGTATTCCGGCATAATTTCTAGCCAACCTGTTCCGGGTCGAAAAACCTGCATTGGGATCATAATACTTCCGGACCAGCCGGGCAGCCTCATCATAATCCCTGAAACGGGAATCAAACAAATAAATTTCTATCAATTCACAATCCGCCTCATAAACATATTTTCCTTCCGGTAGTTTTGCCGCTAACTTCAAATACTTCAGTGCTTTGCTCACATCCTGATTCAACCATTCACAACCCGATTTATACTTCTGTCCCAAAAACAAACAGGCCCCAGGCTCATCCCTGACGGCAGCAGCCATAAGTAAAGAAGTATCCCCATCACCCCTTAAAAATAATTTATAATATGCCTTACCACTCCATTCCGGATCGCTTTTCTTCGACAAACGCGTCAAATAACTCACCGCTTTCTCTCCCCTTGCCTTTTGAGCCTTCTCCCACAATACCTCCGGACGATTCATATACCAATATATAATCCCTATAACAATGACCACGGCACCCAACACACCGTATATCATTCTTTTTACATAAACCTTCATAGTACTGCATTAAAAACCAATCGGTTAACCTATTTCATACAATTATCTGCAATTCAAAATTTTAACTTTTTAAAGATAAATATTCAAAATTACAAATCCTAATCCTTATGCTCTTAAATATAATTTTAAATCATCAGACAACTTTCTTTTCCTTACCAACCACACCCTCAATCTAAAATTTACAATTTATCATATATTTGTTATCTTTGTTCCATCAGAGAGGAATACTTATTCTTCGCATAACAGCTATTTATCTCAACCTTAATCACATGGAAACACCAAGAGGTACGACGCCAAGCGGACGCATTGACATCGCAGACATATTACGTGGATTTGCGGTAATGGGAATTATTGTTTTACACAGCATCGAACATTACAACTTCTATTCCTTCCCCGAAGTGACGGGAGAATGGCTGAAATTCACCGATACGGTAATCTGGGAATCCATGTTTTTTACTTTCGGTGGCAAAGCTTATGCCATATTTGCCTTACTTTTCGGATTCAGTTTCTTTATTCAGGAAAACAGGCAAAGAGAAAAAGGAAAAGATTTCAGAGGCCGGTTTGCCTGGCGTCTGGCACTATTGTTCCTCCTGGGCAATCTAAACGCCATGTTCTTCACGGCCGAAATATTGGTTATGTATTCCATGGTTGGCTTTGTCCTGATTGCCGTATGCCGGTGGAGTACCCGCTGGATACTGATTACTGCTACCTTCTTAATGTTACAACCTATAGCCTGTTGGGACGTATTTTCGGCCTTAACCGACCCGGCTTATACAGGAGATAAACAACTGGCCGGTTATTATTTTACACAGGCATTTGCCGTACAGGAAAACGGCACATTCTGGGAAACATTGAAAATGAACTTGTGGGAAGGCCAATTGGCCAGCCTCACATGGGCCTGGGAACACGGCCGTATATTCCAGACGGCCGCACTGTTCATGTTCGGTATGTTAATCGGGCGTACCGGTAAATTCCTATATTCAGAAGAAAATATGAAATTCTGGTTCAGAGCTCTACTCACCGGCATCATCGTCTTTTTCCCATTGACAGGATTAGTCAGCATCCTGCCTGAATTTATCTCAAATACAGCGGTCACGATACCACTGAACCTCATCCTTCAATCCCTGGCCAATCTGGCTTTCATGGTATTTATCATATCAATTCTGATCCTGTTGTTCTACTCCTCTAAAATAGCCCGACTCATGCGCAGACTCATCCCTTACGGCAGAATGAGCCTGACAGACTACATCACTCAATCGATCATGGGTTCCCTGTTGTTCTATGGCTGGGGATTTGCATTACACAAACACATGGGAATTACCGCAAGTTTTTTTATCGGAATCGTATTGTTTCTCCTGCAATACGGCTTTGCCTGTTGGTGGATGAAATCCCATAAAAACGGACCCTTCGAATGGCTTTGGAAAAAAGCCACCTGGATCGGGGGCAAAAAATAACGGCATTACTCCAAAGGCAATTCAGCTGCCAGAAAAGGAGCGGTTATCGAATGTTTACAAACCAGCATCTCTGCAGGTGTACCGCAGAAAAGAAGTTGGCCCCCCATCTGTCCTCCGCCGGGACCTAATTCAATAACATAATCGGCAGCTTTCAGAACATCCAGGTTATGTTCGATTAGAAACACAGAATTGCCTTGCTCCACCATGGTATCAAACAAAGCGATAATATGATGTATATCTTTGACATGCAAACCGTCTGTCGGCTCGTCCAATATAAATATTTTCCCTCTACTTCCCAGATAAGAAGCCAGTTTCATCCGCTGTAACTCACCACCCGATAAAGTTGAAAGCGCCTGGTTCAGATGCAAATACCCCAATCCAACCTGCATCAACGGCAGTAACTTCTTCTCGATAACAGTACCGGCAAAACGGACAGAAGCCTTTCGTACCGTCAAATCCATTACTTCGGCAATTGTGAGTCCGTCCACTTTATACTGTAATGCTTCCGGGGAATAACGCAAACCACCGCAAGCCTCACACACCGTCTCAATAGCATCCATAAAAGCCATATCCGAAACGACAACCCCCTTTCCACCACACACCGCACATCCGCCTTTTCCGTTAAAAGCGAACATACTTATCCCAGCACCACTCTTTTGACCGAAAATTTTGCGAATATCGTCGGCTACACCTAAATAGGTAGCCGGTGTAGAACGCAAACTGACTCCGATATTACGCTGGCTGATATAAACGACCTCCCCCTGCTCCTCAACCGACCGGACCGAAGCTTTACGCGATCCTTCCGGTTCTTCAGTTCCCGAACCTTTGTCCCCGTTACAACTTTCCCTGAAACACTGCATCAGCGAACTTTTTCCGGAACCGGCAACACCGGCAATAACAGCCAGCACTCCCACAGGCAATTTAACCGTTACCTCTTTCAGATTATGCAAACAGGCATTTTCCACCGTCCACCAAGCTGAAGGAACACGAAAATGTTGTTTCAACGGCAATTTTTCTGCTATCATCTGTCCGGTTAAAGTACCGCTTTTCAGTAAACCCTCATAATCTCCTTCATACAGAATATTTCCTCCCTCCACACCCGAACCGGGCCCCATATCCACAATATGATCGGCAATCTGTATCATTTCCTTATGATGCTCGACCAGCAACACGGTATTTCCATGATCCCGCAACTTCCGTACCGATTCTTTCAACAAATGAATATCATGGCTATGCAATCCTACACTGGGTTCATCCAGTACATACAACATATCCGACAAGGCCGAATTTATATACTTGGCAATCTTACAACGTTGTGCCTCTCCTCCGGAAAGCGTTCCCATTCCCCGGTCCAGCGTCAGGTACCCCAAGCCGATTTCCAGCAAAGCCGACAAACGGCCGATCAGCGCCTCCTTCATATCTGCCGCCAAAGGATCGTCGATATGCCGTATCCATTCCAGCACATCCGGAACAGCCATACTCGTGACATCTGCCATATTCTTTCCGCAAATACGACAAGACAGTACTTTATTATTCAACCTCGAGCCTCCGCAATCGGGACATATTCCGGTCGTCGTCATCGGATCGAGTATCGCCCGGTGTAGCTTTCCTTCCTCCGAATTGATACAACTTCGGTACATCCGGGTCATTAACCCTTCATATTTGGCTGTTTTCGGCCATTCTGCCGGAGGATTCTTCAACCGGATCTGCGGTGAATACAAAAACAACTCCAGTTCCTCCGCAGAATAATCCCGTATTTTCTTATTCAAATCGAACAAACCGCTGCATGCGTAACGAATCCACCGCCATTCTCCCGGCTTGAAGGCAACGTAATTGATCACCCCATCCTCATTCAGAGATTTATCGAAATCAACTAATTTATGCACATCCAGTTCCGTTATTGTCCCCAATCCGTCACAACGGGTACACCTGCCTTGAGGATGATTGAAAGAAAACATATCGGAATAACCGACAAAAGGTTTCCCTACCCGGGAAAAAAGCAAGCGAAGCAAAGCATAGATATCCGTATAGGTTCCCACCGTAGAACGGGCATTAGGAGCCGGCTTTTTCTGATCGATCACAATAGCTACCGGCAAATTTTCAATCTTATCCACATGCGGCCGGCCGTACTTCGGCAAATACTGCTGTACAAAGCTAGGGAAAGTCTCATTCAACTCCCGCCGGGATTTGGCGGCAACCGTATCCAAAACCAAAGACGATTTTCCGGAACCGGACACACCGGTAAAAATAGTGATCTGTTTTTTCGGTATCCTCAAAGAAATATGTTTCAGGTTATTCTCACTGGCACCCTCCACAATAATATAATCCTGTGTCATTCCATCCATATTAAAACCTGACAAATATAAGATTTTCCTTATTTCTCCATCCTCCGAACCCACTCAATCTGCATCTGAAAAATACAATTGGCTGCAGAGTAAATATTCTGCAGCCAATCCTTTTCTCACCGAAGCGATACAGGCCGATAGGCCAAAATCGTAAATTTACAAATACATCTTTGCAGCCTGCTCACGAATAGCCTCACTGGTGATATAATCATCGAATTCCATACGCTTATCTATCGTTCCGTTCGGCGTCAATTCAATAATCCGGTTACACACCGTCTGAATAAACTCATGGTCGTGAGAATTCATCAACACAATACCTTTGAACGACATCAGCATATTATTAAATGCCTGAATAGATTCCAGATCCAGATGATTGGCAGGGGAATCCAACACCAATACATTCGCATTCTTCAACATCATCCGGGCAATCATACAACGCATCTTCTCTCCCCCCGACAATACTTTCACATTCTTGTAAATATCTTCCCCCGAAAACAACATCTTCCCCAAAAAACCCCGTAAAAAAGTCTCACTTGTATCGGAAGAAAATTGTCCCAGCCATTCGATCAAAGTCATATCCGTATCGAAATAAGCTGAATTATCCATCGGCAAATAAGCAGTCGTCACCGTAACTCCCCAACTATAACTACCGCTATCGGGCTTTACATTATCGGTTATGATCTCCAGCAAAGCTGTCATAGCCCGCGGATCTTTCGACCAGAATACGATCTTATCCCCCTTCTCCACTGTAAACTCCACATCCTTAAACAACCATTTTCCCTCCACTTGCTTGCTCAAACTGCGTACATCCAGAATCCGGTCCCCGACTTCCCTCTCTGGTGTAAAAATAATCCCCGGATACTTGCGGGTAGAGGGCATAATCTCCTCCACATTCAATTTTTCCAACATCTTTTTACGACTGGTTGTCTGTTTGGATTTCGCCACATTTGCACTGAACCGTTGAATAAATTCCATCAATTCTTTCTTCTTTTCCTCTGCTTTCTTATTCTTAGCCTGAGCCTGACGTAGTGCCAACTGACTGGATTCATACCAGAAACTATAATTACCGGCAAACAACTGCACTTTCCCAAAATCGATATCCACGGTATGGGTACTCACGGCATCCAGAAAATGACGGTCGTGGGACACGACCAATACCGTATTTTCATAATTCGAAAGGTAATTCTCCAGCCACATCACAGTCTCAATATCCAAATCGTTCGTCGGCTCATCCAATAACAAATTATCCGGCTTACCGAACAAAGCCTGCGCCAACAAGACACGCACCTTTTGCTTACCGCTTAAATCCTTCATTAAAGAATAATGCAACTCCTCCTGTATTCCCAATCCACTAAGCAAAGCTGCAGCATCACTTTCGGCATTCCAACCGTCCATTTCGGCAAATCTTTCTTCCAGTTCCGCAGCACGTACACCATCGGCATCTGAAAAATCAGGTTTGGCATATAAAGCATCCTTCTCCTTCATTACATTCCACAAATCCATATATCCTTGCAATACAGTATCCAACACCGTACACTCATTATAAGCATGGTGATCCTGCTTCAATACCGACAAACGTTCTCCGGGACCGAACATCACATTTCCCCGGGTAGGCTCCAACTCTCCGCTTAAAATACGTAATAAAGTAGATTTCCCGGCTCCATTGGCCCCAATCACCCCATAACAATTTCCCGGTGTAAACTTCAAGTTTACATCCTGAAACAAAACACGTTTTCCGAACTGAATTTCTAAATTTGAAACTGCAATCATTCCTATATTCTTTTATGCTGATTATCAATATTTTCCACTTTTATCAAAGCGTCGGCAAAGATACAGTTTTATTTTCAAATTCACAAGCCAGAATATACAATCCCAATTTACCTTTAATCCTTAACACTTCCCAATACATTCAACCGTGCAATAACATTGCGTTTATGCTGCTTACTCACCGGAATCCGATGATCTCCGATGCATAACCGATTTCCGATAAAAGAATCGATATACGTAATATTGACGATATAAGAACGATGCACACGAATAAAAAGACGGACAGGTAAGTGTACTGCTAATTCCCTTAAATTAAAGGATAACAACATTTTTGAACCATCCCTTAAATACAGGCGGCAATAACTTCCCGAAGCTTCAATCCAACGAATAGTATCGAAATCTATACGCTTGAAATAATCGCGATCCTTTACAAAAATAGAATTCATCTGTTCCCTGGCTACCCATAGTTTCAGTTGTTCCGACAAATCCTCATTCGTTCCGCCCTGACAGAAATCCGACAAAGAGGCAACCTCCGGATGTGCGGAATCTTCAAGATAATTCACAATATCTTTATACAAACACTCCGACACAGGAATCAATAACACACCATTCACAGTTTCGACAGATAAATATCTTTCCATAACATTGACATTGATATTTGCACAAAGAAAGGTAGCCATTAAGTAAAAATCACTGAAATTAAATTTACAAACAGCCATATTTGTTTGTATAATATAAATTTCAATTTTTAATTCATATTTTATATATTAATTATCAATGAATAAATTGCTTTTTTTTTAATAAGCAACAATCCATTATGCATAAACACCCCTCATTTTTCCAAAGCAAATAAAATAAATATTAAACAAACAAGCATCGGAATCTTATTTTTAAATAAGAAAATCAGTCATCAATTTGTGTTAAACAGTCAGACGAACCCGAGACTGCTTCAAAGTAAAACGAGCTTTATTTACTGCAAAAATGACGATATTCAGCAGGAGACAATCCAAAATAATCTTTAAAAATCCGGTAAAAACTACGGGCGGAACCGAACCCGGATCTTTCCGCAACGACCTCTATTTTTTCATTTCCTTCCGTTAATATTTTCAAGGCACACTCCAGACGCAAACTATTGATATATTCCGTAAAATTTTGACCCGTACAAAAACGGATCGCATTAGCCAATTGATTTTTATTGGTACACAAACGACTCACCATTTCGTCCCGGGTTAAATTGGGCCGTAAAAATAAACGTTCCATTACAACCAAGCGATCCAAATTTTCAAACAATTCTCTCTCTTTACAATTCACCTGTATTTTATGTTCACCTTTATATAACATACCGATCCGCCTCAGCATCTGACGATAATGAATGCCTTCCTCTATTTTTCCGACCAATATCCGGTTTTTATTTTTCATTCTGTTAGCATATATTCCGACACCAATCAACATAATAATACCTACCGAAACAAAGCCGAATAATCTGCCTATAAATGTTTGTTTTTTCTTTATAATCCCTTCTTGTTCCTGAATTCTTTTTTCTTTTTCCTTAACACTATACAATACGGACATTTCCGTAATCCGGCTACGCTGCTGCCGTTCTTGTAAACTATCCGCCAAAACCAAAGCTCTTTTCAAAAAATGATAAGCCTTCCGGCATTGTCCCAGGTCAGCATAAATCTCCGATAGATTTTCATAACAAACCCTCATATTAATATCTATTGTATCTTTCTTCATCACCTCATACTCCCGTCTCATATCTCTCAAAAAACAAAGGGCTTTCTCATATTGTCCGGCATTCTTCAAATAAGGGAAACCGTATTCCCGCCCTTCCAATGTTGTTGCAAAATGTGTCTTTTCGAACTTTTCAAAATAAGAACCGGCTAACCTACACTTTCCCTCCTTCTGATATAGATAAGCCAGCTTGGCATATAAATATCCCCGCTGCTGGTCAATATACCCTTCCTGTCCACCCAATTCTTCCATCTCGCGTAATAACTTTTCCCGCAATGTTCCGATTTCCAAGGCATAGGAAAAACGACCGTCCGCATCCGCCATAGTCATAATTTCTCCATAAACATACGACAACAACTTTTTTGTACCGGGATTTTTTCCATTCTCCAAGATATTCAAAGCCTTTTTAAAATCCCGGTATGCTTGTTCTTTCCTTCCGATCTGCCACTCGATTTGCCCGATCATAAAATAACAGTCACCGATACTCCATTCATCTCCTGACTTCTCCCCACGTTCCAATAACAATAAACAATATTCCAGTGCATTCTCATAATCCGCCATTCGGTAATAAACATTCACGATTCCATTCAGTACGGTAAAAAAATACGCATCACGCACACGAACGGAATCTGCCTGCAAAGCTTTCTCCCAAAATCTTACAGCCAACTGGTCCAGCCTCATAATTTGATAGATCTGCCCTTGTGCAATGTCTATTCTGAACTCCGGAACCCGCTGAAAATGATTCGATTCTTCCATTCGTCTTAATGAATCGAGCAAAACCAAAGCCATTTGAGGATCCCGATACTTAATTTCCCGGATCTTATACAACAAATCTTTTGTATTTTCTTCGGTAAACCCACAACATATTACCCACAAACAATACAATAAATAAAAACAACGCATTCTTTTTGAAATTTTATTTACAATACAAAAAGTCCGAAGACTTACGCCTTCGGACTCATATACATTCAATATACCAAAATCAGGTGCAATTATTTCATCCCGTACATTTTTTCGTAATACTGCTGGTATTCCCCGCTCGTTACATTATTCAGCCACTCCTGATTCTCCAGATACCACTTCACGGTTTTCTCGATCCCTTCTTCAAACTGTAAGGAAGGTTCCCAGCCCAATTCATTTTTTAATTTCGTCGAATCTATGGCATAGCGTACATCATGTCCCGCCCGGTCGGTTACATGCCTTATCAAATGCAGGGACGTCCCTTCCGGATTTCCCAACAAACGATCCGTAACCCGGATAATCACTTTAATTAAATCGATGTTCTTCCATTCGTTAAATCCGCCGATATTATAGGTATCTCCCACTTTCCCCCGATGAAAAATCAAATCGATTGCCCTCGCATGATCCTCAACGAACAACCAATCCCGTACATTCTCCCCCTTTCCATATACCGGCAACTCTTTATTGTGCCGGATATTGTTGATAAATAAAGGAATTAACTTTTCCGGAAATTGAAAAGAACCGTAATTATTTGAACAATTCGAAATTTTTACAGGCAAACCGTAGGTGTCGTAATACGCCCTTACAAAATGATCCGACGAGGCTTTCGATGCCGAATAAGGGGAATGGGGATCGTATTTGGTCTTTTCCGTAAAAAATCCCCCGTCGGGCTGTAAAGACCCGTACACCTCATCTGTAGATACATGATAAAATAATTTCCCTTCGAATTTACCCTCCCAGGCCAGCTTGGCCGCCTGCAATAAACTCAATGTCCCCATCACATTCGTTTGGGCGAAAGCAAAGGGATCTTTGATCGAACGATCCACATGGCTCTCTGCAGCCAGATGAATAACCCCGTCTACCCCATATTCTGTAAAAACAGACTGCATCATAGAAAAATCGCAAATATCCGCTTTCACAAATACATAATTGGACTTATTCTCCACATCTTTCAAATTCGCCAGATTTCCGGCATAAGTCAGCTTATCCAGATTGATGATCCGATACTCCGGATACTTATTCACCATCAATCTCACCAAATGCGAACCGATAAATCCGGCACCTCCGGTAATCAATATATTTCTCATCAAAATTGAAAATTAAATATCAAACATGCTTATTCTGTTTCCGTTCATCGACTATCGTCGGTTTTCCGGTATCAAATTATACATACAACGAGTCAGTGCTTCCTGCCATTCCGGTATTTCCAGGCTAAAACTTTTCTTTATCTTCGTCTTATCCAAAACAGAATAAGCCGGACGCTTCGCCTTCGTCGGATACTGCTCTGTCGTCAGCGGTTCGACACGACATTCCATACCGCCAGCACTCATAATTTCCCGTGCAAACTCATACCAGGAACATATGCCCTCGTTCGAATAATGGTACACACCCGGCTTCTCCATTACATTATCGTCACTTACAATCGCTACAATCGCCTTTGCCAGATCACCCGCATACGTCGGTGACCCGATTTGATCCGATACCACTCTTAACTCCCCCTTTTCTTTTGCCAAACGTAACATTGTTTTTACAAAATTATTCCCGTCTTCCGAATACAACCAGGCCGTCCGGATGATTACGGACAAACAATGCGAAGCGGCTATCGCTTTTTCTCCGGCTAACTTTGTCCGGCCGTATACACTCTGCGGATTTACCCGGCTTTTTTCCGTATAAGGCTCGGTAGCCGTTCCGTCGAATACATAATCCGTCGATACATGAATCAACAGACAATCTTCATCATAAGCAACCGTTGCTAAATTAGCCACAGCCTCCGTATTGATCAGGGCAGCCTTTTCCGGCTCATCCTCAGCCTTATCGACTGCCGTATAAGCTGCACAATTTATAATAGTATCAATCTCATGCAATTGCACAAACCTCCGGACAGCTTCCTGGTCTGTAATATCCAATTCAGCTAAGTCCGTATAAAAAACATCGTCCAGCATCGTAAAACCGATCCTTTTCAAGGCCGTTCCCAATTGTCCGTTTGCTCCGGTTACTAATATATTTGCCATAATCGTTATTCTTAAAAACTTCCGGTTTCAAAAACCATATTTCTCCCCTTCAATGCCACATCTGTTCCAAACCCGATCCCTCCTTTCCGAATACCCAAGACATGTCAATCCCTCCCAAATTATAAATCTGCAATCAACGGATGTTTCTTATCTTTATCCGATAAAATACGTTCCTGTTCCGGAATCTGCCAATCGATCCCCAGTTCCGGATCATCCACCCGGATTCCCCCTTCATATCCCGGCGCATAATAATTATCACATTTGTACTGGAAAATAACCTCCTCACTCAAAACGGCAAAACCATGAGCAAAACCTCTGGGTATATAAATCTGTCGTTTATTCTCCTCACTCAACTCTACAGCCACATACTTTCCGAAAGTCGGCGACCCTTTTCGAATATCGACATTCACATCCAGAACCTTTCCTTTAACAACCCTCACTAACTTTGCCTGCTCATAGGGAGGCCGCTGAAAATGCAATCCCCGGATAACCCCGTATCGCGATTTTGATTCATTATCCTGAACAAAATTAACTTTTCCCACCTTCTCCTCAAATTCCTGCTGGGAAAAACTTTCGAAAAAATACCCCCGGCCATCTGTAAAAATACGCGGTTCGATAATTACCACACCCGCTATAGCTGTTTCAATAACATTCATAATCTTTCGTTTTAGGAAAAAAGACCCGTTCATCTTCTTCTATTCTGCTTTATTGCGGCAGAAAAATACGTCGGTAACCCAACAAAACGACTTTCTTCCTGTCCAAATCTAATTTCCCGATTCTGCTATCAATTTATAAAGATACTGTCCGTACTGATTTTTTTTCATCGGCTCTGCTATTTCACGAAGTTTACCGGCAGTAATCCAGCCTTTCCGGTAAGCAATTTCTTCCAGACAAGCCACTTTCAATCCCTGGCGCTTCTCAATAACTTCGATAAAAGTAGAGGCCTCCGACAATGAATCGTGCGTCCCCGTATCCAGCCAGGCAAATCCCCTGCCCAACACCTGTACCTTTAACTCATTTTGACTTAAGAAAATCTGATTCACCGTTGTAATTTCCAACTCTCCCCGGGCAGAAGGCTTTATCCGGGAAGCAATATCCACCACCCCATTGGGATAAAAATACAAACCGACCACTGCATAATTCGACTTCGGTTTTTCCGGTTTTTCTTCCACACTCAACACATTGCCGTTTACATCAAACTCCGCAACCCCATATCGCTCCGGATCACTCACATAATAACCGAATACTGTCGCTTTCTGCTCTTTCTCAACTGTATTTACAGCTTCTGCCAGCATCTTCCCGAACGACTGTCCGTAAAAAATATTATCCCCCAATACCAAGCATACCGAATCGTTCCCGATAAACTCCTTGCCAATCAGAAACGCCTGTGCCAATCCTTCCGGATGCGGCTGTACCGCATATTGAAAGGTCACGCCGAAATCCGAACCGTCTCCCAACAAACGCCGAAACCCGGAAATATCTTGCGGAGTCGAAATGATCAGAATATCCCGGATCCCCGCTAACATCAACACCGATATCGGATAATACACCATCGGTTTATCGTATATGGGTAATAATTGCTTCGATACACCTTTTGTAATGGGATATAAACGGGTTCCCGAACCTCCGGCTAATACGATTCCTTTCATACATTAAAACATCAAATTGTTTACAAAGATAGTGCAAGCCGAATGCAGAACCAAACTTATTTGAGCTATGTGAGGCGCAGCTTACTTGAGCAAAGGTAAAAAAAATACTTGAGAATAAGAGCAGATAAGCACAGGAAGGTTGTTAGCACCCGGGGACGGGGGTAAAATGCTAACCTCCTGTTAGCATTTTACCCCCGTCCCCGGGTGCTATTCCGGACAGCAGTCAAGGCAATTCCCGTCGTCCTCCGAGCATTTTCAAGCCGATATGCAAAACGATAAAAAGCAAAGGAAGTGCCAATAAATACAGATGTGTCCCCTCGTCAAGACTAAACAATAATTCATTCGGAGACAGCGCTTCCACCATATACAGAAAAACAATGATAATCTCCGTCACCAAAGTAATAAGGACCGGTATAATGAATGAACAGTAACGCTCAACCAGCATATAAAACGGACTGTACAAATTATACGCAAGTACCGATATAATCAAAGCCAGCACCAACGCAAAGTCCAACAGTAAATAAAATTTCCAGTTATGCTCCGAATAACTGGCCTGCGACAAACGGGCGATATCGCTGCAACATTCCGTATCCGATACCACATCGGAAAAAAAAGAAAACAGATAAAACTGATTATACACCCGGTATAATACAGAAGTCGGATCATTCCGATAGGTATAAACCTCCGGCGTTGCTACAGGCAAACCGTATTCATCGTAAGTTACAAAATGAATCTCATCCGCCAATCCCAGGACACCCGATAAATAATCCAGTTCATTCTTTGCCGAAGGAGAAAAAGTAAATGTAAGCCAGCATTTGTCTCCGGCATAAGGACGCTCCTCATTTCGGCAATAATGATCAATTACCATACTGACCGCACATACAAAACGCATAAAAGCCTTTTTTTCCCGAAAAGAAAAATTCGGTAAATAAAAATGTAACCCTGCGGGCCGCCGGCCGAAATGCCGCTTATTAATCAACCCGTCTTCCGGGTCGAAAACAGTCTTTAAAAAAGTCAGGCGGGCCGAATCACATTTCAGAAAATAATCGAAGGCATCCGCACCATTACAATACACGACTAAATCGACCGGAATATTCTGCCAGGCAGCATCGAATAAAGTCGAATCGTTCCAGGAATTCGTCAACAAAGGCGAACCTGTCAACGGATCCAGCACATACCCCACATAACCGATCCTCTGAAAACGGGCCTGAATGACATCCGGCCGGTACAAATCCTCCACCCACCACGGACAAATAACATCCTTATAAACTTTACCCCGCGTATATTGCCGCAACGAATCCTCCAAACCTGTGCGGGAAAACGTTCCCTCCCGGATGCTTCGCCATTTGTCAAGAGGTTGATAATAATACTGACGATAGGTAGCATAAGCTTTGTCGAACGACCACCCGCTCAGTTGTCCATTCAACTTTCCCGTCCCCAGCATCATCAATACAACTAAAAGGATAATTCCATCATACCTTCCTTTTAAAATTTGCCCCGATAGTCTCATAATTTTCTAAATTTTATCCGATGTTTCCTTCTTTAGCCAGTTCTTTTTTCAAAGCATAATCCAGCATTTCTTTCGATAATTTATCCGTATGCGTCGCCAATAATTGCAAAGCACAACTGCGGATGACATTCGCAATCGATCCCCCGGATAATTCAGCTTTCACGGCACATCCCAACAAAGTATCCCTGTCTTCTTGCAACCAGGTTGCCGGCAACATTTTTTGCCACAACAACTTCCGTGACTCTTCGTCCGGCATCGGGAAATAGACCATCGCCTGAAAACGACGTAAAAAAGCTTCATCCAAATTTGACTTCAGATTGGTAGCCAGGATTACCGTACCCGGAAAATCTTCGATTCGTTGTAACAAAAAAGCCACTTCCTGATTGGCATGCCGGTCGTTTGAAGTCGTTGTAGAAGTCCGTTTACCGAATAGTGCATCCGCCTCGTCAAAAAACAGAATCCAACGACGGTTTTCCGCCATATCGAACACCTGTGCCAGATTCTTTTCCGTCTCCCCGATATATTTCGACACGATCATCGACAAATCTACCCGGTATACATCCATATCATTCCGTTTACCGAGTAATGTTGCCGCCAAAGTCTTTCCCGTACCCGGTGGTCCATAGAACAAAGCCCGGTATCCGGCCTTCAGAAAACGTTCCAGTCCCCATTCCTGCATAATCGTCCGTTGTCCGGTAATCCAGGTATTAATTTCCTCCAATGCCAAAGCCACCCGGTAATCCACCACCATATCCCCCCACTCCAGAACCGTTGTCACCCGCTTGGCCGGAAACTCCATAGTACAATCCGGTTTATATTCTTTCCGGTAAAGTATCCGGCTCAACACCTCCTCCGACACCCGCAACTGCCCGCTCAAAAACGGTTCGCCCCGTCCCTGACCTTCTAAGCGCAATACATTTTCCCGCCAAAACCAATGCTCTTTCCCGAACATCCGCATCACTTCCAAACGCTTTCCCGTATCCTCTCCGCCCAAAACAAAGGCTGCCGTCTCTCCCGTCGGTAAAAAACCTCCGTGCGACATTCCCTTCCAGCCACCGAACTCCGTATAAGGCCGGTCGAAATTCTTATTATTCACGAAAAAAATATCCAAAGCCTGCGGACACAAATGCGGCATCAACGCCAGCATCACCACCGCCTGCTCATCGAATGTCAATCCCCGGCCACACACCTCTTCCAACCCATTCCCTTCCGGCACAGCAATCTCATAAACCGAACTCACCGCACACTCCTGCCGGAAATACAACTGCAAAGCCGCATTCAACACCTCATAAAACCAAGCAATCCATTGTTCCATAAAAATTTCTATCTAATATCAAATCATAAGCCTGCAGCGCCACATACAATATACAGCCCCTGTAATATTTAACTTCATTACCTCACCGCTTGTGCTCCCCTCACATCCGCCTCATGCTCCAGTGCTTCGCTGTCATTCACCGGCATACCGCCGATCTCCGTTGTCGGCTGTACCCGGCCTTCCGCCTGTTGTACCACATGCGTCAGTTCGTGCCCCAACAATTCCTGCCCGGCGGCCGTATCGGGCTTAAACTGGCCCGGAGCGAAATGGATATCCGTTCCCTGCGTATAAGCCAATGCGCCCACTTCGGGCGCCTTGGAGGAATCCGGATGCACCCGCACCGATGAAAAGTCCGTACCGAACGAATCTTCCATCCGCTGTTTTACCGCATCCGGTATACCCGTCCGGTTTTCCGTTTGCCGTTGGGCTGTTTCAAACTTCCCCTGCATCAACTCATCCTCGTCCTGCATCTGAGTGACAAACTTACCTTGCATCAGTTCATCGTCTTCCTCCGCTAATTGAGTAACGAATTTTCCCTGCATAAGCTCCTCATCCTCTTCGGCTAATTGAGTCGTAAACTTACCCTGTAACAGTTCGTCTTCCTCCCCCTCCTGTCGCTGTACGGCAAACTTTCCCTGTAGTAACTCATCTTCGTCTTCACCTTCCCGCTGAATCGTGTCGATCATCTTTGCCTGCAAAGCCGCATCCTGCCGGTTATCGTACATTTGCAAAGCTGCGCCTTCCCGCTTCGGTTGCATCACCCGCGAAGGCATTTCCTGAAATTGTTTTTCTGCGTTCATATTATCCAAATTATTAGTCTTATAAAATCTCAAATCGTAAATTCTTTCACCTCCAATTCACATACAACGGTTTCTCCATCCACGGAAACTTGACCGGAGAAATACTCCAGGGAATGGAATCCAGCAATATATCGTAAGACTTTTCCTCTACCGTCAATTGCCACAATTCTCCCGTATCCGCCATTACTCCGTTACGGATCAGGAAACTCCCCCGGAAACCGTCTACAGAAGTACCTTTCATCACACTCCAGTTACCCATAGCTCCTTTTAACAAAGAATCCAGCACCTCTTTTTCCTCCGAAGTCAATTCCACCGATAGCGGTAAAGGCTCTTCCGGACGATATGCCGTCAATAATTTATTCAGAGCCAGCTCCGTTTCCGCGAATTCCGTCTGACCGAATACCAGATACTGTATGGCAAACATGGCCCGGACCCGGGCCGCCCCATCCATAAAAGCCCCTTTTTCCGTCATTTTCAGCAAATCGAATAAACGGGGAAAATAAGGTGCCAATATAATTGCTCCGGCATTCGCCACATAAATCCGTTCTTCCTCTTTCCGGGAATCGGGTAACTTCCACCGGTTTTTGTTCCCACGGGATTCCCGTACATGTTTTCCAGCTGCATCCGCTTCCCGCCCATTTCCGGAAATATTCCTATCTTCCGGCGCGTCTTTTACATCTCTTGTTTTCATATCCGTATGGTTTAGTTGTATTTCGTCATTCTGTTTTTCCTCCCGCTTCACCATTTCCACGGCTTCCTCCATTTTTTGCTCCTCTTCTATTATTTTCTCCCAGTGTACGGACAAATACGACTGTCTTCTGATTTGCCGGTAAATTTCAATTCGTTGTGCAAGAGTCCATCGGTCCGCCATTTTACTCAAAAAACGCCTTAGTATTTCCGGATACGAAAACATCCGGATATCGGAATAAGAAATGCATAATAAACCCAACAACCATTCTCCGTCATTTTCTTCGCCTCCTACCTTCCTTTTCAGGTATATAACCTCTTCCACCGCCCGCCGCATAGCCGGAGAACCGATACACACCAGACATTTCCGTAACAATTCCGGGCTTGCTTTCAGCATTTCCTCCAAACTGCTTCGCTCCCCGGGAGACAAAACGGATATCTTCCGCCGTAAAAAATCCGGCGAACGGGCCACAATCTCCCGAATCAGATCCACTTCTTTTTTCAACAAAGCCTCCCGCCAAGCCGCTTCCAACAAACGTTCCGAGTCCTGCAAACGGATTCCGATCTTTCGTAAAAGGTCTGCAACGGCCTTTCTTCCATACTCTTTTACCAAAAAATCCGCTAATCCCTCCACAACCTGCATCTGCCGGTATAACCTCTTTACACTCACCACAGACGATCCTATAAAATCCCACAATAATTTTTTATAATTCCGGATAAATACGACCGTATCCGTTTGCTTATACATTGCCCATAATTCGCAAAGGACTTCTGTTCCTGCTTTTTCCAATACCTTTACCGTCATCTCCGGACACATCATCAATTCCTTCAATTTTCTACCGGTATCCCGGGAAGCTGCCTCCCGTTCTTTTTCCGATTCCAACCGCTCATTTCTTCGCTGTTCATCCAGCCACTCCTTCAACACCTCAGCTACCCCCTGTGAAAACCCGGTCTTCCGGTCTGCCAGCGCCCTATAGAAATAGAGTACCAAATCGTTAGCAGCCAAATTATAATGCGCGGCAATCTGCCCCAAAACCGAACGTACAAACTGACGTCGGCTGAAAGCCGATACCGGAGCACTCAAAATCATGATAAAAATAAACTCCCATTTCAACACCCGGAATTCCTCCCCTCCTTTTCCTTCCAGCATTCCTTTCTCCTTTTCCCGGTCCAGGGTACGGGCATACGAAACGACGAATGTACTCTCGGCCGGAATCACGACCCGGACCAACCGGTAAATTCCGGCTTCAGGCAAAGCCCCTAATAATTGTCTTGCCGTCCGGGGATGTAACAAAACGGATTTCAGGTATTCCGTTTCCCGTTCGGTAGGTATCCGATAAGCAAAGGCTTCCGCTATTTTTAAAATTTCGCTCTCCGTCTGTTCTTTATACAATTGCTGTAACACGACCCGCAAATCTGCCGGAACATCTTCCTGATCGGTACAGAGATATACCAACAGACACAACGGATCGATATTATAATGAGCGGCAATACGCCGGATCACTTCCAGCACAAAGCGTTTCCGGTGAAAAACAGACATCGGGGCACTCAGCAAAACCTGAAATAAAAATTCCCACTTTAAAACCCGGAACTCACTGCCGGCTTTTCCTTCCAGCATCCCTTTTTCCTTTTCCTGTTCCAACCGGCGGGCATACGAAATGACAAAACGGCTTTCCGTAGGTATGACAACCTCCGTCAGGCGGTAAATATCCTCCTCCTTCATCGGTTGCAACAAACGGCGGCATAAAACAGGATCCGACAACAATTTCCGCAGATCATCCGCAGACTCGTATGCACCGTTTTCCTCTATTACCTTTTGCCATTTTCCGGTATCTCCCTGCATTTTTTCAGCCTCTTCTCTCCTGATCTCGGCCAGTATCACCGATAATTCCGGCAAAATCAACCACCCGGATATCATTTTTTTCAATCCGGTCGTCAACAAAACGAGCAAATAAAAAAACTTTAAATTAAAACGGGAAGCCAGTTCCGTTATCGTTTGCCTCACCAACTGTTTCCGACTGAAAAAACCTCTTCCGTCGTAAAGCAAATAAGCCCATACCACCTCCCAAACGACATTCCGGTAGTCTCCCAACGTAATCTCCGGACGCCGTAAACGAGGCCAGGAGCTAATCAGACTACGAGTATATACTTTAATAAATACAGCTTCGGAAGGCTCTGTCACCTCTACAACTTTTTCCAGTTCCCGGTCTCTGAACTGCAACACCAAACGACGGCGTAATTCCACCTTTTCGCCGTAATAGCGCAAAGCCTTTCCCAGCTCATGCCCCTCCCTGTCGATTACAATTTCAAGCAAACGTCTCAAATCCCGGTATTCTTCGGGCATATCTGCCGGTAAACCGCCATACAATAAAAAATACAGCAGAGCCTGCAAACCGTCCTTGCGCAAGGAAACGATATTCACATCACGTCCTTCCCGGTGGCGGATCAAATCATAAAAAACGTCCCCCAACTTTTCTTCCAACGCTTTCGGAAACCGTTCATAAAACTCGTCCTCCGGTAACACACCTAAATCCAGTTCCATTCTTCCGACCCGAATCACCTCTTCATCCGAGTCATAACGACTCAACACCCGGTCCATGACCTCCTCCACCCCCGTATGGCAAAACATATCCCAACGCCCGTACAATTCCCGTGCAAACCGGGAATCTTCCACGCTAAAATCCAGCTTTATGTCATGAATCGTAATCATTCCTGTTAATTTTAGATTTACGATTTTAAATCACCCTTACAAACCTGCCTGATTCATAGAAAAATCATAAATCAATTCTAATATGCTTACAAACCTTATAACACTATTTCCAATCTTTCTCTTCTCACTTTCTTCAATTTTAAATCCATTCTTTCTACGTACTCTTACCAGTCAACTTTTCCCCAATCGTAAATCAAAAATCATCATTCCCTTCCTTTCCAACTTCCTCCATCAATTTAAAATCTAAAATCTACAATTTAAAATCCCTCCTCCCCCTGTCCGGCCAATACCTCCCTTAATTTTTGAGCTTCGGCACTCCCGCTCTCTCCTGCCGCCAATGCTTTCCGCCAATCGTAATAAGCCCTTTCGAACTGCCACATCTCCACAGCCCCTCTCCATTGAAAATGAACATTCAAATGGGCCGGTAACCGGCTACATACCAACTTTTCACACTCTTTTCTGAACCGAAGATCTGCCATTCGTACCGACCATCCCGGAAACACGACAGTTACGACAAAATTCTCGCTTTCCGGTACTGCAGGATTTTCCATCTCCTTTCCGTTTGCTTTTCTCAACAGCAAATGTTCAACAACATACATACTCTCACTTTTCTGATTCAACATAATCAGAAAACGCCGCAAACAACCGGCCGTCTCCTCGAGCTCTTCCTGCGAATCGAACCGCCCCAGATTTATCCATTCTCCCCGTTGCGTATGATGAAACACCAACAAACGATCAAGATATTGAGGTATATTCAGAATATGGTAATTTTCCGGCCGTACACCTTCCCGAAACAATCCCTCGAATAATAAATTATAATGCAACAGCGATAATTTATCCTTCAATACCAGATAATCGGCATTTGTATAAGCTTTTTCAGGCATATTTACCGGCTCCATATACTCCGGCTTCAAAATATCCTCTGCCACCAAATCATGACTCAGCAATCCCATCGGCCGGCTATAAAAATAATCGTCCTCCACCAACCGGAGATTGTACATCGGAAATACATTCACAACGGGCTTTTCCACCGTCATTTCCCACCCCAGCAAACTGCCTACATAAGCTTTGATTCCCGGTACATTCTCGGGATCGACATTTCCCAAATCCACCCCCTTGTATCGGCTTCGTCCCCATTCCGGTATCCGTTTTAAAAAACCGAAACGCCTCCCCAGGCTCTCCACCTCTGTTTCTTCGTAATAGTCATACTCTTTCAACCATCCGGGATTACTATCCTCTCCGTATATACCTTCCCACACTTCCAACATACTCTCCTTCTGCCTGAAAAATCTATTTTTAGTATATCCGGCATCCTTCAGTTTCTGTTCATCGGTTAATACGTCCCACATCCCACCCGGTACATCGACTCCGACTGTCCCCTCTCCCAGTAAGTCGTCTTCTATCGACATCAACTGCGGTAAATTTTCCAACTCTTTCAATCCCCGGGCAAATACTTCGTCATACAACAACATATACCCCTTCAACTGCTTTGCCTGTGCCTTCCGCAATTCCGGTTCCCCGGGAGCCACTCCCCAATTATTGATCCCATAACATTCCGGAAAATCATGCTGCACACTGTTATGATCATACATCTGCCGGAAAGTGCCCTGTGGAAAAGATTGTAACTCCGACAAATTTTCCGTACGATTCTGCCGGCCATAATACCGGATATAACGGGCATAAAGCAAAGAAGGCAATACCGATAAATCCGTTTTCATCAAACCGCCTCCCGACCACAGCTTCACTCCGGCTTTCTCTTTATTATCCGGAATCTCTACTGTATAGGAATTTACCGGATCAGTCACGGGAATAATATCCGGATAAACCTGTTCCCCATCTGTAAAACCCAATGATCTCACAACTTCCACGCCCTCCAGATTCATCAAGCGCCGAAACAGCACCGCCACGGAATAACGAGTCGGTAAATCCTGCAACGAACTCTCGTCGATAGCCCAATATCTCAATTCCGGACCATCCAATAACTCGTCGGGTTTTCTCCCTTCTGCCAACAATTCTTCTATTCCCCGATAACGGACACCACCCATAAAAAAATGCTGAGCCTCCAGGTAAATATCCGCTAAAACCTGTAAAGCATTCGCCCCTGCCTTTAATTCGATATCTCCGGTTAATTTCAAAGGCTTACGCGTAATAAATCTGACTTCCCGCAATCCTTCGCAAAGATTACGATAAGCATTGAAAATCCTCACAATCTGCCGCTGTACTTCTTCCCGGCAACACACTGAAGCCAAAGGCGACAACTCTGCCAAAACTTCATACCATCCCCGTTCTTTCGTCGGATAAATCCACACATTATCCAACTTATCGATACGATCGATAAATAATTTCCGGTAATCGACAGGTGTCACCGGATCAACCGGAAACACCCGAAGCGGTGAAAACAAACCGAAACGCTCCGGAACAAAAGATTGTTTTTCTGCCACCAAATAATCTTCCGAAGGAAAACGCAAACGATAATCCAACTCCGTAAGACCGTAATTTAATATATCGCTGATCGTTATCCCCGGATCGTGAGGATTAAAATCAGTCCATACCTCTCCGGCAGCAGCTTGTAACCGTTCCAACGATTTCTCCTGTAACTGCCGGTAAAGAGTATTTTCCGCCTCTCTCCGGTTTATATAAAGCTCATCTTTCATTTTCTCCTGCTTAATACCCTAACACCTAAAGTCTTCGGCCCTCTTCATACTCTCGAACCTTTTATTTCAATCCAAAATCTAAAATTCCAGCCACATTCCTTTTTAAAAAACACAAACACATAAAACTCCGCCCCAATCGTTAATCTAAAATCATAAATCTAAAATCGTAAATCAAAACACCTCATTCTCCCATATAATAATCCTGCCATAATTCCGTAATCCGGAAACGTATCACCGCCTCTCTTCCGTAATTACACCGGCTACGCATCTGTAACCGCCAGGCCTTTCCTTCCTGATGCCAGCGAAACTTCAAACGGTTGAAATGCATACCGAACCAGGATTGACGATAATAGACCTTTTTATGTTCCCCATAGCATTGTATGGCCGTTGCTTCTGTTAAAGCATATTTACCTTTGCCTTTACGTCCGCATCCGGCTACAATGCGATAAGCCCGGCAACCCGACGGATTAGCTTCATCCTCGTCCGTAACATCATACCATTTCCCATCTGCAAGCACCTCCCCGCAACGATAATTTCCCAAAAAACCGGCAGCTGATACAGTACCGGACACTTCGACATCACCGTTCAATGAGATCTTCCGGTCCGGAAAAAGAGTCAATAACGGAATATCATCCCCTCCTATACTCAATTCCAGAGCTTCCCGTTTACGATCGACCCGAATTTCCCACAAAGGTTTATCGTCCAGAATACCGGAATAAAATTCCAATACCGGACTGTTTTCCTCCAAAGGAGAAAGCTGCAATCCGTTACCTTCCGTACGATTCATGCCATCATCCACAATGTTCAGCATAGAATCCACCAAATCCCCGAACTGACTGCCGGTAGGCATTTTCCCATTACTGAAATAACCTTTCAATGTTTCCCTGTTCGCTTTAGCCATAATCCAGTTTTAATACGTTATGCTTTCCTCCGTTACATCCACCTTATCTTATAATAAATGTTTCTTCTACACCTATTTCTCCGATACCGGCCTCCGGACGCCATATATCCTCTTTATCCGTACGGATCAAATGTACCGGTGCAGGCACAGGAATTCCCCAGGCACAAGAAGCCCCGATCTTTTGATCACCGTCCGACTGATCACCGACTTCACCCAAACGGTATAACTTTCTACCTTCCCGGCACACCTGCAACACCGATAAACCGTGTAAAACCGATACTCCTTCATCTTCCATAATCCGGTTTTTCAGTTCCTGTAAACCGAAACGATAACCGAATACCGGTATACCGTCACTGTTTTTCCAAGGTACAATCAAATCATCGATACGCCTTCGTAACCGAAGTATCGTCTCTGCCGCACTCCATCCCGGTCCGATCCCGATATTACATCTTACCTTCATCTCTTCGTACAGGGGATTTATAGCGTCAACCTGCACAAAAGCTCCGGCCAAAGGCTGTAAAAAACGTTCGATCTCCAATAACAAATCATGAGTACAAAGCGGAAAACCCACGCCGTTTTGTAACCGGGGAACAACTGCCAAAGTGACAATTCCCTGCCTGTTCATATATTTACTATCCAATCCCGGCAAACATTTCACTTTAGCGACTTGAGGAAACTGTTCCATAATGCGGTCCTCAAAATCCCGGGGAGTTACAACCCGGTTTCGGTGACGAATCCGATGGATCATCCTGATTTTTAAAGTCTCTTCATCTTCTTCTTTTCGGCCTCCCTTACCGGATACTATTTGGCGGATATCAGCCACTCCCGGTATGTTTCTGACGGCAGCTGTAATTGTTCCTTCCGGTAATTCTCCATCCCATTCCCAGTCTGAATCGACAGTATCCGTATCTAAAACAGCCTCTACGACATTTGTATAAAACCCTTTTACCGCAACCTGCTTAATGACATCACAACCGAACTGTGCCCCCAGCCAAAATATGCCGTTTTCGTCCAGCCAATCTTCTGCCACCGGGACGGGTAACAACAATTCGACAATTCCGCTGCTGATAAATCCACCCGTCGTATCCCGGACAAGCGCGTCCGGAGTTAACCTGATCCAGTTTTCTTTTTGCCGGATATACCAAACCGGGGAAAGATTCTGCCTTTCGTCGTCCCGAAGATCGATTTCCTGTCTCACAGCGGCTATATCCACAAAAAAACGAATCCGGTCTATTCCGACAGCTTTCGTAAATCCAAACAACAGATTCCCCGCTTCCCCCAAACGTTTCGCCAAATAAAAAGGGGCATCCGAGCCGATACTCTCCAAAGTCGAAAATCCCATCGAATCCATATAAAACAAACGAATATTTCCCCTGTTCTGACCGGCCGTAAAATAAAGCTCTTCTTCCGACTCATAGCTTACTTCCACCGATTCTATCAACGGAGATACCGGTAGCGCAGGTGCAGGCAAAGGACGTTTACGATGAGCATTTGCAATCATCACCTCTGCAAATAAAGTATGATACAATGCATGCCCGAAACCCATTTCCGGCTCATCCAGCACCATCCGAAAGAAACCGGACGACGACATTCCATAAGCATAACGATCTTCATTCCCTCCTACAACAGGTATATTACCGTCCGGAGACCAACTTACCCGGCTTTCCTCCGGTAAAGTACCTTTTGCTGTCGAATATCCGTCTCCCGGAGAACCGAACAGCCCCTGTATCCCAACCTGATCCGATTTCCATTTCTTTCCGTCCAGCCACTCCGTCCTCACCCGGAAAGAATAATTGTCGATCTGCTGCCCATATTCCCGGTAGTGTCCGTAAAAACCTTCCGGTCCGGAAGGCAATTGCAACCATTTACAATACAAATTCACTTTCTGTAAAGGTTTCACAGCCATCTCATAACTACCGAAAACAACCTGAGCTCCCCGCGCAGGCTGTACACCGAAAGGATAAAAAGGAGTAGAGGTATCCAACTCCCCGATATTATTGTATAATTTCAACGTTGAAAGTCCTGCTACTTCTACATTCAACTTTACCCGGTTGCATTTTACAGCAGACATCCAACTATAGGGAAAAAGCCACGCCTCCGGATTCATCCGGATACGTAACACAGGCCATTGTGTCTGTACACCATGTAACGAAATATCTCCACTGGCTGTTGCAGGAAACTCCTTATCCAAACAAAACAACAGACTAATACACTGCTTATCCCGGAATGTCGCCACATATTCTTCAATATGCTCCCAACCGATTCCCGTCGTAATATCGAGACAGAAAGCATCTTTCAATAACTTGACAACCGATTCCCCGGACTTTTCCTCCGCACCTTCCGTTACCTGATTCAATATCTTCTGAAAATATCCGCTCCCCTCTTCTGTGAGGTAAAACGACACCGTCAATCTCCGCCTTCCTTCACGTAACAACAGCATGGAAGAACAAATCATCAACCCCATTTCCAAACGGGAATCGGATGCCTCCCCGAATAGTTTCTGATGATCGCCGATATCTTCCAGATCTATTGTATTCTGCGATATGGCGGTCACAAATTCCAGGCGGGCAGCCGGATAGCGTTCCCCGTCCTTTTCTTGGAAAAAAGAACGCAACTGCGCTAATTTCATATCTTCTACGACAACTTCTTCCACACTTCGGTAACACACCGCTCCTCCCCCCTTATTTTTACCGGCAACAAAAGCAGTTGCTTCGGGTATGACAACACAACCGGAACCCGGAACGCGCACAACGGACAACCAAACCCGATCGGGTACAATTCCCCGGCACCCGGCATGTAAAATCTCCCGGAAATAAAAATCCGGCCAGGTTTGCCAACGGGCATTAAAACGGTTTGCAATCTCTTCGTAATTCCGCAGGAAAGAATCCAGCAAAGCCGCAGCAGGATCATTCTCTCCGCATGTCCGGATTTCTTCCCGGTAACGTTCGTAATTCACCTGAAGTTTCCTCACCGCTCCTAAAAGAGCATAGAATGATTTTTTCAATTCATCTTTTTCCTCCGGTAAACGGAATTTTGTCCGGGAAGACAAATCTTTTGCCAACTGCAAACGAGGATAATACACCAACCGCAATTCCCAATCATCCAAACGCCCCATTAATTCTTTCGCCAGCTTGAGCATCATCTCCGGTTGCCTTCTCCCCGACTTCAGAAAACGATTTTCAAGTTCGTGAATATCTGTCCTTTCAATCTCCGATAAGATTGCCAAAGGCTGATAACGAAACAATTCCCGCCAATATCCTTCCGGCTGATTTTTCAAATTGTAATAGCGGATACTCCCGGCCATATCCATCACCCGCCCCATCAGCACCCGATAATCGTCTTCAATCATAGCAACCCGGCAAGGAATATCTTTCCTCCCTTCAAACTGCCGCCGATCCGTTCCATCCGTATACCAAAGTGTATTCATAATCCAAATTCTTAAACTTACCAACCATCAAACCCGCATACCACTTATCCTTCCATCAATAAATCGTAAATCAAAAACTTCTCTTGCTTCTTTTCAAACCCACCAATAAATCCCCTCCCTCAATCGTAAATCAAAAATCACAAATCGTAAATCCTACAACGCCGTTCCCTCCCGCAAATAGAAAGGAAATACCATATTCGAACGCGAATTTGTACGTCTCACCGTATAATCCAGACAAATAATCAAAACTCCGTCGTATATCGATTCCAGATCGAAAGCCACCTCGTTCAGAGTTACCCGCGGCTCATACATCAATACGGTATCGGCAATCAACTCTTTCAACAAAGTCTGATTTGTAACAGTCATCTCTTCGTGTACGAAACGGTATATCCCACAACCGAAATCAAACCGGTGTACCCGCTCTCCCGGACGCGTTGCCAACAGAATATGCAGGCTTTGTCCGATATCCTCTTCCTCCGTCACCATTGTGCTCGGTAAAGCTTCCCTTCTGAACTCCGGCGGAAAACTCCATCCTTTTCCCAAAAACGACTTATTCATCATAATCTATCCGTAAAACAATATTTCAACTTAAAATCAGAATAGCTCTGTGCTTCTAAAACTCTTTGCCTGTATTTCAATTTTAAATCTAAAATCTAAAATTTTAAATCCCCAACCACCATACTTTACCCAAATCCCCAACCATACGCCCCATACCCAATCGTAAATCTAAAATCTAAAATTCCCTCTGCCTCTCACATCCCCAATACCTATCACCCTCCACTTAATCATAAATCAAAAATCGTAAATCGTAAATCACAACTCCCCCTTCATCCTCCAATCTGCACCGTCGGACACCCCACTGTAATCACCCCGCCATGAGCCGTCTGATCACCCATCCGGGCCGCCGGTTTTCCGCAAATCATCACCGTTGCCGATCCTTTAACGATTACATCCGGCGGCCCTACACACACGCAATTATCTCCCATCACCGCCGCCGGTATTTTTCCGATCAGAACCGTAGGCGCTCCCGGTCCGATCACAGGCCCTCCCACATGCGGTATAGGAGAAGGAAAAGCCGGTGTCTGCATCGGACAAGTATGCATATCTGTCAATCTCGCTGCCGGTGGCATAATATTTATATACTTTTTATATTACAACTGTGCTGTACGTTCCACTCCAAAAGGCCCAGCATGTTTCAGTGTAGCTTCCTCACTTTCAACTTGATACCCGAGAAAAATAGCTTTTCTGGGGTCCTTGCAATCTTTTAAAAATACATCATAAAATCCGTCCACTTCAATCATGTCATGTTTTTGAATAAAAGGTAACAAAGACTTCTTTTCAAATGACAATCCATGTTCAGCGAAAGCGTTTGTTGTATCTTCTTCTCCTTGATGCTTATAAACATGTTTATCCAAATCCTTCATCGTTTTTATTATAGGTGGTTTCTTTACATTACCGCTCTCAATTGCTTTCTTTGTTTGTAACAAATCACTCACACGGTGATCTCTAATCACTTTACCCACCGAAATCTGCCGTCGGCGAATGCTCTGCATTGCCTGACACACTCTTTGTACATACTTTTGTTCCATTGTAATTCTCTATTCTGCTAGTTTATCATCACCATACCCCCTTTTACGGTCGTCTGTCCGGAAGCCGACAGTTCAGCCGTAGCATTTCCTTTCGCCGTAAATCCGGTCTTTGCGGTGGCTTTCACATTCATTCCATCCAACTCGACATCAGCTTTAGCTGCCATACTGATTTTCCCCGTAGCTTCTCCGGAAATATCCTGTTTTGCTTTCAACACAATCTTACCCGCCGAATTCAGTGTAATACCGTCTTTATCCATGATAATCTCATTTTTATTCTGATCCGCCAGCTTGATTTGCGTCCCGTCGTCATCGATGACAATACTGTTCTTACCCGGTGTTTCCAACGTGATGATCTTCTTTTCCTCATCGAACTCCAGCTTCATTTTTTCTTTGGTCACTACGGCTTTCTTATAATTCTCCGCTTTCAATTCATAAGGAGGCAATTGCTTGCTACTGTACATACTACCTAAAACTACCGGATGAACCGGATCGTTATTGAAAAAACCGACAACGACCTCATCGCCCACCTCGGGTACAAAAAAACTACCGATACCGTTCCCCGCATACAGATGAGCCAACCGGGCCCATACGTCATTTTTATTTCCGTTCAGCAAAGGCAACTCCACCAAAATCCGCTGTTCTTTGGCCGGATCCTCATCCAGTTTTTTCACTTTACCGATATGTAACCCTTCTATTCCCGGCAGCCACCCCGAAGCAGGAGGAGCCACCACATCCATCTCTTCCGTAATTCCTTCGGGAGCTAAGCCCATTTCCGCCTTCGTAGTCCACACGTGATTGCGAACGACATGCTCTACCGAACCGATATAAGCATTCCCGTTAAACCGCTCCCCCAATCCGGCCAACTCGATAATACACCCCGGCACAGCCGCCGCATTACCATGAAACGTTATCTGCCCCCGAAACCGGGCCAATCCGGTCTTCTGTGCCAAACCGTCCACCCAGGCCTGCAAAGCCCCACTTTCCGTCGGAGCATCCGTTTGCAGTAACAATTTATCTTCTCCCGCCAATTCCGTATAATCGATATTCCCTTGCTTATTCAAAACAGGAGCAGAAGAAGTAACCGTTACAACTTTTTGCTGAGTAGGATCCCAGCTTACAGCCTCCACTGCCGGTACCTGTTCCGTTGCCGATACTCCTCCGTTAAAACCGATCAAGTCCACACCGTAAGTCACCGTCAAAACAGCTTTAGCACCCGGATCGGGTTTCCTAACCGACACCTTACCGTCTCTCATCACTACCAACATACCATTAGCATCCGCACGGGACAAAGCGAAATCCCAATCCGAGGAATAATACTGTACTAAAGCAGCATGCTTGAAATCCGTTGCTTTCACATCTACCGACCCATAAGCTCCCAGCACCTCCGAGATAATTTCACTGTCTTTCATTTTTTCAAAAACCTTATTTTTGCGTACCAATGTAGCTGTAAACAAATCGTCCCGACATTCGACAACCATCCGGGAACGCCGGTTGGGAGCAATATCCAGATTCAAACTCACCACCTTTCCGGTAAAAACCGTTTTCTCCTCTTCCTTTCTGCCTAAATCCAATCTTACGGTAGCCCCCGGCTTAAATACCGCAACATCAGCTTCTTTGAAAGTCCGGGCCGCCATATCCCCGGCCTCGAACCACAATGTCGCCTTTCCGATCCGGTTCACCCCCAAACGTACCTCCGCCTCCGTCAACCGGAACTTCTCACCGACTTTCTTTCCTTCGCTATACACCGTATAACAAAGTACTTCATCCTTATATTTTGCAGGAGAATCAGCCATCTTTCCTCAAATGTGGAAACAACAATAGTGTCCCGGGTTTTATCCGCCTGAAACCACAGAGTCCGTTTATCTTGGCTACCTCATCTACCAAAGTCGAATCCCCGTATATTTTCTGACACAACATAGCAATCGAATCCCCGTCTTTCAAAGTCACCAAATGCGACATATCGGGAGACTGGTTATTAGCCAGTTTTACAGCTTTCTCCGCACTGACAAACTGAATAAAAGTCAAATTTACCTTGGCCCGTAACGGAACTCCTTCCGGCGTAAACAATCCGAACGTTGTCTGCATCTCCTTCAACCGGCCTTTGAAAAGAAATGTCCCCCAAGCTACCTGCACATACGAAGGTTCATGCTTATCCCCATTATACTGGTAAACGATACTATCGAGTTGTTTTAGCTTACTCTCGATCGTATCGCTGTCTTTCGTTCCCTCTATCGCACCCGTACAATCAAAACTAAAATCGAGTATAAGCTCTTCATTCTGCTGTCCTGTAAACGCAGGCGACTGTACATTCTGCCCTCCTTCCTGTCCGGTTTCGTATTTTATTCCTTTTTTCCCTTTGTATTCCTTAGGCACAATCTGCACCACCATATTCCCGATCTCATTCTTAAAATTCTTATCGGAATACCCCGTCAATTTCATCTTTTCCATAATACATCAGTCTAAAAACGTTCATATAAATTTTAGATTTACGATTCTGGATTTTAGATTGAACCCACAATCCCCCCCCCTACAAAAAAGAGAAAACGGTAAATCAAAATCCACAATATAAAAGGTTGATACAGATTTTAAATTGTTTGGCAACCTGATTTGTTGTCAGATTCATTCATCTAAAATCGTAAATCAAAAATCGTAAATTTATAACGGCTTCAATTCTCCGAACAGACTGACAGCCTTTTCTCTACCCAAAACTTATTTTACCTTTCTTTTTTTCCTGCTTCCACTAACCGGGCACTCCGAATCTCTCTCAAAATATCATCCTTCAATCGGGCAATCAATTCTTCGGATACCACTTCCGTTTGCCGTTCCTTGCGTTCGTTTTCCACCGTCGCTTTCACGACAATCTCTTTAATTACAATCGTCATACACGGATTATTCCAGGTTTAACACAAGGAACTTAGAAGCGAAGAAACAATAAGGACCATCTGAATTTCAGACCTACAATTCAGGACTTAAAGCGGACATTGACTTTAATTATTACGTTCTTGCTTCTCCCCTTCTTTAGCTCCCCGATATATCGCTTTTTCTATTTTTTCCTCTCGAGTAAATTATAACACAATTCCAACGTCTCAATAACCAGTTTATTTTCCTGGGAACTGAACGCACTCACCTCCCATTTCACCGGATACGCATGCGAACACCACCAACAACGTAAAGCCTTACCCTCTGCATCCAGCAACATAACTACGATATTTCTCGGCTTTATTCTCCGGGCAAAGCCACCCTCTATGGTTTCTTTTATCCATTTTTCCAATCCATTATCCAATCCCTCCAAAGCCCTCTTCAACACCAGATTACCATGTTTTACCCGCTTGGGAACCTGATGGAAATAATCGTTTTCTCCCCCTTCCTGTATCTCCGTCAACTCCATTTCTTCTTTCAATCCCGAAACTTCCATAAAACCGGCATCTTCAATTTTGGGTGCCCCCTGAAACACCACTTTAAAATAAAAGGAGACAGGAGGCGCCCATGTAGTAACAGCCTTTTTTGCCATTATGCGTTGGTTATTGTCAAGCCCTCATGAGCCATATCCAAAGACTCTACCGCAGCCTCATTTCCATCAGACTTCAGGCTAACACCTGTAATCTTCGTCGGCCAGGCATTTTCCAGCTTCCACACCATTGTCGGATTGCCGTCCTGATCCAGCAAGCTGATTGTAACAGGCTTCCGTTCAATAGTATTCAACTTGATCATATTAAACCAATCGAAGAACTTATTGTCCTTGGCAAATACGCCTTTCTTCAGACTGACATTGCTCGATTTCTTGATTCCCGGCATTTTAATCGTTGAAAAAGCCGGGCTGTTACCGTGACGATACTCGATAATCTGCGCCTCGATATCCAAACCGGATACCTCTTTGCATGCGATTTCCCCTATGCCGTCGATTTCTACCTTAAAATAAAAACTAGGTAACGGCCATACACTGTCTTGTGCTTCTCCTGCCATAATTCTATAAATTAAAAATGAATAATTCTTTTTTCTGTTTAAAAGACCTGTATCCCAGCGAGTGACAACAGTTCTGGTTTACTTCTGCTCATTGAATACGACAATACAGCATCGTAAATCCAAATCTATTATCAGCTCTTCTGCATCTGCTGCTGGAAAGTGATCTCGATGAATTCAGCCGGACGAGTGATGGCTACCAACACGGTAATCCGCATAATTCCCTCGAGAATATCCTCCGGTGTCATCGTATCTCCCAAACCGACATGCACACTATAAGCATCTTCCGGAACCGATCCGGCCAACCCGCCCCGTTTCCATATACCTCTCAGAAAATTCTCAATCATACTCTTAATATTCAGCCATGTATTCGCTTCATTTGGCTCGAAAACATAGGCCCGGGCAGCATTTTTAACCGACTCTTCCAAAAAAATCATTGTACGTCTTACATTGATATAACGCCAGTCGAGCGAGTTACCGTCCAATGTACGGGCTCCCCATACCTTGATACCTTCACCTGTAAACGTCCGGATTGCATTCACGGCCTTGCCGGACAAAGGCACGTTCAGATCCTCCTGTTCATCGTGTGAAATATTTACGGCCGGTGCTACAATATTACTCACCGAAACATTAGCCGGCGCTTTCCATACCCCACGGGTATTGTCTACCATCGTATAAACACCCGCCATAGCTGCCCCCGGAGGCAACAGGTTTACCTTCTGCCGTATCTCTTTCAATACGGAACGGTATACCAGACTATTTTGCAATAACACGGTATGCAATAAATCCTTATCAACCTGCTCCAATTCCGCATCTTCCAATTTCGGCAACTGTTCGGCAATCTGTGCCTGCCGTTTTTCATCCTTCCATTCGGCCACTTCAGCCTCGATCAACTCTTTCAGTTTTGCAACATCCACATTTGCATAAGTAATGCTCTTTTCCGATACCACTGACGTATTGATCCACGGATAATACGTAGCTCCGAAAGCCAGATGATTGCTGCCAATGGCTTCCCGGAATTCATTTACCGGATCACCTTCCGGATCCTGACGGCTCCGGTAGCCGTTGTAAATATCCAACAAAGCAAAACGATTTTTCATTTTGAGACCGCAATGGGCCAATACGGCCTGCTGCAGAGCCACGCAAGCCGATTTTTCCAGATAAATCGCCTCAGGTACCAACACCATTGTCGGCTCTTGCTCCTTAATCAAAGTCTCAACACCTGCGGTAAACTTTTCGGCATCGAAATCCATCGTATAATCTCCGACAGAAACGATATAGCACGGTCCGCCACCGTTGGCATAAAACAGCAGCATATTGTAATACAACGTATAGGCCGTATTCGATTGTTGCATTTTATACCCTTTGCCGTTCAACAGTAATTCCGGTTCAGTACCTTCCGCTTCCTGAATTTCAAATACAGGAGTCGGCTCGCCGCCGAAATAAGAGCGAAATTCAGCCATAGACGTAACACGCCACGGCTTATTGATTAAAGATTTGTTCCCGTTCATAGCTTTTTCGGTATGACCGATAAAAGCCGGAACAGCTGTCGCCACCTCGACGACCGAATTCGGAAAAGCGTTTTTTTCTACAATATAAACGCCTGGTGTTTTCATTGCTGCCATACACTTTTAATTTAAATTACTACTCGCATTTATTTAATTTACAAACATGTAAATAATTATATTCCATCCTATCCGATAATAACTATACCACTACTATCTGTCTCACACATCCCTCTCCACACTCCGGAAACCGGCCGGGAACCGGCCACGGTAATTGCTTGCATATCACCTTATTCCCAAACGACTTCCGCTCGCTCAACCGGATCGTATAATCGTATTTTTCCCGTAACATCACCGGAACCGTCGCTACCATCCGAAATCCCTGACGTCCGTTCATTCGGATCATCCCTTCATTTCTGAACTCCATTTTTCCTGTCGTTTCTTTCAATTCCCACTGACAACCGGGCCGCCACTCCTTCATCAATATTACATATTCCCATTTCAGACATTTCGCCTTACACCTCAATTCAGTCTTTTCTTTTCCCCCGGGAGACCATCTTACTTCTTCCGGCAAATTCCCATCCGTATAACAGGCAAAAAAAGAATCCGTTATTTCTGTTTCCAGTATCACCTCATCCTCCGGGTCCCACACCGTATCTTTTTTCCCCACCAATCCCCACACATTCGTTTCCAGTTTTTTAAACTTCACATCTCTTCGTTTCAGTAACCCCATACTCTGCCTGTCAGGAATCAACTCCACACACCTGCATACCCCACCCTCGAAATAATCGTGCCACACCTCCCAACGTACCAACACCTCAAACCGCTCCATTGTTAAATCTATCCTGTCCATAATTTCTCCCGAATAAAAAGCATAATTCTCACGGCCCCCTCTCCCAATTCACCAATCTATCAATTCTTACCTAATCTAAAAATACTCCCGCTTCTCTTACCAACCCCACTCTTCAATTTAAAATCTAAAATACCCACCATCCTTCATTCAATCAAAAATCATAAATCGTAAATCGTAAATCAACATCCTCTCACTTTCCTCTCACACTTCCCACCATCCGGCTGATATCGTCCCCTTCAAACCTCAACATCCGCACCTTACACACCACCGAAGGATAATACCGTCCCCCTAAAATACTCCATACGTTCGTCAGTTCCTGTATACTCAAGGTCACCGGTTCTATCATAAACTTTTTTCCGACCCCCGGGGAAAAAACCGGATGTTGCTGTAAATAACTGATCGATTCCGACAACATCTTTATCCCGTCTGTATACCGTTTCTCTTCAAAAACCGATGCCACCACAAAATACATATTCAAATACCAGGGAGGCATCTTCTGCAAAAAACCTTTTCCCTCGGTCTGAAACCCTGCAGAAATCCCCATCGCCCCTTCCCGCTCCACATTCAACAACGCAACCACCATCTGGTTCGGCACCTCTCCTTCCTCTCCCCCAAGCCCTCCGACCTTTGCCAGTCCTGCCGGTTCCTCATAAAGATTCCCCAGATAACCGTCCAAACCTTCCGCTATATACACCAAAACCTTATCTATCATTTCCGCATTCTTTAAAGCCATATGCAAAACTGCACCTTCACATCTCTCCCGCTTAAATCCCCCATCCACGTATCAAAAATAATTTCCATTATTCCCTGAATGAAATAATATTTCCCAATCTCCCTTTCCCGCTTCCCAATGACCTTTATTCTCCTCTAAACAACATCATAGCACCCGGGGACGGGGCTAAAGTGCTACTATCACTACGTTAAAAATAAGCTTCCAATCCGTTACCACGAAATATTATCTCCCAATGGTCATTTTTACTTTCCCAATATCTCCGAAAAGGTTTTAAACATTTATTTACCCTCCCTACTCCCTCAAATATCTCCACATCACCTATTATACACCCCATGTTATTTATTTACAAACCAACGTCTCACATTCAAAAAATAGCATCCAGGGACGGGGGTAAAGTGCTACATCAACGGACGGCCGTTTTTATCCAACAAACAAGAAAAGGCATTTTTACGCTGTTCATGCAGGGAAAAAACAGGGCCATTTTACAGTGATAAGGTTTTTATAAAAATGGCTGTTGATTTTCAATACATTATAATGACAGTGATAAGGTTTTTGTGTGTTCTGATCTGAATATTATTCACATTTACCCATTAAATTTAATAGCAAAAAATAACAATTAAAAAACAACATTTCTGTTTCTTCACTTAAATCCTTATTGCCATGAAAGCTACATCTTGTTTACTCTTTCTAATGCACGCACTGATTGCACCCGGACAAGCCAAACCGGACTCCCTGATCCCTCTTCCGCCACTGCACACCATCACACCTTCTTCCGACCGGAACTACACCATACACTACCGCCCACACCTGCCGGTAAAATCCATTTCACACAGACTCGGATTATCGGAAGCAGAAGCAACTATCAATTATTTCGACGGACTCGGAAGATGCATTCAAACCGTAGAAACAGGTGCCACACCCGCAAGGCTAGACCTGTTAAAACCCGTAATACCCGACTTCTGCAACCGACAGGGTGTGAAAGACTATATCCCCTATCAGGGCACCACGGACAAAGGCCTATACACAAAAAACGCACAGGAAGCCCAAAACAACTATTATGCCGGAATATTCGGACAGACCCAGGGAGATGCCTGTGCATATACAGAAAAACGATACGAACAATCAGGGGCCGCACGCCTGATAGAAAGCAGCCGCCCCGGAAACGCATTCCGCCTCTCCGCCGGACATACCCTACGCTACAGTTACGCCCTGAACACGGCAAACGAGGTACGGATTTATACATACGACAACGGCTCCCTCAACGGCACAGGCTATTATCCATCCGGATATTTATACAAACAGGAAACTACGGACGAAGACAACCGCCGAAAGGTAACCTTTACCGACCACAGGGGAAATACCGTACTCGAAAGGCTCTGCATCTCTTCCGGAAAAACTCTGGACACCTATTATATCTACGACACTTTCGGCCGGCCCGTATGCATCATCCCCCCGGCCCTGGGAGGGAAAGCCGTCCTTACCGCCTCAGAGACAGCCGCCTATTGCTACCGCTATGCCTACGACAAACGCGGAAACGTTACGGAACGTAGCCTGCCCGGACTCGCTCCCGAAAAAATTACATATAATGACGCCGGTCTGCCGATGGCACGCGACCAGGACAACAGGCATTTCACTACAACCTACGACTCACACAACCGGCTGCTGAACGAATACTACCGCTACGCAAACGGAAACAGCATAACGGTATTGCAGCGGGCATACGACACCTACCCCTCCGTTACGGGACTCGCATTCACTGCCATTACCGGATACGACCCTTCATACGATACCCGTACCAACGGTCTGCTGACATACGAAAAAGAGCGCATACTGGACGGAAGCACTGAGACGGAAACGGGCATATCACCACGCTACATAGAAAGGTGCTTCTATTACGACAAAAAAGGACGCATCATTCAACAGGTGGAGAAAAACCACCTCGGAGGCACCAGCAGGTATTCCTACGCCTACGATTTCGTAGGCAATATTACCGCTGAACGCGAAGAACATACGGTCGGAAATGAAACCACGACCATCGAAAAGAGAAATACATACGACCACGCCAGCAGGCTGCTGTCCGCAAAAATATTCCTCAACGGAGCCTACAGGGGAAAAGTCGGTTACGGATACGATGCACCCGGACAACTGACAAAACGGAGTTACGGTGAGGACATTCTTACCGAACAAATAAGCTACGACATACAGGGAAGAACAACAAGCCGGGAATCACCCCTGTTCAGGATCGGACTCAGGTATGAAAAACCACTGAAAGCAACTCCACGTTATGCCGGCGATATTGCGGAATGGACATGCAGCTACAGGACAGAGCCGGAGCAGACATATACGTTCAATTACGACGATGCAGGACGATTTACAGGAGGAAACCATTACGAAAACGGCGTTCTGGTAAACAAATATGCCGAACAGGGAATCACATACGATAAAAACGGAAACATACTGTCGCTGAAACGGTTCAACAACGGCGCCCTCGTCGACAACCTCACCTACACCTACAGCGGTAACCGACTCAGCAGTCTTACGGAAGCAGCCACCCCGGCAACGGGAGACATCTATCTGCGCCAAAATGCCGCCACCGCAACATACGATTACGATGGGTACGGAAACCTGATAAAAGACAGCCGCAAAAATTTGAATTTCGAATATAATATCCTAAATTTGATACATTCTGTTAAACAAGGTACAGGCTTGCAGGCAGAATACGAATACGCTTATACAGGCAGCAAACTCAGGGTGACCGCAAGCGACGGGAAAGGATATGCATACCTGGGAAGCCTGGTGTATATGTGTACGGGGAGTTCTTACATTTTTGAATGCGGAATATTCGGAGAGGGAACGGTAGACGGCAGCGGCATCTGCTATCACCTGAAGGACCATTTGGGAAGTATACGTGCCGTCATCGACGGAAACGGGAAACTGCTGGAAGCAAACGACTACTATGCCTTCGGGCAGCGACAGCCGCGAAGCGAACTGCCCCAGCTGGCCGCCAACCGTTTCAAATACAACGGAAAGGAGCTGCAAACCGTAGGCAACCTCGGTTTTCTGGACTACGGGGCCCGTATGTACGACGCTCTGCTGGGAAGGTGGTTCAATGCCGACCCGCTTTCCGAAAAATACTACAGCTTAAGTCCGTACGTGTATTGCGGAAACAGTCCGATAGGAAACATCGATTTAAGAGGAGATAGTATAACAACTGTAGTCACTGCTACTGAAAATGGAATTACAAGAAACATAACCTATTATTATGGTAAAGACGTGAATGGTAATTATGGATTTGTGAATAATCAAGGACAATTATATACCGGAGACGATCAATTTGTTACAAAATTAACAATTGCTTTGGAAAATTTGAGAAGCGGAACTAATGGACAAAAATTAGTAAATAATTTAATGAATTCAACAAATATTGTTGAAATAGGAAGAGCAAGAAGCAATCAAAAAAATTCTACAGATCCGAACGGAAAATATATTATCTGGGATCCGAATTCCACGACAGGAGGTCCTGACCAGACAGGAAATACAACCAGACCTCCCTATATTGGTTTGGGGCATGAAGCAGCACATATTCAGGATGCCTGGAATGGAACTATCGACAGATCACCTTGGATAACTATCAATACAGAAAATGGTGTGATAAGAATTCCCCATTGTGAAAAATATGCTACCCATATTGAGAATCAATTAAGGGCAGAACATGGCCTTCCTTTAAGAAGTCATTATAGTCCAGGAATTAATTCTACAAGCATTCTATATCCCGGGACAAGATTCAGCCGATTTTATACAAAGACTGTATCGATTACAGGAACTAGAATTTTTGCAATACCTCATAAATATTAATAATATGAAGACAAAGTTTATCATTCTGTTAGGATGTCTGTTGCTAATAACTGTGTATGTATCCGGACAAAACTGGAATAAAATATTTAAGGATATATATAAAAATCACTTTCTAGTAAAAGATAATGAATGTGCTATTTATGGTTTTTACAACTTATGGAAAAATTCTGAGTTTTTAAAAAGGATGAAAACTATTTCCATGATTGATACTGTTTTCATTCTCCAAAGAAATAGTATAGAATCATATGCACTATCCTCAACAATTTGGAACCGACAGGATTCTTTAATTGTTTCTTCTGAAGATCAAGGAAAAACATTCAATGTTGAAAATGAATCATCTTTTACAAATTACATGACAAAATTGGTATCTGAATGGAATACAGTAGAAATAAAAAAAGAAGAAATTGAAAATGCTGTACTCTCCAGTGAAATAATTGTAGCCATTCGTATCATTTTTAATAAAAATAAATACAGGATTGATTATTTATTTTTTAATGATTTTTTTAATATTGAACGCGATCGTTGGAAATAATAAGTTTTAATTAAACTAAATAGAAGATGGAAAAAGAAACAATTTAATTATAAAACAGGCAAATAATTACCATATATTGAAGAGTTCCCACATTGGATTTTAATTTTTCAAACAACAAATTAACATCAGTGGATTATTATTGCTAGTAAATTTTTTCGAATAGCATTGTATTAATCAAGCAATAACACATGGATTTAAAACTTCTGACATTTTAAAGATTGTTAGAGAAGGGAAAACGGTTGAGGCAGTTGGGCGATTCGGTTCTCAATCACGTATACATTAGGAGGGAATACCGTTGTTGTAAATGCCCAAGGGAAAGTTATTCGTGTATTTAGTAACGCTCCAGAAACAACCCAAGGACTAAATAAAGGATTTTTTATATCATTTCCATCATCATGAAAACTCTAATTGAAAATATCAATCAAGTTTTAGCCGAATGGGATCCTATAGGTGTCGGCGAATTTACCGCAAAAGATGAATATAAAGGATATATACCACTAATCCTCAAATCTATTCATGATAAGCAATCATTAATGAATTGTTTGACTGATATTTTAGTAAACAATATGGGATTAGACTATAACTCTTCCAACAAATCACATGTTGAAAATATGGAACAAGTATGTAAAAAAATAATACATGTATACCACATGAACAAAACACTGAAATAGCAAAATGGCCAAATTCTCAGAACGTTCCGAATACAATATATTATATTGCAGAGGGTAATCCTATCAAGGGAAGTATATATAAAGCTAGTATTAGAACTATTTTTGGGAATTCCCGCCAGGGAGTATTAACAGATAAATTTATCGCTTTATCACCAACAACAGTATTAAATCATGAAGTTGACCATGCTCTACGCCATAATAATGATCCTAAAGGGCACTGGAAAGATTCAAATACTAAGAATAAAGAGTATAGGACTGAAGAAGAACGGCGGGTTATTACAGGGTCAGAGCAACTAACAGCAAAAGTTCCAGGAGAAATAAAAGAGGGAGAGGTAACTCGCACAAATATTAAAGGGATTTTATTTACAACAGAAAATTCAGTTTCAAATAAAGATGTAAATGAAACAACTGTAAAACCTACTAAATCGAAGAAAAAAAATGAAAACGATATTGATAATTAATTTACTATTATTATTACAAGTCGATAGTAAGGATTGCCTGAAAAGCGCAGATAAAATCATTTTAAAATATGCCGGATTTGATTTGGAAACAATAATAGAAATTACTCCACAACATTTTGATGTTGCATTTGTAGATGATTGCTACATTAAAATATATGAAGATTCAATTTATATTAATAAAATTCTCCATTTACTGAAAGAATTAAAAGTACAAGATAGGGACAGTACTTTCGGAATAAATACCCGTGCTAAAATAGAGCTATATAATGCCGACAAGGTATGTAATATTTATTTAGACCAATTTGCAGTCTTAATTAATGGCATCGAATATAAAAATACTCCTGAATTACGCGCAGAATTTGAAAAATTGCAAGCTAAACCGCTAGACGATTAATCCGCTCTTGCCAGTACCCGGGGACGGGGATAAAGTGCTAATTGCTGGTAAATTTTGCCGAATAAATACAGCCTTACTCATGAGTAGACCGCTTAAAACAGATGGGGACGGGGCATTTGTACACACACTTGCCTTGTCCCCTTGCCTTCCTCACATGAGATTCGCCGGAGATTCGCCTTATTAACTCCGGTACAACTCCGGTATAACTCCGGTACAACTGCGGTGGAGACCGTTCTTATACCGGAGTTATACCGCAGCTGTAGCGTCGTAAATATAGCCATAAGTAAACGTATACCGAATACAACTTCCAACCTGTAGAAGTAAAAAACGACTCTCACAATAAATTCTCTTTTATGACAAATGAAATTCCATATTTGTTTGAAATATAGTTAAAAAATATTATCTTTATCATTATTAATTTACAATCTATGGAAATAATCATCAATATCACAGAGGAAGAATTATCAGCTTCTGAAAAAAATCTCATAAAAGAATGTCTCGGGATAGAGGATGAAACTACATTTACTCATGCTTTGTCTAAATTGGCTAAATCCTCTTTTATGGAATATACGAAAATGTTTATTGAAAAAGGACTTCCGACAAGGGCCGATGAGATCAAACAAGAAAGACTCTTTTTTCTGTTAATTCACTATTTCGGTAATCGTTTACCTACAGAAAACGAACTATCGTCTATTTTTCAACTGACACAATCGCAAAGTAAATCATTATTACGGAATACAAAGTCAAGATATAGAACCAAAATTGCAAATTTTATAAAAGCAACTTTATTAACCACATTTCGTTCCTTTGTTCTTAATAAAGAAGCTGACTATTACGAATTCATATGTACCTCTCCTACCATCATTGAAGAATTGAATCTGATAATAAGTCAAAAAGAAGGAGCTTTAGAGGCGATTTCAAAAGTAAAAGGATCAGCTTGCAAATATCAGTGTTCTATCGATACTTACAATTTATTAAACAAAGAGCTTGCATAATCTTATGGCAGAAACTTTATCGGCAGTCAGTGTTTTACTTGTTTTTCTTACAGTTCTTTTGAGTTCAATAGAGCAAAACGTAGAAACGATTTTGTCCAAAAGACCTCAACAAGAACACAAAGACAAAATGAGAAAGTATAAAAAAAAGATAAAAAACATCTTGTATTTTAAACTTATTCCTGTATTCTTGATTTATACAATCGTATTTTATACTTTGTTACCCAGCACAATTGAAATAATTTCTGTCAGTACTTTTTCCTTCTGGCATTTCGATACATTAAATACAATTTTTGTTTTTGTGGAAGTAGGATTGTTGGGGTTAGTCATATATTCCATAAGTAAAGTCATTACTTTATTTCAAGAACTTTATAAGTAACTCCGGGTAAACATCCGGGGACGGGGTAAATGTACACATATTTGCTTTGTCTCTGTGTGTTCCCGTACCAGAGGATAAGGTGAAGCTATTCCACTGTATTTTTGAAACATTTTTATACTTTTGGGAGTACAAAATTCAATAACTTAAATACAATCGGATGCTATTGCAATTAGCTTTTGTTTTGACTGCTATTATCGTAGGAGCACGCCTGGGAGGTATCGGTCTGGGTGTGATGGGAGGTATAGGCCTGGGGATACTGACCTTTGTTTTCGGACTGCAACCGACCTCTCCCCCTATCGATGTCATGCTGATGATTGTGGCCGTAATTACGGCCGCCTCCTGCATGCAGGCAGCAGGAGGACTCGATCTGATGGTGAAGGTAGCCGAACGTTTGCTCAGAAAACATCCGTCCAGGATCACCCTCCTCAGTCCGCTGGTAACCTACATTTTCACCTTCGTGGCCGGTACAGGGCACGTCGCCTATTCCGTACTTCCGGTTATCGCAGAAGTCGCCCGCGAAACTAAAATCCGTCCGGAGCGGCCTTTGGGAATCGCTGTCATAGCTTCACAACAAGCTATCACCGCCAGTCCTATTTCGGCCGCAACAGTAGCTTTACTGGGATTACTGGCCGGTTTCAATATTTCGCTTATCCAGATTCTGATGATTACCATCCCGGCGACTCTGTTCGGCGTTCTATTGGGAGCCCTTTACTCGTTACGGGTAGGTAAAGACCTGACAGAAGACCCCGAATACCAACGCCGCTTGAAAGAGGGCCTGCTCAATGACAGTCATTATGAGTTGAAAGATATACACAATAAACACAAAGCACTGCTATCGGTTCTGATATTTATCGTGGCTACAGTTTTCATCGTGATATTCGGTTCTTTCGATACCCTGCGTCCGGCCCACATCATCGACGGAAAAACCGTCATAACCGATATGCCCTCCATTATCGAAATACTGATGCTGTCGGCTGCCGCCCTTATATTGCTTCTGACTAAAACCAACGGACTGAAAGCCGTACAAGGCAGCGTTTTTTCAGCGGGGATGCAGGCTGTGGTTGCTATTTTCGGCATCGCCTGGATGGGTGACACTTTTTTGCAAGGCAATATGACAGCCCTAAAAACTTCCATCGAAGGCATCGTTACTCAAATGCCCTGGCTATTCGGTATCGCCCTGTTCGTCATGTCCATACTGCTCTATAGCCAGGCCGCAACGGTACGGGCCTTTATGCCCCTCGGCCTTGCCCTAGGTATTTCGCCTTATCTGCTGATCGCCATGTTTCCGGCTGTAAACGGCTACTTTTTTATCCCCAACTACCCTACGGTCGTTGCGGCCATTAATTTCGACCGGACGGGTACGACACGCATCGGGAAATACGTCCTCAACCATTCTTTCATGATGCCCGGACTGATAGCGACCATTGTATCAGTGACAACCGGACTCATCCTTGTAAAACTGATATTCTGACAAATAAACTAAACTAATACTACCATGAAAACCTACAGATTCATTCTATTCTTTTTTATCCTTACGGCGCTATCTATAGCGCAAGGAATAGCACAAAAACTCCCTAATATTCATATCCTCGCCACAGGCGGTACGATTGCCGGTACAGGGAGTAGTGCCACCGGCACGGCCTATACTGCCGGACAAGTCGCTATAGCCGACCTGATTGATGCCGTCCCGGAACTGAAAAAAATCGCTAACATTACGGGAGAACAGATTGTCAAGATCGGTTCCCAGGATATGTCCGATGAAGTATGGCTGAAACTGGCTCACTACCTGAATACACTACTCAAGCGTCCGGATGTAGACGGAGTGGTAATTACCCACGGTACCGATACAATGGAAGAGACGGCCTTTTTCCTGAATCTCGTTTTAAAAAGTAACAAACCCGTCGTACTGGTCGGTGCTATGCGCCCTTCTACGTCACTTAGTGCCGACGGTCCGCTGAACCTTTACAATGCCGTCGTTACTGCCGGATCCCCTGAATCTATCGGGAAAGGCGTACTTATCGTTATGAACGGCAGTATCCTCGGAGCACATGCCGCAACCAAAATGAATACCATAAACGTTCAGGCTTTTCAGGCCCCGAATTCCGGCCCTTTGGGTTACGTATTCAACGGCAAGGCAAACTATAATCAAAATACAGACAAAATACATACCATCCAATCCGTTTTCGATGTCTCCGACCTGAATACACTTCCGAAAGTAGGCATCGTCTACAGCTATTCCAATGTCGAACCGGAAGCTTTAAATGCCCTAATCGAACATAACTACGCCGGTATCGTCCACGCCGGAGTCGGCAACGGCAATATCCACAAAAACTTATTCGATAAATTAGCAAATGCCAGCAGCAAAGGTATATTGGTTGTCCGTTCCAGCCGGGTACCTACTGGCCCGACAACACAGGATGCCGAAGTTGACGACACCCGTTACGGTTTTATTGCTTCCCAAGAACTCAATCCCCAAAAGGCCCGCATTCTGTTGATGCTTGCCTTAACCCGAACCAAAGATCCGAAAGTCATACAGACATACTTTAACAACTACTAGATAAAACAGGGCGCGACACAAATCACGCCCTGTTTTATTCGTTAAGGTTCAAAACAGAAATTCAGAAACCAGTACCGCTACTTCGCAAACACAACAACAAATATATAACGGATATCTCCCTGTTTTTACTATTTTTGCCGGCTGTATAAGAAACCGACAGCTTAATAAAATATGAAGACATTTTCAATCCTATATTTTTTTATCGGTACAATCATTGTTTCGCCCGTGATGGCTAATTTTCAAACAGCACAAGATACTCTGCACCCCGAAAAAAGCTTGTATGAAACGATTACGCACATCCGGAAGCAAAATGATTTTTTAAACGTAAAACTCAACACCCGTATGGCCTTTCATTCTGCCATTTCAGAAGGAGATCGGGAGCAATCGGCCTTCCGCATGGATTATCTGCGTCTGGAAGTAACCGGCAATGTCACCGAACGCATTTACTACAAATGGATGCAGCACCTGAACCGGAGCAACAAACCTAATAGTCTGGACAATATGCCTTCCTCCATCGATTGCCTGGGTGTCGGCTTTCATATCACACCTACCCTATCGGCTTTTGCCGGAAAACAATATGCCGATTTCGGAGGATTCGAATACGATGCCGATCCGGCAGAGGTATATTCCTATTCTGACATAGGTGATTATATCACCTGTTTTCTGGTCGGTATCAATCTGTCCTGGTGGTTTACTCCTACTCAGGAAATCAGGTTTCAAATCACAGATGCCCGTTCGGACAAAGCAGAGGAAAATGACGAAATACAGCCCGAAGGCTACAAAACCGCCAAAACTCCATTGGGATACACCATAAATTGGAACGGGAATTTTTTGGATGAAAGACTGACTACCCGCTGTTCTTTTTCCTTATTCCACGAAGGCCGGAAACAAAATATATACTTTCTGGCATTAGCTGCCGCCTGGGAACAGGAGAATTTCAATATGTACATCGACGGTTTATACTCTGTCGAAGAAATCGACAAACTGGGAATCTTATCCGAAATATCCGGTAATGCCGAACAACCGTACAGAGCGACACACAGTGATTATTTCTCATTGGTGAGCCGGCTCAACTACCGTATTTTCCCCAAACTGAATATTTTTGTCAAAGGATCGTACGAAACCGTTTCAGCCCGTTCCGGAACCAATCTGCCAGAACAGGGCAAATACCGTACTTCTTACGGTTACCAGGGGGGAATCGAATATTTCCCCATGAAAGAAAATCTCCGTTTCTACCTTCTCTACCGGGGACGGCAAATCGATTATACCGACCGGGCTATGACGTTCGGTATGAAAAACGAACATCCGCAATACCTGTCTTTGGGATTACTCTATAAAATTCCCATTTACTGATCTATCTATTCAGTTCTGAAATACCCGATCAGTAATCCGCCAGATTAGCAAACATCGGGGTACTGAGGTATTTTTCCGCCCGGTCCGGAAATACGACGACGATATTTCCGGATCCGATCTGTTCTGCCGTACGTAATGCAGCGAGCATAGCCGCACCACTGCTCATTCCTGCAAAAATACCTTCTTTGCCTATTATCTCCCGGGCCATCGCTATCGCTTCCTCGCTTTCGATCATCACCTGTATATCGATACGGGAAGGATCATAGATAGCCGGTACAATGGCCTCCTCCATATTTTTAAGTCCCTGAATATAATGTCCTTTGATCGGATGGGCACAAACCACCTTCAGTTCCGGCTTACAACGTTTCAAAAATTTCGAAAGTCCCATAATCGTACCCGAAGTCCCTAAAGCACATACCAAATAATCGATTTCTCCTTCTGTCTGCTGCCAGATTTCTATGGCAGTATTCTCATAATGCGCCTGATAATTGGCCGCATTGGAAAACTGGTCCGGCATAAAATATTTTTCCGGAGCGGCTGCCACCAATTGACGGGCCTTACGAATAGCTCCGTCAGTCCCTTCTGCTGCCGGAGTAAGAGTTACTTTACCTCCATAAGAACGGATAATTTTCCGGCGTTCTACTGAAACACCTTCACTCATCACAATTTCCACAGGATAACCTTTGATAATACCGATAATAGCCAGTCCTATTCCCGTATTGCCGGAAGTCGGCTCGATAATCGTCTTTCCTTTCGTCAAACGCCCTTCCCGTTCAGCCTGTTCGATCATTTGCAAGGCAATACGGTCTTTTATACTTCCTGTCGGATTAAACCCTTCCAATTTGGCATAGATATTTACCCGGGGATTGGGGCATAATGAATTGATTCTTACCATCGGGGTATTCCCGATAGTATCCAAGATGTTGTTTTTTATCATTGTATAGTTTAGTTAGTATCGCACTGCCGGCAAAGATAAGAGTAATTTCCAAAATCCGTTTTCAGCTAACTGATAAACCACAGGCTTTAATTGCAAATTTACAATTCCGGATTGAATAAATCCAATAACAAACCGGTCTGTCAAGTAATTTTAAATTTACAGTTAAAACATACAACCTGAAGTAAAATATACTGATTCCGGTTATAATTTCCACGAAACTATGGCATATTGTAAGCAAAGTAAGCTATTATTCTTTAAAGTAAGACAGAATCTAAAACCGTTAATCTAAAATCTACAATTAAAATGTACCTTTGTCAATATAAATACCCCAAATCACAGACATCTCCATTCAGGAAGAATAAAGACTTGAAAGAATAAATCAACGGATTCCGTAATATGAATACGCCTCCTATCATACTATCCATTGCCGGTTCCGATCCGTCAGGCGGCGCCGGAATACAGGCCGACATCAAAACAATATCCGCCTTAGGCGGATATGCTACCACAACCATTACAGCCATTACAGTACAAAATACCCAAGGCGTCAGGACTGTAGAATATCTGAAACCTGTACTTGTCAGACAACAGACAGAAGCCGTACTAAGCGACATGAAACCCGCAGCAATCAAAATCGGTATAACGGGAACTGCCGGTATTGTCCAGGCAGTTGCCACCGTTCTCCGACATTACCCTTGCCGCAATGTCATACTCGATCCTGTAATGGTATCTACCAGTGGCCGAACCTTAACCCAACCCGACGCCATCGAAGCCGTTTGTCATGAGTTGTTTCCGCTTTGCTGCCTGGTAACTCCGAATCTGGACGAAGTTTCTCTGCTATTAGACACTCCGGTACGCACTGTTTCTGAAATGAAAACCGCAGCAACAACCCTTTATAACCGTTATGGTTGTGCTTTTCTGGTCAAAGGAGGTCATCTGGAAGGAAACGATACGACGGATGTACTTTACGACGGCACATTACACGTATTCACCAGTCCACGCATCGACACCTCCAATCTCCACGGTACGGGATGTACCCTCTCATCGGCAATCGCCACTTTGTTGGGATACGGCTACACATTGTCCGAAGCTGTCCGGCAGGCCAAAAGATACACAGACAATGCCATTGCTGCTGCCCGTGACTTACACCTCGGCGCGGGAAACGGTCCGCTATGGCATTTCCCGGATACACTAAACAGTAAATGCTTATGAACTTACGCCTGATCATCCTGACAACACCGGATTTCCTGCCTCAGGAAGCAACCGCACTGACAGCCATACTCGATAAGGGCTTCCGTCTTCACCTACGTAAACCGGGATGCAGTGAAAAAGAGCTGGCAGCCCTGATCGAGGAGCTACCGGCCTCACATCGTGCCGGCATCGTTTTACACGATCATTTTACCCTTCAGCAACGGTACGGACTGGCAGGAATACATCTCAACAAGCGTAACCCGGACATACCGGACGGTTATAACGGTTCGATAAGCCGTTCCTGCCATTCACTGGAAGAAATTACCGAATACAAAAAACAAACCGATTACCTCTTTCTCAGTCCTATTTTCAACAGTATTTCCAAACAAGGGTATCGGTCGGAATTTTCAATGGAGCAACTCCGGACTGCTGCCCGCAAAGGCATTATAGATACCAAAATCATTGCACTGGGAGGGATAACGGCCGACAATCTTACGACGGTCCGGACATTGGGATTCGGCGGAGCAGCTCTTTTGGGTGATGTCTGGAACCGTTATCGCTCTCCCGACGACACCGAAGCCTTTCTGCAGCATCTGGATAAGCTGATTCAAACCGTCTCTTAAACAGGCAACAACTCCGTCCCGCCCATTTGGCAGAACAGGGTTGTTGTTTTTTTGTGTTGAAAATCGTTATTTCTTAAAGCGAGCAATAATCTCATCGGCAACCTTCTTACCCGACATCAGCATACCGCCGAAAATCGGCCCCATACGCGGAGTACCTGACACAGCCGAAGCCGCCATACCGCAAACATAAAGACCGGGATAAATTTCCTTCGTACCGTTTACAACTTCCTCTTCACCTGCAGTTACATCCAGGGAACGTTCACCGATAACACCTCCGGTCTCTGTTGCCAGCTTGATACCGTTTTTACGGGCAACCGTAGAAGCTATTTCACTATCATGTCCCGTACCGTCGATAACGGTTTTAGCCAAAATATTCAACGGATCGACATGCAATCCTTCACGCAAAACAGGCGTCCAGTTTACAACAACCCCACTTACTTTGTTATTCTTAAAAATCACATCTTCAACCGAATAGCAGTTAAAAATCGTAGCCCCGGCATGCACAGCATGATAAAGTAATGAAGAAGTACTTTCAACCGAATCCATAACATAAAGTCCGTCTCCGCATGATTCGTAACGGATTTCAAAATCGCGTACAACCGGCATTGCCTCCTCCTGAATAACAATCTGGTTAAACATCATAGCACCGCCCCACATACCTCCTCCCGGAGCAAGTTTACGGTCGAACTGAGCTACCTTCAAACCGGCCTTAGCCAGATAATAGGCAGCTACGATACCCGACGGCCCTCCGCCGACAATGGCAACATCCAAATCAAGATTTCTCTGTAATTTGTCAAAATAGGTACTTACGATTCCCTGTGATACTCTTGTTTCAATCATCTTTTCAGCTTATTTTATACATGGATTATTTTCTACTCCGACAGTCGATTCTGTCTCGGTTTCAGCCGTATATTCACAATCACGCAATTGCCGGCTGATACGCATCGCACAAAAATGAGGTCCGCACATTGTACAGTATTTTCCATTCAGATGGTTGGCTTCACGGTAGTACTGCAAAGCACGCTCCGGATCAAGACTTAAATTAAACTGATCTTTCCACCGAAACTCATAACGAGCCTTACTCAATGCATTATCACGTACATCGGCCCCGGGATGGCCCTTGGCCAAATCTGCCGCATGGGCTGCAATCTTATATGTCACGACTCCCACGCGCACATCCTCCTTCTGAGGCAATGCAAGATGCTCCTTCGGAGTTACATAGCAAAGCATTGCCGTACCGTACCAGCCGATCTGAGCCGCACCAATGGCGCTCGTTATATGATCATATCCCGGAGCAATATCGGTCACTAACGGTCCGAGGGTATAAAACGGAGCACCGTGACATTTCTCAATCTGCCTCTCCATATTCTCCCGTATTTTATGCATCGGCACATGTCCCGGTCCCTCAATAAATGCTTGTACATTCTTTGCCCAAGCCCGTTGCACCAACTCGCCCATCGTATCCAACTCAGCAAACTGAGCCTTGTCGTTGGCGTCGTAAATCGATCCCGGACGTAACCCATCTCCCAGAGACAAAGCCACATCGTATTGTGCACAAATATCACAGATATCATCGAAATGCTCATATAAAAAACTTTCTTTCCGATGCGCCAGACACCATTGGGAAATAATACTACCGCCACGGCTTACCATACCACACAGGCGACTATTGGCGTAACGGATATTTTTCAAACGAATTCCGCAATGGATCGTAAAGTAATCAACCCCCTGTTCACACTGCTCAATCAACGTATCGCGAAACAGTTCCCAGGTCAGTTCTTCAGCCTTTCCTCCTACCTTTTCCATTGCCTGATACATCGGCACAGTTCCTACAGGTACCGGGCAGTTACGGATAATCCATTCGCGGGTTTCATGAATATTCCGGCCCGTCGACAAATCCATCAGGGTATCTCCACCCCATTTACAGCTCCAGATCGCCTTCTCGACTTCCTCCTCGATCGTAGACGTCGTTGCCGAATTACCGATATTGGTGTTGATCTTGACAAGAAATTTCGAACCGATAATCATCGGTTCGGCTTCGGGATGATTGATATTGGCCGGCAATACCGCACGACCGGCCGCAATTTCCTGTCGTACAAACTCCGCTGTTATGTATGAGTCGATACCCAACTCCCGGCAATTCATATTCTCACGAATAGCCACATACTCCATTTCAGGCGTAACAATACCCTGCCTGGCATAATACATCTGGGATATCTCCCGCCCTTCTATTGCCCGGTAAGGCAATTGAATGTGGTCGAAACGAAGATGATCCAGACTCCTGTCAGCCAGCCTGGCCTTACCGTATTCGGAACTGATCTCCGGCAGACGCTCCACATCGCGCTGCCGGATCCATTCTTCACGCAAACGAGGCAATCCCTTTTTCAAATCAATATCCGTTTCCGGATCGCTATATGCTCCGCTGGTATCATATATATAGACCGGAGTATTTTCGGTCATCACCTGTTCGCCATCCACCACAGTTACCGTCGGGGTCAGCTTTACACGCCGCATGCCGACCCGTAGCTCAGGAAACAAGTTACCGGGCATGTAAATTTTCTCCGAATCGGGATACGTAATTTTAATTTGATCTTTCATAATTATCCGGAATTTATTTTGTCAATTCAATGATTTTTTTCATTTCCGCTACCGGATCGGCTGCACGCAATACACTACCACTTAGAGCAATTCCATTTAATCCGACAGCTTTTAAGGGCGGGATATCTTCGGTTGTAATACCGCCAATTCCGACAATCGGTAATCCGATGCCAACCTCATGCATCCGGCCTAAAATAACTCGATATCCCTCCAATCCGAGCACGGGAGCTAACTTTTGCTTGGTTGTCGTAAACCGAAAAGGGCCACAACCGATATAATCGGCACCGTCCATCGCATGTCGCCGTATGTCTTCAAACGTATTAGCTGTCCCGCCGATACGGAATGCAGTTCCCAAAAACCGCCGGGCTTCCCCCACCGGCATATCCTGCTTACCGAGATGCACCCCGTCGGCTCCAATCTTTTTCACCAATTCCACCCGGTCGTCGATAATAAAAACTGCTCCGTAATCAGAACACAGAGCCTGCGTCTGTCGGGCAACAACTTCTGCTTCCTCCTCCGTCGCCTCTTTCATGCGCAACTGTATCCAGCGGCAACCTCCTTCCAGCGCAATCCGCACAGAATCAAGATAAGTAATCGTATCGGTAAAATGAGTAATAAATTGTACGTCGAACATAAACTCTCTTAAATATGTTATCTATGGAAAGAGAGTGTGCCGCGCACGTTCAGAGAAGTCGGATACTCAAAAAAACTCCCTACGACGGTACTAACCGTATCAGGTTCATCGGGTATAATCTCAGCCTCATGAAAGAGGCACCCCCTTTTTCCGGAAACAAATTAAAACAGAATATTCAAGAAAACAAAGCAATTCCGGACTTTAATTATAAACTTTAAATAGAGAATAAGTCGTAAAGAATCTTTAAGTTATTCTAACTTACTATTTCAGATCAAACATATTACCCTTTTCAGGGAAAATTCGTAAATCCCAAATTTTACATGCAGATAATTTCAGAGCAATAACAGTTCGGGCAGATCGTTCCGGTAACAGGTACAATCACAATTTCATTCGAAAGATATCGGAGACCTGTGCAAAACCGTGTTTTTGAAAAAAATGATGAGCCGAATGGTTATTAACGCCCGATTCCAGATAACAGTTGCGGATCCCGCGTTCCCGGAAATTCTCTACAGCTTTTTCCAGCAACTGCTCCCCGATACGTTTTCCCCGGGCATCCGGAGCAACAGCCATATCGAAAATTACACCATAAGGTTCTGCCCCGTCTTCCATAACACCGAATATGATAAATCCGGTCAAAATACCGTTGTCTTCATACAACAACACGGTATTGGAGGGATCCGCTGTCTGCCTGTCCAAGTATTGCAGCCATTTTTGCTTATAATCGGCAGCCAATATACCGGGATCCGTTGCAATCCCCATCTGAAGTTCCCCGTGAGATATATAGTCCTTATGCTCTTCGAGCACAATTGCAAAAAAATCACACAATGTCGTTCTGTCTTCAAATTTATAATTCCGGATCATTTCACATCAGATTTATGTTTTCTCAATTTTCCATTCGTATCCCCCACTATCATTTTTATGCAGGATATCAGCCCCGCAGCCACAACAGAGGCAATAACCACCGATACGACTATAATCGGTAAACGCCCGATCTTAGCATACCATTCGGATAACAACAAAATTGTATTCTGTTGCAAAACTATAATAAAAACCGATGTCAGATACACGAATAGCATAATATATCCGGGCTCGTTCAAACGCAATATTTTAGCTATATATTTCACGGCTGTTTTCAATAAAACGACAAACCCGAATATAACACCCAAAACCGTCAGCAAAACCAAAACCGTAGCTGTTTGCTTACCCAATTCCTGAGATAAATCCGTTAATAAAGGCACTTCATCCCCTTGCAATATAACAGAAAACAAAGAAGCTACGGATATAAATAACAATATGTATTTCGTACTATTGGCCTGACTGATTTCCAACATATTACTGACATTATTCAAGGACTTATCCACTTGCTTGATCGTCATATTCAACTGTTTCTCATCTTCCTCGATTTTCAGATTCCGGGCTGTCTGATGATACATGTATTTATGCGACATGTAGCGCAAATACCGCACCGAATCGAGTTTTAGAACGATATTCGACAATTCCACACTCAAACGGGCATTTTCTTTGATCATATCGTGCACATTGTCCTGATGCTGGAAATCTTTTTCCATAGCCCGGTGGGAATTATAAATATACTTATTCAGCACATAATTGATCGTTTGTTTTTTCGCCAGCAAAATTTCAACCAACACGAGATATTCCGGCCAACTGACGTGATAACACTCCCTTCTGCCCAGATGTTCTTTCCAATTTGTCGCAGCACAGTTCCCACGCTTCCCATAAGTACCGATCACCACACATACATTCTCATTGACAAGCACGAGGTCGTCCGTATCAATCGCAATATTTTTTCCGCATATATCTCCAAAACTTTTTTCCATCCGGTAAGGCCATTCTTCCGGATACAAAGTCATTAATCCCACCAATTCCGAACGATGAAATTTCTCAATATGCTGGATAATATCGTCTTCCTTCATCCTGTCGAACATAACCGTTCCCTGATGCCCGACCGTTTCCCAGATATCAATATAGATATAATTATGGTCCGGATAATAAAAATCTTTCTCAGGTGTCCTGTCAAAGTATTTACGGTAACGTCTCTGCACTTCTTCAAATGAAATTCCCGGCTCATAAACGTCCTTTTCCCGATATCTGCCGCCGGCATCCAAATGCAGTCCCGTAATCTTTACTTTCTTCAAGGCTCCGTCGATCTCCTGCCGGCATTTTTCCTTATTATAAATCCAGTGTTCGACGCGTTGCACAATACCGGCCACCACAATCAACTGATCTGTATTAAAGGGTTCGCTGATCCGGCAAAACTTTTGCTTCTCCCGTTCTCTTTCTTCCCTATCCTCCTCCGGCAACACGGCATTCTCGTCCGCCTCCCCCGGAGGAACCACAATACGGTAAGACAATTGCATCGTTCTATCGAAGAAAACAGCAACCAAAACCTGTACATGCCCTTCCAATACAGCAACATTGGGCTCATCAATCTGAATCCTAATACTGAAACCTTCGAGTTCGTACCTGTCGATAATCCTTTCCTGATGAGTAAACAACTGATCGTCGATATCCCCGGATCTTTTATCCCGGAAAAGTTCTTTTTCAGAAATATCGATGTAACGGGAAGTAAAAGTCTGCATCAAAACGATAGAAAAATTCTTATACAACAACCCCGATTTACACTGATCTTCATTCTTCATAATTTCACTTTTTACAAATATACATAAGATTCCGATTCCCCAATGTTTCTTAAAGAAATATAATACATCACAAATCGGCTGTCTCATTTTCGTAATCATATATCAATCAAGCCAGTACCCGATCCTATAAGATTATTTTCACTCATTTCTTTCCTGAAAAATATATTGAATGACAAGGATACGCCAAATAAAATACCAGCAAAAATATCCGGAACAAAGACGTCTTCTTCAGGCATACCTTACAAAACCATATATCCGATAAAGATCCGACTGCTCTTTTTTTGGCATATTGAAATCAGAAGTATTATATTTACCGAAATTTCGCCTGCTATGCGAACCGGTAAAAATGATCCATCCTGATATTAATTTTAGGATAAAGGCGAAATAAATACGAAGTTCAGAAAGTCGTCCGGATCTATATCTGTCAATTTCCAATTATCAATCCGCCTGATTTTGGAAAGCGGAAAAGAATAAACGACTCTTTCATTAACATTTAAAATAAAACGATATTCAAGATGTTCGTTTATTAATAAAGCATGATCATCCTGTTTGCTAAATAAATTATATCTCTGTCTCTATGAAAAAATATATTATTTTGATCGGAATTCTATGGGGAATTGCTTGTCAATCCTTTGCCGACAACCAAAGCTCCTGGTCGACTGCCGGATTTTACGAACTGAAAAATTCCGGACGGAAAGTATATAATATGAATGTGGCATGGCGTTTCCGGAAAGGAGATATACCCGACGCCTGGCAAACGAACTACCCGGATTCTTTGTGGGAGGTAGTAAATATTCCCCACGGTTTGGAATACTTACCCGAAAAAGCCAGCGGATGTGTCAACTACCAGGGTATCGCCTGGTACCGGAAACATTTCTCTTTTCCTGCAGAACTAAAAGGCAAAAAGATATTTCTGTATTTCGAAGGTATTATGGGAAAATCAAAAATCTGGGTAAACGGGCGGCTACTGTCCGAACATTTCGGAGGATACCTACCTGTGGCAGTAGATATTTCAGAGATCGTAAAACCGGGAGAAGACAATATAGTCGCCGTATGTACAGACAATAGCAACGATCCGGCATATCCTCCCGGTAAGCCGCAGGAAACCCTGGATTTCTCCTATTTCGGAGGCATATACCGCGATTGTTACCTGATTACTCACAATCACATATTCATCACTGACCCGAATTATGAAAACGAAACGGCAGGCGGGGGAATTTTTGTCGGTTACGACCGGGTATCGGAACAAAGTGCAGAAGTATTACTGAAATTGCAAGTAAAAAATGTTACAGAGAAAACATTTCAGGGAAAAATCAACTATATCCTGGAAGATACAGTCGGCAGAAAAGTAGCCGGACTGACTCAAAAATTACACATTAAAGCCGGGCAAACTGCAGAACGCAACGGAAAAATGGAGGTTCGTGTTCCCAGTTTATGGTCCCCGGAGCATCCGAATTTATATTGGCTGATAGTGACTGTAAAAGATGCAGCAGGCAAAACGATAGACGGATATAAACAACGTATCGGAATCCGGAGTATTGAATTCCGAGGAAAAGACGGATTCTGGCTGAACGGCAAACCTTATCCGTTTCCACTGATCGGAGCCAACCGACATCAGGATTTTGCCGTTGTAGGTAATGCACTGCCTAATAGTATGCATTGGAGAGATGCCAAAAAATTACGGGAAGCCGGACTGAAAGTAATCCGAAATGCTCATTATCCACAGGATCCCGCTTTTATGGATGCCTGCGACGAATTAGGACTTTTCGTAATCGTAAATACGCCGGGTTGGCAATTCTGGAACAACGATCCTGTTTTCGGCGAAAGGGTATATGCAGATATCCGGAATATGGTGAGACGCGACCGGAATCATCCTTCAGTGTGGCTGTGGGAGCCTATTCTGAATGAAACCTGGTATCCCGCAGATTTTGCAGAAAAAGTACGGCACATCGTAGAAGAAGAATATCCTTACCCAGGCTGCTACTGCGCTTGTGACGAAACAGCACGCGGGAAAGAGTATTACGCCATCCGTTATACCCATCCGGCAACCGGCGACGCCGGTTGGGAATCCCGGGAAAGTAACGATACAGTTACTTATTTTACCCGGGAATGGGGCGACAATGTGGACGACTGGAATTCACATAACTCTCCGAGCCGGGTAGACCGGAGCTGGGGAGAAAAACCGATGCTGATACAGGCGAACCACTATGCCTCCCCCTCGTATAAATACACCTGCTACGAAACATTGTACCAAACCGGCCGCCAGCATGCCGGCGGTTGCCTTTGGCACTCCTTCGACCACCAGCGGGGATATCATCCCGACCCTTTCTACGGAGGATTGATGGATGTATTCCGCCAGCCCAAATATGCCTATTACATGTTTATGGCTCAACGGGAAAAAACGGAACCGATGATATATATCGCCCACGAAATGACACCTTTTTCTCCCTCCGATGTAACGGTCTATTCCAATTGTGACGAGGTGCGCCTGACTTTTTGTAAAGACGGAGAGACCCGGATTTATCATAAGGAAAAGCGCAATACGGGAATGCCCTCTCCGATTGTTATTTTCCGGGATATATATGATTTTATGCACGACAAAGAATTAAGCAGAGCCGGAAAGCAAGAAGAGGTATACCTATTGGCCGAGGGACTGATCGACGGAAAAGTAGTGGCCCGAGAGATCAAAAGACCAGCCCGGCGACCGGCTAAAATTATAATGTGGGTAGATGATAACGGGAAAAAACTGACTGCCGACGGTTCGGATTTTGTCACCGTAGTGGCTGCTATCGCCGATCAGCAGGGAAACATCAAACGCCTGAATAAAGATGAAATCCGATTCACAGTGAAAGGTCCCGCAAGCATTGTCGGTGAAGAATCAGGATTTGTAAATCCGAAACCTATCGAATGGGGAACTGCTCCCGTACTGATACGTTCCGGATTACAACCGGGTAAAATTACCGTGCATGCAGAGGTCTTGCTGAAAGGCTCACAGATGCCAGTAGCCGGAGAAGTAACTTTTGAGAGTGTGGCTCCCGGTTTTCAAATGCTTTATGACCCGCAGGAAGCTGAAAAATTGAATACCCGGAATATGGAAAAAAACGGAGATAAAACAACAAACTTTGAATTGAAAAAGGAAATTCAGAAACTGCAACAGGAATTGAATTCCATCCGCCTGAAAGAGGTCGAAAGACAACAAGGGGAATTCGAAAAATAAGAATATACAAAGCAAAAATATAATCATCTGTAAGGGTTGTAATATTCCCTCTCAAAAGAATATTACAACCCTGATTTTATTTATCAGGCTATTTCAACCTCCGGACAATTTTCCAATATCCTTTTTTCGTAGCGCCCATACGTTTTAATATCCCTTTTTTCCTTAGCTGCAATAAATTCCATTCTATTCCCCGGACAGACAACCCGATTGCTTCCGACAATTCCAATCGCGTTATAAATGGATTATTATTAATTAATTGCAATATTTTCAATCCGGTTTCTCCCACAGTTTCTCCCACAGTTTCTCCCACAGTTTCTCCCACAGTTTCTCCCACAGTTTCTCCCACAGTTTCTCCCACAATAAAATCCAAATCATCCTCCATGCCAACCAAGGGGATTTTTACGGTAAATAAATCCTCCTCCCGGAACAAAGCCCGTTCACATCCCGAATACATCTTAATATACTGAAACACCTTTCTCACTCCCGTCCCTAATTCTTCGGCCCTTCCAATTTGTGTGAATATATTCGCTATATTAGGGTTTTTAGGAAATGCTTCGTAATTTCCCGGGTACAATTCACCGAATACATGCGGTTTATTGGCATTTTTCAATACTACCCCATTATCATAGATAATCAGTGAAGCCGGATAAGCATTCAGATACTCCCGGTGAATCAAAAAATTAACAATTACTTCCCGGAAAATAATATCGCGTAAAGAAATCCGCTGATCTCTTTCCAGCCAAAACGGATCCGGCAAATGCTTGGCAATAAACTGCATCAATAAAGGATAGGCATCGATCAGATTACAACGAATATTTACCCGGTCATCGTAACGCTCTTTATCTTTTCTGCGTAACAAAGCATCGATTTTATAATGCGGTACCACATCCCGTATAGCCTCCTCCTGCCCGAACAACAGCAAGGCAGCCAAAGTAAATCCTTCCCTACCGGTCAGCATATCCCGGCGGTATAATCCGGATATCCGGTAGAATTCTTCATCGGATAATGTATTCCATGGCTGATCGGGGCGTTGTACTTCCATCATCTGACGAACACGGGCCACAATCCCGGGTACAAAATCCGCTTCTCTTACATAAGGATACACCATACCCTCCGAATAATAAGCACTTTTCCGGCTATACATATTCCGGATCTGATCATCACTCCGTACTTCATAATCTCCGTCCACACTCCGGTCAAAAATCTTCCCGGCACATCGATGTACCTGTGAAGAAACAGGAACATAAACCGATATCAGTTTTTTCCTTCTGAAATCAATAACCGCAGGTTCCAACAGAAAAGTCGGATTTAATTTCTGCGGATTATTCGACAAATTCGAAATTTCCTTGCAGAACTTTTCTACCATTCCGGCCTTTATCCCTTCTACTTTCCCGGAATCGGTTACACCCAACAATATGATGCCCCCATTCCGGTTTAAAAATGCACAAACCGTCTCGAACAAATTATCCGGAACCTTAGACTCCGCCCGCTTAAACTCGGCACTAATTCCCTCTCCTTTTTGTAAAACAGATTGAATATCCATGACTATAATTTATTTCATTTTTCAATTTAAGCATTTTTTACAAAAGTTCAAAAACCGACACTCAGCCTTTAGGCTCCTTTCCCTCATCCCCCTACTTCCAAATACTAAAACAGAAAGGACCGTATCAACCGGCACACCCTTTTTTCGGACACAACTTTTGTGATTAGGGAAAATAGTTGATTGATAACGAGTTAGTAAATGACACAAGTACGGATTTATCCGTATAAACATTATTTCGCTAAGGAAACTACTCTTTTCATGTAGGTTTCTATGTAGGTTAATTAATACCAATTGATTCCTACTAATGCGAATTAATAATAAGTCATTAACTAACTCGTTATCAGTCTATGTACACGATTAACATCAGGGGTAAGCAGAACCCGAAAGACACCAAGATGGTCAAGCTGGAGATAATTTTCTTCAAGACCGGTTACGCCCGTGTGCCGAAGGTTATAAACATCACAGGGCTATTAAAAGACTGGGATGTCAAGTCTCAGAGTTTCCGTGTAGGGAGTGCGGAGGCCACTACCAAGAACAAACTGCTTTTCGATTTGCGAACCAAATATCTGCATGTCGCCGATACCTGGGAGATGGAAGGCAGGAACTGGTCGCCCGTCCAGCTATCACATTGCTTCGATGAAATCAAGGCGGCCAAACCCGAGGTCAAAGTAAAGAGTGTCCAGCAGATGATCGATTATCTTGAAGAGACATTCAAAAACAAGAAACGCATCAAGAACGGTCAGATTGTCGACAGCACGACCAATGCTAAACGGTATGTCTATCTCAAGCGTGAACTGCAGGCGTTTACAAAGGAAAAATATGAAAAAGCCTTTTCCTCTTATTTCTTTACGGATATTACAGAAGAGTTTCTTCTTGACTTTGCGTTTTGGCTTAAAGAAAGAGGTATCAGAAATGGCAACAAGGCCGGACTTACACACAAACTAAGGTTGCTCCGTGCCGTATGCAGGCAGGCAGAAAAGAAAGAGATGTACGGGGTGAATATGGATAACTTCCTCTGTCTCGGTGATGATATTAATTGGCCGGAAACCACTTCAAGAGCAGTTCCGGAAACAGTCATAGCTAAAATCGCAAATGTTGACCGTACCTTGTTTACGAAAAAAGAGCAGTTGCATCTTGATTTGTTCCTGTTCAGCTACTATACCGGAGGTATGGCGAATGTCGATGTATGTAACCTGACATGGGATTTGGTCCAGGAAGACCGCATCGTCTATGAACGTATCAAGTTTCCCAAAACAGCCAAACCGGAATTACTCAGTAAAGCAAAAGCCATCATGAATAAATACCGTGGGCAAAGTTATGGAAATTATGTATTTCCTGTTTTTACTCATAAACACACGACCACTTCCAAGAAGACTACACGTGTCAAGCAAATTTCCACACGCCTTTCACAAACCTTGACGAAAGCATGCAAGATGTTGCGCATTAAAGAAAACATCACATGGTATTCCGCCCGTGGCTCTTTCATATCGAAGATGGTAGATGCCGGTAATAATCCGTATGTGGTTGCAGAGATGGCTGGTAACAGCCCATTGACCATCTATAAGCATTACTACAAGAATACAAAGCGGGAAGAAATCAAGCGGCAGATGGAAGAAATGTTCTGACCAGACATATCCATAAAGTTGTAAACACCTTGACAATTTCTCTGATGGATAAATCATACGGTATAATGGCTGTTAAAAGTCATTGATTACCAATGTGATATTTATTATATTGACAGAATCGCTCTTATTCTTGATTATTTTCACTACCTTTGTAGTCAATAACTTAAATAATATTTATATGAAAGAGTTGGTTTCAAAGATACAGGAAGTATATGCTACATTCTCCACGGATGCGGCACTTCAGATTGAAAAAGGCAACAAGGCCGCAGGTACCCGTGCCCGCAAGACTTCGTTGGAATTGGAAAAACTGATGAAAGAGTTTCGTAAGGTTTCCTTGGAAGAATCCAAGAAATAGCCTTTACACGTCCGGTCGTTATCACATAATGCCGGTTCTTCTGCAGATGCGGCATAAAAACCATATTGGCAGAACGACATAATAAAATACGGAAAGCGTTAGCTTTTGTCATGCACCGAAATCTGGTAAATTTCACTTATCCGCAGGACAAACAGTTTTCGCCTATGCTTTTGCGTGGGCTTAACTTGTTTGCGGATAGGTTTACCAGAACCTCGGTGCTACGGGTTATGTCCCACGCTTTTTGGTCTTGGTACATTGAATGCTTGACGGGACTCAAGCCAAATACGGAGATATTATGAACGACATGAATCTGATGGATGAACTTTTGAAAATTCCTGCTGATGCAACTGCCGCCACCGTACAAGGCATAGAAATGCTTCTTATCGATGAAAACAAGGCGGGGGCTTTATTGGAGTCGGATCCTAATGACAACACCATCCACGAATGCCTTTTAAGCAACGGCCGTTTCCTGTTCCAATCGGACAATGCCAACCTCGTTGCCCTGTATAAAGTAACAGGATCATCTGAATAACGCTCCTGTTGCATATAATCACCTTATTTGTCTGATTTCATCCTTCCTGCAAAGGCTTTTGACGGCTTGAATGCCGGGATATTGTGGGCAGGCACTATCACCGTGGTATTCCTGCTTATGTTGCGTGCTGTCTTTTCCGCACGGTGCTTGATGATGAAACTGCCGAAGCCGCGAAGATAAACCTCCTCGCCGTTTATCATGGAAGACTTTACGCTATCCATGAATCCTTCGACAACTTGTAACACGACCTGCTTCTCCAGACCGGTCTGCGTTGCTATTTCCCTGACGATATCCGCTTTTGTCATATTAACTCTTGATTAAATACTGTCAATCCGTTCACAAAGATACATCATTTCCTGAAATATCCTCCTTTTACAAACACATATAATAAACATTAGCCGGCGTCCGTCTCTACTCTTTCGATACAAATAGTATCGAAGTATGAAGCTGACACTCAACCGCAAATTCAAAGGTCAGACCTATACCATAGGTGACCTGTCCATCGACGGCAAATTTTTCTGTAATACCATCGAAGATGCCGTGAGGGAACTTCCGGCAACCTGTCCGGATACTCCTCGCGGCCGTTCCTGTACCTGCAAGGAAAAGGTCTATGCCAAGACTGCCATTCCTGCCGGGACTTATAAAGTCACTCTTCAGTACAGTCCCAGGTACAAGAAGAAAATGCCATATCTGCATGATGTGCCGCATTTCCTCGGCATCCTGATCCATTCCGGCAATACCGAAGTCGATTCCGCCGGCTGTATCATCGTGGGAAAGAATACGGTCAAGGGAAAAGTTTTGGAATCCCGTACTACATTCCAAAAACTGTATGCTATACTCGAGTCCGAAAGGGACATAACCATTCAGATTGTATAAATCTAATGGCGGTCAACAGGCTCAAACCACCCAGAAACCTGCGCATCGAGTTCAAACCGTCCCCACGGCAGTATGAACTCTGGAAACTGTTGCAACCGAACTATTGTCCCCATTGTGGCGGGGAGATCGAGCAAATCCTTATCGGCTATGACCAGCAAGGCAACCCTCAGTACAGGCCCCAATGCAGGCATTGCAAGTCGCAGAACCTGCCGCAGCTGATACTGGGAGGCGGAGCGGCCGGCGGCGGAAAATCGTATATCGGCAGCGTTTGGCTGGTGTCTTCATGTATCCGGTTCGAGAATATCCGTGCGGTGGTGGCCCGTAAGACACTCAAGTCGTTGAAGGAATCGACATGGAATACCATCAAGTCGATTCTGAAGGATTGGGGACTGAAAGAGGATACAAACTACAAGATAAACAACCTCGAAGGCACGCTCACATTCTGGAATGACTCGGTCATCATCATGAAGGAGATGGCGGATATCCCCAGCGACCCCAACTTCGAGCGTTTCGGCTCTTCGGAATACACCATCGCCATGGTGGACGAGGTGTCGGAAATCTCGGAACGGGCCGTCGAAGTGCTGTTCTCCCGTCTCCGCTGGAGAACCCATGAGACATTCAAGACTCCGAGAATGCTGCTCACCACCAATCCGACGATTAACTGGGTGCGTTCCCGCTTCGTGCAGGACGAAAACGGAGACAAGGTCATCTGCCGCGAGGGTGAAGCGTATATACCTTTTTCCGTGTTTGACAACCCGAATATCGCTTTCCGTCAGGTGTACGAGGCGGCCCTGAACAAGATCCGGGATCAGGCGACAAAGGAACGCCTGCTCTATGGCAACTGGGATTTCGTGGAAGCCAACGATATGGCGATTTATAACAGTTTCGACGGCTCCCGGCATCTCGTTACCGGACTGAAAGAAAAAGCATACGATCCGACCAAGCCGCTCATCACGGTGTGGGACTTCAATGTTGCCCCCCAAATGTCGGTGCTCTCCGCACAAATAGACTATGAAAACAGGAAGGTCTATATACTGGAAGAGATACTCGGCAAGCCGGAGGAAAAGGAGAACAACACACCTGCGTTGGCACGGAAAGTACGCTTAAAACTTTACCGGGACAAGCATATCGGCGGAGTGGATGTGACCGGTGACCCTTCCGGGTTACAACGCTCCACCACCAACGAGGACGGCATCAACAACTATACCATCATCACGGACACTTTCGGCAGAGGAATCCTGCGACCGAAGGTAAAGCTATTACGCAAGCAGCCTCCGCAGGCTACACGGTGCGAGTTCGTCAACGAGGTATTCGGGGGCTATGAAGGCTGGGAGATACAAATCGATATCAAATGTCGCAAACTTACCCAGGATCTGATTTACCAGCTTCGTAACGAGGACGGTACCAAGAGCAAACAGAAGACCACCGACCCGAAAACCGGTGTCAAATATGAACGGTACGGGCACTTGTCCGACTGCCTTGACTACCTGCTCTGTTACTACCTGCGTGACAGCTGGTACAAGTTCAAGAGCGGAGGCGACGGGAACGGGTATGTGGTATCCACATCGGTAATTCAGGAAGGATTTTCATACTAATAACGGAACAAGGATATGTACAGACGGTTTCTCAATAATGACGACTATCTTGGGATAATTACTCCGGAAGCCCTGGCACAACTCACGCGGGGCAATGATGCACGATTCATCCAGGCGGAAGAATCGACGGAGATGAGTATCGTGGAATATTTGTCGGAGAACTACGAGATTGAAAAGGAACTTGCAAAAGGAAAATATATCGCCGAATACGACCGTCGGATTACCTATCCCGTGGGTGTGCATGTCTATTTCGAGGGACAAATCCATGAGGTGATACGCTCCGTCAGCGGCTATCGCAAGCCGGCAACGGTTGTCTATTGGGAAGAGAGTTCTGATATCCGTGTCGATGCGGGACAAGTTGTAAATTATTCCCAGTTCAACACCTATTATCCGGGAGATAAAGTGAATTATAACGGCATTGTTTATACTTGTCTTAATGAAAACGGGTACAAGTTCGATGATGTCCGTATCCCGTTGGTCGGCGGTTGGATCGAGGCGGAAGCCTCGTTATGGCAGCCTGTCGAGTATCCTCTGTGGGCAGTCGTCGAGTATGAAGGAGCATTCTATACTTTGATGACGCTTGAAGGTTTCGATTACAATCTTGACCCGATGGTTTCCGACTGCTGGGGAGCCATAGCCGATTACGATTCATCATACAATGCCTATGAGTTGTCGGAACACGAATATGTCGTTTATGACGGACGGGTATTTTACCCGGAAACGGATGTGAACGCGGACACACCGCAAGTCGGGCAGAACCTCTCGTTGCATGACCCCCGCAACTACAATCTCAAGAAGCACATGGTCCGGCTGGCCATCTACGAACTCACGAAACTCATTGCTCCGAATAATGTCAGTGTTGTCCGCATGCGCGATTACGAGGATAGCATGAAATGGCTCAATGATGCCGCCAAACTACGGCTTAATCCGCAGATTCCCCGCAAAGTCGATGACTCGAAGAAACCTGTCACCGACTGGCAACTGGCTACTTTCCAGACGGATTATGATCCGTATAAGAATCCGTGGATGGTGTAAATAGAAAAAGTATTAGGTATCAGAGAAATAATTGTTACATTTTTTCAACTGACTAAATAACAGAAGAATGTCGATGCCTTATACCTTACGAGCAACTAATCAAATCTAGCATCTCGTTACTTATCTAAATTTTTTAATTAGTAATATCTGGTAAATGCCGGAATTCCGGAATGAGGGATAGAAAAGTGAAAGAACTCTTTCGTACAAAAAAACAGATTTTCGGGCATTGAAAGAATAATTGATAATCAGTTATTTGTGCTGTTTTTTGACCAAAAACTTGTTTTTTGGACAGAGCAAAAATTGTCTTCTCAATTAAAAGATGGGAAACTCGCAGTCTTTATATAGCGAGTATTTCTTCCTACACCCTCTTTCTGTATAATCCCCATCTCTTCCATTTTTGAGATAAACACTCGAACCTGTCTGTCAGAACCTTGATATTATCTGATTACAGAATCAGCAGTCTATCAACTTTTCTATCCATTCATTGAAGTGACTGCACCGGGCACGAAGTTCATCCATGCCGACACTTTTGGTAACATCTTTGCCGGTAGCCGGCTTATTGTAGTTGTAATGCTGTTTTTTGTCTCCTTCTATCGCCTTGATAATACGTTTGCTCGGAGCCGTTTCCGGACTATTGTTTATCAGCTCGGGGTTGCTGGTTTTCTCCAGGTCTTTTTTCAGCTGTTCGCAGCGTTTCTCACAACCGGGGTAACGCTTTGCCAGATAGTCAATACCGCAAAAGAGCAGAGCTTCAAATTCATGCAGCTGAATATAGGGAATGAAACGACTATCGTTGATTGCTTCAGCAAACGCCGTTTCCAATGCTGCGACACGGGCGTAAGGCTCACCGATTGCTTTGGCTGCTTCATAACCGGGAAAATCATCCGGCAATGCGTAGAGGTCGAACATCGTTGTGAAAACATGACGTTCGTATTCGCCGTCCATCTTCATTTTCCGCAACAGTTCTAGGTCTGTCACCGCCTGAGCATAGCTCAGCATTCCACCACGGGCATTCTTTTTCTTGTTAGTGGTAATCAGGATGCTTTTTACACCTGCCACACCTTGCGCTTGCAGGTAGGGACGCAACACTTCCTCCACAAATCCCTGTTCCGTCTGTCCCTCACAAAGGACATGAATAATCTTCGCTTTCATACGGGACGTCCTCCTATGATGTTTTTGTCCCAAAGTTCGCTCACCGTATAGTTCTGAAGCCAAAGATGATATTCTTTGGCGTCAAGGTGAGTGACAGAGGTTGCCTGCGTTTCCTTGTTCATTTCCACCACAGAGATATCGCCGATGTCGAAATGATCGACCAAATCCTTGCTCTGCGTGGCAATAATGACCTGTGCGTGTATGGACGCATCCTTAATCATTTCTGCCAGCTGGCTGATGGCATAGGGATGCAAGCCAAGTTCCGGTTCATCCAAAATGATGACGTTGGGCATTGTCTGGGCAGGCTGCAGAAGCAAGGCGGCCAGGGCAATGAAACGGATAGATCCGTCGGAGAACTGGTAGGCATTGAAACGATAGTCCGTGGCAGAATTATCTATCCACCGGAGAGAAATGATACCACCCACGGGCTCCAGATAGAAGTCCTGGAACTGGGGAACTACGTCACGGACATAGTCAACAATCCGGTTGTAGGCATCCTTGTAGTTCTCCCGCAGGAACAGCAGGAAAGAAGGCAGATTGTTTCCGTGCGACTGGAGGTAATTGGCCGTCTCGACGGGACAAGCCTGACGTAGCGGCCCCTCTGTCGATGAATCGTGAAACTGATATACCTTGCAGTAAGAAAGCATCTGGAAAATAGTTTTGGCAACCGGATCCTCACACTCTGCGAGAGCGGACTCCTTGAAATTCGGTTCCAGTGCTATCTCATAGGGCTTTTTCTCCCCCTTGCGATGCCATGTAATCCGCTCTTCCGTGATAATCAGCCTGTCGGGAGTGGCATTGGCCAATGAAAAGCCATAAACATCCATGGAATTGCTGTCGGCAAACTTCAGTTCTCCGGACATGACCGGTGTCCGTTTAATGCCGTAATGCAGCAAGGCATGAGACGTGCCCGATATTTCCACATATCTCCCGAATGACTTGCTCATCATGTAGCTCAGCATCCGGAAAAAACTGATGATATTGCTCTTGCCTGCACCGTTGGCACCCAACAAGATGCTGACATCACCCAGCTTCAAGGTCACAGGTCTGTCATAGGCTATGGATTTATATCCTCTGATCGTGACTTCTTGTAATTTAGTCCTTTGGTATGTCTTTGCCATTATCGTCATATTATTGATTGAATTACAAAAATAACCATAAATCCCAATACGAACGAAGGAATGCTCAAAAAACTATAGAGTTAATTTGTCCGGAGTCTGAAGGCATAAATAAGAAATCTGTTTTTCTTTTTAGCTAGGTCGGATTTTCAGTTCTGCTATGTGTTTCTTCTTCTCCAAGCCCTTTGTGGTAAATCCTTCACATCGAAATGGGAAAAAGACGTGCAGAACAAGCGGAACACTCGGTAAATGCCGGGATTCCTGAATGAGGGATAAAAAGTGAAACGCCTGCCAATGATAACAAAACCAGCAGGCGTCATTTATTATATTTTGTCATTTTACGAATGTGACATCTCCTTCCACAACTTCCCAGTCGTCGATTTCAGCTCCTATTCCCGGTGTGCGAAGCCCGTCCGTACCGAGTATAAGCGAGATTTGACATTCCTGTCCCGCTTTGAAATTCGGAATGGACAGGTAATCATAGACCATTTCATTCAAGTGAACTTGGATGAAAGGCTCTACCGGGCTGTAGTCTAACGGCAAGGTGGCAATGTAATGTCCGTCGCCGGTATGGTCTTCCGCAGCCACAGACAAGAAGTTACCGTTGCCGTCCATACAATTGAGCCAAATGTCTGCCTCTGTTATGCTGCCGATGTCTTTGTCCGCCTGCAATACGACATTCACCTTCGGTACTAACATATTTCTTCTGGTGAATGTGTCAAGAAAATACAAAAGTTACAACCGAACATTAAGTGTTTGCGTTATACGCATACACGCTTTTCCGTCACCGTAAGGATTAATGGCTTTACTCATTTGCTCATAAGCAGATGCATCATCCAATAAAATCGATACCTCGGAGACAATTTTGTTATAATCGGTTCCTACCAATTTTACCGTTCCTGCATCCAACGCCTCCGGACGTTCGGTGGTGTCACGCATCACCAGTACCGGTTTGCCTAACCCCGGAGCCTCTTCCTGAATACCACCGCTGTCGGTAAGGACAAGGGTCACTTTTTCCATCAGGAACACGAAACTCAGATATTCCAATGGTTCGATAAAGAACATATTTCCCAAACTATTCAAATTCTCCCCGAATACTTCATGGATAGGTTTGCGGACATTGGGGTTCAAGTGCATCGGATAGACAAAGTCCACATATGGATATTTTGCCGTCAGATCCTTAATGGCTGTGCACATGCTGATGAATCCGTCTCCGAAATTTTCACGTCGGTGTCCGGTTATCAAAACGAGTTTCTTGCCATCAGCAAGCCGTGAGGTATCGTAACCCGCTTTTTCCAGCACCCCGGCAAGTTCTTGTTGTAGAGCTCCGTCAGTCTTTATTTTATCAACAACGATATGAAGGGCATCGATGACCGTATTCCCTGTTACGGTTATCTTGTCCTCCTGCACACCTTCCGTCAACAGATTTTTCTTGCTTAAAGCGGTCGGAGAAAAGTGATAGGTGGCAATGCGCCCTGTTATTTGTCTGTTCATCTCCTCCGGCCAAGGGCTGTATATGTTGTGGGTACGCAGGCCCGCTTCTACATGACCTACAGGGATCTGCTGATAGAAAGCTGCGAGTGCGGCGGCAGTAGAAGTGGTTGTGTCACCGTGCACCAATACCACATCAGGTTTCGCCTTGTTCAACACATCACGCATCCCGGTCAGCACACGGGCGGTTACATCATACAGATCTTGCCCCTGCTTCATGATGTTCAAGTCATAATTCGGCTTGATATCGAATATCTGCAACACCTGATCGAGCATTTCACGATGCTGCCCCGTCACGCAGACGATTGTTTCAAAGTCTGCTGATTTTTTTTGGAACTCCTTCACCAACGGAGCCATCTTAATGGCCTCCGGACGAGTCCCGAAGACCAGCATTACCTTCTTCATTGTTCTATAATTTTTTAGTTATCAGCCACCAGGCATACTTTATCAAGTGAATTTGCCGTTTTATTCTTTTCGGTTCTTTGAGCAACCGATAGGCAAATTCAAGATTGTGGTTCACCCACCATTTAGGAGCCCTTTCCACATGGCCAGTATATACATCGAAGCTGCCGCCTAATCCTTGAAAGATGGCTTTGTGTCTATGCTGTATTTCTTCCATCAGTAATTCCTGTTTAGGAGACCCCATAGCCACAAATACCACATCAGGTCTTTTTTCGGTTATGTCTTTTATAAGTCTTTCCCGTTCCTCGTTTGCCTTGATATATCCATCCCGATAACCGATAATGTGAATCCCTGCATATTCTTTACGCAGTTTAGACACAGTTTCTTCTATGATTTGAGGTTTACCACCTATCAAATAAAAAGTCTTTTCTCTATAAAATTGAGCTACAATTTTGAGCCACAACTCACAACCGGGAATTTTACACGCATTTTCAAAACCTTTTTGTTTGAGAGCCATTTGTGCGCCGGCTCCATCGCAATACCCTATGTTCCGATTGATAATTCCTCGTGTCTGATCTGTAGCATGTAAAATTTTCTCAGCATTTATGGCTACTAATATGCCCTTATTATCGTTTACAAAAGACAACAAAGACTGTTCGGAATCGAACGGATATATTTCGACTCCGTTTAAAGAAACTTTATTCATTTATGTTGGAAATTTTATATTGCGAGTAAATAATGCGACATTGCATTAAACATAAATGCATTACTCCATCGCATATACGAGATTTTAGAACTGATGCCAGGTTTTAATTGGTAGTAGAAATACCCCTTTTTATCTTGCATATTTCGGATTGTCCATTGCAATACTTTTTTGGCAAGTTCCTCATATTTTTTCATCTTATGTAGGCGGGTCAATGTTATCAATAGCTGCCCTGGACAATGGATGTCAATAGGATACATTCGGTTATCATAATATTTAGGAGTTCCGTCCGCTTCGAAAAAATGATTGACATAGTAGTCGAAACCTTTTTCGATGTAACCATTGAAAGCATGATCCTCTGTCAACTCTTGATAAGCGATCAGCGCATCTAAATTATATCCTGTATGAAAGCTGTCTACCCAATTCTGTACGGGGAGCATTCCATATACCCAAGCCCCGTCTTCCCGTTGCCCGGAACAACAGGCTTTAATGGATAGCTCCGCTAGTCTTTTGTATTCCTCCTGTTGTGTATAATAAAAACAATAACTCAACAATCGAGAACCGAGCAGCGAAGCATTGAACACAGTGTCATTACCCTCTAACGGACTATAAGAAAAGAGAAAGCCACCATTATACGGCGTGCGATGCAAATCTTTTATTACAAAATCCGCTGCACTTAATGCAATCTCCAAATAGTGTTTGTTCCTAGTTATTTCATATGCCTGCATCAGTGCCGTGGCACAGAAATTTGTAGCAACTACTGTGGGCGTGAATTTGGGAAAAAGAAACAGACGGCGTGCCTGCCAATCGAAGTTATACCCCCAGCAAGCACCGCTGTAGCCTTTAGATTGTAAGGATATAAGCAACTCTGCCAATTCTTCAATCCGAGCCTTTATCATCTCCAACGTTCCCATTTTTTCGGATAATTGCGGATGATTTTCCACAACTTTATACAGATTGCAATATCCGGACAAGAACAGCCCGATACCTTTTGCGTTATACTCTTTCGGAACGAAAGCCATCCGTCTCATATTGAAAGGGCAACGCTTGAAACCTTGTATGACCATCAATCTGCACAATACAGACTTTTTCAGCAGCGGAATTGCCTGAAAAATTTTAGAGTTGAGACCATCATACGGATCCCAACCCTTGAAATGTTCAGTCTCACAATAAATTTTTAGCTTATAAAAAGCATCTGCAATATCATTCATTGGTGTTATTCATTTTGTCAAGAATGGCATACGGCCATCTTTATACTTTGGGTTTGTCTCAATCGCATAATCAAGATTCTTTCTCCAGCCAATAATCTTTGCCGGACATCCTGCTACAATAGCACCTTTGGGAACACTTCGGTTGACAAATGAATTTCCAGCGATTACCACATCATCTTCTATTACAACAGGGCCAGCAATAATAACATTAGGTCCCACCCAAACATTATTCTTTAGACAAGGAACTTCTTTATATGGAAACTGCCGTACAGTAGAAAATCGCAATCCTAATACGCAATTTTCTCCGATTTCTGTTCCCGGTATTAAGACAGTGCTAATCCCTTTGCACACACAGTATGACCCTTTTCCTATTTTTGAATCAGCGGTTATTTTTGAATTGAAAATGAGAAAAATCAATAGTTGTACGATTTTGGGCAAAACCGGAATATGGCGTTCAAATAGCCAACGTTCTACCCTATAGAATGATATAATGTCCATATGAATTAATCCTACCGTTTTCTTATAAATTTTGCGGGATTTCCTGCCCAAACTTCATTGGCTGGTATATCTTTGGTCACAACAGAACCTGCTCCAATTATAGCTCGCTCTCCAATTGTTACAGGTTTTACCACCAAAGTATTCATTCCGAGATAGGCGCCTTTGCAGATATGAACCTTCCCCCTGTCGTAACTTCCAGTATTAGGATTCATGAAATGTGTTACTATTTTCACCCCCGATGTCAAACGAACACCTTCTTCGATAAAAATATCTTGTGGATAATTTGTGTCAAATATGACGCCCTCACCGATAAACGTTCTTTTGGGGCTGATTATCTGCACTCCACCCCATTTGCAAACTAATGGTCTCCATGCCCTTGATTTCATGGGTAGATGTTGGAGGTGTAAAAATATTAGCTTCTTGATTCTCAGAATATTCATAGCTCAATATATTTCTTTAGTGTATTTTCAAATTTTCGGACAACAACGGATGCAACAAAATGGGTTTTCGCATATTCGGAATTATATATTGATACACTCCTCATTTTAGCAGGATTCTCGATATATGGTTTCATTGCTTCTGCAAAAACTGCCGGATCTAACGAACTTGATATATATCCCATCTTTCCATTTTCAAAGAAATCTATTAGGCCACCCACTTTTCTGGTAAAAATAGGGAGTCCGAAAATCATTGCTTCCAAAACCACAGTTGGCATACCTTCCGTATAACTTAGAAACAAATACATATCGGCGTTAATGTATTCCTTTTTAAAATCTTCCCCACGTAACTCTCCAGTAAAACGGACATCCTTTATTTTCTTATTCTCAACATATTGTTTCAACATAGGAAGTTCTGAGCCATCACCGACAAAGGTCAATGTCAGATCCTTGTATTGTGACTTAAGTATTGAAAATGTATCGACTGTTTCATATACACCCTTGGCCTTTTCTATTCGCCCGCTATACATAATGTTTTCGGCTTTTCCTTGTCTCATCGAAAGGTCAAAACCTGAAATAAAATAATCGGGTACTTTTGTCGAAGTTAGATGTATATCAGATTTTATCCCCCTCCTTATCAATTCATTCTTGAAATCTTGGGATAACACAAAAATACACAAGGCCTTATTCAAATTGGCACTTATCCATTTCCAATCTGCATTTTTAGCATACTCGAAATTGAAACCATGAATAAATACGGATGTTTTCTTTCTGAAAAATCGGCAAATGTTTAAATATATAAAATCTCGTTTTAAGGCTTTATCTCCAAGCGATGGGTTAAGTAGTACTATATCAGGTTTAAAGCAAATCAATCGGATTATAAAACGGATAATTAAAAATGGATAAAATATATTACGCCAAGGCTTACGACCGAAATAAAAATATTCAATATTTTCTTTCCAATACTCTTTAATCCCTAAATAATAATTAGTTACTCCTCCATATCCGGATTTAGTGGGAACAGTTATTAATACCCTCATTGTTAGTGTTTCAATTGATATGATTAAAATAATTAAGAACATTGAACATCAACGGTTAATCTATTTTCGTTTTCTGATGTTATGCCTTTTTGGTTGTTCGTATTGGTAGCTATCCATAGACCATACATCAGCACGATGAGAAATTCAGATTACAAAATTTTTCATCATGAACATAGATTACTAAACCATAAGTTTAGTTGGAACAACATGTGCCTCTGTTCAACTAATGGTGTAACAATGAAATACAATACCGGTATAATTGTAACCATAGTTATTAGTAGCTGGGACTTAAAACTCAATTTGGATTGAATATCCATAACCCACATATATGTAAAAACATATAAGAATAGCACGGCAAGTTTGAAGAATCTATCATAAAAAGTCAAACTGACATATCCGAAATTGGCAAAAGACAATAGGAGAATACAGAACCCCCAGAATTTGACATTCTGCTCCCAAAATTCTTTCCCTATTTTTTTATATAGTATATAGATCACAGCCAAGACACCGAAAACGGCAATTGTTTCACGAAGCAAATAGAACTGATTACCATACTCGCGTATTTCCTCTGCATACTTTCCAACAGACTGTATGATATTTTGATTCCTAACGCTCTCTTTGACGTAGTTTTCAAATATGCCAAATTGTGCGATATTAGTGACAAACGCGATTTTCGCAAAGCGAACGATGAATGATACGATAAGAATTAAATAGTACACTTTAAACCTATATCGCAAGAGTAGGTTTAATACAGCCGCGACACATAAGGCGAGTAGTGAATAGTGAAAACAAATACATAACGCAGATAACCAAAGGTACTTAACGGCTCCTGAATTAAGGTATCTCAAATAGAAGCCAGTAAAAACAAATGCTCCGCTCCAAAAGCGAAAACCGAGAAACCAATAGTATTCTACAGTAAAAATCACTCCCAGGAAGAGTAGCCATGCAGGAATTGACATTTTCTGCATATATAATGGCTGGAGTGGTTTTACGACTCCAAATATAAATAGAGAAGTATATACCACACACGCACAAGCAGAGAAAAAATTCCGGTTATCAGCAATTAAACCAATGAAATATTTAAATAATACAGGATATATTTCTTTGCCATATTTTGATGTTCCAGAGTCCATCCATTGCTCAACCAATGATTTGTCGGCAATACGATGAAAATGCTCATAATGAACCAACAAATCCATTTGTGGCTCATAAAACCAACCAAAATAGAAAGAAAAGATAATAAATAGAATGGGGGCAAACCTTTGTCTGAAAAACATTAATGACAAACACAGTCCTACAAAAGGAATAAATGTCATTATTACAGACAAGATTACAATTAAGGCTAAAGAAATAGCCCAATGTCGAGAATTAGTATCTATATTGTATATCCTATTGTTTATCAACATTACCAACTCTTACTTTATTGGCTAAATATAGGCGCAAAACCAAACATCCCACGTTCGCTATAATCAAAGCCCAAATAACACTTCCTATGCTAATACTGTGAGTAAGAATCAAGACAAGGACAACAATGATGTATATGATTGCAGAATAAATGGTTGTCATATTTACCTCATTGATTTTTCCAAGTACGCCCAAATAAGGGAAACCGAACATGTCAGCTGGCACACTAATCGCCAATAAAAGCAAGAATAGGTTGAAATACGTGGTTATACTTGCTGTTTCAGTCTTAATAAAAATCGGTATAAGATACGGTGATAAGAAATATATACAAGCTAAAGCGATTGTATTGGCAATACATAAAAGCAATACCATCTTAGTCGCTCTACCCATATTTTTTATCCTTGTGAAATATGGGTAAAATATCTGAGATAAAAGCGGAGAAACAAATGATGAATACGCATTATGAAGTTTTTCCGCAGCTGTATATAATCCGACTGCAAAATCTCCAAGAATAAAGCCAAGCACTAAGGTATTCATTGTTTTATAGGCTCTCATCAAAAAAGTTGATGAGAAAAACGGAATACTATCCTTAAGATAAAATTTCACTTCTTGTGCCGAGACTATTTGAAGTTTGATCCCGTATCTTTTTTGGGCAATGAATAAAGCGACAATACCTGAAACAAATGTTTCAAGAGCATAGCACAACATCACCAATGCATAATCATCAGTAGACTTAACGATTAAAAAAATAGGCAATATACATAATAGCTTTATTGGCACGCTGATACGTGTTATATATTTAATGTCCTCCATTGAACGGAAAAGCCAATAGGGAGCAATGACAACCCCTATCAAACGAATAAAGGCTAATATATAAAGCGTGAGTTCATTCCTTAGTGAAGGAATCAACCCTACAACTAAAATATAAACAAATAGAGAACAGAGTATGAGAAAAAACTTACATTGCAGAATAGAAGAAACTATCCTTCCCAATTTTTCTTGATTGTCTCTATTATTGACGACATGCCTGACATTAGATAAATCGAAACCGAACTCATTGAATATCTGAAAGTAAAAGCTAAATATAATGGCAAAATTTACAAGACCGTATTTTTCTACTCCTATAACGTTCAACAAATATGGAATTAGTAGAATTGGTATAATGCTACTGAAACCATAAAGGAGAAACTGATTCCAAATATTTGACAACAATCTTGATTTGAAAACTTGGCTTAATGTCATCTTCTTAAAGCAATAGATTTTCTGTAAATCTGCAATCAGTATATGTGTACGTTTATTGGGAGGGTAAGTCTTGGTAAACTTAATGATTGTCTACCTCTATTGCTTAAATATTCCACAGAAATCAAGTATCACTTTATCATCTTTCCACGGTAGTTCTTTGAAAGGTGTATGGGCTGTAAGGAACACAACAATATCGGCTTTGTCATAAGCCTCTTTATAGTCTGTCAACTTGAACACGTTATGTTCTTTCACATTTGGCTCTACCACTAAAATGTTGGCATTATTACATCCTTGCATTACTTTAGTTGTGATATATTTTGCTGGAGATTCACGCAAATCGTCAATGTCCGGTTTGAATGCCAACCCCATCATTGCTACCACAGGCTTACAGTGATTTTTCAGTTCAAATTCAAACATGGCGTTCTTTACTTTTTCAGCACAATAGAACGATTTATAATTGTTGATTTCGCGTGCTGTAGAAATTATGCGACTTTCAACCGGAAAATCCGCTGTAATGAAATATGGATCGATAGCAATACAATGACCTCCGACTCCACAGCCAGGTTGCAGGATATTTACGCGCGGATGTTTGTTGGCAAGCCTGATAAGTTCCCAAACATTAATCCCTGCCTTGTCGCAAATCAATGAAAGTTCATTGGCAAAAGCTATCTGCACGTCACGACTGCTGTTCTCAGTCAGTTTGCACATTTCAGCGGTCTTGCAATTAGTCCGATGCAGCGTCCCCTGTACGAACTGCGAGTAGAACTCGATTGCTTTTGTTGTACTTTCTTCGTTCATACCGCCAATGACACGGTCGTTATGTACCAACTCATAAATCACATTGCCCGGAAGTACACGCTCGGGGCAATAGGCGATATAAATTTTACCTTCCAATTCAGGACGCTCAGCGAAAATTAAGTCACGCATTTTATCAGTCGTACCAACGGGTGATGTGCTTTCAATTACATATAAGTCACCTTCCTTGAGAAAAGGAAGTACAGCACGAGTTGCCGCCTCTACATACGAAATATCAGGCTCATGATTACCTTTGAACGGGGTGGGAACAACCATAAAGTAAGCGTCACTTGTCTCCGGCTTCGTGCTTGCGTGCAATGTCCCGTTTTTCACAACTTCTTGCAGCATTTCTTCCATCCCCGGTTCAATGATGTGGAGCTTACCTTGATTGGTCAGCTCTACAACTTTGGGGTTGATGTCAACACCCGTTACCTGTACTCCGTGCTTTGCTGCGATAATGGCTGTAGGCAATCCGATATAGCCCAAGCCCATAAAACATGCTTTCATAAAATTGAGTTTAATTGAAATTCTTTTGATTGGTCATTCATACTTTTGAACAGTTCATCCAGCTTTTTCACAAAATTGTCTTTTTGGCTATCGGAAAGTTCCTTATCTTTTAACTGCTCTATAATGGAATGATAAAGAGCCTTTTCTCCGCTTGTCATCTTGTTGTTTATTAATAGGAATTTTTGTTATAGCTTGGCTATCCATAGCCGCAATAATCTTGACTATAAATCAAGCAGTTTTTGTACGTTTCTTGTAACGCTTGTACAAATGAACTTTTGAAATATACTGTAACTGTGAATATCTGTCCCTATATAAGCAATAGCCTGTTCTCTCATAAGAAACATGGCCTTTTTCTTAATCCGGTTGCCATACATACCCGCTATTGATGGAAGATTAATCTGGAATTTCACACCCATGTCTTTTAGCTGTCGGTAATCCGATTCATCCATATAAGCATAACGCTCCGGATGGGCGAGAACAGGGTGGTATCCTTTAGATTTGATGCGAAGCAGGATATTTTTCAAGCCCATCGGAGGACTGAAATAAGAGGTTTCCACCAGCAGGTGGTCGCCATTCTCGCCTAAAGGTAGCAGGTCATTCTTTCCCAGCCGTTCCTCAAAGAGATTGTCAAGCATGTTTTCCGCTGCAAGGTGCAGTTGTACGCCACCTGTGTAAGCAGCCTGCAATTCTGCAAAACGGTCGCGAAGATGGGCAGTCGTATTGGGAATGTCTTCCATGATGTGCGGTGTGAGCCATACGGATTTGATCCCTTGCTCCTCATACAAACGTAGAATTTCCAAAGATTCGTCCATCGTTTGTACACCGTCATCCACGCCCGGAAGAATATGCGAATGATAGTCTGTAAAACCGATTAGCTTTATTATATTTTGTTTTTCCCTTTTTTTAAAAAACCACATATAATGACATAAAACTTTTTAATCATTCCCGATTCCACATGACATATATGCGGAATCCGGGAATGAATTGATTGTCCCGGTGATAAACTTCACCACCAGTTTCGCTTGCCGAAATGATTTATCAACCCGGCCCCAACACAAGCTAAACCGATACAGATAGCCGCAGGAGGACAGATAAATCCACCAGCCAATACTCCGGCTTTTGTTGCGGCAACCACTCCGACTCCTTTGGTAATCAATGCTGTTTTACCAAATACACCTACAGTAACCATACCCGCACCGAATAAGGTCGCTTTGTCTTCTGTAAAATCGTTCTGTGCCATAGTTGTGATTTTTAGTGAAACAATAGGGAAATCAAATTTACATTCTTACTCCGTATTTAATTGCTTGATAATCAACGATTTACTCTATATATTTTTCATCGGAACCATAGTGATATTCCGAACCGTAACCATAGTGATAACCATACCGATAGCCATAACGGTATCCGTAGCGACCACCGCTTCCCTCGGTTCCATTCAGGATCAGGGACATGTTCTTGTATTTTTTCTCCCCGTAGATTTTCTCCAGTTCAGCAAGCATACTCAGTTCAAGCAATCCTGCACGAACCACGAAAATAGTACGGTCAGCCAGCTTCTCGATTATCTGCGTGTCGGCCACCAGTTCGATGGGCGGACAGTCAATCAGCACATATTCGTATTGTTCCCTTACGGTATCTATTACCTGTTTCAGCCGGTCGTCGAACAACAGTTCGGTGGGGTTGGGAGGTATGGTGCCGACAGGAAGGATGTCCAGATATTTCTGTTTCGGATTGGTGACAATTATTTCATTGAGATTGTCAATCCTGCCGCCAAGATAGTCGCTCAACCCCTTGGTAGGAGAGTCGATATAGGATGACGCAGAGCCGTGACGCAGGTCACCGTCGATTACCAACACTTTCTTCCCTTTAATGGCAAAGCTCACGGCGATATTCATGGTCAGGAACGACTTGCCGCTGCCCGGATTGAACGAGGTCACGATGATGACATTCGATGCCTTATCCTTGCCAGTCATGAACTCCAAGTTGGTACGCAATACACGGAATGCCTCGTTGATGATGTCACGGCTGCCCTCCTTGACAACAATGGCCCTGACTTCCTGTGGTTTCTTTCTGAATATTCCTTTCTTCTTTCTTGTGAACAGCGGAATTTCACCGATGAACGGTACGGTTACGCTTTCCAGATCTTTTCTTCCCCGTACACGGGTATTCATGTTCTCACATATAAAGATAATGACTACCGGAATAAGCAGTCCCAAAGCACACGCGACCATTAAGATGTTTTTGCGCACGGGTGACATCGGCAACATGCTACCGTGGGGCGGGGCAACAATACGGGTATTGTAGGCCGTAAATGCCTGTGAGAGTTCGTTCTCCTCACGCTTTTGCAGTAAGAACAAATAAAGAGCCTCCTTTACCTTCTGCTGGCGTTCCACCGAGAGCAGGTATTTGGCTTGTGTAGGGTTAGCTGCTATACGTGATGTTGTCTGTTGCTCCGTCTGCCGCAAACTTTTTATCTGCGAATTCAAGGTTACTATCTGATTGTCGATAGACCTGATTATCGCCCCACGCATGGATGCCAGGGCCTGATCCATATCAACGACCAGCGGATTTTCCGTACTACTGTTCGCAACCAGGCTGTTGCGCTGCAACAGTTGTTTGTTGTATTCGGCAATCTGCGATTCAATATTGGCGCTTTCAATGCCGGAATTGGCCGGAAGCAGTTGGGTACGGTTGGCGTCATTGGACAAATAGTTCCGGATGTAGCGGGTCATGTAGAGCTGGTTGTTCAAAGCCAGAATCTGCGCATTCGTCTGGCTGCTCTGCGCCATATACATGCTCGAAGCCGCCTGCACGTCGGGTAACAGATGTTCGGACTTGTAGGATGAAATGTCCTCGTCCACGTTGCCCAGTTCCTGTTCGATTACGCCCAAACGCTCGTTGATGAACATCGAGGTGCTGATAGCGATCTGGTTCTTGTCCTTCACCCAGTTCTCATTATAAACGGAAATCAACATGCTCAATACATCCTCCGCCCGTTGTACAGAATTATCCCTGAATGACAGGTCGATAACTGACGCTTTCTCATTATTCAATGAAACGGACAGATTGGACGAGCAGGAGTTTACAGCATCATACAAACTGGATTTACCTACATACAATGTGTATGTCTCGCCTTTCACATAATTGGGGGTTGCATGGATAATGATTTTCCCTAATGGCGTAGTGATGGAGTCGAGCAAGCGGCCCTTTATATCCTTTCCGTCGAGCTCCGTCCCGTTACGTGTAAAGTCGGATAAGAGTAATGTGCTGTCTGGCTGTACTTCCAATGTAAACCCAGCCGATTCGTTTTCAGGAAAGTCACTTATCGTTACATCCACTGGTAATGTCAGTCCATAGGCCACCTGACGGTGGAATTTCCCCGGAACGAAGTAATTCATATCCAAACGAAATCGTTTAACTACCTCGGTCATTAAAGCCGGCGACTGAAAGGTGATGAGTTCGTTATTTACATTGGTGCTGGACTGGAACAACCCAAACTCCGAAAAGGATTCCAGATCCGGGGAAACCGACTTGCCTTTGGAATCCTCCTTGATCAACACCGAAGCAGTGCGTGTATATACGGCAGGGGTACACAGCAGATAGACAGCAGCAACACCTGTCGTTATCGCCAAAGACAGGACGAACCACTTCCACCTCGCGAGGCACAGGTACAACAGATCCTGTATCCGCAGGAAATCATCCGGCTGTCCCGGTTTTGTATTCTTTTGATTTACGGCCATATCAGATTCTATATTTATTTCACGATCAACACGGTAATGGTGGTCAGCAGCGAGGCCAACGATAACCAAAAAGAGGTAGACCGCACGTTGTTCCCATTGACTGTCGATTGTCTTGCCCTGACCGAGTTAGGTTCGACATAAACAATATCGTTCTGTTGCAGGTAGTACACGGGAGAAGCATAAAGGTCATATCCCGAATTCAGATTGACCCGGTACAGGGTCTTTTTGCCGTTTTCCTCCCGCTGTACCAGCACGTTCTCCCGTTTCCCGTAGACGGTAAGGTCCCCGGCCATGCTTAAAGCGTCCAGGAGCGTCAGCCTGTCCTTGTCGATATTGAAACGTCCGGGGTTGGCGACCTCACCCAACACGGAAACGGTCAGGTTCATGAATTCCACTGTTACTACCGGATCTTTTACGAGGTTTTTCGAGATCAACTCTTCTTTTATGCACAAGGCAATCTCCTCGCGTGTCATTCCCGCCACATGGATATGCCCCAGCACGGGAAAATCGATATTTCCATCCTTGTTTATCGTGTATCCTGACATTCCTTGATTGTTGGATGCTTCTGATCTTATACCGATTTGTCGGGATATAATCGGAAGGTTGAAAAGGTCCATCAACAAAGGGTCTTTGCTGTTGACCAATATGGAAATCTTGTCTTCGGGACGTACCCTGATTTCCAATGGATTAAGAACCTGCTCTGCCATACCCGGTTTCAGGTCCGTAAAATAAGCGACTTTCGGCGCGGCACATGATCCTAGCAGGGAAGCCACGGTCAATAAGAGTAAAATGTATCTGATTTTCATATTTCATTGATTTTTATTTGTTGGTTGCCTGTCTCGACTGAAGCTGTCCGATACGTTTCGTCAGTCGGATATTGGTGAAAGTCCATATCAGGATATCGACTAGTACGATCCAGTTTACATTCAGATAAAGGGAGAGAAGAATATTAAACAGTATGAATACGGTCGATACGGATATGACGATAATCATGACACTTCGCTGCTGCATTCCGACAGCAAGTAGTTTATGGTGGATATGGTTCTTATCCGGCAAGAACGGGTTCTTTCCGTTGCGTACCCGATGCAGATAAACCCGGACCACATCACAGCAAGGAATCAGCAGCGGGGAGAATGCCAGCACCATCGGATTTATATGTACCGTATTATCATCTGTCCCACACATAGTCAACTTGAGACTGAGAAGACAGAGCATCATGCCAACGGTCAGGCTGCCTGTGTCACCCATGAAAATCTTTTTTCCGTGCTCGGCATTCCCGAAAACATTGTAATAAAAGAACGGCACTAACACCCCTAATGTGGCGAACGCCAGCATGGCATATATATACTGGTGAAACATAAGAAAAGTCAACCCATAAAGCAAACAGGCAATACTGCATAGCCCGGAAGCCAGTCCGTCAATGCCATCGATCAGGTTGATGGCATTGATGATGAAGACCACGAACAGAATGGTCAGAGGATACCCCAGCCATAATGGAACCGAATGAATGCCTAGAATGCCGTACAGGTTATCGATATATATACCACCGGCGATAAGCATCATGCCGCACAGAATCTGGATAACGAACTTGGCTCGATAACGGATGCCGATCAAGTCATCGGCCATGCCAACCAGATACAGAACCATGATGGAGCAGAAGGCGAAAGCCAAGGGCCGAACATCGTTCTCGATTTCGGACAACATCTCCGAATGCCCCATAACCATATTGATCCCCAGCAACAAGGCTACGGTGAAAAACACTACCGGCTTGAATGCGATGCCGCCCAACCGGGGCACGGCACAATGATGAATCTTCCGTTCGTCGGGAAGGTCGAATAACCGCTTGCGGAAAGCGATCAACAAAATCTGGGGAATGATGATACCCGCACAGAACACACAGATCAGGAATGCAATACTGCAATTAACTATCCAAAAAATCATATTATGTCAGAATTTGTTCTTTACTTGTGCAAAGTCATGGAAGAGAAGAGAATTTCATCACCTCTTTTTTGTGCCATTCCTTGTACCGCTTCATCGAGATTCCTATCCCAACAAGTTCCCTGTACCCTGATACTTTCTTTCTGAAGATGTGATTTTTGCCGTAAGCCTGGAGTTCGTCATCCGAGATGCTGACCATTAAAACGGGAAATGGGTAAACTTTATGCCTGAGTACAGTTACATCGTGTGTCACGAACAGCTGACTCAATTGGTAGGCGGATTCTTCGAATGCGTGCCAATAGTCACCTGCTCCATACAGACGAATGAATCGTCCGGTTGTATCTTCTGTGTGAATGATGTCGAACAGGCATGTTTCGATGAGTTCCATCAATGGCATCCAGCAAGGCTCAGTTCCGGAATTGTAACCATTCATTACTTTCAAAAATGTTTCATCCGTTGTCGGGAATTAGCGTATATTCAATTTTACAAAGCCAGAAATGCAGGTTTTATCCTCATTGTAACATGCGCCGGGCTGTTCTGTACAGATGCATTTGTCAAAACAGATAACAGAAACCAGTACTCATCTTGTTCCGGAGCATAACCTTTAATATCCGCAGCTCGTCCGGCAGGTCATAATCAATGCACACCGCTTTAACTTTGGACCATATATCATCCAAAATAGAGTCGGGCTTACATATCATTATTTTATAATAGCCTGATATATTCGGGATTGACTTCCACCCCTACGGAAAAGAACTCGGGCAGCTCCACTAACAGACGTTTCGTTTTCGACCCGCGTACAGTCAGCAATTTTCCTTCATAACCGTCCAAAGGACCGCCTACAATACGGATGTGCCGTCCGCACATAGAGGGTGTCAATTCGCCAGGAAGATAATATTTCGGATTTTTCGACACACTTACAGCATGTATGAACCGCTCCATGTCCGCATCAGCGACAGTCATCGGATTTTTGTAACCACCTCCCTTCTGGAAACGATACTGTATCGTGGGATACTTTTCCACAAACGGATCAATAGCTTCCTGGGTATCATGAACAAAAAGCAAATCCTGGATAAAGGGAACTTCTTCCCGAGTCCGTTTGCCGCCATGAACACTCAACTGCTCTTTCATGGGAGTGAACACCTCGAAATGCTCGTTCAACAGTTGCTTGTATGCGGGCAACTTGGCATTGGCCCGTTTAAGGTCGCGCATCACGTACCAGCATGTCTGTTTTTCACCTTCCGAAGTAGCCATATTTTGGATTTAGGACAATTCTTCTAATCCTGCAAGATTGTAAATTATACTACATATCAAGCAGTTACAAACATTCTTTTCAAAAGCTGGAGAATAACTTCCCATGTCAGTATATCTGTTCATGTTTACACCATAAAAGATTCCGTTATCTCACACATGCACAAAATCTCTGAAGCCGTTTCCGGCTCCATCTTCTGCTACTTCTCTCCATAAGAGAAGTATTTGAATATAAAATTGGTTGTAATCAGCTAGTAAACAATATTTGTTTTATTTGCTTGGAAGACGATTCACTTAACAACTGTTGAGTAAAACCTATAACATCTGTTTGAAATGAGGCACTCGGTTGAAAATTATATCATTTTTATATTGTTATTTTCAGTGAATTGTATAATTTTGTATCCCAAATACTTCTCTTATGGAGAGAACGGAATTTTTGTCGAACAATCTCTCTATAACTTACACTCAGACTTATTTGTAACAAAACCTTTTTTGCTTCATTATTGTTAGTCTGAACTTATCGGTCATACACTTCCCAATAATTAGACGTTTTCATACTATATATTATGTACCACTTTACAGCGCATGACGAGGATACTTGTTTTCATGCCAAATTTTTGTCACTTCATGCTAAGTAAGTCTAAACGGGTTTCAAATGGGCTACGTTCTGTAGATAAGGAGCAAGTTTTCTTTTACCCGCATTTAATTGCTTATTTCCTCTATAAACAGAGAAAAAATTTTTGTTTTCCCCAACAGATAGTAAGTAACTTAACTCTATCTGTTTATAGAGAAAGTATGGCGAAGTTGGAAGAAAGTTGGTTGACAGTAAATTGGTATATAGATTCCTTGTTTTTATAAATCAAGGTATAATGCTGGGTCCCCAATAACAGTATTTTGAGAGAAGATGTAGTATTTATCTGTATTTATCGCAACCGGATATTAAAAAATGTCCATGATGCTTGGGGGTTCCCCAAAAGTTGATAGTCGATTGAATAAGATTGTCAGCTGCGTTGAACCTAAATCGTTATCCGATATTATGCAACACTTAGGATTAAAAGACAGAAAAAAAATGCGATGAATGTCCATCTAACCTTGATGATTATTAGAGAGAGTGTATTGAAAAATGACAGAATCGGATAATCCTGCAAATCATTTTGATAGTAGGTATCCTAATTGAATTTTGTCAGACTGTCTATGACAGCTTATCTTCCGCAACGGAGCGGCATACGAAAGCCGGTTATTTATTTTGTTTTCCTTTTTTCTGGACGATTTCGTTGTGCTTTTCGACCAGTTCGGGGAAATTCCTTCTGATGAACTGCCCGAACGAGCAGTCGTTGAACCCGAACCGCCTGGCCAACGACTTCACGCTTTCGGTTGTCGTGCCGTACAGGTGCATGGCCTCGCTGTATTTCTCCATGCTGCGGCGGGACACCGCGCCGCCCGTATCCGTCCTGACCATTCCCTTCCGGGCATACAGTTCCGGCTCGTGTTCCTTCAGGTAGCTGCGGAACGCTTCGGGTTGCAGCCCGAACTCGGCGGCGACCTGTGCCGTCGGCAGCCCGCTTTCTTTCAGCCGGCGGATGGCTTCGGCATATTTGGCCTTTGTCGCGGGGTTGTATTTCCGGACTTTAGACCAGTCCACTAGCCGCCCTTCCTCGTAGGGGATATTCTTCCGCCTGCATACCAGGTCCAGATGCCACCTTTGCAGGTGCTCGTAGAATCCCTTCTTCGACACTCCCGTCTTCCCGGCTATCCGTGCGGCCGACATGGGTGTCGTGGCATACAGATGCACCGCTTCGGCATACTTCTCCACCAACTCCGGAGAGGGGGCGTGCACGGTACCCCGACCGGTGATTTCCCCTTTCCGCTGCCGTCGGAGAGCCTTCTTGCGTATCCTGATGCGCCGCTTCACCAGATCCTTATGGTAGAACAACAGGTGCTGTTCCAGTCCGGTATAGGAAAGCCCGCAGGAGTCGGCAACCTCCGGCACCGTGACATACGAGTTACCCTGCAAGAGCCTGACGGCCTCAGCATACTATTCCTTGCAGGAGCGGCGCGTGCCGCGCGGCAGCCCGTCACCGATACCCAGCCAATCGCGCACCTTCTCGCGCCATTCGATTATCTCGGGGTAGTGCGTACACGGCTGCCTGCCCAGATTCGTGCCTTCCAACCCGAATTTACGTGCAATCCGATATGCTCCATGCTCCCGCACGCCTCGATGGTATCCTTGTATTTGACACGGGTAGCGGGCAACTGTCCCCGGAGCTGTCCCAACTTAATCTGCCCGGCCTCTTCTTTGCTGCACAGTATAGCGTAACGGGCCAGCACGAGTTCACGGTGGTACTTGGTCAGGTAACACCGGAAACCCGATTCTGTCACTTCGCAGATACGGCATATCTCACAGCCGGAAAGCTCCGTGGAAGCGTACATCTCGATCGCTCGGCGGTATTTCTCCTCCGTCTCCGGCCTGATGCCCCTGAAACGGTTGCTCTCCTTACTGTCTTTTCCGGATGTCTTCATAGGCTTTCATGAGGCATCTTTCAGGACAACCGTTCTTCCACCTGCTCGAACGAAGCGTCCTTGAGTATCACCCGTTTTTCCGCATCGAGCAGGTAAAGGGTGGGCATCGCCTTGAGGTCGTACACCTGTTCGCGGGTAAGCCGCTGATCGGCATCATAACCATCTATCCAACCGGCGGGAAATTCCGCCTTTTCCCACGCGGGGGTCTTGCCCTCCACACACACGGAGAGGAGTTTCAGACGGCCGGACTCCAACAGGTCGTTCACAACCGGGGACAGGGTGAGCAATTCCTTCACCCGGCGGCAGTCCTCGCAATCGGGGTCGTTGAAGTAAACCAGCACGTAGTCGGCCTTTATGCCGGAGAGCTGCCTGCGCCTGCCGTCCCGGCAAGTGACGGTGAAATCCGCCGCCACGTCTCCCGGACGGTTCTTCATGGCTATTTCCAACAGGTAGCGGGGACGTATCTTGTCCGTATCGGACAGGCAGGGGTTGTCCAGCAGTGCCCGCAATACGAGGATATGCAGTTCCTCGTCATGCATGGGCGAATTGGGCTCGTAGAGGTACTTGTCACTCAGCCCGATGAAGTGATACAGCATCTCCTGTCCGGTTGCGGCGCGGCGGAAAAGAGTATCGATGGCAGCCTGTGCCCGGTCGGTATAGGGCAGGATGCCGAGGAAATCGACAAAGGCCTGCTCGGTGATTTCAGGACGGGAGATGAGCGACGTATCGGCAAAATCGAAGTGGTCCCAGTAATGCAGGGACAAGTACGCCGCCCTGTCTTCAGGCGCCGTCAGCGTGACAGGCACGTCGGGCAGACGGAATTCCTTGGTTTTCTGCTGTTGGGCATGTGAACAGGAAACGAGACTCATGCCCAAAAGACAGGCGAAAAAAGTATGATTCAGCATCTTCATATCTTATGTTGTTAAAAAGGCGCCGGATGTGGAAACGTCCGGTGCCGTTGCATATACCGGTTCGGAAAATCTCATTCGCCGGCAGACGGTTCAAGTACGATGTGCGGACTGGCAAACAGGCTGGACAGGCTCGGGTATGTCGCATGATAAACCATGCCTCCGTCACCTGTGTAATGCAGTTCCACCTCGTCCGTGTACCAGTTAAACTCATATTCCTTGCGAAGCCGAAGTTCGTACTGGCCGTCGGCTGTTACGCTTACCGACCCGATACGGCTTCCGTTGCGGGTACGCTCGAAGGATACGAAAGCATCCTTCGGTATGTTTTGCACCACGCCGGCGGTATTTTTATATTGAAGCGTCCCGGCAATCGATTGGTTCGACACACGGAAAGTCTTGGAATAATACACTACCCGGCTTTCATCGGACGAAATCACGATGTCCCCGGCACTTACGACGCTATTCACAAGGAACGGCAGGGTCTTGCGTTCCCCACGCTGACTGGAGGCAATATTGTCCGTGTTAGCAATATCATCCGTACCATATCGCCGTTCCGTCTCCCGCTTGGCATCCACGGTATAGACAAAACGCCCGGGAATCGTGGGATGCGCTTTCAGTTTGGTTCCGTCCAGTCTGTTTTCCGCAAGACGGCCGGCATCGATTTTCAGCATAGGCGCGTCGATATAGATTTCGAACGCTTGGCCGAAAGGATCCACCGACTTGTTGTCAAAACCGGCAAAGCTCGTCACATCGATGCCGATATCCACCCGCTGGTCGGGTTGATATGTCCATTCCAACGGGGTGACTTTTTCCGGTATGTCTGCCGGTATGGCACCGGATGCTACCGTGCGGTCAGGCTCGTCGGCCTCTCCCTGCCAGTCGTTGTTGCCGTACTTCACGCGGGCTCCGAACCGGAACGGGGTGTAGTTGGCCAGCTCGAAAGTCGTACTGCGGTATGATCGGCCGCCATATATACCGGGATTATCCTCGTTTGCATCTTCCGGCAATACCGGTCCGAGCCGGTTGTCGTTGGAGGCGATGTGGATCACCTCGGCGCTCCGGGCACGGTTGGTCTTCATGTAGATGGAATATCTTCCGGTACCTTGCGACGGGCTGCTCAAAACTTCAGTTCTCGGTTTGAACATCAGCATACGGCCACCTTGGGGATTGTTGGTCTGCCACCAATTGTTCGATTCATCGGGATAGAATTTGCAATCGAATGCAGTCACTCCGGCATCGGGTTCCTCACCGTCCTCGTAATAATCCAGGTATTGCGAGTAGAGCAGGAATTCGTCTTTGCCTTGCGCATTGGCAGGATTGTCGTTCCCTGTCCCTTGATCATTGTCGGACCTCTCTGCCAGCAGCATGTCAAACTGCACGTTGGCTCCTTTTTTCTGTGGAACCAGACGATAGTATATCACTTCATCTTGTACGCCCGAGCCTACGGCATCGTATTTGTTCAGTCCCTGCACCGTGATGGATACGAGATTGGTGGAGTATTTGAACTTGCGCCGCATCGTTTCGAAATATTCGGCTTCGATATAGAGCGTGCCCTCGTAGCCGTTTTCCTGATTCAATATGTTCTCGAAATAGACACGCTGGACGCCGGGACCATCGGCCGTGTAGACAAATTTGTAATCCGGCTCTTTGCCTTGATAGACGGAAGAGATTTCACCGCTGCTGTACCAGTCATTGTCCGCCTCGCGCACCACGGGCAGTTCCATGCCCGAAGCGTTGCGGATATCCAGATCGCCAACGGAAAGGTACACATTCATCGGGAACAGCTCCTTGGGACAGCTTTCGGGTATGGTGAACATGGCCGTAACATGGGCACGGTTGTTCTTGTTGGCACCGTTCCCTAAATTACCGTATATTTCCGTCCCGACCCATGCAGGCACGAAAGACTGCTTCCTGATCGTGATGACCTTGATTTTGCGTTGCAGCCGTCCCTTCTTGACAAGCAGCGTACCTTCCAGTTTCTCGTTATTTTCCAAACGAAGCAGGTGTATCTGGATATGTCCCTGTCCGACACCGTTCACGACCTCGAATTTCGTCTCGAATGTCTGCGTCGCCACCCCGTTGTCTATCCAGGAGACCGTTGCGGCATCGGCTTCGGTGATGGCTTTGTCATTTTTTCCTTTAATGGTATAATTGAGCGTGTAGCTGCCTCCGTTTTCCGTAAAGCTCTCGTCCAGTACGACAAAAGTCTTCTCTACTGTCAGGATATAGTCCGTATCTTCCACCTCGTTCACTTCATCGGAAATGGAAATCCATACGTTGTTCGTGGCTGCCGCTTCCAACGCCTCGGCAAAGGAGGCCTGACCGAAAGATAGCGCGCCCTCGATGTGAAGCTTGTAATGGTGGTTCCGGCGCACGAGGAGCTGCTCGCCCTTGTCGTCAACCAGCAGGACACGGTAGTATTTCTCTTCGTCCTGATCCGGAAGATGTCCCCGAAGAATTACGCTGACAGGGGCATCGGCACTGTTCTCGCACTCGAAGACATACTGGTTCATGCTGGATGTCACGTCCGTAATATCGCTCATCTTGGCATCGTTCACGGGAAGCGTGACGAAGGGGTCGTCGCTGGAAGGCCACGTGAAATCAAAGCCTTTCTTCGGGTGGTGCGGGGCCACCGTTCCGAAAGCGTTGGTGTTGCAGACCGCAAAGCCCGTAATCACGATATGCCCGTTATTGTCCGGGTTGTCGACGGAGATTCTCGCGTGGTTGCGGATCAGTTTGACGGAATTGCCCGAGGTGGCCATCTGTTCGGCTATATTGCTGTCGTTTCCTGCATCGCAGGCGAAACGGCCCCAATAGATCATGCGTCCGGACGAGCCCTCCAACACTGCCATGACCTCGGACTCCGACTTGTTGCGGAAACTGTCCTCCTTGAATTCATCCATATTCTGGTTGGCCAGGAAATGGATGGTCCGGGTATTTTCGGGCACCTCAGCCTTGAATGTGCCCTCCATCTCCCCCGGGCCGGGCTTCTGCACCGTGACACCGGCCTTGACGGTAGAGATGAAAAGCCCGTAACTGTCAAAGCAGAAAAGTGTCATATCTTGCACTCCGCCACCGTCAGGGTCTACCGCACGGGTGACGACTTCCTGCATCGCAGGAATTTCCGTCTTGAAATTCAGCATGATGTAGCCGTCGCGTGCCTCGGTCTGCGGATTCTGCCACAACTCGCTTTCGCTGCACGAAGCGAGCAGGGCCGATACCGCAAGCAGGGCGACAAGCTTGTCTATTATTTCCTTTATCATATTTCGTTTCTTTTTGACAGGTTTCTACGTTTATTCCTTTTTACCGTAGGCATCGCGTACACAGGCCACTCCGGTACCGCTAACGGTGTATTTCTCATTATAAAATCTTCCGCTTGCGCTGTAATAGTACTGTCCGTTCAAGCGGTAGTCTATGGCGTCTGCATCCTGGTCTTTCGAGCCCTGGAATTTAAAAATGATTTTAAGTTCGGCTTCTGTGGGCAGGCGCCAGTCATCCAAGGTAACCGTCCTATCGGTTTTCGGGTCTTTATACGTTTCTACATAATGCGCGCAGTGCTCGCGTGCAACGCGGACACTGTTGTCACTCCCGTCCAGCTTCAGGTTTCCTCCTCCAACTTGGAATTCGCCTACACAGGAACCTATCATGAATGACGGCGAGACCAATTGGGCATTGTCCTGTCCCGGATCCGTAACCATAAGTTCCGGATGGTATGTATCCTGGACCATACGTGGACGGCCAAGAGTATATTCACTGGATGTCCCTGTCAATACAATGGTGTACATTCTGCCGTTAATTTCGCTATAGCGGGATTCCCGAAGTCTGTTTGAGTTTGATGTGTAATAGTATTCATATAAATCAGACTGTCCGCTTCCATCATTCCTCAATTTTGCTACTTTTGAAACGAAGAATCCGTCCGGAGGACCTCCAAATAAACCATCTGTCCCCGTTAGGTATCTATATTCTCCGTTCCAACTGGAGATATTTCTGGTGGCAAGGGCGATTCCGGTAATTTTATCACCTACATATTCATAGGTAGTCGGGTTAGGATCTGAATTCTTGAAATCATCGCGGTACGAGTACCACCCCTGGATATTCGTGATATATTCCAACGGATACTGCTCAATGGTTACGGTACGTTCGTTGCCGTCCTCATTTGTTACCCGGACTTCGATATAACGTATCGTATTGTTCCTGGGGAGGTCGCTGTGTACATCCAGCTTGCCGTTGAGCCCCTTGTCGGGAGTAATGAGGATGTTGCCATGGCTGCGCCATCTGTATCCGGTACTCACTCCCCATTCGTTATCGTTTGGATTATCGGGGTATCTTTTCTCCAAGTTCTGTTCCCTTCCGAACTTGTCTATATAGTAAACCCGGGTAATCTGTGCCGTCACTTCCGACGAGGAGGTGAAGATCAGGCTGGTGCGGTCGTCCTCCTTGTTGTGCATTTCCAGGTCGTACCGGTTGAGCACAAGGAAAGTCGGGCGGTCCCCGCCTCCGACATTTACCGTCTCGTCTATCCAATTCTCCACGGTATATTTCAAATCCGTCAACTGCACCGGTGTGGAGGGATTTTCCGCTCCGGGGGCATTGACCGTTGCCGTTACCCTGTAGCAGGTGTTGCGGTTCAGGGCCTTGCCGTTACAGACAGGAATCTGGTAGTAGTTATCGGGACGCAGTTGCGGGTCGGTATCCTTCTGGTAAGTCAGGGGAATGTTCATCACCAGGCGCACTTCCTGCTCCATGGAACTTCCATTGTCCCAAGCATGGGCATACATGTAAGCCGTTACGGTAATTTTGTTCGCCGTCCACTCAAGATAGCCGCCGGAGGTCTGGGCGGTATTCCTCAGCTTTGCCGCACCGTCCGCACCCGCCACTACCGATGTGGTATAGGGCATATTGCGCAGGTAGTAACCTATGCCTTTGGAATCAAAAGTCACGTCTTGGCCTTTGTTGATGGTCACCACGACTTTTGCCGCTGCCCTGCGCAGCGTGACCGCCAGCCGCGTGTCATTCCCTTGCGAGCCGTCGTAGAGGACGACCGGAGCAGCAACCGCCGGTTCATCGTTCCCTTCGGGATAGGCTATGCCGTCCATGAGGAATGTTCCCGGGACACCTTCAATGTCTTTCCCTGTCAGGTGAATGTTCTCGTCCTCCTGCGTCATCGCCTTCAAGGCGTTCAGGTTCGCGAGGTTTTCAAAATCCTTTTCCGGGTGGGTGCTGTTGGCGATCAGATACACCCAATACCTCTCATTTTCCGTAAAAGACGACCGTTTTACGGGCAGTGTAATCCGTCCCGTTTCATTGGCTGACGCGTTCACCCGGTCGCTCCACACCTTCGTTTTCTCGTCGGTATCGTTGAAAATCAGCACGTCGATATGGCTCACTGCGACCTCCGCCCCTTCGGCCGGTACGGTAGCACGACTCACCGGCAACGCTCCCGACGAGATGTCGAGGATAATGCTGTTGCCGTTACCTCCTGTCTGCCCGCCGGGGAGATCGTCATCTTTGCTGCAAGCGGCAAGAAGCCATGCCGCCGCACAACAAATCATCATATTGTATATAATCCGTCTCATCGCTTGTTAGTTTGTAGGTATGTCAACCTGTTTGATTACAATCTTCTCGGTGCTCTCGCTTCCTGTCCAGTTCGTGGCTCCGCTCTGCATGTTGATCAGCAGGAGCGAGCTTCCCGAAGGATCCCACTTCGGGGTATAGGCGATGCCCAACGAGAACTGCTTGTCCACGTTCTCGCCTTTCAGTGCCCTTACCCGGATTTCGTACGCTGTATCGGAAGCCACATAAGGCGGTGTCACGAGTGTGTTGACACCATCCACGTTTTGATATACCGTCAGTTCATAGTCTGCGGCTGTGGCATCAAACAGCGTGGGCTGCCATTCCTGTCTCACAGGACCTGTGATGGTGAACCTAAAAGAGTAGGTTCCCGCTGTCGATGATGCGCCGCCATTGTAGTAAACCGTCGGCTGCGCGTAGGGGGCGGTCCCTCCACCGAAAGGTTGCAGCAGTTCATAGGAAGGGTAATCGAACTCCAACTGATAATCTCCACCGTCCTCCCAGTCGGCCACATCGTATGCGACAGTTATCTTGCCGCTGTTGTGCATCAGGCAGCATACCGCATAATACTTGTTCCTTTCAATGCGTGGCATATAGACCAGACCTTCGCGCGGCTCGCTGTCGAACGTGTAGCCGATTTTGAGGATGTTTCCATGCTCATCACCCGGTGTGTTCCACGAATCGCTGCCCCAAGGGTTCTCGAAAGGATAAAAAGGAGCCCCCAGTACAGGCGTGTAGTTTTCGGGGTTCTGCCTCTCTTCGGGCGTGATATTCGTGGCCAGCGTCTTCGTTACCGGTGCTGAAGAGGGGACGAGTGAAAACTCGCCGGTACCAGTGGCGCCTGCCAGTTTCAGCGTTTCGTCGGTCTGTGGCATCAGGTAATTATACGCACGCGTTCCGGCTTCCAGCAAGGTCAGGTCCGTTACACACAGCTCTCCTGCCTCACCTGCTTCTTTGGCCGCGAACACGCCCAACTTGCCTATGGGACGCTTCAGTTGGAACGTCAAGACATCTTCCAGCGGTGTATGCCCCGAATGGCCGGGGTCGATCGGCTGACGGTTAGAAAGTTTCGAGAAGTCGATTGTTTTGGATTCCTTGCCGAACATTGGAAGTCCGTAGGCTTGGACATCTCGTGTCAGCGTGGTAAACGTGAAATCATTTAGTTCCGCTTCCGTAGTATTTTCCGTAAAGGTTTTCTCGGCACCTGGGGTACTCATGGCCTTCTCGTTCGCGATGATGTAGAAGTCTACCGTTTCGGTAGTCAGGGAAGTCATCGTCAGATCCATCCAGAATGTAGCCGGAGTCTCCATGTCTCCGCTCCGGAACTCGTGGCCCGCCAGTTGTCCTTTTACAAAGGCATAGACACGAAGCGAGTGAATGGCCGATTCTTCGCCGGTCGGTGTGCCGTCGGTTTCGCCGACAGCGCATGTCCCTACGTTGAGCCGCACTGCCACATCGTGCCGTTCCCCGAGCGATGCGGCATCTTCCTTGACGCACCCGCACGGCAACAGGCCACAGCACACTGCTGTAACTGCCCAGTATAATATTTTTCTTGTATTCAGCATATTCTTTTCGGTTCGGTCTAAAACTCAGGTTTCACTTGTTCGATGTACCATTCGGGTACGCTTACCGTGATTTCTCCCGACTTGAACTCGATGCGTATCGGGATGAGCACTTCATGTTTGGAACAGTCTATAATAGGATTGTCGGCAAGGAACCTGGCGAGGTTGACTTCGGCCAGCGGTTCCCCGTTCGGGGCGGCGCTCAGGCGGATGTTCACGTTCTCGTGGTTCTTGTGACGCATTATGTTGGTACGGGCCGTGAGCAACGCTTTTCCGGCTTCGTATTCGGTTTCAAGCAAATAGTCGGTTGCCTCCCCACAGGCCCGATTCTCAAAATCGGTACAGGGCGAGACTCCGCATATCTCAAGCACAGGCAGCGAGCCTGCGCGGGTTCCCGGGGCGGGAACTCCGGCCACTTCCACCGACAGATCGTAGTGAGAGCTGGCGAACTCTATGGTTTTGGTCTGGTTTGCCTCTTCATCACCGCTGTAAGGCAGTACGGTATAAGAGGTCGTAGCATAGTAAAGTGAATCGTTGCCGGCAACCTGTTTCTCGTCGAAATAATCCCCGGCGGCAAAGAGCATCCGGCCGAAATCGCCCGTGGCGATGCCATCGACCTTCGTGTGGTGGGTGTTCCCCAGGCAGACAATCCGGTAGTCTCCGGCAGCGAGCGGGGGAAGCGTAGCCGTGCGGTCCTTGACCTGTTCCTCTGGTAAGATACTCGAATTGACGCATCGATTTTCTGCATCGAATACGAACATCTCCACCCGGCAGATCTTGTCGGGGAATATTTCCGTGGTGCCGTCGCCCTTGTAGCTGAGCAACAGCGTGTTCGTGCTCAGACAGTCGTCCAGATCCTCACGGATGCAGGATGTGGCGGCTCCGGCGAGCAACGTCAGGCAGAAAACAATATTCGTCAATTTCATATATATGTGATTGAAGAGTTAAAGGATAGACAGGGCGGAACTTTCGCCCTGCCTATCGGGTTATCAATTAAAATTCAGGTGTGACAGGAACTACATCCCAGCTCATGACGTCAACAGTTACCTCCACACATTTTTGAGGATTATCCAAATCCTCATCGCTAAATGCAAAGTTCATGACGTAAATCTTGGCGAAATCTGCTGTAACAGCAGGAGTGAATGTACTGGTAGCCAAGTAAAGAGGAACCTTAGTTCCTTCATTTGTTGTACCAATCAATTTTACAAGAACTTGAGGATGGTTAGTATTTCCAATATTATTATCTTTAGGAAAGAAGTGGTATGCAGGACGGACATTGCCTTTCTCGTAGGAATGCTTATACTGTGTATTTTCATCCAATGTAACCAAAGGCAAGGTGGTTGCAGGACTCTCTGTTGAGGTAAATTCATCGTTATACCACGCATCAGCAGCTGTCTCGAAAAGGCCGAATATAGAACCGGGGTTAATATCGGAGTTCTGTATGTCACTGGCTGTTCCTCCCTGACGGTCTGCTTTCCCGAAATAGTTGTTCAACATGACCTGCTGAACTTCAATACTCTTGTACTTACGCTGACCTTGAGTAGGAGCTGTATACTCAAATTTACCGATTTCAATTCTGGATACACGCGGTTCAAGCACTACCTTCGCTTTGTAAAGCGGGTGTCCTGCCTCGTCTTGACCGGACACAGAAGTCAACTCGACTTCTTTATAAAGGTCTAGATCAGTCGGATTTTGCTGTTCGGCGATTATCAGGTCTTTTTTCAAATCTACATAAGTAGATGCATTTATTTGACTACCGTTGTTACCTACAACGATTACCTTGTTCACCTCAGCAGGTAAAAAATGGAATACCTTATCTGCGCGGTCGTCAAAATTACTTTTATTGCTGAAGTAGTGGGTTGCCTCAGTTCCTTCGATTGTTTTTCCTTTATACAGGGTAGTTCCGTCTGTAAAGAATACCTGTAAATCTGTCAAAGAAACCTTTGAGTTGTCTTCTACCTCTTGACCGGCGCCTCTGGTTACTGGAATCACATTAGACAGGTCAATGCTTACACTCTTTGGGGTGTTGTCCAACTGTCCCATTTCATCGTCTTTGTTGTCACATGCAACAAACGTCATTGAAGCAGCTAAAGCTGTCAATAAAAAACTCTTGACTTTCATCTTTTTGTTATTTAAAAATTAGTAAAAAGGTTTTTATAACTTCTCGCTTATGGATTTTGTCTACAACTGGTCGATGACCTGCCGCACCTCTTCGAGGTTATGCCGGGCAGTCGCGGAGCCTGCCTCCGAAGCACGGCGGAACACATCCTCCGCCTTGTCGTATTGTCCGGCCCCGGCGTATGCCACACCGAGGGTGGAGAGCAGTTCTGCCGACCGCGCGGTGACTTCCGATTTCTCGAGCAGCTCCACCGCCTTGGCATACTCCTCACGGGAGATGGCGTTCACGGCATTCTCATTGAGTGCGGAGGGCGAAGCGGGGAAATAGCGTAAGGCGGTGGCCATCACCTTGTCGTACCCGGGCGTGCCTTTCCCGTAGGAATCGGCCACCTTGTACATTTCCGACAGGCTCAGGAGGTCGGGACGCTCATCGACCATGCGGCGAGCCTCTTCGAGGTTAAAGTTGCGCACGTTGTACTCGATGCGGTACTCGTTGCGGCGCAACGCGGGGTATATCTCGGTGAGCAGCCTGTGGTAAATGGTCGGCGGCACGAGTTTCTGGAGTTGCAGCTCGCAGAAATCCCGTTCGTCGGGGTAACGTTCGATGATTTCATATACCTCGTCGCGTTTCAGCAGGTTCGGGAAGTCGCCGAGCACACGGACGAAACCTTCCCAGTCCTCACCCTTCCAGTCCACGTGGAGCATCTCGGGAGCGATAGCGTCGTAACGGCGGATATAGTCGGCCAGCGCCTTGGCGCGGTTCTCGGACAAGGCCATATTGTGCGCCATGCTGCCTTCGGGAGAAGCGTAACCGGTGATGTAGATACCGATAATCCTGACGTCGGTATTTTTCTTTACCAGCTCGATGGAGTTGGAAACGGTGTCCAGTTCGGCACGGTTGTTCTTGAATCCGGGCAATATATTATAACTGTCCTGCCGGAACTGCAGCCGGGCGGTGCGGGTTTCGGCACGCACTTTCACGGGTTCAGGTTCAGGGGCTATGCTGTCGAGCTTGTAATCGGGGACATAGGCAGGAAGTATGCCCGCCCACAAGGACTGCTCCGCCTTGCCCTTGTCGCAGTTCACGCAGCCGTGTACCTCTTCGCGGATTTTGATCCGCCCGTCGAGCATCCAACGCTCGTAGGGCACGGTGGCCGCATAATCGTAATGCTGCCCCTTGCTGCTGTGGCGTATGATTACCTGTGCGGAATCATTGTGGAAAGGGGGAAGCTCCACGCTTTCGAGCCGCTGCGCCCGCAAGTAAACCTTGTGGCGGGTCTTGCCATCGATGACTATCGGGGGAAAGGTCACCTCGCGGCTACTGTCCGCCGACATGAGTACGGGTGTCAGTGCTACGGTGTGCTGCGTACGGATTTTCGCCTTGCTCAAATCGACGGACATCGTCAGCTCTACCGTGCGGCCCTGCTTGACGACCCCTCCCTGACGAATCCCGATCAGAGGCAAGTAACTGGTTTCGTTCTCGGCATGCAACATCATGGGACAACATGCCAATATCAGCAATAATAGGATGTATATGCGTCTCATAGTCATTTTCTTGTTATTTGATTATATATATCAGGGAGATGCCCGCCTTGGTCGGGCCGAAATAATGCTTGTCCTTGTTGCCCTTGAACTTGCCGCAAGTGGCACACTCGTACTTATCGTATTGCGTGTAGATGTAACCCAGACCGATCGTGGCTTCGAGGTTCCAGCGTTTGCCTAAAATCCATGAGTAGCCATACGACAATCCGAGACCCGTAGCCCAGCCCTGATAACGGTGATCCTTCGTGGACTTGCTTTGGAACGGGATTCTCACGCCACTGATGTTGTAGAACGCGTAACCGCTGTGCAGGCCGAAGAAATGGCCGTTATAGCGTTCGCAGAGCCAGTAACGGAACTCCGGCATTACCATCCAGTGTTTGATTTTCTTGTTCTTGTCCTTATTCAGCGTCCACGGGTTGTAGGCACCCGTGAGGTCGAGGGTCGTGCGTTTGCCCAGCCCAAATTCCAGACTCAAGTTGGGCGTGGTACTTGACCAATACAATAGATTGGTCTTTACTGCGATATCCTGCGCTTTGACAGTGCCCGTGCACCAACAAACCGCAAGAAAAACACCGAAGATCAATTTTTTCATATTTTCCTTATTCTTGTTATCTCATTCGGGCCGGAAAACCGGCACGTCAACTCCCAAACCAATACTTCTCTCCGAAAGAGAAGTGGTAGCGTATAACATTGATGATAAGTGGCTGAAAAACAGATTATGTTCGGTTCGAGCGACTGGGAATGCTTAACATTCATTGAAGTAGAACCGGTTTAGAACTCGGATTGAGACTTAAAAAACAAGCTGTTTATGCCGTTATAATCAATAAAATACGTATATTTGCACCGTCAAATACTTCTCTTTCGGAGAGAAACGGGCAAATACTCAACAGTTTATCGCCTTGGCGGGATTTTCCCGCACTATTTCAACGACTTGTTTTTTAAACTCCAATGGTTGCTCTCTGAAGTTTGGCAAAACATTTTTTCGGTTGCATGATTCCTGTCAAATCATTCCGTCTCCTGTCTGTCTCTTTTTAAGAAAAATACCGTTCAGGAAAAGACCTGGTTTTCTACTGTTTATTTTTTGAACGGTAATTTTTACTAAACAAATCGCAAATGCCCGCTTAACGGCTCATCTGTTTTTTCATTCTGACGGACAATAAATTTCGTTAATCGTGAAGCGCTTATTTGATTTTTGCGTATCTTTGCACTTGCAAAATACTTCTCTTAAAAAGAGATGTTTTAAATTGCACAACTTTTCAGTTTCTATAGCCATTTTCCGAATGGCTTTTTTGCTGTCCGTACGGTGTGCGGGTATTATGCAAATCTTTCTCCCGATTACAGTGATTTTAGAATAAGGCTGTTGGCCTTGTCCACGACCGATGTGTCTAATGAGGCAAGGTAGATACGCGTGGTATTCTCCGAATCGTGTCCCATCGCTTCGCTGATGGTGGAAATCGGAATGTTCTTGCTCTTTGCGATGGAAGCCCAGGCGTGGCGCGCGACATAGCTTGTCAGCGGTATGGCAAGCCCTAACTGCCGGCCTATTTTTTTCAGTTTGTCATTGACAAGATGGGCGGCGTTCTTGTATTGCTTTCGGGCATCCGTATCCATATCCCGGATGATCGGCAGCAGATAAGGAGTCGCGGACGTATCGTACTTGCCGACAATCTCCTGCATGGGTTTCTCCCACTTGATAAAAAGCTGCTGTCCCGTCTTCTGGCGGCGATAGACCAGAACTCCGTTCTGCAAATCCTTCTTTTTCAGGTAAGCCATATCCACAAATGCCATTCCCCGGGTGTAGAATGAAAACATGAACAGATCTCTCGCATAATCCAGCACAGGACTGAGCGTCAGGTCCAGATCCCGTATCCGGCGGATTACTTTCAGCGGGACGGCACGTTTCACTGTTTTGTCCACGCCCGTATAGACATGTTTGAAGGGATAGCGCTGCACGGTCAGTTCCCTTTCCACCGCACGGTTATAGATGGCGCGCAGGTTGCGCATGTAAAAAGAGGAGGAGTTCGGGCAGACATTGATGCCTTTCAGAAAGGTCTCGTATTCCACCATCAGGTTGGAGTCCACTTCCTCGAACAGCAGGTCCCGTTCGCCCCGGAAACGCAAAAAACTGTTCAAGGCGGTCGTATATGTTTCGGCCGTGCGCCTTTTGCCTATCTTTTTCAGTTCCTGTATGAGTTGTCGTGCAAAGGAAAGGAAACCGCCACAGTCGGCCGGAGAGGAGAACACTTCCACCACCTTGTCGGCGGTATATCCCGTGTCGGAACGTTCGAGCCGTGCGATGACGCTCCGGAGCCGGGACAGGTCGTCTGCTATGGCGGTCTTCATGGAGAGCAGGTAATTCCTGCGTCCCTCTTCTGTGCCGGAAGCCACCACGACCTCGGAAATGCCGGCATCCCATTCCGAAGGAAAAAGCCTGTAGCCGGTATGCAATTGTCTTACCAGACGGTTGTGAATCACTTGATAGTAGAGCGAGCCTTCCTTCATCTCGACGGAAGAGGCCCGGAATTTAACTTTTACTGTTGCCATATTACTTAATTTTCAATGATTGATATTCTGTCATTAAAGAATATGGCAAACAGTCTGGCAAGGATGTAGTCCGGAAAAATATTACTATAATAATGTTTCTCAATCGTAAAATGAGAGAAAATCCACCTTGCTTAACATTTCTTTACTTCGATATGGCGGAGACATGAAAGAATGTCATTATTGCACGGAACGGAAGAGGTGCGCGCACTGCATGCCTCTACCTGTTATGGAATGGAAAGATATAGAAATGGTGCGCTTGATGAAACGGAAAGCCGGTCCCGCCAATCTTCATTTAATATCCGGACATGGCCGGATAAGTCATCGGTAATGCAGAATTGTTGCAATGTTTCCTGTTCGGCGCAGGCTGCCGGAAACAACCGTATAGCTGTACAGATGGCAGGATTTACCGGCACAATGGGTCTGGCGGATGTCAAATCTGTGGATTGGATGGTTTTCCAAACTACTGTTCTGGACCAGGCCCACTCGTGCCCGTTATAAATGGCCATATCAGGCAACGGGCTAAAATATTCCGGACCGGGATGTATCTGAAACCATCATTTGAGATACATCCCGGTCCGGAGTAAATGTCGCTTCAATCAACACACCCTATCCAACGCTTGCAGTCCACCATCATTTTTTGTCTATCTTTATATATTCCGAATACCTGATTTCCACATACGGGTTGTTGCTGGATATGGTCTGACGGATAGCTTTGACCCTCTTCCAGAACCACCATCCCTTGTATTCCACCCATACAGCCTGGTTAAGCGTCACGGGTATCTTTATGTCACCTTTGAGACGGTTCTCTTCAATCAGTCCGCTAAAATGTATATGCGGCGTGACCATCTCCACTTTCTGCCGCAGTAGCGGGACGGTATCACGGACAATGAGCGTGTCGCGGACGGCGGCGTCTATCGGTGCTTTCACCTCGACCTCATGCCGGGCCGCCGCTTCGAGATTCCTGATTTTCACGCCGAGCCGCCTGATGGTTTCGGCATCCTCGGCACGGAACTCCTCATACTCGTCTATGGTCAGCCGCAGTGCCTTGGCATCGAGGGCCATCGTCGCTGAATCGGTCCGCATCCGCTTCACATCGGAAAGCAGGGCTGTGCTGTTCATGCGGAAACGGTCGCGTTCTTCCGTGAGGCGTATTGTCCACCGGTGCTGCAACCAGAGGATGCCGCCGAGCAGCAGCACGGTTATCAGAAGTGTTTTGTCCAGCCTATTCATATGTCACGGATTTTTCGGGAATGAACCAGACAAACTCATCCATGTAGGCCTCTTCCAACAGAACCAGCCCGCCCTTGTTTTTCCTGTCTTCACCGGACAGGTCCTCCACGACCAGCCCTCTCCGGCCGGCCAGTCCGCCAAGCTTCATGCGGGAAAGTTCCGGAGAAGCGATGATTTTCACATAAGTATTCTTTGTCATAACCGGCAGTTTAAAAATCGGGTTATTTATGCAGGTTCTGGCATTTCAGCAGCTCCCGGATGTCGGCCCGGATCTCGTGCAGGTCATTCTGCACCGTGTTGAGCTGCATCATGGTCGCCTCGAACACGGACTTGTCCAGCTTCATGGCGTTGATGCGGTCATACTGGTTCTTGATTTCCACTTCCAAACCGATACATTTGGTCTCCAGTTCTGCAATCTGGGCCGTGTTGTTCACATGCTGTATGTACAGTGTCAGCGAGAACGAAAGTACCACGACGATAATCTTGAAGTACTTCACTACAAATTCCTTGAATTGTTCCATATCATTATTCCATTAAAAGTGAGAATGCCTCCCTGATGGCCCTTATCAGAACCTCAGCCGCCGCGCTGTCCCGGAATCCGTAGATGACCAGCGCGACCATTATCACCAGATATATCCACCAGGCAATTTCTTCCCTGGTGACTTTATGTTTCCTTTTCACCATCTGTCATAGGGTTTTGGGGTACGATCACATTGAAGATGACATTGCCGTCACTGCCCTCGATGCGCAGGCGGTTCTCCTCCTTGTGCCTGATGGGGAAGATATCCATCAGCGCCTTGGCGGCATTGACCGACACGGCCCTGAGCGGCGCAGGGGAAAGCGGCACTCCGAAACGGTCGGTATAGTCCGAAGTGGCCGTCTCGTCCATGACGGCCTTGAGGGTCTCGGCCACCTGCAGCTTCACGGCCATCGTCTCCATCTCGAACCGTTCCGAGGAGAGCAGCGCCTTGATATGCGCCAGCACATGCGGTTTGTTCATCAGGTAATTGGCCGAAGCGTACGGATTCTTCACCGTATCCTCACCGAATACCTCCACAAAGCATTTTTTCGGCCGTCCGGCATACTCCAGCCCGCCGTTCACATAGAGGTTGCAGAATTGCAGCTCCTGCTCCGTGAGCGGTTTCTCTTCCGGCCTATCCTGCGTGTTCGCTATCTTGTCTGACATCGTTTCTTCCTTCCTTTTCTGAAAGAGTAGCGGGTTTGTGTCCCGGAGGTTTTACAAAACCCGCCTTTTCGTTGCATAACAATTGTTCCATTAATGCGTCATAGAATACCTGGGCCAACGCATCGGCACACGCCTCCGCGTCCGCCAGCGAGTTGATGAGCCGCAGGTTGAACTTGATTTCCAGGTCGTAGCCCGATATGAACGCCATCAGTTCGTTCCCGTCATAGCCCAGCGCCCCGTAGGTCATCCGGTCCGCCGTGCGGAATGTGATGGTCTCGGGAATCCGTTCCCGGTCAATGCCTGGGGCTTCCTTATTCGTGTCCATACTCATATCTTGAAATATTTACGGGTTTTCTCTTTCTTCTGCATGGCGGTTGCCGTCCCTTCCGTCTGGCGCAGACGGGAGGTATAGACCCCCAGGATGTCGAGCGTGGCCGTCACGTCGGCAGCCGCATCGTGGGCATCGTCCAGTTCCACGCCCAACCTTGAGGCTACCAGTTCCAGTTTGTACGAGGTGACCTCCGGATCGGCGGCAAAAGCCAGCCGCCCCAAGGCAAGCGTGTCGATGTAGTGCGGCTGGAAGTTGCCGTAATAGTCCCTGCTCCCGGAAAAGGTCTTTTCAAACTCGGCGGCCAGTCCGGCATAGTTCACCAGCTGTTGCAGGAATCCGATGTCGAAGGCGATGTTCTGTCCGACCAGCACGGGCTTGCACTGGTTGCCCTTCGAGAGGGTGGCGCGTTTGGCGAAGGCGATGACTTCTCCGGCCACCTTCTTCATGTCCATACCCTGCGTGCGCAGCATCTCCATGGTAATGGCGGAATAGTCCAATGCCGCCTGTTCGTACTTCATCGGGACATATTCCTGTCCTTTCGCCTGCTCATGGCGGGTACGCAACACCTTGCGCCGGGGAAGTCCCGCGTCCTGTTTCCCGTAGGGGGCGATATACGCCTGGTAGCGGTCGAATACCTGCCATGTGTCGAAACGGACGGCCTGCAGGGCGATCTGCGTGCAGGCGCATTCACGGCAGTCCAGCCCTCCGGTCTCGAAATCCAGCCCGATGCCTACATATATTTTCTGTTCAGTCTGTGGTGCCATATCTTCTCAGGATTGGATGAATAACAATGAGTTCTTATAGGTCTGCAATGTATTGCAGCCGTTGTAGTCGCTGTAACGGATGACGGCCGTGAGGATGACCACCCGGTCCTTAAGCGACTGGATCTCGGTGCGGTGCTCCATGTAATAGTCGTTCCAGCACACGCACTCCGCCAGGCGGTTGTTCTGGGAGAGTGTCAGCCTGGCGAAACGCTTCCGGCTTCCCGTCTCCCTGTCCTTGTAGGTATGCTCGGCTACATCCACCACCGTGGCGCAGACAGCCGCACGCCTGCCGTCATTCTCGTCCCGTGCCACCTCGTCCAGGGTCAGGTAGGAGGCTTTTCCCTTGACCTGCCCGCTGGCTTCCGAATTGTCGAAGATGCGGCGGTAGTCGATGCTGCCGATACCCGACACGGCAATCTGCTGCTGCGACCAGAAGAAATGCCGCCCGCGCATGTCCTGCGGGAAGTCCTTTTCGGAAAGGGAGAATCCCAGTTCACGTGCGGCGCGTTCGAGCAGCGCGCAGCGTTCGGTAACCGCCCCGACTTTTTCGATGCGGTCGAAGCATCCGGCAAGGATCATGTGCTTGACATGCCGGGCGTTCACGGGGACTTTCACGGCCTCTTCCGCGTTGTCGGGATCGTCCCAGTAACTGTATTTCTTGAGCTTGTAACGGAATATGCGGTGGATGAAGTTCTCGATACCCGTATATGCCCCGCCCCGGTCGCGTTCCGTGACGATGTATTCCACTGTCCTGAGGCCGACCTGCTTGATTCGGGTAAGCGACCAGAAGATTTCATCGGTGGCATAGTCGGTGAAGAACTCCGTCCCGGAGCGGTTGATGTCCGGCGGCACGATCTTGGCCGGCGAGCAGCGTTCCATCTCCGCCATCAGCGAAGGAATCTCCTTGTCGTCCGCCCATTGCAATGCCACGGTATAGAACGCCGACGGGTAATTGGCCTTGAGCCATGCCCCGCAATAGGCTGTAAGGGCGTATGCCGCGGCATGGGAGCGGTTGAACGAATATTTCCCGGCCACCTCTATCTTGTGCCAGATTTCCTCCGCCTCATAGTCCGGGCATCCGTTCCCGACGGCTCCGGCAATGAAATCCGCCTTCAGCGTGGCCATCAGGTCGGCTTTCTTCTTTCCTATGGCCTTGCGCAGGAGGTCGGTCTTCCCGAGGTCGAATCCCCCGAGCGTATGGGCGACGGACATGAACTGCTCCTGGTAGACCATGATTCCGAAAGTGTTCTTCGTCGCTTCATAACAGCCGTAGTTATAGACCGGGGCCACCTCGCCACGCCTGAAACGGACATAATCATCGGTGGCGCCGATGTCGAGCGTGGCGGGGCGGTACAGGGCATTGACGGCGATCAGGTCCTCGATACACTCCGGCTGTACATCCTGGATAAACCGGGTAATGCCCGGTGAAGAGAACTGGAACACATTCTGCGTGTTACCGTCCGAGAGCAGCCGGTAGGTCTTCCCGTCTTCCAGCATATCCTGCGTGATACGCCCGATGGTGAGTTCCTGCCCGAAATTCCGGTTGACCAACGCGATGACGGCACTCAGTTTGGCAAGTTCCTTTGTCGCCAGCACATCCTCCTTCAACAATCCGATCTCATCGACCGAATAGCCGTCGAACTCCGATACCAGTGCCCCGTCCATCTTGCGGACCGGCAGGAAATCGAAGCATTCGGCGGGCCTGCCGTCCCGCGTGTCCGGTGTGACAACGATGGCCGAGGCGTGTATGGAGGCCGCTTTGGGCTGTCCGAGCAATCCTTGCACGTCCTCGATGACCAGCGGATAGGTCTGGATAAAGTCCCGAAGTTTTCTGTTGGAGGCAGCCTGTCTGAACAGTCCTGTCCAGTCCGTGCCGTCATCTATCATGGCGGTAATATAGTTCACGATGGAGTGAGGCACGCGGTGTACGCGTGCCACGTCCTTCAAGGCGGCTTTCAGTTTCATCGTGGTAAAGGTGCCGGCGGAAAAGACACGCTGGCGGCCGTCCGCGTTGTACCGTTCTTCCAGGTAATCCTTGATCTCCTGCCGCCGGTCGGAGGCATAGTCGACATCTATATCCGCCTTACGGGAGGGCGGAATGTCCGCCCTCCACAAGTCCTTTCCCCACGAACGAATCCATTACGGTGAATGCTTCATTCGCTTTTTTAATTGTTACGTTTGTCACTTTCATTTTTTATACTTTTTATAGTGGACGATATCGCATATCGTCTGTTTGCAAACCTTGAATTGTTCAGCCAGTTCATTTTGCATGACTCCCGACCGGTGTAACCGCCTGATATGATCCGCTTGTTCATTTGTCAGTTTGGCGTTCACACTGTTCTCTCCATAATCATCCCTGAGTTTATGCACCATAGAATGCATGACGTTTTCTTGCCTGGTACACATTTCCAGGTTGTCACTTCGATTATTGTGCTTATTGCCATCCTTATGATTAACCTCCTTTGCCGCATTCCAATCATCAAGAAAATGTTCTGCGACAAGTCTATGGATTAATTTTTTACATATTTTTCCGTCAGAGGCCAAAGAAACATTGTAATACGGGGATGTACCCCCGACCCACGGTTTGATGATTTGTCCGTTCCTCCAATATTGGGATGTGGCATTACGGACATATCTTCCGACACTTCTAATTCTACCGCAGGAGCTTACTTGATAAATTCCCTCGTAATGATGAATATCTTTCCAAATTTCTTCCTCGTCCATTATCGTATATATTTCTTGTATCGTATTATCGCGCTTACCGTCTGGCGGCTGACGCCGTACTGTTTTGCCAGGCTGTTCTGGGAAGCCTGGCCGGAAGAATATCTCACCCGTATCTCTTCCGCCTGCCCGTTGGTCAGTTTGGCATTCACGCTTTTTTCGCCGTAATCCCGTTTGAGGCCACCCGCTATGGCATGTTCCATATTCCGCTGGTGCGTACACATCTCCAGGTTATCCGCACGGTTGTTGTCGCGGTTCCCGTCGATATGGTTCACCTCCAGTCCCGGATTCCAGTCGGGCAGGAAATGCTGTGCTACCAGACGGTGCACGGAGAACTTCTTCCCGACACCGCCCTTGTAGAGCCGGACACAGTCATAGAGCGAAGTCGTCCCGCACCAATGGCACATAATGCGTTCGGGTTGTATCCAGGTAATGCCGTCATGCGAAACCTGCCGTTCCAGACTCTTGACACGCCCGAGGTTGCTGATCCTGTACTTTCCTTCATAGTTCTTGATATCCACCCAGATTTCCCGGGTGTCAGCCATGGGTTATACGGTTTAGTGCTGTCTGAAAAATTTCCCGGTCTATCTCCACGCCGACGAACCGGCGTCCCGTATTCCGGCAGGCCACGGCCGTGCTGCCGCTGCCCATCGCAAAGTCGAGGACGATGTCCCCTTCATCGGTGTAGGTGCGTATCAGGTATTCCAGCAGGGCGACAGGTTTCTGTGTCGCGTGCAGGCAGGAGCGTTGCTTGTCGGTCTTGAACTTCAGCACGCTGCGCGGATAGCGTTCCGTGGATATGTAATCCCGGAAATTGTCGTGCTTCCGGTATATCTCGCCGGCATCGCATTTCCGCTGGTGTTCGGCCATCACGACCTTGCGCCTGTGCCCGTCCGTCTTGATCGGATGATACTTCGGCAACCTGTCGTAGAAGACCAGAATGTCCTCGTGCGCCTTCATCGGCATACGCCCGGCATTCAGGAAGCCTGTCGCCTGCGTCTTCTCCCATACCCAGGCATACCGCAGCCTGCGGAGATTGGAACTGCCCAGCAGGCTCGTAAAAGGATGCTGGCAGAACAGCAGTACGGGAGTGTCGGGCCTGGATATGCCCTGTACGGCATTCCACATCCCGGGGATGTCTATCACGGCATCCCACCGGCAGTGTGTCGTACCGTATGGAGGGTCTGACAATACCATGTCGGCGGTGATGCCTTCTTCAGCCAGCAGGGGCAGCACATCGAGTGCATCGCCCCGGTAAAGGTCGCAACCGTCATAGGGACGGTGGTGTTCGTAGGTCGGATTCATGGGTTTCGAGTTCCTTTAGGTTCCACAAGCAATCTCGGCGGTCAAAAAGGATTTCGTCGCCACACATCAATTCATCTGCGTATATCGTCCGCTCTTCTCCGTTACGGATTACCCGCATCCGGGCATCCGTGCACAGACGGTAAGTCTTGCCTTCAGATTCCATCTCCACATAGCGTTCGCCCTTGCCGAGTGTGATGTCCGGGGCAAGCACCGTCAGTTCGTCTTTCCAGCTGAGCCCGCAGCGTTCCGGCACGAGGAAGCGCGAGAAGATAAGGTCGTATTTCAGCGGGTCGATGGAGGTTATGCCAAGCAAGTAGGAAACCAGCGAGCCCCCGGCGGAACCGCGACCTATACCAGTTGCGATGCCTCTCCGGTGCGCCTCCCGCACCATATCCCACTGCACCAGGAAATAGTCCACATTGTCGGTCGATTCAATGATATAGACTTCCTCGTCCAGCCGTTCCCGATAGCGTTCCCGCTCCGGTTCCGGCACTTTCCGGTCCAGCCCGTCGTCAAGCAGTCGGAGGAACATCGTACGGCGGTCACCATACCGTTCCCGCTCTTCCGGTCGCATACGGTATTCCGGCATGAACATTCGCCCGGTCTCGAATGAGGCGTCCGCACGTCCGGCAATCTCCACCGTGGGACGGCACATGCGCCTAAACAGGGAATCGAAGTCCCATTGCCCGGAGAACAGAGGACGGAGCGTGTCATACAATTCATCCGCTGTCTTGAAATACTGGTCATCGCTCTGTTCATGGGCGGCTCCCGTGGCAATCTTGTTCACCACGATTCTGTACCCTGCATCGTCCTTGTCCATGTAGTAGCAGTCCGGAATCAGGACTGGTTCTACTGTAAATGAATCCGTGTCGGCATCATAACAGTTGCCGAAATAATATTTCAGGGCTTCTAGTTGCTCCCTGTCGATGCGGTCCGCCTTGTATTCGTTGGCGTCGACCTGGTAATAGACCGCTTCGGCACCTTTCCGGATACGCTTCACCTGTTTGGGGTGTCCGGCCATCCAGTAGACGGAACGGATGGCGAAAACCACCACACAACCTGCGGCATACATCAGCAGCTGTTCATAGCGGAGGGTGTTGTCTTCCGAATCGACCATGACGGCCCGTTGGATGCGCAGCAGATTATGCAGCCCCTCGTTATCCAAGGCATAAATCTTCAGCCCGACACGTTCTTCTTCGTGCATCATTGTCAGCGAGTAGCCGAATATATGTTTCAGCCCGGTATTGGCGCACTCCTTCTGAAGGTTCAGCGTGGCGGCCATTGTATTGCGGTCGCAGATGCCGACAGCCGTATGCCCGAGCCATTTCGCCTTGCGGCACAAATCTTCCGGCGAGCAGCAGGCGTTCAGCAGCTCGTAGGAGGTATGGATGCCGAGGTTCACGAAAGGTACATCATGTACCGGAGGCTTGGGCCGGCCGATATATTTCAGCAGGTTGAAACGGAATTCTTCCCGCAGGTCATAGTAGTACCAGTTCCTGCCGAACGGGAAGGCCACATGGAAGATTCCTTCTTCCATCAGCACATCCGGACTTTCCATCAGGTTGAACACGAGCTTGTCCCCGTCGCCGCGGAAGATGGATTCCACTCCCGACAGGTCGGCCGTGAAAAGCCGCCCGAAGCCGGGAATATCCACCACTTCCGTATCGACCGGGATATAGGTTATCCGTTGTGCATCGAGCCATGAGAAAAGTTCCTGTATCATCTTTCCTGTACTTTTTTGAGTTTGTATTCAAGGACGGACAGCAGGCGGCAGGCGAAAATCCCGTAGATTTCCGCTTCCGTGAGTTCGTCCCAGTCTTTGGCGGCATCAGCAATGTCCGCGATGAAAACCTCGAAATAGGGTTTCAGCCGTTCAGCCGTCCGCTTTACCGACTCGACGGCATCACCATCGTAACCGATGACTACGGTTCTGACGCCTTTCGATTGCAGCTTGTAGATCTGTACATCGGATATTTTCTTTCCGAAAGTGGCCACGGCTGCGACATGGGAATTGTCATAGAGTTCGAGTCTGCGGGTCAGGGCGATGACATCGAAAATACCTTCCGCGAGGATGACCGTATCGGTTTCATCCATACGGACGGCATCGTAGTTATAAAGGAGTCTGGAAAAGTCGTTTTCCGTGGAGTTCCGGTAACGCAGGATCTTGTACCCGCCGCTATGTCTGGTCTTGCGGTTGTGGGCGTCTATATCCTCTTTCGGCCAGGTATGGCGGGAGACATAGCCGACAACCGTACAGTCATCGATGACCGGAAAGACGACATAGTCCGCGTAGCGCGGATTGAGCCTGCCGGTTATCCCGACCGGGAAATACTCGTAATCGTCGAAACAGAAGCCGCGCCGCTGCAAATACGGATGCCGGAAAGTGCGCTTGTAAAAGTCCGGCAATTCGACCGGCACCAGTTCGTCGTCTATTTCTTCCGCCTCGTCCTTCTCCAGCAGGTGCAGGTTCAACGGTGCGGCAATGTCAGCTGTCTGCAAAACCATCAGGTCCATGCGACCGATAGCCGCCAGAAGTTGCTCCAATGTACGGGTGGATGCCCCGCAGGAGAAGCAGTGGGCCATGAAAGGCCGGCGGTGGGCAGTCGCCTTGCCGATGTAGATACCGAACTTACCGCCCGACTTTCCGCAGAACGGGCAGCGCGGAACGATAAGGTTCTTACCGCTCCCGTCCCGTTTGGCACCCGTCTCGCGGGTTATCTCCGAAACCAGATATTGATATTCCTGTACCGACAGTTCCATATTAAGGTATAGTCGTGACCGCTACAGGTTGGTTTGAAATGTTTGGAAAAAGAATCCGGATTAGCCCAATAAAAATAGACCGGCAGAATCATGGAAGGTCTTTCCACCCAAAGGAAAAGAGAAATTGTCTTCCCGGCTGGACAAAAAATGACTGCTTTTGTCTAATCGATAAAACAATATATAAATAAGGAGATTGATAATCAGCATTGGCTGATTATCAGGTGTAGAGATGTACTTTTCTAAAATGATCACTCTCTACATAAAAAAAGCGTATTTTTTGTGCAGTACAATAAACATACTGAATGAAAAGTATCGTTTTCCAATTACTACAAATAACGGATTTGTATTTGCGAGGTCATTCGAACTTTCCTCGAACAAAGGTCGTATGATATCTCGAACGCCAAGACCCGTGAGCGGAAACTGAAAGCCTTGGAGGCGGCAGAGGAATTGAAATGTGAAAACCTGCTGTTGATAACATGGGGAACGGACGATATGGCGGAATACAAAGGGCATACAATAAAAATCGTATCTGTCCGGAATTGGTTTTACGCATGTAAGCTGCCATATATTCTCAACATTCCAGTCGTTACAAGTCAAAAAGCCACCGACACGCCGCATCCGGATCGATGGCTTTTTATTCCCTGTTCAGATTCAGTGTCCTCTGCCCGTCATAGAACACCTCATTGTCGTAGTCGGTGGCAATCCTGATAGTGTCTCCTTTCTTGAAGAACCGGCTTTTGGCCACGTGCAGGCGCATAACGTTCTCCTTTCTTTCAGCCGATGACTGGTTGAGCGAAACAAGGTGCGTGCACGGGCGGGCCAGACCTTTGGCCTCCGAACAGTTGTACTCGGTCAGCACGTTCCGCTCGTCATTCAGCCACTCCCGGTCTTCGATGGTAGACTGGTAAGTCACCACCATCCATACCTTTTCGTCCGCCGCCAGGTCCTTCAGGTCATTAGCCACCGCGATACGCTTCGCCCGTTCATGGTCGGCTCCCCATGAACGGCGGTTGGCATCCGTCAGCAAGTCCATCGAATCCACAATCACGATGTCCGGATTATATCCTTTGAGCTTCCTGTATTCCGAAATGCCGTTCTTGATGTCGAGTGTCGAGACCTGGGCATTGAAACGCGGGTAACTGCGCACCGTGATGCTTCCGGCATACGAGGCGACCAGTTTTTCCAGATGTCTCATCTCCGTATCCGAAATCTTTCCCCGCTCGTAATAGTAGGCGTTCCTGGAAATCAGTCCGCCGGAATAGGCGTTCAACGCCTCTTCTTCCGAACCTTCCAGCTGGAAATGCAGCACATGCAGCCCGTCATCGATGTCCGCCCTGACACCGATCCATTTGGCGATGTGCGACTTTCCCACGCCTGTGCTGGCCAGGAAACAGGTCAGCTGACCTCGCAGGTTACGTCCGGCATTGAGCGCATCCAGATACGGGATGTAGAAGCGGGACACACGAGGGGCGGCCGAGCGTTCCTCTTCCTCCTCGCGCCGGCGGTTCCTCTCGAAACGCTCCTTGAAAGTCGCGGCCACATCGACGAACGAGGAACTCTTCAGCGTGAACCCTGCCAGCCACTCGGCATATTCCCGAAGAGTCTTCTCCGCCTTGTCCTGTTTGTTCTCGTTATACAGTTTTCCGACCTCCGCATAGACCGACTGCAACCGGACCCCCTTGATGTAGGACTCCAGCATGTCGGTCATCACCTCGGCACTCTGTCCCTCGTCATACTCCCGGAAAGTGTCTATCAGCTCGATGGCGTCGTAATCCTCATGGAAGGTCTGTGCCAGCACGGCATACGACGGCGGTGTCTTGTATGTCTTGAAGTGTACGGCTATCGCCTCCTGTACCTGCTGGAACGAACGGTCCGGCAGGTATTCCTTACGCATATGCCGGGCTAGGACAGCACACAACGGTTCCTGTCTGAGCGCCGTGGCATAGAGTTCATACAGGAACTCGGCACTGAGCGGATTGACGGCACTCATGGCTTCGCCTCCTTTTTCCGCCACGCCTCACAGCGGATACGGTACAGTTCCGGATAGCGCGCCTGTGTCCTTCTGCGGCATGGCTCCGCTTTCGCACATTTTGAGCATGACGGGGAGAAAGGCGTCCACATCAGCGTGGAGAGCGCACAGACGAGATATCCCGCTTCGGTGGAGAGCAGTCGCCGCTTGGTCGTCTCCTCGTATTCCGGATAAATAAAACGCCCGAACGGATGGCTGCGGCGGTCTTCCACTGCCCGCGCCAAATCATGCCGTGACAGCCCGAAACTCTTCAGCCACCGGTCCTCCCGGTAGCGGCGTTCCTTTCCCGAGCGGAGATAGCGGCCGATGGCTTTCTTTCCGAATGAATGGGAGACGTTCCATTTCCTGCGATACGCGGTATCATATCCGGAAATGGCATATGTCTGGCAGATACAGAAGTCGGACAGGCGTTCCGCACTGACGGAGACGACCTCCCGGCACAAGCCGTCGAAACACATCCCGAGTTGCCTGTCCGACTTGCCGCCGGTAGGGAACACAAAATCCGCCCACACCGTGGTGCGGACCAGCCGTGTAAAGAGCCTCCGGCATCCGTCAATCCATTCTTTTCTCTCCATCGCGTGTCAATAGTTTGCGCAGCTGCGTCTTGGCTAGGAAGATGCGGCTTTTTACCGTTTCTACGTTCCTGGTCTGCAAAGTACCGTTGTTATAGGTGATTTCCATGATTTCCCCGAGTTTGTAACCAGCCTGCTGCAAGAGCAGGGCTTCCCGGTAAATCGGTTTGAGCCGGTCCAGTGCCCAGAGGATGTCATCGTTATAGAACTCGCGGTAGTTGTCCATCCCCATGCTGTTTCCCGACGGTTCGTCCTCATCCGACAGCGAAGAGGATATTTCCGAAATGTCGATATTGTCGTCCGGGGGCATGCGGTTCCTGTTGCGGTTGTTCAGGTCCGCCACAAGCCGTTTGGTCACGGCATAGATCCAGGTCTTTACCGGACGGGCCGGGTCATAACTGTCCATATACTTGAAGAAGTTGGCCAACGCCTCGAGGTAGTTGTCCTCGATGTCCTCCTGGTTATAGGTATATTTGATACAAATGCTGTATATCAGATTCTTGTGCGGCATCACATATTTTCTGAGAAGTTCCGCCCTCTGTCTCGCGGATTCGTCTTCAGGCTGGAGAACCGCAATAAACACATCTTTCTTTTCCACGTTTCCACTGACTGAAAAGGTTGATAATGAATCTCATGTCCTAATCTGTCAGCTACCGTGAGCGTCAATTGAAAAAACGGGCGGCAGCATTACCGCCGCCCGGAAAAAATCCAAACCGTTGTCGGCTTGTCACAGCCTGTGCCTGCGGATGTAATAGTAGAAGAGGTGGCAGGCATCCGCCGCATTGTCATCCACCGGGACAATACCGTATCTGTCCTTGCAGGCCGCGACCATCTGCGTCTTGGTGGCGTGTCCGTCTCCCGTCGCCCATTTCTTGAGGACAGCCGGGTTGACGAACTCCGGTTCCGGGATATCCAGTTCATCGCACACTTCGAGCAGGATACCCCTGAGTTCCGAGAGCCGCCGCATGTCGTAGAAATGGCGGTTCACGCTCACATCCTCGGCCACGACGCGGCGGATGCCGTAACGACGGAGCAGCGAGAGCAGCGTAGTCCTGAAAGCGCCGTGCATCTTGTTGCCGTTGCGCCGTTTGCTTTCGGTGAAGTTCCATGTCCCGGCCTCATGCAGGGAGAAGTATCCGGTATGCGTGGCGATGTCCAGCGCCAGTACCTGCTCCCGGGTCAGTACGCTATTCTCCGAGTCTCGATTCGCCATTCTCTTTCACGATTACCAGTTTATGCGGATAGCCTTCAGCCACATTCCCGTGCGAGACTACCAGCACGGTACCGCCGAGCGAGTTCAGCGCCTCGAACATGGAGGCCAGCCCCGCTTCATCGACCGCCTCGAGTATCTCGTCCAGCACGAGCAGATCCAGTCCCTTGTCCCCGTCGCAGTTGCTGTTCACGAGTTTCTGCATGGCAAGGATGGTCGCCAAATTCACACGGGCGGCTTCGCCTGCCGAAAACTTGCCGAACGAGCCGCAGTCCATGCCGTCGCGCAGCAGTGAGATGGAGATTTTCTCCCTTACCTTACCACTCTTGAGGACGGTATACCCGTCGAAGCGGATACGGATGTCGCTGCCGATGTCTTGCAGGAACTCGTTGGTGATACGGCTGAGCGCCTCGATTTTCGTGTTGGCCAGATAGGTCTTGAACTGCACGAACCGTTCCCGCTGTATCTCCAGGGCACGGACCCGGGCATCGACGGCCGTCTTGCGCCCTGCCGCCTCGTTGGACTTCCCGCGCGTTTCACGGAGAGTGTCCTTGAGCGATTGTATGAGGTCGGGTGAAGCCGCCTCATCCAGCTCCCGGATCGTGGCCTGCAAAGTGTCGATGGCGCAGGCCGCAGCCTGTATATCTTCCTTGCCTACCCGTATGCCGCGGTTCAGTGCGGCATTGCGCTCGTCTATGAATCCGAACACCTCGTCGAATACCTTGCGGCGGACACCTTCGATTTCACTTTGCAGGGCGGTAATTTCGGAAGCGATGCGTTTATGCCCGCTTTCCACCTCTTCCACGTGGCGGGTGGCATTCCTGATGGCCCGTTCGTGCCCGGCCAGCTGCTCCTCCCATCCGGTGCGTCTGCCTTCCAATATCCGGCGCTCATGGTTCAGCCGGTTCTGCTGCAACTCCACGGCATCCGTCTCCTCCTGCTTCTCATCGATACGGCCGTTGATTTCCGTGAGCTGCCGTTGACGGAGCTTCAGTTCCTTCATGCCGGCCTCGATGTCGAACTGTGGTTCTGCCACCAGAAACTCATGCCCGCAGAAAGGACAGGTGATGGAGCCGGCCAGTTTGTTCGAGAGGCCGTCAATACCGGCAGAAACGATACGCCGTTTATGACGCAGTTCCTCGATGCTGCCGGACAGGTCGCGCAGACGGATGTCGATTTCCCGCAGTCTCTCCGCAGTCGTATCGGACTGATCCCTGTATGCCTCACAGAATGCGGCATACTCCTTCTTGAACTGTTCCCAGCCGTCAGTCCTGTTTTTCAGTTCCTGTTCCGCCTGCTTCAAGACGGCATCGCAATCCTTCAGCCGCTCTGTGGCGGTCTGTAACCGTCCTTTCTTTTCGGCAATGACCTTGTCCCAGTCCGTCTGCCGGGCATCGGGAAAGAGGGACATCATTTCCGCTATCTTTTCCAGACATGCTTCCAATGCGGTATCTCCGGCTTCCAGTTCCTGCAAAGCCTCGTCCGCCCGCTGCACTCCGGCAAGCTGTTCCTCAAGCCTGTCCACGTTCTCGTGCCCGGTACGGATCTGCTCCCTCTTGGCCGCTATGGCCGTTTCCAGTCCCATGATACGTTCCACACGGGTACGCCCCCGCTCGGCTCCGGCTTCCTCCTCCTTGCGTATCTGCTCCTGTAACATCCCGATACGCCCGTCCAACCCGGCCAGTTCCAGTTCCACCTGCCGTTTCTTTTCAGAGAGCGGCACGATGTCTTCCTCCACTTTGGCGATGGCTTCATCCACCAGGATACCGTTGGAAAAGCGGTTGATGACCTCTTTCTTCTCCTTGTCCGATGACGAGAGGAAATCCTCATACCGGTATTTGGAAAGGATGAAATTGTTGAGCAGCTCGTCGCGTGTGATACCCAGTTTGTCAAGAATATACCGGTTATAGGCATCCACCGAAGGCTGTACCGCTTCATCGGTTACCACCTGCTTGCCGCCACGGTAAAGCGTACAGCTGACAGAGGAAGCCCCCTTGCGCGGGATACGGCGGTTGACGAGCAGTTCCTCGGCGGCGGAATCGTTGATGAAACGCAAAGCGATACGGCATTCTTCCGCTGCATCGTTGATAATCTCCTCCGAGCGTATCTTTCTAAGCGGGCTGCCCGTGATACCCACGGCAATGCATTCCAACAGGGCAGACTTGCCGGCCCCGTTCGACTGCTGGGACTCATTGTCCCGGTTATCGCCGAAAATCAATGTCGTCACGCCTTGCCGCAGCATGTAGGACAGCGAACGGAAGGCGCAGAGATTTTCGGCTTCTATCGTCTTTAATTTCCACATGATCTGTTTTCTATTCTAGATAAATACTCCAATCCCATCGACACATCCTCGATCTGTTTCTCCCGGCAGAAGTCCTCGTAGGTTTCCCGGATGCGGCGGCTGTCGAATTTCTCGAAGAGCGAAGAGGATACCGCCTCCGGCAGCTGCTCGTCATCGGCAACCAGTTCTACCTTCGCCGCTCCGGCTTCCAGCAAGGCGGCTTTGTCCACCGATTTCATCGCGGCGGCAGGTGCATGGACACGCACCTTGACCTTGTAGCGACCATCGGCCTCCATTTCACGCAGCTCGTCCATCAGGTGCAACCCGGCACGTTCCGCCGGCATATCCATGACACGGTACCGCATGTTCACGCGGTTCTTGACAAACTCGTACGTGCCGTCCGTATACAGCACCGTGTATCCTTTCTCCTCGTCCTCCCCGAAGTTATGCTGGCGCGAGGAACCGATATATTCGATTCCCGTCCCCGGAATGACGGTACGGTTGTGGTAATGGCCGACAAAGACCTTGTCGAAAGGAGAGAATATCCTGGCAGGCAGTTCCTTTTCCGAAGGCTGTGCCAATGCCCCGTTGATACCCTCATGGATGTAGAGGAAGTGCTCCGGTTCTCCGGAAAGCGCTTCCGCAGCCAATCGTCCGAGCCTTTCGGCAAAAGAGCCGTCTTCCGGAAAATAGCTCATTACATGGAGCGCGAACTTCCATTCCGGGCGGCACAGGGTCAGGTACTCATCCACGACAGTCACATTCGGATGCCGGTCGAAGACATGACAATATCCGCGCAGGGATTCCTGGTTCACCTTGTCGTGGTTCCCTTCCGCCAGCGTGACATGAATGTCATGGTCCGCGGCGGATACAAGCATATCCCTGACGGCCAGCAGGACATCGAGTGTCTGGGCGGCACGGGAAAAGAACAGGTCTCCTCCGACAACCACTTCCCGGATATCCCGTTCCCTGCAAATTCCCATGGCCTCCTGCCAGTTGGCCTGGAATGCAGGGATGTTGTCTTTCGAGATGTGGATGTCATTCAATAACAAAAGGCAGGGTTTGTTCTCTTTCATACTAAGTGATTGTGATTAGGACGGGAGGCCCGGATGCCTCCCGTCGGATTAGAATTCAAGAACTTGTGAAAGGCTTATCTGCGGTGGCGGGGACGCCCGGCACGCTCTTCCGTTTCCTCCGGCTGCTCTTCTTCCTCCCCGGGGACATCCTCCGGTTCGTCACTGGGCTTCGGACCCTCCATCTCGCTTTCGATCAGGTCGAGTAGTTCCCGGTTGCTCGTGGAGCGTGTGACACGCACGGAGAGCCCTTCCTGCTCGATGTAGCCGCGGATCATCGCACGCAGCTCCTGGCCTTCCTCGGTCTTCTCACCGAGTTCCTGCCGCTGAAGCTCGTCATAACGTTCGAAAAGGTCGTCCAGCGAGATGCCTCCGCCTTCACGCCCGTTTTCTCTGTTATCTTTCGTACGGCGGTCGAACGAGAACGCGGATATATCCTCCTTGGGCAGTTCACCGTCCAGCGTGTCGATGACCGTCTTCATTTCATCCGTCTCCATGAGCGACATGCCGTAGATACCGTCGCACTGTTTGAGGAACTCGACGGTGGCTCCCAGATGATAACGGGTGTAGCGGTAGATGATTTCCGGGATACGCGGCGCACCCATCAGGGCGGTCAGCTCCTCCTTGGTCAACGGTACCGGTTCCGATTCGTTGTCAATGGAAATGACATACTCGGTCTTGGCTCCGTTCTTGCGCTTTTCAATCTCCACCGGATAGGCGTCATACACCGAGGAAATCGGGCACGGGTAAGACGGATTCTTGGCCAGTTTCTTGCTCCACAGCTTGAACTTCCTCTCATCCAGATCCTTGAACTGGGCATGGGAAAGGGTCATCATCTGCACGCCTTTGGCTCGTTCACCCAGGTCGAATACATAGAGACAGTGGCCGTAACTGTATTTCAGACCGCCTCCGAACGAGCCCCCGGCAATCTTTTCCGCCAGTTTGTCGTCCCCGTCCTCTTTTGCGGCTTCGACGGCCATGCGGCGGTAAGTCTCGATGGGATCAACGCTATATCCGGCATCGGTAGCGCGGGTGACAGTGACATACATCTTTTGGGGCTTGTTCCCCGTAGCGGGTTTCTCCAGCTCCAGAAGCAGCTGGTGGACGGGATACTCATAGCCCGGACGTGTCGGCGAGCCGTCCGGATTGGGAGCGATGGGCAGGATACGGAGACGGTAAGTCCCGAACTTGTCCATGCGGAAGAACTCCGTACGGGCGAACGCCCTGTTCTCCTCCTGGGCACGCAACTGTGCCTCCTGATAAGATTCCTGAACGCCGAGGAACATTTCCTCGACAGACATGCCTTCCATGCCGTTGTTCTTTTCTTCTTCTTGCATAAACGCTTTGTTTTATGGATTTAAAAATGCCCGAAGAATGCGACACGGTATACCCGCATCGCAAAGAAACTGGTAACAGGACGGACGGGTTCGGTTGCACCGTCCGCGTTCAACTGATAAAATTGGGAGAGGATGTCTCGCTGACCGTATCCCGAAAGAGGATACTCATTTGACAATATGGAAAGGTCTTGCAGCGACCGTGGAATACAAAATTAGGCAAATTACCCGGAACAGCCATACATGTACATGAATGTTTCTCACCGGCATTGTCCTTCAGCGCATTACCGTTTCATTTTAAGAATGCTTTTAATCTCTCCGAGCAGTCTGTCGCCGCCCGGCGCGTTCCGCGCTTCGGCAAGCAGCCTCCTGCGGTTCCGGCGGATATACTCTTCTCTCTTGCGGCGGCATATGCCTTCATAGTAGGCTTTGCGCTCCGGCGTGAGCCGTTTCCCGCGCCGGCAATAGACCCCGTCCCGGCGGTACTCGTCCAGGTAGCGGCGGAACTTCGCCTTGCCGCAGGAAGGGTCTTTCGATGCCTCCGCCACCGACCGTATGACCTGCCAGTCCGGCTCGAAGGGCTGCTGCGTGGCGCATAACCTGCGGAGCAGATGATAGACTACCGGCATCTCATACCGGAGCATGAAGCCTATCCGTGTCTCGTCGAAAGGAAAGCGCTTAAGCGTCCCCTGCGGTCTTCCGTCTTCTCGCTTTCGGGGCTTCTGCTGCCGGGGAGACGGTTTCTTCTGCGGCTGCCGCCTGATTTTCTTCTGTTTCATGATGTTGCGGTTGAATGGTTTGCTGTACGGTTTCACGGACGGGAACGTTCCTGCGCTCCGCAATCCTCCGGCGGCTTTCAATATCGCCGTTTACATTGAGTTTATGTTTCATGACTATACAAAATAGGTGAAGTTGAGTTCTACATTGACATTGTACATACCGCGCTCGTAAAGCTGTATCCTGCGCGAACCGCCGTAGATGGTGAACGAGGAGCCCCGGTTGTACTTGTGGTCATCGTTCCAGTCAGCGGCGCTGCAGCGCACGCTGTATCTCGGGGGCTGTATCTTGTTCGGGATGACGGCAACGATGCCGCCCCAGTTGCTGCCGTCCCTGCGTGCGGTATTGATATACCCCTGTATGGACACGATATTCCCGATCTGGCGGATAAACAGCCCCTGGGTATCTGTTCCCGAGCCGCTGTTCTCCATGTGCATCCATCCCGTATCCGCCAGCAGGGGCTGGTATTCTTCCGCATAGGCGGCTCCGATAGCGCGGCAGGCCTGCCGTTTCGCCTCCGCTGTCGGCAAGGACAGGTCGGAAAGTTTGCCGTCCTTGCGCAGGTAGTCCTTGACGATTTCGTCTTTGGACAGCACGTCCAACTTGTTCCGCAGGAGCTGCCGGGCTTCCATGGGGGATTTTCCTTGCCCGGTCAAAAAGTCGATGTAATCCTGGAACAGGTTTTCAAGCGCGGCGAAGCGGGCGTCCGCCCCGGCCTTGGTATACAGGTTCAGGTTGGTGGCGATGGTATCCTTTTCGGAAGCGTTGTAGCCGCCCATCAGCCGCTCCGCCTTTTTCTTGAGTTCCCTGACAACCTGCGAGGTCATCACGTATCCCTCGACCTGCGCGTGCGAAATGCCGCCTTCATCTATGTAGGCGAACGAACCGGTCTTGATTTCCAGCAGTTTGTCCCTGAGTTCGGGTGTGAAGACAATGCCCTCGTAAGCGGAGTCAGTCCCGAGCTTGCCGTCCATCATCCGGTCTATCTCGGCCGTGGAATAGACTTCGAGGTTCTTGCGTGCCTTGCCCTTGTCCGGAAGGTCGGACAGGTTCGAGGTCTTGGCCAGTTTCAGCTCCCCGGTACCTTTCTTTTCGGCATCGAGGGTATCCCTGACGGCCGCCTGCCGCTTTGCTTTCAGTTCGGCGGCTTCCTCTGCCGTCAGCCCGCTGATCTCGTCCGCCGTCAGGCGCACCAGCTCCTTCAATCCTTCGGAGATTTCCAGAAATACCTCCCCGGCTTCCGCTTTGGAATAGACATCGATATTCTTCCGGGCGGCAGCCTTGTCCATGACATCGGAAAGGTTCCCGTCGGCGGAGAGTTTCATTTTCAAAGCCGCCGCGACGGTTCCCGATGTGACATAACCTTCGCCGCCCTCCGTCAGTTCTCCGGTAGTGATAGCCGCCAGTTTCTTCCTGTATTCGGTCGTGAAGTCTTCGGTAGAGAGCTGTTTGCCTTCTACCACATCCACTTTCTTTCCCATCGCCTCCGTAAAGGCCCTGACGGTCACATAGGTGTCGGACACGGATTTTCCGTTGATTTTAAGCGTACCGAGCACATCCACCGCTCCCAAAGGGGCAAGCACGATGTCGCCCAGAGCGTTCCTCAGCGCAAAACGGAAACTGTCAGCGGTGTCGAAGCCGACGGTGGCGAGCAGCGCGGCGGCACTGTCGCGCCAGGTAATCAGGTTTGTCAGCCTGGCATTGTCTTTCGTATAGGCGGTATTCTGAATATCGATACCCCGTCCGGTGCTTTGCAGGGAGAGCAGTCCGCCGACCTGCAGGGTGGCGGTACGCCCGATGACTTTCAAAACAGGTGTGGTGCAGGCTTTTCCGTCATGCACGGCAAAGTCACGGTATTTTGTTCCGCCGCCCTCCGTGCCGTGGTAATTGATACGGATACAACCCTCATCCGTCACATCCGAGGTGTTATAGATGTCGTATCCCTTGATGCGGACAGCCCCGATCCGGGCGTTTTCATTCAGCGAAGTACCGCAGGATATGCCGTCTTCCGTAACCCTGGCCAGTTCCTTGCCTTGTTTCATGAAACTGAACGTGCCGTCCGTCCGGATGACAATCTCGTTGACAAGCAGACCGTGCAGGTAGGCACCGATGGCGGCATGGCCGTCCGCCTTGACGATGCCTTTGAGCATGTAGCCGTTCCCGCCGCTGACGGAGACGGCGGTCTTGGAGCTGATTTCTTTCTGCCCGGTGAACGTTCCGGCCAGCACCAGATCCTTCTTGACGGTCTGCCGGGCAAAAGGTGTATCGAGCAGGACAGCATAGCGGCCGAAGAACTTGTCGATGAACCGGGGTGCATAGCTCTCCGTCACCTCGATGGCCGCCGGCAGTTTGTCAGTAACCGGATCGACCGTATCCGGGACAGCCTTGGCTCCGGCACAGAGATAACAGGTACGCCCGCGCTTGTTGACCTCATTGGCGTAGACCACCGATTCATGCCGGTTGATTTCGTATATATAATAGGGATAGACAGCATCGGCGCAGCCGTCGAAACGGCGTACCTTTCCGCCGAGCCAGACATAACCCGGGGAGACGCGGGGACCCTCGATCTCGCATCCGGAGATGATGAAGTCCGAGCAGCCGTCAAAAACGGCACTCATGCTGAGAGCCAGTTCCTGCAAGTTCAGGATATCGTCCGAGTAGGTATACCGTCCGCCGGTTTCCGCAATATATTCTTTCATTGTCCTGTATTCTTATTGGGGGTGTATTCGTCTTCGTCGATCTTGATCAGGTAGGTCTTGCCTGCTGTCTTATAGGTGTTCACCACATAGGAAAGCATATAGACCAGTTCCCGCGGAGGTATGGTGACGGGCGGGACGCAGACCATGAAGCTGACCTTGTTGATCAGCTTCTCTTCCGCCAGCAGGTAGAACGGACGGGGGCGTTCCGCCTCATTGTCCGTTGTAACCTGTTCCCCGTTGTACCATACGGTGAAAGGACGCTGGTATTCCGCCCCTTCGTGGTACAGGTCCACACCGACACTCGTGCTGTCCTTGATGAAGATGCGGTCCTTGCCGTCCTTGATGTATTTACCGAACCGGTAGTTCAGGAACCACTCGAAATAGATGACCTGTGAGGTCATGCGCGCCTCGATATGCCGTTCCCGTGCAAACGTACGGAACCGTTCGTTCAGGCTTTGCAAGGGATAGAGGCAGCTCTGCACGAAGAGGATGAACCGCCGTCCCGACAGGTAGTGCGGCACGAGCCGGTTCACCGAACGGTCTATGGGCAGCTTATATCTCATGGTTTTCGACTTTGAGCGTGATGGCTTCCCGGAAGGTCGGCAGTTCCGACTCCTCGTCCTTGCGCGAGGACTCTTTCAGGTAGCCCGAGGCGGTGTATGTCATGCGGCCGACACGTTGCAGGGGCTGGATTTGCCCGTCCGTATCGTGGCAAGCAATAAACACGCCCTGCTCGGGGATTGCCGTCTCGTCGATATAGACGTCTGTAACGTGTTCGGCACGGCGTATGGCATCCGTCAGGCGGGAGACATAGACCGCAGCGTCGAAGTCGATGCCCATAATGTAGTCCCGGATACGGGTCTCGATGCTGTCGTACATCTCCGCCTCGGGAACGGCACCATCGTAGAAGACCGTAAGACGCGGCACCAGCACGTCGCCTTTGGTCGAGATGACCTCGATGCGTGTGCCGGCGAATTTCAGCTTGCCGATATAGGCATTGATGGGCACCAGCTCCTCGGCGGGAATAGCTTCCAGATGTCCTTTCGTGCCGGTAGCGATTTTCAGTACCAGCTTGCTGTCGAGGTTGCTGTCGTCCGTGCTCTCCACATAGGAGACCTGCGTAATGATGCGTTTGGTCTCATCGACCTGGGCATACCCGAAAGCCAGTCCGTCCTCGCGGACGGTCAGCTCGTCGCCCTGCTGGTATTGCAGCAGCGCATTGGCGTAGTAGTCCGGCGTGCCGTTGATCCGGTTGTTGATGGCTTCCGAGATATCCACCGCGAAGACATCAAGCAGCGTCTCGAAACTGTAGATGACAGCGGCTACGGTCCATAGGATACCGTTCATGACAGACAGCTTCGAGTCGCTGGCGAACTCCGTCAGTTCCAGCCGCCGGTTGCGTTCCTGCACGGCTTCATTGTATATCTCCTTAATCGTCCGGCTCATTCCACTGTATAGGTTATATCGTCGATAATGAATTTCCACGCGCCACCCTCATTCCAGGCCTCCTCGTGCAGGATGACCCATACGGCTTCCATGCCCGAGGCGATACGGTAGCGCCCCGTTTCGGTATCCCGGTCCGGCTCCCGATAGGTTCCCGTCGGGGCTGTAGGTAAAATGACCGTGCAATTCCGTCGGTCGCCGTAATGTTCCACAAGGGTTGTCAGGTAATGATCTATGACTGTCGGTTTCAGTCGGGCGGCGGAGAGGTCGAGTGTCATCAGTTCCCGGCATTCGGCAAGCGGTGCAAGATCGGCCAACGCGCAATTCGACAGGTTCAGGCTGTAGGTTCCGGAAAGCAGCCGCAGGCTCTCCAAGGAGAGTGTGGCGTGCGTGAGCGTCAGCTCCTCCACCGGCAGTGTCTGCACCAGTACCAACGACCGCGGTTTGAGCCCGCTCCAGTCGATACTCCGGAAGCAGGCATCGGTAAACCAACGGATACGACGCCTGTCCCTGACTTTGTTGTCGAAGGTATGGGTGAGCAGCTGCGGCGTGTCCGCGAGGAGGACGGTCTCGGTGTCGCTGTTGTCGCCCCAGTCGATTTCCAGCTGTCCCGCACCGGAAACGGCACACTGCACGGTGATGATCCCGGCAGCGAGCGTGAGGACGACAGCAAGCGGCAAGGTGAACGTTTTGGGATAGACATGCCGTTCACCGTTAGCGGGGACGATGCCGTGCAACCCGTTATAGGCGACTACATCGGCGCGGATAACGAAATCGTCCGTGTAGACAAGTTCCCGGCCGGCAGTCAATGTCGTGGCGAAGGAGAGATCGGGGTTGTTGATGAGCAAATCCACGACTCCCTCGATGCTGCCGTACAGGTACAGGGCCACATCGTAGATATTCTGTCCGGCTACGACCCTGTACTTACCCATCGTTCTCCTCCTTTTCCTCGGTTTCTAAAAGCAGCTCTCCCGTGGCAGAATCCATATAGGCATTCTTGATGACGACCTTGTCCGACAGGAATTCCGACTGCAGTTTGGCGGCAAGACCGTTGTTTTCCAGACTCGAATGCAGGTAGTCGACGAGGCCGACACCTGTCGTAGAATGTTGGTAGAGATTTCCGGCTGAAGCTTTCAGCAGAAACGTCTCGTTCTGGGCTTTGGCGGCTCCTATTTCGAAGTCGGTCTCTGAGCCGCTGTACACGGCAAGGTAACCGTCCCGTGACAGCAGGTTGTAGACTCCCTTCTCATTGAGGGAGAAAAATGCGGCCAGGGCGATATCGGCCGTGCCGGCTTCCGTCTCCGCCACGACGGGAAACCAATGTTTGCCCGTCGCAGGATTTCTCAGGTACTCCGTGCCGCCCGAACCGCTTTCCATAACCAGACGGACCGTCAGGCGGCGCATGTCGGGCGTATAGGGAATCCTGACATGGAACCCTTTGCCGTCGTTATACGTGTACACGAAGCCGACGGGGACGGTAATCTCTCCGTAGCGGAAGGTGTCGTTGTCCGCACCCGCGACGGCATCGAGCAGGCGGAAGTCGTAGAAACTCTTGCCGGCGATATTGCCGGAAGTCTCCACCTCACCGTATTCGGCGTCCATTGTTATGTCCTGTCTTGCCATGAACGATACTTCAACAAAAAGCCCGACCATACATCAGAGTACGACCGGGCACTCTTTTCAAAAGAGTAGCGGCAGAAAGAAAGGATGGTTTACTTCTCCTGAATGAAATCGTAGATGCGCGACACGGTAGCCCACATATCGTCCGGAAGCTCCTCGTCCGAGATGCGTTCGCAGGCTTTCCGGAGATACTCCATCTCGTCCCCCGAGAACTCCACGGCAAGCGGTTTCTCCTTCTCCACATCCCATTCGATGCGCTTGTCCTCGGCATTCTCGTGAAGACCGATGGCTTTGCGCTCCTCGTCCGGAATGGCGATCTTGCGCAGAATCTCTTTTTTGAGGTTGAAGTCCTTGAAGTTGCCCCGTGCCGGCAAAAAGGACGGCAGGTAAAGGCGGTCTTTGACTGACAGTTCCATATTATTTATGCATTTTGTACGTTACTCTTTTTTATTTCGTCGATCATGGTATCGAAATCATGAAACAGGGGTGCAAGCGGCTCTCCCATAGGAATGTTGCATGAAATAACGCCTTGTTCCATGTAGATGATACCTATCTGCGGAGCGTTCCCCGAGCCATCCGTATCCTTCTTGCGGATGGAGGCGTGGACGCGGGTCAGCGCGTCATTGACGATGGAATATTCCAACTGGTAGTCGGCATTCTCCGTGCTCTCTTCGGCAACCTTGGTTACCGTTACGTTGGTGATGTTCATAATTCGCTTCTGTTTTTATTAAGTGTAGGGATATTCCCAGCAGAAAAGTTTTTAATAAGAGTGATTTAATATCTGGTAATGGAACGAGGGGTAATTGGCGCACAATACCGTAATGGAGTCTCCCTTGGCTAACGTGTAACTGGCAAGATCCCCGTTGTGGTTACGGATATTGGTGAATACAAGGCTATTCCCCCAGTTGTAGTTGTAAATTAGGGTAAATATGCAGGCGAAGTCCGACGGCAGAGTCGAGTAACCGAACATGGTGGCCACGGACGATGCCGACGGCAGGGTCACGCTGTACTTCTGGTTGGCATAAACGAAAAAGATGTTGAACTGCGAGAAATCGATCGTGTAACCGCTGCCTGTGAAATAGACATTCTTGATCTTGTTGCCGATGCAGGCAGGGGCTATAACAGAGGCATTGGACCATATTCCGTAGTTACGGTTACCGTTTTTGACATCGATATAAAGCCCGTAGTTGTTATTAAAGATGCTGTTCACCTTGTTGTTCACAATACGTCCGGTGGCACATGATCCGCCGGCGGATGCCGGTATGGTGTTGCTGCCGAACAGGACATACGAAATGGTGTCCCCCACGCGGAACAGGTCGTCGTAGATGGCAAGGCCGCCGCCTGAGCCGGTTCCTGTCGCCGTCGAGCCGATGCGCCCCTGACCGATGACGAATCCCCCGATGGTGCCGGCATTGGCGTTGATGGTGCCCGTCATCGTGACATTTCCCGAGGCGTCCCATTTGATATTCTGGTTGGCCAGATAACCCGATCCGTCATTGGCAAAGGAGATTTTCCCGCACCCGAACGTGGCGGAACCGTCCGTGTTCAGCGCCCAATAGTTTACTCCGGTGGAAGGGTTGTCGTGGTAAATATATCCTGAAGCCCCCATAACGATGCGGTGCCCCGAGGCCGGAGCCGAAGCGGTCAGGGCGCTTGTTCCGAGAATCCAGCCGCCGATCTTGCCGCTCACGGCCGTGATACCGTTCCTGTCCAGCGTGACCTTTACGCTATTGTTCGCATCCTTGACGGAGATGCTGCCGTTATAGCTGCTCCCTCCGACAGTCAGGGCGGAATCCACGATAATCTGGTTGGCGCGTACGGTTCCCGTGTAAATGCCGTTGGCATCGATGGTGGTCGTGTATTTCTCCGTGGAGGTAAGGTCGAAGACCGTGGCATAGGCCACATACCAGATGACAGGCGTATCGGAAGTCCCCTGCGTGCCGTCCACGTAGAAGAAATGGGTGCTGGAAAAATCGGCGGTGCCGCACACGACCTTGTAGACGTATTCTTTCCAGTCGCCCGTGCCGGCGTTCGACGTAAGCCACCGGTGCGAACCTCCCGTGCCGACGCTGTTCGTCGCCCAACAGAGATTTCTGCCGGCGGGGATCTTGGCGATAATGCGGGCGACGAGCACCTTGCGGTAACCGCATTTCGCCCCGAAATAGAAGCCTCCGTTGCGAGGGCTGGCACTGCCGCTGGTCTGGATTTTCAGGACATACTTGCTGTCATTGGGTGCCGTGGCATCCTGCTGCCGGGTAACGGTCACCATACCGTTCTGGGAGTTGTTGTAAACCACGACACCGTTGTTTCCGTTCCAGAAAGTCGGGTCGCGGTAGAGCATCTTCCCGAACGCCATGGCCGAAGCGAGTTCCTGCGCCGTCGTGATGCCCGTAGTCCACTGGGCGGATACGGATGCGGCAAAGGTAACCGTGCCGGCGGCATTCCATGAGATATTACCCGAGGCTATGTGCCCAGACCCGTCGTTGTTCAGACTCCATTTCGTGGAGTTGGCGATAGATCCGTCGCTGCCCAGCGAGATGTTGTTTTTCCAGATATGGTTGTGGTCGAAGGCCCACCCCGCGATACGGTTGTATACCTCCTTGCTGCCGCTTTTGGTATAGTTCACCGAGAGGCAGAAGTATTCCAGATTGTCCCATGACATCATCTGAAGACCTATGAATCCGGTCTTGACACTGTTGCCGGATGCCGCCACCTGCCCGAGGACGATATGCCCTGCATTGCTGCTCTGATACCACGTAAGGCATATACCCAGCGGCTTGTAGGCTCCCGTGTACCAGTAACCGCTGCCCGTGGAGGCGGAACGGATTTGCAACGGGATGGCACCCACAGCTCCGACGTTCCCTATGGTCATGTTGTCACTGCCGATGGAGAAACCGCCGATCTTGCCCTTCGTGAACGTGCAGCTGAGACCGTTGATGTAATCGGTATTGATAATGGACGACTTGATACCCACGGCATCGAGTTTCGAGGCGCTGATGCTGCCCGCGGCGATACGGTCTGCCGAAAGTGTTCCCGTCTTGATACTGCCGGCATCGATCGCCACGGCGTTGACCTGCGCCGCGGTAAGGGTGCCCGTGTAAATCCCTGTCGAGCCGATATAGGTCAGCGGGTGCGCCGCAAGCGTGCTGTCCGTGCTTTGCGCCAGAGCAATGAACCGATGGCGGCGGATCTCCTCCTCGACGGCAGCCGTGAGGGTGCGCGGCGCGGGGGCATAGGCTTGTGTGGAACCGCTCTGGAAGATAAGGTCGTTGCCGTAAGCGATTTGCGGAGCTGCCGGAATCGGCGAAGGACTATAACTGCTGCTCTCTATCGGCTGGTCGGAGTAGAGGTGGTACACGGCACCCGTATCGCCGCCGCCACGCAGGAAGACGGCGAACATGCAGTAGTTGCCGCACAGCTGCGCCCCGGCGAACATCCGGCAGTAGGTCTCGGAAAGGTCATAGATATCCCATGAATAGGCAATGCCACCCCAACCGCCGAAGTTGGTTTTGATAAGTACGATCAGACCTCCTTTGTGCGTGGATGTGTTCCACGAGACCGGAGCCTGCTCGGCATATCCCCGACGGACGAGAATGGTACGTTTGATGTTCTGGTCGCCACCTTTGAAAACGACTGGATAATAGGTCGCTTCGTCGCCGTTGATGATGAGTTTCTTGTAATATCGATAGCCGAAGTTCGTAACCTTGGCCGCTTCGATGTCGTTCTTCCATTGCAGCGATACGGAAGCCCCGAACGTAACGTTCCCGGCAGTGTCCCATGCAATGTTGCCCGAGGCGATCTGCCCCGAACCGTCGTTGTTCAGTTTCCATTTCGTGGAGTTGATGATCGAGCCGTCGCTGCCCAGCGACACGTTGCCCTTGCGAATGGAAGTCGTGTCGATCGTCCAGCCGGCTATGCTGTTGCTCGAACCCAGCTGTGCCACGCAGTACCCTGCACTGTCCGTGGTATAGAGCCCGAAGTCCGTGTCGCTGTTGTAGTAGAGCTGCACCCGCTGCCCGCTAGCGACACCCGAATTGGCCCCGTACACCGCGATGCGTCTGTTGCCGCTGTCTATCGAGATATGCGTGGCAGTGAGGGCCGAAGCCCCGATCATCCAGCCGCCGATTTTTCCTTTGGTGAAGGTACAGCTCAGGCCGTTGATATAGTCCGTGTTGATGATGGAGGACCTGATGCTGGCGGCATCGAGCTTCGAGGCCGCTATACTGCCTGCCGCTATGCGGTCGGCGGAGATGGTTCCTGCGGTAATCTGCGAGGCGGTGATACTGCCGGTATAGATTCCGTCGGCCGTGATCTTCGTCAGCTTGGGATAGCCGCTGCCGCCCAAAGCCGTGGTGAGGGAGCCGATAGGTGCCGTCCACAAGGCACTGACCGTCGAGGCGAACGTGACGTTGCCCGAAGCGTCCCACGCGATGTTGCCGCCCGCGACCGCTCCGGCTCCCGAGGCATCCAGCCGCCATTTATAGCCCCGGATACCGTTCGAGCCGAGCGTAATGCTACCTGCGGCAGAGGTGCAGCTCCCCACAGTGTTGTTCTTCGTACCCCGGTAAAGGGAGTCGGCATCCACCGTCCAGCCGCCGATTTTCCCTTTTGTAACGTTCAAGGTCAGAGCTTCGATGTTTCCGGCGGTAATCAAGGAGGCTTTCAACGCCGCCGTGTCGATGCGTGCCGCAGCGATAATCCCCGATGTGATCTGGGAAGCACTGATGGAAATCGTCTTAATCGTATCGGCCGAGAGTGTTCCGGTAAAGACGCCGTCCTTGTCGATGTAGGTCGCACCGACCCAGTTCAGACTCACTCCGCTGCCGAACTCGACCTTGCCTGTCGTGGCGTTATACCTGACATACTGGTCGCCATAACCCAACTGGGCGTTACCGCCGTTATCTACATAGAAGGTTTTGTAGCCATCCCTAAATCCATAGATGCCGTTTACCGCCTCTGCGGCGATCGTTCCCGAGGAGGTCTTCGTATTGAGTGTAAACGAGCCTATGGCTATCCCGGAGACGGTGCCGTCGCTGTTTTTCGTGCCCGCAAAGAGTTTGGGGGTGATGACCGTGTTGCCGTTGATGAGCGTCTTACCCGTATTCCACTCCTTGACCCAGTCGAGCATGTCGGCATCGACCCCGTCCTTGCCCGGGATACCCGCCTTGGCTTTCGACCAGACGAACGACAGATGATAGACAATACCGGAAATTGTCACGGGAATATCTATTGTTCCGTGGTCGGCGAGGGTCGTCGTACCGGCGGTGATAACGTAGGTTAAGGTCTTCGTGCCGTTATTGACGGTAACGGATGAGAATCCCGCCGGCTTACCCACCGCACCGATGGTAAAGGCCGTGAGTTCCTCGTCCCCGCACATCACCCGTACGGTCGAGGTGAGAGTGACGGACGAGAGAATCTTCCCCGTGTCATCCGCGGGGAACACGTATTCACCCAAAGACTGGGTTATGGTATACCCGTCCTTCTGGACATAGATGGTCGCCTGTCCCCGGGCGATGAGAATCTTTGCCATGAAACCTTTTTCTGAAAGTATAGTGCGGAATGATTCCGGCAGGTTGCGGATTTTTTTTCGTGTAAATGATATTATTATAAAAAATATTTGTATTTTTGTAATTGGAAATGGTTCCGGGCGGTTCGCCGCCACGGATGAAAAGGGAATCCGGTGAGAATCCGGGACAGTACCCGCTGCTGTAAGTCCCCTCAAGGTTGCCGCAACCTGCCACTGGTGTAATGCTGGGAAGGCGCGACGACTGGGACGAGTCAGAAGACCTGCCATGACCGGAAAAGGATTTACACCCGCGGGAGAAAATCGGGTTGCGATCAGATACGGAATGCCGTAGGAGTCATTCTCATATTTGAAGACAAACATAATCCCGTTCGTGTAAACCTGCGCGAACGGGATTTTTTGTGTTTGTTAAAAATATGTTTTATTAAAAAACAAGTAAGCTATGAAAAGAAATTTACGCTTTCTGGCGGGAGCTTTCCTGTTGACGGCAACCGCCCTGTTCACCGGCTGTAATTCAGACGATGACTTTTTGATGAATCCTCAAACTGATTCAGTAACTCCCGAAACCCGAGCCAACTTTAATGATGATGGCACTACAACCATTACATTCGATGACTTCGATGAAACATTCATGGCGGTTTCGCCTAAAGCAGAGAACTACTACACGCTTTATGGATATACTGCAGAGAACCAAATCAGGGAAATATACGATCCCGATTTTGTGTTTGTCTCCGACATGAATACTGTAACCAATTCTTATGGAGCGTATACTGAATTTTCCAGTGGTGCCATTGCGTTGTCGAAATACAATTATCGTTCTGATTCTGCTGCCGGCAAGACTTCTGGAACTAATTGGTGGTATACTTGGGAGAATCAATGTAGTGTCTATAATACAGCATCCACAGATGGGGCCAATACAGGGGCAGGTCACAGCGGTTCCAATTTTGCTGTTGTATACGGCTACTCTGATTTCGGAAATACGGAGTGGATGGCCAAACCTGAATTCTATTTTGACTCCCCTCGCAAATTCAAGGGTTTATGGTATTGTAACACAGCATATACCTATGGTGTGATTATAAATGGTAATCAGTTCGGAACATCGGGTGTTGCAACACCGTTGAGTAATCTGAAAGATTCTGACGGCAACAATATAGGATATTTCCAAGTCAACATCGAATGTTATGACGTAGATGGAAATTTGATCACCACTGTATCGAAATTGTTGGCCGACTACCGATATGATAAACCAACAGTGTCCCCCGTAACTACATGGACATATTGGGATATTAATGTAGCGGATGTGCAAAGTGTAAAATTCAATTTTGAAGGATCTGATGTCGATCCTATATATGGACTCAATACTCCGGCGTATCTTTGTATAGACGACGTTACAATAGAATAACAATTTAATATAGTTTGGCATAGAACTGATTTCAGTTCTATGCCTTTTTTATTATGAAGGCTTTCATATTTAGTATTCTTGTACTTTTGTTTTTTATTACAAGCTGTAATAAGAACGATGTAATTACTGAAGAAATAAAACAAGCTCCTATAATTGAACTCGATAGTGAGACTGGCATTTACACTATCAAAGTTGGGCGTGAACTGACAATTGCCCCGACATATAAATATGCGAATAATGCACTTTATGCATGGACAGTAGATGGAAAACTTCTTTCATCTGAATCAATATTGAAGTATACATGGAATCAGGAACAACATCTATATATCAAATTGCGAGTTGATACACCAGAGGGTTATGCGGAAGAAGAGTTAAAAGTAGAAGTATTGGAGTTAACTCCACCTACAATTTCAATCATAATCCCCTCTAAAGGATTAAAAGTGCCTCAAAACACGGATTATATTTTATCTCCAGATATTCAACATGACGATCTTGAAAATTTTAGAATTGAATGGGTACGCGATGGAGAAATCGTCGGAACAGAAAAAGCATATACGTTTCACGAAAAAGAACTCGGTACATATTCGATAACAATCCGGGCATCCAATATAGACGGAGAAACAATCCGTGATTTCGACGTAGAAGTTGTGGAAACAATGCCTTATTCCGTACGGTTTCCGACACCATCCTATACACAAACTTCTACGGATCGTTATACTTTTGCAGGGCGTCCTGTATATTTGCGGCCTTTGCTGGAATATTTCGATTATCCACAGTATCAATGGCAGGTCAATGGAAAAATTATGGAAGCCGCTACCGACAGGGTTTTTAAATTCACGCCGACGACTCCTGGAGAATATTTCGTTGCTGTTACTGTTACAGAAAAAATGCCCAACACACAGCCACTTTCACGTAACATAACACGTAGTAATACTTCAATTACAACGACAGTTAAGGTTATTTGTGAAGAAAAAACGGAACAAGAACGCTATCGGCAAGCGACAGCGACAAGTTCAGGTATTTGGGATAAGGTTTATGAATTCATTCCTGCTCCCGGACAGTTTATTAATGAGTTATCCCAAAATACCGGATTTATAGGAAATGAAACGACGCCCCAACAAGCCATAGAGTATGCAACGAAACGATTGAACAAAAAAGCGCATGTTTCACTGGGATCTTTCGGTGGTTATATCATCATCGGTTTTGACCATAGTATTGCTCCGAGTGGCCGAGAATACGATTTTGCAATACAAGGAAATGCTTTTAACAGTTCGAGCGGTGGCTCAAATGAGCCGGGCATTGTTTGGGTAATGCAAGATATAAATGGCAATGGCCAGCCAGACGATGAATGGTATGAATTAAAAGGATCTGAAACCGGCATCGATGGTACAATACAAGACTACGAAGTAACTTACTATAGACCTGCACCCAGAGCACATACTCCGTGGGTAGATAGTGAAGGTAATTCAGGTTCTGTCGATATGAATGCATACCATGGCCAAGAATATTATTATCCCAATTGGATTAAAGAAGATAGCTATACATTATATGGGACGCGTCTGACTCCTCGCAACAATCAAGATCCCGTTACAGGATATTGGGCGAATAACGCTTATGAGTGGGGGTATGTGGATAATATGGGTTCAGATAATCTGGTAGGAGGAAATGTCATTGATGGTAGCGGTCAGCGCAACGGATTCAAAATAGCCAATGCAATATATCATGACGGGACTCCAGTAAAATTGCAATATATAGACTTTATCAAAGTTCAGTGTGGAGTATTATCGAAAAGTGGTTGGCTTGGAGAGATATCCACAGAAGTATTTTCATTTGAAGACTTATCAATAACTAATAATCAATAATATGAGACAGTTTTGGCTTTTACTATTCATTGCCCCATTTCTTTTTTTATCATGTTCAGAAGATAATCAGACTCCAGAAAGTCCTGCTGATGCCGATGACAATTTTATCACATCAGTCGTGATGACTGTGGCAAGTCAATCCTATACAGCGGAAATAATTGACAATATAATTACCATAACAGTTCCATATACTGTTTCGTTAAATAATGCTCAAGTCGAATTCAAATACACATCCTCGGCAACAATTATTCCCGATCCGGCAAGCATTACTGACTGGGATACGGAACGAACGTTTCGTGTAACCTCTTACAATGGAGAAGCGAATGATTATACATATAAAGTCATTAAAGACGAGATTCGCTATGAAGGGGATGTGGAATTGAAGACAACAGCGGATGTTACGGCTTTCATTGATACGGACGTAACGGTTATCAAAGGTGATTTGATTATCGGGTCGGATGCTGAGGATGCAGAAGAATTGTCGGATATCGCCGCATTAAAAATATTGAAGGAAGTCGAAGGAAACATCATCATTCGGAAAAGTTATGTTGGACAAGATCTTACGGGACTTGATAATATCACTTCAATTGGAGGTTTGCAAATAGGAACTGAAACTGCCTTTGCGACCAACAGTAAATTGCAGATGGTCAGTATGAGATCTTTGCAGCATATTACTGGCGACATCGTTGTCTGCAACAATCAAGTAGCATATGTGCAATTCGACAACCTTGAAACGATTGATGGAAATATAATATTCAGGACTTCATCTCTACAAAGTTTTGAATTCCCTAAATTAACCACTGTCGTAAAGGATTTTGATCTCCAGTGTCTGACAAGTGACGGAGAACCAGGAGGAGAAATCACATCTTTGAGAATTCCTGAATTGACAAAAGTAAACGGTCGCTTAGGGGTTAATAATTTAGGCAAAATGATTTCTTTGGAATTTCCGAAATTACAAGAAGTTGGAAGTGTGGATTTTGCTTCTATACCGATTCCGTTGGAGACCCTTTCATTGCCGGAATTATCGGTAGTAAACGGCGACCTTAATCTCGTTTCCAGTTATATTGCGTCCGATGCTTTTACATCTACGGGAAATAATAAATTACAAGAAATAGATGGACTGTCTAACTTGTCGATTGTTAAAGGCACATTGACAATATCTAAATTCCAAGTCTTGAAAAAATTACCGGATTGGAGTAAATTAGAACAACTCGGAGGACTGACCTTGCTGCGTTTATTGGAGTGTTCTGATCGAATTTTAGATTTGAGCAAAGTAAATTTTGTACCTTTTGAGGATAACGAACCTTTAATTTCTATTACAGACGGGACTATATTCTCAAAAATTATCACAAAAGAGGATATGTCGCAAGTTAGCATGTTTCTAGCTCCGAGCGGTATTACCGGTTCAAGTGTTGGAATAGATCCAGAATTGAATTTTAAGAGTATTAAGAATTTTAAGTATTCTAGCAATATGACAACAGATCCTGTATTCCAATTTGAACGAGTTTACGGGAATATGGAAATTATAAGAGGTTCAAAAAAAGGCGTTTCAGCCCCTAACTTGGTAAGTGTAGATGGATATTTAAGCATCGAAACTACAATGGCAAACAATATCTCGTTCCCGAAATTGGAAATTGTCGGAGGTCAGTTATGTATTATCGGTAATCTGAACGCTGTTTCTAACTATGATTATGATTTTACGAATTTAAAGTCAGTCGGTTGTTCAAGCAATCCTCAATATATCAAAGAAGGGGTGATTAATAATATTTTATATGGTTCTTTAGATTTTATGGCATCAAATAAAGATTTTACATTTCCGTCATTGGAACATGTCGGGGGTGTTGGTATGACTGTTCGTGCCGTAAAAACTATTTCATGCCCCAAATTGCAGGCCATTGATGGAACACTTTGTGCTGCAAATGCAGCATCGCTTACGACTTTCAATATGCCAACTTTAACAAAACTCTCAGGAGTTCGATTTATCCGGTTGACACGGTTTGTTGATTATACGTTCTTCAAATCTTTTGTAGAAGAAGAGCAAATCAAGAAAGAAGACTGGCTTGTAACCAATTGCGGTTATAACCCCACCTACGAGGATATGCAAGCCGGTCGCTATACCCAGCAGTAACACCCATTATTTTACAAGGGAACAGGGTACTGGCCGAAAGACCGGTACTCTTTCCCGTTTATAACAAGCCAATGAAACATCTGATACGACATATCATTCTTCTATGCGGGTTGCCGCTGTTGCTGGCGGGCTGCATGGAGTGGGACTACGGAGATGCGGTGGAAGATTTCAACGCTACCGGAGCCGGGTTGTTCATCACCAACGAGGGCAACTTCCAGTACGGCAATGCCACGTTGTCGTACTACGACCCCGAAACCCAACAGGTGCAGAATGAAGTGTTCTTCCGTGCCAACGGCATGAAGCTGGGCGACGTGGCGCAATCGATGTGCATCCACGACAATAAGGGCTGGGTCGTGGTGAACAATTCCCACGTGATTTTCGCCATCGACCTCAATACGTTCAAAGAGGTGGGCCGTATCACGAACCTGACTTCGCCGCGCTATATCCATTTCCTCAGCGACGAGAAAGCCTATGTCACCCAATTGTGGGACAACCGCATCTTCATCATCAACCCCAAGAAATATGAAATCACCGGTTACATCCAGGTGCCGGACATGACGATGGAAAGCGGCTCCACGGAGCAGATGGTGCAGTATGGCAAATATGTCTATTGCAACTGCTGGTCGTACCAAAACCGCATCATCAAGATCGATACCGAAACGGATCAGGTGGTAGAAGAACTGAAAGTCGGCATCCAGCCCACCTCGCTGGTAATGGACAAGAACCACAAGATGTGGACGATCACCGACGGTGGGTACGAGGGTTCGCCCTACGGCTACGAAGCCCCGTCTCTCTACCGCATCGATGCCGAGACGTTCACCGTAGAGAAGCAGTTCAAGTTCAAGATGGGCGACTGGCCTTCGGAGGTGCAGCTCAACGGTACGGGCGACAAGCTCTACTGGATCAACAAGGACATATGGTCGATGGACGTGGATGCGGAACGTGTTCCCGTGCGCCCGTTCCTCGAATACAGCGGTACGATTTATTACGGCCTGACCGTCGACCCCGTGCGTGGCGATGTCTACGTGGCCGATGCCATCGACTACCAGCAGCAGGGCATTGTCTACCGCTACTCGTCCGAAGGTGAACTGATCGATGAATTCTATGTCGGGATAATCCCCGGCGCATTTTGTTGGAAGTGATGGGCAGGATACGACACCTATACCATCTCATCTTCGTTACCAAAGGACGCAAGATGACGATTCCGACAACGGGAAAAGGATTGATGCTCGAGCGGATGACACGGATTTTTACAGGGAAAGGTTGCCGCGTACATGCCGCCAATGCCTTTCTCAACCACGTGCATGTACTTGTCGAGATTCCGAATTCCGGGGATTTCAGCAAGATCGTGAACAAGGTGAAAGGCGCCACGGGAACGGTATACCAGAAAACCCCGGAATATGCCGACTTCTCCGGTTGGGCTGCCGGATTCGACTCGTTCAGCGTGTCGTTCAGCGACCTTCACCGGCTCAGACGGCACATCGAGGAGCAGCATACAATCCATCAGGAGATCTCGTTCGAGGAAGAATACGGACAACTGCTTGAAGAGAATGGGTTCGACCCGCATCAAACGTCCGTGCCGGCATCCTCCACGGTACATTTTTCCGCGAATACCCACCCTAAAAACGGAATCAAATGATTTATACGAAATACATACTTTTCTCGCTACTGCTCGTCTGTCCGTCCGTATTGTCCGCGCAGGGAATCACACGACGCATCCACCAGATAGACGAGGTCACGGTGTGGGGCAAACGCCCGATGAAAGAAATCGGCGTGCAGAAGACGAAGTTCGACTCGCTCGCACTGAAAGAGAACATTGCCTTATCGATGGCCGACATTCTGACGTTCAATTCGTCCGTGTTCGTCAAGAGTTACGGACGCGCCACGCTCTCCACCGTTGCTTTCCGCGGCACGTCGCCCAGCCACACGCAGGTGACGTGGAACGGCATGCGCATCAACAATCCCATGCTGGGTATGACCGACTTTTCCACCATACCGTCCTACTTCATAGATCAGGCCTCGCTGCTTCATGGCACGTCGTCGGTGAATGAAACGGGCGGCGGACTCGGCGGACTTGTCAAACTCGGTACTACGCCGCAGGTCGGCGAGGGCTTCCATGCCCAATACGTGCAGGGCATCGGGTCGTTCCGCACGTTCGACGAGTTCGCCCGCTTCACCTACGGCAGCGACCGATGGCAGGTCTCGACCCGCGCGGTCTATTCGTCGTCGCCCAACGATTACAAGTACACCAACCACGACAAGAAGATAAATATCTACGACGAGGAGAAGAACATCATCGGACAGTATCATCCCAAGGAACGCAACCGATCGGGTTCGTTCAAGGACCTGCACCTGTTGCAGGAGGTATATTACAACACCCTGAAAGGCGACCGTTTCGGGTTGAACGCATGGTATATCAACTCCAACCGGGAACTGCCGATGCTCACGACCGATTACGGCGATGAGACCGCCTTCGAGAACCGCCAGCGGGAGCAGACGTTTCGTGGTGTCCTGTCATGGGACCATATCAAAGAGAAATGGAAAGTCGGCGTGAAAGGCGGTTATATCCATACGTGGATGGCCTACGACTACCGTCGTGAGGTGGCGCCGGACAACTGGGCCTCCATGACCCGTTCGCGGAGCAAGATAAACACGTTCTACGGACAGGCGGAAGCGGAATACTCGCCCGGCAGGAAATGGTTCTTCACCTCGAACGTATCCGTGTACCAGCATCTCGTGCGCAGCGAAGACAAGAACATCATCCTTCAGGATGGCAACAAAGCCGTCGTCGGATATGACAAGGGGCGTGTCGAGCTCTCCGGTTCTGTATCGGCCAAATGGCAGCCTGTCGAGCCGTTGGGCTTGTCGCTGGTCTTGCGCGAGGAGATGTCGGGCGACAAATGGGCTCCGCTCATCCCGGCATTCTTCATCGACGGACTGATTTCGCGCAAAGGGAACGTGATGGTGAAAGCCTCCGTATCGCGCAACTATCGTTTTCCGACTTTGAACGACCTCTACTTTCTGCCGGGCGGCAACCCCGACCTTAAAAACGAACACGGCTTCAGCTATGACGCCGGAGTGAGTTTCGATGTCGGCAAAAAGGGGGTATATAAACTGGGCGGCAGCGCAAGCTGGTTCGACTCCTACATCGACGACTGGATCATCTGGCTGCCGACGACCAAGGGGTTCTTCTCGCCGCGCAACGTGAAGAAAGTCCATGCCTACGGTGTCGAAGTGAAGGCCAACCTTGCCGTGCAGCCGGCAAAGGACTGGCTGATAGACCTGAACGGTTCCTATTCGTGGACCCCCTCCATCAACGAGGGCGAAAAGATGTCGCCCGCCGACCAGTCGGTGGGAAAACAACTGCCTTACGTGCCGGAGCACTCCGCCTCGCTGACAGGACGGCTGTCATGGCGGACGTGGGCGTTCCTCTACAAGTGGGCTTACTACTCGGAACGTTTCACCATGTCGAGCAACGATTACACGCTGACAGGCCACCTGCCCCGGTATTTCATGAGCAATATCTCACTGGAGAAAATGCTGTCGTTCAAACCGCTGGATGTACAGTTGAAACTTGCCGTCAATAACCTGTTCAACGAGGACTATCTCTCGGTGCTGTCGCGTCCTATGCCCGGCATCAACTTCGAGTTCTTCATCGGCATCACCCCGAAATTCGGGAAAAGCAGAAAATAATGTAAACGTAAATAAGGTAATGATATGAAAGTATTAAAGAATTTGAGCCTGATGGTGCTGCTTGCGCTGGCATTTGCAGGCTGTCGTGGCAAGAGTTCCCAACTTGCCGATTTCAACAAACAGCTTTACGCTCCCGAATATGCCTCGGGATTCAAGATTGAAAGAGCAGACGGCAGACAGAGCGTGCTGGTTTCCGTCATGAATCCGTGGCAGGGCGCGGATAGCGTCACCACCCGGTTGTTCATCTCCCGTAACGGGGAACCCGTTCCCGAGGGTTTCGACGGGCAGGTCCTCGAAGGGGATGCGCAGCGCATCGTGGCGATGTCCTCGACCCATATCGCCATGCTCGACGCCATCGGCGAGACGGCACGTGTGGTCGGCGTTTCGGGACTCGACTATATCTCCAATCCCGACATTCAGGCACGCCGCGACAGCATCGGCGACGTGGGTTACGAGGGAAATATCAATTATGAACTTCTGTTGTCGCTCGACCCTGACCTTGTGCTGCTTTTCGGCGTGAACGGGGCCAGTGCGATGGAGAGCAAACTCAAGGAGCTCGGCATCCCGTTCATGTATGTCGGCGATTATCTCGAAGAATCTCCGCTGGGCAAAGCCGAATGGCTGGTGGCGCTTTCGGAGGTCGTCGGGAAACGCGCGAAGGGCGAAAAGGTATTCGCGGATATTCCGATCCGATACAATGCGCTGAAACAGAAAGTGTCCGGTGCCGTTCTCGATGCCCCGTCGGTCATGCTCAATACGCCCTACGGCGATTCGTGGTTCATGCCCTCGACGGAAAACTATGCCGTGCGGCTGATTACCGACGCCGGAGGCGACTACATCTACAAGAAGAACACGGGCAACTCTTCGACGCCTATCGACTTGGAGGAGGCATACCTGCTCGCTTCGGAGGCCGATATGTGGCTGAACGTCGGCATGGCGAACACACTCGACGAACTGAAAGCCGCCTGCCCGAAGTTCGCCGATACCCGCTGCGTCCGAAACGGCTATGTCTATAACAACAACGCCCGCACCAATGCCGCCGGAGGCAACGACTACTACGAATCGGCCGTCGTGAATCCCGACCTTCTTCTGCGCGACCTCGTGAAGATATTCCACCCCGAGTTGGTCGAAGAAGATTTCGTATACTACAAACAACTGAAATAGATGCGTTCACGCCCCGTCATCCTGTTCACCGCGTTGTCCGTGCTTACGGTCGGCCTCTTCCTGTTGGATTTGGCTGTGGGCGCGGTTCGCATTCCCGTCGGCGACGTATGGGCGGCCCTGACGGGCGGCGACTGCCCGCGGACTACGGCGAAAATCGTACTGAACATACGGCTGATAAAGGCGGTTGTGGCTCTGCTGGCCGGGGCGGCGCTATCGGTCAGCGGCTTGCAGATGCAGACATTGTTCCGCAATCCGCTGGCCGGCCCCTACGTGCTGGGCATCAGCTCGGGTGCAAGCCTCGGCGTGGCGCTCGTGGTGCTGGCAGGCGTCGGCTCGTCGATAGGCATCGCCGGAGCGGCTTGGCTGGGTGCGGCCGTCGTGCTGCTCGTAATCGCTGCCGTCGGACACCGCATAAAGGACATTATGGTGATATTGATTTTGGGTATGATGTTCTCGTCAGGCGTGAGCGCTGTCGTGCAGATATTGCAATATCTGAGCAAAGAGGAGGCGTTAAAGGCGTTCGTCATCTGGACGATGGGGTCGCTCGGCGACGTGACGGTGCCGCAGCTCGCCATCCTCCTTCCGTCGGTCATCGTCGGGTTGCTGCTGGCCGTATGGACGATCAAACCGCTCAACCTCCTGCTCTTCGGCGAGGAATATGCCGTAACGATGGGACTGAATATCCGCCGTTCGCGCGGTCTGCTGTTTCTCTCGACGACGCTGCTGGCCGGCACGGTAACGGCTTTCTGCGGCCCGATCGGCTTCATCGGTCTTGCCATGCCTCACGTCGCGCGGATGCTCTTCCGCGAGGCCGACCACCGCGTGCTCCTGCCGGGAACCCTTCTCTCGGGGGCGGCGGTATTGCTTCTTTGCGATATCGTTTCCAAAATGTTCACTTTGCCCGTAAATGCCATTACCGCACTGCTGGGAATCCCGATAGTCGTATGGGTGGTTTTACGCAATAAATCGATGACGGTATGATAGAACTGTGCGATTTTTCCATAGGCTACGCAGAGAAGAGGCTTCTCGATAAGGTCGATGCCTCTTTCAAAAGAGGACAGCTGACTGCCCTTATTGGCAGGAACGGCACGGGGAAATCTACACTTCTCCGTGCCATAGCCGGACTGAATCATAATTATTGCGGTAAAATCCTGCTCGACGGACATTGTATCGCAAACATGAGAACTCCGGAGAAGGCAAGGCAACTGGCATTTGTCACGACCGAGCGCACACGCATCGCCAACCTGCGGTGCGAGGATGTCGTGGCTATCGGCCGCGCCCCTTACACCAACTGGATCGGCCGCATGCAGCCTCAAGATAGGGAAATCGTCATGCGGTCGCTCTCTTCGGTCGGAATGGAGGCGTATGCCGGCCGCACGATGGATAAGATGTCGGACGGTGAATGCCAGCGCATTATGATAGCCCGTGCTCTGGCTCAGGAAACGCCCGTCATCCTGTTGGACGAGCCGACCTCGTTTCTTGACATGCCCAACCGTTACGAATTGTGTTCCCTGCTCGCACGGTTAGCGCATGCTGAGGGCAAATGCATTCTGTTCTCCACTCACGAACTGGATATAGCCCTCTCGCTGAGTGACAGAATAGCCCTTATCGATACGCCCGTCCTTCACTGTCTGCCGACCTCCGAAATGATCCGCAGCGGGCATATCGAGCGGCTGTTCAACAATGCCGCCGTACAATTCGACCCCGTGAGCGGGATCGTGAAATCCATGCCAAGAGACTGACTTTCCTGTCGGGAAACACGTCAGACGCAATGAGGGTGTCCCAAAAAGTATTTGGCACCCTCGTATTCGTTGTAAGACATGTCGTTTATTTCGATACCTCGCACATCAGCACGCCTTTCCCCGTCACATCGGCTTTCGAGACCGTGATGGATTTTCCCGTGTAGGTCTTCACGACGGAAGTCCCGGCAGAGTTCCACAGTTTCCATGTATAGGTATAAGCTGTCCCGCCCGTGTCGATTTCCTCACCGCCCCTGTATAACACGGCTTTGGCATCCACGTCATTGCCGTTGTTCTTGATGGTGAACCCCTTCTGGCTGACCAGATCAACCGTGATGGGGTCGGACATATCCGTGAAGGAGATGATGTCGCAGACGACCTTGTTCGCCGAGGCGTTGCCCGCCGAGGTGTCCGTATCCTTGATGGCGCACTTGAAGGTCTCGAAGTTGAGAACGGCATCTGCCGTAATCGTGATTTCGTTTGTCGTCCAGCCTGCCGTCACGCCCCGAGGATTGGTCGAGGTAAGGCATGCCCAGCCGGCACCCAGCATGGAGTTGTAGTAGGGACACGAAACGGCGGCTCCCGATGCGGCTGCGGCACTCAGTGCGGAGGTCAGCGTCACGACCTTCGTGGAGGCGTTGACTGCCGAAATGGTGTACTGTGCCGATCCTATGGTTATCCTGCCTCCCGCCTCCATGTTCATTACCGAAGCGACCGTTATGGTCGTGGCTCCGGCTGCCGCGGCAGCTGTCAGTGTCGTGCCCGCGAATACCGCCGAATCCTTGATGCCCCACGCGTAGGTGACGTTCGTCGTGTCGATAGAGGCTCCGCGCCACAGGTCGCAATGCGCCCTGAGCGTCGCCACCTCGTCGTTCTTGAATACGATGCCGTCGGGTGCATACGCCACGGCGGCGATCATCGCTCCGGCGTTCAGGTGCTGCGTGAACTGAATCTCCGCCCGGAACGGAATCTCCAGCCCGTTGGCGTCGATGTAAACCGCCTCGAAAGTATAACGCACTTGCGGAGCGGAAACGGTCATGTGGTTGGCTTTGACGGTAAGGGCATACTTGGCCGATGCCGCGCCGATGGTGCAGCTGTCCTGTCCGGAGACGATCGCCGTACCGTTCTTGTACCACTTGGCCGAGCCGCTCTTCACGCCTGCCGTAAGCGTCGCGGCATTGCCTACCGAGGTGATCTGGTCGGTCGCCGCCTGACCGCTGACGAAGAGCGAAGGGGTAAGTACCAGATAGGGAGAAGCCGCCCACGAAGGGGCATAGGCATTGTTGTCTCTGTTGTACACCTGTGTCAGGGGCTGCGAGGAGCCGATGAATGCCTGCAACGATACCGCGTCGTTCTGGTCGATGATGGTGACCTGCCCGCGGGCTACTTTTACTGCCATAATAGATTATCGGTTATTTGTTATTTCCACTTCGCAATCGAAAACGGCCTTGCGCCACACGTCCCCGCCGGTTATCTCTATCTCCCTGCCGTAACGCGGTGCGGCGTTCCATATCCTGTCACTCTCCGTATCGCGGCTCGTCCGTATCCAGCGGAAATTGCCGTCGGGAATGAGCGATGTAATCTCTTCACCGCCCCTGTACACCCTGGCACGGAGTACCGTCGAGACGATTCCGTTGCGGAATGTCGTGCCGTTTTCAGACTCCACATAAACAGTATAGGAGGGAGATCCGTCGTAAAGTTTGAAAAAGGTATGGGTCGCACTGATTTTTTCATTACGGTATGTTGCCGTGTAGCGGAGGGTCAGCACGTCGCGCCCTTCCCAGCCATGAAACGGGGGTGTCATTTCAAATACGGCGGCATTGCATCCGGCATCTTTCCATATGCCGTCAACGGCAAGGTATTCCCACTGCCGACTTTCCGGCTCGAAATTGTATTCGGTCGCCACAAGCGGGATATTCTCCGGCTCGCATGCGCCTGAAAGCTCGTCCTTGAAATGGAACGCCGTGCCGCCTGTCAGGGAGACGGAACGGGGCTTGAGCAGTTCCTGCGCCTCCTCATCGAGGTCTTCCCAGCGGATGGTCACATCGCGCAGTTCGATGGTATCCTTGCCCCACTTGAACCGTCCCGAGGCGAAATGGCCCGTCCCGTCCGGATGGATGACGAAAGAACCGTCCCGTGAAACGATCGAGCCGTCTTCGTTCAGCCGCAACAGGGGATTCTGTATGGTACCCCCGATACCTCCCTTATTGAACCAGGCACCGTAATCGTCCGTGTAGGACAAGGCTTCATCGGTCGCCTGATAGGGGGTCACGTTCCTTCCGGCCTCCAATTGAGGGGCGGACAACGACAGGGGGACGGAAGCGGCAATGCCGAGACACATGACGGGGGAATCTGACCCGCGTATGAGGAACGGGACATTATAACGGACCCATCCTTTACCGGCAGCCACCGTCCGATCACCGACAAGATGTTCATCCTGATAGAACCGGATGGCTGCCGTATCTTCCGCTTTTATCCAGACTGAGAAACAATAACAGACTCCTGTATGAGCCTCCCGCCAGGCGGCACTTTGCGCACCAAGAAGACTGTCTCCGGCTATCCGTACACACCGCCCGAGTCCGGCGGGAGATGTTTCATCCAGCTCTTCCGAATGGCTGAACCGGCAGGACAGGCTGTCGGGTATGACATTCTTGTGGATTTTGCCCACATAAAACGTGCTTGAAAAACCGTTCTCGTCTCCCGCGGTAAGCGTGCCGGCTATATTGACATTGCGTGTGGCATAGAGATTCTGGAAATAGGCCCCGTAACCATCCAACATGCCGAAGACCGGATCGATGATGCCGCTGACCTTTCCCACACGGGCCTTGCTCGCCTCGCTGAAAGCGGATACGGAGGCAAGACGAACAATGTTCAGGTCGGCGACCTCGCACCAGTCCCCCTCGGAGGCCAGGCTTGATGTCAGGTCAAGAAACAGGCTCCGGCTGTACTGTGCCGGGTAATCCACGGTGATGACCCATAACTTGTACTTCCATTCCCGGCCGATGGAGATTTCATCTTCCGCATCCGTCTTTTCACGGTTCGTATAGCCGAATCGGATCGGTACGGAACCTGATGTTTTGGAAGACCTGACCTTGAACGATACCAGCAGGCGCTCCGGGTATCCGACCGGTTCTTCCAATGTCAGCATCAGCCCGAAGGAAGCGTTTCCTGCCGGTTCCGCGTTGCGGATAATGCGGACAATGCGTGTCGCTTCCGAATCGGCATCCAGATATTCCGTTTGCAGCATGCTGCCATAAACGGCGTACCTGGACTTGTCCGGCACTCCCGCCATGCCTCCGTCCATGACGGGATAGCACAGGGAGCGTTCGGTCGCCATGCCGTCGATGACATCCATATAGGGTGAATCGCTGTCAGAAGCCGTCAGGTACAAGGCGCCGCTACGTGCCGTATCGAACAGGTTGGTAATCCGCACGAAGTCCAGCAGTTCACCGCCCTGCGGTTCGTCCCCGTCCAGCAATGCCCCGATGAAATAAGGGGCGTCCTTGTCTCCGACAAGCTCCGTTCCGGTTTCTGTCACGCACATCAGCGAATAGACGGTACGCTCCCGTTCGGCATATTGCCTGCGGATGATATCCCCGGCTTGCAGTCCCTGTGTCTTCTGCGAGTCGGGGGCAATACGGATCTTGTATGTCGGATAACGGAATACGGACATGGATTATGACAGTTTTTCCACGGTGTCTCCCGAACAGCTGTCGCTGATCCAGAAGGAACCGTTGGTTACCGAAGTCTTTTCGACCTCGAACTCATAGGCGCGGAACTTACGGCGGGCCACCACCTCGTCGAATGTGGCGGAGACGCCTCCTGTCGTCCGGTTCCGGCGGACAGCCCATCCGCTTCCGGAAAGGCCCGGGGAAAAGAACTCCGAAGAGAGCGACCCGGTAAAGACGCTGTTTCCGTAATGCCGGATACCGTCCTCCACCGCTTGCAGGCGTAACGCCTCTGTCAAGTATAGGATTCTGTCAGTAATCCGGGTGGGCGACGCATGGATTCCGATATGCCCGGCTGCTTCCAACGGAACAGCGACCGTAACGAAATCGGCATCGGTGCGGATATGGAACGATTCGCTGTGACGGTTCTGCGGGGCATAACAGCTCACGGACGGACGGTGTGAAAAATCCGTGCTGTGAGGGATAGCCGTCCTTACGTCCTCTTCCTCGTAGATTACCTCGGAAGAAAGCGATACGCGCTCCCTGTCGCCTGTGAACATAAATCCCTCTGCTGTGCCCATCCGCAAGCGCTTGTGGATAACGATACCTTCATCGGAAGTGTCTACCCGGTATGAGGAGAGCAGGTCGGCGCCGTAGTTGTGGCGGACAGTCAGCGAGCCCGGAAAACAAGCCTTTCCGTAAGGGGAAAGCATCAGACACTCGCCGTCCACGTCCGATATGCCGGAGAACAGGCGTATCTTCGGGGTATGGTCGCCGCCTAAAAGAAGGTCACCGCCGATACTCCCGAACTGTATCTTGTCCTTGTCGGTACAGAGCAGTACGGGAACATCTCCGATCCGGATGCCGAATCCGTCCAGGAACGAGAGGAACCCGCCGAGCGCGACATCCTCTTCCGAAAACGAAAGCAGACATTTCCCTTTGTCGCCCAGTTCCACGCCTTGCAAGGCTTTCAGTCCGCCATCCATGACCGTACTCCCTCGCACCGTCAGATTCCGTCTCACCATGCCGTCCCGCATCGTCCAATCCACCGTGTCCGTATTGGCGTTGCCACGATGATAGACATCCTGCCCGCCCACGGCCAGCCGTGTCGGGGAGATGGATATTCCTGTATCCTCGTCCCCGATAATCCATGCCCCTTTGGAATGTACCGTCGCATCCAGAAAGTCTATATGGGAAGCGTTGATTGTAGCGGTGGCCTTGTCCGCGTCGTAACGGAGCAACTGCCTGCCGCCGATATGCAGGCTGTCGCCCCCGACTTTCAGGTTGCCGGTAATCCTGATACCGTACTCGATGGCAGTTACCACACCTTCCGGATCGGTAATGTCCTGCGAATAGGTTTCCAGGATACGGGTGTTTCCAATGCCGGCTTCGAAACCGTAATTGGCACTGAGCTTGCCGGTCATGTCACCGCCCGATTTCTTCAGGTAATCCAACAGCAAGCCACCGCTTCCGGAACCGCCTTCTCCCGTAACGGCTCCGGCAATGGCGGATGCAAAACCGTAAGCGGTATTCTTCAGTCTCAGGCTGGTCTCGTCGCCTTCCTCGATGCCGTAAGGATGCTCGTCGTCCTTTTTCTGCTGGGCATTGAAAAAGTTATGGTACAGCTGTGCATAGATGGAATAGCACAGGCTCTCCTTGTCGAGGGTTTCTATATCGGGATGCAGTTGTACGCTCATTTGGTATAGCTGGTCTTGGAAAGAAATTTCTGGATACGTGATGTCAGCGAGATGAAGTTCGGCATATTGATCGGCGACATCGTGCCCATCAGTGTGGGAGTCATGATTTTCGAACATTCCGTCAGGAAGTCGAGCATCAGCCGGGCAAGCTCATTACCCAGAACCAGCGGCTCGGTGGCATTCTCGTCACCGAGCGTCACCTTGTTGTCGGCAACGGCAACGGTCGTGGAATTGACCTTTTGTACCACTTTATCTGCTGTCTGTCTGACTTCAGACTTGTCCACCGTATGCGTGATGCTTTCCGCATCGATAACGGTTGTCGCTTCCTTGTCCTTGTCATTCCTAACGGTTGTTGTGACGGCCGTCGGCGTATAGTGGGTGGAGGTCTCGTTACCGGTGGTTTCCAGTTCGTCGTAGTCCGGGGAAGAGTCGTTTTCCGGATCCAGTTCCTCCATTTCGGTCACGCCGATGACGGTTTCCGTGCGGGCATTGAGCCGCAGGATATCCACATGGGAGAAGTTAACCACATAGGCATAACGGGTGGCGGCATCCATGAAGATGGTCACGTCGGAAAAAAGTGCGGGGACGATCAGGAAGCCGCCTTCGCTGTTGGTGGCGGCCGAGAGCAACACGCCTTTATGGATAACAGGTTCGGCGGAGGCCGTCTCGTCCGGGTACTCGCCGACATCAATGGTACCGCCGTAGTCGGAAAACTCCTCGTCCGAGGGGTTGTCGTGTATCTTGGCGACATAGCCGTGTATCATGCGGGCCGTACCGATACCGGACATGCCTCCGGGAGCCAGATTGATACGCTCCATACTCCGTCCCAAGGCTATCTTGCGGATAGCCTCACGGATAAGCAACTGGTTGGATTTGTCTGAAGACATGAGTTTTTTGAAAGAATAGGAGGAGCATAGTTTATTGGTTGCCAATTATTTTGTACTTTTGCAAAGACAATGATATTACTTATGAAACAAGAAATTTTAGAATCCTATATTACATATATATTTGATTTCTTTCAAAAATCAAGATGCTTTAAAGCCGGGCAAGGTAACATGCTCAGAAATTTTAGATTTGCAGCTGAAAAGCAATTTACTCGTAATCAATTGGGTATATTGTATTTCCTGGTAAATACCCTCATTGATAATGGCTATCTCTACTTAAAAGATAGAGATTTTATAGCTCTTACGGAGAATGGTGCCGATGTTATAAATGGGGGAGAGTGTGTTATTCCTAAAATTTCCCTTGAGCGGACAATTTATGAAAAAGAGACCAGTAGATCAGATATATATGAACAGCTTTGGAATATTATCGGATCGAACAAAGAAAATGATTATGCGCCGCTGTATGTAGATGGACCATTGTTTTATAATACAATCAGGCCATATTTAACAACATTGTCGTTACCTCATACATATGGGGAATATATGGCAGAATTGCGGGAAAAGGAAGAATTTACATCAAGAATTAAATGGTATAGGACTTTATTTTTAGCTCTTGATGAGAATGATGTACAAAAATTCCTCAAAGATTTGTCTATCAAAATAAACAGGCTGCTGCTAATGAATACTCCAAAAGATGCGATACAAGAAGCTTTGAATCCTTGGGCAGATGTAGACATTCCTACAATCGATAATACGCCTCTGCCTGAAATTCTCAATAAAGTGGCGGAAGAACCAATTGTGAATAAAAACAAGCCGTTTGTGTTGATTTCGTATGCGTGGGAGGTAGAAGACAATGTCTTTATGAATTGGATTCAAACTTTCGCCAAAGATTTGCGAAGACGAGGGATTGATGCTCAAATAGACCAGTATCAACCTCATGGAACTGACTTGCCTAAATTTATGCTTGAAAGCATCCGTAAGGCAACTAAAGTTCTGTGCATTCTGACTCCAAAGTATAAAGAGAAAGCTGAATCCGGTAAAGGAGGTGCCGCTTATGAAGGGGGTATAATATCACATGAAATATATAACAATCAGGGAACCACTAAATTTATACCGGTTGTACGCAAAGGGTCTTTTGAAACTTCGACACCGGATTTCATTAGTGGAAGAAAAGGTTTTGATTGCTCTACTGACGATAAATACAATAGCGAACTTCCGAATATTATCAAGGTAATAAACGAAGAACCATTGATAGAAATTCCTCCTGTTGAATAACGGTAAATCTTATTTCCTAATTTTATACGGAATACTCAGTTGTTGCCTGTATCCACCCACCCCGAAAGTAGTCGTTACCTCTTCCACGAGGTATACGCCGTTCTTGGAAGGATTACGGTAGTCGATCAGTTCCACCTGTACGGCAGGAGACAGTCCGAAATCCCCGAATACTGTCACATTGCCGGTGATTCCGTTCAGATTGTAATTCCGAAAGTATTCCGTCGTCTCTTCTACAAGCCGGTCGGAATTGATTCCGACATGAGGTGACATATATGGTACGATGGTATATGTGGATAAATCCACCTTGGTCCTGGTCTTCGCTCCTGATGCCGTCGTGTTGCCCGTTACTTTGTGCGTCTTTTTTGAAATCTGCGTGGCATTGACCGTCTGAAACTCCTTGCTGCCCGGCGTCGCCGGGTCGTATTCAGGATTCATGCGTACTGTCACCTCAAAGAATTTTTCATCCGTCCCGAGTGCCTTGCCCGTCACCGCCAAAAACTTCGGATCGGTCTTGACCACTTTCAGGTTGCTCTGCGCCACATGCTCGTTGAAGTATATCCTGTACGGTCCTGTCGATTCATCCTCCGGGAATACCGGCTGAGCCTTGCTGGACGAATAAGGACGCCCGACGGCAATGGACGGTATGGCCCCGTCATCATCGGCATCGTATTTTAAAAAACAGTAGACCTTGTACTTCGACCATTCGGAAAGGATATCCGCTACCGTGAAGTTGTCCGTGACCTTTACCTTGCCGATATGTATCTCAAACCGCTTCGTATCCGAGTGTATCCTGAAGCCGGTATCTTTCAGGATATTATACTTGCCTTCCAGCACCTCGTTCACCGTCGTCCCTTTCGCCGGGGTCTCGAAATGAGGTGCCTGTTTCAGTTTGAGTTTGTAGGCCATATTCTCACACTGGATTTCCAGCGTGCTGTCCGAATTGTATCCGGTAATGTATCCGTCGAACATATTTTTCAGCACGCCGTTGTAGCCCAGCTTGATATTGATGCGCTGTCCGACCTTGAATGTCGTCTCGTCAACCAGACGCTGCGCGCTGCGTTTCTCGATGATGACACCGTCCTGCATCACCTCCGTCGTTATCCTCGACACGTCCTTGCCCTCCAATGTCACGTTCCCGATAATCGTGGAGCGGCATACCGACCCTTTCGGGAATATCACTTTGGCCGTTCCGATCAGCTTCTTGTAACTCTCGTTGATTTCGAGCGACTGGACTTCCGTAATCTCCACGCCGTTCTGTATCCTCATCGGATTGGATGGGTCGGCATCCCCGATGGTGATGCGACAGCAGAGGATATCCATTGCAGCTATACCCATAAACGTGTCAGTTTAAGCAACGAGGCGGGGTCGATGACCTCCGTACCGAATTTAACATACTTGATCCACTTGTTCGTGTGCTTGATGGCCGTGTCCACCTTTTCCTGTTCCGCCAGTTTCAGTTCCACGGCTTCCGATGGCTCCACGGCGACACAGTTCAGCGAATACGGCTGCACGTTCCGGCAATCCGTAGGCTGTAAGGTATAGCCCTGTATAATCAACCGTGAAATGTTGAACTGGCGCAATACCGTGTTGTCGCAATCGATGACACCCTTGTATTGTACCAGCCTGATAAACTTGGACACTTCCGCCTCGGGATACACGTCCGGGTATTTGGAGGTGATCTTGCCGTTGATGGTAATCTCGAGGTCACCCCCGGATATATATTCCTTGCGGGTATAGTCCCGCCCCTGTACCCGGGTCAGCAGGATATTGTTCCGGCTGCTGACCTGTACCTGCGGTCCCAGGTCCACGAATGTCACCAGTCCATACCGGCTGTTCGGCAAAACCTTGCACTCGCTGTTGTCATAATACTTCCCCTCCTCTGATATGGACAGTTCCAGAAAATCCGCCACTGTCCGGCCGACGATGGAATCGATATGGTTTTTCTTCTGCGCCACCGCCTGCTGTTCCCTGATGAGCTGGTAGTACTGTCCGGTCTTGTTCGCAAGGCTGGACTGCGACTGTGTCTGAAGATATTTGTCCCGCACCTGCTGTTCCCAGTATTTGAGGTATCGGGGATAGGAACGTAGCAACCCGTAAGCCGTCTGCGAGGCAACCTGTATGGCTGCCCGTTTGAGCAGGTCATGGTGCCTGGAGAAGTAATGTACCTGCCCGTCCTGCAATTCGGCAAGCCCCATGCCCAACGCCAGACGCGTGGCGTTGCTGATGTATCCGCCAAGCGAACCGTGGTTGAGTATGCCTCCGCTCAACAAAGTCGAGGCCGCGATTTGTATCAGTCTTCCCATAATCCTTTCATTTTATGCGTTCCAGGAGGCATCGAAGTCATGCACGACATCGATGAGCGCCTGTGCCAGTTGTTCTTTCAGGTTCTGTATCTCTTCCGTCTGCCCCTCCTTCGACTTCATCAGGTCGATGGTCCTGACACTGAGCAGGCTCTCTATGTTCACGATGACCTGTTTAGGTGCCGCCGAGGACAACCGCCCCGTGCCGGAATAGTTGCCGCCGGCCCCTCCGTCATCCAGATGCGTGTTGGTAATCGGGTTGGCAGCAAACGGACGTGTATCGTTGGAATCCGGTTCGTTGCCGTACTGGTCGGGAGTGAAGCCCGCCACGCGGAGGATGTTCTCGGCTGCCTCCGCCGAACCTCCGAAAGTCTGCCGGAGCGATGAAAAGAACTTCACGAGTGTCGTATGTGCCAGCTTGCGATGCGCGATGTTGTCTATACGCTGCGCATCGGTGGCGTTCTGCCCCAGTGCCCGCTGTTTCCATAGCCCGTTTTCGTCCTGCTCGAATCCCCAGGCCCTGAACTGGTCAAAGTCGAACCCTCCCTTACGCATCAGCTCATGCGCATTGGCGGCACTCGATATGGCATTCCGATAAGCGGTGGCGGCACGCACAATCTCCGGAACGGTCTGCGTGTTCATGTACCGGGCATAGTCGTATGTGCGGGCGGCAACCGCTTCCGACCTGTCCCCGATATCATTCACATAGACGGCCTTGCCATCCTGCATACGCCACAAAGACTTGTCGAGATCCTTCTCCTGTTGCCCGAAACGCTCCTTTACCGTCTTGAGGAAAGCGTCCACTTCCAATACCGTACCCATCTTCCCGAACTCGGCGTACGCGGCATCGATACGTGTCTGGCTGTCGCGTTTGGCAAGGGTGACAAGCGCATCCCTTATGTCATCCTGACGGGCTTTGTCCATGTTATACACATGGTCTCGCGATACCATCCCCTCAGATGAAGCGATGGCAAATTCCCCCAAGAACCCGGCCCACCAGTTGGATGTGAAGGCTCCGATTTTATGTCCCGAAGCCTCTTCGATACTTTTGCCGGCAACGACCTCGTCCACGGCACGCTTTGTCTTGACAGCCATGTTATAGGTCTCGCTCAGGGAGGAGTAAAGTGCCTCTATGGACGGATAACGGTACTTGCGGTTCGATTCGATCTCTTCCAGTACGGCATCCTTCGCCTCCTTTATCTTCCAGGTCTTGTAAGCCACCCATCCCAAAGTCCCGACCAATGCGGCTATACCTGCCGTGGCGGCAACCGCGCCTGTACTGATGGCACTCAACGAGGCGGCAGCACCGGTCAGTCCGCTGCCGGTAGCCACCTGTGTGGCAAACAGCGACTGCAGGACTCCTTTGGCTCCGATGACACCGCCCCCGGCCATCAAGGCGCGGTTCATCGCTCCCCGTCCCGCCACGCCTGCGGACTGCATGGCCGACACGATGGCCCGCTTCTGGGCAAACGAAACCTTACCGATACCACCCGCCCCCAGCAGCCCCTGCACGGCACTGATTGATGTCGTGGCCGCAGACTGTTTGCCGATAAACCCCATGGCGATGCCGATATTCGTCAGGGCTCCCGCCACCTTGAACAGCCGGGTCGCGACAACGCCTGTAAAGACAAGCGGTTCTATCCAATGGAAATTGCGGGTCACCCATGCGCCGATATTGCCGATCACGGTGAAGATGTCCAACAAGGCATTCCCGATGGACACCAGGCCACGGGTAAATTCCGGAGCCTTGAACTTTGCCAGAAAAGTGCGGAGCACAGTGCGGATAGAGGGTTCCAACACCTCGTATGCCTGCATGAACCCTTCGGTCAGCTGGGAGGTCACCTGCGCCCACAATCCCTTGGTCGTATTCTGCTTTACCAATGCCAGTTCTGAGGAAACGCCCTGGGACCCCCGGTTATATGAAGTCAGTTCTCGTAGTTTGTCGTAGTTCTTCAGGAACATCATCGCCGCGTTACCGCCAATTTTCCCGAAGATTGCCTGGACATCCGCCATCGACGCGCCCTTCTTGTTCAATTCCTCGAAAATGTCCGCTATAGGACGGAGTTTCTCGACCTGCACCCCCTCGATGTCGCGCATTTCCGTGAACCGGATGCCCAGGCGGTCCAGAACTTCCTGTGCCTCCTTGGTAGGTTTGGCAAAACGTGTGGAAAGAGCACGCAACGAGGTTCCCGCCAGCGTTCCCTTCAGACCCATATTGCCCAAAAGACCGATGGCGGCACTGCTTTCCGTGAAGTCCACGCCCGCCATACGCAGGTAACCGGCAGCCATCTTGTATGACTCCGCCATCTCCACGATATTCACATTCGAGCGGGAAATGGTGGAGGAGATAATGTCCGCCACGCTGTCCATGCTGTCGTTATGGATATCATAACCGGCCATGATGTTCGTGGCCAGGTCGGCGATATACGACACGTCGTTGTCACCGATAAGTGCCAGGTTCGTGATCGGGCGGATGGACTTGTTGATTGTCTCGATATTCATGCCCGCCATCGACAGGTATTTGACGGCACCGGCAATCTCCACGGCTGTGTATTTCGTGTCGATGCCGATTTTACGGACATGACGGGCCATACTGTCAAAACGGGTCTCGAATGTCTTGAGGTCGCTGTCCGCCACACGGAGGATGGAATGTGCCGATTCCATGATGTTGGAATAGTCGATGGCCTTCGTCAGTTCCGAACGGATCAGGCTGTAACCCATATAGGCATTGAGCATCGAAGCGAACGGGAGGTTCCTGAGTGACGGCGCTTTCGAATACTGGATACGGTTGATGGCGGCACGGCGTTTACTGCGGTAGAGCGTACCGGCTGCAGTATGTTCCCGCTGCATGAGCCTGACGGACTGCATCGCATTGCGCTGTTCCTGCCGTCTTGCAGCCTGCTCGGCCTTTATACGTTCCGTTTCTGCCTTACGGCGTGCCTGTTCTGCCTGCCGGCGTATTTTCTCCGCAGCACGGGCGGCATTCTTGCACTCCCGTTCTTTAGCCCGCGCTTCATCGGCACGCCGCTTTTCCGCCGCGGCGGTTTCTGCCAGAGCCGCCTTACGGCGCTGGTCTGCGGTAAAGAGCTCCTCCGCGTGGACCAGTTTCTGGCGATGCAGCTGCTGTCCTGCATAAAGCCGTTCCATCAGTTTTTGCCGGGCCTTTTCGGGCATTACGAAGGCCTGCGGAGCATATGGCACCGGAACGGAAGGTGTGAGTCCTTCGGATGGTATGCCTCCCTGCATGTTGAAAGAAATGACAGAAGCACTTTTGATACGACCCAATAGGGAAAGTATCTGCTGCAACCTGTTTTCCGCCGTCCCGGTCTTGATTTGCAGTTCCCGGTCACGTTCCATGGAAACCAGGGCGGAGTTGATTTTCCCGATGGCTTTGGTAATGCGTTTCTGCGCGTCTGCCATCGTGCCAACGGACGAGGCGGCATTCTTTTCGATCTCCGCTTTGCGCATCTCGGCAGCCTTTTTCTCGTAAAGGCTTTTGGCGTTGGCCTTGATTTTCTTGCTGTCCAAAGCCTGACCGGCATTGATGGTCAGGCTGATGCCTTTGGAAAGCGTGGAAATATCCGTGAGTAACCCCTTGATACGTTCCAGCTTCTCTTCGCTTTTTTTCGTATCGATGGTCAGGCGGTAATCGAAATTACGTTTCTTGCCGTTCTTGGTGCGGAACACGCGGTCTATCTCGTCCATCATATTCTTGATGTTCGTGACGGCCGGAGTCAGGGACGCTTTCGCCTGTACCAACTTGCCTACCGCCTCACCGAAGGCGATAACCTGCTTGGTGCCCTGAGAGGCATCCACGTTGATGGAGTAGTTGACCTGATAGTTCTGTTCCTGAGCCATGGTAATGGGTACTGCGTTAAAAGAATAGTCTTTCCGCAAGGGCGGAGATTATGAAACGAAGGCCGCCGCAAACCGGAAGCTTACGGCGGCAGGTCAAGGAGTCCTCTCCGGCAATGACATCGGAACGGGCATACGGCTGATGAGCATCTGCTCGTGCAGCCACAACGCCTCTTCGGAAAGCATCGCGAACTCCTCGTCGGAAATCGTGTCGAGGTTGACGCCGGGAAAGTAGTGGCGGACATAGATCATCCGCTGGCGGATGCGCTGCTCGTCGGTCACTACCCACCGGCTTATAAGTTTACCAGGACACTCTGGCGGGTGGTGATCAGCTCGGAAAGCTGTCCCATCAGACCGAACAGGAAGAGCGACTCGTCGTCCACGAGTTCCTTATCTCCGTCCACGAAGCAGTCGCGGGCCAACGTGCGCATGGCGATTACCTCGTCCTTTTTGGAAGCGGCCATGAATTTGCTGAACTGCGGAAAGCTCGGTTCGGACATGTAGGCCACATAAATCTCTTTCTCGCCGTTTGCGGTGTCTCCGAAAACGACCATCGGACAAATCTTGCGGAGTTTCTTCTCCTCTTTCAGTTTGAGGGCTTTTTCCTTGATCTTGATCTCCTGTTCCAATGAAAGCATTTTTTCGTCCATATCGAATTTGTTTTGATTCACCGAAAGAGTAGGACAAAGAATCGTGGAAAGGTTGAAGACACGGTTCTTATTCACTTGTAATCCATATGTTATACAAAAAACTTCTTTGCTCCTGATATTCCCAGATCAGTCTTTAAAGGAAATTTCGCTGAATATATTTCATATATTTCTTTGATATATAGTATATAATCGTTAATTTTGCATATTCTCAAACATAAATGATTATGTGCAAAATAGATGATTTTATAGATGTGACAAGCCGGTACATCGCTGAATTGCTTGATTTGAGGGCGGACATCAGGCCGGTCGAAAAGGATGTCTTGCATACATTCCCAGCCAATATTACTGCCGGTTATACATTTTGTACGGCTAACTTGTTGGGGCATGACGTAGTTCTTCTGTATAGTGCAGACAGTTCTGCATATACTCCGGGGCAGATGCGGAAACAAAAAGAACTGGTTGAGCGAAAAGCCCAATGCCCGGTAATATTTGTATTGCGTACAGTGGCGGCCTATAATGTACGGCGTCTTGTCAGACATCGTGTAAATTTCATCATACCGCAAAAGCAAATGTTCATACCGGATTTGTTGATAGATTTGAAACCGCATAAAAATAATATCGGGGGCGGTGAAGAAACGCAGATTCCTGCAATTGCCCAATGCATAATCCTTTATCATCTTGAAGTAAAGTCTCTCGAAGGGAAAGGAACTTATGATATTGCAGATCTTTTCAACGTGTCGTATGCCAATGTAAACCGGGCGGTCAGATGGCTGAAAGATAAAGAAGTTATCGCTTTATCCGGCGGCAAGACAAAGAGTATGATATTTCAGTTCAAAAAGCGTGAATTATGGGACAGGATGTTGCCGTTCCTGGCGAACCCCATCGAGCGGATTGTATATACCGATAGTCTGCCTGATGAAGTATTTTGTATTAGTGGAGTAAATGCCTTGTCGGAATATTCAATGCTGAACAAGGAAAAAAATGACACTTATGCCATTGCAAAAGAAGAAGCTCGACGGTTGCAAATCCGGACAGACAAGGAATATGGCGAGACCCGCATAGAGATATGGCGTTACAATCCATGTTTTTTCTCAAAAAACGGCATTGTAGACAAATTGTCTTTATTTCTGGCCATGAAGGATATGGATGATGAACGCATTCAAATAGAATTGGAAACTATGATAAATAATATGATATGGTAAGAGGAATTGATAAATTCAGGGAGTTTTTCACCGGATATGAAGGAAACTATGTCATCATAGGTGGTACTGCCTGTGAAATGCATGAAGAAATATATGCACAAACTCCAAGGGCGACCAAGGACATAGACATTATACTGATTGTGGAGGCGCTGTCTTCGGATTTTGCTGCAAAATTCTGGGAGTTTGTAAAAACCGCAGGGTACAGACAAAGGAATAAGGGAACCGGGAACGGGGAATGCAGGCATGAATATTACAGGTTCAAGGAACCGGGAAATCCGGATTTCCCGTATCAGATAGAACTCTTTTCACGAAATATCGGGGTTGTCAAATTCCCGGACGATGCCCACATTACCCCCATTCCGGTTGATGATGACCTGTCAAGTCTGTCAGCCATTTTGATGGATGATGACTATTATAATTATACCATTGAACACAGCACGTTGGAGGAGGGCGTACATATTGCGAACATTGAAAGTCTTATCTGTCTGAAATGCAGGGCCTATTTAGAAATGACCGAGCGGAAAAACAATGGAGAACAAGTGGACAGCAAACATATCGTCAAGCACAAGAAAGATGTATTCCGGCTGGTTGCCATGCTTGCTCCTGCCGACACCTACGAAGTTCCTGATTCGCTTAAACAAGATGTTGACAGGTTTTGCCTGGCTGTCAAAGAAGAAGTGCCAAACTCTGATTTTTTCAAATCGGCAGGACTTAAAAGCATTTCCGGAGAACAGTTATTGGAACAACTTGAAGCCAATTTCATAACACAACAATGAGAATCCAATACGCATCCGACCTGCATCTCGAGTTTCGGGAGAACAGCAGTTTTTTGAAGCACAACCCGCTGGCTGTTGCCGGAGAAGTGCTTGTCCTTGCCGGAGATATAGGATATATCGGAGATGAGAACTACTCCAGACATCCGTTCTGGGACTGGGCTTCCGGAAATTACAGCCGGGTCATCGTGGTTCCCGGAAACCACGAGTTTTACAAGATGTTCGACATAGACAAGCTGTATAACGGCTGGTCGCTCAAAATCAGGGAAAACATCACCTGCCACTATAATGCCGTTATCCCATTGGGTAACGATATAGAATTGATCGCTACCACACTGTGGTCACATATCCTGTTGCAGGATGCCTATGAAACTGAGGCAGCCATCACAGATTTCCGCAGGATGCGTTACGGCAGCGAACCGCTGGACTGGACAAGGTTCAATGACGAACATTCGCGCTGTTTCCGTTTTCTGGAACAGAGCGTAAAACAAAGTACTGCCAGACATCTCATTGTCGCCACTCATCATGTACCGTCATTCGAACTGATGGCGCCGGAGTTCAAGGGCAGTCCGCTCAATGGGGCATTTACCGTGGAGCTTGGCGGTTTCATTGCAGACAGCCCGATTGAATACTGGATATATGGCCACTCGCACCGCAATATCAATAAGGTCATCGGAAACACCCGGTGCATATGCAACCAGTTGGGCTATGTGTTCAGTAACGAGCATACGTCATTCGATAAGGAAGCGCATATTTCGATTTAAGTCTGCCATACATAAATCCCGTCTGTCAGCCAAGGTCAATATCCGGCAAACAGACGGGTTATTATGTAACAAATTTATGGTTGACTATTGAAGTCGTGGCTTCACCAACTTCCCGTCGATACCGCATGTTTCCAGAACCGCGGTATTTTCTTTGTTGAAGGCGATCAGGCATGACGGCGCTCCGGCCGTACCACCCTGTTCCCCCGTAACATGGTAAAAACTGAGCCGTCCCTTGATAAAGAGTATTGAATCGGCGTTTGGGAATATCAGTTCGTGGAACAGGCGCGTGTCCGTGCGGGCAAAAGTGAGCGCGACGGCATTCCTGTGTTCGACACACCTGCGGATAAACCGGACAATCAGTGCAGTGTCATAGGGAGGATTGCAGAACACACGTCCGAACCAGGGTTGTTGCAGGCCGTCATCCTCAATGGTATAGTGATGTCGCGCCGTATCCCATGGGCGGTTTACGGGCGAACACGGATCCAAATCGAACGGCCCCAGCCTCCGAAGCAGGCAGGGAGGCGTGAGCCATTCGTTCTTTCCGGTAGAAGATTTCCCCTCGAAAGTTACATCCATGACAGCTTAGATTGTATCACCCGAGCCGATTTGGATATCGAACGGGTTGAGATCGAATTCATGGGTGATATTGGTATCATCCTGCTGTGACTCGAGACAATCCTCCGTGAAGATGCAACCTTTGAGCGTTACGGTCGTCGTTGTCCAGTCCTCGCCGGCCATCGGGTTGGCAAAGCTGATAATCAGGTCGAACTCGCCGATTTCGAGCAGCGAGCCGTACACCGAACGCAACAGCTGTTGCGTGGCATAGTCCATCGTGATGCTCGCCGTATAGGTAATGTTCCCGAACCCCCTCGACACCGGCCGTCCTCCCATGCCGTAGTTACTTTCGACCTTGCGCTTCTTCGACCATTTGATGGCCGACACGCCTTCAAGGGTCGTGGAACCTTCATCGATTCCCAGGGCGGTCGATGACAGGGTTATCATCGACCACGAGTATGCTACATTGTTGATTATTGCCATATGCTATGTCTTATTTGCGGTTAATGACAGTCCTTCCTCTACATAAATCTTCACGGCCACGCCCACCGGGACAAGGACATAGGAGATGCGCAGCGTGTCGTCCACCAACACGTTCTGGTTCGGGTCGATAGTGACGGCGTATCCTGAAATTTCCTGCGCCGCCTGCATCTTGGCCAGTATATCCCCGATGAGTGTCTTGAAAGCTGTAATCTTCGACGGGGCGAGGAACCCGGTTGAAGGATTGACCATCAGCGGTGAGTTCACATACGGCAGCAGGGCTGCACGCACGGCACGGCGGCTCTTGTTGATGGTGCGGTTCCGGGCAATGGTACGGAAATCCCCATGTGAGCATGTCTGGTCTTTCGAGATGTAGATCCCGTTCTCGCGGCCGGCATACTTGATGGGAAAAATATACCCCTTATCGTCGAGTTCGTCCAGCAGTGACGGGGAGAGTGACTCGTACCGGTTCAGGCTGAGGAAGTTCTCCTCTGCCTCGTCGAGGTTGATGTCCCCGAACCCCAACTCTATTTCCTGGAAATCGTCCGCGAAGAGATTGAACTGCTTGACCCATGCGATGGATTCGTGCACGTTGGCCTTTGCTATGGCTCCCATAACCGCTCCCAAAAATCCCACGGGCGTATGGTTCCTGTTGCACATCTGCATCGTGGAGATCTTTTCGTGATGCGCCTGGCCGAATATACAGCTGATACGGCTTGATTCACAGATGCATGAAGGTATTTTATTCAGGTCAATCTGACGCCCCTCAGTCGTATCCGCCCCCGTATTGGAAGGATTGGCGGAAAGGATGAGCGAGAGCGGCTGGTTCTGCTCCGCAAGCCCCACGGCCACGTCGTTGAGCCCCTTTACCAGATTGAGGTTGTATTGTTCCGATGCGCCGTTCGCTTTCCACAGCGGCTGTTCCGTCCATATGCCTATCTGGTTGATCATACCCCCGGCAGCACGCTGCATGATTTCCAGCGCATCCCAGTTCGCCGAACAGTCCGCGAACATCACGTAGAGTTTTCCTGAACCGCCCGGATTGCCGGACATGCGGAAAAATTCACGGATATGGTATGCCGGGATGCCGTGCAGGAAATTGACATTCATCTCCTCCTCGTCGGTTGCCTCCACACGTTCGATGATACCGAAGTCGTTCACGGCGGACTTGAACGAGGTGATGTAGCAGACATCGCCAGGCTTGAGCCTGGTCTCATTGGTTTTACCATACCCCTCCGTGAAAAGCGTCGGCTGGAGGGACACGTCGAACAGCAGTCCCGTCACCTTCTCGCCCGACGAGCCGGTATCGTAAGGAATATTGCCGTCCACATCCTTGATAAATACATTACCGAGTGCCATTATGATTTCTTTTTAAGTTCGTTGTAGAAAGGATTCCTGTAGAGTACGGCCTTGCCCCTGATGGCGGCCGCCGTGTCCGGCGCATAGGTTCCTCCGTGCGTGTCGATGTACAGCGACGGATATGCCGGGAACTTTTTCAACAGGGACAGGATGTGAGGCTCTGTCGTCTCCTCCGACCCTGCATTCCCTTTCCCCGCGGTCTTGGCCGGCAGCCTGTCTTCAGTCTCGCCGCCTGTCCCGAGGTTTTCCGATGCCGTTTCCGGAACGGGCACCGCCTGAGCCTCCGGTGCAGGAATATTATTGTTGTCTGTCTGCGGAGTTTCCTCCGTGTTGATTTTCTTTGCCATAACAGTAGAATGAAAATGGGGAACGGGGCCTTGCCTCCGCTCCCCGGGTGGATATTGAGAATGAAGAAAGGTGTGTTATTCGCTCTTCTTGTAGGCGGTATGGACCACGATCTCCGCCGGGCGGACGATGTTCACGTCCATTTTCATGCGCATCTGGAAAAAGAACAGCTCGGAGTTGGCCTGCAGACGGTCGATTTTCAGGATGTCCGTGTCGTTCGCGTAATCCACCCCCATCCACAGGTTGGAGTCCATGCCGGTGGAGAACTCGCCGAGCACCATCGTGTGTTCGGGGATTCCCACGACCGGGACGATGCGCTTGCCCTTGAAGCGATAGCGGTTGACCTCGGTATTCTCGGAATACTTGACCTGCTTGTCCGAGATATATTGGTCATACGCGTCCCAGGCGTCCCATCCGACCACAAAGGTCAGAGATGTCTTCTTTCGGATCTGCTTCGGACATTTCCTCCACATCGCATAGAGCGCCGCCTCCACCGCGGCCCCGTCCGTCAGCTCGGTCGTTCCCGAAATGATGCACTGCCCTCCGGCAACCACCTCGGCATCGGAGGAGTTCACATTGTCGAGGATCCGTTTGATGACCCCGTCAAAATATTTCTCCTTGTTGGCTCCGATTTTCGTGCAGCCTTCCGGTGCGGTAATCTTGGCCACCGTCTCTCCTCCGCGGGCGGAAGTCCAGATGGCGTTTCCGATATACTCGTTTTTCTTGTCCATAAGGAGACGGAGCATCGTCGCCTGGATTTTCGGGTCGAGCTCGCGGAACACGAGATTGCCTTCCGGCTGCGCGAAACGCCAGTACTTCTCGTAGTCCCTCGGGTTAAACTCGAGATAGACCATAAAATCGGACGGCTCAAGATGGCGTTCGGTGAACTGGTACTCGTTCGTGCCGTCATCGCCCTTGGCTCCGTGGATGGGTTGTGGGGTCGGCACGTTGTCCTGGATAATGTTGCCCAGCTTGATGGCAGGAAGCGTATAGCGGTGCTGGATGCCCGTCTTGATATGAATCAGTCCCTCGCGGACTGTATCATTGCCCTGCACGGTATAGGTCAGCAAGTCCTCAAGTACTTCGCCGCTATACCCGTTTTGAAGAAAGTTTACTGTATCAGCCATTGTCGTTTTAAGTTTTCCGTTGAAGAATGAAACTCGGCCGACTGGCGGATACCTGCTGTTTCCGCGCGAGACACTGCGGTCTCCGGCATGTCAGTTAAAATCGGGCGGACGCCCGCGGATAGTCTGTCAGAGCTTTCGGAACTTGAAATCCGCACCGACCACTTCCGCCACCTTCTCGGCCATCAGCTGTTCGGCGGTCTTTGTCGCTTCCGCCGTGGCCTGGATGTTGGCAGGGTCATCGGCGATTTCCTTCGAGATTTTCTCCCGCGCGGGAATGGAAGCCAGCGTGCTTTCCGCCAACTCGAAGTTGGAACCGGCCATCTCCACCCACTGCGTTTTCGCCTCACGGTCAATCTTGCCTTCTGCAATGGCATTCTCCACCAATGTCTCGATACGGGAAGCCTGCTCGTCCTTCTCTTTCTGCTCGTAGGCGGAAAGGCGTGCCGTCGCTGCGGCCAGGTCTGTCTGCAAGTTCCGGATGGAGGCGTCTTTTCCGGCGATGACGGTCTGCGCGTCGCTCAGTGATTTCTGTATTTCTCTGTATTTGGGTTCCATCGCGGCCAGTTCAGAGATACGTGCCATCACGTCCTTGACCTCACCGTCCTTCATGCCCAGCGAGGCTGCAATCGCCCCGTACTCAAAGCCTTGTGTCTTGTTTTCGTTTGCCATATCGTTTTCCGTTTCTGTAAGAGTAGGTTCAATGCCTTTGAAAGGTTTATTTCCCGCGCTGACACGGCTCATCAGTTCCTGGATGGCGGCCGTATCGGTCAATCCTTCTATCTCGTCATGCACTTTACGGCAAAGCTGCTTCGAGGTATGGATGACATGCTCCGCAGGTATGATGCCGGCCTTGACGGCAGCCTGTGCGTCGAAATAGGTCCCGTCCTTTCCTGCCTGTCCGTCCATGATGGCCCGCACATGCTCCGCTTTCAGGCCGAACCGTTTCCGGTAAATCGTCTCGATCTGTTTGGTAAAAGCCGTTACCATGTCCGACGGTTCCCCTCCGTCATCGTCCGGCAACATCGGGTTATGAATCATCAGTATGGCATAATCACGCATGAGAGAACGCTTGCCCGCCGCCCAGATGATGGAGGCCATCGATGCCGCGACCCCTTCGATGATACATTCCGTATCCACCGTGGCATTGGCGATGGTGGAATAGGTGGACATGCCGTAAAGGACACTGCCGCCCTCCGAGTTGATCAACACACGGATACAGGAGGGACGGATGATATTTTCCAAAAAGTCGAACTCGTCATTGAAACGTGAGGTCGTCTCTTCCGTCACGCGACCGAAGAAACGGATAACAGCCGGCTGGCCTGCCTTCGCCTCTCCGACGACATATTGAAGTGTGTTCATATCCATATGCAAGGGTTATTTGAACAAGAGTAGGCGGTGGGAAAAGAAAAGGTTTTGCACTGCTATTTATGGAAGTGGAAATATGAGAATCCATCCATTTATGGAAATGCGATTATCTTTACAGTATAATAGATTGTTCAAATTACAGACCGGTTGCAACTATTTGTATCAAGACCGGCATGCTGAACATTCTAAATTCAGCAAGTACAGAAAATGTATCATGAGTCTTGTATTATCTGCTGATTCATGTCTGTTTATACGCAGTGCGGATAAATCTCCTGCATGGATTTCAATTTTTCGATCCGGTATCCGAAAAACCAGATACTTCGTCATGTTCCGGACGCGGATGGAAGCCGTGTCCGCCGCTGTCATGTTGCGGCGCATCGCTGTGTTGGGTGAACGGGGGCATGACCACATACCTTTTTACCCAGTCCCTGTATTTCCACGCGGAAGATTCCCTGAACCATACCTCGTAGTCTATCCAGTACGCCTGCAACATATTGGTTGAAAGCGGCATGTCGAAATAGGTCAGGTTGCACCGCTCGCTCAGCGCCGGCTCATGGTTCTTGGCATCCTGTATGGCTACATTGAGCCGCTGGAAGACCAGAAACGCCTCGCATTCCTTGTCTTCGTCCGCATTGTTGAGCGTATTCAGGATAAACCGCACGCGCATGGTGGCGCGTCCCTCACCGATACGCTGTTGCTGTACCAGGTACCTCACGTTGATAAAGTGGATGAACACGGCAGGGAACACAGTCTCATACTCCGTGTTATCGTCACGAACAATGCGGGCGAACTGGCCGTTGTCGATAGCGACGGTTTTGAACAGGGGCGGCGACAACGGGTCGTCCGGATTCTCCCGCAGGGTCAGGACAGCCCGCTTAACGGCCCGGTATATCTCCACGAAAGGGTTCGCGGAAACTTCTTCAGGCAGGCTCTCCGCCGGTGCCGACGGTTGTGCGGGCTGTGGTGCGGGGTGTTTGTCTTTTATCATAGCGGCTGGTGTGGAAATCCTTTAAAAATCATATCTATGAAATGGACGGCGATATAGTCGTCCGTTTTCGGTGAGAATCCGATGAACTGCCGGTGTACGGGACGGCGCGTGGAATACTGGTTTACCGTGTACAGCCCGAACTTCGGATCGGTATTGTGTATGGCGGCATAATGCCCGTAACGCTCCTTGCTGCGTCCCCGCTTGCCCTTGACTGGAAAGCTCTTTTCCGTAGTCCACATGCAATACCTGGCGCCTTTCCGGAAGATGCGCGTACGGTCCGAACGCCGTCCCACTATGTCTGTCCGGCCGGCTTCCGACTGTATGCTCCGGGCCAGAGTCCCCGTATCGTTCATGAGAGGATGGGTGAACCTCTTTCCCCATTTGGAGGTACGAGGCGCCCATTTGCTACCGTTGAATCCCCCCGAAGCGAATGAGGACAGGAACTGCTGCCTGGTATAGTCACCGGCAGCAGTTGCGAAGTCGAATACGTTGAACTCTAGCCGGCTGGCCATGACGCGCGTACTGGTCCTGCTTACCCAGTGGCTGCAAAACTCATCAAGCGTTATCTTGGGCATAGGCGAACTTTCCTTTAATGCGTTTCACAATATCATTCATGTAACCCGGAAGCGGGACGGAGAAATAGCGGTGCGCATCGGAAAAGATACGCCCGCCGGTTGCCAGGCTCTCCCGGAAGACCGGATCCACCTTTTCCAGATAGTCTCCCTTATCCGGCAAAGCCGCCCGGACAGCGGCGAACCCCTCCGCGACCAGAAAGCAGCGGCATCCCCATTCGATCGGCGGTATCAGTTCCGGAGGAAACTCGGATTTGCGGAAGGAAATCCCTTCCAATGAAAGATGCCAGGCACGTACCCGTTCATCGCCTTGTGTCATGTAGGTAAGCACGGTATCCATATCCACCGCCATCCACCATGCGGCCATCGAGGCCGCGAAGAATACCTGGTTGTTCTCTTCCTCCGCATGGACGAGGTTATACCTGCGGCATATCTTTTCGTGTGCTTCCATGTCCTGTTCATCCGCTGTCTCGGGCAGTTCCCCGAGCATGGAATACTCCTCTGCCGCGGCAAAATCCACCAGGTTGTCTATGGCTGCAATCAGGATGTCACGCTGCTGCCGTTCCCTCTCTGTTGTAAAGGAGTTGTGATTTTTCAGTATCTCCAATGCCCGGTCCATGTCGATTCGCAGACCTGTCAGCGCACGGTCTATGAGGAAAGAGGCACGCAGGGTGATGATGTCCTCTATAATGTCGAGACGTTCCGCGCTGTTCTCCCAATAGAGGATCAGCCTGCGGAATGCATCGAAAATGACACGATACTCCTTTTCCGTATCGGATTCCGTGGTTGCAGATGCCCTGACAGCTCTGAACGGAGCGTTGTCCGGGAGCGGAAGACGGGCTTCTATTCCGCTCCCCGCAGAAAATTTCCGACCTTCGCCCCCCGGGGGCGTCCGTAACGCCGGAAATACTCCTCGTCCGACATGATGCCCCGGTCGTTGTGGCTGAGACCGGATGAGCCGCCTTCGGCTCCGAAACCTAATCCCGGGATAACATTGAGCTGCCGGCCCACATTGATACCGAACTCTTTCTCGATCTCATCGGCCGCCACTTCATATTTGTCCGTGATCAGCGAATAGAGCTTGATGCGGTCCTCGTTGCTCATCTCTATCCGGTTCGAATACCGGAACTCCAATCCTCCGGGGATATACCCGATAGCCACCAGGCGGGGGATTATCTCCTCGTTCATGATGTTTTCGATATACCGACGGTAGACTTCGATACGGTCGCGGAAAATGTCCTGGTGTGCTTTCGTGGAACCCACGTACGACTGCATCCCTCCGGCCATCGACTCGGAGCCGAGCACGAGGTTGGCAACTTCCTTGTTCACAAACTCGATAAGCCCGGTATATATCTTTTCCGAGTTGGACATGGTGAATGTCTTGATATCGACCTCGTCCTCAATGCCGGTAACCACCACCTTGTTCTGTGCCGCGTTGGCTATCTCGTTAGCCAGCCTCTTGCGGTCGGCGTTGCTCTCGCTGACCGTCTTTCCGTGGATAATCGGCTGTCCGTAAGTATGGGAAAAGTTCACATAGTTGGCCACCGTGAATTTCTTGGCCAGTATCAAAGGGGTCGTGGCGGAAAAAAGTCCCAAGTCGCCGGAGTTTACCAGTACATAACAACGGTAATATGCCGGGTCATGTAAATCCCAATGCGGCTCCCACAGTCCCTGCCGCTTCAGTACCGTTTTCTGGTCCGGTAACACATTACGCCGTTCGATGATGTTGACTTCCGCCAGCCTGCCCGTTCTGGGGTCAGTATGCGGCATGATTTCAAGCAGGGTGTACCCGTAGAGTTTGGATTCCACTATGCCCTTGATTATCTTGTCGAACTGCGAACCCTGTATCTTCAGGGAGTTCGCCACGTCCTTGATGTATTTTCCCTTTTCGTTTACACGGGCAAGCATATAGCGGTCGCCGAGAATCTGGCTTTCCAGTGTCTCGACAACGGAACGTATATGAGCGTCCTGTTGCAGGCAGGCTTCATACAGGTCAATGAGCCGGGCGCGGTCATCGAGAATATATCCCGAACCGGTATCCTGACGACATGAACGGTAGCGGTTGTTGCGCTCGATTTCGCGAACATACTCCTGAATTGTCTTTTTGGAGGTCTTAAAAATACTCTCCAAGAGTTCCCCGTTAAATGATTTGTCCGATGTAGCCATAATTTTTTTGTTTCTTGTTCAAAGAGTAGAGACAATCCTCAAGAGAGGTTTTTACGGCTAAAAGAATATATGGAGAACGGGACTCTTAATGCTTGATTTACAAACCGAAATATGCAACTTAAATATATAGATATTTCGGTTTTATTTGCGTTGTAAATATCTTATTATCAGTAATTAACAATTTATTAAAAGTGTAATTTATGTATATATTTATAGTGTATTTCATATTAAAAAGATATATCTTTGCACCACGTTAGATACAAATCCAAGAACAATGAAAAAGAGAACATGAAAGAAGAAAAGATTCCCTGCCGGATAATCCGGTACAGGGAGTTCCCCGATCTGCTTTTCGGAACGTTACGGGAAGACGGACCGGTCTATTTCGACGCGACACGCTTCATCCAGGCCAAAGGAGATGCACGCCGGCATAATGTCCGTGATTTCCGTGTCGCTTTCCATCACTGGGCAACGGCGTTGGCAGACGCCTACGGAATAGACAGGGAAAAGATGATCATCCGTGACGAGGCGTCGGGACACCTGTTAATTGATGAATGTCTGGCTCTATTATTTGTCGTTTACATCGATCCCGCGTTCGGTGTCTACCTTCTGGAGCGCGTGGACGAACTGCTGTCCGGTGGATTTACGGTTTCAGACACTTGGCTGGTACAGGCTGCCGGTCTTAGATTTACAAAGGAGGAATTAACGCAAATTTTAGAACAACATGAGACGCAGCACATTTAAACGACCCAAGATGGTGCTCATCTTCAACGGGGCACAGGTTCTTGTAGCGGTCACGCGCTCGCTGCACAGCGCGGCGGAATTGACAAAAGGCAACTTGCAGGCTATCTCATTCTGTTGCACGGGCAAGTATGTATGCAGCGGCGGACTCTATTTCAGGCATCTGCATCCGGATGTGGAAATCGAGCTGGCCGACCTCGGCACACTGATGCTGAAAGATTATGACGCCCTTTGCGGCGAGAAACGCACGTACTATCCGGTGCGCAAGATGGCACATAAGAGAGCCTTGCTTGAAAACAAACGTAAGTCTGATAACCAAAAGAAAGGAGGAAATACCTATGAGGGAAAATAGGAATGTTCCGTTCCGGGACTGGAACATAAGGGTTTCCCGGAACCATAACGGCCAGCTCCATATCTGCGCCGTGGATATATGCGATATACTCAAGCGGGACGAACTGCTTGAAAACGGCGCCATCGCCCGTGTTTGCCCGACGGCATTGAAAATCAGTTTCCGGAAAAACGGCAGGGAACAGTGGGGTTTCCGTCCCATCGATATGCGTCGGCTTTTACAACTGGTACGCAAGGAGACTATTATACCCCGTGACCTGCTTGATGAATTGGAAGTGTGGGGCAACAAGCTTCTGGAACTGGAAGCCGGGGAGCTGCACGCCGTCCCGCAGGACGACATCGTCATGCACTTCGAGGAAGGGTTCCCCGTCACGTTCCGGCGTGTCGGCGACAAGCTGATGGTCAACGCCACGCAGATCACGATGCACTTCGGGAAAATCCCGTCTGAATGGCTACGCATCGCTTCCACGGATATGCTCCGCAGGGAAATGGCCGGCAACGGACATACCGGGAAATACGAGTCGCAAGTCTTCACCACACGGGGGCGGGGGCACGGTGCGACCTGGTTGGAATCACCGCTTGTCATACCGTTGGCCAGATGGATCGCCCCTGACCTGTCTTTGGCGGAATGGTTGGGCGAGGCTATCGGCAAACTCTCCGTGAAACGAGGGAAGACAATCGTACGCGAACGCCCCAGGGTGGCGGCACCCGGTCTGCCCTGTATGGATTGTCCCATGCCGCAGGATATGGAATCGGCGACGAGACTGATTCTGGAACTGCGGAAGGTGGTGAGTGAATCCCTGCCGAAAATCGTATTCTACGAGGAGTTTATCGAGAACAGGGACTGGTTCAAGAGCACGCGCATCGCTGACGAACTCGGCATATCGCCGCGACAGTTGCACCAGTTCCTTGCCGAAGAGGGCATCTGCAAGTACGAGAAGCGGCAATGGGTGGTCTTTCCTTCCTGCCGGGCCTGGCAATGCGATGTGCCTTACACGTGGGAGAACAGCCGGGGCAAGGTATATACTTTCGGATCCACCAAACGATGGACACAGGCCGGACGGGAGTGTATCATAGAACTGTGGCGCAAGAGGAACCCTGAATACTGCCCACCGGGTGCATAGCGATGGAAACGGCATTACAGCGGATCATCCGCAAGACAGGAAGACGGCCGGTAGAGTGCCGTTGCCGTCTGTGCAGGCAGCAATGCCGGATACCGTGCCTCGGTACGCCGGAAGACATCCTCCGGTTGCTGAAAGCCGGATACAGGGAGCGTCTTGCACCCACTCGGTGGGCGGTAGGCCTGCTGTTGGGAAAAATCCCGTATATCGTGCCGATGGTACAGGCGAAACAGGAAGCAGGCGGGTGCACGTTCTTTCAGGACGGACTGTGTGAACTGCACGCGGCAGGGCTCAAGCCCACTGAAGGCAGGTTGTCGCACCATACCATCACCATGGAGAACCTGAAGTTCGGAATGTCGCTCTCGTGGAACGTGGCCAAAGAATGGCTGGACGAGCGGAACTTCGACACGATACGGGAGATTGTCCGGATAATGGGAAAATAGATGAGGGACGGTTTCATGAATGAAGTATCAGTATAACCGGTTGATTCCTCCTTTGCCGATTTCATGGAACCGCCTCTTATTAATTCATACCATTTGCAAACAGTTCGTATTAGTCGCGGCTATCCTTTATCAGGAAAACATTTAAACGCGAATGATATGAAACTGAAAAGCAGAATGACCGTCGGGGAGATGTCGGAACACCTGACGGAACATACCGGCAAGTTCGCCAACCGCGTATCCGTGGGGCGTTACGCCAAAAAACTGGGATACGCCGTGTATAAACCGATGATAAACGGCAGGATATGCCAGTTCTATGTCAATCCGTCGATTAAGGATGACGGGGAAGCGGAAACATTACGGACGAACGAACGCGAAAACGGACATGAAAGGGAATGACGACAAAAGGCAACACGTGATACCGTTTATGAAATGCTTCACCGGGCTGGTCGGCGCGTTCACCCCGGAAGAGGTCATCTTCATGCTGTACATGGCAGACCGTACACGCCTGCGTGAAAAAGGTTACGACACCTTGCGCAGCAAGCGGTACTACATGGAGAACATGGAGATGGGTTCGCGGATTTTCGACAAGTGCGTGGAAAAGACAACGCGTATGGGATTGCTTGAACGGGTGCCGGTCAGCGGGATGTACGATTACCTGTGGCACATGGATTCCTACAACCGGCTTGTAGGGATATTGGCGGAACTTGGAAATCCTTTTTCTACCAGGGCATTCTGTCATCGGATGTTCGATGTGGAAAAAAGGACCGTGGCATCCGTCTCTGACGAAGAGGTCAGCCAATGGAAAGAGAGACACCGAAAAGTTTGAGCGTATCTGTCCACGGAACGTAAATGAATAAAAACAGACGGCATCGTTGTGATTTGCCGTCTGTTTTTGTGTTTTTGCGACATAAAATCCGATAAAACCGGAAGGAGGTGGTAGCCGGGTACAATATTATCCGGGCAAACGACAGAATATGCTAAATATACTTATTCAGTTCTTCCACAAGAAGATGCACCGTTGTCGAAGATTCCGCTTGTGCCGGCGGTATTCCCTCCATTCGGCGCAATACGGCTTTTGCGTTCGTGATGGCCTGAGCCTGTTTACCGCCCAGCTCCCTGAAAACACGACCGCCTGTACCGGCTTCCTTGTTGTAGGAGAAGCCCAACAAGCCGGATAGCTTTGTTTCATATTGATTTCTGTGCATCGGGCCTTGTACCAGGTTATAGTGCAGCAAGAACCAATACTCGAAAGCCTGGTTGCTGTATGCCACCCTCATGCCACCGGCTTCCGCCATACCGATAGCCCGGTTGAAATCCCGATCGGGAAAGTCATCCTTGTCAAATACCACCCAGCACTGGTCATACTCGCGTCCTTTCTTCCGCTCTTCTTCTTTCATCCGTAAAGCCTTTTGGACAAGACCTACCGTATTGAGTCCCTGGCCTACCGCTTTAATATTGGCGGAGGTCAGGCGAAACGCATTGAAATAATCCGGTTCCGTATTTACCCCCTCGCAGATGATCAGGAAGGATTGTTTGACCTCACGGACAAAACTGATACGCCTGAGTGTCCGTGCCGCGCGTGGATCACGCTTGTTCGTCCGTGCTGCCATATTCTTCCTCCCTCAGGTCAAATAACCGTTCAAACTGGCCGATGACAGGGATACCGCCATATTTCCCCATCAGGTACTCCTTTTCGAAAGGTGCACTGTTGCGAACCTTGTATTCCGCCAACGAATAGAGTTCCGAGGCTCCAAACGAATCTTTCTGTGTAAACCAGATCTGATCCCTGCGGAACAGGCTTGCATTAAGCAGGTTGGTGTCATGTGTCGTGAAAATCAACTGTGCATTCCTGGGATTTGTCACTCTGGAATTGAACAGCCCGATGATGCGACTGGTCAACAGAGGGTGCATTTTCGAGTCGAACTCGTCGACAACCAGCCTTTTGCCATGATCCAACGCGTCGATTATAGGATAAGCCAGCGAGAAGTATTTGATCGTACCCTCCGACTCGTTTACGCGGAACGGGAAAGTGACCGTCTTCGTGGCGTTGCCCTCCTCGTCATATTGCTGGTGTGAACTGATGACTGTATTGTCAACCTTGCGTATGTCGTCGATTCCGAAGTCTGCAAACCGGGCAAACTCCACAATACGCCTTTTCATGGACGGATCATCGATCTGGGCTATCGCCATTTCCCAAATCCGCTCGTCGCTGCTGCCAAGAACAATCGTGGTGTTGGCCAACCATCCCATGATTTCCACCGAGACGCTTTCGTTGAACTGTGCTGCCACGGAAAGAAGCAGCGCATTGTCGCGCACCATTTTTTTGGCGACAACCTCTTTGCCGACCGAAAATTTGGGATGCAGTTCATACTCATCGCCGTCACGCAGGAACAGTTCCACCTCCTTTGCCTTGCGCTTGTTGCCCTTTTGATAAAGCCACTCCCGGTGTACACGTTTTTCATCGACTTCAAACCCATAGCGGTATTGGACCGTTTCGTCGGCAAAGACCGCCTCAAAATAACTGGGCTCCTGTTCCGTCCTCCGGTTGAGACGGAAACTTTCCACCCGTATGCTTTCGCCGGACTGCACGCCTTTGGAGGAATTGATGACAAACCATTTGAAGAAATCGAGCGCTTTGACTAGATTCGATTTCCCGCTGGCATTGGCCCCGTAGATGACCGCACTCTTCAGCAAAGAGAGGTTCGTACCTTCAAGCTCAAAAACAATCTCATCGGACCGGGTCTGTTTTTCTTTCAGCGCGGAAGCAGCCAAAGACAAGGTCGCCGGCTCCTTGAACGAAAGGAAATTTTCGACTGTGAACTGAATAATCATATTATATCGCAGTTATATGTAAATTTTATGCAAATATAGGGGATATTTTTCATATATAGATGTTTTATCGGATCTCTTTTTGCGGTTATTTTCCTGCACGTGAAAATCAGACCGTTTTCGTTCTTGCAATGCTGCCCTGCAAAAGGCGACTGCAATTTTCCGAAGCGGCAACATCGGCTTGCGATTCATGCTCCCGATAGTGGAATTTGGGTGGAAAGACGCGAAATTCGCCACATCTTTCCCCTCAATGTGGTACAAATGTACCGTGTATCTGACAGGAGGGGTGTTACAAATGTAGCAACAATACTATAAGTAGTATTATACAAGAAGAAAGAAGAAAGATGTACTTTTTTCTTTGACGCAAAGAAAAAAGATACCAAAAAAGAAACAAATCATGACAGACGGCACGCCGTCTGTTTTTTTGTTTTTTTGAATCGGAAAGTGTTGAAAACGGATAAGATGAGGATTAAAGGACCACTTCCTCCCCAGATACAAGAGAGAGAAACAGAACGAATACCTTATACCGTCACCCTCTTACCGTCTGGCATCCTTGTCGCGGTTCAGCCTTACGACAGAGCGCACGCAGTCACGTACCAGTTCGGCATCCCTCCGCTCCATGAAATAGTTCCCGCATTCCAACCGTTTCCTGTCCGCCGGCCTGTTGTTGTCCCTGCATTCACGGATTTCCAGTATGTCATTCAGGTAATAGTACTTGTCACCGCGTCTGACACGTGTTGCCAGCCGTTCGAGTTCCTTCAGCCGTCCGTTCCATGCAAGCCCTTTCTGGCGTAGAGCATCGGAAAGCCTGCTACGGCCACTGGTTCCGATAGGCAGTATCTGGAGATTCACCGCGTACCCGACTGTTTCATGCAGGGAATAGCGCAGGCTCCCGTCTTCGTCCAGCAGGCAATACAGCACAACACGTCCTTTTGCGTCGATTTCCTTGAAAGCCCCCAGTATTACATGCTCATCCAGGATACTGAGTTTTACCAACTGTCCGTCTTTGGGAGCATAGAGAGATTCCGAACATACACCCCGGCGCTTGTCCCATGCAAGATGGCCTTCGTTCAGCAGGCGTTGGAGGGCAATCTTTTGCTCTGCGCTCGCTTCCCGGCAATCATTCAGAAACATGACCGCGTCATCGGTAACGAGTTCTTTGCCCGCAGTCATCCTTACCGGAACCGACACGCAATTACCCGTGACATCTCCCACAAGTCCGGTTTCCGATGTCCCACCGTTGAAGACGACCATTCCCTTGCGAATGGACGACCCACCCGTGCTGTCTTTCGGAATACTCCCGATTTTCTTCTTATGATATGATTCCATTCTTTCGATTCTTTATCCAGATATTTCCTGTAACAGCAAAATGCCATACTTCATACATAAGTGGATACAATACGGCAAATATACGTATAATTCACCAAAAAGGCAGGTAACTGAACCCCATTTCTTCTGCATTTCCACGGTTTCCTGTATAAAGTCACAAAAACCGTACAAATAAGTCGGAATCCATGTGGATAGCTTCGTTCTGTATATTCTATATGATTAAGGAACAAAACATTACAAGATTGTCCGATTGTGAAAAGCATATCCGAACATACTGAATGACAGGAATACACATCCTCCTTTTCCGTCGTCCAATCCGGTTAAGAACAGTCAATATACCGACGTGTCTCTATATATTTTTTGATACGTTTTCAGCGTATCTAAAAAACAGCTTCAAGCCGGAACCCGGAAATCGTGCAGAAAGTCTGTACACCCGTGAAAATTGAAAGGACAGGCATCCACAAATGAGAATATTTCAAAAATATGGGACATGGTGAACACCAGCACCTTAAGCAACCATGATAAATACAAGTACTTTACTGTATATTTTTTGATACCTGCTTACAGTTTCAATCCGAAAGCCGCATTTTGAGCCGTTTTGGAAAACCGGACTTGAAAAAACGGCCCGAGGACAGAGACCGAATCCGCACCCGAGGGTACACCCTCCCCAATCTTTTTATTTTTATTACACCATTGAATATCAATAATTTATTAGGTTTACTTTTGTATAAAGTAAGCCTAAAAACGTCTTTTACATTATCTTTGCTTACAAATTGAAAGTAAAAAAATCTTTTCAGTCCTATTTTATCCATTTTAAGCAGCTAATAATCTGATAATCAATAGACAAAACTGATTTTGATTTTATACATACGTTGAAACGGGGCTTTTTTGATTTTTGCAAAGGAAAAATTTTTTTCAAAGAAAATCATTTTTTCTATTTTATTGATATTCAACTATTTACAAATTCACTTCGCGCGCGTGCGTTCCATATTCGCAAAAAGGCTGTTTTTGGAACGTTCCAAATTTTTTTTCTCAAAAAGTTTTGCAGTTCTGAAAAACGGTTTTATAATAGTCATGTACTCGAAAGCCAAACAAACGGCAAACAAGTACGGAGAAAAACGAATAAAAAAATAGATAGTAAAAAACAGAATTAAAAAACAGAAAAGCAAAGACCGCCGAGAGCGAGAAACAAAAAGCCCTTTTTGTGGGAAACCTATTTTTGAGGCTTGGAAAATCAAAAATTCGCCTGTTCGCTTTGGAGCGATTAAATAGGGTGTTAAATAACCACACCGAGCAGGACTACAGACCAATGTAGCAAGTTGGAACGGCTAAAAACGTGTTTTTAGTCCGCATACGCAAAGCACGCAAATTTGGGAGTGCGAGAGTTGTATGGAAAAAGGACGTGTAAGAATAATGCCATAATTGCGCCCTTGTGCGCTCGGAATAAAATGCACGATAGCGGTAAAAACTATCCGCATAGAGGACGCTGGTAAATGTATATGCCAATGCTATACCCAATACCCAGCTCGGTGGTAACGCCTAAATGCCTCACCTTACAGTTAGCTGCCGGATTGGGAAAGATCCGGGACGTGCCAGAGAAGCGTCTTGCCGAAATTGGAGTAAAGCAGCGCAGAGCCACGACACGAGTGATGCGTGAGTAAGCCGATACACGATATGCCGAAAATGCGCTCATTTGGATAGCCTGCTATGGGGTACGTTTTAAGTGCGACAAAGTTACGAAAAATTTTGCCGTGCAGGGTGAAATGCACGGCAAATTTTTGGGCGCGTGGCAGGAAATGCCACACTTTGCGCTATGGTGCAGAGTTCGGGGTTCGACTCCCCGAGTGCCCGCAATGCGTGATTTTGCGCAGTGTTTCTAAAATTTTATCATTATGGCAACTTCTAAATTGAACAAGGAACAGTATGCAAACATCGGTTCGTTTGCAGGTATCATGTTGGTTTACAACTCTACCAACAAGGACGGTGAACTCGTGCAGACGGCACAGCACTTTTTCGGTGCGGACTTTGAGCCTGCCGACAAGTCGGACAACGAGATTTTCCGTGTGATTAAAAACATGGTCGCAACTATGTGGCACACCATTGCGGAGGAAAAGAAACTGCGTGCCGATGCCGACGGCATACGCTCGAAATTCCGTGCCACAACCCCTGCGGAAATCATCATCTGCGAGAAGTCGGGAAATCGTATCAAGAAGTACGACCTTACCGACAGCGTTTGGGCGCGTATCGGTCTTGTGCCGACCAAAGTAGACCTCGAGAAGTCAAACCGTGATTTCCAAAAGACAATCCATGCCGCTGCAAAGGCTATCCGCAACGCCATGAATTTCGCCCCGAACCTCGCCAACCTCGAAAAGCCTGCCGAGAAAACGACCAAGACCGGCAAGGCTGAAAAGGTGGCGGAACAGCCTGCCGGAACGGTTGCCGATGAAAGCAAAAAGGCGGCATAAGGGCAACGGAGTAACTGAAACCTGCCCGAAAAAGGCAAAAGGACGGCAGGCAGCCCGCTGAACGTGTGGGACTGCCTGCCCTTTTCGTATCTGCCGTCGTAAGTGCGTGTTCTTGTGGCGTATGCCAAGAATACGCGCTTTTCATTTCGGGCGAAAGCAACTGTAACGTGATAGGCGAAAAGAATTTCCCGGCAAAAAACGGTGCCGGGACTGTACCTCCGCCGCAGGACGGGGAGTACACCGTGGACGACCTGAAGACCGCTCTGGAAGAGTCCGAGCGGTCGCTGCATGATGCCGTCTTCATAGCCCGCCAAGTGTGGGAGAAGGACTGCGATGCCGTGAAGTTCGACATCGACGACCTTGTGCAGATAGAATCGGCATTGCAGGAGATATGCAACATCACCGCCGGAATTGACAGCGGGGACGATGGCGAGTAACATGACGCGCATACGTGCTGCGGAAACTGCGGGGCGTGCGCGCTTTTTCGGGCATTGATATACACTGTGTCAGGATTGCACCCTGAAATGCCCGCACTTTTCTAAAATTCCCTCCGATATGACTTCCTTGCGCCGTGAGGCGTTGTGCCTACCTTGTATATAACACGGTTAAGCACGGTCTGGCGTTCTGCGGAACCGCCTGCCGTGCTTCCGCTGTTATCCTATGCGGGGAAGCGGAGAACGGATGTGCCAATAATAAAACGAATAAATATGATAGAAGTGTTTGACGCAAAGCGCACCCGCAGTTACGGGTGCTTTGCCAGTTTCAAGGCTGCCACCGATACGCTTGACAGCCTTGCCGCGACGGGACAGCTCGGAAGTGTGCCCGCTGTCAGCGTGGCGGCGTATTGCAGCGGCGTGTTACAACGGGAATATGAAGCGGTGTTTGTCGGTGGGAAATGGCGTGTGCCGAAATCTCCGAAAAGGCGGATGCCGGAAACGAGACCTGCCCGTGGGAGACGTCGGCGGAAATGGTGCAAGGAGTACGCTACGGCGGAGCTGATGTTCCGAGAAGGGTTTCCCGACCATTTGAACCGCAGTTATCCGCTCTCGGCGGACAGCCTGAGACGGTGCAACCGGAAATGCAGAATTTATATGCAATAATAAAAACGCAATGAGTATGAAAACATTAGCAGACGTGAAACGGAAAATGACGCTTGGCTCGAAGTGGCGGTGTGTCCGGCTGTTCGAGGGCGGAAAAGACCTCGGCGTGCGTGAGGTCGGGAAAGTGCAGGGTAATGCCGTGGCATTCCTCAAACCCGACGGGAAACTCTCGTGGCTATGGTGGCCAAAGGCAAAGGACGTGCAGGTGGAAGAAAACGCCTTCACCGTGCTCCAGAACGGAGTGCCCAAGCTCAAGTACATCTATGCCGGATAGGTGTTCCGGAAAAAATCATGCAAAATAATATGAATTAATAATCCCTATGTTTACAATCAGGGTAAGCCGCGATGATAGCGGATAAATGAAAAAGCTATCGAGATTTTGGTTAGATTAAAGCTGCAAAACCTTTACTAACTAAAACGACGATAGCCATGAGAGAGCAAAGAAACAAAATTAGTTTCAGAGGACAAAAGATTTATGTAGGAATCGACGTCCATTTGAAGAGTTGGTCGGTTACGGTCTTGTCCGAAACCTCCGTATTGAAGAAGTTTAGCCAGCATCCGAGCCCAGAAGCGTTGTACGGATTTTTAACTCGGAGTTATCCGGGCGCCGAGTATCACTCGGTGTACGAAGCGGGCTTCTGCGGATTTTGGATACACGAGCGTCTGACGGCCTTAGGGATCGACAACATCGTGGTCAATCCGGCCGACGTGCCGACCAAGAGCAGCGAAAAGCTGCGTAAGACCGACACCGTGGACAGCGGTAAGCTGGCGCGGAGTTTAAGAGCCAACGAGCTGAAAGGCATTTATACGCCGGACAGCGTATCGTTGGAGATGCGTTCCTTGATAAGATTGAAGAACTCGATAACCAAAGACACGACCCGTCAGAAGAATCGGCTCAAGTCTCAACTTCGGTATTTAGGCATCGAGATTCCGCAGGAGTTTCTCACTCCGTTTTCCAACTGGTCGAAGCGCTTTTTCGCCTGGTTGAAGGAGATAGAGACGCTCACCCCGAGCGGCCGTCAGGCCCTCGACATTCATATCCGGCATCTGGAAGAGTTACGCCGTCAGAAACTGGAGATGACACGGGCTTTACGGACATTGGCCAAGACGGATCGATTCCGCGAACCGCTGCGGTTGATTATGAGCGTTCCGGGGTTCGGGCAGGCTACGGGAATGGCGTTCCTCTCCGAGATATGCGACATAACCCGCTTCCGCAATGCCGAACAACTGGCTGCCTATATCGGAATGATCCCGATGTGCCACTCCAGCGGAGAGAAAGATGGGACGGGGGATATTACCATACGAAAACACGCCGTTATGCGCTGTAACCTGATAGAAGCGGCATGGGTGGCGGTACGTCAAGACCCTGCGATGAACCTGTTCTATACGGAACAATGCAAACGGATGCCCAAGAGCAAAGCTATCGTAAAGGTCGCCCGCAAACTGGTAAACCGTCTATTCTTTGTGCTGAAACATCAGACCGAATATGTCAATAGTATCGTGTCATAGAGAAACCCTTCCGGTAAACGGATTTTCCCAGAGAGAATACTACATAGTTGTTGCGGCGTTAACGTCCGCTTAAAATAATCTGCTCCTCTGGCCTTTGTAAACTAATAAGGGATATGCGGCAGAGAGCTGACCGCTAAGGAAAATCTGTTTATCGAAGGATTTTTTCGGGTTCTGAAATCTCGGCTTTCGAGAGAGCCAAAGGTGTTAAGCACGATGTGCCTCCGCACCGGCTCGATCAAAGGCCGGCGGAGGCTCTCGTGCCTTGACCTTTGGCCGAGAAGTTCACCAAGAAATGCAATACGCTGTAAATAAGATAAAAACAAATTTAACCGAAAACTTTGATCCAATTTTATTTGGATTGTAACAGGAAAACAACTATGGGGGCGGAATGCCCCTATGCTTTTATAAACGGATAAAGAAAATGACAGAAATAACGAGAAAGCAGATATCTGGTCTGCGGGTAAAGATGTATTAACGGCTATGGGAGAGGAACATAGAATCAACGAGATAAAAGGTGTCATCATCAGCCGTGCCCTGCTCAAGGAATACGGGTATGATGGCGATATGCCCACCGACAAACAGATGCAGGTCATCGGCAACGGGTTACTTGAATACTGGGGCGTAAGCGACGGTTTCAAGGAAGCCCTCGCCAGTACAATGGAGAACATGTTCGGTGTAAAAGCAAAAGATTAGGTCTATGGAAACGAAAGAACTTACTACCCACCAGCGTGGTGTTATTCTACGCGGCATCTGCGGCGGGGCTGCATTGAAAGACAAGTCGCCGCAAATATCTGAAAACAATACCGTCATAACCTGCGCCGGAGGGTTGGAGATTTGGGACATCTGCTGCATCAGCAGTGATGCCGAAGCCTTCGGCCTGAAACCGTCCTTCGGTTATGACGGGCACACGAGAATCACTTTCACCCCCAAAGAATAAGCGGAATGAAATCATATTACTACTTGGACTACCTGCACCGTGAAATCTTCCTTGAAGAGGAGGATATTCAGACCGTTCCGGAATCAGGCAGGGCGGACGATGCCTGTTCCGCCATTGCCGAAAAGCCGTATGTCGTGGAGCAGTTCATGGCGGACTCTTTCCGGACACTCAAAGATGTGGCCAGCCGCCTGTGCGATTCCCCTGATATTAAAAGCCGCCACGATGCGCTGATGTATATCGTGTGGAGGGTGGCACTGGACATCAAGGAGTGGCGGACTCTGAGCCATAGCGAAGCCGCCGTCAAGGTAACCCGTGAGGACGGTTTCGTGTGGCTGCTTGTATCGGCGGAAAATGCCCGGAAGCTATGGGAGGCAGACGTATTCTCCCTGTACAGGCTTTATGCCGATGATTCGGAATCCCTGATCGAAAGCGAGGCGGAGCTGGAATCGACCATCAAGGGCGGATACCAGATAGGTATCGAGGTGGGGTTCGCCTCTGTAATGGACCATGCCGCCCGGATGAAGCAACAATAAAAATCGGAAACAATCAAATAACGAAATCAAGAAGAAAGGTATGGAAACAACATTATTGACAAAGGAAAATGCCCATCGTGTGACCATGGTGCGGCGTGTGGATGCCCCGGAAAGCGAACCGGTAGCGTTTCTTTTCAGGGGAAAGAGACACGGGTATTGCAGCTATTCCCATCTTGTAGGGAATCCGGGCAAGGAAGAAATCCTCGCCCCGGCGGACTTCAAGGACTGGGAAGTTGTGGAAGTGGCGCACCCGGGCTATCTGGAAGAATATTTCAAGCAGGCGTGCAGCTCCTACAACCTCACCTCCTTCTCACCCGACGAGCGGGGTGAGTCAGACATCGCCTCGCACGAAAAGGAACTGCACGAGGATTTGCAGTCGATGCCCGAGCAGCAGCGGGAACGTTACATGGAAAACTACAAACGCTATTTCTCTGCCATGATCGCCGCCAACAGCCGTTGTGCCAGCGCGATGATTACGGGACCTGCACGCTTCAACACGGGCCGCAACGAAAAGGCCTGCAACAGCCACGCCAAGAGCGTCACGGCGTTCCGGGAATGGCGAGAACGTGCACTCGAAGCGATTCGCAAGGCTACCGAAGCGGCCAAGCCCGAAGAACAGCGTCTCGAGGAGGAGTGGCAGAAGGTCAAAGCCTTTATCGACGATGCCGCCTCGACCATTCACGGTATCGATACGGGTACGGCACGAGGCTATAGCCGGGCTCTCTTCGTCAGCAACCTCGCCGGGCGACTCTCCACCTATGTCAACCATGGCAACGTGGAAATCATCGACCGTGCCGTCGCTCGTCTGCGAGAGTGGAACGACAAAGTCAAGAAACCTGTCGTCACGGCACGCCATTCAATCTTCAAGTATCCCGAACTCGTCCGCAAGGTGCGGGAAAAGCAGCAGGAACGGGCAAGCCGTGAAAATCGTGAGATTCCGTTCGATGGCGGCAAGGTGGTCTACAACTTCGAAGAAGACCGCCTGCAAATCCTCTTCGACAAAATACCCGATACCGATATGCGTACGACCTTGAAGCGTAACGCTTTCAAGTGGGCGCCACGCAACCAGGCATGGCAGCGCCAGCTCACCCGCAATGCCGAATATGCCGCCGGTCAGGTGTTGAAAATAACCATTTAATCCAGTGCCCATGAGATACATCATCGATTCACGTTATTTCGACGGGACATGCCTCACGTCGATGTCGGATGACATGCACAGCGACTACGGCGGCGAGACGCTGGAAGCACTGCGCGAAAGGGAGAAGAACCCGTACCTGGTCGCTGTATCACCGGTACGCATGACACTGCTTGTGAAGCGTTATACCCGGGCACTTTGCAAGCCCTTCCATGAAATTACGGAGGAACGTTATTACGAACTGCTGGAATGCCTGCCTCCGGCCCGCATGCAGAGCGACTGGTTCTTTGTCGGGGAACCGTATTACCGAAACCTGTACGCGCTCTGTTTCGAGTCGGACGGCAGGTATTTCCGGGCGGAACGTCCCGTACGTCTTTCCAATGTGGAAATCTACCGCCAGATTCGGGAACACATGGAGAAAGTAAACCTGCATCCCGCCATCGTCAAGAAGGCTTCCTTTGTCAAATATGTCAATTGGTACAAAAAGACGGTCACCTACATACCGTACTATTTCGAGTATGGAGGTAAAATATATTTCCTGAAGAACCTCGCCACTCGGACGGGATCCGAATTTGGCGACCGCCGGGAACGGAACGAGATGGCGGCATTGCTGAGGAACCTGCGCGGAAACCGCTACGAATACTGTACTTTCTACTCCCAAAAGAAGGACATCTTCGAGTTTTTTGACTGGCTACGGAAGAACAAATACACGCTGGAAATCCAGGGCGACTTGTTCGACTTTGCGGATGACCGCTCCCACGTGGACTTTCACGGCAATGTATGCGAGTATTCGGCTGTGTTCCATTACCGCATCTATTCACGCAAGCTTTTTGGCCATATCATTAACCAGCTACGCACCGTGAAACGGTATCACGCGTGGCATAAAAGGAGGGAAATACGATGAAAATCTCAAATGAACCTACCCCATACCTCCTGCTCAAGGCAGGAACTGACAGTGCATGGGATTGCTGCGACTTTGCAATCGTGTACCTGTCAAAAGAGTGGAGACAGACACAGTCCGGCAGGCTGGAAGCCGTCAAGCCATTCAAGGATGACATCAGTTTCCAGTCTTTGAACTTTTATGACATATCGGTTGGTTTTTACCAGCCGGACGAGGACGGGATACTGGGCAGCGAGGACTTGCCGGAAGACAATAACTGGTGCTTCGTGGAACTGACCGAAACGGAACTGGAAAGGTTGGTTCCGCCGGACAATGTGCTGGTCAGCCATATCTTGGCGGTATTTGCAAACGGGGAAGCCAGATACCGGGCGTACGGCAAACATACCGACGAGCGATTCTGGACTGAAAAATTCCCTTTGCAACAGATTTTGGATATACTGGCGAGTCATGAATCTTAAAATTTCAAAGCAACTATGACAGAAATCATCAAAACGGACGGAACACGCCAACCCGTGCAGCCAGCCAATGGCTCAGACTTCACGCTGGAGGAGATGCAGGCGATTGTCGGCGGCTACATCGAACTGGTGGAACTGGACGGGAACACGACAATGGTCGTCAACGAGGAAGGCAAATTTATCCCTCTGTCCCTCAATCTTGAAGCGAGCAGGATATTCCGTGCTCATCACCCGGCGTCGAAAGACTTCATCGTTGGGGACGTACTTGTGTGCAATAACAATCAAATCAGATAAAATTATGGATAAAGAGAAAGCAAAAGCGCTCAGCAAGACCCTCGCATGCTACAAAGAATTACAAGAGAATAACAGTGTAAACCTGATCGAGTTCCATACCGCTGACGGGCAGAAACACGGTATCGGCAACCCGGAAGCCATCAAGCTGTTGCTTTCGGTGGCCGTCATCGAACTGGAACGCCAGCTCCGGACCGCACAGTTCGGTGATATTCCGGAAAGCCTGGAGAACAGCCGCGAGTACAAGGCGGCCAAACAGCTGGAATACGCCATGAACGATTTGGGATTCAAGTCCGAACGTTTCGCCCAGGCTCTTCCTTATTTCCACAAGACACTGGAACAGACATTCTTCAGAACGGTAAAGGCTTCCATTACCGCTATGGCAGGGCGTGATTCACGCTGCATTGACGACCGCAACCGTGCTTCATACGAGATGTGTCAAATGCTGGCCTCCATGCTGGAAGATACCCGTCTGCCCTTTATCTAAATGCCATGTTCATAGACGAGAGGACACAAAACCGCCTCCATGCCGTGCCGGGAGAGAGTATCTCCCACGGCACGATGCGCACGCAGGACCTGATTCCGGCGTTCTTGGACGTTATCCGTGACACACCGGAGTACGTGCAGGTGATGAATGCCATCCCCGCCCATGCCATGGAGGACAAAGAAGCAGACTGGTGGAACAGCGATGACGCGGCGGGATTGCTGGAATCGCTGTTCGACACGCTCGATAGTTACTCACCGGAGGGGTACTATTTCGGTGCTCATCTCGGTGACGGGTCCGATTACGGATTTTGGAAAATGGACAAGTGAATGTCGGAACATGGTACGGATTACAAAAGACAAGCGGCATGACATTCTCAAAGACGGGATTCGTATCGGGCAAATCTATCTTGCCCGTGCCGAAAGCAGGAAATTAAGATACTGGGCAATCTCTTGCATGAGTGGAATCGGCTTCAACACTTTCAATGAAGCCCGCAGTTATGCCAAGGATTTCCTTTAATAAAAGAATCGCATGAAAAATTGGATACAACAGATGCTTTTGTGGCGTAAAAAGACGGACAAGGGCAGAATGACACTCGGAAAGGTGCAGAAAGAGTATCGCGAGAATGACGTATGCATGGGAGAACTCCTTGATGCCCTTCCCGCCGACGGCCTTTCCATAGAGGAAGCTTTCGAGCTGGCTATCACCGCCAAGAAGTGGGCGGACGGAGACCGTTTCTACCGGAGTATCAACGATGGAGAACCGGAAGAATTGTAAGGTAAATAACAATAAACAATAATGACAAATGAGCAGATATGATTTTATAAGATTCGGCGGCTTTGTCAACTGGGCGGACGAGGACACGGACACGTTCCGGAAAATGAAAGTCTGCCTGCCGGTAAAGGAGCCTGTCGAAGATGACACGAAAATAGGACTGATTTCCACGGACGAGGACAATCCGGAAGAAATCGCGGTTTCCTATTCCGTCAGGGCAGCCGAACTCATCCCTTGGACGGACTCATTCCAGGAAGGATACTGGAAAGCCCTGATAGTGGCAGAGGCAAACGGAGCAGGCACGGACGTATTGCTGCCCATGCTCAAAGATGCCGGACTATGCCTGATGGAATGTGTCTTCCTGATGCTCCGGAGCGATGCCTGCAAACTGTTTCCGGTCCTGTGCCGGCTGTTCCCGGAAGTGGAGGAAATGTTTGAGATTATCACATGGAATGACAGGGAATATTTTGTCAGGGAACTGACGCTGTTCCGTGGAACGGGCGGGGAATACAAAACCCTGGTCTCTGTAACGGGTCTGCAAGACGTGCTGGTCGGCAAAGACGGCGCACCCATATCGGACGAGGCGGAGGCCGTGGACCGGAAAATCTGCTATTACTTCACGGACGAGGAGTTCCTGCTGCCGGAAGAGCGGCTTGTGGCCCTTGCGGAGGATGCGTGAGAAATCATAATGTATGTACAAAGACCAGAAAATGAATAAAAGAATGAACAAACAGCAAACCACTCCCGTTACCGACACTTTTAAGGGGATGCTACTTATGTCAATGGGTGTCCCTGTAGGAAACATCCGTCCCTACCGTTTGAAGTCGGCACCTTCCTGCCTCGGCGGTTTCGAGCGCATGAGCGTAGCGGCAGCACGAGCCTCGGGAATGGATATCCCGGAGACGGAGAAAGAGAACGATGAAGTTTACATATGCCGCTTGGGACCCGCCGTCTTCCATAAATGGATGCCTGTCTGGATGTTCGAAACCGCTTTCGAACCGGTTCCCGAGCAGAGACGCGGTGACCGCATCCGAACACTTACGGAAGAGATGAACAACCATCACGTGGCGGAGAAAGCCCTGAATGAAAAATGTTACGCCCTGTCCGTGAAGCTGCTTTCCGAGTGTGGCGGCAGCCTTGATGACAACGGTGAACAATCCTCGACCTATCTCCATGTTGTGGACCGTGACCCCGTGGAACTGGTCATCACGAACGCGTCGCTCCGGAAAGACGGGAAAATCTTCATCATGGGTTACAGTTACTACACGGGCGAGGAGTACGAGCAGGAATGTGACGTAGAATCCGGCATGGACATACTGAATTTTATCCTTTCCCAAAAAAGTTTTGAGTGCCATGAATGAAGACAAGATATTGCAAATGTTCTTCGACATAGGCCGGTGGACGAAGGCCATTGAGAAAGGCGTGCTGAAAGACATTAGGAAAGACCAACTTATTCGGCTGACCGACGAGCATACCCGTATGGCGATGGCCTATGCCATGCGCCGGGGAAAGTACGAGATTTCCCCTCCCCACACGGCGCAGATACCCAAGGACAACGGTGAGTTCCGCACAGTGTACGTAAACGAGCCGATGGACCGCGTAGTACTGGGTATCGCCAACGACCTGCTCTTCGAGTTGATGCCGGAGATGCTGCACTCTTCGTGCAAGTCCTACCAGACCGGTATAGGGTGCGGCAAGGTAGTTACGGAAGTCAGCCACCGGATGACAGAAACCGGCAATAGCGGCTGTCTGGGCTGGAAGTCCGACCTTTCCAAATACTTCGACAGTGTTCCGATACGGTTCATCGACGAGGCGTTCGACAAGGTGGAGGCCAAACACGGCCAGTCTGCCCTGATAGACGTACTTAGGAAATATTACCACTCGGACCTCTATTTCGATGAAGATAACCGGTTGCAAAGCAAGTATCAATCCTTGAAACAGGGTTGTGCTGTGGCTAGCTGGCTGGCGGATGTACTGCTCTACGACCTAGACAGGGAACTGTCACAAATGAACGGCTACTACGTCCGGTATTCCGACGATATGCTTTTTATCGGCAAGGATTATGAAAAAGCGATGGACACACTCCAAAAACGCCTGGAAGATAAATCCATGAAGCTAAATCCCAAGAAAGTGGAATACCTGGCAGCCGATGTCTGGTTCAAGTTCTTAGGATTCAGTATCAAGGGCGGCATGGTCTCGCTCTCGTCATCACGCATCAAGACCTTCCAGCACGAGATCGAGCGGCGGACAATCCGCTGCCGGGACACGACACTGGCAAAAGCCGTGGACGCCGTGAACCGTTACCTGTACAAGGGCGAGTTCAGCTGGGCGATACAGGTATTGCCGGTCTGTAATGTGAAGAGTGACCTCAACGAGCTGAACAAGTTCGTGATGGACTGCTTTAGAGCCGTTCAGACGGGCAGGTGCAAGATCGGCGGTCTGGGATATGTCCGAACCAAACCGGATGGCTGCATCGTCCGGGGACGGGGACGCAACGTGAAGGCCAACCGCGATAAAACAGACCGGGACATACCGGGTTACCTGACTGTCGGCTGCATGCGTAACGCCCTTCTGACCAGCCGGGCGGTGTACAACACGCTGGTGGCATCGCTATAAGTTACGCCGGGCACACGGCAGAACGGGTGGACGGGCAGGCTATTCAACGTTACAGGCTTATAACCAGAATCCATATCGAGATTAACCGGTCTAACACCCGGTTAATCCCATCTCGATTCTGGCTGCGCCTGTAATGTATCGGGAAATTAAAGTCATGTGCCGTCTGTCCCGTACCCGTTACCGGAGCACACCGGGAAAGTTCAAGGAATAGGTTTGGGCATCCCGCGTACCAACGTCTTCTTTCCGAGTCTGAAGGCGGCTGACCGTCGCCTTCGGACTCCGCAGAAGACCCATACGCGGGATACATCGGAAGCATAAAGCCATGTGCCGGTATTATGAGAACTTTCAGTCTTTTCCAGCACGGGAACGTGCGGTTCGGGGGAATGGATTCAGCCTGCTGTCCCCGATAAGCCCGTCTCGCGCCGTCGTATCCCTAACGTTATACGACGGCGCCATTCCGGCTTCCGCCACAGCAGACATCGGACCTGTAAAGGAACGTGCCGGCATTCCGGGAACCGCAAAAAGAACAGCACAGGGCAAAGGGGGCAAGGCCGGGATTTCAACAGAGCCGCAATTCACACGGCTGGAGCCTGTGTTATCTCCTGCTAACACGACAGATGACACAGGTTCCAGCTGTACTCGCGGCCCGTATCAGGTTTTTAAAGGGATGTGCCGTCCGGATGAGTCCCCTGAACAGAAGGTAGCGCGACCGCATATGCACGAGGGACCCAAATTCAAGATACAGTATTCAAGCTTGGTCCTGAGCCAGGCAACTACCTGGTTCAGGACCGAAGTCCTACTGTATTTATCAGGACTATAAAGATACGCGCCAGGGGTTTGAGTGCCATTAATTGTAAACAGGTGAGAAAATGGAAGATATTTACCGAGAAACCGTCACCGCCATAGAGAACGGCGCAAATTTCCGGATTGATTTCCAGTCCAGAAGTTTAAAAGTAAACGGGAGACACATGATACGGAACGGCAGGTATGATGGCGCTCCGTGGTTGCCGGAGTACGGCTGCGGGGATTTTTTCACGGATGTGGAGGAGCTGTACCGCCGCTATAAACATTCGATACCATCGGAGCGCAGCCAGAGCAAGTCCCGCCGGTATTTCATGGCATTGCCCGAAAGTGACCTCGAGGACGGGGACATGCTGTACGGGCAACACCGGGATACCGCGCAATTCGAGCTGGAATTCTATATCCTCTGCCGGATTATAGGCGGGTTCACATGGAATCCCGAAACGATGGGCAAATGGTTCTGGCAAAGCGAAAAAGACAAGGACCTGGTGATACTCAGAAAATGGGTGGAACCCGGAAGTAATCAATTATTAACAAATTCACAATGAGTAGAAAGAAACAAGAAACAAAAGTCCTGTGCCCCGGATGCGGCACGGAATTCGCCATCGCGGACAAGGAATTTGCCGCCACGGGCACCGTTATCGGCAAGAATTCGGATTTGGGCACCGTCTATCCGGTGGTGGCCGGCCATAATTCTCCTGCCGGACTTCCCAAAGGGGCGCGGGAGCGTATCGAGGCACTCCGCGGTGCCGGTGTGGACGTGAGCTGCCTGTTCGCCATGCAGGGAGCCGAGGGCGGCGAGTATATCGCCTCCAACAAAGACGGGAAACTTACCATCCTGGATGACAACGACCCGATATTCGGCAGCATCATGGCACAGGGTACCGTTCCCAACAACCGACTCTTCCGCCGGTGGGTCATGGCACAAATGTTCCATATGATGTCATACACGCATTACCGTGAAAAAGAGCCGGCAGGGGTGACCGAGATGATTCACCGGAAAGGCTATGATTACCAGTGGAAAATGCTCTTGAACGAGCTGCACGCCCAGATGAAGATGGAACACAAGGACATCACGGGTTTTGCCGAGAGAAACCGCTGGTTCAACCGTGATGTGGTTTTGGCCATCGCGAGCGACTATGTCAACGCGCTGAAAAAACACGTGGGCAACCTGGAAACAAGAAAATGCAAGGGAGTTCCCTACAAGCGTATACACGGCCGTAATATTTTCGTGGAGGACCTGCAATCCAAACTGTACTACCCGCTTTCCATCGCGATAACCCACATCAGGCACGCGTTGGACGCCACACAGCTTTACAACGCGGTCAGACAGTTCAATGACCGTCGTATCCGGCTGCCATGGGGCACTCCTCAAAGCAAGGCATGGATGGATGCCTATAAGGGAGCCGGGGCGTTCTTTACCATGCAGAACCTGATTCGTTTCCACGGTTGCACGGCTGTCAATGACCGGGGTCGGCGTCTGGACAAGTACCAGTCACTGACGTTCCTGTCAGCCAAGGCGGAAGAGTATAAAAACGGAGAAGGCTGGCGGTTGCTGGCAGTCCTGAAAAAAATGCTGGCGGACAACAATATCAACATCAAAAAGAAGATGGCGGCATGGCGTAAGAAATAGGCCGTCATCACCATCCGCCCGGTAGGCGGCGCGGTGTGGCGGGTCAGAATAAATTAGTACTCCCTCCATTGAAATGATGCTCATCCCTGTTAACACAAGATGAGCATCTTTCAATGGAGGCATTACATCGAAAACGTAAAGAGATGCCCCTGTTTGACGACCACACCGCTATTCTAATCAAAACGACATAATCCTTTATACGATGAGCAAGAAACAACTACGACGCAGGGCCTACCTGCTGTACCGGTTACGAAAACAGGGTATCCGATGCCTGACACGTTGCCGGACCATCTTCTACCTTTACGGGGAGGATCCTAAATCAGTACCGCAGATTTGCAGCCTGATAAGCGAATTCCATTTCCATGTCCAGTTTGAAATACCCGCCTGACATGAAACCGGGAGACATTGCAACGCTGAAAGTGCCCTACAAGGGCTATCGCCGTATAGAACTGTTGGAACGGCTCCAATACACCTGGCTGGTACGCATCTGCGAGAGCAGGAAGGAGATCGAGGTCTATGAAGACGAGTTCGAAACGGATTAAAGGCACGGAACAATGAAAGGAGAACAACAGGAAGAACGCGTACCGAACTTCATCGGCAATGCCGTCATTATCCTCACGGCCAGCCATCTGGGCTGCGAGGTGGAGATGCTCGCCACCGCACAGGAGGTGTGGCGGACGAAACGCCTGCCCGAGGCGGTACTGCTGGGCATGTACGAAAAGGCCGCACGCGATGCCGTGTCGGCTGTCCGGAAGAGAGGTCTGGCGGAACAGGCTGACCGTCTCGGAGAGATATTTTACAGGACGGGGGAATTTCCCCCGCCGGAAGAAGACAATACATAAAAAGGAGTAACAAATGAAAACAAGGACTTTTCAGGAAATATATGATTTCTGCCGTACGGACGATACCTACCGGAGCTATTTCGAGGCATCGGACGAGTCCCGCATTACCGGAGCAAGGGCAAGAAAGTACTATTACGGCGACATCCGCCGAGGCCAGTGCCGCGTGGGGACATTCATCTACCGCCAGTCGATGCGGCAGCTTGAAAGGTTCCTCGGGGGCGCAAGGCAGGACCACTACATCCATGTTGACCCGCCGGCCTGCCGGGGAGTGAGCCTCAAGGACGATATGTTCCCCGGCCAGACCGCCTATATCGTGGTACATGTCAGGAGGCAGGGTGTGCAGATTGAAATCGAACACCCGTTGCATGGTGGATGGGTGCATTTCACGGCACGCTCCCACCGTCCCTTCACCAGGGAGGGAATCATAGCCGAGGCGAAGTCCTACATTGACAGCCACATCCTGCTGGCACCGGGAAGATACCGGGACTTGCAGCTGGAAAATATGGTTTCCAAGGAACAGTTCCCCGCATGGTACAGGCTGTATAAAATGAGGCTGCACGACCGGGCGGAAGCCGAACATCGGGACATGGTGGACAGATACAGGCACAGGAACGACCTTACCTACGGGGAAGCCCGTGACATGCTCGCGGCTTCGGGTATATTCTTCGACCTGAACTGCGACGAGTTCGAGCGGGACGAGATTACGGAACAATTTGTAAGACTTTGTAACAAGACATAATACCCAGGCAAATGAATCTATATAATCAAATCAAATATAACGGGTACCGCATCAACATCTATTATGATGATGACGCCCGAAGCCCGCGTGAAGCATATGACAATCTCGGTACGCTTTATACGGCACATCGTCGCTACCGCCCGGAGAAGGAGTTTGATGACCACTTCGATATCGACAAGGTTTTTGAAGGGCATATCGGAAATTTCCGGGAATCGTTCCTGAAGGAATATATCGCCCTGCCGGTCTACCTCTACGACCATGGCGGCATTACAATATCCACCTCGCCGTTCAGCTGCCCGTGGGATTCCGGATTTTTCGGAATCATCGCGGTACCGTTGGACAAGGTGCGCCGGGAATACGGGTGGAAGAACATCACCGCGAAACGCAGGAAGCGGATCGAGGGATACCTGCAAGACGAAATCAGTACCCTTGACAACTACTATACCGGGGAAGTTTTCGGGTATCGCATCATGCCGGAAAGTGACGATGACAATGAACTGGACAGTTGTTGGGGATTCTATGGTACGGAATGTATGAAAGAACTGGAAGCCGAATGCAGGCATATTATCGACGGGCAGAACAAAGCGGTAGCATAAAATAGAAAAATACGCATAATAACTGGAAATACAATGAAGACATCATACGGACTTGAATTTGACACGGTAACAGAAATCAATCCTGAATGGAGCGGCTATGACAAGACGATAGCAGGATGTCACCTGGCCAATGCCAGGGTGGTCATCGTGGATACGGAATACGGGCAACCGATAGACAATGAGCATGACCTTGAAGAAATCTACCGGATTCTCGAAAAGAAAAAGACAGGCCATACTAAAAATGAACGACATGGAAGAAAAACGAGATAACAAGGAAATCAGGGTACGCCTGCACCATATCGACCGTGGAAACTGCACGGAAGTGTGGGAGGTGCAGACAGAGAAGGGTAAGCCCAAACGCTATCTGGGACGTGACGACGGTTATGGACCGAAGGAGTGGTACACGCTCTGCGATGCTCCCTACGGCTATTGCGAACGCGACTGCCATGTGAGGGAGGACCTCACCCTCATTGTCTGCGACAAAGATTGGAACGAGGTGTTGCGAGACGGAACGGACAGGGAACGCTTTCCTGAAAGTTTCCCTTCACTGGATGAAGCCTGCAACGAGGCATGGAGCAAGGTCGTGAAAGTGCTTCCGCATGTCACGCACAAAGGTTTCGGGCAGTGGATCACCAAACAGTCATTCCTCCCGCTCAGCCAGACCGAAGAATTGAATTGGCGGGATAGCTACTATGAGGAAGAAGCGAGTGAGATACTCTCACGTTTTACATGGATCGGTGAAGAGTATGCCATATTCAAGGTTACCCAGAGGCACACCAAGTGCGACGCCCAATGGTACGAGTATTACGCGGGGAAGACAAACCGGCAGGAACACGAGTGGTATACCCGTTTCTTCGGTTACGAGTACCATGACCGGCATATCAGCGACGTACTCCGGACACTCGGAAGGCGGTGCGACGACATCATCCGTACTGCGGTGGAAACCCGCACGGACCACTATTACGGGCGTACGGTTTCCTGTTTCATGGACGAGTTCATCGGTTACGACCTGTCCCATGAACAGGTCCGTGACGCCAAGGAATGCAGATTGCGCAAGGCACGGGAAGACTACGACGAAGCGAACGCCTACTATTACAAACTGAAAGAGAATGAGGAAAGCATCCGTGGTATCGAATTGATGCTGCACTGCATAAGACAACAAATCCGAAAAATGAAAAGATAATGGCCAGAAACTACATGTAGCCAGAGTTTGGCAAATCGAATACAAATATCCGGGTATGTATGGCGGGGGCGGTCAGGATATCTTTTATGATATCCTGACAATGTTCGAAGTTGATAACTCCGCAGAAGACGCCTATACCGATGACTTCGAAATAGCCCGTTCGGGTCTGCAGCAGCTAAGAAAACATATCTCAGAACAGGATGAAACCTTCCGGCAGAATGCCGAAGAATTTTATTCCTGCCTGGCAAAGGCCGGGATGGACCGGGAAAAGTTTATCGAAGTACTTGATTGTCTAATCAACGGCAGTGACCAAAGCGATGCCTATGTGCATGTCTCATGGTTTTAATGATATGCCATGAAGGCGTTTCGAGCAAACCTGCCGTAACATCAAACCTGTATGAAACCTAAAGATAACGGGCTGGCCAACCTTCATGACCGGAAACGTGAGGAACGCGGTTTCTGCTGCATGCAACTGATCATATTCCTTACAGACAATGGAGTGAAGAGCTGGGATGAATGGCACCGGGCGCATACCGACGCGGCCCGGGGCGAATGCAGATACCGCAAGCGGTGCCCGGTTTATGGACGTAGCAAACATTTAATGAACAATAAATAATATGGTACTTAATATTGTAAAAAACGACCTGCCTGCCTCATGCATTGCAGAATATGTAAGATGCGTGTTTGACAATGCCAAAGTAAACATCAAAGATGAAAATGCAGTATCCGTCGACATCGAAGTGACCGGAAAGAACGAGCTGCACTCTTTGGAAGGATTAAAAGAGTTGGAATACTATTTTAAAGATTATGACATAAGAATATGGTGACCGCCATGCAACGGGCGGCAAACCGGAAATTGTTCAACTACAGATAAAAAACAAGCAACATGGAACAGGAAAAACCTACAAAGCCGGAAACAGACAGAACCTTTCCGGAAGACGATGACACACTTTACCGTGAAATGACAGTGCACATGCCCCGCTGCTATTTTCCGACTTCGCTAGGCGAGAACAGTATCCTCAAATTTGCCGGAGAGGAATTCCGCCGCGTCAAGAATATTGTCTGCCGGCGCTACAACTTTAACGAGGACAAATATATCCGGGAGAACGCCGGCGTATCCCCTTTCGACTCTGTTCGAGGCAACTTCGAGCAGGAAGTGTACAGACGTCTCCGTAAGGATTATGCGCACCTCAGTATCATCTCCATCAGAAGATCACTTATGGAGAAAATCCGCGACGCCGTGAAGAAGGAGAACAACATCATCGGCACGTTCTACCGCAACTGCGGCGTACATTACCGGGAGGCGGAATCAGCGGAGTATGAAACCTCCCCGATAGTGGTGGTCCACAATTCCGCTTTTTACGGATACGGCGGTTATGAAAGTGCGACCGTTTATGAACTTTTCATCGACGGGAACGGCAAACTGCTCTGCACGCTCAACGGCGAAGCCGGCGAGGATTTCGATGAGCCCATCGGACAGGTACAGACCGAGGGATTGCTTGAGATTGCCCACTGGCTGGAAGAACACGGGTTCATCTCCGCTGATGTCAATGACGACGAGATTGTCGTATGCGAGGGGTGCGGTTCAGACAATATACAGACCCAGGCATGGGTGGATCCGAATGCCCGTACATTCATCGGTACCACGGGTATAGACCGCTATGATAACTGGTGCGACGAATGCGAGGACCATCAGCCATTCTGTACTTTAAAAGAGTTCAAAGAACGCATGGAGGAATGGTGGAACTCGTTGGACGCAAATCAAATGGAACAGATCACGGGTTGCCGTCAGGACAAGTGTCCGGCCGGAGACAACCATCAGGGGTTTGCCGAAACCTGCAATGAATGGTGGGAAAACAAGGGCTATGACGAGAAACGTAAAATCTGGAAAGAACATAATGACTGCTGATTATGATTTACAATCTTCTTAAACGCATACAGAACCTGTTGGCTTCCAAGCCGTCCGGGACAAAGGAGGAACAGGAAATCCTGAGTCTGGTCAGCCAGGCGCTTCCTGCAATGCTCAATGGGCATGATACGGAAACACTTGCCGCCAATGAGCTGCTGGTACGGATATGCCCCGACACCAAACGGCCGGTCCTCGTATGCCATAACGGCAACGGGCAGTGCCTGTGCCTGCACAATGGGACGACGGAAGAGGATGCCGTCGACGTGGACTTATGGCTGCGTTCCAACGGTAGAGAGTGTAACGGCTACAACAAGTTGCAGGAGGCTGTCGTGGACCTTGCCTACAATGCCGGGGCGGACAACCTGTGGGAGGACAGGGACTCCCGTGCCGTCAATGCCGAGATCGTCCAGTGGGCGGAAGAATTCGAGACTGAGCATGCGGGCACTGATTGGGATGCGGAGGACTACTTCCTTGCCATCGACAGGTTTTACAAGGAAAAGACAAAACAAATGAATCCGGTTACAATACCGGCGAACTGAAAAAATGGCAACCGAATGGACAAGGAAATTGCAGAAGAAATCATCCGGGAAAACCGTTATCCGTCCGGATATGACATACAAGACTATCTGTTTGACAATGAGGATACTGTGCTTTCTCTGGAGGACGGAACGGAGCTGCTTGATGACTTCGACCTCTGGAAAGAACGTTCCGACCTCGAACTTGAAAAAATCATGGACCGGAACTACTGGTCCTCGACTGGTGGATATTAGATTAAAAACAGGAATATAATTATGGTAAGAGAACTTTATCAACGGCTCAGGGAATATTTCAACAACTTACCCGAACCGACAGAAGAGGAAAGACAATTTATCCGGGAGCTGAACGCCGGGTATTTCCCTATCACGTCCGTCCACCGCGATGACCTGGAAGGACAAGGTTTCGATGTGGAAAAGATCAGCGATGACGACATGCAGAATCTGGCGGAAAAGATGGCCGACGATTACTGCGAACAGTTGTTCTGGCCCAGCATGGAAATCATTGCCGGAGAAATCCTGAGTTTCCCGAAAGTAAAAACAAAAGACATTATCTGTCCGAAATGCAATTCGGAAAATATCCGTTATGATATTCACGAAAGTCGGTTCCACTGCGGCGAGTGTTCCCTGGCATGGGATGACAAGTTATATGCACTCGTGGAATTTCCCGAGGAAAGTGCTCCTTTCGAGGAAGAAGGAACCGGTTATCCGGCATGGGGAAGCGGGGAGAACGGGGCGCTTTACGTGCCCGAGGAAGACTATATACGCCATACCGGCAAATCTCCCGAACGGGACAAGTGTTACCGTGCCGTGTGTTGGCCGGACTCCCAGAAATACATGGGAACGAAAGGTTGTGAACCCATACAGGATGAAAACGGGATACGGGATTTCGGCACATCGGCATACTGGGTGCCGCTGCTTCTGACGGAAGAAGCGGCAGAGCGACGAATGGACAAGAAAAAGGTACCGGTATGCCCCGAATGTGGGGGCACAGATATTGACATTCTGAGTGACGAGGGCGTGGCCGTATGCAATGACTGCTGCCTTGAATGGCCTTACGCGGAGGATTGAGAATGGAAACGGTAGATGTTTATACGGAACGAGGCGACCTGGTCACCTGTTCCGATTGCGGCAAGGTGATGCTCCTGCCGTATGGAGCGGATAAATGTCCCGCCTGCAAGAAAGAAGGTTGCCTGGTATGGACGGACGAAAGCTTGCGGGAAGCCGACATCGACTCCCTGCTCGAGAGGCACTGTAACCTGCACCAGAAGAGCGAACTGCAACCGGAGGAGTATCTTTCACTTTCCATACTGGTGACCGAGTATATTCCATATCTGGCCGATAAACCGCAGACAGCGCGTGAAACCCTGTTCCTACTCCTTGAAACCGGCTCTCTTTTCGAGAAATACTGGCGGGATACAAGATGCTTCCAATCCGAAAATATCTACACGCCCGCCATCAAGACACTGCTTGACAAACTGGACGTGAAACTGCGAGAGGGCGACACGATTCCGGTAGAATACCAGGATTGCCGCTCCCTGGAGGACTTCTTCAGGGTCGTTGCCGGCGAGCGTCCGGCAAAGGAAGAGGTATCGTTTTCTTCAGATAAGGAGGGAAACTATTATTTCAACGGACGCAAGGTCAAGGTGGAAAATTCTGACGAGTACGCCTACCGCCTGCTGAAAACCAAAATACAGACGAGCTACCGGCGTCCGGTAGATTTTTACTTCCGCTTCCTTGCCCGTTTCGGACCATACGGAACTTATGGCAACGTGTATTACCCGAGTATCACGGACCTGATATGCAGGCGTTACCTGCCTGAAACCGCAAAATGAATTCCGGAAAGGCGATGGACAACGGTTCACCGCCTTTCTTATTGTATAACTTTTTTAATATCAATCATTATGGCAACAGCATTAGCAACAACGGCCGCCCCCGTGCAGTTCGATTTCCAGAACAACAACGTCGAGGTGATGACGCTCGACACGCTCCGGCGCACACACAAGGAAAATGACATCTATGGCAACCCGCTCAAGGGAATCTACCATTACGAGGTGATAGAGCGCATGGCGGACATCTGCCAGAAACACAACCTGAATTACGAGGTGGAGGAAATCTTCGCCGCCCAGAACAAGAACAAGGCACAGCCCGGCGTGGTCGTCCTGCCCCAGGTGGAACAAAAGTACGGGGCGATGGCCGTCGAGGCGCATATCCTGCGCCGCGTTTATACGACCATCCGCATTAAGGAATGGGAAACGGACGAGCTGACCACGACGCTTGTCATCGCCTTCCATCAGGACGGCATCCAGGCGGCCATCGGCCCGTGCGTCAGGGTGTGCCACAACCAGTGCATCCTCTCCCCCGAACGCAGTGTGTCGAACTACGGGAAAGACAAAGTCACCACCGAAGAGCTTTTCGGTCGTGTAGACGAGTGGCTCTCGAACTTCGAGGTACAGATGAACGAGGACAGGGAACGCATCCGCCGCCTGAAAGCGAAAGTAATTACCCCGGTGGAGATGTACGCCTACATCGGATTGCTGACAGCATTGCGCGTATCGCATGACAGTTCCGACAAGCGTCTTTCGTCCAAGGTGGAGACCTATCCCCTGAACCAGTCCCAGATTTCCATCTTCACCGAGGACCTGCTCAAACTCACCGAAGAGAAGAAGACGCTCACGGCGTGGGATATCTATAACGTGGCAACCGAAATCTACAAGCCCGGACGTACGGACATTCCGGCCATGATTCCCCAGAACGGGGCGCTGGCCGAGCTGATGCTCTCGGAAGGGTTGCCGGAATCTTAAAAGGCTGCCACGTGACAAGAATCAAGGGACAACTGACGACAGCCGACTACCTGCCCATAGCGGAATATAACAGGCTGGTCCGCGGGCTTGAGAAGGACGGCGAGTACCTGTGGGAGACCTACTGCTGGCTGTCGTTCTGCACGGCATGCAGGGCCTCCGACGTGAGGACCCTGCGCTGGAAAGACATCTTAGGAAAAAGCACCATGACCCGCATCGAGCAGAAAACAAAGAAAAACCGCCTGATCAAGTTCAACAGGGACGTGCAGGAGAAGAACCGTTTCCTGTACGAGATGCTCGGACAACCCGCCCCCGAACAGTACATCTTTCTCAGCCCGCGTACCGGGAAACCTTACTCGCTGGAATACATCAACAGGCTGCTCAAGGTATTCAAGGTAAGGTACAGGCTGCCGATCAGGGCATTCTCCACACATACCTTCCGCAAGACTTTCGGGCGCTATGTCTACGAGCTGATGGGACGCTCGGCCGAGGGCCTGATCCTGCTCAACCAGATATTCCGCCATTCCAACCTGGAAACCACCCGGCGCTACATCGGGCTGGCGCAGGAGGACATCGACAAAGTGTTCGATTCCATACGTCTATGAGAATATTTTCAACGATGCCCGGAACCCGAGCGGGAGGTTCCGGGCTATGCTTTATATAACATATCAAAATCAGAACTGTAAATGGACACACCGATATATATCGACACATACTTCCGCGTCGAGTCCGGCTATGACGGCGGTCGCATGCCGGAAGAGAAAGCCGGACGCTTCTTCGACGAGGTAAAGCGCCTTTTCACGGAAACAGGGTTCAGCATCAAGGAAAACAAATACAAAGACGGTTGTCCCGAGGTGTATCTCGGAAAGACATGCCTGTACTGTCATCCCCAATCGTTATCGGGCCCTGTTCTTAAAGAGCACATGGAGCTTATCGAGAAGATTCTGGCACAAGGAACGACCTTCCGGTACCTACGTACTGACACTTACGGCGAGATTCTCGACCTGACGGAGGAGGAAGAACTCGCGTATTACCACAAGACTCATGACATGACTATCGGGGGTGTCTTTCTCGACGCCTTCCGCACCAAGCGCCGGAACCTGTACAAGAGCCGGGAGCAGGTGCTGGAAATACTCGTCGAAAAGCTGCGTGTCAAGACACTCCGTGGGAAGTCCGTTTATTCGAACACCTCCCCGGCATACCGTTATATCAGGGAAATGTACGGGAAAATGGTGTCTGAAGGACGGCTCGTCGAGGGATGCAAGCAAACCGCTTCCGGGAAACTGCCGCTCTGCCGCACGGCAACCGGCAGGGAACTGAAAATGAAAAGACGGGAAGACGACAGGACGGAATGACACGCGGTTCCGTACCGGACATGGCCGGATACCAGTCCGAAGACTTCTGTAAATCATAATTTTCAAGCCGGACTGTCAATCGAAAGAAGGACGACCCGGCTATACTTCAACAACAAGAGATAGCACTATTATGAGCATACAAATCGGAAAACTGTTGCCGGACGGCAGTGTCCGGCACATCAAGGCGCTCCATGAGACGCTTTCAAAAGACCTTGTGAGGAAACTCCGGGTGTTCTATCCCAATGACAGACGGGTAGATGCCCTGCTGTCGCTGGGCGACATACAAAAACTGGGACCGTCACCCTATGGAAAATGGACAGGAACCGGCGATACCGTCCACTGTTTTTCAAAGATCCGTGACGGACGGGAAACACCGCGGCAATCCGCATCACGCATCGCGGACAACGCAGACATTTTCGGCCGCATGGAGGACACGTGCCTCCTGTTCGATAACGGCAGATGGCGTGTCATGGACAAGGGAGAATACTGTGAACAGCCGCTCTTCGTCGAAGATACGCCCTCCCATGACAGCATGAAACCGATCACGGTATATGTGAACAACCATGTCCGACTCGAAAAGATAAATACACCGCAGCACTGGCAGGGACTTGAGGAACTCGCCGAACGGGAATCCAGGATACTCTATGTCTACCGGGGGTGCCGCCTTGTGAGAATCGTCCGTTCGTCCAACCTTAAAAAGAAACTGTATGCGGCACAATAACATCGTATCGGCCATAGAATGGCTGCCGGAACACCTGTTCACGGAAGAGATCGTGGAAGCAGCCGTCGAAAGCAAGGAAATAGAGGTGCTGAGCCATATTCCGGGACGTTTCCTCACACCCGGACGTATAGAACGAATCATCGCGGGCAGCACGGAGAGCTGGCACAGCTTCGAGCTGCGCAATATTCCGGAGGCGTACCGTTCGGGAGCAGTCTGTGACTACGCCATGCGCAAAAAACCGAAGAATATCACGGCCGTTCCCGAAGCAATGGTTACCCGAGAAATGGCAGAAGCGGTCATCCGAAACGGACGCGGGGATTTCGACATTCTCGCCTTCATACCTGAACGCCTTTGGGATGCGCAACTGGCATACCTGGCCTTGCGCAGCTATATTTACGACCCGTATTACACGGACAGCAGGACAGACGCCGTCATGAAAACGGGGCTTATCCTCGGATATGTCCCCGTTGAGGTAAAGACTCAAGAGTTCTATTACGGGATGCTCGACGGGATGAAAATATTGAGCACGGTTACCGATGCCGTCGTGCCGTCCCGTTTCAAGACTGCGGCATACTACCGCAAGATGGCGGAACATGACCTCTCGCTTGTTCCCGCCCGGTTCTATTCCTATGAGATTCTCCATGCGGCTGTCTGTTCGACCGAAGGAAAAAACTTCATCACAGACCCCCAGTTTTTCAAGCCGTTGTCGGTATATCTGGACGACATGCTGGCGGACCGGCTGATGGAGAAACACCCTTACATGTTCGGGGAGTTGCCGAAGCGGTTCAAGACACCGGAAAGACTGGTCATTGCCATCGATAACAGCAAACGGGAGACGAACTGCTATATCGACGAGGAAACTGAACAATCCCTGCTCACGGTGGAAGTGTGCAAGGCATTCATCCGAAGAAACGGCAACTGTCCCGAATTTCCTGAAAATGTATGGACGCGGGAATTTGTCGACTACTGCATGGAGCACGGGACGAGTTTCCGCTGGTTCCGCCAGATGCCCAAAAAGTTCCAGAGCTCCGCGAACACGCAGGCGGCGTATGATTACGGTCATTACCATATCTGTGACTTTGCCAAACGGTTCATCACTCCGCAAATGGCGAAGGAGTGCTACCAGGAGCGCAGTTATGCACATGCCATCCCCGGACATTTCCTCACGGAGTTCTGCCGACAGACCGGACTGCCCGAGAAGTTCTACGGCGGGGAAACCACGATGCTGTCGCTGAAAAACAGCCGTGACGACTATACTTACTGCAAAGTCGGCAATACCTGTCTGGCCTTTTACCTGAAAGAACAATACGAGCCGTCCTCGGCACATCTGATGATGACGCGGTCGGATTCAAAATACTGCACGCCGGAGAAGGTGTTCGACGTGCCTGTCGGAACCTTCCACCGCACGTGGCTGGAAAAGATCGTGGCGGAAAACGACCCCCGCTTTGTCAAACCCCGTGTGGACAAAGCGTTGAAAGCCGTACAGGCGGTCTGCTATTACGGTGTCGAGAAGTTGAAGGACCTGAACCGTACGGAAATCTTCCGCAACACCTTCATGGGTGAGACCATCGGTTACTGCGCCCGCCGCAGGGACCTGACCTACCACAGCGACAACTGCGGGACCCTTATCGAGGGCTTGAAGTTCAAGATCCGGGGAATGGCTGTCCCCGTAACCTTGGCGGAAGACATGACTCCTTATACGGCCGACATGCTGCACCGGAAGTTCGGCTTCTGCTATATCGGAATGACGGCATTCGCCACGGACTACGGCCTGGACATGGAGAAGGCATACACCTTTGCACAGATGCGCCAGATCGTAAGGGAGAAAGGGCACAAGCCGTCATTGAGAAACTACAAACGTGAACTGAAACAAATAAACATCATACAATGAAAAAATACCGGATAGCTATCGAAGAGACGCTCCGTAAGGTCGTGGAGATCGAGGCAGAAACGCCCGGTCTGGCCGTCTGCAGGGCGGAAGACGAATACAATGAAGAGAAACACGTGCTGTCAGCCGACAATTTCGCAGGAGCTGACATCGCGCTCTCGACTGATGACAGCACGGTCATGGAGACTCTGGAAGACGTGGATTTCATCGGATACGTGCAACGCCGTTTCGAGGAATGCCGGGAGTCCATATCCGTCGAAGACAAAGTCCGGCTGGCATTCGGAAGTTTCGACAACGCCCTGTATGAGTTCGGCGAATACCGTAAGGAGGCGGCTCGGAACCGCCCGCAGGTCTACCTGCTGTACCGGAGCGATGCCTGGCACAACCGTTCTTCCATGGAGCTCATAGCCCCGTTCTCCTCCCTCGAAAACATGATGGAGTACCTGCGGCGTAAGAAGAAGGAATTCCGCCTGACGGAAAGTGATCTGGAAGAGTTCAAGAACAACCGGCAGACGAAGGGGCGCGACGAAAACTACCTGTACGAGTCGGATTATTTGGATGTGCTGCCGGAACAGGAACCCGAACTGCCGCCGAAAGATGACGCTTTCTATGACAAGGTTTTCACCTGCGGGCAATCCGAGCTGTCACGCAGGGAGTTGGAATCTCTGCCGGAGCCGTTCGATACCTACCATGTTACGGACGAAGAAATGGAACAGATTGTGTACGAAACGGAAATGGAGACACGGGACCGGCTGCGGCTCGGTAAAAGAAAGCCCATAGATTTTGACAATGACCGCCATAGTGAAATCTGGTGGGAAGAAATGGAAAAAGCAGTGGTAAGGCACGGCGTACCGTACTACGAGGCCGAATAACGAAAATAGAACCTGTTCATCACATGCCATAATGATGACGGGCCGTCGCGGCTACGGCTGCGGCGGTCTTTTTTTTCAAAACGAGGTGAGTATTCCACCCCTTATACAAAACGATTACCTACTCTTAAAAAAACGGATTTATGAAACAGACAAGACAGGATTTCTTCACGGCGAACGGGGAAGGAATCAAAATCATGACATTTACGGAGTTCGCCCGGCATATCCTGCGTATGGAATGCGGGGAAAGTCTGGAACTGTATGCCGTTGTGAACCGGCAGACACGGGAATGCTCCCGGCCGCTCTCTGTCAGAAAGGAACAATGGAACGGTACGCCCTTTTACCTGCTCGGCGGGCACGGGCAGGAAGTCCGTACCATCAATTTTGCGGGTCGTCCGAAAGAGGAGTTTGAAACGACCTGCCATGATGTCTTGGACAGCTACGATGCCGTGGAAAGTATCGGGGCGGTCGTGTCAAGACTGCGTGAATTATCTCCTGAAGAACTGCATAAGCGGATTGCGGAAGAGATGAAGACCGGCTGTAAATACCTGTTGGTCTACCGCAGCGAGGAGGAGATGACGGCCGCACTCGACGGCAAGATATACGCCATCAGCGATACGGACGGCAAATTCCTTTGCGACCTGTATCAGCCGGATTATCTCCATCTGGAAAACGGGGGCGATATTGTGGACACCGCATCCATTCCGGACATGCATTTCCATTCCGATTGGGCAATCGCCAACCCCACGGTACGCGACAAGGTGCTCTCCTCCCGGATGGTGATTATATATACCCACGAAACGGTAACGCTATGATAGAGATTGGCAACAGGATAGAAACGCCGGAAGGTGTGTTCTATGAACTGGAATACGGAGGGGAAGGAAACATCTACAAGAACGAGGATGCCTTTCTCAACCGCCCCGATGAAGTGTGCTATGTACCTGAATACGCGGCAGAAGACCGTGAGGACTGGCGTGTGTCGGAGAGCAGTGACGGCTGTTTCACGCATAACTCACTGCTCGCCCTGTGCAAGGGTAATGAAGAGGTGTGCCAGGATCTGTTTTACAGCCTTGAATGGACGTACCCGACCACCTTGCTGGAAGAATGGGACTCGAACGGCTATTTCGATGAGATCGAGGGCTGGTATGACAGTAACGATTAAATGGAACGGCATATCATGGACAGGAAATACAAAATCACATACTCGGGAAAAATCACGGGCAAGACCCCGAACTACATATTGAGCCTGCGGGCGCATCTGAAAGGCATCTTCCCTGAAATGGAACGGTATGGTAAGGAAGAATTCGACCACGTGCTTCATTGCATCAGCTCGTTCATTGATGATTTTACCTTCAAGGTACGCAATTCCCGATACCGGGGAGACATCCTGAAAAGGACTATCAGTAACGACTGCCTGAAAGTGTTCAACCTGGGTGACGAGAAAGTGATACTGACCGTCTCCTTCACCCCGCTGGAAACATGAAACCAACAATATGACAGATATGGATAAAATACAGAAAGACAATGCGGAGCCGGGCAAAGCCCCGGACAAAATGAGCGCCGACAAGCTGCATCTGTTCGCCACCCAGTACGCCTTTATCGACGGACGGCTGCACGAGGCCGAGCAAGCCATGCTGAAATTCATGCTGGAGTTCCTGGCACAATATGGCCGCGTATCACTCGGCCTTACAGAAGAGGAGGAACTCGATGACAACAACTTCCCCGTCACGACAACCTTGTACGGGAAGCACGACACGCCCCGTATCAAGCTTACCGATGTCTACCTGACGGATGACGGGGAATATCTCCTTGCTGACGGAATAGATGCGGAGACCGGGGAAAAACGGGACGGATTCTATATCTACAGCGAACAATACGCCGATATCTTCCAGTTCGTCGGCCACGCTTCGGAGATGAACTGACGAATGAGGAACAACCATAAAACGAAATATCAATGGACTGTATCAAAGATTTACAAGACGCCATCCGCAACATTCTCGTGAACAACGGCCTTACGGAACTCTGTCTGGGAGAGCCTGACGAACTGGACGATCCCACCTATATCATCTGGTATGACAGGCACTGTGAGCCTCACGAAGACCCGGTATTGAAGGTTTACCTTGAAAATGAGGGCATTGCCGTTGAGGTCGAAGCCCGCAGTTTCGGGAACACGATAACCGTCTACGATTATGACATAGACCGTATTGAATGGTGGAAAGGCATTCATGCCAATATTCTGGAAGTGCTGGAGCGTGACGGCAAGCGCCGGTGTCCGGCCTGTGGCAGGACGGTCAAGGGGAAGCAGCGGTATTGCGGTGCCGGATGCCGTGATTTCATGACTCCCGGACCGACAGTGGAGCAGGTCGCGGAAAAAGCCAACCGGAATATCCGCAAACTGGCAAGCCTTGCCGCCGGAAAAGACAAGGCGTACCGGAAGCGGCTGATAGAGAAATATACCGTCGGTCCGTCATAAGCCGGCTTTGTTACACTAAAAAATGTATGATATTATGGCAACAAGAACCATTTACCTGACCGTACGGCTCGATATCGACAACCCGAAGGCTGATGAAATAACGGACGAAGAGGTTGACGAAATTATCAGCGAAGTGGACTATGAATTCAAAAATTACGGGGACTATGAAATCGACACGGAAATCTGCGGGAAAAATGACGAAGGTGGTCTTTAGACGCTATCCCGACGGACAGGTCATCGCCCTGTTCCCGGACATACCGTGGAGCGGACGGCGGGGTGAAATAACCTCCTACATGCATGTCGGCCAGCATGGCGCAGCCGACTATGCGGGCGTGATCGCCATGACACGGCCAGCCCATGAAAAGGAGTACCGCAACCCGCTTTCCGAACTGAGAGCCATCGGTTACGATGACCTACACATCATGCGGCGTGCAAGACCGAAATTCATAAACAGCTAAAAACAAATCTTATGTCTCATAAACCGAATGCCGTTCCTGTCTTGCAGGAGGGAACGGTCTATACAATTATACTTGACAACGGACGAAAGGTCCACGACGTAATCTATCATGCCTGTGTCGCCTCCGGCAAGTCGTATTTCGCCAAAGGCGATAAGACCTATCCCGCCGAAAAGGTGCGGAACCATTCAATCACCGGACATGCCGCATCGGACGGCTCTAGAAGGAACGGCACACCCAATCCCGACCGCTTCGCCATCACGGATGAAGTGTGCGAGGTCGTTGATGTAGTTACCACGCCGGAAACCAATCCGGAAATGTTCCGGTGTCGTGTCAAATGCCTGATGTATTCAGGCCTGTCACAAGCCGAGGCTGAGAAAGTCATCGCTTCAACGCCACTAAAGCTGGAACTCTTCTACGACGTAGGCCGTGGCAGTTTCGCTATTGACGCCGAGGCAGTTGGCAACACACCGCTGTATAATCCTTACACGGGAAAGGAAATCCCGGATGAAACCTAAGCCGAACTACATCGAATATGAGAGAACTATATATCAAGAATCTCTGCATCGAGATTACCCGACGTTGCAACATGCGCTGTACCCATTGCATGCGGGGAGATGCCGAATCCGTGGATATCCCTTTGAAACATATAAGCAACCTGCTGCGGCATGTCAGGCATATTCACCATTTCAACATCACGGGCGGCGAGCCGTCGCTTAACGTCCGGGCCATCCGCCATATCCTCGAACGGGTACGCGCCTACGGTATTACTGTCAATGACTTTTATATCGTAACCAACGGCTCTGCCACATCCCGTTCGGAGGAATTCATAGAAGCCTGCGCCGCACTGTACGAGTACCAGGAGGAAAAGGAACAGGACTCCGGCCACATGCTCGAAATGAGCGACGACCGCTTCCATGATCCGGCAGAGCATGCCGCCACGCTCGCGGCACTTTCCCCGTATCCCTTTTTCGGAGTCCGGGGACAGGCCGAGCGTATCTTCCTTTTCCGGGAAGGCCGCAGCACGGAGGGGTTTCCGAACCCTGTTCATGGGATTTATCTTACGGAGGAGAACTACGTTTACGGCGACCTCTGTCTCAATGCTGAAGGCATGGTTCTCTCCAACGGGGACCTGAGTTATGCCCGCCAACGGGAACATGCCCTGTGTCCCTGCGGGAAACTGATGCAATATCTCCGGATGACCTTGAAAAAGCGTCAAAAAGAAAGATTGTACGAATAAATACACAAATCAAAAAACTTATGTCAATCGTATGCAGTATCTGCGGCGGCACTGGAGTGAAATGTACCGCCGTCATCGACCCGAACACCAGACAGTTCCTCGAATTTACCCGCAACGCCTTGTCGGACGGCCGGTGCAGCCAGTGCGGCAACGTTGCCCTGACCGACCCTGACGAAGTAAAAGCCGGGCTGGACAAGCTTTGGACGGAATATACGGCGCGGCATCGTGCCGCCCCCAACTACACCTGCTGCGACATTGTCCGGCATGGTGATTACGACGGGTGTGAAAAGGCGTATATCCGCATCGGAGGCCCGTCAGACGTGGTCGAGAAGTATCCGGTCGTGGCCGTGTGCCGCGACCTCGAAGAGCTCAAATCACTTGCACTCCCTGACCCGACGCGAGAATTTACCCTCATGGGAATTCAAGGGTTCGAGTTCCACGACGTGTTGGAAAACAAGACCTACGAGATCGGGGTGGACGACCTGAAAATTCCCGTCACGACGAAAGAGGTGCTGGACTTTTACCCGGCGGAACATCGGCTGAAAGAAACGGACATCGAACAATATGCCGCGGCTTACACGGCCCGTATCAAGGCGTACAGGGAGTATACCCGTCAGCTCGACGCCACACTCGTGCGGCGGCTTCTCGACAAAGAGCGGCTGATGAAAGTCGGCGAGAGCGACGGTTTCCGCTTGAAACTCCATTTCGACTGGTTTGTCATTTTAAAGCGGGAGAACGAAAGGATGTACGCGCCTTTCAAATACGCTGTAAATGCTTATTGTCTGGATAATATCCAAACTTTCGACCGTCGTTATGTCACGCTCGAAGATGCCTTGCTCCACTGCCTGAACGGTTTCAACGAGAACGCGAACATTCCTAACCGTTACAAGTCCATCGGGCATTACCTGTCGGGGAAATCCTGACGACGGGCAGTGTATCGACGGGTTACCGGAGGCCACGGGTGCTTTCCCCTTGACCGGAATACCGTCGGAACAAGTAACAATGTAACCAAAGAATAAAAAATATGATGAATGATTATAAAATCAAGAACATTCTCGAATCCCTGAAAGAGGAGGTCGAGAACGGGAAGGTATCCCTGCGGGAAGCTGCTGTCGAACTTCATAAAGCCGGCTGGACGAATTTCATCGACATCGACGCCACGAGGAACCTACTGAAGACCCGGAATGTAACGGGGAACGGAAATGTCCCGGGAGTTTCCGACATGATGGGAAAATACCGCGAGATGAAAGCGGCGCACCCGGATGCCCTGTACATTTTCCGAAACGGGGAATCTTGTGAATTGTATGAGGATGATGCCATCGCCGCTTCCGGCATTTTGGGCATTGCCACCGCCGAACGCGTCGACGGGCAAGGGAAAGGCGTCAAGGAACTGCGGTTTTCTTTTCGTGACCTGGACGTGTATCTCCCCAAACTGATACGCGCCGGAAACCGGGTGGCTGTCTGCGAACCGAATCAAACCGGTTCGGGCAAACGAGTTTGATAACCATTAAATAACAAATATTCAAAACCCAAAGACACATGATAAAGATAACAACGATTTTCGGCGAGGACGCCGTACGGGAATATGAAGAGAACAATGAACTGCCTTCTGAAGAATGGCTGGCGGATAACGGGGGCGTCGTGGACGAGAAAGAGTTCGAGACTGAGGCGGAGTACAATGCCTACATCGCCGGGGTAAACGATGCCGACGGATGGAGTGATTATCATATCATACGCCACCGGTCGGAAGAGGCGGACACCTCGAGAGAGGAAAATCTCTGGCTACGTCTCGGAATTAGCGTCCGGGGCAGCCGGGAGGACATCGAAAGGATTCTAAACGGGGACACCGAAACCCTTCGGAAACTGCTCGATGCCGGACGTTATGGGATTGGCGGAGAGACCTATGTCCCTGGTTCGACCGTCGAGGGGTACAACGAGGACCACGACACGGAGTTCGAGGAGGAAGACGTGGAGTTCCATTTATAATAAAACCACACCATCTGCAATAATGATAACAGTAAAAGTTCTACTCGGTAAGGATACTGTAAGCATATACAGGAAAACCGGGGATATCTCGTCGGTGGAGAGCACGGCCGAATCCGGGGGATATGTGATAACCCGACATTTCGAGACCGAAGCTGAATACAAAGCCTACGCAATGGCTGTGGAAGACCTGGACGGACATGAAGACTGGCAGATGCTGACTCCTGCCGTTACGCCGGAAGCTCCGTTCCGCAAAGGGGAATTTGTCCGGCTGACAGACGATGCAATTAAGCGGATACGTGAAAGTTTCGGGGACGGACCGGCTGACTACAGAAAGGAAATGATTTTGGAGGTGATTGCCTGGTGCCGCTATGAAGGCACATGGATCATTGAAGTCCGAGATATCCGTGAAGACGATACTCAGGAGTTCGATGCCGTTTTTCTGCGCCCCTTGACGGCACGGGATCTCGTGGCTATTTCCGCACCCCGACACCCGCTATCCACTGCGATATATCCTATTCACATCCGATAACTTAAATGATGCATGATGGAAAATATATTCATACTGCCCGGAAACGAACAGGAACTGTTTAACCGGTATTTAGATAACAACGAATACGGCCCTCTGAAAGAACGGCTGGAACTGGTCAGGAAAGCCTTGAGCAACAAGCTTTCCCCGGATGAACGCAATAAGCACGGGCTGAACGTGGGTGTGCATGAACTGTCCATGGAACGTAAGGAACTGGAAAGAAAGATATTCCAAATGGCACTCAAATCCTTTGCAGAACGGGTTTGTGACGAGCAACGCGCTCTTTGCGAACAGGGGTTCTGGCAGGCACCGTGCGGCAAAGAGGCGGAATATATCTCCTCCGCTCCGGTTCCGGACCTTGTAACGGACGTGAAGCAGTACAAGACCATTTGCCGCTGGTGGGAGAAGCTGTCCGATACCAGGAGGCTGAAGGTAGCGGCGATGTTTGCAAACGAACTGGGACCGATATACGGGCACGACACCGAAACGCTGGAACGGATTTATAGCCGCTGGTTTCTACTCTCCTTAGATGGCAAACAACGCATCTACCATTCATGGACCACAAACGAAAAACAGACTTCACCATGCCATACAAAAGCTCGGGAATAATCATCAGCGGGACACAATATGACCGCAGGCAGAAGCTCACTCCTTTTCAGAAGGCTGAAATTTTCCACCGTTACATGACAGAAGCTGTCAGCCAGCGCCAGCTTGCCCGGGAATACGGTGTCAGCCGCAGGCTGATAACCTTCATTGTGAACCCAGAAAGCGAAGAGCGGAACAAGGAACTGCTGAGAGAGAACAAGGCAAAAGGCTTGTATAAATATGACCGGAAGAAACATACCGAAAATATACGCAACCACCGTCGTTACAAACAGAGATTATTTCAAGAAGGTAAAATCATACTAAAAGATGGATAGACAATGAGAATACAGGAGAAACAAAAAGCGTTGGAACAGGAAGTTATAGCCAACCTGTGTGCGATACCGAAAATGCCGGAAAATATGTTGCCCCATACGGTATATGTCGAGGAGGAAGGGGAAGACGGGTATGGCCACGGGATACCGGTATACACCATGTACCGGTTGGAGGAGATACGCACGGACGGAAGCTGCACGCTTTACAACGCGGAAAGCCGGGAGCGTTTCACCTGCCGCCACCTGCATGAGATTAACATGGACTGGCTGGTGACAGTCTGGGAACGTTATCTGGAACTCTGTGTCGAGCAGGATATCTGGAAAGGGAATGCCGTTGCATTCCTGAAAGACCGTACCGGCAAACCGGAAGAGGAAATCATTTCATTCGTGGAAACCTCGTGGGACAAATGCCAGGCTTATACAGACAACCTCAAGGCGTTTCTTGGGGAAGATAAAGACCGGGAAATATGGATATTCTCTTTCCCGCTGGACGAATTTGAACGTGACGTTCCGGCCGGGAAAATCATCGTTGATTACGAAAATAACCCCGCAACGCGGGTTGAGAAGATGACACCGCTGGAATTTACGGCCAACATCAATGATGAATGTTTTGATGACCGGAACAATTGGGTAAGAGCCATTGAACTTCCCAAGCAGGAATAATAAACTATTTGAATCAATAAATATGATTACAAAAGAAAACATTGGCAACGAGACCTTTGAGTCTATGACCATCAATGACACGCCTGCATTGTTTACGGATATGCGGATTGACCGGAATGCCGTTCCGGAGGGACTGTACGCATACGATATCCGGGAGTCGGATGACGGGGACCGTCTGGCGACCATCGAACCGACGGTGATGGTAAATCATGGCGGAACCATCCTGACCAGGAAAGAGTTTATCACGGAAAAGGACGGCTATGTACAGATTGACGAATACGGTTTCGAGGCCTCCATGACACTGGAAGAGTGGCTTGAGGAAAACAATTAAATGTATAAAGGATATGGATATTAAGGAACTGACAGAAAGGTATCAGGATCGTTTCGATGCCCATTACCTGCAAGACGATAACGGAACCGGCAGAAAAGGTCGGAAACGGAAAAAGGAAGTTGAGACCCCGAATTTTCTCAAGGATGTTATCCGGCCGATCCTGGACACTTTGCCGGACTTGTTGCCGGAGTACGGGTTCACCAAAACTACGGATGATTACGCCATGTACGGCGAGTATTACCGTATCAAGGCGGGTATCGTCCTCGTGGGAGGTTTTTCCATCGATGAGGATTTTAACCTGTACTTCACGCCATTGTTCCATGGCAAAGCCTGCGGTAAGAGTCACAAAATCGACAGCATCGGACAACTCGTTGAAATCATCCGCGAACAATTTGAAAGAAGGGAGGTGAAGATGAAAGGATAGTTTCATGCAATAGACATGGGTCGTTCCGTAATTTATTGTATATTTGTCAGATGAAGAAAGTCTGTATATGTATTTCGGACGAAAGCCCGGCAGTTGAACGGATTACAGGCACTTTCATGTTTGGCTGACATCAAACCTAATATATCTATTTGATATGAAAAAGGAAGAGATTATTCGCCGCTGTTACGGCGGCATGAAGGAAAGGCATGGCGTGGAAACCATCATCCTTTTCCATGTCGGAGATTCATTCGAGGCGTATTTTGATGATGCCGAAACGATTACCCGGATCACGGAAGTGCCCCGGTTCAAGATGACGGCGGCAGGTATACCTGCCATCAGGATTTCCGACGCCGCCTTGGAAGAATGTAGAAACCGGTTGCTGGATGCAGGATGCAAGGTATGCGTGTCCGAGGTCCGGGGGGTATCCGGCCGCCACATTCTCAAAATCAATGAAACAAATACGGAAACGGGCCGATGAATTGATATTGATAGCGGCAGCAATAGGTCCTTGGACACTGTTGGTGGTAGCGGTATTAATCATCGGAACGCTGAAATGCTGTCTGACCACGGACTCGGACAGCATTGACGAAAGTATCAACAAATCACCGGGGATAGTCGCGCATGTCATGGTACTGGACAGTACGGATAATGGTTTTCGGGTGGTTTATGCGACGGCTGCGCCGGTAACGGATGAAAGGTTTGCCGAGATATGCGACAGGCCGGGTATTTTGGAGGGGTTCGAGAACCTGAAACGGAAAGCTCCCGAACACTTTGGCGGCAACCTGCTGGAAACCGACATCTGTGACTTCGCGTTGTACGCCTACCGGTTTCCTATCGATAAGGACGTACGGATACACAATATCTTTGTCGCCGGTAAAGAGAAAATGGACTTCTATGTCCGGAACAACCCGGACCTGCCCGGGTGCGCTACATGGATGCACCACGGTACGGAACAAGGGAACCAATATCTGAATGCTGACGATATAAATCACTGTATACCCAACGGAAGGCGGATTTACCGTTATTGGAAATGCCGTTATCTACTGCAAACTTCTGATACTGACGAGCGTTTCAGTCATTTTACAGAGGAGGAAAGGCTGTACTGAATGCAGCCTTTTCTCTATATATATTACACATAACCATCTGAAAATTAATAACTAAAACGTTTTGTTGGCGTGAAAAATTGGCATATATTTGTATGGAAAAGTGACCCATTGAAAACAGATTGTCAATTGAAAGCAATAGATTGAATATGAAAGAACAGTAATATGACATCGGAAAAATCGCAACTGAAGTTTGCGAGATCGGAAGAGACGGGCGAACTGATAGGGTTCGTTTCGCGCCATTCCAAGACACGTAAATTGATGGGAGTCCGTGAAGACTCAAGATTCGGCAAGCAGATTTGTGTCCTTTCGGAAGACCTGAAAGGAACTCTCGAGCCAAACATACTATACTCGGTAGAGTTGAAACCCATGCACAAAGCCAACGGGTATGTAGTCGTTGCCGCTACCCCCGTGTTATTTCAGGCGCATGTGGAAACAGTGATCGTCCCGAAGACATTGTATCAAGTAACTGTGACGTTCGGCAACAAAAAGATTTTCTTCGACCCGAAAGACGGCAAGAGCGTAATGAGCCGCACAATAGACGGTGTGCTGGAAATCCTCAAGGGACGCAAGGATATCAAGTACAAGGAAGGTGTCATCACCGACTATCTGAATCAGGCGCGTGCTCTGGTACGACGTATGGAATCCGACGGGTTCATCTATACGGGAGACAGACATCAGGGAGGAATTCAATGAAAGAAAAACCGGTCGTGGGTATTGCGACCGACGGTGCCCATTCTGCAAAAGAGAGGTTGACACGCTTCCGGGCTGTCGACCTCTCTTCAGGAAAAGAACTCTTTTCCAAAGCTATCGGTAACTGGACGAACAATATCGGGGAGTTTCTCGGCATTGTCGAGGCGGTCAGATATGTCATGGAACATCCGGAAAGTCCGCGAACAATCTACTCGGACAGCATTACAGCCATCACGTGGTATCGTAACAAACAGACAGCCTCTTCACGCAGATGCCCGGCATTGCAGAAAGCGGAGATATTCCTCAAAGTGATGGAGGCAAGAATCAAGGACATCGAAGTGCTGCACTGGGACAACCGCCTGTGGGGTGAGATTCCTGCCGACTTCGGAAACAAATAACAACATCAATATGGCAAAATTAAAATCACAGTCACAGAAATATGTTGAGCTGAAGGAGGAAGACTACCTGTTGCTCATCGAGAATACCATCAAGATGGAAGCCCTGAAGATTGCCGGTATCGAAAAGATGCCCATATACAAGGCTATGGAACATATCCTTGAACACGAGCACATCGACCTGCTCGTCAAACCCGTTTCAAGGAGATATTCTTGATTTTTTTAGGTGGACAATAATACACCCCACAAGCAAAATCAATGCTTATCAGTACCAAATGATAGTATATAATAACAATTAATGTAAATCAATGCAAATCAGATGATTAAGAAAGTGGCGCATGTACGGAATTATCTATACCATACATGCGCCACTTTGCTCTATACACTTTTTGATTTCCTTGATTGATAAAAGAAGGTTCTTTTCCAGTGTTTTACAATCCGACTTTTTTATATACTTTTGTCTTCAGTATCAGTTGGTTATTGAAACCCTCTATGTATGCTTATAAGTAGAGATTAGCTTTTTTAAGCGAAACTAACTACTGGTTATCAATCAATTATCAAACAAAAAAAGTTTGCCCTATAAGATACAGTCCTCTCAACTACAACCAACCCTAACTAACTGAACACGTTGTTCCTAAACTTTTAAATTACTCTTTTTTCCCGTCATCCTTAGATTCGCTGGTTTTACTACCAACTGTGACAATACTAAAACGACCCTCTTCCAACTGTATATAAATTTCTTTATTTTCGCTCAACGGTCTTCCGTCATTCTTCTGCATAGAATAAATTTTAGCTCTCCGCAACACGATCTCTCTCTGCGGACTGAAATAGGAAAAACTTTTTATATATCCAATGTATTTATAATTATTCTTATAATCATAAATCTCAACTTTCCGATTCTTCTTACACAAAAAATTCACATAATGATCCCATAACTTTACATGCAATAAACCAGCATAATTCAAGCGGATCCTACGCATCAAACGACCGATAAAAAAAGCTGCGACACTCCCCGCCGCCAATGCATAAAACATTGTACGAAGAGGAATTTCGGTAAACTTATAACCAAATACAATCCAAACGTCAGAATTATTACCTATAGGAATGCCATACATAAAATAGCCGATTACTTCTACAATCCCATAGGCTAAAATAGCCCATATTGTGCTATATAAAATAAATTTATACAGCCTATCTATGGCATATCCCGCCACATATCTGTACACTGTAAATGAAACCATTCCGGGGATCAGGAAAAGAATCACCATCCATAATATATCCGTTACTACCATATTTATCTGTTATATAAACAACGATCCCGTTCAGCTATCAGGCTATCTACAGGCGTTTCCTCTTTTTTATCTTCACCGATATACACCCTATAGCCGATTTTATTTTTCAATTCTTTTTCCCATGGTCCGGACACAATTTTTCCCTTTTTTACCGGGAGTTTTATCGCTGTATCTCTTTCAAACCGGTAATAATGATCTTCCAGATTTCCATATACCGTTTTGTAAAAATAACACCAGACAGACACACTGTCTTTATAAGGACCGTCCGGCAATACATTCATCTCATTTCCCTTTACTCTATTCTCGTATTGCGGATTGTGAATGTAAAAGTTTCCTTCTTCGTCTTTTCTCAAAATTCCCAAAGCGATATAATATTTATACATTCTCTGCAAATAAGATATTCTTTTTGAGCCTTTCTCCATCAACCCGTTCTTACACAAATCGTCACATACAGCATCTTCACCTATCCCTCCTTTATCTTTCTGCCATACCTCCTGAATAATCACCAGCGGATCGTACGGAATATTTATCATCACATCCTGAATGATCAGACTGTCTCTCATTTCCTGATCCAATAATTCATTATACTCACTATCGCTTATAGCTCCTATCCAATAACGCCCTTTATTTTGTCCTTCTGGTTTGTCCGCCACTAATTCGTTGATCATGTTACTTTTAGAATCCCACAATACAGTAGGAAGAGTATTCGTACAATTTTCCAACAAATAAACTTCAGGCGTAATATGAGTTGATCCGGACCCCTCCTTGACGTTTAAAATATATTTCGCCTGGGCGAATTCTTTGGGGGTCGAAGGAAAAGTCCCGTTTTTATGTGAAATAAACCGCAATAAATAATAGGGCCTTTCTGCCTTTTTATATCCGATTACTTTTAATGTACAGGAATCACAACCATTCTGCACCTTCAAACTATCACATGGCACTTTTCCTTTAGCCAAACACATCCACGTATAAGAATTTACAGAAAATACAACTTTCTTACCATCATCCATATTTTCCCAAAAAGCTTCTTTCCAGCACTCCGGATAATCCAAATCTTTTCTTTTTACAACCGCAGCTTTTAGCCAAATTTTATTTATTCCCCAATTCCACCATCCAGATTTTTTATTATACTCTTCCTGGCGTTTCTTTTGTAAATCCACAGGAGTATAGGTCGCATAAGGTCCGTGATAAATATAAACGGTCGACGGAAAAAAGAAATACCAGGATACAAAACCTACGGCCAAAATTAATACAATTATTAACATTTCCCACCAAATATACTTTTGCCACCAAGCCATCACACACTTTTGCCACCAAACCACCACATGCTTTTGCCACCAAGCCATCACACGCTTTTTCCATATACATTTTTCCTTGCCTGTATTTCGACGATCTATATATATCATAATAATAAACCGAATTTATTGTACATTTCCGACCTGACAATACCGTTTTATACAAAAACAAATACAATTGTATTACACACATGATAAAAATATAAAATAAATTTTATTAAACAAATGTTTTTATATATAAAAAATGAAATATCTTTTTATTTTTATTCAATTACTATAAAATAATCAGAAACGACAGTATCTATAAAACGATCAAAAAATTACCAGATTGTAAACTCCATGTTATACATACAGTTACACAAAAACACAATATCCGGAGCGGATCTCACTTACTGAAGTGTATCCGGAATATAAAAACGCTATCCGAGCGGTAATTATAAGGCAATACAATTTTTAAATCCTTATCCGGATAAAAAAACAAAACCGGAATAAAATTATCTGCAGTCGAACCTACAAGCCAAATAAATTTTATTACTTTCAGGCAAAATATAAACTTCTACTATCCATGAAAAACATTTACATCCTTAGCTTGATCTGGCTGACATTATGTTTACAATGTGCTTCCCCGACAGATAAAAAAAGTACCGACAAAAAAACGGTTCCGGCAATTACAGTCGGTGTATTCGACGGACATGGAGGTGCACAAACCTGTATCTGGGAAACCCTAGCAGCCTTACGGCTCGATCCCGGCATACAGGCCCGGACAATTACATCCGCCGAAATCGCGGAAGGAATACTTGATTCTCTCGACGCTATCGTTATTCCGGGAGGCAGTGGCAGCCGTCAATACCTGAACCTGGGTAGTGAAAACCAGAAACGCATCAGAAACTTTATTGCCGACGGACACGGCGCTGTCGGTATATGCGCCGGAGCTTATCTTTTCTCGAATACTCCCGGATATGCCTGTATGGCCTTGAACGGAGCACAGGCCATTGACATTGAACATGACAACCGCGGACACGGTCTGTCTAAATTCACCCTGAACGAAGAAGGGAAAAAAATATTCCCGGAATTATCTTCCCGCGACACTTGTTATGTCATTTATTATGAAGGTCCCGTTTTTATACCGAGTGCCCCGGACAGCATTCGGTATACGCTTCTGGCCACCATGCAAAGTGATGTTCATGAAGAAGGGAATGCTCCGGCCGGTATGACCAACGGCAAACCTTTCTTCATTGCCAACCAATACGGCAAAGGGCGTGTATTCAGCTCCATTGCTCATCCGGAAGCCACTCCCGGTATGATGTGGATGATTCCCCGCATGATCCGTTGGACTCTCGGTAAACCCCTTATTTCCTATAAAGAAAACACGGTGCAACCCGCACTGCCCCAACGCGAACTGTTGATGACAACATCCGGTCTTCAACAGGAATCCGAATGTTTTCAGACATTTTTACACGGTACAGACAAAGCCAAAATCGATGCTCTCGACTGGCTGGAAAACCACCATTCCTGGGATACCAAACGCTGGGTACAGGGTCTGCTCTATGATAACGCACCGGAAGTACGTATCCGTGCTGCCGCTTACATCGCCGACACCCATTATCTGCACTTTTTACCCGATATTCAGGCTGCCCTACACAATGAAAAAGACCCGCAAACCCGGGCCGAATTACAAAAACAAGTGGATAAACTGAAAGCTTTATTACCTTAATTTCCAATAAAATAAATTTCCCCGGCAGAATCTTTCATTTAGTGGTGATACAAAAAAAGCACGTAGCTCTGAAACTACGTGCTTTTTTATCCGGTATATAATACAATTATCTTACCAATCCGCGTATCACGCCGGCAACCCGCCTGATGTCCTCATCCGTCAGCGTCGGTCCGGAAGGCAGGCAAAGACCTATATCGAACAGATGCTCGGAAGTGCCGTTCCCATAAAACGGAGCTTCGGCAAATACGGGTTGCAAATGCATCGGTTTCCACAAGGGGCGGCTCTCGATATTATCCGCATCCAGCGCCAGACGGATATTTTCCCGGGTACATCCCGCCACAGGCGGGTCGACGGTAATGCAAGTCAGCCAGAAATTCGAATCGAAATCCGAGGAAGGATTCTGCAATACACTGATTCCGGTGGAGCCAAAGGGACGCTTATTTTGTCTCACTTTGAAATGAAGTTATACATAATCCTGTCAAAATAAATCTTCCCCGAAATTGCTTGTATACCAGAATAGAGTAAATAAAAGGTGAGACAAAATAAGCGTCCCTCTGTAGTAAATCAGATAACTTTGCGCAATAATTCCCGGTACTTACGAATAGAAATATTCAATGTGCCACAACGGGTATTTCCCCCTTTTTTATTAGGAGTAATTTGAGCAGTGATTGAATTTCCCTGCTTATCCAAAAGTTGAATTTTATACGTCTTCGTCTTTTTAACATCAAAATAAGCATAATAGTCCCCAAACTTCCAAGTATCCGTCCTCAAGATAAAAAAAGTATCAGCAACCACAGAAGACGTATGCATCCGGATAAAAGCAACCGGGACAGTAACCGTAGTATCTCCGTTTATCCGTATATCAAAACCGGTTTGTATCCGATCACCAACCCCAAAAGTATACAAACATTTAACTACTCCTCCGATACGGGTAGTCTTGTATCCGGCTGTATCGAAAAAAGTTTTCTCAATGGTTCGACCGCAACGATCCGGTAAACAATCTATCCCGGCTACACCCTGCACATTCATACAAAACAACGAATCGGTACCCAAATAATATTCCTTCACCAAATACCCCCGTTCATTACACTCCCTACGCATTATAGCTATATTTTCGGCATTCAAACACAAATTCCCCAAGGTATCATAATAAGTACATTCGATAAATGTACCGAATCTATCCGATTTCAGCCCTACTTTTGCAAAATGTTGTTTAGACATGCATAAGGAACCGTTTACCCCTTTATTCCATACTTCGATCAATCTATTTTTCTTATCGAATTTATACTCTATACCTGCCACAGAATCTTTTTTTGTCACACACAACAAACTGTCCGTATTAAAAAACCATGTTTCAGTCACACGTCCCAGTTCATCACAACGATTTCTTTCAAAAGCATATCCTTCCTGATTCAAACAAAGATTTCCAGCAGCATTTCTATAATCAATCTCTATAAGCCTTCTCCTTTCATCATAGCTAAAAGTCCGCATTTCGCATCCATATTCTCCTTTACAAGGTTTCTCTTGTGCATCGAAATAAGATTCGGCGACCGGCAGATGATACTCATTATAACGACAAATATATCCGGCATATCCCATATAATTCATCAAAAGTTCACCCGTCACACCCAGACAAGCCTTTCGAATCACATTCCCGGCAGCATCATATTGGCAGGTATATCCGGCAAGTCCCTGTGTACTATAACAGGGCTTTCGTTCCGTATCCAAAAAACGAACTTGACTCATCCGCTTCTGTCTGTCGTATTCATACGACAAAATAGCGATATGTAGTTCACTAAAACACAGACGATCCAATGTATCCAAAAACTTCTTTTCAATCAAATTATTCTGTTCATCGTACTGGGCCTCCCATCCCCCTATCCCTTCTTTGTTAAAACACCTGTTATCCAACATATCCCGGTAGACTTCCTTCGTAGCAAAACCGGATGTATTATAATCCCAATGAATACAGGCAATTCCAGAAGAAGTATAACAAGGATATCCGTCTGTACCGAATACCCGACGATCTGTAACAAGACCATGACTGTCGACACTTTGAGTAAAACCAGCTACACCTTCATCGCTCAAACAAGGAAGTGAATCCGTTCCATAAAACGAAACTTTGACAATATGTCCTTGCAGATCAGAATCCCATTGTATACATGCCATACCGGATTTATGATAACAAGGATTCCCATTTACATCAAAGAAAGCCAACTCACTGACAGTTCCCGAATCTTTATACTTCCATCTTATTTCTGCCACACCTTCCCGATTATAACATAAAGCTGCGTCCGTTCCGAAATATTTTTCACGGTCTATTCTTCCTTGTATATCATATTCCCATTTCCTCTCGGCATATCCTTCCAAACAATAACACAACTGTAAAAATGTGTCGTAATAAGTTCTCCCGACCAACCTGTTTTGATCGTCATACCAAAATTTGGTAGAGGCATATCCATATTTACAAAAAACCGGTTCCTCCTGTAAACCATAGTAATATTCCCCGGTCAAATAATTCTTATCATTGTACTCCCGAGAAATTACAGCTATATTTTCATGATTATAACAAGGCCGATCAGAAGCATCGAACAGAGACACACAGACCATGTTTCCTCTTTTGTCATATTCCATTTTTTGTATAGCAAAACCATCTTTTCCTATACACAATTCACCATCTGTACCATAAAAAGCAATCTTTACCTTGTTTCCCCTTTCATCATAATCAATCCGACAGAATGCACATCCCTCCTCGCCGATACAGAGTTGCCCATTATTGTCCAAATAGCGTTCCTCTTCTATATTCCCATACTTATTTATTTCAGCGACACAAACAGACCATCCTCTTTTGTTCAACACCGGTTTACCGTCCAATCCGAAATATTCTGCCCTCTCCATTTGTCCCGATACCGGATCATAACTATATTGACGTTTGGCAATTCCGGTCCGATCACTCTGATAACAATTGTCTACTCCCAAATAACGCACCACTGTAACCTGTCCCAAACTATTACGCTCATACTCAAAACCTGCAATCCCGTCTGCATCTGTAACAGGCTCATTCCCGTTATTTTGTCGAAAAAATAACTTTTGTATATACCCATTTTTATTCCGATACACGAAATAACGTCCGATTTGTGCCCTGTAATTTTGTTGAAAAAACGAATATAAGTTCCGGTCAATATCTGTTTGAAAGGCAGACATCCCATCTACATCGCCCATCGGTGTCCAAAAATCATAACGGTCGAAAGCATCTCCGCTTATCGTACAAAGCTTCAACAAAATACCAGCTGCATTCCGATACTGTACTTTTATTTTTCCCTTATCCAGATAAAATAAAAGCAAAACGGCTACCCGATCCCGGTATTCCGTATCGTCGGGATCCATGATCTTTCCATAAGAATTTACATAAGCAATTTCCCTTATTTTTCCCTTCCCGATCGCAAAACGATAACAAGCATTCCGGTTTTTTCTCTCCCGGGGAGAAAGCTCATTTATACCTTTCGGAACTCCCCAACAATCGACCCAATCTTCATAATAACGGTAATGTTCCTTTCCCCAATAAGCATATCCGCCACCACCCAATACTCCAAACATACATAAAATAAAGACAATCCAATTATTTTTTAAATGCTTATCTTTCCGTTTACGTCTGGATATCTTCGTATAATCTACTCCGACTAATTTACAGATAATCCGTTCCCATTCCTGATCGATACAACAGCTATCGACATAATATATATCTTTAGATAAATTACTCGGATAATATTCTGTACCAGAAAATTTTTCCCCGTTTTCCGATACGACGATAACAACAATACAACACTCTCCTTTATGATGAAACTTTTTAAAAAGTTCAATCTCTTTTTCTACCCAAGAGGAATGCTGAGATGCCTTCGAACAAAAAATAATCAGACTATCCGAATTTTTCAGTGCTTTCCCAATTTCCTCCGTCATAATTCCTATATTTAAATCCGTTTCATCTCTAAAAATAGGGGTTAACGTAGCGGGTATCTTTTTTCTTTTTTTTCGGAAATAAAAAGGAATTTCGTAATTTTCTAAACGATCATGGAATGCTGCCACTAAATTTTTATCTTCATGAGAATAACTGATAAATGCATAATAATGAGGAGTCTCATTCATATTCAATACTTTAACATTCAAAACGTAAATTTATAAAATAGAGAAGAATATGCAAACGATTTTGTATAACAATCACAAGGACGGGGCAATTCCTTTGAAAAAAATCGTGCAAGTTATTTTCCGAGACAAAAGGACGCTTATTTTGTCTCACTTTTCATTTTACTTTATTCAGGTGTAAAAGCAACTTCAGAGAAGATTTATTTTGACAGGATTATGCATAATTTCATTTCAAGGTGAGACAAAATAAACGTCCCTTTGTAGTATGGAGATTTTTTTGTAAATTTATAGATATAAATGTCATACATTATGCCTCGTCATTCTCGTCAGCGGTCTGAAACCGATGTATACCACATCATGCTTCGCGGTGTCAATCGGATGGATATTTTCAATGAAGATAGCGATCGGATTATGTTTCTGCATTACCTGAAAGAATGCGTGAAAAAGAAGCACTATGAAATTTGGGGATTTTGTCTGATGAACAATCACGTTCATTTATTGGTGAAAAGTGATGAGCCGGGAATTTATATGCACAAATTAGAGCTAAAATATGCAATGTGGTTCAATGATAAGTACGAACGTTGTGGACACTTATTCCAAAATCGCTATCGAAGTGAAGTTATTGAAACGGAAGGGTATTTATGTCGTTGTCTCAGATATATTCTGCAAAATCCGGTGAAAGCGGGGATATGTCAGTCTATTCCGGAATATGCATGGAGTAGTTATAAAGTTTATTTTAGTTTACAGGATTCTTTTGTAAGTGCTGGTTTTATAAGATTGTTTTTTGCCGGAAGGTCAGATTTTGAAGCTTATATGGAAGAAATAGCGGAAGAAAAGGGCATTTTGGAAGACCGGGTAGGAGATCGGGAACTTCGTCAGTTATGGCTGGATAAATTATCCGGGCATATAGTAACAACCTTATCTAAAAATGAACAGAGAGATTTGGTGAGAGAGATGCTGAAAATCCCCGGAATCGGAATCCGCCAGCTGTCGCGAATTACCGGAATAGATAAAGGAATCATCAGTCGTTTGAGAAAATGAGACAAGCCAAGCGTCCCTTTGTATACTCCTTCCAAAACTGTCAGGAAGGCTTGCAGGGAACTGGAAAACAAACTGTTACCCAAACTGCAGGAGTATGAAGACAAACTCGCAATCCTCGGAGAACGCAACAGTTATTCCAAAACCGATACCGATGCTACTTTTATGAAGATGAAGGAGGATCATATGGGAAACGGACAGCTCAAAGCGGCTTACAATGTAGAGATCTCCACTGAAAATCAGATCATCACCCACTTCGGTATTTATCAGCGTCCGGGAGATACCGCCCTGCTGATTCCCTACCTGGAAGCATTTAAAGAACGCTACGGACTGGAAAATCTCAACACTCACGTAGTGGTTGCCGATGCCGGATATGGCAGTGAACAAAATTATGAATATCTGGAACAGGAAAAAATTACGGGATATGTGAAATACAATTACTTTCATATGGAACAGAAGAAGAAGTTCACTAGTAATCTCTTTCTTCCACAAAATTTATTTTATAATCCTCAGGGGGACTTTATGGTTTGTCTGATGGGGCAGCACATGAATTTTAGCAGTCAGAAAAAGAGGATATCTGACTTGGGGTATGAATCAGAAGTGTCTGTATATCAGGCAGCGAACTATCAGGGATGTCCGCTCAGAAATAAATGTTATAAAGCACAGGGAAACAGAACGATAGAGTTAAATCATAAGTTGTTGGAATATAAAAGAAAAGCACGGGAGTTACTCATGAGTAAAGAAGGGATGGAACACAGAAGTAAACGGCCGGTGGAAGTGGAAGCGGTCTTCGGACAGTTGAAGAAGAATAAGAAGTTTAACAGGTTTATGCTCAGAGAAATAAAGAAGGTGGAAGTGGAGTTCGCATTACTCGCTATGGCTCATAATATGATGAAATTATTGAAAAACAGGACAGTGGACTGTTTTTTGTATTTTTTTACAAAATAAGTAGCCAAATAAGCAAGAAAAGAGACAAAGAGGAAAGAAGCAAAAAGAAAGAATGGAAAAGAATTAAAAAAGAACCGACCGAAAGTTTTACTTTTCGGTCGGCCTCTAAAGCTGTACATATATTTTTCGTACCTCTACCTTCCTCCGATAGAATCCATGTTTTCCTACCAGGTAGCTGGAGTAAAATGGGCTTCCCCGGCTGAACAACCAGATGAAAACTCTCTTTCAGACAAGGGATTTCTTTACTTAGATATACTTTATAATCGCTTAGCTCATTCCGTCCCCCCTTTGAAAGTGAATAAACAGAAGATAAAAAAAAGCCGAATATTCTCCCCCAAAACCATAGGCTCCTGTTAACAGCATATTTTCCATCTCCCCGAAATAATTATATATTAGAATCTAACCGTTACGCTGGCTGACGGAATTGAAGGATTCCCTTCAACCAGAAAGAAAAAAGAACAGAAGAGATTCAAAAGTGGTAATAAAAATTTATGATTAATGAAGTCGATCTACCTGACTATTTACGACTTCCACCACCCGCCTGATGTCTTCATCCGTCAGCGTCGGTCCGGAAGGCAGGCAAAGACCTATATCGAACAGATGCTCAGAAGTGCCGTTCCCATAAAACGGAGCTTCGGCAAATACGGGTTGCAAATGCATCGGTTTCCACAAGGGTCGGCTCTCGATATTATCCGCATCCAGCGCCAGACGGATATTTTCCCGGGTACATCCCGCCACAAGCGGGTCGACGGTAATGCAAGTCAGCCAGAAATTCGAATCGAAATCCGAGGAAGGATTCTGCAATACACTGATTCCGGGAATATCTTTCAGCAAAGAAGTATATAAAGCATGGATTGCCCTTCTGCGAGCCACATGTTCTTCCAATACAAACATCTGGCCCCGGCCGATTCCCGCACAAATATTACTCATCCGGTAATTATAACCGATATGTGAATGCTGGTAATGCGGAGCCGCATCCCGTGCCTGAGTCGCATAAAATTTCACTTGCCCGGCTTCCTCTTCCGAACGACAAACCAAGGCTCCCCCACCGGAAGTAGTTATCATTTTATTTCCATTGAACGACAAGGCAGCCAATTCACCGAAAGTACCGCATTTCCGTCCCTTAAACTCCGATCCCAAAGCTTCTGCAGCATCTTCTAACACCGGTATTCCGTATCGCCCGGCAATCTCACAAATCCGGTCCAACCGGGCTGGCATTCCGTATAAATGTACCGGTATAATCGCTTTGGGTAATTTGCCGGTTTTGCGCAACCGGTCTTTTATTGCTTCTTCCAACAACACCGGATCCATATTCCAGGTCGAAGCCTCGCTATCCACAAATACAGGTTTAGCCCCCTGATACATAATCGGATTGGCAGAAGCGGAAAAGGTAAAACTCTGGCAAATCACCTCATCTCCGACTCCGGCTCCCAACAAGATCAATCCCAAATGCAAGGCAGCCGTCCCCGCACTCAACGCCACAACGTGCTTATCTTCCCGTAAATACGCTGCCAACGCTTTTTCAAAAGCATCCACATTCGGTCCCAGCGGAACCACCCAATTCGTATCGAACGCTTCCCGTATAAACTCCTGCTCCCTTCCCCCCATATGGGCCAAAGAGAGCCAAATTCTTGATTTCATAATTAAATGTATATACAATATTGATAATGAATCTATATTTAAACAATTTATCCCTTGTCATTCACCTGAATTCCCTCTTAATCATTTTAGTAGGATTTCCGACAACAATGCAATGAGAAGAAACTTTTGGAGTTACGACAACTCCGCCTCCGATAATACACTGATCACTAATAATCACTTCCGACATTATAATAGCATTGATTCCAATTACACAATTTTTACCAATGTATGTATCTGTTTCAATACTGCAACAGTGGCCATGAAACATTATTATTACATTTGTCGAAATCCATGTAATATCACTTCCAATTTATGCCTTTATTTAATTTTATATAACAACTTCACAACCGATATCTACTCACTTTCAATTTTCCCCATTAAACGGTTCGGTGGTAGCACACCCTTCCTTAGCTACACCTCTACGCAATAAAACTGTTTTCACTGTCATCAGAAGAATCTGCATATCCAATTTAAATGAAAGGTGATCCACATACCAAACATCCATTTCAAACTTCTTTTGCCAGGTGATGTCATTTCTTCCGTTAACCTGTGCCCATCCCGTGATTCCAGGACGGACCTCATGCCGACGTGCCTGTTCGGAGGTATAAAGAGGCAAGTATTTGGCTAAAAGCGGACGTGGGCCAATTAAACTCATATCCCCTTTTAAAATATTAATTAATTGAGGTAATTCATCCAAAGAAACGGCACGGACAAATTTGCCTACTTTTGTTAAACGCTCCACATCCGGTAATAAATTTCCATGATCATCTCGTTTATCCGTCATTGTTTTGAATTTAATCACCTTAAATATTTTTCTTTTTTTTCCAGGACGAGCCTGTAAAAAAAATACTCCGGCTCCCTTATTGGCATATATTAAGATCCCCATAACAATAAGTAATACCGGTGATAAAAAAAGAAGCCCCGATAAAGCAACCCCAAAATCAAAGAAACGTTTTAAACCATTTTTATACATATTTTATATTTACCATTCTATTTTACATAGTTCAAGTCATACGAATTCCAGCTACCATCAAAGTACCCATATAATATCATCTACAATTTAATCACTTCTGGAATAATCATCGGCTTGGTTTTCAACCGCATCGTTCCCCAAGTAAGTCCAAGACCGAAAGAAGACATCAGTAACGTTTTAGGTTCTCTCATCAATTGTTCTCTTAATCGACTAACCATTAATGAAGGCAAAGAAGCTCCCCCCAAATTACCGTATTCCTCCAAATTATAAGGAACTTTAGTTATATCTAATTTGAGCTTCTTTACGACCCTGTCAACAATCATTTTATTTGCCTGATGAATCAGAAAATAATCTATATCTTTATCTTTATCAATACCATAATCTTCCATAAAAGAAAGTACCGCTTTCGGAGGACGGGAAATCGCAAAAGAAAATACATCCATCCCGTTAATCAAAGTATGTATAGGAGCTCTTACAATCCCATTACCGAAATCTTCATAGATAAGCGATTCGGGAGTTACCGGATGACGAAATCCCCCGTGAGGCGTCATCAATGCCGGGCCTCCTTTTCCCATTGTCCGGAAATCTACAAGTATATCATCCGCCTCCGTATCATATTCCAAGGCGAGAGCCGTACCACCATCACCGAACAGAGGCACTCTGCTTTTATCTTTAAGTGATCCCATTCTCACGGCTGTATCCCCCACTAAAAGAAGAGCCCGCTTTACATTACCCGAGGAGAGTAAATTAGCTCCCACGGTAATAGCATACATACAACCGCAACATCCCATGGGAATATCCATAGCAAAACAAGTTTCAGGCAATTCCATCCGATCTTGCAAAAGTGTCGATGTCGGAGGAGTCTTATAGTCGCCGGTTACAGACTCAAAAAGTAACACGTCAATACTTTCCTTCGCCCATCCTAATTCATTTAAAAGCTTCTCTCCGGCAACCTGACAAAGATCTGATGCACAAACATCTTCTGTTGCTAAATAACGGCTTTTTATACCTACTGTATTATTAAATGTTTCCGCTTCTTCAGACGTAAAAAAATCAAAATCTTCGGTTTTTACAACACGATCAGGTACGCAAAGCGAAACTCCGCGTAAAGCAACATTTTTGATACTCCATCTTGCCATAATAAATTAAACTCTTAATAAAATTAAAGTTCTATATTATATTTTCCCAATATCGTTTTGCCGGCCTGATAGGAGGTCATTGCCATAATATCTTCCGGTTCAAACATAATATCAAACACTTCCTCTAAATTTGCCGTAATATTTAACTGATGAATAGAATCCCAGGACTCTACGTTTTCTTTATTAAAGTTCTCATTCAGGGCATTCTTATCCACTGCAAATACTTCTACAAAAACTTCGTCATATTTCTCTAAATTTGTCATAATGATTCTATTTGATTTTTTAGTTTACTGTACAATATTTTACCGGCTTCATTTTTCGGTAATGACTCTACTCGTTTTATCTCAAATGCTGAAGCAACAAGTCTGGTTTTTTCTACCAATTCCTCCTTTACAGCCTGTAATATATTTGATTCGGTAATGCAAACAATCATTTTCTCATCTGTACCGAAACACGCACATTCTGTCGAAAACTTAGACTTAACAATTTGCTCACACTCATCAAGCCCTATGCGCATACCGAATAATTTCAAAAACCTTCCCATTCGTCCCACGATAAAGTAAAAACCGTCTTCATCCCGATAGGCTATATCACCTGTACGCATCCATCCATTACGTTCATCACCCAATAAAAGATCTTCTTTTGTTTGTGCATATCCCATCGTGACATTTTTACCCCGATAACACATTTCTCCTTCTTTATATGGTTCTTCGATCAGTTTTCCCGCATCATCGATCAATGATAATTCACCATTCGGTACTGCCCGTCCGATACTGCCGACCTTACTAATAGCATACTCCGGTGGTAAGTAAGCCATCCGGGCACTGCCTTCTGTTTGTCCGTAAGTCGCAATCCATTTCATTCCGTGGTCATGACAATATTCCGCAAATTTCAGATTTAATTTACGTTCCATACGGCCTCCTCCTTGCGTGAGCAATCTAAGGTCAGGAAAACTCATCCGGAAAAATCTCATTAAATTAAGAACTTCAAAACTATACGGCACTCCTGTAAAACTACTCGCCTTTTTATCCTTCATAAAAGACCAAAAGGCAGGATCCGTCATATTCAAACCGGTAATCAAAATTGTTGCTCCGGCATATAAATGACTAAAAATCATGGAAAGCCCCATTGTATAATAAATTGGAAGCACCATTAAAGCTTTATCCTCGGCCTTTATTTCGAAAAATGTAGAAATATTCAAGCCGGCTGCTTCTATATTTCTATAACAATGTCGTACTAATTTAGGACTTCCAGTAGAACCGGAGGTCGGTAATAAATGTGATAAACTATCATGAAGAGCACCGGTTTTTTCACCGGTTTTCAGGATTACATAACCGTATCCGGAAGCAATTTCACCATAATCATATTTTTCTTTCTGCTCTTTCGGTACACAAAGGTATGCAGGTTTATAACGTTCATTCAATTGTGTAAACAACTCATGATCAAGCCGGGCATTAAGTATGAGCGGTACCACACCGGCCCCTAACATTCCCATTGTCCACGCAATTCCACCGACATTATTTTCTACCAGCAGAAAAACCAAAGACCGCCGGGGCAATAATTGCGGCATAGAACCGATAAAATGAACTAAATCACCATAACGGAGCTCCGCACCTGACGAATCTATAGCAGCAACAGCTTTACTATCTTTCTTATCTATATCCAATAACATTTTATGATTCGCTTATATGGTAGCACAACCATCAACACCCAATATCTGTCCGGATATATATGAAGCTCTTTCCGATGCTAAAAAAGCACAGGCATTAGCAATATCGGATGGGGTTCCCAAACGCCCCAACGCAATCTTCTGAATGCGTAAATCAATCTTATCCGCACTTTCCTCGTAAAGTTCTGTGAAACGTTCCGTTTTAATAATGCCCGGAGCAACGGCATTCACACGTATTCCCATCGGGGCCAATTCCTTCGCAGCCGATCTGGTTAATGAAATAACGGCCCCTTTCGTTGCCGAATAGGCAACTTGTCCAGGAGAACCGACAACTGCCGTTACAGAAGCGATATTAACAATAGCCCCCCCTCCTTTACGTCCCATAAGACGCGCAACTAACTGTATCAATTCTATGACAGCAATAACGTTAACCCGGAACATAAATTCAGTCTCGTCCCGCGTAATCATTCCTAGTTTACGATTAAACACTACTCCTGCATTATTGACAAGGGTATCTATACGTCCTTCCGCTTTATAGATATTTGTTATCGCATTTTTTACCGCCAAAGAATCTGTCACATCAAAAGAAACCGGATAAATCTTTCCTTCGTTTTCTTTACTTATACATTCCGCCCAAGAATCCATCAGACCTTCTGTACGATCACAAGCATATACGATCGCTCCGTCTGAAGCAAACTGTTCTGCTATCACTTTACCGATCCCTTGAGCTGCTCCCGTTATAATGCAAACCTTTTTATCTAATAACATAGTATTTTTATCTAATTCAATAATCGCCCTCCGTCAAGTACCAAATCTTGTCCAGTCATATAAGAGGAGGCATCAGATAACAAAAAAACGCATCCCTGAGCAATTTCTTCCGGTTGGGCATAACGTTTAAAAGGATATTTTTTCTTATCATTCTCTATGTCTTCCTGCGATAAAGACACTGTTTGTAAAAAAGGTGTCTCTACCATAGCTGGACATACAGCATTACATCGAATACCTTTTGCAGCCAATTCCAGGGCAGCGAATTTCACAAATCCATGAAGTGCACTTTTAGACGCTCCATATATCCCGTTTCCTGGTTTAAACGAAAACACGCCTGCTACCGAGACTAAATAAACCAAAGAAGAGACTTTACTGAGTTTTTTCTTCTTAACAAGTAATTTTGTTAATAACACAGGAGCAAAAAAGTTAATATCAAAAACCCGATAAAAATCTTCTCTGGAATAAAAAGGGATTGTTTTAGTTATACCGATACCAGCGCAAAAAACAACCCCATCTAAGATAGACAACGTATCAATCAAAGCTGTTAATCCCTCGTCAGTAGATAAATCCGCTACCCGTATTTCATGGTTCTGAATACAATTTTCTGTTTTCAGTAATGACAATGTTTCTTTTAGGCCTTCTTCATTGATATCTGCCAATATAAGTTTTGCACCTGCCATAGCACAGGCAATAGCCGTACACCGTCCGATACCGGAAGCACTACCTGTAACCATGATTGTTTTATTTCTCAAAGCAAACGGAAGTTCCGGATTCATTACAACTTAGATTTTACGATATTGTACAAATCTTCTATTGTTACAGCCTGACGCATTTCTTCACTTTTTATCGTCACGTTGTACTCCTCATCTATCATTCCGATAATGGATAGTGCAATAATCGAACTATATTCTTCCAGTTCATGGAAAACAGTTCCCGTTTTAAACTCATGACGATCCGTATCGTCAAATTGTTCTGCAAACTTGTCGATGAATTTATTTATCTCCATAATTCATAAGTTATTTAATGTATTTTACTCAATACTTTGCGATATTCTTTCCAGAGTCCTTTATTGTATAATTGCTGGAAATCATGATCAGCATTATCATTGGCTTCTATTAAAGAAAAGTTACCGTTTACTCCTATTACTACATCCCAACCGATATACCTGACTGTTGGTATCATACGCGCAGCTTTTTCTACAAATAATTTACACTCTTCCCAACAAGGTATTTGAAACCCTACAATTTGTTTACCGGTAAGCGGATGACATATATAGGTATTATCGAACATATCATAACCGAGGGAATTTATTACCCCACTTTGAATATCTATATTGGCACCAATCCCTTGAAAATGAAAATTATCTACATTATTTTTATTATTTCCCATACGAATTCTTGCATTCATCAAATAAACTTTATCTGTTTTTTCATTATAAACAGTAACAATTCTGATTGTATTGATTGACCAGGGATGAAATGAAGCCAATTCATCATTTTCAATTATCGGTTCTTCCAATATATAATTCGCCTCTTTTTTAGTCTGTAATTGCTGATAAAGTTTCTCTACATTAACGTCTGAAGATTGAAGTTTTTTTATACCGATACCTCTAAAAGAAGAAATATCCTTAAGAAAAACAACCTCATAATTTAAAAAAAAATTGCAGAATTCCTGAAAGGTACAAGTAGATACATCTAACCAATTACGTCCCAAATAAGCCGAAAAATGACGATTAAAACAAGCTTTGTCTCTGCATAATTCTCTATCCGTCAATGTAGGATTACATATTGCTTGTATCTTTTTATGCCGGCGAAAGGTGATAAACTCTTTCCTTCCTGAACGCCTCAGATAAAAGAAACGATAAGCAAAATAGTCATTTATTGATGCTCCATGAATAAAAAAAGCAATTATCCAATCTACAAAAAATACTCCTTTCCACCATAAACTTCTTTTTTCTTTTTCAAATCGATTCTGACATTCTTTAAATCTTGAAAAGACATACAACATACTCGCTCAATATTTAAATTTATTCTATAAAATTTTTGCAGGTACACCAAAAACCGTTGTACCGGGTTTTACTTTTCGCATCACGAAAGAACAAGCTCCGACTTTGGCTCCTTGTCCTACAATAACATTATGACTGATAACAGCATGAGTGTGAATCGAAACCTCATCTTCAACAATTATACCTCCTACACAAACAACCTGCGTATCAATTCTAACTTCGTTACCTATCCGGGCATCATGACCAATTACGGTATAAGATTGTATCATATTGTAATTACCAATACAAACATCGGCTCCAATAGAAACAAAAGCCCCGATAAGATTGCCGTGTCCCATTTTCACATTCGTTCCGATACGGGCCGTTTTATGAATGATATTCACAAATTTTCCACCCTTGGCTTCAATAGTTTCAGTACATCCGACACGACAATTTCCCCCAATAGAACTAATGAAAACGTCATTTTGCTGAGGTATATATTCACAAATTCTACCCAATAAAGGAGGATAATTATCAAAACCTTCAAGAGATTGAAGATTATCATCTATAAATCCTTTAATACTGAAATCCTCCCCATATCCTACGGATTCATTAGCTAAATCATATACCGTACGTCCCATTCCCCCGGCACCTATGATAATTAAATTTTTCATTTTCAATTTTTATCTAATTATTTAAAACAACTCATCTATTTTTTTACCGTCAAATTCTGAATAGATAGACAAAGACCGTCGTGTAGCTATACTTTCAGATACATACTTTTCAAAATCTTCCTGAGAAGCGATTTCCCAAACAGCCTCTTTATCTGTTGGATTAAGATACTTGGGTCGAAAAGCCGGATAACACAATTTACCAACCTTTTTCCCCATAGCAAGAGCCTCATAAAGTACTGTCGAATTTTCACCTATAATATGTATAAAGCTATTGAGTACAACATTGGAATTGATCTTATTATCCTGTAAAAGGATGTTCTTCCGACAATCTATAACAATCCGATGTTTTCTTTGCAATATTTCCATCGGATGAGGACGTATATGAAAAGTATAGGCAGGATTAGCTTCTGCTAAAATTTCAACGATATTCACAATTTTATCTGTTATTTCCGGATCTGAAATAATCAGAATATCTTTATCTGAAAATGGGCATATTGTGCTTAATTTCTTTAGCAACAAAGGAAATGCCCATCCAATGTTTATTATCCGGTTTTCATCAATGCCATACACATTTCGGGGAGGCATATTACCAAAGGCAAAAAAATAATCCGGGGTGAACAAAGATTCACGCCGACCGGAATATACTGATGTCTCCCCATAAGTAATACCATGCTGAAACTCTATTGTTGTTATTCCCCTTTTTTTGGCTTCAACCATTTGAGGTAAAAATGCGACTCTGGGAACAACCAAAACCCGTTTAGGCGATAGCTTCCTATAAACATTCCTGTAAAAATAAGCCAAGGCTCGATATTCCATTATTTTACGGATTGCACATTTTCTATCATTCTCAGAATAGGGGACTAAATGGTTCACAATTTCAAAAAGCCGGTTAAATTGATTTTTATATTTTTTACCGAATCTACGTGAAAATAAAATGGCATAGAGTCGGGCAAAAACATCGAAAACATCTGTAAATACTACCATTTTCGCATGAATACGTGGAGTACAGTGAACACCGGCTCTACTTCGTTCAAAAATCAGACAATTATTTTTTAACGAGCTAAATTCTATAACCGGGTCTGTAAATTTATCAATATAAAGGTTATCTACTTTTTCGACCCGATGAAAAGGAAAAATAATGTTATCGATATGACCACGTTTTATGCTTAATTTTAACAGGTGCCAAAATGATATAAAAAAAGACAGAATAGCCTTTCTTTTCTGTAATGGAGAAGTAAAAGGCATTATTTCTAATCCATTCGTTTTTATATAAAGTCTTCTGATATCCGCCCGTATAATATTATACACATAATCACCGGCCACACAACAAGTATAACAACCACTCTCTTCTTCTTTTTTCACAAATTCCTTAAGGAGAACTTCTTCGTCCATATATATCCCTTATATTTAGTATTATTTGTACAGAGAAAATTCAAATCGATAAAACATTTCTACTTCAAATCGATAATTTCCGGTCTTTTCACCAGTTGTACAATCATGGCAGCTGTTTTACCAAGTGACGTACGATTCATTAAAAGAAATACAATCAAGGGAAGCAATAACCATATAAAATGCCCTCTCTCTGAAAAAAAGTATGTTGCCACTAAAGTAAATAGATATGAGACACTTATTCTTACTGGAAAAGCCATTTCTAAAACTTTCAAAAATTTGAATGGCTCTCCCATTACTTTTAATGTATACAGAGCACATTGATACGTAAATAACACATAACTTACAAGAGTAGCCACAAGTATTAAATCATAAGAAAAATTGAATACACGAATAAATAAAAATAAAAGACCTATATTCACAATTAAAGAAATACAGGAAATACAAGAAATTCTTCTTTCTTTATTTTGTGCCATTAAAAAAGTATTTAATCCAAAAGCATTAGCATAAGGCAATATCGTTAAGGCTGCAACGCAAAGCATACGTTGTATATCCCCATATTTCGGCATAAGCAAACAAAGCAAGTAAAAAGCTGGAAAAGCCAGATATACCAAGCCGTGTACAACCATAAGATAACTGTTGCGTATCATTAAAATAACTGACTTACATTCTTCAAAATTATTTCCTTTCAATTTTTGTATGATTTTAGGAAATACAATGTATCCGAAAGCTTCCAGAAATAGGAGAATGGCATGAGCTAGTGTATATGCAAAACTGAATTTTCCATAATCGGAAACAGAATAATAGGCACTAACAAAAGAAGAGGTCGAAAACATAATAAGATAAAAAGCTCCATTGTAGAGAAATAACCAAAATCCTTTAAAAAAAACGGTATTCATACTGCTACAGGAAATAGCCCCTTTTATCGTTATTTGTTTCCTAAGTATAAATACGGCGAAAGCCAAACTCTGGCCTAACATATAAGCCCCCAATAAATACCACAATGTGTTGACCGGAGAGAAAATGACGGCTAAAAAGAAAAGTAGCGGAATTATCGATTGAAAAAAAGCCAGTTCCAACAGACGATTCTTTACCCGGTATATAGAAGAAAAAACTTTATTGAAATTCCAAACAATAATTGTATACAATATAGCCGGAAGATATATTCCAATATCATATTTTAACAAAAAACCGAAATGGGCATACTTAATAATAATAAAACTGAGGATCACCAAAATATTTAAACCGATAGTTATAATAATAGATGATAATATATGACTGGAGCTACGTTCTTCGACCTCCCTATCCTGTACCAAAAGAATATTAATTGAATTAGAAATTCCAAAATCAATAATATTATAAAAATTGATCAGAAGTAAAATAAAACTCCAGACTCCGAAACCAACCGGTCCTAATTTAAGTGCAATATAAAAAGAGGCTATGAATTGGAAAGCATAGGTAACATACCGTGTACCTACATAAAGAAAAATCTTATTTCTTAATATTGTGGATAAAAACTTAAACATAATGACATTCTATGCACTGTTCGTCGTTCAGTTTTGCCACTCGTGACATAAGAAATATCACAAACATTAACATGGTTAACGAATAGCTCACCATTGCCACTTTCGTAGAATGAATAAAAAAATAAGCTGCAAATAAAAAAACAGCCATTTTATATGGATTCTTCGAAAGGAATAATCTCAACATATAATAACCGCAAATGAGTAAAAAAACGATATTAACAACAAAATTAATATATCCTATATCTCTATTTCCTGTAACAGTAAAACTACTTCTATCCAAATAACTTAGATTAAAAAATGAAGATCCGATTAAAGTTTTAGGTGTAACTGCAAATTCCAAAGTTGCCTGGGTATAGTCCATCGAACCGGACCCCAACTTAGCAAAAATGAAAAACAAATCGTCAATATTAAGTAAGGAATAAATGAAAAACGAACCGGTCAATATCAAAATTATAATTGCAAAATTTTTTAAGAATGTTTTCTTATTTATAAAAAACATATTGTGGATAAGATAAAAAATCACACATAACAATACAGCTAAAATATTCGTTGTAGATCCAGCTAAAAGTAATATCAATAAGAAAACCAACAGAGTAACTATTATATATTTGTTTTTTTTAATATAATACAATGATAAAAACAGGGCCGGAAATAACATAAATGTTAGAATATGCGGTTCATGATAAATACCTAACACGAATCCCTGATCTTGAAAAAAAGGAATTCTTATATCAGAGGAGACAAGGAAAACCGAGAGATAATATGGTAAATAATAATCCGCACCCAAATTGTTATAATTATCACTAAACAAATCATATCTTGTATTTACAGAATTCATCTGAGGATTTATACCTGTTTTTATCAATAAATACATAAATACGCAACTAAAAATACACAAACCGACAAGCCATAAATATCCGCGAGATATAAACCATAAGGATTTTGCTGTTGTATAATATCTTCGATAATCTTTAAACAGATTATGTAATATCAGATAAAAAACCGTATTCAAAGTTAAATAAATCAATGCTGACTTCCATCCTGTATCGGTCAAAATAGCCGAAAAAAAATTGCATACATTTAAAATCAAATAAATATAAAAAAGAGCATCTTTTCGAGGAATAGTAAATGGTTTGTTAAATCGTACGGATACATATAAAATATTGAATCCCAGAAACAGGAGCATATTGACGTAACGATCGTACTGTCCGAATAATAAATAAGGTATAATCGAATAACTTGTTGACAGATTCAGTAACACCATAAATGAATCTATAAACAAGAGCGATTTGGAAAGACCTTTAAAAGAATGAATCATAAAAAAGGTTAACGAACAGAAATAGCCGTGTAACACGGCCGCAATTTCAAATGGCGATGAATACTAAAACCATCTTTATTAACTCCGTCTATATCATGATATTTACCTACATATATCCTGTCCCCGTTATGATCTAAATCGCTACACCATACAAAATCAGTTTCCCAAAGATTTTTTCCGTAAGCTAACCTATAAGCGAAAAATGTATAGGCACAGAGCATTGCAGAAGGAAACGTGATATTATTTTCTGAAGCAAGAATTACGTCGGGCATAACGGCTCTCGTAGAGTCCGGAGGATTTTTTTGAAGTAAATACCAACCGGGAGCTACTGCAAAGTCAATAAAATCTTCATTCAGATACCAATCTTGATTATAAAAACAAGGAACCTCTTTATCCGGATCTATGCCGAAGCATGAGCGCAATGAACGTATTGAAAAAAGACCTTCCTTAACATCAGGAATAACCAGGATAAGAAGAAAACCATCTTTCGCTGCTTTATACAAATCCCGATCTTCAAAAAGAATTGGAATATCAATATCATTTAAATCAATTTCACAGTCTAATTTTCGAAGCAAAGGTTTTAACTCCTGAATCCCGATAAAATTATCAGCGAACAATTGTTTCGCTTCATTACAATTCATAATTGTTTTACTTTGTAGATATTTTTGCAATATAAATGCCGGCATTATCCTCTCCGGCAATGTAATAAGAAGTAAGTATGCTTTTTCCATTATCAACCAATATAGAGCTACCATAGCCCATATCATAATAGCTACCTTCGAAAATATTCAAAGATTTTATCAATTTTAATTCCATGGTATCTAACATGGAAAAAGTGAAATTTACGATACCGCCGTTACCATAAAGACGATAGGTAAGAAAAAGTTGATAATGGGAATTTACAAGCAGATTCGGTGAACCTATCCATATTCCCATAGGCTCTATTTTCCAATTCAGGTAAGGAGGCATAGCACGCCCGATCACAGCCCGACCGTTATCATTTCTAACGACGACAATCATTTCTTCCTTATCAATAAAAGCGAGATCAACTTCTGATGGAATATTCTCCGTTTGAACAGGAAGAGAGCATATTTTTGTCCAATGTTTCGCATCTGTCGATTTCATAAGGAGTGGAGTAAGACCTTCTTTATAGGCGAATCCCCAGGCAGTCTTTCCACACCACCGTATTTTCCATAACCAGGGCCGGGTATTATCATCCATGATAACATCTGAGAATTTACGAAACTTATTTACTTTTTTATCAAAGGAACTCAATACTGTTTTATCATGAATGATTTTACCGTTTTCCATTTGATTAACTCCACACAACATTAAAAGTTCATTTTGAGGTGAAATAGAAAAAAAAGGATCTCTCAAATCTCCGTTATATGTTAATGAGTCTATTGAATTCCACTGAGATAAATTGTCTGACACCAAAACACGGATATATCCGTTTTCAATTTCACCACTACTTACATGTTTTTCTCCGACTCTGAAAGCAACGAAATATTTATTATTAAATTTTATCAGAGAAGTAAAAGCTGCATGCTTCTCCTTCCAGATAAGCTTTATATCCTCTAAACCAAAACTGTCAGACCATTCTATATCTTCGCTCATACCTTCTTCCTTATGAGCACATGAATGAAAAAACAAAATCGCTAATATAAAATTCAATATCAGTACGATACTATACTTTCTTTCCATTTTTGATAAGTAATTGCTTCAAAATAAGTTGCTAAATGTCCCAAGACCGAGTACTTTTCAATCCGATCAAACTCCTGTTGTAAACAGGAATACCGATCACCCCAGGGCTGTGGAGTAAACCACTCCAACTGGTCGACCGGAGCATTATAAATCACGATTTCAGCTTCTGCCTCCAGAACCGATTTTAGAAAGGTCAGATAGGCCCGGTATTGATGATAAGGAGACGCGACAAGTATAATCTTCTTCCAATCCCGTTGCAAACAAAGTTTTATAATCTCTTCCGCCTGTTCCCTGGTATTTAAAGATCGGACTTCATGATACAGATTTTCCTCGGGAATGCCCGCTTGTAAAAGCAATGGTTTTATTTCCGCATAGGGGAAACTCCCATAAGCATAATCTGTAATCCCTCCACTGAATACAATCAACGGAGCCCATTTTTCCTGAAAAAGCTTTACCGCATGCCGATAACGATTGAATCCGTCACCCTCCAGTAGAATAATGGCATCAGACGCCCGGATCAAATCGTTATCGACCAAAGTTATGAAAATCTCTCTTTCCGTGAGCATCAGAAATTTTCCCAAAATAAAGGTTGTCCTTTTTCTATATTTTCTTTACAGGTTTTTCCAATGATAACGGACTTATATTTAGGAGGAATCCCTAAAGCCGGACGCAATACATCAATATCTTCTTCAGTCATAATATGTCCTTTCGGTAAGTTCCGTTTGGCATATAAACAACGACGTTGTACATAAACCGTTTCCCCTTCTTCGGCAACCACTTCTTTCCGGGTACTTCCCATGGCTCGTTCTACTTCCCGAACGTAATCGACCATCTGTCTAAAATCCTGTGGTTCCATGGAATGAGGATGATCAGGCCCCTTGTCTTTTTTATTCAATGTAAAATGTTTCTCAATCACACATCCTCCCAATACCACCGAAGCCAAAGCAACTACCGGTCCCGGTGCATGGTCCGAATATCCAGTCAATACATCGAAAGCCGACTGATAGGTTTTCAACACATTAACATTGGCACTCTCTATTTTAGATGGATAATTGGTAATACATTGCATCAAAATAAGATTCCGGTTTCCTGTAGCTTCTATCGTTCTGACAGCCTCGTCTATCTCCGACAATGTAGCATCACCTGTTGCCAACATCAACGGTTTCCCCGTACGGGCAATATAATCCAGCATTTCCAACCAGGTAATATCACCGGAACCGATTTTAATAAAAGGCACATCCAATTCAACACATAAATCAACAGCCTCTTTAAAATAAGGAGAAGTGGAAAAATCAATTCCAACTTGCTTACAGTAATCTGCGATCTCTTGATGCCATTCCATCGGAAATTCTACATCTTTAAACACTTCACTGACGGTTCTCCCCCAAGAACCGTGAACCCCTTTCAGTTGCATCCTGGAAAATCCCCCTTCCGAAACAATTGTCGGAGCTGTGAATGTCTGAAACTTTGCACAATCTGCACCGGACTCTTTCGCTGCATCGATCAAACGTTTCGCTTTATCGATACTACCGTCGAAATTACCTCCGATCTCTGCAATTATATACGTAGGGAGCCCTTGCCCAACAAGCCGGCTTCCGATTTTAATTTCTTTATTGAATGGTCCCATAACTTTCTATTTAAATTGATTAATTGTTTGTCGTAATACTTTAGCTTGTTGCCTGGCTTCATCCAAATTCCAGTAATTCGTCTTTAATTGTATCATTCTGCTTTGTAAGTATTCTGAAATAGGACACAAATCAGCATTATATTTTTGCCATACACCTTTCATATTTTGAACAATATTTTGAAAAAAAGGCTCATTATAGGAAAGTTTCCAAGCAGCATAATACCCATCACCTCCATTTTTCTGAAATAGATCACGAAATTTATACCAATCCGTATCTGGTTTACTCGTATTCAGCACTAAACTATATGACCAATAAGAATTAACTATACCTTCAGGCTCTGCCTGACGCTTCAATAAAGTCGTATCTCCAATAGCTTCATCAAAGATTTCAGCAATTTTCAAACGGTTATCAACCAATTCTTCAATACGCTCCAATTGTCCTAAAGCGACTGCAGCTTGTAGTTCAGACATACGATAATTAAACCCCATAGCAATATGTCTACTGTATTTGGGATCCTGAATGTCATTGCGGGTAATCTTACCTTTCTTAGCACTAACTCCTGCATATCCGAGGCAACTGAAACGACGCGCATTATCCGCATATGTTTCATTATTTGTAATAAGCATTCCACCTTCACCAGTTGTCAAATGCTTACTCGCTTGAAAACTGAAACTCGAAAAATCACCAAATTCCCCCACAATTTTTCCTTTATATTTACCCAGAAAACATTCTGCATTATCTTCTATTAAAAAAAGATTATGTTTTCGACAAACACTTAAGATAGAATCATAATCAGGTGATAATCCATAAAGTGATACAGTAATAACAGCTCTCGTTTTGTCAGTTATCACTCGCTCAATACTCTCAGCTGTTATAAGAAAAGTATCAGGATCTACATCTGCAAACACCGGAATAGAACCATTGTGCAATACAGCTAAAGAAGTACTGGTCATTGTCAACGCCGGAACAATCACTTCATCTCCAGCCAAAACACCTAAGGCTGCTAGTGCAGTATGCATTGTTTCCGTACCATTACAGTGTCCGATTGCATAAGCCGTATGAAATCGCTCGGCAAAAGCCGATTCCAATCTATTAGTAAAAACAGAATTTAAAGAAGTTGCAAAAGCATTATCTAAAACCTGATTGACATAATCACGCTCTAATTGGGAAATACGTTCCATAATTATTTATTTTTATACATTTCACTACGGGTAACATTTGAATTCATCTGAGCTATATCGGGATATTGTTTGATCAATTGAAGAATATCATCCATATGAAAGATCTCATCAGTTTCTCTATATAGAAATGAATATACCCTTTCAACCATAAAGAAATCTTTTTCTGTATCAATCGTCCATCTTAAATTTGAAATATTTTCAGTATGAGCAATATTTATAATCTTAAAATCTGACGGATTACGATAGAAATATTGTGTAACATGTTCACGTTCGAAAGAACTGACCGATTTTGATTCAGCTACTTCCAAAGCTTTCCTGGTAAATACTTCCACATCTAATCCTTCAGGAAAAGTAGGTGGATAATTATTACAAACAAAATCTGCCTTTTCTTCCTGGAGAACACGAACAGCACGATCAATAATTAATGGTTCCTTAAAAGGATCATCTGCAGTTATGCGTATAATAATATCAGCCTTACAGGTAATTGCTGAATTATAATATCGATTCAAAACATCATTTTCACTTCCTCTGAATACAGTTATATGATTAAGAATAGCCCATTCGTACAATTTATCATCTAAAGAATTTGTTGTAGTCGCTAATACGATCTCATCTATAGTGTAAGCAAATTTTAATCGATTTATAACATGCCAAATTAACGGTTTTCCACAGATGTCAGCAAAAACCTTATTCGGAAACCGAGTCGATCCGCAACGGGCTTGAATAATGGCGACAACTTTCATTCAATTTCAAAATTAGGATCTACAAATTTTTTTATTTTTTCACGCATGGATTCTACTGTTTCCCACTCGGTATTTTTATCAGAACTATAATGGAAATTTTCCGGGACAGGTGTTGCGTTATGATATTTAATAAAATCTTCTCTCGTATAACGATCTGATACAGAAGGAAGAATTGCATAATAAGCTCCCAGATCAATCGTATTCATGGCATCCGTCGGAGTGATCATTTCTTCATGCAATTTTTCCCCCGGACGTATCCCGACAATTTCAATTTTTGCATCCGGAGCTATGGCTTTAGCTACATCTACAATTTTGTATGAAGGTATTTTTGGTATAAAAATTTCTCCGCCTAAGTGATGTCCGATGGCAAACATCACTAAATCGACTCCCGCTTGTAATGAAATATTAAATCGAGTCATTTCCTCATGAGTAATAGGAAGTACTCCCGTTGACCTTCGGTTCATAAAAAAAGGAATGACCGATCCTCTGGATCCCATTACATTTCCATAACGCACAACCGAAAAACGCAAATCCCGACCTCCTTTTATATTATTTGCTGCAACAAATAATTTGTCAGAACATAACTTTGTAGCACCATACAGGTTTATCGGTGCACATGCTTTATCAGTCGATAATGCCACAACATGCTTCACATTCGTTGCCAATGCTGCATTAATCACATTTTGGGCTCCATGTATATTGGTTTTTACACATTCATCCGGATTATACTCCGCCGTATCTACTTGCTTTATGGCCGCAGCATGAATAATTACATCAATACCTTCACAAGCCCGCTTTAAACGCTCTCCATCCCGTACATCTCCGATAAAAAAACGTAACTGAGGATATTCTTTTTCCGGATATTTTTGTTTCAACTCAAACTGTTTCAATTCATCCCGAGAATAAATAACAATTCTTCGAACTGCAGGATAATCTCGCAATATAGTCTCTACAAATTTTTTTCCAAAAGAGCCTGTGCCACCAGTAATAAGGACTGACCTCGTGTTTAACATGATTTAAATATTTATTTAGTTATCAAATAGTCAACAAGTTATATGTATAAATTTAAAGTAGTGTAAAGAGGGAAAAGAAAGCAAAATAAAACGAGCGTTTTTACTGGATATAAAAGGATCTTTACTTTGTTTCATTTTGAAAGAGCATGGTTCTCCCGTAATAGTTTTGTATATTTTGTAGAAACAGATGGGTATAGCGTAATCATTTTACGCTATAGAAGATAATCGGACGAAAATAATTCTTTATCACCCAGATGACAGTAGAGCGAATGTTATACTTTTCGTACAGAATGGAAGTGTATGGTTGGAGATTTCATACAACAGTCTTGTTCCCATGATCATATTGCAATCTTTGAAAGAAAATAAAAAATTATTCAACAGACTTTTGAAATGTATAGTTAAATGAGTAAATTTGTTGCGCAGAATTGAATTTTCTTTATCATTCTGTTCCATAACCTGGGACTTACCGGGCGAAGCTGTAAACAGCAGTTTCATTGTATATGCATGTTAGATAGTCTGATCACTTCCAAAACTCGGATTAAATTACTTTTAAAGTTTTTTTTGAATTCATCCATGAAAGCCTATTTACGTGGGCTTGCAGATGAATTTGGCGAATCGACAAATGCTATTCGGTTGGAATTAAATCATTTGGAAGAAGCCGGTTTGTTATGTGCCGAATCTGAAGGGAATAAAAAGGTGTATCAAGCAAATCCACGGCATCCGCTTTTCGGAGATATTCGTAGTTTAGTACTAAAGCATAGTGGTATAACTCAAGTCATTGAAGGTGTAGTTGAGCGTGTCGGAGACATATCCCGTGTATGGGTTCGTGGAGATTTTGCTGTAGGTATTGATTCTAACCTGATCGACTTGGTTATTGTCGGAGAGAATATCGATATGGATTATTTCAATAGCCTTGTAAAAAAAGCAGAGGATTTGATAAAACGCAAAATTCATTGTACAATTATTTTTCCTGAGAAAGAAACAGATTACTTCACTCCCGAAGAAAAAAGGCTATTGATTTGGAAAAAATAAGTGAGACGAGGGCATTTTTCATGTATTATTTTCACCAATAAAACGCTCGTTTAAATTGGAAATATTCCGGCTTTGTTGTCACTTTAAATAATATTGATTAAAAATCTTAAAGACTTTATTTTATAATTTAATACGAACCCAGTTATGCAAAAAGTATTGGTAACCGGAGGAGATGGCTTTATCGGCTCTCATCTGACAGAAATGTTATTGGAACAGGGGTATGCAGTACGTGCCCTATCGTATTATAATTCATTCAATTACTGGGGATGGCTCGACAGTATGGAACATCCGCATCTGGAAGTGATAACCGGAGACGTAAGAGACCCACATTTTTGTAAACATATTACCCAAGGGATTGATGTCATTTTTCATTTGGCAGCCCTGATCGCAATCCCTTATTCGTATATAGCTCCGGATAGTTATGTCGACACCAACATCAAAGGTACACTGAATATTTGTCAGGCAGCCAAAGAAAACGGAGTGAAAAGGGTATTGGTCACTTCCACATCAGAAGTGTACGGAACAGCCCAATATGTACCCATTGACGAAAAGCATCCCAAACAGCCGCAGTCACCTTATTCAGCCACAAAAATCGGTGCAGATGCGATGGCGATGAGTTTTTATAATGCTTTTGAATTACCGGTTGTGATCGTACGGCCTTTCAACACCTATGGTCCCCGGCAGTCTGCCCGGGCTATCATACCCACCATCATCACCCAGATTGCTAACGGGAAAAAGGAAATCCTGTTAGGTGACCTGACACCTACCCGGGATTTTAATTTCGTAAAAGACACCTGTAAAGGCTTTATCGAATTATCGCAGTGTGATGCCGCTATCGGTCAGGAGGTGAACGTGTGCAGCAATTTTGAAATCTCGATGCGGGATACGTTGGAATTGATTGCCAAACTGATGAATTCCGATGTAAAATTCATAGAAGACGAACAACGTCTGCGCCCAAAAAATTCTGAAGTTTTCCGCTTATGGGGAGATAACAGCAAAATCAAGTCATTAACGGGATTTTGTCCGAAATATTCCATAGAACAAGGTTTACAGGAAACGATAAACTGGTTTTCAGATAAAGAAAACCTAAAAAAATATAAAGCAGATATTTACAATGTATAATCACATCATTAACTTTATCCGTGAAACATTTCATCAACCGGAAGGAGTTGTGCCTTTGCATGCACCCTGTTTTATCGGTAATGAAAAAAAGTATCTCAACGAATGTATCGATTCGACATTTGTATCGAGTGTGGGGAAGTTTGTCGACCGTTTTGAAGAAATGGTAGCGGAGTACACAGGTGCTAAACGGGCCGTTGTTTGCGTAAACGGAACGAATGCACTCCATATGGCTATGCTGCTGGTCGGAGTAGAACACGGAGATGAAGTGCTTACCCAACCGTTAACGTTTATTGCTACGGCCAATGCTTTAAGTTATATCGGTGCTCATGCTGTTTTCCTGGATGTAGACCGGGATACAATGGGCTTATCTCCTGCAAAAATGCGCAAGTGGCTTCAGGAAAATGCAGAAATCCGGTGTAGCGAATGTTTCAATAAAACTACAGGCCGGAAAATAAAAGCCTGTGTACCGATGCATACTTTCGGGCATGCAGTGCATCTGGAGGAATTAGCAGAATTATGCCGTGAATATCATATCGAGCTGGTGGAAGATGCCGCGGAAAGTATGGGCAGTTTTTACAAGGGGCGGCATACCGGAACATTCGGCAAGGTAGGTGCTGTCAGTTTCAACGGCAACAAAACCATTACGACAGGCGGTGGAGGGATGCTGTTGTTTATGGATGAGGAGTTAGGGAAACAGGCCAAGCATTTGACGACACAAGCCAAGGTTCCTCACCGCTGGGAATTCGTACACGATTGTGTCGGATACAATTACCGGATGCCGAATATCAATGCAGCCCTGGGATGTGCCCAGATGGAGCATTTACAGGAATTCGTGGATAATAAACGGGAACTGGCCTGGAAATACGCGACTTATTTTGAAGGAACGGATATTCAGTTTTTCACGGAACCCCGGGATTGTACATCCAATTATTGGCTGAATGTGGTTTTACTGAAAGATAAAGAAGCCCGCAACCGTTTCCTGGAAGAAACCAACGATGCGGGAATTATGACCCGTCCGGTATGGCAGTTGATGAACCGTTTACCCATGTTTAAAGATTGTGAGTGTGGAGATCTGAGTAATGCCGAATGGCTGGAAGCGAGGATCGTGAATATTCCGAGTTCTGTAAGATTGTCATGAAACAACAGGAGTTAATATTAGTCGGCGGGGGAGGGCATTGCAAATCAGTCATCGAAGTGGCAGAAAGTGCCGGAATACGAATTGCCGGAATACTGGATACGAGGGAAAACGTGGGAAAGAAAGTATTGGGATACGATATTATCGGTACAGACGACGCAATAGCGGAATGGGTAAATAAAGCAGAGTTTATCGTCACGGTAGGCCACATCAAAAATGCCGCTCTCCGGGTCGGATTACACGAAAAAATTGCCTCTGCCGGAGGACGCTTTGCCACTTTGATTGCTTCGACCGCACATGTATCGAAATATGCTATTATCAGGGAAGGTACGGTGATCATGCATCAGGCTTTAGTAAATGCAGATGCAAAAATTGGTAAAGGTTGTATTATCAACACTTTTGCCAATATAGAACACGATGCGGTTATTGGAGATTATTGTCATATTTCTACCGGGGCTATGGTAAACGGGAATTGTGTGGTAGGCCAAAAAACTTTTTTAGGCAGTCAATCTGTGATAGTAAACGGTGTTTCTGTTGTAGAGGGGTGTGTAATCGCCGCAGGAACCATGGTTAGAAAAAATATTCTCCGGAAAGGAGTGTATTCGGATAATCCAGCTATGTTAAAAATAAAGCTATAATGTGCAGGACATTAATTATTGCCGAAGCTGGAGTGAATCATAACGGTTCGACGGAGCTGGCCAAACAATTGATCGATGCCGCGGCATCAGCCGGGGTGGATTATGTAAAATTCCAGACGTTTAAAACAGAGCGACTGGTTTCGCATCAGGCCCGGAAGGCCGAGTACCAGAGAAAAAACCGGGAAGATGCGGACGATTCGCAATTCAGTATGTTGAAAAAACTGGAATTAAGTCCAGAACAACATTTTGAATTAATGGGGTATTGCCGGGAAAAGAAGGTACGTTTTTTTTCAACGGCTTTTGATTTGGAGAGTATCGATTTTCTGAGCGACTTGAGATTGGGTATGTGGAAGATTCCTTCCGGGGAAATAACCAACTATCCTTATTTAAGGAAAATTGCCCGGAAAGGCGAGCCAGTCATCCTTTCGACAGGGATGAGCAATTTGAAGGATATAGCGGATGCAATAGCTGTACTCGAAAAATACGGAACCTCCCGGGAGTACATCACCATTTTGCATTGCAATACAGAGTATCCGACTCCTCTGGCAGATGTGAACTTACGGGCCATGCAAACGATAAAGGAGACTTTCGGCGTAAAGGTCGGCTATTCCGATCATACGATCGGAATAGAGGTCCCTATCGCAGCTGTCGCTCTCGGAGCAAAAGTGATTGAAAAGCATTTCACTCTAAGCCGGACTCTGGAAGGTCCCGATCATCAGGCATCACTGGAACCTCAGGAACTCAAAGCAATGGTAGATGCTATCCGGAATGTGGAAAAGGCTTTGGGCGACGGGGTTAAGCAAATGACGGACTCTGAAATGAAAAACAGACCGGTAGCCCGGAAGAGCATCGTTGCTTCCGCATGTATCAGGAAAGGTGAGAAATTCACGGAGGATAACCTTGCCGTGAAACGTCCGGGCAACGGAATCTCTCCTATGGAGTGGGAAAATATACTGGGCCGGTGTGCTTCCAAAGATTTTCAGGCGGACGATTTAATCGAATTATGAGGAAAATTTGTATTGTTACAGGTTCCCGGGCAGAATGGGGATTGTTAAGCAGACTGGCACGGATGATCGGGAATGATCCGCAACTGGAACTGCAAATCATCGCAACCAATATGCACTTATCCCCGGAATTCGGCTTAACTTACCGGGAGATTGAAAAAGACGGATTTACCATCGACAAGAAGGTAGAAATGCTATTGTCTTCCGATACCGCCAATGCGACTGGCAAATCCGTCGGACTTGCGACGATCGGTTTTGCCGATGCTTATGAAGATTTAAAGCCCGACTTGCTAGTTGTGTTGGGAGACCGATATGAATTACTTGCTGCATTAACAGCCGCTTTATTTTATAAGATTCCGATAGCCCATCTGCATGGAGGAGAAATTACCGAGGGTGCTTATGACGATTCGATCCGGCACGCTATCACCAAAATGAGCCATTTGCACTTTACTTCTACAGAAGAATACCGCCGGCGGGTGATTCAATTGGGGGAAGATCCGGAACGGGTATTTAATGTAGGAGCAATCGGTATCGATAACATCCGGCATATGCAGTTACTGAAAAAGGAGGAACTGGAAAAAAGCCTACATTTTTCTCTGACTGAAAAAACGGTACTAGTCACTTACCATCCAGTTACTTTAGAGACTATTTCTGCAGAAGAGCAAATCGACAATCTGCTGGAGGCTTTGGAAACTTTCCCGAATTTAAATGTTATTTTTACACTTCCCAATTCAGATACCGACGGCCGCATTATTATCCGGAAGATAAATGATTTTGTCAAAGTAAATTCCCGGCGTAGCATCGCTTTCCCCTCTTTGGGACAACTACGCTACTTCTCAGTATTACAATATATACATGCTGTTATCGGCAATTCTTCCAGCGGTATACTGGAAGTACCTTCTTTCGGAAAATTTACTTTAGATATCGGCGAACGGCAAAAAGGACGTCTCCGGGCAGACAGTATTTTCCATTGCGGAACCGGAAAAAATGAAATAGAGAACGGTATCAAAGAGATACTGGAGCTCTCCCTTTCCCCGGAACGATCTGTGGGCACCAATCCTTACGACAAACCAGAAACAGCCTTCCATATCTTCCATACACTGAAAACTTTTCCATTGACAAATATTGTTTGTAAACACTTTTACAACTTACCATAATGATGAATTTCTCCCATTATCTGATCCGTTCCAATCAGTCTGTAAAAGAGGCTTTAATCGCATTGAACCGGCTGTCTGCTGACACCTTAACCCTGTTTGTCGTCGACCCGGAAGGGAAAATGACCGGGACCGTAACGGACGGGGATATCCGGCGGAAACTCATAGACGGAATTTGCCTGAACGACCCGATATATCAGGCCATGAATCCTGATTTTTATTATCTGAATGAAAAAGAAATCGATATCGAAAAGGTGAAAATCATTAAGAATAAAGGGATTGCTCTGCTACCGGTACTTTCATCGGATCGCCGGATCATAAAGGTTCTGAATCTGAAAAAAAAGAAATCGGTACTTCCTCTGGATGCGGTAATCATGGCGGGCGGTAAAGGAGAACGCCTACGTCCCCTGACGGAAAAAACACCGAAACCGCTTTTAAAAGTAGGGGAAAAATGTATTATCGACTATAATATCGATAATTTACTGACCCACGGCATCGAACACATTTACGTTACTGTAAACTATTTGGGAGAACAACTGGAAAAACATTTCGAACAGGAACGAGACGGGATAAAAATCCGATGTATAAAAGAGCCTTGTTTTTTAGGAACAATCGGCTCTGTCAAGTTTATCCCTTCCTTTTGTAACGACACGGTATTGATTATGAATTCCGATTTGTTCACCAATATCAATCTGGAAGATTTTTACCTGCACTTTCAAAAAAATAATGCGGATATGGCCGTTGCTGCCATCCCTTATTCTATCTCCGTACCTTACGGCATTTTCAAACTGGAAGAAAGGGAAATTAAAGGAGTTCTGGAAAAACCGACTTACAATTACTACGCTAATTCAGGTATTTATCTGATAAAAAGAAAATTGTTGGAAATGATTCCGGAAAATACGTTTTACAATGCCACTGACTTTATGGAAAAGCTCATTGCCGGAGGCTTCCGGGTCATTCGTTTTCCTCTAGTAGGTTATTGGATTGATATCGGTAAACCGGAGGATTACAGGAAAGCCCAGGATTTTGCAAAACATTTATGATTATGAATAAGATATTGACTGTTATCCCTGCCCGGGGCGGAAGTAAAGGGTTACCCGGGAAAAATATAAGGCCTCTATACGGAAAACCTTTGATCGGTTACAGCATCGATGCAGCCAGGGAAGTGCTGGAAGATAAAGATATCTGTGTTTCGACCGATTCTCCGGAAATCGCAAAAGTCGTAGAAGAATATGGCCTGCAAATTCCCTTTTTACGTCCTGAATATTTAGCTACAGACACAGCTACGACGGCGGATGTATTGTTACATGCCATCGAATTTTTCCAAAGACAAGGTAAGAATTACGATCTTCTGTTATTATTACAGCCTACTTCACCTTTTCGCAACGGGACCCACATCCGGGAAGCTCTCGCCCTCTACCGCCCGGGTATAGAAATGATCGTGTCCGTCAAACGCTCTCATGCCGCCCATGTAATTTGCTGCGAAAACAGGGAAGGCTACCTGACTTTACCTTTAAATCCGCAGGCTTCGAGAAGACAGGAATGCCCCGATTATTACGAATATAACGGAGCCATTTATGTAATTGATATTGCTTCTTTTTTAAGCCGGAAGAGCCTCAACTTTGAAAGAAAAGTAAAATACGTGATGGACGAATACGCTTCCGTCGATATCGATCATCAGGAGGATCTTCTGTATGCTGAATTCTTAATGAATCAAAGGGTCAGTTAATTTGGTACGTATGTCTTCCTGGATTTCCCGCATTCCGAACTCTCCTTCTTTATGGTATGTGTTTTTACGTTATATCACCTATGCCATACAGTTTATAAACTCTATCCTTCTGGCCAATTATTTAGGAGTGTACGGTTTTGGTATCTATGGCTTTATACTTCTTTTACAGCAATATTTATCTTATACAAATCTGGGAATCAATGAATCTTTAAATACGGATTTCGCGTTAAAAAAACACAGTCGTTTCCTGCCCTCGTTAATCTGGGACTGTGCCTGGAGCATTAATCTCCTGCTCATTCTGTTGGTATTTTTAGCAGGAATCGTTTTATTGGTATGTTGGCCGGGTATGTTTCAAAAATACGAATACTCCAGCTATGCGCTGCTTTTGCTGGGAGCAAATGCATTTATGAATGCCAATAAGCTTTACATCACTTTTTATAAGCTTTACGGCAGAATGCAGAAGATCAATTTCCAGCAATTTATGCCTAATGCACTTCTGTTATTGCTTACCCTGATTTACAAAGAAAGGATAACCGTTGTAACGATTGTCTGGGCTTTATTGATAGGAAATATTATTCCGTTTATTTGGTTCAGGATAGGTCTTCCTTTACGATTTCATTTCCGTTTACACCGCATTATTACCCTTCGGCTTCTGAAAAGAGGGGTCAGCTTACTGTTATACAATCTGAGTTTTTATTTTATACTTGTCGCTGCTTCTTCTATCGTTAGTATTTTTTATACGGTGGAAGAATTAGGAGCTTATTCGTTTTCTAATACACTCAGTAATGCCGTCATAATGGCAGGCGGGGCATTTTTATTTATTTTCTACCCCAAGATGATTTACAAGCTGGGGTTGAAAGATAAAGCGGAGGTTCAGGCATTTCTGAAACGTATCCGGTATATCTACATTTTATGTATAGACCTAGTCGCTTTGTTGTCGGTATTACTGATTCCTTTTTTGGTTTATATCGCTCCGGACTATGAAACGACGGTCAATATCTTTAAGATTTTAATCATTGCCAGAATTATTATGAATGCAACTAGCGGCTATGCAACGCTCTTGGTGGCCACCCGTCAGGAGCCGGTACTGATCGTATACGGAATACTTGCCATTGCCATCATTATCGTAAGCGGTTGCTGTATCGGTTTTCTGCATTTAGGAATAGAAAATATCGCCTGGTCTGTCGTCATTGCCTCTTTATGCTACACCTACCTGGTCGTACGGAAAGGAATCCTTCACTTTTCTCCGGCTTCCGTTTACGGTATACTAAAAGAAATCTTCGACAAAGGCAATTTGCTTGCTTTGTTCTGTATCTGTCTGTCCATACTTATAAATAATGCATTCGTTATTCCTTTTATCGGAATTCTTCTGTTTCTATACATCAATAAAACACGTTTGAAAGAGACTTTTTTATCTGTTATGGAAATCATACGCAACAAAAATAGTCTGAATTTTTAACCGATCATTTTATGGAATTTATTATCGGGAACCTTCCCTTCAGTCAAGCTGAAAAATTAGACGATACCCTTTATTATCAGGGGCATTTAGAAAAATACGGGGATTTGTCCATCCTCTCGGAAGGGTACATTTTCGACCCACAGTTTCAGAATATACCCCATTATTGCAGTGCCGGATTAAAAGAAAAAGATGCTTCGGGAATCTATAATATTTTTTGTTACCATGCCCGGACAAAAGAATTGATCTTTAAAAATGATAAAAGAGGAACTCTCCCTGTCTATACCTACCAAAAGGGACAGGAATTCCTGTTTTCGAACAACGTATGGAAGATTGTCGAAATCGTTCAGAACAATACCGGTATACGTTTGGCTGGCTTGAAGGAACAATTATGCCACATTACCGAACTATCCCCCACACTTACTCTTTTCGAAAATATTTTCCGGCAGGAAAGTGCTACTTTATTCATATATAAGCGGGGAAACATTTTCCGGAAAAGATACTGGAATTTCACCTATACGCCCGAGGGTAGTCTAAAGCCTGAAACGGCTATCGAAGAGCTGGATGCTTCCTTGAAATCCTATTTTTCTTTTATCCATCGCGAAAACGGTGAAAAAATAATGGGGTTCGGTAATAGCGGAGGACTCGACTCCCGACTGATTGCCCATTATGCGCTCCAGGAAAAGATTCCAACCGAAGCCTTCATTATTGCCCGGTTAAAACCTCACGGCATACTGAAAGCAACTTCTCCTTATATATCTGAAAAAATTGCCAGACTCTACGATTTTAACTCGAGGATAATAGAATATTCTTCAGATAAGCTGAAAGAACATTTTCTACTGGATATCAGAAATGCTCCTTTTACTTCCAGTCAGATATTCATAAATCCTTATACGAAACTTAATTTTTTTGATTATGAAATGACCGGAGAACCGGGAGGCATTATTTATATGCCACCGGCCTGTAACAGCAACATACCGGAAGATCTATTGAAACATGCAAATTATTTTCTAGGTTTCAGGAAATTCAGTTTGCCTTCGGTACGCACTTTCTTCAGAAACAGTTTCCTACATCTGAAAATACCTTTCGATGTGCAAGCAAACGAAGGCTTCACCGGCCTGAAGCATTCGGTATATTCTAAAATTATACTCTCTTACGACCCCAAAGAATTTACGGAACATTTAGCCTCTTCGCTAAATGAATTGGGTGGAGAAAACAATGTGGAACGCTGGGTCCGGATTCATGATAACATCACCACCAAATACGCTTACAACGGAGGATACGAATCCGTAAGCGGGCTATACAGAAGTTACTATCTTTACTATCCTTGCTTTTATGAAAAGATGCAATATTATCCTTTGGAGTTTTTTCATGAACGTAAATTGGCAAAGGCTTTTATTTTGAAAATTAACCCGGATTTAGGCAAGATCGCCAATCAAAACCTGCAAATGCCTTACCCCACTTCCCGGTTATATAAGTTATATAAAGCGCTGGAAATGGGACTACGGGGACGCGGACTGAATTATGACTACATGTTACATTCCCCGGAATATAAAAAATTGGCGAAGGATATACTGGAAAGAGACAATCCCTTATTTTATTCTGTCGTAAATAAACAGCTAATATCCGGACATCCCTTCCTGTATACTTTTGCAGGGACAACCCTCATTAAACTAAAATTATTGACGGACATTTTTTATTATAAAGAATGGGATTTATTGAAAAATGACCGTTTTCAGTTAGCAAACTGGTAGACTTTCTTCTTTGTTGATATGAGAGATAATCAAAATTCAATCGCTGTCATTGCGTTTAAATTCAATGATATTTTTTACAGCCTGGCCACGGAAGAATTAAATAATTCCGGATTCAAAATATTAATACTGCTGTTGACGGAGAATATGTCCTCCGGTAGTTTTCCCTGTCAGAATAAGTTCGATAAAGTAATAAAAATCTATTACCGGAAAAACTTTCTTTTTTTCTTTTTTGCCTGGTTGCAAGTACTCTGGAAACTAAAAAAACACCACGTTGAGAAAGTCTTGTTATCCAATCCCATTTTAGTTATTAATCAATTAATAATAAGTAAATTAAAAGCAAATAAAATTATTTTTTTGGAAGACGGATTAATGAACTATTTCCCGTTTTCTCCGCCTCGTTATAAGGTAAAAACCTTCGTACAAAAAATATTCTGTCTTGAAGATGATGAAATATTCAACCGTATTGAATATACTTACCTCTTGAAGCCCGATGAAGCTGTTTTCTATAAAGGAACACCCCGAAAATTACACCTGAACGAGTTCATCGATGAGCAAAGTCATAGATCCCTGCGCGGACAATTAAAAGATAAGGCTGTATTTGCCGGTCAACCACTCTATAATATCGGAATATTTTCAATAGAAGAATATAACGAAGCCGTTAACAAACTCATCCAAAAGTATAATATCGATTATTATATCCCTCATCCCTTTTCATCGGAAAAGGAAAAAATCGATTGTCCTTATCTGGATCTGAATAAAGAAAAAGTAACGCTGGAAGTTTTGGCTTACGATTGTAATTTTACGGTTTATTCATTCGGATCCTCGATTTCGTATACGACAAAATTAATCAATCCCTGTATTAAAAGTATTCTTTTTAAACCCAGGCAGTGGTCGAATCGTGTGCTGGATATGATTACCAGACATTGTGATCAAGTGATTTCTCTATGAAATACAATATCTCCAAGATATACGTTATTGCCAGCATCTATTTGCTCGTACTTTTAGCAGCTTTTTTACTTCCCCGGCAGATATCCAATTTTAATTATATATTTTTGATCCTTTTCACTTGCAGCAACCTGATCTTATTCCCTCTGAAAAAAAATTTCATTTCTTTGTTTTTAATGATTGTTTATTTCACCCTTTTACAGTTCCTATTACCTGAAAGCAATTTTTTATATTACATAAACGACCTGCTTACGATCGTATTTATCGTAGAATGCATTACGATCGCCCAATACGCAAAGATTTATGATTCCGAATTGAAAATTTTAAAATATCTTTTTCTGGGATATCTACTCCTATCTTTAGCATATGCTGCATTTTCCAATAATTACGAAGAAAGCAGGTTCTTAGGCCTCATGCAAGGGACTAATTTGTCCGCTTCTGTCAGTATGATCCTGCTTGTCTTGGTATGGGAAATCGAAAAGCTGAAAAACAAAAATATTTTCCTGCTTCTTTTTTTAACGGGTATTTTTTTCTCTTTTATCTTCTTATACAAAACCCGTACGCTTTTGTTTGCCCTCCCTTATTTTATTTATCAATATACTAAATATTGGAACGTTAAAAAGGTAATCATTTGGGGAGGAATTATCGCTATCCCCCTCATCCTGTACAATTATAAGAACCTGATATTTGAAAATTTCAGACTGGCAGAAGACAGTTCTTTTATAACCAGATTTTCACTTTATTCCTATATGTATGAGAATCTGGCAAAAAGCCATTTTATTCTCCCTCATGGGTTTAATTCTGCCAATAACCTGATATACAATTATAGCGGAGAAAATAATTACGTTCACAACGATCTGTTTAAATATCTCTACGATTGGGGAGGTATATTTCTGATCTACATTTTTTTTATCATTAAAAGAATAATAAAACCATTCGATTGGAATATGGCTTTTATTCTTCTTCTGGTTTTAGCCAATTCATTTCATAATATGCTTTTTTCGGTTTATATCTGGATTCCTTTTACGATCATCCTCCTTATAAACAAATCCGGTAACCCTTTCATACCTAAAGGGAACATTCCTGTGGTTCCGAACCTTTAGAAGCTATTTCAAAAAATATATATACTCCCTCTTTTTTGTCGTTTGTCCTTTAAGTCCTTTACTTATGGAAAGAATATACACTATTTTTAACCGTAAACTTCCGGACAGTTTACAAGATTTGCTCCCTGGTCCCGGAAATGTCATAACATTTCTAAATCCTTATTCCTTATACAAAGCCAATGAGAAGCCGGAATTATACCAGGAATTTTCCTATATAGCTTCAGACGGTATTTTACCCTTAATGCTTCAACGGATTTTCGGTATCCGTAAATCACAGCGTTATTCATTTGATATGAGCGGTATCGCAGGACAAGTTTTTACTTATGCGGCTCAGAATCATCTGAAAATTTATTTTATCGGTTCTCGCCGCGAACAAATCGATCAGTTTATCGGTCTGCTGACTACTGCTTATCCTTCTTTATCCGTTGCCGGATGGCGGGACGGATATATAAAAGGAGAAGAAGAAAAGAGTTGTCAAACCATTCTGGCATGCAATCCGGATATTGTTATTGTCGGTATGGGAACTCCTCTGCAGGATGAATTCGCTATACGCCTGAAACATATGTCGTTTAAAGGGACAATATATACATGTGGCGGGTTTATGCATCAGGCAACTCAGAAATTAGAATATTTTCCTCCTTGGATCAACAAACTACATCTGAGAGCTTTTTATCGTCTTTATAAAGAGCCGTATGTACGTAGACGGATCCTTTTATATTATCCGAAATTCATTTTCCAATATTCCTGGTTTCTGTTAAAAAACAGAAAATCATTAAAATAACCCTATCATGAATATTCTTATTACAGGAATCCACGGTTTTGTAGGTTCCAATCTTGTTATGGCCTTGGGTAAGGAACATGTGTTGTATGGGCTGGATATTGTTGCTCCGGAAAAAAAAGGAGTATTAAAGACTTTTTCGTGGAAGGATGTGGAGGCAGGACAATTGCCGGTTGTAGATGTGATAATCCACCTGGCCGGGAAAGCACACGATACGAAAAATACGGCTCAGGCCCAGGAGTATTTCGATATTAATACCGGACTGACGAAAAAGATTTTCGATTTCTTTCTGGCTTTCAGAACTCAGAAATTTATTTTTTTCAGTTCCGTAAAAGCAGCTGCTGACTTTGTCGTAGGTGATGTACTGACAGAAGCGGTCATTCCGTGTCCTAAAGGCCCGTATGGTGAAAGTAAAATTGCTGCGGAAGATTATATCCTTTCCCAAAAAGAAAAATGGGAAAACCGGAAACAAGTATACATATTAAGACCCTGTATGATCCACGGGCCAGGGAATAAGGGCAACCTGAACCTATTGTATAATCTGGTGAAAAAAGGCTTGCCCTGGCCATTAGGCGATTTTGAAAACAGGCGGTCATTCACATCCATCGACAACCTTTGCTATATAATCGACGGATTGATTCAAAAAAATGTCATTTCCGGAATTTATCATATCGCGGACGACGAATCCCTATCTACCAATGAATTAATCGAAATCATGTGTAACGTGATGGGGAAAAAACCGCATATCTGGAAAGTCAATAAAGGGTTTATGACGGGATGCGCCCGATTGGGCAGTGTCATGCATCTGCCCTTAAATTTAGAAAGGCTTCAAAAACTGACCGAAAATTACGTAGTGTCGAATGCCAAAATAAAAGCAGCGTTGGAGATCGACCGGATGCCTGTACACGCCAGAGAAGGACTCGAAAAAACAATCCGGAGTTTCCAGTAATAAATAAAAAATTGAGGAATATTTAAAATTCCACAAAACATCCGCTCCAGTGCGTTATTTATCTCATTTTAGTATGTATTATCTGTTTATTTTTCTTCTGTTATTATGCGCAGAATTGATTTACTTCCGCATAGCAGATCGATTTAACATTATCGACAAACCGAGCGCAAGAGGATCACATACCCGGATCACCCTGCGGGGGGGCGGAATTGTTTTCTATTTCGGTGTATTATTGTATTTTTTTACCCACCATTTCGAATATCCTTGGTTTGTACTAGCGTTAACCCTGATCGCAGGTATCAGTTTTATCGACGATATACGATCGGTATCCCAAAAAGTCCGATTGATATTTCATTTTACAGCCATGCTGCTACTGTTTTACCAATGGGGTATCGCTTCACTCCCCTGGTGGTATATTCCTGTTGCACTTATTGTATGTACGGGAATTATCAACGCCTATAATTTTATGGACGGAATAAACGGGATTACGGGAGGCTATAGTCTGGTTATATTAGGCTGTCTGACCTACATCAATGAATTTCGGATTACCTTTATCGAATCGCAATTTCTATGGATCATATTACTTGCCGTAACCGTCTTCAATATTTTCAACTTCCGGAATAAGGCCAAATGTTTTGCCGGGGATGTCGGTTCTGTGAGTATTGCTTTTATTATCCTGTTTTTATTGGGAAAATTGATTATTCTCACCCAGGATACAAGTTATATCATACTATTAAGTGTCTATGGTGTCGACAGTATTCTTACAATCATTCATCGGCTGATCCTGCATGAAAATATAGGCCTTCCCCACCGCAAACACTTATACCAGTTAATGGCGAACGAATTAAAAATTCCGCATACGGCCGTTGCCGGATGTTATATGTTACTCCAGGTGTGTATATTTGCAGGATATATTGTTTTTTATAACTACCGTTTTTGGTATTTAGGTGCAATCATTTTAATTTTATGCTGTGGTTATATAGGATTCATGAAAAAATATTTTCATCTCCATATAAATAAACATTAGTTGTAGTTTACAAGTAAAAAATAATTCAGTCCGTAAATGACATACTGGGACGGACTCATTGTGTAATTTATGAATAAACCAAATGATGATTTTACTTATAAGTTTAAAATTCACATAGTGACTTATTGATAGTGTAACTTTATATCCCAATCGCAGATCAAACATAAAATACATTTATAAAATGGAAATCATCGAAGATCAATTACTCGATCAGGTAAGTAGAAAAGCTAAGGAGAACCAACGTCTGAGAATGAATTATAACTTTCATACTTCTCCGGAAGCCGGAGCACAACGTCTGCTAAATGCCCTGGAACCCGGAACCGAACTACCGATACACCGGCATACACATACGGCAGAAACTTATTTAGTAATAAGAGGCAAAATCAAAGTACTCCTTTATAACGATATGAAACAAATTACCGACACTGTCGTGCTTGATCCGTTACAGGGAAATTACGGTGTAAATATTCCCATAGGGCAATGGCATACCTTGGAAGTATTAGCATCCGGGACTGTTATTTTTGAGGTCAAAGACGGTCCTTATACGCCTATTTCGGAAGAAAATATTTTAATATAGCGAAAACACCGATCCGTCATTACTGAAAAGCATACCAATTCTCAACGGTATGCTTTTTTTAATATCTTCATATTTCAAATATATTTACGATATTTGTACAATAGTATATAAACGAATATTTACGGAATCTAAACGATATATGAAAAAAACAGCGTTAATTACAGGAATTACGGGACAGGACGGATCGTTTTTGGCTGAATTCCTGATTGAGAAAGGATATGAAGTACATGGGATTATGAGACGGTCGTCGTCTTTCAATACGGCACGGATTGAACATTTATATCTGGATGAATGGGTACGGGATATGAAACAACAACGGTTGATCAATCTGCATTACGGCGACATGACAGACTCGAGTTCGTTAATACGGATTATTCAATTGGTACAACCCGATGAAATATACAACCTGGCAGCACAAAGTCATGTAAAAGTCAGTTTTGATGTACCGGAATACACCGCCGACTCCGACGCCGTAGGTACTTTACGTTTGCTGGAGGCCGTACGGATTCTTGGGCTGGAAAAAAAGACCCGGATATACCAGGCTTCGACTTCGGAATTATTCGGTTTGGTACAGGAAGTACCGCAAAAAGAAACCACCCCCTTCTATCCCCGTAGTCCTTATGGTGTTGCCAAACAATACGGTTTCTGGATTACTAAAAACTACCGGGAAGCTTACGGTATGTTTGCCGTAAACGGTATTCTTTTCAATCACGAAAGCGAACGCCGGGGCGAAACATTCGTTACCCGCAAAATTACCCTGGCAGCCAGCCGCATCGTACAAGGATTTCAGGATAAATTATACGTAGGAAATCTAAACTCTCTGCGTGACTGGGGATATGCCAAAGATTATGTGGAATGTATGTGGCTGATGCTGCAACACGAAACTCCGGAGGATTTTGTCATTGCAACAGGACAGATGCACTCCGTACGGGATTTCTGTACTCTGGCTTTTAAAGAAGCAGGTATAGAATTGGAATGGCAAGGAAACGGAATAGATGAAAAAGGAATAGACCAGAAAACAGGAAAAACACTGGTAGAAGTCGATCCGAAATATTTCCGGCCGACAGAAGTAGACCAATTGCTGGGAGATCCGACCAAAGCCAAAACCCTGTTAAAATGGAATCCGACTAAGACTTCTTTCGAAGAGTTAGTACATATCATGGTTGAGCATGATATGCGGTTTGTGAAAAAATTGTATAAAAAAGCAGAATAAGACGTAAGATTATTCGGATTTTTTCAAAAATAAACAGATATCTGATAATCCGGAGTAAATTATAATAATGGAAAAGACAAGTAAAATATACGTTGCCGGACATAAAGGACTGGTCGGTTCTGCTATATGGCAAAATTTACAGACGAAAGGTTATACAAATCTGATCGGGAAAAGCCATAAAGAGTTAGATTTACTGGACGGAGTTGCCGTACGGGAATTTTTCGACCGGGAAAAACCGGAATACGTATTTCTGGCAGCAGCATATGTCGGCGGCATTATGGCAAACAACATTTACCGGGCTGATTTTATTTACCGGAATCTGCAAATTCAGCAAAACATCATTGGAGAAAGTTTTCGGCATAAAGTTAAAAAACTCTTGTTTCTGGGCAGCACCTGCATTTATCCGCGGGATGCCGGACAACCGATGAAAGAAGAAGCTCTTCTCACATCACCCCTGGAATATACAAACGAACCTTACGCCATTGCGAAAATTGCAGGACTGAAGATGTGCGAGAGCTTCAATCTGCAATACGATACCAATTATATCGCCGTTATGCCGACCAATTTATACGGACCGAATGACAATTTCGACCTGGAACGAAGCCACGTATTACCGGCGATGATCCGGAAAATACATTTGGGGCGATACCTGCATGAAGAGAATTGGGAAGCAGTACGTTATGATCTGAATAAACGTCCCGTAGAAGGAGTCGATGGGAACGCTCCGCAAGAGACTATCTTAGCAATTCTGGCTAAATACGGTATTACAACGTCTGCTGTGGAACTGTGGGGAACCGGCAAGCCTCTGCGTGAATTCCTATGGAGTGAAGAAATGGCAGATGCCTGCGTATTTATTATGGAAAGAGTCGACTTTCAGGATCTCAAAGGCAATTCTCCGGAAATACGTAACTGCCACATCAATATCGGAACGGGTAAAGAATTGACGATTGCCGAACTGGCAAATCTGATCGTAAAAGAAGTTGGTTACAAAGGAACATTACGTTTCAACGCAGAAAAACCCGACGGAACAATGCGTAAGTTAACGGATGTCGGCAAACTGCATAAATTAGGATGGCACCATAAAATAGAAATCGGAGAAGGGATTAAAAAAATGTACGAATGGTATAAGAGCGAGAATTGTAAATTGTAGATTTTAGATTGCCACACGAATTAGCTCTTAAAAATTGACGATTGGATACAGGGAATATACCCGGGTGTGTTATGACAAATAAAGCAGGATGAAAAAATTGTTGTCGTTACCGGCAAATTTAGTCGGTTACTTTCACAAATTGCAAAACGCAGACCGGCAGGAATGGTTTTGTACTTCAGACCCAACCGATCATAAATTAGGTTCGGGAGGCGGGACAAGCTGGCTATTGGAAAAATGCAGGGAAAACGATGCACCTCATAAACCGTTTAACGATTGGCTGAAACAGGAAAAACGAATTCTCCTGCATGCCGGAGGCCAAAGCCGAAGACTTCCGGGATATGCCCCTTCAGGTAAGATTTTGACACCGATCCCGGTATTCCGTTGGGCAACGGGACAATGTTTCGACCAGAATTTATTGTCTTTGCAACTTCCCCTTTACGAAAAAATGATGGAAATTGCCCCGCAAGGTCTACATACCCTCATTGCCAGCGGGGATGTTTATATACGTAACAACGAACCTTTACAAGAGATTCCCCAAGCCGATGTCATCTGTTACGGATTATGGACTGATCCGTCCATAGCCACCAATCACGGGGTTTTCATAGCCTCCCGGGAAAATCCGGACGTACTGGACTATATGTTGCAAAAACCATCTGTAAAAGAACTAGGGCAACTTATGGCCACACATCTGTTCCTGATGGATATCGGGATTTGGATATTGAGTGATAAAGCGGTCGAATTACTGATAAAGCGGTCGCATAGCAGTAGCAATAAAGAATTCCGGTATTACGATCTATATTCGGATTTCGGTCTGACATTGGGAATGCATCCTAAAATCAACGATCCGGAACTAAATACACTGAGCGTAGCCATTCTACCCCTGCCGGGCGGAGAGTTTTACCATTACGGGACAAGCCGGGAACTGATATCATCGACGCTTGCGGTACAAAACCGGGTACACGACCAACGGATGATTGTACAACGCCATGTAAAACCTCATCCGGCCATGTTTGTACAAAATGCAGAGATCGAAATTCCGCTTACTGCCGACAACTCCAATCTCTGGATAGAAAACAGCCACCTCGGTAAAGGTTGGAAAATTCACAATCAACATCTGTTCACCGGTATACCGCGAAACGAATGGACCATAGAGATACCGGCAGGCGTATGTATCGATATCGTACCGATCGGAGAAAAAGCCTATGCCATTCGTCCCTATGGTTTTAATGACGCTTTTAAAGGTCCGCTGGACCATCCGTCAACCCTTTTTATGGGACATCCATTCAAACAATGGCTGGAAACAAGAAACTTAAGCTGGCCGACCAGTCTGTTGAACCCGGATACCGATATCCAATCTGCCGCTCTTTTTCCGGTATCTCATTCAATAGAAGAAGCCGAAGAGATACTCAAATGGATGATCCATACTCCCGGTTCAGACACAGGTAAAGCATTGTGGTTGAAATCCCGACGGCTTTCTGCCGATACTATTTCTGCCCAAGCGAATCTGATACGATTATTCGGGCAACGCAAAGAATTTCAAATTAAAAATTGGAGTTTTCTGGCTAAGAATTACGAAAAAAGTGTATTCTATCAACTGAATCTGATGGATGCTGCCCAAGAATTCGTAACCAATCACATCGATCTGCCGCACCCTCTCCCTTCCGGTTGTAACCGGATGACCCGGATACGTGATCACATGTTCAGAGCCAAGGTTTTACAATTATCCGGAAAAGAATTTTTACCGGAGGAAAACAAAGCTTTTGCACTACTTCGGGAAGGCCTGATCGAATCCGTACACTCTCAAAAATTATCTCCCGGCAGATCTGTATATGCAGATCAAATTGTATGGAGCCGCAGTCCGGTACGCATAGACCTGGCCGGAGGCTGGACAGATACCCCTCCCTATTGTCTGAATGAAGGCGGCCGGGTTGTCAACATTGCTATCGAATTAAACGGACAACCTCCCATACAAGTATATATAAAACCAAATCCGGCAAACCGAATCATCCTGCGTTCGATTGATTTGGGAGCTATGGAAGTCATTACGACTTATGAAGAACTACATCACTTTACCAAAGTAGGCTCTCCCTTTTCTATACCGAAAGCGGCTCTGGTCCTCAGTGGTTTTTCTCCGGACTTTTCAGACATAAAATACAGCAGTCTGGAAGAACAGTTACAAACGATAGGCGGAGGGCTGGAAATCACTCTACTCTCCGCAATTCCGGCCGGTTCCGGTTTAGGGACCTCTTCCGTTTTAGCAGCTACCATACTTGGGGCTTTATCGGATTTTTGCGGAATGGGATGGGATAAAAACGAAATCTGCCGCCGCACTCTTATTCTGGAGCAATTGCTTACCACCGGAGGAGGCTGGCAAGATCAGTTCGGTGGAGTATTGCAAGGTATAAAATGCATTGAGACGCAACAAGGATTTGAACAGAGCCCCAGCGTAAAATGGCTGCCGGATATGTTGTTTACCGAGCCGGAATATAAATCGTGTCATTTACTTTATTACACCGGTATTACCCGGACGGCCAAAAATATTCTGGCAGAAATTGTAAAGGGTATGTTCCTCAACGAAACAAAACATCTGCATCTGCTAAAAGAAATGAAAGAACATGCTGCAGATCTATCCGACGCTATTCAAAAAGGCTGTTTCCCAACTTTAGGAACACTCGTTAAAAAGACCTGGACCCAAAACAAGGCTTTGGACCGGGGAACGAATCCGGAAGCTATAGAAGCTCTGATCCGGCAAATCGACGATTATGCTTTAGGTTATAAACTACCGGGAGCCGGAGGTGGCGGATATTTGTATATGATAGCCAAAGACCCGGAAGCTGCCGTAAAAATTAAACGGACATTGACGCAAAACCCGCCGAATAAGTTAGCCCGGTTTGTAGAAATGACGTTATCGAAAAAAGGATTACAAATCAGCAGATCATAAGTTATCCGTATAAAACAGTTAATTTGAAGTATAAAATCTGAGAATTTAAAATTGGGAAACGGTTATAAATTCAATTTAAAATATACAATATCATTATATATGAAAAGATTTTGTCAGACATTGCATTTAAAAGAAGATCTGGAATTGATCAGACAATATACAGAAATACACCGGCAAATCTGGCCGGAAATCAAAGCAGGCATCCGGGAAGTAGGTATTTTGGACATGGAAATATACATCCACGGAAATACACTTTTTATGATTGTGGAAACAACGGACGCTTTTGACTGGGTAAAAGACAATCAGCGATTAGCCGCTCTTCCCAGGCAAGCCGAATGGGAAGCTTATGTCTCCCGTTTTCAGCAGGCAAGTGCTTCTGCTACTTCAGCCGAAAAATGGCAATTGATGGAACGAATTTTTAAGTTATAAACCAGATGAAATTATCTATTGTAAAAACCAAAGAAGGAGTTTCCTATTTATACCCTTTTATCCTGGTCACTTCCCTGTTTTTTTTATGGGGATTTGCACATAGTATCCTGGATGTTCTGAACAAACATTTTCAAGAAGTACTGGTTATTTCCAAAACGAAGTCAGCACTGATACAGGCTGTTGTTTACGGTGGCTATTTTCTGATGGCATTACCAGCCGGTATGTTTATCAAACGCTACGGCTACAGGGCCGGCATCATACTCGGACTTTTATTATACGGATTAGGAGCATTCCTGTTTATTCCGGGAAGTTTTTTGATGTCTTTCTATTTCTTCTTATTTTCCTTGTTTATCATCGGTTGTGGTTTGACTTGCCTGGAAACAGCTTCCAATCCTTATGTAACGGTTTTGGGAGAACCAGAAAGTGCTGCCAGCCGATTAAATCTGGCTCAATCTTTCAACGGATTGGGATGGATTTTCGGTCCATTGATCGGAGGCTTGATTTTGTTTTCCGATGACAGTCAAGCCAGTGACATCATATATCCTTATCTGATCATCGGCTGCTCGGTAATTGTCATCGCACTTTGTTTTATACGCATACCGCTTCCGGAAGTAAAGGAAGAAAGCTTTTCCGCTATTATTGAAAAAAAATTGCACCGATATCCCCATTTCGTATGGGGAGTTGTCGTTTTATTCCTCTATGTTGCAGCTCAAACAGGAATCAACAGTTTCTTTATCAATTATGTAACGGAAACAGCTCCGGAAATTTCCAACCGGACAGCTTCCTTATTATTGTCATTCGGAGGAATGGGATTATTTATGGCAGGCCGTTTTGCCGGCAGTTATCTGATGCGCAAAGTAAAAGCTACATTTCTACTCGGCATAAACGGTATAGGAGCCATTCTGATGATGCTTATCGTCCTGACTCAACTGAAATGGATTTCAATTACAGCATTATTTTTATGCTTTTTATTTGAATCCATAATGTTCCCAACCATTTTTGCCTTATCATTGAAAGGTTTGGGATATCATACCAAAAAAGCTTCTTCTATTTTAATTATGTCGATTGTAGGAGGAGCTATCGCACCAATTATGATGGGGATGCTCGGAGAAGAGTCGATGGCCATAGGATTTATTATCCCCCTTCTTTGCTTTATCGCTATCTTTATCTACGCCATCCGGTTTTCCAAGCTTTATCGATAAAGACAGTTCCTGCCATCAATACGATAAGCAGGAACTACCCTTAGATTATTCTTTAATATATTTATTTAACTTCTCATTGCCGGAAACTTTCGCTAAAAACGGCAAAGTAAGTACCAATCCTATTCCGGCGAAACCGCCCAGGAAAGTAAAAAGTATACAGATCAAAGCCCGTTTGGGTTTAGAACGCTCGATAGGTACTGTAACCGGATCCACAATCGTAAATACAGGTGTTGTTTCTTTTACCTGTATCTTTGCCTGCTCCAACTGCTTTGCCAATTCCGTATAAATACTAAGTGTCAGATTATAGCGGGTATCCAGTTTTTCCTGCTCAGTCTGGGCCTTGGCTGAAATAAGATTTTTATTGGCATCCCGGAAAATAGCCCTTTCCTCCTGCACTTGTTCAAAATCCCGTTTGGCCTCATCATAACGCCCTTGTACAAAATCAAGATTCGACTGTACTTTTTCAATTTTAAACTCGGTAATGTATTTTTGTAATAACACCTGTACCCTTTCAGCCAATTGAGCAGCAGACCAGGCATCGGGCATATCAACACTCAGCTGAACGTAACCGTCTTTTTCATTCAGATTCAAATTAATCTTATCCTTCAAAATATCTATACATTTTTTCTCATCTTTGGATAAGCTTTGAATCTGATTCTCTGCTGAACCGGAAAATTCCGGCTCCGGCTGTTCTCCCCGGATTGCCTTGAGAATAACTCCCGGTAATCCGATTGTATATTTAACGATCGTTTTCCCCAAACTAAATCTTTGATACTCTTCATTCGTATAATAATCCAATACCGTCACCGGTTCATCGAAATCTTCAAATTTAACCCGAGTATACATGATATCCTTTTGAAAAGGAATACTGGCCAAAACTTTCGGATAAATTTTCGGAGACAATACTTCTCCCCCCGTCATATCACCAAGATTGATTCCCGCCATGGCAGCCAAACCACTCAAACTTCCACCTATCTTTTTATCTGAAGACTGAGGTACCAACGTACTACCGGCAGTATATTCCTTCGCACTGAAAAGAGCCACTAAAACACCTAATATCATAAAAGCAACCGTAACTTTCAATATGAGTTTACGGTTTCTCCAAAGCTTCCGGATAACCTCTACCAAATCGATTTCCTGCTCCGGATTATTCATAGGCGGCGTATTTACATGCTGTTCCATCTTATTTCGTCGAATTAATGATTGATGTTATCATTGCGGCCATTGAAGTTGTTGAAGTTGTCAAACTCATAATTTCAGCCAATCCTAATCCTTTACGCGGTTGTTTCAAGGGCACGATAATTTCACATCCGGGCTTTATATCCAATCGTCCTCCTCTGGCCACAGCGACCGTTCCATTCATATAAATCACAAAAGCTCTGCGTTTGCGAGCCCTCTGTGCAAAACCACCCGCCTGTGAAATGTAATAGGAAGTTTTCGCTTTCGGCTTATACACCACCGTATTCGGATACATCACAGCTCCGCTAATCTTGACGGTTCCGGAATACTCGGGTATCACCAACTGATCTCCTTCTTTCAAAATAACATCGTAATCGGACCCCGGATTTTCCAAAGCTTTCTTCAACTCTATTCCAACCGGATAATAATCACCCAAATTCATCAGTGCCATATCAATCGTATCATTCCCCCCTTGTTGAGTCAATTTCATAATTGTTTGTTGTATAAGCTTTTTCTCCTCCGGGGTTGTTTTGCGCATCAAACGCGCTCCTTCCGGATAAGCCTCAGGCGTAAGTCCGCCTGCTTTAATAACGATATCGGAAAGACGTTCTCCCTTTTTGGCCAATGCATATTCTCCTCCAAACATCACTTCTCCGTCGACAAACACATCCTGTTGCTCCTGGTATCCGGGAGAACGCCGGATATATACCTCGTCAAACGGTTTTAAGGTAAATCCCGGTTGGCCTCCCGTTATCAAACCGTCTTTGAGGGTAAAGGTAAAAGTTTCAGCCCTCATATCACCGACTGTAGTGCTTTTCGGATCCTTGATTCTGCGGGCAACATCGATTTTAACGGTCGAAGCTGATTCCAGCAACCCACCACATTGAATCACCAGATCTTCAAGGGTCATATTATCGGCAAATTTATAAGTACCCGGATTTCGTACAGCTCCTTTTACAACAATCGTAAAATCTTCTTGTAAGTCAAAAACCGAGGGTACATATAAAACATCATTTTTCTTCAAAGCAATATCTTCGGCCGTACCCTCTATCAATCCAGCTATATCAACAGAAAGTACCTCTAAGGTCAGGTCCGGTTTTTCCCGATAGAGTACAGCCCGGTTCAAAAACGCATCCCCCCGAACTCCCTCGGCTTTATCAAGCAGTTCTTTCAACGTATTTACCCCCTCACCGATTGCATATAAACCTTCCCGATAAACGGCTCCTTTTATTTCTACTTTATTCTCGAAACGAGGAAGCACGGAATCCACAGATATCTGGTCTCCATCCGTCATAATAAATGTATCGAAGTTATTTTCATCGACATTATATATCTGATGTTCCCGGCCGCTTTTCCGAATTACCCGTACATTCTTTTTATAAGCATCTCCTGTAAATCCTCCGGCATAACTCAAAATATCAGCTACGGTCTCCTGATTTTTCATTTCATAAATCATAGGACGTTTTACTTTACCGGATAAATCCACCAGATTAACATACGGACTTACCACAATGACATCCCCATCCTGTAAAAGAATATTCAGGTCGTTCTTTCCCTGCATGATATATTCATAAATATCCACATCGGCAACTTCTTTCCCATTCCTGTATATCTTTATACTACGTAAAGAACCGATCGGATTTACACCTCCTGCATTGTACAAAGCATGAAAAGCGGAGGCTAAAGAAGGTAAGGTATAGGTACCCGGCACCGCAACTTCGCCCATCACATTCACCTGAATACTTCGGATTTGTCCCAGAGTCAGACGGATAGACACATTACCGGAAGCAATCGCATAAATCTTACTGAATTCATTTTTCACACGGGCATTCGCTTCTTTTACCGTCAGTCCGTTCAAATAAATCGGTCCGATACCTTGTACAACAATATTACCATCCGGAGAAATAACCTGCCTTATATTCGCCTCTGAATTTCCCCATATATCAATAATCACTTCATCCCCGGGCCCCAACAGATAATTGTCTGGAGTTGCAATATTCAATTGCGGTTCAAAAGTCAGCAACGTATTATTAAAAATATCTTTACCGAAGATGACACTTTTTTCCGTCTCCACAGGATAGGGAAGCTGCATTATATTTCCAATCGAATCGATAAAAGAAACATTTTCTCCACGCGGAGCTTCAAACAAAGGTTTTCCCGTCAATTCATCCTCTTTCAGATAACGGCTATCAGTCTTTTTATCGTTCTGTTTCAACGGTAACTGGCGTATCCGGGTATCGGTCGTGACGTTCCCGGCATCTTTCAAATTCAACTCACCTTTCTCATAAGTATCTTTCAATCGCAACAGTTGTTCTTTGGTCACCCCCTTCTGTAACAGCATAACAGCAATCTGCTGCTGACTCATCCCCTGTTTCTGGGCCGTTAAAACCATCTGAATTACATCATTATCGGACACTTGTCCCCAAGCCTGTATAATCAGACAAACTCCTAATAACAACAATGCTATTTTTTTCACGCCGATTTCCGTTTAATTAATATTCTATATACAAGTTACAAAATTACCTAAATCATCTGATAAAATAAAACACCCACCTCCTTTTTTCACAAATGAACCGATCATTCCAGCTTTTCAATCCATCCCAAAGGTATAGTTGTTAATGCACAGCCGAAATATTGCAAACGAATGGCAATCTTATATTTTCCCCGCATCTCAATAAGATCCCCGATCAATCCCTCCAACTCACCTTGCTTTACTCTTATCTTATCTCCAATCCGCAAAGGATTGTTTACAAATTCAATCTCATCAACCGCATGCTCTACCATCATCCGTAAACGCCTGATCTGATCTACAGGAATAGCTGCAGGTGCCGATTTTTCCTTTAAAAAAGCCACTGCTCCCGTTGTATTCAATACTTTCAAAAAGTCATTTGCAGAAACACAAACAAAGATGTATCCGGGAATTAATGGTACTGCGATTTTTTTCTTACGGTCGCTCCAGATACGTGTTTCAATTTTTAAAGGTAAGTAATTCTCGATCCCTTGTTCTTCCAACCTTTCCTTCACTTTCTTTTCTGCACGGGGAGCGGTATGCAAAGCATACCAGGAAGAAGAATATTCCATGTTCACTTTAATATTACCAATATATTTATTCTTGTACAGCTTTTTCCATCATCAGATCTACCCGGTTTGCTTCAAGTTGAAAGTCAATCTCCTCATAAACGGAATTTTTGGATTTGAATTCAGGCACAATAAACTTCATTTTTCTTACCGTTTCAAAAACATTTCCCTTATCGACAATCATACGCAACTCTATGATTTCCTGCTTGATTTCTTCAAAATCATATTCACGCACTTTAGCCCGTTTAATTCGTTTATGAGGTGTCGGCAATGTCGTCTCCTTTACGTTCAACACTTCTTCGTATAGTTTTTCACCCGGCCGGAGACCTGTAAATACAATATGTATATCTTTACCTACTTCAAATCCGGAAAGTTTAATCATTTTACGAGCCAAATCGACAATTTTCACACTTTCCCCCATATCGAAGACGAATATCTCACCTCCCTCTCCCAAGGCCCCGGCTTGCAATACCAATTGACAGGCCTCCGGTATGGTCATAAAAAAACGGGTAATATCCGGATGTGTCACCGTTACCGGACCACCTTCTTCTATCTGTTTGGTAAACCGGGGGATTACAGATCCGTTAGACCCCAATACATTACCAAAACGGGTCGTAACAAAACAGGTTTTCGATTGAGCATTCAACGACTGTATGTATATTTCAGCAATCCGTTTGGTACATCCCATTACATTCGTCGGATTCACAGCTTTGTCGGTCGAAATCATAACAAATTTATCACACCCGTATTTCACAGCCAGATCAGCCACATTTTTTGTTCCGAAAACATTAGTCTTTATTCCTTCCAACGGCAATAATTCAACCATCGGCACATGCTTATAAGCGGCAGCATGATACACAATATCAGGCCGATACCTGACAAATATACCTTCCGTTCTGTCATAATCCCGGACATCTGCCATTTCTACCGAGAAATCATTGAAACGGAATTTTTCAGATAATTCCAGTTGTATATCATAAAGAGGTGACTCTGCCTCATCCAGTAAAATGATACGTGCCGGTTTAAAACGGGTCAACTGCCGGACAATCTCGCTCCCAATCGAACCGGCCGCACCTGTTACCAAAATTGTTTTATTCAGTAACTGTTTACGCAAAGCCTGATCATCCAATTCTATAACTCCACGATCCAGTAAATCCTCAATCTTGATGTTTTTAATATGTTTAATATTCAACTCCCCGTTAATCCAGCTTTCAAATTGAGGCACTTCCAATACACTGACATTGTATTTCAGACAGGTTTCAATCAGGCGGCGTTTCTTATCCTGCGCCAGCAATTTTTTGGCGATTACCACCTTATCGACATCATTCCGCTTCAAAAGATAAGATAAAGCACTGGACTTATAAATCTTGACACCCTCCAATACCTTCCCTGCTTTTTTATCGTTCATATCTACGAAAGCAATGATATTGTATGAGGCATCCACAGCATTATCCAAAGCATGCTTCGCCATCATTCCGTATTCGTCACTACCGCAAATAATCACATTTTTCTTTACCTTTTCAGCATCGACATATTGGGAAAATGTAATTTTAACAAATAAACGAAGTATCGTCATGGTACACATCAATACCATATATTCAATCAAAAGAAACCCCAACGGAATAAAAAATGTCTGATCAAAAATGAAAAAACCGGCATTAAACAACAAAAGAACCAATTCGCCGGCCGTCAATACATAAAATATCCGCAATACATCTTCAGTCCCCGTATAGCGAATAATTCCGGAATAAGTTTTCCCTAAAATAAATCCGACCATCCGAACCCCTACAACAATAAACATGATCTTTATCAGAGGCTCTAAAACGATCTTATCAATCTGAAAATTAGCTAAAACCAAACAAGCAACACCTATTGAGAACAAACTCAGACATACATCTAAAATGAAAATGATCCAACGAGGGGTATAAGAAATCTTCTGTAATATCCTCATTCTGTTCATTCCTTGTGATACCAGTGCCACCATAATAAATATTTTAACAATGAAAACAATGCAAAATAAGCATTATTTTTTAAATAAAAATATTACATTTAAAAATATATACAATCCGGACTGATTTTATAAACCCGTCAGGTATTATATATCTTCAATATCCGAACCTCCTGAGAAGTCAAAAACCGCCATTTTCCTCTCGGTAAATTCTTTTTGGTTATTCCCGCAAAATACACCCGGTCAAGACGAACGATGTCGTATCCCAGATGCTCAAATATCCGTCTCACAATCCGGTTACGTCCTGAATGAATCTCAATCCCGACCTCGGATCTGTCAGGCGACGTATAACTAATTTCATCGGCTTTTATAAAACCGTCCTCCAATTCCAATCCTTTACTGATCTTTTCCAGATCCGTTTCATCCAACGGTTTATTCAAAAATACATGGTATATTTTCTTGTGTTCATATTTCGGATGCGTCAGCTTCTTGGCTAAATCACCGTCATTCGTAAACAATAAGACGCCTGTGGTCTGACGATCCAAACGCCCGATAGGATAGATCCGTTCTTTACACGCATCTTCTATCAGACTCATCACAGTCTTACGTTCAAGCGGATCTTCTACAGTAGTTACGTAGTCTTTAGGTTTATTGAGTACCAGATATACTTTTCGTTCGGGAACAATTAAAACATCGTCAACTTCTACCCGATCGTTCTTACGGACTTTAATTCCCACAGTCTGGACAACTTCGCCGTTTACTTTCACTCTTCCTTCGGCTATCAACACGTCCGCATCTCTCCGTGAACATACCCCTCCCATAGAAATATAACGGTTCAAACGCAACTCAGCATCTTCTTTTTCTACCTTAAGCCGATGGTGCTCCAACTGCTTTTTCTTACTGTAATGCTTTTTACGCAATTCTTCCTTCCCTTCTTCCCCCAAAGAATCCTGACGCTTATAGTCGCGTTTTATGTATTTGTTTTCCCTACTGTAATTCTTCTCTTCAGTCGGTTTTGAAAAATAACTCCTACGTCCGGGGGTTTTCTCCTGCGAACGATTTGCCGGATTCGTTCCTGTTTCCCGCTTATAATAATCCCTCTTCTGATACCGTCCCCCATTCTCCGATTCTTTCCGGCCTTCCTCTACTCTCGGTCTGCGTTGATAACGGGATTCAGACTCCTGCCTAACACTTCCCTCCTCCCTTGTATAATTAAAACGAGGTTTATTTTCATTGTCTTTTCTCTCCCGGTCAAAATAGCGACGATTCGTCTGCGAAGATTCTTTGTTTTCACTTTTATATCCGGAATTCCGGGTATTTCTGGAAAAAGAACGACCTTCCTGGCGACGTCCTTCGTTATTTTCTCTTCTATTGATTTTTTTCTCCATATTAAACATATTATCACACCCAATTCTACACAAGCCCACCCTTCTATCGGTATTTATTGTATTTATTTTCCTATTTCGGAGCTGTCCGGTATACAAAAAACGCAATTACCGCAAACAGTATATTCGGCAGCCACACGGATAATAACGGATTCATATCCCCGTTTGTTGCGAAAACAGTCGAAAATTGCATAAACAGAATGTAAGAGAAACTGAGTAACAATCCCAACCCCAAATGCAGGCCCATCCCCCCCCGGATTTTACGGGAAGAGATAGACACACCTATTAATGTCAAAATAAAAGTCGCAAAAGCATTGGACCATATTTTATATTTTTCAATCTGAAATTCGATAATATTAGAACTTCCCCGCAACTTCATCCGTTCGATATATTCATCCAATTCCGGCAAGGTAAGCTGTTCCTTTATTTTACTCGGGTCCTCTGAAAATTCCGAAGGCAAAAACCCCAGCAATGTATCAATCTCCCGGCCCGTCGTGTATTTATCCCGGTTCCCTTCAAGCTCCCGCAATTTCCAATTACTGATCACCCATTTTTCCTTATCTTTATCCCAGGTAATGCGACTGGACGTAAGCTTACTGACCAACGTATCATTATTAAACGTCTCAATAGAAAAATCGTATCCGATATTGGAAGCTACCGAATAATTCGACATATAAATAAATACGCCGGGAGCGATCTGCCGGTGGATATTAGCTTCCTTATTATTGAATTTTTTATTGATATAACGTTTCTGAAATTCAATACGCGTCTGATTGGCATTCGGAATAATAAAAGCACTGAGACAAAAAGACAACAATGCAATTACAGCCGCAGATATCATATAAGGAAACAAAAAACGCTTAAAGCTGATACCGGTACTTAATATAGCTATGATCTCACTATCATAAGCCATTTTCGAGGTAAAAAAGATTACGGAAATAAAAGTAAATAATGATGAAAAAAGATTAGCGAAATAAGGTATGAAATTCAGATAATACTGAAAAATAATCTCCGACAACGGGGCCTGATTCCCTATAAATTTTTCCAACTTTTCCGCAACATCGAAAACAACGACGATACACAATATAAGTGCCAGGGAAAAAAAGAATGTTCCCAAGAATTTACGGATAATGTATAAATCGAGTTTTTTCATTTTAAGACTATTGGACTCTGAAATAGCAGCTTCCTATTACAACCGTGTTGTTACTTTTTTTACCATTCGTGATTTCCAGACAGCAAAATCTCCTTCCAGAATATGTTTTCTGGCTTCACGAACCAACCATAAATAAAAAGCCAGATTATGGATAGAACATATTTGTAATCCCAATATTTCATCGGCCTTTATCAGATGTCTGAGATATGCCTTTGTATAATCTGTGTCAACAAAGCATAATCCGGCAGGATCTAAAGGAGAAAAATCCCTATCCCACTTTCTGTTTTTTATATTAATCACACCTTCAGTCGTAAACAACATTCCGTTACGTCCATTCCGGGTGGGCATAACACAGTCGAACATATCTACTCCCAAAGCAATCGCTTCCAGAATATTTTCCGGAGTACCTACCCCCATCAAATAACGGGGTTTATTTTGCGGTAAAATACGGTTTACGACTTCTATCATCGCATACATGTCTTCTGCCGGTTCACCGACAGCCAAGCCGCCGATAGCATATCCGGCCCGATCCAGCGCTACCGCATGCTCCGCCGACCGCTCCCGCAAATCCTTATACACACATCCCTGAACAATAGGAAACAGATTTTGTTCGTAACCATACAAAGGCTCCGTGGCATCCAGATGTTTTACGCAGCGTTCCAGCCAGCGCTGCGTCAATTCCAAAGATTTTTTTGCATATCCGTATTCACTCGTTCCCGGAGGACATTCATCGAAAGCCATAATGATATCCGCCCCTATTTTACGCTGGATATCCATTACGGATTCCGGTGTAAAAATGTGTTTCGAGCCATCAATGTGGGAATGAAATATGACTCCTTCTTCGGTAATCTTCCGCCGATCGGTCAAAGAAAAAACCTGAAAACCTCCGCTGTCCGTCAGGATGGGTCTGTCCCAGCCGTTGAATTTATGTAATCCTCCGGCAGCTTGCAATATATCTGTTCCCGGACGTAAATACAAATGATACGTATTCCCCAGAATAATTTCTGCACGAATATCATTTTTTAATTCCCGGGCATGTACAGCTTTCACTGTTCCCACCGTTCCTACCGGCATAAAAATAGGAGTATGAATTTCCCCGTGCGCCGTTGTTAACACCCCACAACGAGCTTCACTATTCTTATCTTTAGCCAATAAAGTATATTGCATGATCTGTCCGGAAACAAAAATATTAAACGTCCAACATTAACGAACTGCAAAGATATACTTTTTTTACGAGATACGGTAGTGTGTTTAAGAAAGTTGAAAAAGACATGCCATAAAAACGGAAAGCGATGTAAAAAAGCAAATTACACACATAACAAATAGTATCTTTCAGCCAAATTTAAGGTACGTTTTTTAAGTTTATAAAAATGGGAAAAATTCAAATAGAAATGTAAGAAAGAAGAATAGATATAAATATTTTTTTAATTATTGAAATACAGTTGTTTATGATGTATTGAATAACCTGTATGAATGATTTTAATTTCTATCTGTCAATTTTTGTGATTACACAAAAAAAACGTACCTTTGAATCTCCCTCTAAAAGGGTCATAAGTATTATTTTATGGTGTGTGTGTGAATCAAATAAAGTCGTATTCCGTATAAATGACTTTAGAATATTGAAATCATAAAATTTTTACATTCGGAATTGCATTTATATTCAACAGAATATTAATTTAGGCAGACAGAATACATGCATAATTCAAAAAACAAACCTATTATTGTCATAGCCGAAGATAACAGAGATAATTACCTGTTGTTGGAATATGTTCTAAAAGCAGACTTCCAGCTTTTACATGCTTATAACGGACGCGAAGCAATCACTCTTTTTAAGCTCTATAATCCTGTCATACTTCTAATGGATATCCGTATGCCTGAAGTTAACGGATACGAAGCTCTTTCTGAAATTCGCAAAATATCATCCAACGTTCCGGTTATTGCAGTAACTGCCTATGCCTACTCTCAGGATGTTAAAAATATCCTGTCCTACGGATTTACAGACTACATTGCCAAACCGATAAATGTCCAGACATTGAAAGAAAAAATCAATAATTTACTCCTTAAATGATAAGAGGTGCGGTTGAAACCACACCTCTTATTATTTATTGAGCTGTTATTTCAAGAATCCGGCTATGTGTCTTGTTACCTGTAAACACGTCTATCCCCACCTTCATTAAAAAATCACCGGAATATATTTTTCCGTGGGCAGTTAAATCGGATTGATGTCCCGGCATCAAATTGATCTCTTCAATTTTATAGTTTTTAACGGGATTTAATCCCTGTAGTTTTACCGGAAATAATTTTTCTCCAAAACGAGGATACAAATCATAAGCATAAAGAACTGCTTTACGCTTATCTTTTCCGACATGTACAACCGCAGCATGATTTGTTTCATAAGGAGAAACCAGACGATAAAAATCTCCTTGTAGAATAACCGGAGAAAGGCGTTTAAAATTTTTCACAGCTTCCTGACAAAACGCCTGTTCATCTGCTGTCATATCTGCAATACCGATGTCAAATCCCAATTTACACATCATAGCAACATCCGTTCGGAATTTGACGGATTGTTTTCCCCAGCCAGTGACATGCGCACACAAAACCTGTGAAGGAAACACTTGCGAAAATCCCCATTGAATAAAAATACGTTCCACCGGCTCTGTATTATCGCTTGGCCAAAATTCAGTGAAATATTTCAATGCCTCATAATCACAACGGGCTCCTCCCCCGGAGCAAAGCATCATCGGCAGATTCGGATATTTTTCTTTTAGCCGCTCCAAAACGCTATATATCCCACGTACGTGATCTATATACAATTGTGACTGCTTATTTTTCAAATACGGAGAATAAATATTGGTGATCGGACTGTTGCAATCCCATTTGAAAAAAGCAATTCCCGGATGTCGGGTCATTAAGTTATCAATAATCCCATATACATAATCCTGTACTTTTGGATTACTCATATCCAATACTAACTGATTGCGATAGTAATAAGGTTCCCGGTTAGGCTGATGAATCACCCATTCCGGATGCTCTTCAAACAAATCACTTTTCGGATTTACCATTTCCGGCTCGACCCAGATTCCGAATTTGACTCCTGCTTTTTCGGCCCCCTCGACTAAAGGACCAACACCATTAGGTAATTTACTCTTCATTGGTTCCCAGTCACCCAAACCAGCACGGTCGTCATTTCGGGGATGATTATTCCCAAACCAACCGTCATCGAGCAAAAACATATCGACCCCCAAATGCTTCGCTTCTTTCATCAAACCAAGCAATATCTCTTCATTAAAATTAAATCCGGTATTTTCCCAATTATTCAATAAAGTAAGCCGTGCCCCCAATCCGTCTTTTACCTGGTAATGCCGTGCCCAATCATGCAAATTGCGACTGGCATCGCCGACACCATTCCCACTGAGAGTAAAAATAAATTCAGGTGTCTTAAAAACCTCTCCCGGCACAAGCTCATAACAGGAAGCATAAGGATTTATGCCTGAAATTACGCGCAAATTTCCCACATTATCCACTTCAAAGGTAAACCGGAAATTTCCGGTCCATCCGATAGTACCGACCAATACCAATCCTTCGTTTTCAGCCACCGGATGCCCCAGGCCCAATTGAAAAAACGGATGTGCATGCATGGCAGCCCGGCTTCCTAGTTTCGTGTCAATAATTTTCTTACCGAATTGTAGCTCCTGAGAAGTCATCATCGCCTCACGCGCCCAATCACCACTGAATTCAGTCAAAAAATAGCGCGGACTTTCAAAATAAAACATAGCAGAAGCATAACGGAATAAAGTCACCGGCTTTTTCTCCCGATGGCATATCTCTGACCAGGATTTAATCACATTCTCTTTGGCAAAAGACACATAATGTAACTTCACCTCGATCGGATAAACCTCATCTTTCAATGTAATTATGGTTTCTTCCACATTCGTATCTATCCGACGGACTTCCTGTGAAACAAACTTCAACAAAGTCGCCATATTCCCATCATTATGAGTGATACCTAATGCCGGTTCAAAATAATCCTCCATTCCTGAACCCGGATATACTTCCCACCCTTGTGCCGCTACATTTCTGTCTTTTGACAAACACTCTATATCCGTCCCGTTCATAAATCGGGGACCTAAATACGACTGATACAAACGCCCGTTCGCCCCCACCTGAAAAATTAAATCCGTAGCGGCTGTCGAAATCCGGATCACCTGTTTATCTGCTGCTTGTAATTGAAATATTCCAAAACATAGCACCAATAAGGAAATCAATTGCCTTTTCATGAAAAATAAATTTAATAAACCGTAAAATGATTACCGTACATGCAACCGATAACTAAATTTCCGCAAATATATAACATAAATCAGATTGATAAAAATTTTAGGAAGTTTTGTAAATAATGATAAAAATTACATTCTTATTATTTCAATAAACCGCCAACCCGGTATACCAACAGCTTTCCGTCCGTAATAACCCGGAAACGGGTTTCAGTTGCCTCATTTAAAGTTCCCTGCCACCAATTCGTAAACAGAGAGAGCGGATAAGCCAGATTTTCACCTTTCAGATAAGTACATCCCATATTAAACACAGATACCTGTTGTCCCGGAAAAGACTCAAACTCAGAATCTCCGCAAACAGGGGTAAACAAACCGTAATCCGTCAACATCTGTACCTGAGCACAGGACATATAATCCATCAAAAGACTGATATTTCCCAAAGTATGATCTTCCCTTTTTCCCGTTGCCCCCAGGATCAGAATATTTCTCCAACCCTTTTCCAGACAAAAACGGAAAGCTTTGCTCAAATCATTGGTTTCCTGTTCCTTTTCCAGATGAATAATAGAAGCATATTGTTTCCGAAGTACAGATGAAAGCGAATCTCCATCTCCGACAATAGCGTGAGGCTTATACCCATGACGCAATAATTTACCGGTCGCCCCGTCACAACATACTATCGGCAATCGTTTTAACATCTCAACAGCCGAACGGGTCCTCGGAAAATTCCCGTCCGCCAATATAACAACCTCCGGCAAATGCCCCTTACCACATAAAGGATAATGCTTCATCTTTCAATACAATTACAAGGCAAAAGTAGAATTTTAATTGCAAATTCTAAATTAAAACAAACGGTTAGTTAGGGAGATAAATCAGAATCCAGAAATCATAAATTACCTTTCTTCGGAGATCATTTTCAACCATTTGAAATAGCCGAAGAAGGCAATTATAGTATAAAATCCATATAAAGCGGCATAGAAAGGTAAACCTTTATAAATATATAACCCACAACTAACAACATCGACAATAATCCATACCAACCATTGTTCGGCATGTTTATAAGCCAACATCCACATGGCCACAATACTCAATGCCGTTGTCAAACTGTCAAGCCAGGGAACTGTACTATCCGTAAAACGAATCAATATCCAGGCAATAAACAACAATAACCCGACAGCTATAGCTGTCAACGGCAAAATCTGTTTTATAGGCGTATGTATAACCGGAAGCTCTTTCTTACCGGAAGCCCCTTTTAACCACATCGCCCAACCGTATATACCGGCTAAAAGATAGTAAATATTAATACCGAAATCCGCATATAATCCGGACCGATAATACACCATAAGACTTAAAGCCGGCATGACAATACCCGCAGCCCAAAGCCAGATACTCGCTTTATATTCGAACCAGAGATATAGCAATCCGACAAGGGTCCCGATAATTTCTAAATAATCCATAGCTGCTTTAAAATGTAAATTTCAGATCGACTATAAAAGAATAAAATTACAAAAAACCAAGATACGAACCCATAAATTTTTGATTTACAATCGGAACCGATATTAACACCGGTTCCAACCTTATCTTTTAAAATCGCAACGTCAGATACGCCAACGCATTAATTCCGGCATTGGGATAATAAGCCGCATAAGGTACTATTTCCGGTTTGACACCTGCCGGTTTGATTCTGTCCGGTGTCGGGTAAACAGCCGTACGACTGGCATATCCGTTGCTTTCATACGTTTCATCGAACAGGTTATACACCGTTACCCCTACCGTTACCGATTTCATCGCCGGCAGCTTGAAAGTATAACTTACATTCAAATTACTTACAAAATAAGCATCCAATGTACAATCATTATCCCCGGAATTATTCAGGTACTGCTTACTTACATACTGAGACTGTAACGAGGCATCCAATCCCTTATAATTGAAAGCAATCAAACTATTCAACATAAAATCCGGAGAAAAAGAAATCGGAGTGGATCCCAAATAATTGGCTGTTTGAGAAATACCGCCATCTGCTGTTGTCATATCTTTCCAGTTTTCATTCACATCGCTCAAATATTCCGTATAATGCTTAATCCGGTTACGGCTCAACGTCGCATTGACATCCCAACGCAACCAATTTGTAAACCTCATTCCGGCCGACAATTCGGCACCCGTACGATAACTATCTTTTACGTTAGCTGATACGGCTTCTCCGATCTCGTTCAACTGTCCGGTCAATACCAGTTGATCTTTATAATCCATATAATACAAATTCACGCCGGCAGTAAAACGGCCCGAGCGGAAAGTATATCCGAGCTCATAATCCAGCAGGCGTTCGGCTTTGGGGCGTTGGGTAAAGAAACCGTCAGTGTAATTATTTCGGGTCGGTTCCTTCTGCGCTACAGCAAATGAAGCGTAAGCACTGTTTTGAGAATTGATCTGCCAGAAAAGTCCCGCTTTCGGATTAAAAAAGTTAAAGGTTTCATCCAAATTCAATGGCTGCATATGACCCGCACTCCAATCGTATTTATCGTTCACTCCTTTTATCGTATAATTAATATGACGATATTGTAAATCGACGTAAAAATTCAGATTACGTACAAATTCATAATTCAGACGTCCGTATATATTGGCATCCAGTTTCTCTCCGGTATTTTCATAGAACTTATGATCGGGAGCAAGATCGCCGATATAATTTTTCACCCAAATTACATTTCCATCGTGATCATTCTTGTATTTATTCATTCCGCCTCCGAGAGATGCCTGTAATTTTCCGGTTTGATAATTTAAAGAAAAAACCATACCACCGAAATCACTGGCGACATTCTTTCTCCGGATTAAATTCGAAGTTTCAACCGTTTTGCCTTCAGCATCCACATAAGGTTGTAATCCATATTCGGCCAGATAGCGGCCATTCTTGTATTCCTGGTAATATCCTTCCCCGCCGGTGTAATGAAAAGCAACATTTAAATTCCAGGCCGGATTGAAAATATGGTTGAATAATAACTGATAATGGGTTTGACGATACACATCCAGTTGATCATCATAAAAACCCACAGCCTTTCCGTTCTCATCTTCAATTACTCCATTCGGGTTATAGGTACGATCGGTTTCCAGCATATCCTTGGTTATACCGTCCCAGGCATGATAAGTTTCTTCTTTGCCACCGAAAGTAATAAATTTAACCGTCGTTTTATCTCCGTAATACCCGGCCTGAGCAAAATAAGATTTCAATTGGGCAGAAGCCCGGTCTCTATAACCATCACTTTTAATATGCGAAAGCCGGGCATCGAAAGCCCAACGATTATTCACCAGACCGGTTCCCACTTTAAACGTTTCTTTCTGTGTATTAAACGAACCGTAAGAACCGCTGATTTCTGCATAAGGATTGATGGCAGAGCTCTCTGTCTGCATATTGATACTTCCCCCGAAAGCACCGGCCCCGTTCGTTGAAGTTCCGGCCCCGCGCTGTATCTGCATATCTTTCAAAGAAGAAGCCAAATCCGGCGTATTCACCCAAAAAATAGCATGACTCTCCGCATCATTCATCGGAATACCGTTAGTGGTTACATTAATACGAGTCGCATCGGTACCCCGTACACGTATCGTCGAGTAGCCGATTCCGGCACCGGCATCTGTCGTGGTCAATACGGAAGGCGTCATCAACAATAAAAACGGAATATCCAAACCGGCATTTTGTTTCTGAATTGCCTCTTTACTGATATTGACAAAAGCAATCGGAGTCCTCGCTGTTGCACGCGTTGAAAAGACCTGAGCCTCTTCAAGATTTACATGACGCAAAGAATCCGTCGTTTCTGTTTCTGCAACGGCATACAAACCACAATGCAATAATGTGGCAATGATCCAAAATTTTTTATTCATTTGTGCTTTAAATTATAACAGAAAGGCGCACATCTGTTACATAACTCCCTTCGCCGGCATTACCCGGATCAGGTTCAATGGGTATAATCTCAGCCCGTACTATTCAGGCACCCCTTTCTGACTGTTAATAATGGCTCAAAGGTAAATAAAAATTAAGAAAATACCCAAAAGAAAAAGTTTATAGAAACAAAAATAGGGTAATGAAAATATTTTTTCATCGCCCCATTATTTTTCTTCTATTAAATCTGTGAAGATTCAGAAAGTCGCATCCCCCGTTTTTATCACAACGTAAGAGCAGCAGTTACGGCACCGAAAACAGCCAGCAATAATATCACCCCGATCAGAGATATTACCAGTCCGGCAATAGCAAGCCCCCTGGGAGCTTTAAACATACCGCAGGCAGAAAAAATAAGTCCTAACAACCATACAATCCAGCCTAAAAACGGAATCCAGCCTAAAAATAATGCAATCAATGCCAATACAAACCCCGCAGTACCCAAACCATTCGAACGGGAAACAGGCTGCTGAATTATAATCGTTTGTTTGGGTTGCTCCTGATTTTTTGTTTCTAATTCTTCCATAAAATTATCTTTTAAACTTACACTTTTGTTCTTTATACCTAACGACATAAAATTACAGTCAAAAATACGAAAAAAAATAGGATATGCAATTTAATGTAAATTTTTATAAAAAACAATCAACACTAAAAGCTCGGCAAGCGGAATAAGAACAGATTGCAATATATCCTTCCCATATCAATTATCAGTCCGGTTTGTATCTTTTCCTCCCCATTCCATAAAAAAAGGGCTGCAAAATGCAGCCCTTATCCGGATCCAAAGATCTTATTTATTCACCATACTTCATTTCAGCATGACGTTTATAACCTTCGTATCTCCATTTGGCATTTGCTTCTGTTGTTTCAAACAGCTTCTCTGCATCTGCAGGAGCAGCTTTTACCAAAGAATTGAAACGTACTTCACCCATCAGGAACTCACGGAATTTAGAGAAATCAGGTTCCTTAGAATCCAATTGGAACGGATTTTTACCTTCACACTCCAACAACGGATTATAACGATACAACTGCCAGTAACCACACTCAACGGCTTTTTTCTCCTCTGCCTGTGATTTACCCATGCTAGCCTTCAAACCGTGGTTGATACAGGGAGCGTAAGCTATAATCAAAGACGGTCCCGGATATGCTTCCGCTTCTTTCAATGCTTTGATATATTGAGCCTGATTTGCCCCCATTGCTACCTGTGCTACATAAACATAGCCATAAGACATAGCCATCATACCCAAATCTTTTTTCCTTACCCGTTTACCGCTGGCAGCAAACTTGGCAACGGCACCCGTCGGCGTTGATTTAGAAGACTGTCCACCGGTATTCGAATATACTTCGGTATCGACAACCAAAATATTTACGTCATGTCCGCTGGCCAATACATGATCTACACCACCGTAACCGATATCATAAGCCCAACCGTCACCACCGAATATCCATTGAGATTTCTTCGTGAAATAAGCCTTCAGACTTAAAATTTCCTTAGCTACCGGAGCAGTCTCTTTTTCCAGGGCAGCAAGCAATGCATCGCTCAAAGCCAAAGTCTGGTCTTTATCATCAAAACCGGCAATCCATGCAGTAGCAGCAGCTTGTACAGCAGCAGAGAAAGCTGACATGTTTTCTTCCAGCAATCTCTTCACTCTTTCACGTAAACGGTTTGCACCTTCTGCCATACCGAAACCGAATTCAGCATTATCTTCAAATAATGAATTAGCCCAGGCCGGACCACGCCCCGTCTTATAATTTGTACAATAAGGAGTAGAGGGAGCAGATGCACCGTAAATAGAAGAACAACCCGTTGCATTAGCTACCATCATTCTTTCTCCGAACAACTGAGTGATTAATTTGATATACGGAGTTTCACCACAACCGGCACAGGCACCAGAGAACTCAAACAAAGGCTGAACAAATTGTGAATTCTTCACATTGTTCGGTTCTACAACTTGTTTGTAACCAACTTTCTTATCCATATATTCCCAACGAGGCATTTCAACCTCTTGAGATTCCAGCGGTTTCATGACCAAAGCTTTGGTTTTAGCCGGACAAACATCGGCACAGTTACCACACCCCGTACAATCCAAAGGAGATACCTGAATTCTGAATTGATATCCAGCCAGCTCTTTACCGATTGCCGGTTTTGATTGTGTTCCGGCAGGAGCAGCAGCCAATTCCTCACTCGTCATCAGGAAAGGACGGATAGCAGCGTGAGGACATACATAAGCACATTGGTTACACTGTATACAGTTTTCAACCTGCCATTCCGGAACATTCACAGCAATACCCCGTTTTTCATATTTCGCTGTTCCACAAGGGAATGTACCGTCTTCTCTGCCGACAAAAGCACTGACAGGCAGATCGTCTCCCTTCTGAGCATTCATCACATCTACAACATTACGGATAAATTCAGGGCGGTTGCCATCATGACCCGGCATTTCATCCGGTAAATTCTTCCATTCGGCAGGAACATTGACTTTCACCAGATTGCCTTCCTTACCACCGGCGTCTACGGCAGCATAATTCATATTTACGATAGCTTCCCCTTTCGTACCGTAAGATTTCACGATAGCGGCTTTCATTTCTTTAACTGCCAGTTCGTAAGGAATCACATTCGTAATCTTGAAAAAAGCACTCTGCATAATCGTATTGGTACGATTCCCCAATCCCAATTCCTGACCGATCTTCGTACCATTAATGATATAGAAATTAATTTCGTTATCTGCCAGATATTTCTTCATATGGTTCGGCATATGCTTAGCCGTTTCTTCGGCATCCCAAAGAGAATTCAACAGGAACGAACCGCCTTTTTTCAACCCTTTCAATACATCATACTGATGGATGTATGCAGGCACATGACAAGCGACAAAGTCAGGAGTTGTCACCAGATAGGTAGAACGAATCGGTTCATCTCCGAAACGCAGGTGAGAAGCGGTAAAACCACCCGACTTCTTGGAATCATATGCGAAATATGCCTGACAATATTTATTCGTAGCTCCTCCGATAATCTTGATGGAATTCTTATTGGCACCAACCGTACCGTCCGAACCCAACCCATAAAATTTGGCTTCGTAGGTGGAATCGGAGGTCACCTTTACTTCCTGCTCCAAAGGCAACGATTTGAATGTTACATCATCCACGATACCGACTGTGAACTGATTTTTCGGTTCATTCAAAGCCATATTTTTATAAATAGCGATGATTTGAGCCGGAGTCACATCCTTTGACCCCATACCATAACGTCCGCCTACAATCAAAGGCGCATTTGCTTTTCCATAGAATATATCTTTTACATCCAAATACAACGGATCACCGTTAGCTCCCGGCTCTTTAGTACGGTCAAGTACTGTAATCCGTTTTACAGATGCGGGCACAGCTTCCATAAAATATTTGGCAGAGAACGGACGATACAAATGAACGGCTATCAAACCGACCTTCTCTCCTTGCGCCAATTTATAATCAATTACTTCACGAATGGTATCCGTTATCGATCCCATAGCGATAATGATATTTTCAGCATCCGGAGCACCATAGTAATCAAACGGACGATATTTTCTTCCGGTCAGCTTAGAAATTTCATCCATATAACCGGCCACGAGGTCAGGCACTAATTCATAAAATTTATTACAAGCTTCACGTCCCTGGAAATAAATATCCGGATTTTGAGCCGTACCACGGGTTACCGGGGTTTCGGAATTCAACGAGCGGCTACGGAATGCCTGCAAAGCCTCCATATCCACCAGTCCCCGCAAATCTTCCATATCCAAAGCTTCAATTTTCTGTATCTCGTGAGAGGTACGGAAACCATCGAAGAAATTCACAAACGGAACACGGGATTTTATTGCCGTCAAATGAGAAACAGCTGACAAATCCATCACTTCCTGTACAGAGCCGGAAGCCAACATAGCAAAACCGGTTTGACGGGCTGCATAAACATCGGCATGATCTCCGAAAATATTCAAAGCATGAGCAGCTAATGCCCGTGCACTTACATGAAATACACAAGGCAATAATTCCCCGGCAATTTTATACATGTTCGGAATCATCAACAACAATCCCTGTGAAGCAGTATAAGTACTGGTCAATGCACCGGCCTGTAAAGAACCATGAACAGCTCCGGCAGCACCGGCTTCTGATTGCATTTCGATCACACGTACGGTTTCTCCGAACATGTTCTTTCTCCCTTTAGCCGCCCACTCGTCGACATTCTCAGCCATCGGCGAAGACGGAGTGATGGGATAAATACACGATACTTCACTGAACATATATGCTATATGTGCAGCGGCAGCGTTACCATCACAAGTCATGAATTGTTTTTCTTTTGCCATCTTTTTAAATTAATTGAAAACTGAAAATTGAAAACAAAAATAATTTTGGCTTTCGACATTCAATTTTGATTTATTACTATATTTAATTCTCAATCTTAATCTTCCCGTCAATAGGTAAATCCCGATAACCAGAGAGGTATGACATTTCCTTTTCCCCGTTCTATCATATCTTCCATCAGAATAACATCATCCGCCCCCTTTTCTTTTCCTTCCTCACAAACATTTACATGATACATACCGTCAATCAGGAAATCAGCCCTATCCGTATAATTTATACGATGCACCGGACACAATTGACTCAAAAAAAATGTTTTCCGTAATACCTGCTTATCCACCTCGTCCAGACAAACTGCATTCAACAAATTCGAATTGTGCATATACAGTCTGTTCGGCTTACGCAAACAATCTTCCTCATTCCCTGCCGGCAACAACAATGTCAACAAACGGGCATTTTTCATGTAATACAAATAATTCAGCACCGTAGCCCGGGATACGCCGATATCGGCACTCAATCTACTGATATTCACACTGCCACCATTATCCCGCGCCACAAGATACAATAATTTTTTTAGTTTGGGCAGATATTTCAGTTCTATTTGATTATTGTAGGGAATATCAAATTCCAAAGTCAAATTGATATTTTTCAACAAATAATCAATATGTGATTTTTCTTCCAAATATATCGGATAATAACCGTATCGTAAATAATTCCCGAAATAGGCCAAAGGACGAATCTGAGCCAGAATACCGTCTACGATCTGCTCGTGCTTTTCCACAATCTCCTTAAATGAAAATACCGGAAACTGATACCCTGTTTCAAGCTCCAGAAACTCCCGGAACGACAAACCGCTCAAATTATACATATCCACGATCTCTTTCAGATATTCATTCGATTTTACCCGAACGATGGAAGAAATCGTAAACACAATCTGCAAACCGGGAAAAGAATGATAACAGGCTTGCAACTCCCGGTCCCAGCCGGGATATTTATGAACCTGGTCTAATAAAAGAACTTTCCCTCCCAACTTATAAAAACGTTCAACAAAATGATAAAGTCCTTCTGCAGCAAAAAAAAGATTATTGATATTTACATACAAACAGGAAACATCGTCCGGATAATAGTCGCGGCAATAATCCAATAAGAAATTCGTTTTCCCTACACCCCGGCTCCCTTTTACAGCAATCAAACGGCTCTTCCTGTTGATTTGATCTGCAAGTCCGCGACGAATAGCAGAAACACGCTCTTTTAATAATGTATTGTGCGTACTACGTAAACTGTCCATTTTCTCTTTTTTGCCATACAAAAATAATATAAAATATAATTATTTGCAATCTTGAGATTGCAATTTTATATATTTTCCAGATTATAGATATAGCAATTACTTTCCCAATAATATTTCGGAAAACATTAAGTTAATCACTTCATTCCATTCATATACCTGAAAATTTTCCGGCAACTTATTGATTCTGTATTTCCATTGTAAATCAAAAATCGTAAATTACACAACGAGTCCGTCCCAATGTGTAATTTTTCACCTACCTGTTTCTAAATTTAAAATCTAAAATCTAAAATTTAAAATCATAAACAACCTCTTCGAAAACCCTCTACGAATCAGCAATCTCCCCAATCTTAAATCGTAAATCAAAAATCGTAAATTACACAACAAGTCCGTCCCAGTGTGTTATTTTCACCTACCTGTTTCTAAATTTAAAATCTAAAATTTAAAATCATAAACAACCTCTTCTAAACCCTTCTACATATCAACATTCACCCCAATCGGAAATCAAAAATCATAAATCGTAAATTACACAATGAGTCCGTCCCAATGTGTAATTTTTCACCTCCCTGTTTCTAAATTTAAAATCTAAAATCTAAAATTTAAAATCATAAACTACCTCTTCGAAACCCTTCTACATATCAGCATTCACCCCAATCGTAAATCTAAAATCAAAAATCGTAAATTACACAACAAGTCCGTCCCAGTGTGTAATTTTTCACCTACCTGTTTCTCAATTTAAAATCTAAAATCTAAAATTTAAAATCATAAACTACCTCTTCGAAACCCTTCTACATATCAGCATTCACCCCAATCGTAAATCTAAAATCAAAAATCGTAAATTACACAACAAGTCCGTCCCAGTGTGTAATTTTTCACCTACCTGTTTCTCAATTTAAAATCTAAAATCTAAAATTTAAAATCATAAACTACCTCTTCGAAACTCCTCTACAAATCAGCAATCTCCCCAATCGTAAATCTAAAATCAAAAATCGTAAATTACACAACAAGTCCGTCCCAGTGTGTAATTTTTCACCTACCTGTTTCTCAATTTTAAAATCTAAAATCTAAAATTTAAAATCATAAACAACCTCTTCGAAACCCTTCTACATATCAGCATTCACCCCAATCGTAAATCTAAAATCAAAAATCGTAAATTACACAACAAGTCCGTCCCAGTGTGTAATTTTTCACCGATCTTTTTCTCAATTTAAAATCTAAAATCTAAAATTTAAAATTAATTTACCTATCTTGCACCTTATTAATTTAAAATAGAAAAAATCATGATAAAATCATTTACACTTACCTTGGGAGTACTTGTTTTATTCTCTTTATTTCCTGTTTCTGCTCAACAGTCAGCCCCCCGTTCCGGGTATAAATTTAAAGAGATTAAAGACATTCCCGTCACTTCCGTAAAAAACCAGGCGAATACCGGTACTTGTTGGTGTTTCGCTACAATCTCTTTTTTGGAAGCAGAATTACTACGGCAACACAATAAAACCTATGATCTGTCTGAAATGTTTGTCGTACGGAATGCTTACTTTGAAAAAGGGATGCGTTATTTCCGTTTTCAAGGAACCACGAATTTCAGTCAGGGCGGACAAGCACACGACGTTATCGATATGATAAGTAAATACGGTATCGTTCCGGAACAGGAATATCCAGGTCTTCAATACGGTACAACCAATCACTCACACGGGGAATTTGTGAATGGCCTAAGCGGATATATCCAGGGAATCAATAAAAGCCGGGGAATCACGACAGCCTGGCCCAATGCATTTATGGCAATCATTGAAACCTATCTGGGAAAAGCTCCGGAAACATTTACTTACGAAGGTAAAAAATACACACCGGAATCTTTTGCCAAAGAAATCGGTATTCAGCCGGAAGATTATATCGAACTGACCTCATACCAGGCTTATCCGTTTTATCAGCAAGTGGAACTGGAAATTCCGGATAACTGGTTACACGCCCGTTATTACAACGTTCCGCTTGACGATTTGATGGCGATTATGAATAATGCTTTGAAAAACGGGTATACTATTGCCTGGGACGGAGACGTCAGCGAAAAAGGATTCAGCCACAGCAATGGTCTGGCTATTCTACCGACCAGCCAGCCGGAAAATATGAGTAGCAGTGACCGGGCTCGTTTTGAAAAACTGCCGGCAGCAGATAAAAGCAATCTCTACTCATTTGTTTCTCCCGTACCTGAAATACAAGTAAATGACAATAACCGTCAGGAAACTTTTGACAAGCGCGAAACAACCGACGATCACCTGATGCACCTGACAGGTTTGCTGGAAGATCAGAACGGTACTCTTTATTATAAAACTAAAAATTCATGGGGGACAGACAGAAATCCGTTTGAAGGCTATCTTTATATGTCAGAACCCTACGTACGTATGAAAACAACCGCAATTCTGGTTCATAAAAATGCAATTCCTCAAGCTATAAAAGAAAAATTGGGAATCAAAAATTGATAAAAATAAAAGATAAAAAAACCGGATGCCTTTTTCAAGACTTCCGGTTTTTTATTTTATACTGAAATTCGATATATTACATGTAAACCATTACTGGTCATTCATTGAAATCAGAAATTCTTCGTTAGACTTGGTTTTTTCCAAACGATCTTTTACAAATTCCATTGCTTCGATTGAATTCATATCCGTCAGATAATTTCTCAAGATCCAAATCCGGTTAAGCACTTTGGCATCCAACAATAAATCTTCACGCCGTGTACTGGAAGCAGTAATATCCACAGCCGGATAAATGCGCTTGTTCGACAATTTACGATCGAGTTGTAATTCCATATTACCCGTTCCTTTGAACTCTTCGAATATTACATCATCCATTTTAGAACCGGTTTCCGTAAGTGCCGTGGCCAAAATAGTCAATGAACCACCGTCTTCAATATTACGGGCCGCTCCGAAGAAACGTTTCGGTTTATGTAAAGCATTGGCATCCACACCACCCGAAAGTACTTTTCCGGAAGCCGGAGAAACGGTGTTATAAGCACGGGCTAAACGGGTAATCGAATCAAGTAAAATAACGACGTCATGTCCGCATTCTACCATACGTTTAGCCTTTTCCAGCACAATATTAGCCACCTTTACGTGCCGTTCTGCCGGTTCGTCAAAAGTAGAAGAAATCACTTCAGCATTGACACTACGTGCCATATCTGTCACCTCTTCCGGCCGTTCATCTATCAATAAAATAATCAAATATACTTCAGGATGGTTTGCAGCAATTGCATTTGCAATTTCCTTCAACAAAACCGTCTTACCGGTTTTCGGCTGAGCAACGATCAACCCCCGCTGCCCTTTTCCGATGGGTGCAAACATATCTACAACGCGGGTAGAAATAGTCGCACGTCCATTACCCGTTATATTGAATTTCTCATTGGGGAAAAGAGGCGTCAAATGATCGAAAGGTATGCGGTCACGTACAGCTTCCGGAGACTTACCGTTTATTTTTTCCACTTTAATCAACGGAAAATACTTCTCACCTTCCTTAGGAGGACGAACGGTACCTTCAACTGTATCTCCCGTCTGCAAACCGAACAATTTAATCTGACTTTGAGATACATAAATATCATCCGGAGAATTCAGGTAATTGTAATCAGAAGAACGCAAAAAACCGTATCCGTCAGGCATAATTTCCAAAACACCTGAATTGCAGATAATTCCTTCAAATTCATAATATTTATCCCGTTTGTCAAATTTCATCTTTCCGCTTCCGGAATAAGTATTTCCGTTCGGATTACCGGTTTCTCTCTTCTCCTCATACCGATCTTCTGCAACAACCGGCTGATCCGGCTGTACAGACGGTATTTCTTCTACCTCCGGCTGATATTCGTAATTATCCCTGGTATAATCTTCCTCCTGCTCTACGACTCCAAAATCCAAATCTTTCTCTAAAACATCCCGATGCTGAATATGTACATTTTTCTCCCGCTTCTGACGGTCCTGAAATTTAGGACGGTTAAACTCTTTCCGCTCCGATGCTTTTCCGGTATTTTTTTTAGTACCATCCTCACTTTCCTGCACCACAATTTCCTTCCTGACATCCTGTTTTACTTCCTCTTTCCGGTTCTCTTCCCGGCTGCTATTGTCCCGCTTATTCTCTTCAAGCGGTTTATCTTCCCGTTTATTGTCTTCCCGTTTTGCAAATTTTTGGACACCTCCTTTGGAGTCACCGACTTTTTCTGCACCGGAACGCACAACACGTACTCTGGGCTTACGTTCTTTCCGCCTATCGTCCTCCGGTTGTCCCGGATTAATTTCTGCAACAACCGGACGGATTTCTGCAGCAGCGACAGCTTGCTGATCTAAAATTTTATATATAAGTTCTTGTTTCTTATAAGCTTCGATGCGCTTGATATTTAAATCTTTTGCAATTTGCCGCAACTCTGTCAGCAATTTGTCATTCAACTCTAAAATGTCGTACATATAACGATGATAATGGATTTTTGATTTGTAGAAATATCATCCGGCAAGAACCGAATGGAAATGAATATGGTGCAAATTTACGAATAAATATTTTTACAACAAAATGGTTAATATTAAATTTAAATATTAAAGGTTATTCAAAAGCGAAATTTTACCGTTATCTACCAACTTCACAATCAATTCCCCAAATAACGTATTCGCCCAGGCAAACCAGGAACGTGAAAATTTCTCCGGCTTATTCATATGGAATGACTCGTGCATAAAACCCGTCCCGGCATCTGTATCCCGAAGAGTTCTGATACATTTCCGGATTTCCCCGTCGTCTGTAGACGTCATCGCCTTCATAATAATACTCATCGGCCATATCATATCGTATCCGATATGGGGGCCTCCAATTCCTTCTGCTGCCGTACCTTTGAAAAAGAAAGGATTATCATTACTCCAAACCATCCTGCGTGTATTCTGATATACCGGATCTTTTACAGATATCGTCCCCAAATAAGGCATTGCCAACAAACTGGGAACATTGGCATCGTCCATAAAATAATGATTCCCGAAACCATCTGTTTCATAAGCATACACTTTACCGTATTTCGGATGGGTAACAATAGCATACCGATTGATCGCCGTCTGCACCTCTGCCGCCAATGCCTTGCATTCCGCCGCCAAAGTAGAATTACCTGTTACCTTTTCCGCAATCTCCGCCATCTGCCGCAAAGAAGTTACCGCAAACAGATTGGAGGGTATCAGAAAGCCAAATGTCGTTGCATCGTCGGATGGACGGAAACAGGATACAATCAATCCTACCGGATTTACCGGATTACCCCAACCGTCATTATTTAAAGTATCCAATTGTCGTTCTGTCCGGCGTTGAAACTTATAAGGTCCTTTCTCTGTCTTGCGTTGTTGCTCTTTAAACGTTTGAATCACCAAACCCATTGCCCGGGTCCATTCTTTATCGAAAACAGAAGTATCTCCTGTAATTTTCCAATAATGATAAGCCAACCGTACCGGATAACATAGCGAATCTATTTCCCATTTCCGCTCATGTATATAAGGTTTCATTTCCGTTAAATCCGAAGCCCATTCACTTGATTCCGTACCATGAGTAAAAGCATTGGCATATCGATCCAGCAATATGCATTGCGTCTGCCTGTTGATAACTCCGGCTACCAGTAAACGCAATTGTTCATCATCCTTACATAATGGGAGATACGGCCATACCTGAGCACCGGAATCTCTCAACCACATCGCATTGATATCGCCGGTAATGACAAAAGTATCCGGTCGTCCGTCTCTCATTTTGAAATCAACCGTCGTATCCAAAGTATTCGGAAAACAATTTTCAAACATCCAGGCCAATTTAGGATCTTTCAACTGCTGCTTGGTATGAATGATCGTATCCTCTACCGCTTTTGAAATAAAATGCCGTTCTTCCAAAGCCGGACGTTTTGTCGTAAAACCGCTTCCAGCCTGCATTCCCCCTGCTATCCCCGAAGTCTCTTTACCCACCACATATTTTAAGGGTGTACCGGCAACTGCGGCAGCAGCAATAGCCAAGCCACTCTTTTTAATAAAATCTCTTCTTGTTACCATAATTATCCAGCTTGTTGATCCACGATTTGAGATCAAATTTATAAGAAATTTCTCCGTTTTCCGACGATACCGTCGAACTGTCATTCAGAACACCGGGGCAATTTACAATTTTTAATTTAAAATCAAAAATTCAAATCTGTATATAAGCTACAGATTTCAGATTTACGATTTTAGATCGTCCCCCTTTTGCTGTTATAGCATTCTGATTATACCCCTCAATCGTAAAATTTCTCAGCTTCTCATTTCAATTTACTCCGATCCAGGTAAATTACTTTCTTCGTTTCAAAAAATTCCTCTTTAAAAAAATCGGGTATATTATAAATCTTTACCGCCTGTTGATAGGCCTTCAATTCTTCCTCAAAATCTCCGCCCTTCAGATACAACAGCCCGTTAGCCAATTCATTATGGGACTCCGTATTGAATTTATTTTTCACCAATCCGACAAAAGCCGGAAATGCAGTTACCGCACGACTGACAATAAAATCAAATTTTTCTTTTACTTGTTCTACCCGGATTTGTTCGGCTTTTACATTTTCCAATCCCAATGCTTCAGCTACTCCTCGTACCACTTTTATCTTTTTACCGATAGAATCCACCAAATAAAAATGACTGTCCGGAAATAAAATAGCCAGCGGAATGCCCGGAAAACCGCCTCCCGTTCCGACATCCATAATATGAGTTCCCTTTTCAAAAGATAGCACTTTAGCTATAGCCAAAGAATGGAGGACATGGTGAATATACAATGAATCGATATCTTTCCTCGAAATTACATTTATTTTCTCATTCCATTCCCGGTATAGCTCACCTAAACCACCGAAAAGCTCTTTTTGTTCTTTTGTCAATTCAGGGAAATAATTTGCGATAAGTTCTGCTCCAATCATATATATATCTAATATGGAATTTTTATTCCTGCTTTTTCAAACTCTTCGTGTTATACAAAGGCATGATCAATAAACAAAACGCTCCGACAACAATATACAGAAGCGTCATTGTTCCATGCGTCAGCAAAGCAAATGTACGGCACATATTTTCAATTCCCGGAGTATGGGGCAAATACACCAACAAAGCGGCTATCACCATAGCGTGCCAGGAACCGATGCCGCCCTGAGCCGGCATAACCATTCCATAACTGCTCAACACAAAAATCGTCAAGGCTATCAGTGCACCTAAATCAGATGTAAATTCAAAACAGAAAAAGCAAACGTAAAACATCAGGTAATACATCAACCAGATAAAAAGCGAATAAAATACAAACAACCACTTGTGCTTCACACGCTTTACGGTTAACAATCCTTCCTTCATTCCCTGCCAGAAATTTCTCAACCGTTCGTGAAAAGAAGTTTTTCTCAAAAGCCGCCATACAATATACAATGCCAATACCAATCCCACCGCAAAAACAAAAAACCAGGAAGAATGAAAAAAAGAAACGATTTTTTCCTCCACTTCCCGGTTATCTTCTAAAAAAATTCCGATTTGCTTAAACTGAGTAAATACTACGACTAATGTCAATGCGACCAATATACCCAAATCGATAACCCGCTCCGCCACAACTGTTCCGAATAATTTCGAGAAAGGTACACGCTCGTATTTACTGACAACCCCACACCGGGTAAATTCGCCCATCCGGGGCAAAGCAATATTCGCCAGATAACCGATCATCACTCCCATAAAACTATTTGCCAAACGAATATTATATCCCATCGAACGAGTCAGCAATTGCCATCTCAATGCCCGGCAAAGATGACTTAAAAGCCCCATGCCGATAGCTACCCAAATCCAGGTATAATCGACATCCTCTTTCAATATTTTCTCCGCCTCGCTCCAGTTCTGGTTCCGATATACCAACCAAAATAAAAGGGAAGTGATCCCTAAAAAAACAAAAAACTTAACTATCCGTTTATAAACAAGAGGCATCGTGCTAATTTTGATTGCTGCAAAAGTATATAAATTAATGCTTATCGAACATAATTTTCAACCTATTTTATATAGTTTTTAAATCCGGATTTTCAATTTATGATTTTCGGCTATTCCCAAAGAAAATCATTATCCGGATTCCGGATTCTCTTTTTATACCCATAATTGTTTTAAATTTTAGTACCTGATAAAGTGCTTGCCCATTCATTAATTTAAAATTTACAATCCAATATTTACAATTAAATTGTACTTTTGCATCATGAGTATTGTTAGAGCTAAAAAAAGTCTGGGACAGCATTTTCTGAAAGATCAGAATATTGCACGTAAAATTACTGACAGTCTGCTTCCGATGACAAGCGAAGTACTGGAAATAGGTCCGGGAATGGGTGTACTTACACGACATTTGTTCGCCGACAACCGTTTTTCTGTACGAGCAATCGACATCGATACCGAATCGATCGAATATTTACATAACGAACTACCGGAACAACGGGAACGGATTTTATTCGGAGATTTTCTGAAAACCGACATCAGCCATTGGTACAACTCTCCTTTCTCTATTATCGGTAATCTTCCTTACAACATATCATCTCAGATTTTTTTCCGCATCATCGAAAATAAACACTTGGTGAAACAGGCGGTATGCATGATACAAAAAGAAGTCGCAGAAAGAATAACCGCCTCTCATGGAAATAAAACGTATGGCATTTTAAGTGTTTTTTTACAAACATTCTACCGTATCGAATATCTCTTTACCGTCAGTGAAAATGTTTTCGATCCGCCGCCGAAAGTAAAATCCGCAGTCATACGTCTGACCCGTAACGAAAGGGAACAGTTGCCCTGTAATGAAAAATTGTTTTTCAATATCGTTAAAACCGGATTCAACCAACGCCGTAAAACTTTACGCAACTCAATACGACAGATCACACCGGCAAACTTTACCTCGGACTATCTAAATCTACGTCCGGAACAGTTGAGTGTAGACGATTTCATTACACTCTGCCGGCAGATCGAAGAATTTAATGCCTGTCATACATCTTAAATTTCATTGCCATGCTTCAGTTTGAGCTTACCCACGAATTCCTGAGTCAAATCGAAGAGTTGATCGATGCCGGTAACAAAGAACAAGTTTCCGGGTTACTCAAAGATCTGCATCCGGCGGATGTTGCAGAAATTTTAGAAGAACTGGATAACGAACGGGCACAATTCGTCTTTTTACTACTGGATAACGAAAAAGGCAGCGATGTACTTGCAGAAATCGACGAAGAGGAACGCAATCGCTTTCTGGCTTCTTTTCCTCCTGAAATTATTGCCAAACGCTTCATCGACCATATGGAATCCGATGACGCCGCCGATGTTGTCGGGAGCCTCTCCGACGAGCAACAACACGAGGTATTATCCCATATGGACGACCTGGAACAAGCCGGAGATATTGTCGACTTGCTGCATTATGACGAAGATACTGCCGGAGGTTTGATGGCAAAAGAATTGGTGGTCGTCAATGAAAACTGGACCGTTCTCACCTGTCTGCGCGAATTGAGCCGTCAAGCTGAAAATATCGACGAAATTTACAACGTTTATGTCGTCGACGACGATAACAAACTAAAGGGACGTCTATCACTGAAAAAGATGATTCTTTCCCCGACCTCTGCCAAAATCAGTAATCTGTATTACGAAGACATTATATCTGTAAAAACCGATGAGCCGGCAGAATCCGTAGCCCGTATTATGCAGAAATACGACCTCGTAGCCATTCCGGTTGTCGATTCTCTGGGACGCCTGGCAGGACGGATTACAATCGACGACGTCGTCGATGTTATCCGCGAAGAGGCCGAGAGAGACTATCAGATGATGTCCGGTATCAGCCAGGACGTGGAGACATCAGACAGCATCTGGTCGCAAACCAAAGCCCGCTTGCCTTGGCTGATCATCGCCCTCTTTGGAGGAATGGTCTCTGCGTATATGATTTCCCGTTACGAAGCGGAAATAGCTCTTTTTCCGGTAACTGCCATGTTTATTCCCGTCATTACAGCTATGGGAGGAAATGTTGGCATTCAATCTTCAGCCATCGTAGTACAAGGATTAGCCTCAAACTCATTGAGCCTTAAAAACGGATTCCACAATATCATCAAAGAGATCGGCGGAGCACTAATCAATGCTACGATTTGCTCTTCCATTATTTTTCTCCTGACTCTTTGTTTCAATCTCAATTCATTGGCCATGCCGTTGACCGTTACCCTTTCCCTATTCATTGTTATCCTGTTTGCTTCGATCTTCGGAACAGCCTTTCCCCTACTGCTCAACAGATTAAATATTGATCCGGCCTTAGCAACAGGCCCTTTCATTACACTGACCAATGACATCATCGGCCTGAACATATACCTGCTTACAGGCAATGCTATTTTATCCTGTTTCTAACTTACGGGTTGAATAGTCCGGCCGGCCACCCTGATATAAGTCAGTAAAACAATATTCATAATCAAAGCATATACAATCGAAGGAATGGCTATAATTTCACTGTTAAATATAAAGGGACTGGTTGCGATAGCTATCCCCTGAGCGGCATTCTGCATACCGATTTCAATGACAATTGTACGCCTTTCTCTCCCCTGCAGGCGCATAAGCCAGGATAAGCCGCCCCCAACGGCCATAGCCGACAAAATAAGCATTCCGATACACACACCTAATTGTCCGATATGTACAAGAATCACCCGGTAATGCTGTACAAAAAATACTGTCGCCAATAAAAGAAGTGCCGGAAAAGCTATTTTATTCAACAAACACCTTACTTTTTCTGCCCTTTCCGGAGCGTATCGTTTGTATAGTACCCCCAGAACAACCGGCAGTAAAGTCAAGACCAGATTCTGGATAATCAAACGCCCCACCGGCAAATGCATCCTAAAATCTTCCTGATTACCCACCAAATGAAACGCAAAAGCCATGATCACAGGAATCGTAAAAAGAGTAATCACACTGCTGAGAGCTGTAAGACTGACGGAAAGCGCTACATCTCCTTTCGCAATCATGGAAAACACATTGGACGAACTGCCCCCCGGAGAACAAGCAATCAGCACTAAGCCGATAAAAAAAAGAGCATCCAAACGGAAAAACAAGCCCAACCCTATTGCCAATAGAGGCAAAACCACAATCTGTCCGACAAGCCCGACAAACACCGGCCGGGGACGCTTATAAAAAAGAAGAAAATCCCTGATATTTAGTTCCAATCCCAGTTCGAACATCAAAAGGGTAAGAATCGGTAATACTATAAAAATCGTATTCATAATTCCAACTGAATCAATAAATCCTGTAACCTCATAAAGTTACAAATGCCATTTCATACAAATTCAAGGTCTGCAAAGATAAAGTAAAATAAATACCGACCATAAGAATTTTTAGATGATAAAGTTCACTTTTTACAAAAAACAACGTAAAATTGTAATTGTAGATTTTGGATTTACGATTTTAAACTGGGCTTGTCATTCCATGCTGCCAGAAAAGAAATATTGTAAATCAAAAAGTAATAAATGAACTGATAAAACTTATTATTATGGAACGAAATTTAAAAGAAGCCCTGAAACACAGACGCAGTTACTATGCGATAGAGGCTCAATCACCGATACCCGATGAAAAAGTCGAGGAAATCGTCCGCTTTGTATTGGAAACGACTCCTTCTGCATTTAATTCACAATCGACACGTTTGGTATTATTGTTGGGAGAACAACACAAAAAATTCTGGCAAATCGTAAAAGATACCTTACAAAAAATCATATCAGAACAGGCTTTTAAAGCTACTGAAAATAAAATTAACAACTCCTTTGCTTCCGGTTACGGTACCGTTCTGTTTTTTGAGGACGAAGCCATCGTTGAAGGATTACAAAAAGCTTTTCCCTTATATGAAAGCAAATTCCCGGAATGGTCGGAACACACATCGGCTATGCATCAGCTTGCCACATGGACCATGCTCGAAGATGCCGGATTCGGAGCATCATTGCAACATTACAATCCATTGATTGATACCGCCGTTATTGCTGAGTGGAAATTACCGGAACATTGGAAACTGATAGCACAAATGCCATTCGGAACACCTTTGCTCGTTCCTGATAAAAAAGAAATAAAACCGATCCACGACAGGCTGAAGATTTTCAAATAAGAGTTGCTCTGAAATAAAACGATACTACTCCTATCCCATAATTTTCGATCGGAAATTACATTTTTTCCTCCGATAAAGAAAACTATGGGATTTTTTTGTATTTTTATCCCGACTTTTCAAAAGAAAATTAGTTATGAAGTTTGTAATACTTGCGGCCTTTAAGGTGAGGTGACACAAAACACTTTTATTTATTACATACAGCTGCTTCGAAAGTTGTAGCATAACTAATTTTATTATAATCATGGATAATTGGAAAAAAAAGTTTGCCATCATCTGGGCAGGACAACTGTTCTCTATATTAAGTAGCGCTATCGTCGGCTATGCCGTCATTTTCTGGTTGAGCATAGAGACCCGTAGTGCTGAGGTCCTTGCGCTATCTGTCATGGCCAGCTTATTACCACAGGCTGTTTTAGGCCCGTTTGCAGGAGTATATGTAGACCGGTGGAAACGGAAAAGGACAATGATAGCTGCCGATATGTTTGTCGCTTTATGCTCTTTCATATTAGGATTACTGTTTTATTACGACATGGCGGAATTAGAATACATCTATCTGTTACTGGCTTTACGAAGCGTCGGAAATGCGTTTCACTCCCCTGCCATGCAAGCTGCCATACCTTTACTTGCTCCCGAATCCGAATTAATGCGTATAGCCGGTGTCAATCAGGCTATTCAGTCGGCCAGTAGCATTGCCGGACCGGCACTAGGTGCCATCCTGATCACCTCGTTCAACATGACGACAGTGATGCTCTGTGACGTTGCCGGAGCACTGATCGCCTGCACCGCCTTATTATTCGTATTTATTCCCGACCCGGCCCCAAAAGAGATAAAAGAAAAACCGAGTGTTATCCGGGAAATGAAAGAAGGTCTGCAAGAAGTGAGACGACACAAAGGCATTGCCTGGTTAATGGGAATCTCTGTTTTAGTCACTTTCTTTTTGATGCCTGTTGCTACCCTATTCCCTCTGATGACAGTCGTACACTTCGAAGGCAGTACATTCCAAATGAGCCTGATAGAAATGATATGGGGTGGTGGCACATTAACCGGAGGACTTATTATAGGTATCTGGAAATTCAAAGTACGAAAAGTAATCCTGATTAACATATCCTATCTGGTTCTGGGAGCCTATCTGATAGGCTCGGGGCTTTTACCCACCGGCGGTTTCACCCTGTTTGTTCTCCTTACAGTCATCGGAGGGCTGTCCGCACCCTTTTACAGCAGTCCTTTTACAACATTGCTGCAAACCTACATTGCCCCTACGGCTTTAGGCCGGGTATTCTCTCTATTCGGAAGCCTGAGTTTGCTGCCGGCTGTCATCGGACTATTGGCTACCGGATTCATTGCCGATCATATTGGTATTACCCGTGCTTTTATATACGCAGGCACCATCATAACCCTGCTGGGAATATTTTCTTTTTCCGTCACATCAATCATGCAATTGGAGAAAAAGAAACGCCATACAAATACTAAAATATAAACTAAAGTTATATGCAATTACATCTTGTTTACTTTTCACCGACACATACGAGCCGTACTATCGGACGTTCGATAGCCCTGGGATGCAATACGGACAATATCACCGAAACCGATTTAACTTACCGGCACCCCGGCCAACCGATAGTAATACAGGCAGATATAGCCATCGTCGCCGTTCCGGTATACGGAGGGCGTGTTGCAGAAACGGCAATGGAGCGTCTGCAATGGATAAAAGGGCAACAGACACCCGTTATTCCGGTAGTCGTATACGGCAACCGGGATTATGAAGATGCCTTACTGGAACTGACGGACCATTTGAAAAATACAGGGTTCTGTCCGCTGGCAGCAGCAGCCTTCATCGGCGAACATTCCTACAGCCGGACGGATATGCCGATTGCAGGCGGACGACCGGATGCTGCCGACCAAACCGCAGCTATAACATTCGGGTGGAAAGCCGTTGAAAAATGGAATGCGACAAAACAAAAAACAGTATTTCCGGAACCGCATATTCCGGGAAATTATCCGTATAAAATAAAAGGTCCGAAAACTCCGGCAGCCCCCGTCACCTCTTCCGAAAAATGTATCCAATGCGGTATATGTTCGGAAGTATGCCCGACCGAAGCCATATCCGGAACAATTCCCGTAAGCGACCCGGCCCTTTGCATCAAATGTTGTGCCTGTGTAAAAGAATGTCCGGCCGAAGCCCGGATATTCAATACCCCTTACACAGCTATGCTATTCGAAAAATGCAGCGCCCGGAAAGAACCTGAAACGTGGTTTTGAAATCGTCATCTATAAACTTCATACGTAATATGCACAAATAGATTTACCGTTAAAATAAAACAGTCGAAATTACCCTTTTGTGTAGTAGCTATCTTATTCTAATGTCCTACTTTTACATTGTCTATCAAAAATATATATTATGGAAGAAAGATATTGTAGAAATCGTATTTACGTTAAGGAATCAGAACAAGAAGCTATAAAGAAATACAGGATTCTGCTAGGAGGTGCAGGCATAGGCAGTATAATCGCAGAATGTGCTTTGAGATTTGGTTTTGAGAATATCACAATAGTGGACGGTGACAAGGTTGAATTAAGCAATTTAAATCGTCAAAACTATGAAGAATCGGATCTCGGTCACTATAAGGCAGAAAGATTAGCTCATCGGCTGTTACGTATAAACCCGGAAGCTAAAATAGATTTTCATACCTGTTATATAAATAAAGACAATGTAGAAGAATTAATAAAAGGACATGATGTAGCTATCAATGCTTTGGATTTTAAATCCGATATCCCTTTTATTTTTGATAAGTTATGCCAGAAATCCGATATCCCTGTATTACATCCCTATAATTTCGGTTGGGCCGGTTTTCTTACCGTAGTAAAGCCAAAGGGATTTAAATTATCCCTATTGTCGCATACGCCTGAAGGTTTTGAAGTGAAGATGGCTCAATATGTTTCCAAATACAGTTCCTTTTGGAATATTTCGAGGCCCTGGCTCGATCAGGTGATAGACACGTTCAAAAAAGAAAAGGATGCACGACCGGCTCCCCAGCTATCTATCGGCTCCTGGATTGCTGCAGGATTTTGTGTAAATGTGATGTACAATCTGGTAACAGAAAAGGAAGTAAAAACTTTTCCCAAATTCTACTTATCATCCATCTATTGCGACAATAATTAAATTACAGCAGTTTATAATTGGTTGCAAAAGACAATGCCTCGGTTATATTTTTTACATTTAGTCTTTCAAAAAGTCTTCTTTTATAGAATTTAACCGTATCTATGGCAATACATAGTTTATCAGAAATCTCATTCATGGTATACCCCCTTGCAGATAGGGAAAGTATATCCTTTTCCCTGTCGGACAGTTCCAATCCCTCATTTATATTCCAGCGATGTCCCTCTAAAGAATATTCCCAAAACTCGGTTTGTCCTTGTTTACGTATCTCTATATGACCGGGAGATTCATGTGCCGATAAGGATACAAAACAAGCCGCCAACCATATTTTCCCGTCATCCGTTAAAATAACAGGAGTCAGTTTATGATTGATCAATGTTGCTTTTCGTCCGGAAATAATATGAAAATCATAAGATATGCTATAAGACAACCTCTCTTCTAAATCCAGCTTATCAAAAAAATTGAACCCTGCTTTATTCAGCTCCATCAGCATGGATTGTTCTTTTTCCGGAACATGTTGTATGTAAAACAAATAGCCCATATCCCGGACTTCTTCCGAAGTATGGCCACATAAAAACAACGGATTATCGGAAACATACAAAAAATTCTTTTTATAATAATCGATAATATAAAGACTCTGATAGGTTGTCCGGGATATCGCATCAAATACTTTTGATAATGATTTTACACGTTCATATTCCTCCTCGGATATATTATGTATAAGATTCGTGGCTGTAAAATAATCTTCTATCGTCATTGAATATATTTAAATATTTATCAATTGTAAATATATATTATTTATGTAAAATCTACAAACAATTAATACACAAAAGTGTAGAAATGCCGTTCACATCTTCTCAAATACACTTTTGTGTAACATGCTTTATTCACCGAAAAATAATTTTGACATATCAAAATAAAAATGATATGAAACAATTAATTATTACAAACGGTGATTACAACATTTATCAAGTCGATAAAAACTATTTGTATGCTATTGCCAAATTTGTCGTTCTTGAAAATTATAAACATCATACAAATGATGTTTGTTCGAAAAATACAGAAGAGGATATATTGAAGGTATATAAAGAAGAATTACAATTTTCCTCCGTTGCTTATCTATTCATTGCTGAAAATCACCGAGGCAAACTGATCGGGTGTATCCGGGTAATGAAATGGGATAAAATAACCCGCCTCCCCATTCATAAAATATTTAATATAAATCTACAAAAATACATTCCTTGTAGTGAAGCAAAATCATTCTGGCATATCGGACGATTTGCAATAGATTCGCTGAATAGCAGGTCTTCCATCCTATTATTCAAACAACTCATGATATGTGCCGTACACCAGATCATTTGTGATACCCACGGTTGTATGATCGCAGAGACAGATAGTAAGCTATTACGCATACTGCAATTATTAGGCATTCAAACTCACACCCTGGGGCCGGGCGTCATTTACCTGGGTTCTGAAACGATCCCGCTATATGCTACAAAGTTTGGTCTGAGTAAATTTTACAATTCTCACCGTCATCTATTATGTAATCTTAATATTTCACACAATGTGCAATTAGAAACGGCTTAACCGACTACACAAAAGTGTAGAAATCACAGAACAACATACCGTTTTACACTTTTGTGTAATTCACAAGTCAACAGTATTTAGAACTTTGCATACAGGAACCCTTTAAAACACATTACGATGAAAGCCACAGGATTACTTTTCTTGATCATGATCAGCTCAAACATCCTATTTGCACAGCAAATAACAGGTAAAATTGTAGACGAGCATAACAATCCTCTTGAGTTTGCCAATATCGTCCTTTTAAGTTTACCGGATTCCACTTTTATCACAGGAACAGTGAGTGATGTGAACGGACATTTTTATATAAAAGAGAAAATAACGGCCGACGCCTGCCTCCGGATCACCCTTATCGGTTATACCACGAAAATAATACCGGCTGAATCAAACCGTGTTATTACTCTGAAACCACAGGCATTTATGTTGAATGATGTCGTAATCAGGGCTGAAAGAATAAAAAGAAACCCCAATGGCTATGTTGTAAACTTAAAAAACGACCGTTCTGTCAAGGGGAAAAAAACAGATGAGTTATTGACACAATTACCGGGTATAACAAGCGAAGACGGCTCTTTGAAAATTTTATTCCAATCGGCAAGTGCCATCTACCTGAATGGAGTAAAAATAAAAAATGAACAGGAATTACAGGCCATACCCGCTGACTACCTCGAATCGGTAGAAGTCAATTATATGGCCGGTAGTGATGAAATGGCCAGTGCACAGGGGGGAATTATCCGTATTAAACTAAAAAAAGAAAATGAAGGGGGATATTCGGGAAATTTATTTGCAGAGATTCAGGAAATGCCGGAATACGGACATACGGGCGAAAATATTTCAAACGTATTCAGCTATCAGTATAAAAAATTAAACGTTTACAATGTGATATCGTTCCGCCATAATCAGGCTATAGGAGATACCGAAAACAACCGTTGGTTCAAAGAAAGCGAATCCCTTATCTCTTCGAAAGAGAAATACAGGAACTGGTATAAATATTTCTATGACCGGTTAAGCCTGACTTATGATATAAAGGCGAATCATACCTTGGGTATATCGTTCTTTTATGCGAATAATAATGAAAATCCGACCCGCATTTCAGACACAAAGATTACAGAAAACGAACAAATCGCTGAACAACATTCCGTAACCCGTTCCCCTTACCGATATAATATGTATCAGGGTACATTCAATTACAACTGGACCATCGGCAAAAAAGGAACTGCTTTTTCACTGACAGCCGATTATCTACGGAATAACGAGCGTCAGACACTGACATCCCAACTGACCGAGCCGACAATAGTAACAGACGGAGACAGCCGCTCCCGGCAAAATACAGACATGTTTCGTATTAAGCCGGCATTTGTCCTGCCTTTTAATAAAAACTCAAAACTCATTGCAGGAGTCGACTACCAATACATCCGGACAAAATTACATTTAACGGATCATATACATACCGACCAAAACGAACACTCTACAATGTATGGTTATGTACCTGCCATATTCAGCAGTTTTTCAGGGCGGAAAAAAGCACTGCAATATGAAGTAGGCTTGAGGGTACAACAAAATAAAATGAAATATGTGGCAGAAGAAACCGGTACTTCTACCCAAAACAGCAATTGGGGAGTTTTCCCTTCCGCAAGTCTGATGTATATGCTAAACGGGAAAAAAGGACATCTTATTAATTTACAATATAAACGAATGATGGATGATATCCCCTATAGCTTAATAAGTCCTTATAAACTTTATGAATCCCCCAATTTTTATACAAGGGGAAATCCGGATCTGATTTCACCAACCAGCCATCAGGTAATGGGAATGATGGTATTATTCAATAAAATTTCTCTGATGGGCGGTTATATCTATTATAAAGATCAGATTTATTATGCAACGGAAGTCGATCCCGATAGCCCCAATGTTAGCTATAGCATACCCCGGAACGGAGACCATCAATCTTTGAAACTATTTGGCTTAGAAGGACGTTTTCAACTTTTCAAATGGTGGAAAATCAAAGCAATAGCCAGACTTGTTTTACATTCTGCCGAATCGGCTACTTTTTCAGTCCATAATCAGGACAAATACTATTTCGCATTGAATAATACCTTTGAATTCACGCCTTCATTCGGAGCAGGTATCAATTGCTTTTATGAACCCGATTATCACTATATGGACAGAATTTATAAGCAGGTGTGTGACGTCAGCGGAAATATATACAAAAGATTCTTTGATAATAAACTTGAAATACAATTCCGTTTCAAACCATACCGGAAAGGGCGGATACTGCTGACCGACACCCCGGAATACGAATCGCGTGCGATCAATAGCACCAAAGAAGAATATATCAGATTCTCTCTTACGTATTTCTTCAAAGGAGGTAAAAAAGTGAATGTCAAACGGACAGAAAGTATTCAGAGTTACGAAAAAATAGAAGATACTAAATAAAGGAGGAAGTCGAAAATCCATAAAAGAGTAGACAATAAACAAATAATGTGCGATATGGAAAAGAAAGCTTTAATTATTGCGCCTTTAACAAAAGATGAAAAAGAACAATTAAAAGGTGGTTTTACAAGTGTATCCAGAACTGACGAATCAACTGCAATTAGTAATGGCAATTGCTCAAGTTCGGATGGATGGTTTAACGACAACTGTGGTTGCTCAAATTGTACCTCACAAGAAACCAAACCGACGGAAGAAATTAAAAAACCGTAAAACCGAAGTTTAACTTACGTAGAGGAGCTTATAACTCCTCTACTAAAATTATTCAATTATGAACTGGAGTCGTTATAATTTTATAAGTCAAAAAGACGATCATACATATATATTGTATAATTATGTAGACGATTCGATCATCTTTTTGTGTAAAGAACTTTTGGACATAGTCGATAAAAATATTCACCACATAGATAAACTTGCGGCTATTCATCCTGACTTATACCGGGAATTGAGTAATAAAGGATTTATTATCGATGACAATATCGACGAGAAAGATTTTGTCATGAAAAAGATTACCGACAAACTAAATGCTTCAACCACATTTAAACTGATCATTAATCCGACACTAAACTGTAATCTGAGATGTTGGTATTGTTATGAATCCCATATTGCTGACAGCTATATGAATGACGAAACAAAAAATGCTGTCCTTAAACTCGTAAGCAAAAAATTAAGCGATCCCAAAGTCGAAGTCATGGATTTATCCTTCTTTGGAGGAGAGCCTTTACTCAGGGCTCAAAAAATCGCATTGCCTTTGATATATAAAATAAAAGAAATTTGCGATTTGCACAACAAAAAGTTCAGAGTTCATTTTACCTCAAATGCAGTTTTACTCAATACTTCGATAATCGAAGCATTATCGGCAGTTACCCAGGACATTTCTTTTCAGATTCCATTTGACGGAGGCAAAATAAAACATAACGAGGTGAAAAAAACGCGCAATGCACAAGGAACGTATGACAAAATACTGACCAACGTATTGAATGCGCTGAAAAAAGGATTTAAAATCAATATCCGTTGTAATTACAATTTAACCAATATCGATTCTTTTGAAGAACTGATTCTTGATATAGACAGACTGGCTTCTGACTACAAAAAACAAATTACGGTTTCTTTACAAAAGATATGGCAAACCTCCTATTCGGAAACACTGAGAGACAAAACAGAACGTATAAAACAACTCATAAAGGAAAAAGAATTTCATTGTAACCTGATAGGAAAAGGTACAATTTCTACTTACTGTTATGCTGATTATGACAATACTGTTGTCGTAAATTACAATGGCGACATTTTTAAATGTACGGCAAGAGACTTTAAAAGTGAGTTAAGGGATGGCGTTTTAACAGCAAACGGCACCATTTGTTTTACTGATAATTACAAAAAACGTATCAATAGCAGATTTAATGCCGATTGTAAAAACTGCCCCATACTTCCTATTTGTACGATATGTTCTCAAAAGAAAATCGAATCCAGGCATATATCCGGATGCCCGTTAAATATTCCTTTGGAAGATAAAAAACAGCAAATTCAATCCCGTTTAAAAGCTTTGTGCAGTGAATACAGCTGATCCGGTCTGAAGTAAGTTGGTTTGTAAATAATCTATTTATGGCTGAATTTCCTTTCTACAAACAGCATGATGCCATGCAGTGCGGCATAACTTGTCTACGAATGGTCTGTAAATATTTTGGTAAGGAATTTTCTTCTGACAGACTTTCCGGGATTTGTTTTGCAACCAATGAGGGCGTATCTATTCTCGGTATTAGTGAAGCTGCGGAAAAGATAGGCCTTCATACGCTTTGTGGAAAATTTAAGGTCGAACAACTTACAGAAATTTCTCTTCCATGCATCTTACACTGGAATCAAAACCATTTCGTCGTACTATACAAAATAAAAAAGAAAAAATGGTTCTATATTGCCGATCCCGCTCAGGGGTTAATAAAATATTCGCTTAAAGAATTTTGTTCGCATTGGCTTAGTACCAAACTATCCGGCGAAGAAATAGGTATCGCTATACTTATGCAAACAACCCCTGTCTTTTATGAATATAAAAATGAAGACAGGACGAAAAAACGTTCATTTAAATTCCTTTTTGGATATATTAAACAATATCGTAAATATTTCGGACAAATTATCCTCGGCTTATTGATCGGGAGTCTTTTACAGTTGGCCTTCCCTTTTCTGACTCAAGCAATTGTAGATGTCGGCATTATTCATCAAAATATCAGCTTCATTTATCTTATACTTCTTGCACAATTAATGTTAATCTTCAGCAGAACATTTGTGGACTTCATCCGTCGATGGATTCTTTTGCATATCAGTATGAGAATCAATATATCACTCGTCTCAGATTTTTTTATTAAATTACTCAAACTTCCGATGTCCTTTTTCGACACGAAACTGATGGGTGATCTTATGCAGCGTATGAATGATCATAACCGAGTGGAGAAATTCCTTACAAATCAGATATTAAATGTGATGTTTTCCTTACTCGGTTTTATCATTTTCGGCATTGTCTTACTCTGTTACAACAAAGTTATTTTTTTAGTTTTTCTTGCAGGAAGTATTATTTACGGATTGTGGATCGCAGCTTTTCTGAAAAAAAGGAAACGACTCGATTATTTATTCTTCGAAAAACAAGCAACGAATAATAACAGAACCTATGAATTTATCACCTCCATGCAGGAAATCAAATTACAAGATTGCGAACAACGACGCCGTTGGGAATGGGAAGATGTACAGGCTGAACTTTTTCAGGTCAACATGAAGTTAATAAAACTCCAACAAACACAGGAAGCCGGCAGTATCTTTATTAATGAAATCAAAAATATAGTCATTACCGTACTTGCAGCAACAGCTGTTATTAAAGGGCAAATGACATTAGGTATGATGTTAGCTGTTCAATATATCATAGGCCAACTGAATTCACCCGTCGAGCAATTAATGCAATTTTTATATTCCATTCAGGATGTAAAAATCAGCCTGGAAAGAATCAATGAAATTCATCAAATGGAAAATGAGGATACAAATGCAAATCATATACAGCATTTTAATAATACCGACCAGAATCTCTATTTCCACAAAGTTGATTTTAAGTATGATCCACACAAATCGAAAAAAATACTCGACAATATTCACGTTTCCATCCCGAAAGGAAAAGTCACGGCCATAGTCGGAACCAGCGGAAGCGGAAAAACAACAATGATTAAATTATTACTCGGTTATTATAAAGTTCAAAAAGGTTGTATTACGATCGGACAAACCAACATCAATGAATGTAACCTGAAATCATGGAGACGAAAATGCGGAGTGGTAATGCAAGACGGAATTATTTTTTCTGAGTCTATTGCAAGAAATATTGCAGTGGATGATTCTGACATAGATAAAGAAAAATTATTAAAAGCGGCTGAAATAGCAAATATCAAGGACTATGTCATGAACCTGCCGTTGAAATTTAATACGGTCATCGGACGCGACGGTATCGGACTTAGTCAGGGCCAGAAACAAAGAATTCTTATTGCAAGAGCCGTCTATAAAAATCCGGAATATATATTTCTGGATGAAGCTACAAATGCATTGGATGCAAATAATGAAAAGGTAATTGTTGAAAATCTGAATGAATTTTACAAAGGTAAAACCGTAATAGTTGTAGCTCACAGACTCAGTACAGTCAAAAATGCCGATCAAATTATCGTAATCGATAATGGCAAAATCGTAGAAACAGGTAATCATATTTCTCTTATCCAAAATAAAGGTGCGTATTATAATCTCGTTAAAAACCAATTGGAATTAGGAAACTAAGCAAAGGAAATTAAAACATGGAAGAACATGATAATATAGGACTCAGAAGCGAGAAAGTAAGGAATGTCATTAGTAAGATTCCCCCTTTTATCATCCGGAGTGGAATAACCGTAATAACAATTCTGATATGCGGAATAATGGCTGTTGCCTGGTTTGTTCCTTATCCTGAAAGTGTAAATGTCAAAGCGGAAAATTTTATAAAAAAATCCGATACAACATGGGAATCCACTCTTTATATTCCTTACAGATATATAAGCCTGATAAAAAATGATATGCCCGTTCAAATAGAAATCGAAGGCTATAATGCAAGAGAATATGGCTATCTAAAAGGAAAAGTACAACTCATTGATAAAAAACCCATCAAAAAAAACGGAGAAAATTTTTTTATTTCAAAAATCACCTTTCACAACGATAAAGTAACTTTATACGAACATTTAAATGGACAAGCTTTCATCCTTATAAAAAACGACAATCTTTTAAAACGAATCATCATCAGGTAACTTAGAAAGCTTCACCTTTGGCCGAAAACAAATAAAACGAGGGTGTCATGTGATTGACGCCCTCGTTCAGACATAACAAAGTCCTGTGTTTTATTTCAAACCGCTTCTTTCAAGCAAAGCATCTACCGTCGGCTTTTGACCGCGGAAACGTACATAAAGCGTCATAGGATGCTCAGATCCCCCTTTCTCCAGAATATTCTTACGGAATGCCTCCGCCGTTGCGGCATCGAAAATACCGTTTTTCTTAAATACCGAAAAAGCATCTGCATCCAATACCTCAGCCCATTTATAACTATAATATCCGGCAGCATATCCACCTCCGAAAATATGCCCGAAAGCCGTTGAAAAACAAGTTCCTTCCACATCCGGGAAAATTTCTGTCGGCTGCATGGCCTTTCTCTCGAAATCCACGATAGAATCAGTTACAGGGGCCGTAATTGTATGCCATGCCATATCTACCATACCGAAGCTCAATTGACGGTCACTCAAATATCCGCTCAGGAAATTGGCTGATTTGCGGATCTTTTCAATGTATTCCTGCGGAATTTTTTCACCCGTCTCATAATGTACCGCCCATTTATCCAACCATTCTTTTTCCAAAGCCCAGTTTTCCATAATTTGAGAAGGAAGTTCCACAAAATCCCGGTAAACATTGGTTCCGCCGGTTCCGTTATAGGTATTGCGGGACAACATACCATGCAAAGAATGTCCGAACTCATGCAATAAAGTCGTTACCTCGTCAAAAGTCAGCAATGAAGGTTTATTCGCCGTAGGTTTACTGAAATTCATAACCAACGAAACCTGTGGACGTACATCCTTTCCATCCCGGACGTGCTGTGACAAAAATTCCGTCATCCATGCCCCGCCACTTTTGCTGGCACGAGGGAAAAAATCAGTATACAGTACAGATAAAAACGAACCGTCACGATCATACACTTCAAAAGTCTGCACATCTTCATGATATTTAGGAATATTATTTACCTCCTTAAATGTCAGGCCGTAAAGCGTATTTGCCAAATCGAAAACGCCTCTCTGAACATTCTCCAGTTTAAAATACGGCTTTAACATCTCGTCATCGAGCGCATATTTCTCCTGTTTCAATTTATTGGAATAATAAGCCCAATCCCAACGTTGTAATTTCCCGGTAAAACCGTTTTTACGGGCAAATTCCTCCACCTCTTTCTTCTCTTTCAAAGCCTGGGAATGAGAAGCCTCTAAAAGTTGCTGTAAAAATGTATTTACTTCAGCAGGAGAAGAAGCCATCCGGTTAGTCAAGGCATAATCGGCATAGGTCGGATACCCCATAATCTTCGCTTTTTCAAGTTGTAAAGCGGTAATCTGACGGATAATCTCTCCATTGTTACGATCATTGGCCCGGTTACAACGGGAATTATAAGCCCGGTACATTTTTTCCCGCAAATCCCGGTTATCGGCATATTTGAGGAAAGGACCGTAACTGGGAGCATGCAAGGTAAACAGCCAACCTTCTTTTCCCTTTTCCTTGGCTGCGGCAACAGCAGCTTCCTTTACACTTTCAGGCAACCCGGCCAGATCTTTTTCGTCCGTTACCAGTAACTCAAAATCATTGGTCTCGGCCAAAAGATTTTCTTCAAATTTCAGTCCCAAACCGGAAAGTTCCATTGAAATCGCTTTAAAACGCTCTTTGGCTTCTCCTTCCAGATTAGCGCCTCCGTTGATGAATGACTTCCAGGTATCCTCCAGCAAAGTCGTCTGTTCCGGATTCAGATTTAAATTTGCTTTATTCTCATAAACCTGTTTCACCCGTTCGAAAAGTTGCGGATTCATATAAATACTATTGCTGAATTCCGTCAGCTTAGGTGAAACTTCCTGGGCTATCTTCTGCATCTCATCATTTGTATTGGCAGAATTGAGATTGAAAAAAATAGCAGAAACCCTTCCCAATTTTTCTCCTGCGGCATCCAGAGCCACAATTGTATTTTGAAAATCAGGAGCTTCCGCAGAAGACGCTATTTGTTCTATTTCCTTTTTTGCCGCCTCAATCGATACGTCGAAAGCCGGAATATAATCACCCGTCTTAATCAAATCAAAAGGAGGCGTATGATGAGGAGTAGTAAAATCCTTCAACAACGGATTCGTCTCCTTTTGTGTACAAGACATACTTATCAATAGTAGTGCTGCCATATAAAAATTTTTTCGCATGATAATAATATAACGTTATAAATATATTTTAGTTTATCTCATTCAGCCGCGAATTTAACATTTAAAAGTCAATTCCTGAAATTCGTTCAAATCAAATATAAAATTCTTCCGTTTAAGTGCATAATTATTTCCGCCATTTGCATAATTATAAGATGTAATTATAAGGTTATTAATGAATTATAATCTACTTTTGTCTAAACGATTTACAGTAGTAATTCAAAATAAATTTATGAAAGATATTATAGAAGTAAATGTCAAATCGGAAATCGGGAAATTAAACGGTGTGATCATTCATACGCCCGGTGAAGAAGTTGAGAACATGACTCCGGAAAATGCCGAAAGAGCGCTTTACAGCGATATTATCAATCTTTCGATTGCCCGGGATGAATACAAGCAAATCAAAGGTGTTTTATCGAAACTGACCCGTACTTTCGAGGTAAAAGACCTTTTATGCAATATACTGAAAGATGAAAAAATCAAAGCGGAAGTACTGGAGCGCATCGAAAAAATAGAGCCTTTCATCGGAGAACAAGCCCCCAAAGGCAGCCTGAAAGAACAATTGATGGAAGAAAATGCAGAAAGCCTCTCCCGTCTGCTCATCGAAGGCGTGGAAATGGTAAAGGATAATCTGACCAAATATTTAAGCAAAGATTGGTTTGCATTACGTCCGATGCATAATTTACTCTTTACCCGGGATGCTTCCATGAGTGTCAACAACGAGGTATTGATCGGCCGTATGGCCAACGCTATCCGGGACCGGGAATCGGTAATCATGCGTTCAATATTTGATTTCACCCCGGAATTTAAAACATCGACATTGACCATTCCTCCTATTCCCGGATCGGCAAATCGTATCCGGACTGTAGAAGGCGGCGACGTTTTGGTAGCCCGGGAAGATATCCTGGTCATCGGCAACGGAGCCCGTACCAGTACACAGGCTATCGATCTGCTGATGTACGAATTCATCAAACGGAAGACCGAAAAAATACAGCACATCATTGTACAGCAATTACCACATACGCCGGAATCCTTTATTCACCTGGATATGGTTTTCACCCTTCTGGATCGCGATAAATGTATGGTATTCGAACCCTTGATTATGAATCCGGGAAATTACCAGACCGTACATATAAAAATACAAAACGGAAAGTTGTTGGGTATACGTACAGAGAAGAATCTTCTCAGTGCCTTGAAAAAACTCGGTATGGACCTGGAACCTGTATTCTGCGGCGGTACCGACGAATGGAATCAGGAAAGAGAACAATGGCACAGCGGTGCTAATTTCTTCTGTGTCGGACCGGGACAAGTCCTGGGATATGCCCGTAACAACTATACCATGGAAGCCATGAACACAGCCGGTTTCGAAATTATCAAGGCCAATGACGTAATCGACGGACACGTCGATCTCGGACACTATCCCAGATATGTCATTACCATCGACGGCTCGGAACTGCCGCGCGGCGGAGGCGGCGCACGTTGTATGACCATGCCGGTAAACCGCACCGACATCGACTGGTAAAATATCCACAATACATCCCAGCGTGCCTTTCATTAAAAATACATGAAGGGCACGTTTTCGTATGTAATTTCGTTATTTTTGCACAATGAAAAAAATAAAATATTACATCAGCAGTTTCCGGCTAAGAACCTTACCGTTGTCAATCTCCGGTATTATTCTCGGTTCCCTTTTGGCAAAATCGGACGGTTATTTCAATCCAACGGTATTCTGCCTGGCCATCCTGACAACACTGTGCCTCCAGATCCTGAGTAACCTGGCCAACGAACTGGGAGATATGCAAAAAGGTACGGACAATGCCAATCGTCTGGGACCTGTCAGGGCCTTACAATCCGGAATTCTCACCACCAAAGATTTTAAACGGTTGATTATTATCTTTATTTTACTTGCAATACTAAGCGGAACCGTCCTTATTCTTACGGCTTTCCATTCATTACTCAGCTACAAAAGTATTCTTATGCTATTCATCGGCGGTGCAGCCGCCATAGCTGCCGTAAAATATACAATCGGTAAAAATCCGTATGGCTACCGGGGATTGGGGGATATATTCGTCTTTCTGTTTTTCGGATGGGTCAGCACATTGGGAGCCTATTACCTGATGACCCATCAATTGAATCCGGATATATTACTTCCGGCTACCTCCATCGGGTTCCTGACGACAGGTGTTTTAAATATCAACAACACCCGTGACATCGAAAATGATGCACAGTGCGGTAAACGAACGATACCGGTACTTATCGGAGAAAAAAAAGCCAAAACTTACCATATGATTCTCATCGCCGGCGGAATTCTGTGTATGGTCATTTACACCCTGACGACTTATACTCATTTACTAAACTGGGGGTATCTTATTGTCGTCCCGCTCTTCATCATCCACCTGCTAAAAATGCATCGTTACTCCGGTAAGCAACTCGATCCTCAACTCAAATTTCTTTCGGTAAGTACCTTACTGTGGGCCCTGGCAACCGGTTTTACTTCGCTTTACTGACCCAGAAAACTGAAGCATCAATTCTGAGGGTCGACATCACAGTACACCCGGAGCCCGGTAAATCCTTTGTCCGACTGCAAAGCCGATAATTCTTCCTTAAGAAAAGATTTTATTCTGGAAAGAGAGACCTTATATTCGATTTTAATCAATAATTGTACCCGGTGCATTTCACCGATCTTACTAACTTCCGGCACGGCAGGCCCCCATACACGACGCCCCAGCTCCACCCGTAGACGGCCCACCAGTAGATTCACCGCATTTCTCACCACCACCACCTCCTTATGTCTCAACTCCACCTGAATCAACCGGCAAAAAGGAGGATAAACAAACTGTTCCCGTTCGGCGGCAATCTCCGTATAAAATACATCGTAATCACCGTTCATCACCATTCGGTACACCCGGTTATCGGGATCGGCAGTCTGAACAATGACTTTTCCCTGCTCCCCTTTTCTTCCGCTACGTCCCCCCACTTGCATCAACATACAATACGCCCTTTCCTCTGAACGGAAATCCGGGAAATTAACCATACTGTCCGCATCGATGACACCCACCAATTTAACATTAGCAAAATCCAATCCCTTAGAAACCATTTGAGTTCCGACAAGTATATTCGTCTTACCCTCCTCAAAATCATGAATAACCCGGTGATACTTTGCTTTACTGCTCATGACTTCCAAATCCATACGGGCAATTCTGGCATCCGGAAACAGTGCAGCCACTTCTTCCTCCACCCGCTCCGTACCGGGCGTCTTTTGACGGTAATGGCCTTTTCCGCATTCCGTACAAAGTGATACGTTCCTCTTTATACTTCCGCAATACCGGCAACTTAACAAGTCGCGTTGTTTATAATAAGTCATACTGACATCACAATGACTGCATTTCAATATAGAACCACAACAATCACATTGCAAATATGTCGAATACCCCCGACGATTCTGAAAAAGGATAATCTGATTTCCTTCATTCAACGTCCGTTGCATTTCCTGAATCAAAACCGGTGAAAATACTCCTTTCATCAGTTTTTTACGACGATACTCTGCCAGATCGGCCAACAAAAGTTCCGGCATCCGGATATCCCCGTACCGGGAAGTCAATTGTACATAGCCGTATTTACCGGTTTTCGTATTATAATAACTTTCAAAAGAAGGTGTCGCCGATCCCAGCAACACTTTCGCTCCACACAAATTGGCCAGCATAATGGCTGCATCCCGTCCGTGATAGCGTGGAGCCGGTTCTTTTTGCTTATAGGAAGGATCATGTTCTTCGTCCACAATCACCAGTCCCAATTTCTGAAAAGGTAAAAACAACGAAGACCGAACCCCTAAAATCACCGGATAAGGTTTCGGACCGGATTGCTTTTTCCACAATTCAGCCCTTATATTATCCGGCATTCCGGAATGATAAATTCCGATAGTATCCCCGAAAACCCGTCTTAAACGTCGTATAATCTGAACCGTCAAAGCTATTTCCGGTAACATGTACAACACCTGCTTACCCCGGGATATATATTCCCGGATCAGATGAATATATACCTCTGTTTTTCCGGACGAAGTAACCCCCCGTAATAAAACACAATCTTTGGACGTAAAATAATCTCTGATCTGCTTTATAGCGGACTCCTGTTGCAATGAAAGCGGATTTGCCTGCTGTTCCCCGGCTTTATCTTCCCCCAAACGACTCACTTTTCGCTCTTCGATTTTCAGGATATTCTTTTCACAAAGTGATTTCAGAATTGCAGCAGAACCACCCGACTGCTTCAAAAAATGCTGTTTTTCCATTTGTTCTTTCCCTGCTTCTATCCACCGGCACAACATTTTATACTGCCCCGAAGCCCGCCTCAAAGCATCGAGAATACCGGAAAGTTCCTCTTCCGCATAAGGACGCGCCCAAAGTATCCATTTTTCGGTCTTTTCCCGGAAAATTTCGTCTATTGTTTCTTTGATTTGTATATATCCTTTATCCAGCATGGATTTGACAAGCCCCATCCCGTTTTTGATACCGAGATATTTCTCTATTTCCCGCATAGCGACATATTGCCCCGGTCGTAAAAAACGCAACAATGCCTGTCCATTATCAGTCAGATCATCGAAATCAATCTCCGTATCCCCCAATGTAACCGCCGTAAAACTTTCCAAACGGAACACAACCGGTAAAGCAGCCCGAAGCACCTCTCCCGGATAAGCCATATAATATTCGGCCATCCAAAATAAAAATTGTAAATGCACCCCGGACAATTGCAGACGATCATCCGTTACAGCCTCTATATTTTTAACCTTATAGCCGACCGGTTGTTTCTCATGAATCCGCCATACGACACCCGTATATTTTTTATTTCCGGCAAAAGATACAATGACAAGTTTGCCTTCCCCCACTTTTTCCTCCAAAGCAACAGGTACAGCATAGGTAAAAACCCCTTCTACAGCCAATGGTATAATTATATCTGCAAATTTCACCGTTATTCTCTTTTCCTGCTCAAAATTACGCCTTTTTCAGACATCTGAAAAAATAAGAACCGCTTTTTTCTGACAACAGAAAAGAAGAAAAATAACCGTTTTCATAATAATAAAAAATCCTGAAATCATCTTCACACTAAAATAATTCTTTCATTTCTCCATATTTTATTTATTTTTACAACACAAACAGTTTCAAGTTATTAATTACCAAATTAAAATTCATCGTATGAAAACCATTATTTCCTGTTTACTTTTACTATCCTGGACATGTTTTTGCCCGGAATTATCTGCCCAACAACAAAACGGTATGATACGTGAAGACGGAGCCTATTATATTGCCGACCAGATGCCGGAATATCCGGGAGGAATTGAGGCCATGCTCAAATATATAGAAAGCAACATCCAATATCCCCGGGAAGCATTGACACAAAAAGTCCAAAGTCGGGTATACGTACAATTCGTCGTCAATAAAAACGGAAAAGTCAGTCAGGCTGAAATCAGCCGGGGTTCTCATCCTCTATTAGACAAGGAAGCCATTCGGGTTGTCTCCAACATGCCGAAATGGATTCCGGGAAAAAATAAAGGGAAAAAAGTACCGGTCATATACACGCTTCCGATTACTTTCAAAATAACACCTTCTATGTCATCTATTTCCGATATTAAAATCAGCAACGATACCGGAACAACATTACAAGGTATATGGCAAATATGCAAACTCAATAACACATCCGATAACGAAAAATACAGTATTACAGCCGGACCTTATATGAAAATCCTTTCAACGGACAATCGTTTCACAAATCTGGCCCTGAATACATCCGGTCATGTATCTGTCATCACCTCAAACGGTACCTATACCCAAACATCAGACAGTACCTATGTAGAAAGCGTTTCAGAATCAATTATGAACCCTAAATTATCCGGAAAAGATATTACAATTCACTTTAAATTCCTCAATGCCAATCTGTTGATGATCAGTTTTCAATCGGTTGATCCTCTTTTGCAGGGAAAAGAATACTGGACACGGGTTTTTCTGCCACAGCCTGCCAATCAACACAACTAAATTTCAATACACTCAACCCAATCCGAATGATGAAAAAGGAGTATAAATCGGAAATGAATGTATAATTGAAGCAGCATAAAACAATAAAGCCGGGACTGAAACATTCCCGGCTTTATCAATATTACAATGTATTTTTATCGGTTCGATAAAACCCTCACCAGATTCAATAATTCCGGATTTAACCCTTTGGAATTTTTAATCGTCTTATTGAAAGGCACATGAACAATTTCTTTATTCATGATACCGACCATAATACTCTTCTGATCATCCATAAGAGCATCTACCGCAGCAACCCCCAATTGGCTGGCCAATACACGGTCAAAAGCCGAAGGCGATCCGCCGCGTTGCATATGTCCGAGTACAGACACCCGGATATCATATTCCGGATGAGCTTTGGAAACCTTATCCGCTACACTGTAGGCACCCCCTTCTTTTTCTCCTTCCGCTACGATAACAATACCGCTGGATTTCGTCGGATCGTAGTCTTTGGCAAGGAAGGATTCAAGGTCTGCAATATCAGTATCTATCTCCGGCACCAATACGGCTTCTGCTCCCGTAGCGATAGCCGTCCGCAAAGCAATAAAACCGGCATCACGTCCCATTACCTCCACAAAAAACAAACGGTTGTGTGCACTGGCGGTATCCTTAATTTTGTCCACAGCTTCTACAGCCGTATTAACAGCCGTATCATACCCGATCGTCGAATCGGTTCCGTATAAGTCATTATCGATCGTACCCGGAATACCGACTACCGGAATATCGTGCTCCTGAATCAATAAACGGGCTCCGGTAAACGAACCGTCACCACCGATAACCACCAAAGCATCGATCTTGTGTTCTGCCAACACCGCTGCAGCCTTTGTTCTTCCTTCCGGCGTACGGAATTCAGTACTACGGGCAGACTTCAAAATCGTTCCCCCCCGCTGGATAATATTGCTTACGTCATAGGATTTCATCCGTTTGATATCCCCATTGATCAACCCCTGATATCCCCCATATATACCGTAAGCTTCACAACCATAGTATATGGCAGATCTCACCACTGCACGAATAGCAGCATTCATCCCCGGTGCATCCCCACCCGATGTAAGAACTCCGATTCTTTTAATTTTTCCCATAATAGATATAAAATTTTACTTTCTATGTTAACTCTATCTTGAAGAATATTTTTATTCTTGCTTTTTTATCACATTTTGAATCTCTTCCATTACCCACAATGGCGTCGATGTCGCCCCACTGATCCCAACGCTTTCTGCCCCCAAGAACATCTCTTTTTTCAAATCCCGCACATCCTGCACAAAATATGTCCTTTCATTAACCTCTTTACACACAGCAAATAATTGCCTGCCGTTAGAGCTTTTTTTTCCGCTCACAAAAATAATAACATCATGCATTTTTGCAAAATTTATCAACTGCGGAATTCGGTTCGCCACCTTTCGGCAAATCGTATCATAAACAACCACCTCATCCTGTCCCTTCTCCTGTATAATTCCGGCTATATTCCGGAACCCGTCCAGACTCTTCGTCGTCTGGGAAAACAACACCACCGGCTTACTGAAATCAACCTGTACCAGATCTGCTTCCGTCTCCACAACAATCGCCTCCCCGTTTGTCTGTCCTACCAATCCGCTCACCTCCGCATGTCCCCGCTTACCGTAAATCACCACCTGTCCGCCTGCAGGTTTTATCTTTTCATAAGCTTCACGGATACGTTTCTGCAAATTCAATACGACCGGACAGGAAGCGTCGATCACTTCAACCCCATTGGCCAAGGCCCGTTGGTAAGAAGAAGGCGGTTCTCCATGCGCCCGGAACAATACCCTGCAATTTTTCAACCCTGCAAATTCCTCGTGTCCGATCGTCTTCAAGCCTTTCTTCTCCAGTCTCTCCATTTCCAGGTTATTATGCACAATATCCCCGATACAGTAAAGAGTTCCTTTTTTCAGTTCGTCCTCTGCTTTACAGATCGCATTTACGACACCTGTACAAAAACCCGAATTTTCATCTATCTCAACCCGCATATCCATAATCCGAAAAAATACAACGGATCAACATTTCTTTTTTTCGATAACAGCCATCATAACCTGAACTTCCTCTTCTATCGTCATATTGCTGTTATCAATTAAAACAGCATCTTCTGTTCTCTTCAAAGGGCTCTCTTCCCGGTGTTCATCGATATAATCCCGCTTTCTCACATTTTCCTCCACCTCGGCATAATCAACCGCCTCTCCCTTTGCCGTCAATTCCTTATATCTACGCATTGCTCTCACCTGAGGTGAAGCCGTCATAAAGAATTTAACATCTGCATTCGGAAACACCACACTCCCGATATCCCTGCCGTCCATGACAATGCCTCCGGTCTTCCCCATTTCCCGTTGCTGCTCCACCAGATAAGTCCTTACAAAACCTATTCTGGCAACCAAACTCACATTTCCGGACACTTCCATCCCCCTGATTCTCTCCTCTACATTTTCTCCGTTCAAATAAATTTCATTCCGGGCATGTCCCTCATTATATCTGAAATCAATAACCAGATTTTTCAGGCAAATACGCAGCTTTTCTTCATCCACATATTCACCGTTGATCAATCCGTTGCGCATAGCGGCCAATGTAACCGCCCGGTACATGGCACCGGTGTCGATATATACATACCCGAGACGGGTGGCCAATAATTTTGCTACAGTGCTTTTTCCCGTGGACGAATGTCCATCTACCGCGATAATCAATGCTTTACATTTTTCCATAATCTTCGCAAAGGTACAATATTTTTAAAAAAGTTATATGATAGATTTCCGGAATACAATTAAAATCTATGCAAACGTTACTGAACGTACACAAAATACGGATTCACAATCCAAATCGAAGAACAAGCCTCAACCGATCGTAAACCCCAAATAAAAGACCGACATGATTTTTCCCGAAAATTCAGGATCAAAAATCCGGATCATTTACAATTCCGGACTATTCCCGGCTATTGGCGATTGCGTCATACAAACGTTGTAATACCGGAGCAGAAAATGAAGTCTCTACAGCTCCCCTGTCATCGGCTGTCAAATGCAGACGCTCCTGTAATTTCACCAATGCCGCCTGCAATATTTCTTCATGATCGAACGCCAAAGGCGGCAACTCGTCAACACGACACCATTTACACCGGGAAGCATCATCTCCGGCCTCAGGTACATAATCCTGCATTTTTACCAAAGTATAAAAAGCCACGGTAATAATACGTCCCCGCGGATCTCTGTCTACTGCCGAAAAGACTTTTACCTGTTCGGTAAAAGCCGGTATAATACCGGTTTCCTCCCGTAATTCCCGCAATACTCCTTCCTCCACCGTCTCGTTCATTTCCAGAAAACCACCGGGAAATGCCCACGCATACTGAAAAGGTTCATTTGCCCGCCGGATCAGTAAAACACTCAAATCCGCTCCATCGAAACCGAAAACAACACAATCCGTTGTCAAAGCAGGACGCGGATATTTGTAACAATACTGCTTTTCCATAATCCCTATATTTTTAGATTTAGCTTTCTAACCCCATTTTCTTTACGAGCTGCCGATACAACCGGTAATCCTCCTCTTCAAAACAAACGGCCGTTATTTTTTCAAAATCCGTATGATGTACCAAAAAATCACCTATTTCCCGTAGTGCAATACCGGCTGCTTTACCTTTCGGAAAACGATATACCCCCGTACTGATACAAGGAAATGCCAGGGTTTTCAAATGATGAGCCACAGCCAATCGCAAACTGTTGCGATAACAAGAGGCAAGTAACTCAGGCTCTCCCTGTTTACCGTCCCGATATACCGGGCCTACCGTGTGAATGACGTAACGAGCCGGCAAGCAATATCCTCCGGTAATTTTTGCTTCTCCGGTCGGGCATCCCTGTAATTTCCGGCATTCTTCCAAAAGCCCGGGACCGGCTGCCCGATGTATCGCCCCATCAACTCCGCCACCGCCCAATAAAGTCGTATTCGCAGCATTGACAATCGCATCTACTTGCAATTTCGTAATATCTCCCAGGATAATTTCTATACGTTTCATATAAAAATCAACTGTTTTTTCAATATTAACAAAGATAAGAATGTTATCCATAAATAAGACAGAAAAAATAAAAAAACCTGTGGTCTTTTACGACCACAGGCTCTGATCACACCACAATAAAAACTATTCTACCAATTCCGCCGCCACGGTATCCACATACAGTCCGGTTCCCCCTGTCCATGACGACATATATGTCCGGACCTCCATTCGCAATTTAGTTGTTCCGGCCGGAGCCCTGAAAATCCCGTTTCTGAATACATCAACATACCCCTCGGTCTGATAGCCATAGGCCGAAGAACGTATTTCCTCCGAAGCCAGACTCCGGTTTCCGGCCATCCAGGTACACCACACCCGCCACTTCACCTCCGCAACATCGGCTCTCACATACATCCGCAATTGGTAACATCGTCCTTCAGAAACCGGTACATCCTGGTACAAATAGGTCTTCCCCTCCAACCGGACAGCTTTATTCCCCTGATAAACCGGAGCATCGACAACCACACTTTTCTTATCCGTTCCGTTGGCATCCAATTTCCAGTGTTCCGGTATCCCTTCCGTTACTCCTCCTTCAAAATCACCGTTTTGTATCAAGTTAACCCCATTTCCTACCCCTTTGCACACATCGGGCGGCATATCAATATACCAATCTCTTTCCCGGACAATCGTTTCTTCCCAATCGTATATTTCCGTTTCAAATCCAACCCATTCCGAACCCGGTATACTCCCGAATACAGCTTTTATCTCCGTTATCCGGTTCGCCGTCAATGTCTGTATCGAACGTACAGGAGTCTGATAAGGTGTATTCCCGACCCTATAAGACAACATCAACCCACTCTCTCCTACAGGCGGAAACAGTAAAATCCCGGTTGTGGAAATACCCGCAACCGAAATTCCGGCTGTTTTAATCAAAGTACCCGTCTCACTTGTATAATTTCCCAGTAAATTCATTTTCAAAGGAATTGAAAATACATGAATTGTCAGATCTGTCAAATTTTCCGGCACATTTTCAACAATAACCCGCAACTGTGCCACTTTGCGTTGCATATCGAAAACCACCGGCACCGGCTCTCCCTCAGTCACTGTAAAATCCGCCTGCCCCAATAAATAATCTGCAGCTTCCGTATAATTCCCGGCATTTTTTTCTAATTTCACGAATATTTGTTCCGGAGTCTTCGATTTACTGTATTCCAAAACCGTCTGATTGACAACATTCACCATACAAAAACCGGTATATGTGCCGGGAGACAATTTCCATCTGAACCGACGGGCATCTCCGGCTTCCGGAGGGACTTCACAAAAGTCGGTTTCCTGTTTCTGCTCATCATAAACAAACAACTGATAATTCACCGGTGAAAATGCACCGACACTGCTACCCGTTCTCACGACAACGGCAACTTCTTGCTTCGGATCATCTTCAGACCAAGGCTCCGAATCGCGACGACACGCCCCGAGAACTACCATTATAACAATGATAATTAACCACTTCATAAGCTAAAAATTAATATAAAAACACCGATATACAAAGATATCTTAATCAAGTAACCTGCCGAACAGGAATAGAAGAGTTACAAGACGCGCATTGTACTTTATAAAAATATAACTTTTTGGGAAATAAACAATAGATAATAAAAAATTAAGATAAGATTTTTGTTTTTATAATAAAATTTTATTTTACATATCTTACTTTACAACATCTCTTGTCTCATTTACAAGACATTTTTTTCAAATAGGCAGGTGTAAATATAATTCGCCCCAAAATAGTTTGCATCAAACCACGTATGAATAAATAAGCGAGGAAAGCTAACCATAACACATGATTATCAACATCTCCTGAAAATCCGTAGTATATCAGAAAAAATACTGCGGCAGCAGCAGCCATAGACCACAACATCTGGCGGGTAGCAGTTGCACCGATCAAGATTCCATCCCACAAAAAAGCTGCAAAACCGGCCAAAGGAACAGCCAATACCCAATAATAATAATCCCCGGCAACAACAATCACCTCCTTTTCATTGGTCAATACTTCCAAAAAGTGTTTCCCTCCTATTCCGTATAATAATGTAAACAACAAGGACAAGCCTATTCCCCAACCGAATAAATTCCGCACAGCATGACGCAAATGCTTTAAATTACAGGCACCGATATAACGACCGGCTAAAGCTTCTGCCGCATAGGCGAATCCATCCATAACATATGAAAAAAGAGTAAATAATTGCATCAACAGCGTATTCACGGCTAAAATCACATTTCCCTGACGGGCACCACTGGAAGTAAAAAAAGTCGTTACAGCAATCAAACAAAGCGTACGCAAAAAAATATCCCGGTTTACGGCAAAAAAACGACGCATCGCACCGAATCGTATACTTTCCTGCCAAACAAACCGCGAACGAAGAAAACCGTATTCTTTTCTCCACAGCCATATTGCCATACACAATCCCGAATACTCGGCAACGACAGTCCCCAAAGCAACCCCTTCAACCTTCATACCCAATCCGAAAACAAAAAAGAGACTGCAGGCAATATTAATTACATTAACTGCAATTGCAATATACATCGGGTAACGGGAATTCTGCATACCGATAAACCACCCCTTAAATCCGTACATCGACAATACTGCCGGTGCCCCCCATACACAAACCCGGAAATAAGTTACCGCATATTGTTCAACCTCCCTACTCGTATCGAGAAAATAAAAAGCCAAACGTTCTATCGGATATTGTAAAATCAGTATGACAATTGCTGAAATCAATCCCACAGCAATTGCCTGTGCCAACACCCGAATCTGAGCATTTGCATCTTTTCTGCCATAGGCCTGGGAAGTCAGGCCACTGGTGCCCATCCGTAAAAAACCGAAATTCCAATACAGAATATTGAACAACAAACCTCCGACAGCAATTGCTCCGATATAGGCAGCCGTCCCCAAATGCCCCACAATAGCCACATCGACCAGTCCCAACAAAGGAACAGTGATATTGGATACAATAGAAGGTATGGCCAAACGAAGAATCCTGCGGTTCATATACTGAATTTTTTGCAAAGATAAAGCTATTTATTGTAGATTTATGATTTTAGATTTCAGATTGGCTCCACAACCTTCGCCTGCCGAAGAAAAATCGTAAATCAAAATCGTAGGATTTTTGTGTTCCCACGTCCAAAAAAATCCGCCTCGTCCGGCAGAGATTTCCGGGAAAATGAGAAACTTTATCGAAAGAAAATCTTTGAAAACATCTTTTTTTTTTAAACCTTTGAGGCTCGATTGATAAAACACAAATAATTTTTAATGATGAAACGTATATACTACATCTTTATTTTACTGATTTTAACTAGTTTAGGGGTATCTTCCTACGCCCAGCAAAAAAAATTAAGCATGGACGATTTTTTTGTGAACGGAACTTTCCGAACCAAAGGAGTCTATGGCATTCGCTCCATGAATGACGGGGCACATTATACTGTATTAGCCAATAATGGAACCCAAATTGTAAAATACAGTTATAAGACAGGCCAACCGGTCGAAACATTAGTAGACCTGAAAACGATTGAGAACAGTCCGGTAAAATACATTTCGAACTACACATTCAACAACGACGAAAGCCGGATTCTCATCAGTACGAATGTCAACCCCATATACCGCCACTCCTATACTGCCGATTATTATATCTATGATTTTAAAAATAAAGAACTGAAACCTCTTTCGGAAAACGGCAGTCAACGTCTGGCGACTTTCTCTCCTGACGGTTTACGTATCGCTTTTATGCGTGATAACAACCTCTTCATTCACGACCTGCGTTTCGGCACTGAACGGCAAATCACATTCGATGGCAAATACAATCACATCATCAACGGAGCCCCCGACTGGGTATACGAAGAAGAATTTTCTTTCAATAAGGCTTTTGAATGGGCTCCCGACGGCTCGGCACTGGCTTTCATCCGTTTTGACGAATCTGCCGTCAAAGAATTCCCGATGAATATGTTCGAAGGACAAGCCCCGGCATTGAAAGAAAACGAACTATATCCTTCGGTATACAGCTACAAATATCCCAAAGCCGGTGAAGCCAACTCACTGGTTTCGGTACATGTATATGACATACAGGATAAAACGACGATGACAATGGATATCGGTGAGGAACAAGATATCTATATTCCCCGTATCCGTTGGACACAGGATCCTAAAAAACTGGCTATCATTCGCTTGAATCGTCTGCAAAACAAGATGGAAATCCTATTGGCCAATGCCCGTACCGGAAAATCCAACATCCTTTACCGGGAAGAAAATAAATATTACATTGCCGAAAGCAATTTCGACAACCTGGTATTTCCGGAAGACGGCCAACACTTTATCATTACCAGTGAGAAAAACGGATATATGCACATATACCTTTACGATATGGCCGGACATGAAAAGAAGGCCATCACTTCCGGAAACTATGACATTGCAGACTTCTACGGCTATAACCCCGCGACAAAAACGTTCTACTTCTCATCTTATGAGGAATCACCTCTGGAAAAATATGTTTATTCCGTAGACAGCAAAGGACAAAAAAAGAAATTAACCCCCAACAAAGGTTGGAACAACGCTACTTTCAGTAAAACATACCAGTATTATATCAATACATTCTCCAACATAGACACACCGCCGGTAATCAGTTTATATAATGCGAAGAATAAGCTGGTACGCGTATTGGAAGACAACCAACAGGCCCAGGAAACCATCAAAGGTTATGCCATTGCGCCGAAAGAATTCATACAAATTCCGGCAGCCGACGGTAAAACCATGCTGAACGCCTGGATCATGAAACCGCTGGATTTCGACCCGAACAAAAAATATCCTTTACTTATCACCCAATACAGCGGCCCGAACTCCCAACAGGTAAAAAATAGCTGGGGAGGCGTCAACTGGTTGAATTATCTGGCACAGGAAGGATACGCAGTAGCTTGTATCGATCCCAGAGGGACAGCAGCACGCGGCGAAGAATTCCGCAAATGCACCTATATGCAATTGGGTAAACTGGAAAGTGACGATATGATTGCTGCCGCTAAATGGCTGGCAGAAAAACCTTTCATCGACAAGCAAAACATCGGTATTTGGGGATGGAGTTACGGTGGTTTTATGTCGTCCCTCTGTATCATGAAAGGAAATGATATTTTCACAACAGCCATCGCCGTCGCTCCGGTAACTCATTACAAATTCTACGATTCCATCTACACGGAACGGTATATGCGTACACCCAAAGAAAACGAAAAAGGATATGAGGAAAATGCTCCGTTGAACTGGGCTGACAAATTAAAAGGAAATTTATTGCTTTGTCACGGTACTGCCGACGATAACGTACATGTTCAAAATACGTATGAATTGGCAGAACGCCTAGTACAGGCCAATAAACAATTCGATATGGGTATTTACACCAACCGTAACCACAGCATATATGGCGGAAATACCAGTCGCCAACTCTATGAAAAGTTCGTAAAATATCTGAATGAGCACATGAAAAAATAAAATCTATAACCGTGAACCTTGCTCCGGTCAATCAGGTGATGGGAACTACCGCAGACGAATGTTTTCAGGCCTATTAGTCAGCAGCAAGGCAAACACTAATCAACAAAATATATGGATACAATCAAAGACCTTCAACCCAAAGCGATATGGGAAAACTTTTACAAGTTAACACAAGTACCGCGGCCTTCCAACCATGAGGAAAAAGCCCGGGAATTTATGATGAATTGGGCTAAAGAACACCACATCGATGCCCGGATGGACGAGGCTGGAAATATTATTATGACCAAACCGGCTACCCCGGGTATGGAAAACCGCAAAGGCATCATTCTGCAAGGTCACCTGGATATGGTTCCGCAAAAAAATGAAGATACCCGGCATGATTTTACCAAAGACCCGATCGACGCATATATCGACGGAGAATGGGTACGTGCCAAAGGAACAACTTTGGGTGCCGACAACGGAATGGGCGTTGCTGCGGCAATGGCAGTACTGACGGCCACCGACATTCAGCACGGTCCGATCGAAGTACTGATCACGGCGACGGAAGAAACCGGTATGGACGGTGCGAACGGTCTGAAACCGGGTGTATTGGAAGGAGATATCTTATTGAATCTGGACTCGGAAACCGAAGGCGAATTATATGTCGGTTGTGCCGGAGGACTTGATGCAACCGTAGAATTCAATTATAAAAAAGCTGCCGTACCGGCAGGAAGCAAAGCCTATAAATTAGCTCTGAAAGGACTTAAAGGAGGACATTCCGGTATGGACATCAACCTCGGCCGGGGTAACTCTAACAAATTATTATTCCGCTTTTTGAAAACTCACGCCCAGGAACTGAATCTGCAAATAGCCACCATCAACGGAGGTAGCCTACGCAACGCCATTCCGCGTGAAACATTTGCCGTTATCACTCTACCGGCAGCAAATGCAGATAAATTCCTGGCTAAAATAAAAGAAGCAGAAGCCATATATAAAGCCGAACTGATTGAAAAAGATCCCGATGTAAAACTATCGGCAGAAGAAACCGAAATGCCGGCACATGTCATGGATGCCGATTTACAATGGAGATTGACCGACGCGATCCTGGGATGTCCCAACGGCACGGTACGTATGATCGATTCTATGCCGGACACCGTCGAAACATCCAACAATCTGGCTATCGTACAAACCCGCGACGATAAAATCGTCATCAACACCCTCATGCGTTCATCCGTTGAAACAGCGAAAGATTATCTGGCAGAATGTCTGCAATCCGTTTTTGAACTGGCAAAAGCCGATAACATCCAATTCGACGGTGCTTATCCGGGGTGGAAACCCAACCCGCAATCGGCCATCCTGAAATCGATGCAGGATACATATCGGAAAATGTTCAACAAAGAGGCACGTATTATGGCCGTACATGCCGGCCTGGAATGCGGTATTTTAGGTGCAAAATACCCGGGTTGGGACATGATTTCCTTTGGACCGACGATCTGCCACCCACATTCCCCGGACGAGAAAGTAAACATTCCGTCTGTCGGCAAATTCTGGGAATTCTTAAAAGAAACTCTCAAGGAAGCTCCTAAAAAATAAATACACAAGATAACGCCGGGTTTTACCCGGCGTTACTATTTTCTGTTTTTTCAAAATCGTAGTGTAAATTAACTACCTTCCGGTTATTTTTTATTTTTCTTTAACCCTTTCCTCAAAAAAACGTCGTATCTTTGCAGTGTATATGCGAAAATTAAAATATGATCTTAAATAAATTGACACTACCGGAATTGCTCAAAAATAGCTGTTCCAAATTTAAAGACAACTTATCTTTAAATTTTGTTCAATCAGGAAACAGGACTTATCGGGATTTTTACAATGAAGTTCTTTCTATATCCAATCATCTTTTAGAATTAGGAATCCGAAAAGGAGATAAAGTGGCCATCCTAAGTGCCAACATGCCCAACTGGGGAATCACCCAGTTTGCCATTGCACAAATCGGAGCCATTGCCGTGCCTGTACTTCCCGGTTTCAGTACCACTGAAATCCAAAATATATTCGAACATTCGGAAGCTAAAATCATATTTGTGTCCAAACTACTTTATAAGCTGGTAGCCGATATAAAAACAAACTTTCTGGAACATAAAATCCTGATGAATACTTTCGCCCATATCCCGGCAGGATACCCGGTGGAAAACATCGAAAAACTGGAACAGGATATTCCGTTAAATAACCTCAAACCGCTTCCGGAAATTTGCATCGAAGAAGAAGACACCGCTTCCATCATCTATACCTCCGGAACAACCGGATTCTCAAAAGGCGTGGAGCTAAGTCACAAAAACCTGGTGTGGGACGCCCAACAATGCAGCACCATACAACCCGTCAGTACAAACGACCGGTTTTTAAGTATTTTACCACTGGCTCATACATATGAAAACACGCTGGGGTTACTGCTGCCGCTGATGTTCGGAGCACAGATATTTTATCTCGACCGGGTTCCGACACCGAAGCTACTGGTGCCGGCTATGCAAAAGATTCGGCCGACAGTCATGCTATCAGTTCCCCTGGTTATCGAGAAGATATACAAAACTCAGATATTACCGAAATTCAATTCTTCCCGGTTGATGAGCTGTTTATATAAATTCACTCCCATACGCAAAACACTAAACCGCCTCGCCGGTAAAAAGCTTATGCAGACATTCGGCGGAGAACTGGTATTCTTCGGAGTCGGAGGTTCTAAATTAGACCCGACAGTCGAAAGTTTCTTACGTGAAGCCCGTTTCCCATACGCCATCGGTTACGGCTTGACCGAAACAGCCCCGATGACAGCCGGCAGCAACCCGTCGCAAACCTTTTTACAGGGAGTCGGTCCCGTTATGGAAGGTGTACAGGTGAAAATCAACGAACCGAACAACAAAGGAGAAGGTGAAATCTGGATCAAAGGTCCGAACGTCATGAAAGGATACTATAAAAAACCGGAATTAACCCGGGAATCGATCACTCAGGACGGCTGGTTTAAAACCGGCGACCTCGGCTCTTTCGACAAGAAAGGAAGGTTATCGATCCGGGGACGGATAAAAACCATGATTTTAGGGGCTTCCGGCGAAAACATCTATCCGGAAGAAATCGAATCGATCATCAACAATTTCCGGTTTGTAAACGAGTCCCTCGTTGTCGAGTCCAAAGGGAAATTAGTTGCAATGGTTCATTTCAACATGGAAGAGTTGGAAAAACAATATCAGAAGCTAAAAACCCAGGCCGGAAACTACAAAGCGTATATCAACGATTACATCGAAGAACAGAAAAAAGAACTTTTCGAATACGTCAACAGCCGGGTCAATAATTTTTCCAAACTACAATTGGTTATGGTCCAAAGCGAACCTTTCGAAAAAACGCCGACACATAAAATCAAACGTTTCTTATACAACAACGTTCAACTTTAAGAACCACATAAAAAACAGCCGGAAAAATTGAACTGAACCCCAAAAGTTGGACGGTTAATATTATTTAAGAGGCGCTTTTAGAATTGAATAAAGCTCGGTATTTTACCGGGCTGTTTTCGTTTATCGGACCATAAAATAACGATTGACTATCTGATGTGAAAATCCATCATACACTCCTCTCCCATATACATCCGCAGCCGGTCCCCGATTTGAAGTCCCCGGTAACGGTAAGGGTTTCCACAGTAAAAGAAATCACCGATTTTAATCATATAAAATCCGGATGCCAAAGCAACAAACTCATCGGCATGTAACGGTAATTCCCGCATCGTTCCGGTAAAAACGGTCGTTTCGTTCACTTGTAAAGAATAGTTTACATTCTCCCCCTGATAGTCCCGCAACTCACTTTGCGCTGCGGAATCGTCGAAGGCTGCAGCAACACCACACGGCAACCCTTTCATTTTCAATTCGCTCTCCAATGTGTCCGCATAAAAACGCAAACCGACGCCCACCTCATTGTAATACCTGCCGGCAAACCGCTCGGATACACCTTTCCCCAGCTTACAGGCACGAAACACCAATTGCGGTACACAACTCAATTCCCGGGTAAATGCCGGAAAATAAAAATCATTGTTATTACGCAACAAAGCATTATCCCCGATGACCCCCACCGTAAAACTACCTTGTTCGTTATATTCTGCACATAGAAGCTTCATATCCTATACCCGGTCAAAAAAGAAGTTCCGTTAACGGACGCTTCGGTACATGATGAGTACCGTCAGCTTCCCGCCAATACCTGTAATCTTCTTCCTCCATATCATCCACAACCACCTTCTCCACTGGTTTTCCCAATGCAATCACATACATAATCCGCATATATTCCGGCAACTGCAACACTTTAACCAACCGGTCGTTCTTAAAAGCCTTGATTATACATCCGCCGTAACCTTTTTCTACCGCCCCCAAAAGTATCGTCTGTGCCTGTATTCCGTCATCACACAAACAATTCTCCACAATCCGGGTATCCAGTAATTGAACCAGGTAAGCAGCCGGACGTTCTCCCTCGGCAGGACCGGCCCAATCAGTCAGATATCCGGCCCAGGCCAATGCCGGAAATATTTCGGCACATTTTTCCCTTGTAGAAACGATACGGTATTTCAACGGCTGTGCATTACGCCCGGAAGCACACCAGCGAGTCAATGCCACCAATTCTTTTAATTCATCCTCCGATAGCCTTACCTGCTCGTCAAAACGACGGTAACTCCGGTTCTTCTGTAACAGATCCTGTAACATAATTCAATTTTATTATACCAATCTCAATATTTGTAATCCATCGACTTTTTCGACGATTTTATCCCTTCGGGTGACAAAATAAATTTATCTTTGTCAAGGTTGTCAAAAATAACAAAAAAAAAGAAAGCCTGAAAGTAAAATCGTCGGGCACAGGATTTATAAAAAAGGGTATATGAATTCATTCCTGCAACTGTTAGCCGAAGATCTGATTCGTAAATATCAGTACAATCTGAAAGACCTGACGGTGTTGTTTCCGAATAAAAGAGCCGGATTATTTTTGGCCGAAGCATTATCCAAGCGGATTGGTCAACCGATATGGATGCCTGCTATTCTCACGCTTCCGGAGTTTATCGAACGGCAAACCGGACTGAAAACAGCCGACAACCTCCCTCTAATTATTAAATTATACAAAGCATATACCCAGGTATCCGGTTCTACGGAGAAATTCGAAGATTTCTACTTCTGGGGAAACATGCTTTTAGGAGATTTCGACGACATCGACAAATACCTGGCAGATCCTCAGGCTTTATTTTCCAATATAATCTCTCTGAAAGAAGTTGAAATCAATTTTCCTTACCTTTCTCCGGAACAGATCGATGCCGTAAAAAGCTTCTGGAGCAGTTTCAATCCTGAAAAATACAGTCTGGAGCAACAGGAATTTCTCAAAGTATGGAACAACCTCTATCCGACCTACCTGAAATTCAAAGAACGGCTTTTTAAAGAAAATCTCTGTTACGAAGGAATGGGACAGCGTTTCTTTTATGAGCATATCGAAAACTATGCTCAAAAAACACCGGTTATCTTTGCCGGTTTCAATGCATTGAACAAATGCGAAAAACAAATATTCACCTTTTACAAAAACAATAAACAAGCTATATTCTACTGGGATTACGACATATATTACACCTCAAATGAATTCCACGAGGCCGGAAACTTTATCCGGGAGAACCTGACCTTATTCCCCAATGAATTAGGTCCCGAACATTTCAACAATTTCAAATACAACGGTAAAAATATCGAATACATCTCAGTACCTTCCAATATCGGGCAAGCCAAACTTATCCCGACCCTACTGAATGATGCCTCCCGCAAAAATCCACGGAAAACGGCTCTGGTACTATGCGATGAACGGCTGTTAATTCCGGTCATGCATTCTATCCCGGAAGATATCTCCAAAATAAACATTACCATGGGCTATCCGGCCCAAAACACCTCCGTCGCGGCATTACTGTATATGCTGGGGGAATTGAAAAATTACAGCAAAACCGAAAACGGTAACACCTATTACTATTATAAACCGGTCATTGCTTTACTCAACCACAAATTGATCAAAGACAGCTGCCCCGAAGACATTGACAAGATCACGGATTACATCCGAAAAAAAAATATTGTATATATTGCCGGGAAAAATCTACACTTCAACGCCCTAACCCGTGTAATCTTTTCCGAAGAGGAACAAAATATTCCCGATTATCTGCTCCGCATCTTAAAATTACTTTCGGCCTCTTCTCCGGACACGGAAAGAACACTTTATCCGCTGGAAAAGGAATTTATCTTTACTTTTTATACACAGATACAGTGCCTAAAAAACACGTTCGAAGAAGAAAAAATCGTGCCCGAGAACAAACTGTACTTACAGATCATCAATAAAATCATCAACACAACGACAATACCCTTTAGCGGAGAACCTCTCGAAGGATTACAAATCATGGGACTGCAAGAAACCCGTATGCTGGACTTCGACAACCTGATCCTTTTTTCCGCCAACGAAGGTATTATTCCACACACAGGGCATATTTCCTCTTTTATCCCTTACAATTTAAGAGTCGGCTTTCAGCTCCCGACTCCGGAACACCAGGATGCTCTGTTTGCTTATTACTTTTACCGGGTACTACAACGTGCCAGACAAATAAAAATCCTTTATAATTCAGTAACACAAGGCTTATCCGGTGGAGAAAAAAGCCGTTTTTTGCTCCAGATGAAATACGAATCGGGCTTACCGATCACGGAACACAATTTCCAGAACCATATCTCCGTAGAAGAAGCCCGGAAAATAGAAATCGTATACAACAAGGAAATTCTTGATACCTTATACGCATATACACAATCTCCGGAGATATCCCTGTCTCCCTCGGCCTTAAACATATACATCGACTGCCCTTTGAGATTCTATTTCAAATACATTGCCGGAATCAAGGAAAAAGAAGAAATGGCCGAAGAATTGGATCAACGCTTATTGGGAAATATCTTCCACGAATGTTCCCAATCGTTATATGCAACAGTCGCTGAACAGGAAATAACTGCGGACGTAATTAACCGGATACTTCATAACCGGGAACAGCTCGATAAACACATCCGGAAATCGTACCTGAATTTTTACGATTCACAGGTCATCCGCCTGATCGACAGCGGTAGCAACGAACTTATACTGGAAGTTATAAAAAAATACCTCCGGCAAATGTTTCAGTATGACAAAACCATATGTCCGTTCCGCATTATCTCCATGGAAAAAAGATACACCGTTCCCATCCCGATAAATACGCCAAACGGTTTAAAATCCGTATACATAGGCGGCATTATCGACCGGATAGACCAAATTGATCATGCTGTCCGGATCATTGACTATAAAACAGGAGCAGATACAACTGTTTTCCGGGATATACCGTCGATCTTCGATCCGACGGACAACAACCGGAACAAAGCTGCATTTCAAACCCTTCTTTATTGCCTGATGTTCGGCTACAATCATCCGCAATATCCGGTACTTACTCCGGGCATATACAGTACAAAACTGCTTTTCGGAAAAGATTACAACTACAAATTAAAATGCAACAATTCCTATATCTCCGATTTCAGTGCTTACAGAGAGGATTTTTATCAGTTACTTACAGAATTATTGAGTCGTCTTTTTTCTTCAGACAACTCTTTTACGCAAACTCTTAATGAAAAAAAATGCCGGACTTGTCCCTATTCCGGCATTTGCAGAAAATAAAAATACAAAAGATTCCCCAGAGCCACCACCGATAAATTTCCGACAGCCCCGGGAGAAAAATCGAATAAATAGATACCAACAAGCTTGACACAAAAAATGACATCGTCTCCAATGCCATGTCTATTTTAATCAAAGAGTTTTCCTCTATATAAAACGAGAAAGGCCATCGTATAAACGACAGCCCTCTACGTAATACATTGTATCAGCACATTTTAGCGCATATTTTATATCAATATTCGTCCTCGTTGAAAAAGAAATCATCTTTACTCGGATAATCCGGCCAAATGTCTTCGATACTTTCAAAAATTTCCTCATCATCTTCAATATCCTGAAGATTTTCAATTACTTCCATTGGTGCACCGGAACGGATAGCATAATCTATCAATTCATCTTTAGATGCAGGCCAAGGTGCATCTTCCAATTTCGACGCAAGTTCAAGGGTCCAGTACATAGTATATTCGTTTTAACCGTTTTCCAAAATTTTCGCAAAAGTAAAGTTTTTACGGGAAAAAACAATAGTGAGAGGTCAAATTATTGTTAATAATTCTAAAAACACGCTTGAAAAAGCAAAGGCTCAATATGTATTGTCGCATCCATATTCAATTCTTTTTTTATGCGAACCTCTACTCTGGTAGCCAGGGCATGTGCTTCTGCCACGGTTTTTTCCCCGGGGATTTTTACATGAAAAGTAAATTCAATATGATCCCCGTAATTATGGATATGAAAATGATGCGGAAACGCACTTTCTCCCATTTCTTCGGCAACGATCTTTTTTACTTCACTGACCGTAGCGGCAGAAGGCTCTTCCCCCAAAATTTTATTGACGGCTTCCCGGATAATTCCATAAGCGGCATAAAAAAGCATCAAAGAAACCACAATTCCCAAAGCACTGTCCATCCACCAGATATAGGGACTCAAAAATATACCCGCCAAAACGACTACGGAAGAAAGCGCATCGCTCCGGTGATGCCATCCGTCTGCCTTTACCGAAGAATTCCCGGTTATCCGGGCAATCCGGAACGCATATTGGGCCAATCCTTCTTTCACGGCAATAGAAAGGATCGTAGCAACATACGCCCATGCTCCGAAACGGGCAAATTCATGTGCCGTAAACTTAGCAATGGAATCCTTGATAAATTCGATACCGACCATCACTAACAACAAAGCAATAATAATAGCTGAAATCTGTTCCCAGCGTCCATGACCGAAAGGATGTTCTTTATCCGGTTTACGGGTTGACAAACGAATTCCGACAATGACCATCAGCGAAGTAAGAGAATCCGAAAGGGTATGCCAGGCATCTGCAATCAAAGCTACAGAAGCCGATACGATCCCTGCATAATATTTCAACACGAAAAGCAGCAAATTCAATATGACGGAGACAACTCCTTCCTGGTACCCCAGCTTCGAATTAGATTTCCCCATAATTATCAAATATTTTACTCATCGGAGAAGTGTTGCAATACTCTTCGGTAGGTATTAAAAATTTTAGCCTTGGAAACGAAACCGATGTATTTATCATTCTGAATAACCGGAAGATTCCAGGCATCTGTCTCCTCAAATTTTTTCATCACGACATCCATCGGATCTTCAACATTTACAACAGCAGGCGGCGTCACCATATAATCCCGTACATAAGTCGTCGTGTACAAATCCTGATTAAACATGATTTTCCGGATATTATCCAGCAATACGATTCCCAACAACTCCCCGTTTACGTCGATTACCGGAAAAATATTCCGCGAAGATTTGGATACAACCTTCACCATATCTCCTAACGTAGCATCCACCGATATGGTTTTGAGATCGGTCTCAATTACTTTATCCAGCTTCATCAATGTAAGCACAGCCTTATCCTTATTATGAGTGATCAGATCCCCTTTCATAGCCAAACGGCGGGCATAAATAGAATGGGGCTCCATCCCCCTCCCCGTCAGATGCGCCACAACAGATGTAAGCATAAGCGGCACCAGCATAGCGTATCCCCCGGTAATCTCCGCAATCAAAAACATAGCTGTAAGCGGGGAATTCATAACTCCGGACATGACTCCCGCCATTCCGGCCAAAACGAAATAACTCACAGGCACCGTAACAATTCCGGACATATTGATCAATGTAGCTATCAAAAAGCCACCTACACCGCCGGTAAATAAACTGGGAGCAAAAACACCACCTACACCACCGCTACCATTGGTAAGCGCAGTAGCAATCACTTTCACGAATACCAGACCGATAACATACAATACAACCATGAACATACTCCCTTTCAGACTGAAAAAATAGGTATTGTTCAATATATTGTCTGCATTATCTGTCAGTAAGTCCTGTAATGAGGTATACCCCTCCCCGTACAACGGAGGAAAAATATAAATCAACAAACCGAGCAATGCCCCCCCCACCAACACCTTTTTAAAAGGATTCTTGATAGAAGCCACAAAATGCTCGATACGGATATTCATCCGGATAAAATAAACCGATAAAAAACCGCAGAATATGCCTAAAATAATATAATACGGTACATTAGCCAACGAAAAATGATCGTGTACGGTAAAATCGAGAACCATCCCGTCCCCCATCAGGAAGTACACCAAAACATAGGAAGAAATAGCCGAAATCATCAACGGTATCAAAGAAGCCATTGTCAAATCCAGCATCAGCACTTCGAGCGTAAAGACAATTCCGGCAATAGGAGCCTTAAATATACCGGCAATGGCACCGGCGGCACCGCATCCGATCATTAGTGTCATGACCTTATAATTCATCCGGAAAAAGCGGGCCAGATTCGAACCGATAGAAGCCCCCGTCAACACAATGGTAGCCTCCGTACCAACAGACCCTCCGAAACCGATCGTAATCGTACTGGCAATCATCGATGAATAATTGTTATGAGGCTTTATCATACTGTTCCGGCGTGAAATCGCATACAACACTTTCGTTACCCCATGACTGATATCTTCACGCACAAAATAACGGACAAAAAGAGACGTCAACCATATACCTATAAAAGGATAAATAAAAAAAAGCAAACTTCCCCCGTCCACCTGAAGCCGTTCTGTAAAAAACAAATGGGTATAATGCACCATATTTTTCAACATAACAGCAGCCAGTCCGGTCACGACGCCCACCAACAGGCTCAAAACCAGAATAAAATTCTTTTCTTTTACATAGCGTACCCGCCAAATCAAAAAACGTCCGAACCAATTACTCCACCACGACATGATTTCAATATTAAGACAGTCCTGTCACTGTATGCAACATCATTTGTCTTGTCTATTTTTTATTAATACTTTTCAATGAACCGTACTGCGGATAAAACTCCAGTGACAACCCCTCATTACTGATGACATCCGTTGGAATTGTTTTAATTACGCCGAGTTGTGGAACAACTGTAGGGAAACTCTGCAAAACCTCGTTGACTTTCATTAAACTCACGGTTGCTGTTGCCGGAACACGATAATAAATCGCACTGGAAGCAGGCACCGTTGTATTATCGGAAGGGGCTGACGGAACAATGACATTGTCTACTCTAATTCCATAAGCCATTGCCGAAACATTTCTTTTCGGCACAATACCGGCAGCTTCTGTAAAGCGGAATGCCACAACGGTCTCTCCGGCCTTTTCCGGAACAACGGTAAATGTTTGCTCAAAACGCTGTACAGACTCTTTCCCCATAAATAACATCAGGTAATCTTTTTCCATGCGATCGAATTCTTTCAGAATAATACGCAAGGATTCTCCGTCCGGCACACTGTTCTCCGCTGCCAACAACCGGGTACGCTCTGAACGTATCCTAAAAATTTCTTTTACGGCTTCACTCATATTATCTTCCGCACTCTTCGTCGTATACCTGACAATAGGATCCCATATTTTTTTCATCACTCCGTCAATCTCCTGATATGTGTAATTGGTATCAAGCACTTCTTTCAACGGATTATAGGTGTTCAGCGATGTTATATCCACTACCTCTTCAGTCTCCTCCTGAAAAGGCACATAACTCCAAACAGCATCCGGCACCGGCGATGCCGAAGAACGGGCTGCAACACCTGCAATAAACCCCTCCGGACTCAAACTCAACATGACAGGATTATAATCGCCGCTGCTCGTCATAGCGTACATTGCATTTTCATCCGGGATATAATAAGGCTTCATTTCAATATCAACGATCCTCCAATAATTTCCGGCTACGGTAATGTCGGGTTTCACCCCCAACTCCCGTTCGGCATTTTTCCAGAAAGGTCCGGGAACCTGATGCGTACATTCCAATTGAACCTTCACTTGATAAGCAACTTTAGGCAAACAGTAACTTACCGTAAGAGGCGTTGTTATTTCTTTCTTTTTCTGTGCCGTCACGGAAAAAAAGATTCCGGCAGTCAATAACAATACAAAAGCAATCTTTCTCATAAACGTTGTGATTTATTCCTTATTACTTCGTTTTTTACTAATTCCAAAGTATGCCAGGCCTTCCCCATATTTTCAGCAACCAAACCCGCATATACCCCTCTTTCTCCAACCTCTTCAGCCACATAATCCCCCACCAGTCCATGGGCATAAACGGCACATTTGACAGCTTCTTCAGAAGGCATTCCGTTCGCCGATAAAGCCAGTATAACCCCTGTCAACACATCTCCCATCCCTCCTTTAGCCATTCCGGGATTACCGGTCATATTAAACCAGTATTTTCCGGCAGGCGATACGATAACCGTATGAGCACCTTTCTGTAAAATACATACGTTATAACGACTTGCAAAAATGCTTAATTTATTTAATCTCTCAAAATCATTTCCGCTTTTTCCGGCCAATCTTTCAAATTCTTTAGGATGAGGAGTAAGTATAGACCCCTCGGGCAACCTATCCAACAGAGCAGGATGAGCTGCCAATATATTCAAAGCATCTGCATCCAGTATAAGAGGCCTCTTCCACTCTTCCAGTAGCATTTTTAACGCCCGTACCGTTTCCGGCTTTTGTCCCAATCCCGGACCAACGGCTATCGCATCGTATTTTTCCGCATTCTTCAACACCGAAAAACAACATTCAGAAAGATCCGTATCCGCCAAAGCTTCCGGAACGGCCATCTGTATCAATTGCCGTTCCCCGCACGGGATATGACAACTAAGCAAACCGAGTCCCGAACGCACCGCGGCTTTGGCCGCCAGAATGGCCGCTCCCATCATACCCTGTGAACCGGCAATCAGCAAACCGTGCCCATTCGTTCCTTTGTGGGCAAAAGTTTCCGCTACCGGTAATTCATCTGCAACAAGACGCTCCGTTAAATAATAATAAGGGGTAGATGTAAGTGAGATTCCCTCCGGATGAAGTCCGATATCGACTATACTCCACTTACCGACAAAAGCAGCATTCTCCGGAAACATAAAAGCCAGTTTGGGAAATTGAAACGTCAATGTATAGTCAGCCCGTACAATACAATCCCTGTCATTGCCTGAATTATCCTCTCCCATCAGCCCGGAAGGAATATCCACAGCCACTACCCGGTTAGGAACCGCATTGATTTTATGAATCACGCCTGCTGCCGGTCCGGTAACAGGACAATTGAGGCCGGAACCGAACATGGCGTCTATAATTACAGCATTCTCTTCCGGTACAAAATCATTCTCCCCCGATACCACGACGATTTTCCCTTTCCAGCGTTCACTATTCTTCTCACAATCCGGACTCATTTTTGTCCCGGCCAACTGAAATACAGTAACCGCATATCCTTTTTCTGCCAGTAACCGGGCAATGACAAAACCGTCACCCCCATTGTTACCTCTGCCTGCAATTACCGTAAACCGGACATAATTGCCATAAATTTCTAAAAATTTTTCAGTCCATTTTATAGCAGCCCTCTCCATGAGGTCTATCGATTTTATAGGCTCATGTTCAATCGTATAGCGATCCAGTTCTGCGATCTGCAAGGTTTTAAAGATTTTATTTAACATTCTCATCTGTCTACTCAAACGTTTTAAAATCGAAAAATAAAGAAAAATTCTTATATTTGCCCCCGCTGAAAATAATAATTAAATCTAAATAATTAAGTCTATGTTTAAAAACCAACCTAAAGGACTGTATGCCCTGGCTCTTGCCAACACAGGAGAACGTTTCGGGTATTACACGATGCTTGCTATTTTTACACTTTTCCTGCAGGCAAAATTTGGCTTTAGTTCAACAGCTACATCTAACATTTTTGCTGGTTTCTTGGCCTTAGTTTATTTTTTACCAATTTTAGGAGGTATTCTTGCCGATAAATTTGGTTACGGAAAAATGGTAACGGCCGGTATCGTTGTCATGTTTGCCGGTTATACCTGCCTTGCAATCCCTACCGGGGGGGATGCTTTCGGTATTGCTGCCATGTTCGGGGCACTTTTCCTAATAGCATTGGGTACAGGCTTATTCAAAGGCAATCTTCAGGTAATGGTCGGTAATCTTTACGACGACCCGAAATATTCAGACAAACGCGACACCGCATTCAGTCTATTTTATATGGCTATCAATATCGGTGCTCTTTTTGCTCCTACAGCTGCCTCAAAAATTACGGAACATTTCATGGGAAAAGCCGGTTTCAAATACCAAGGCGATATTCCTGCCCTTTGTCACGAATTTTTGGATAAAGGACAAGAAATGGCAACCGAATCACTCAATACATTGACTCAATTTGCTCACCAAGTATCCGGATTCAACGGAGACCTGGCTGCATTCTCTCATAAATACATCGATGAGCTATCTCTTTCATACCACTATGGATTTGCCGTGGCATGTATTTCACTTATCGCATCAATGCTTATCTACCAGGTATTCAAGAGAACCTTCAAACATGCAGATGTCAACACAAAACAAGCTGCTGCAAACGGAAAACAAGAAAATATTGTGGAATTAACACCGGAGCAAACAAAATCCCGTATCACAGCTCTTGTTTTAGTATTTGCTGTTGTTATCTTCTTCTGGATGGCATTCCACCAAAACGGACTTACCCTTACCTTCTTTGCCCGTGACTATACGGCCAGAACCGCAGACGGTGCTTTAGGCATGAGCTTCAACGTATTTAACCTGGTATTCGTTATTACATTAATATACAGTTTATTCTCTTTGTTCCAATCGAAAGAGATGAAATCAAAACTGATATCGGCTGCAGTAGCTTGTCTTTCCATAGGTATTTTAGTATACAAATATATGGGTTTACAGCCGGGTAGTTTTATTGAAGTTCTTCCTCAAATGTTCCAACAGTTCAACCCATTCTTCGTTGTAGCTCTTACTCCTGTATCTCTTGCAGTATTCGGAGCTTTAGCCAAGAGAGGCAACGAACCTTCAGCTCCCCGTAAAATCGGTATCGGTATGCTTATCGCAGCATTAGGTTTTGCAGTGATGGCATTCTTTTCAATGGGACTTCCTACCCCCAATCCGGACGGAGCAACTGTAATAGCTAACGACCTGCTTGTATCTCCCTCTGTTCTTATCAACACCTACCTTGTATTGACATTTGCAGAGCTATTCCTTTCACCCATGGGTATCTCATTCGTGTCGAAAGTAGCTCCTCCCAAATACAAAGGTCTTATGATGGGTCTCTGGTTCGGAGCTACCGCTGTCGGTAACTACCTGGTATCCATTATCGGTATGCTTTGGGGACATATGGAACTATGGGCATTGTGGTCAATCCTCATTACGCTTTGTCTACTCTCTGCATTATTCATTTTTATGATGATGAAACGCTTGGAGAATGCAACGAAATAAATAGGAATTCTATAAACCAAATAGGAGGAAAACTGTTTTGTTTTCCTCCTATTTTTATTTTTACTTTTCTATTCCTTCCCACAATAATTCACAAGCATCAATAAACTACCGGTCTTTAAATATTTTCAGCTTTCATTCGACGACAAAAACATTTCCACTCCTGCGATAATAACGGGTTTGCTCCTATCTCCACTCTATGCTATTTTTAAATAACCAAAAAATCTTCAAACACCAAATTTTAATCAAATAACTCTAAAGCAGTTCAAGGAGTTGCTTTTTTCACTATATTCGCTTTAATAAACAACCAGGAACATGTTAAAACGAATACAATCTTCTTTCGCAGCACGACTTCAAATCCATATACTTTTTTTCCTTACACTACTCTTTGCCATGAGCTCTGCCATATTCTATCATTATGCCAATCGTTTTATAGAGACCAATGCCTATGAAAATTTTAACCATATAGCAGAGAAAACCAATCTTCGTATGACCCGTCTGTTACGTATGGTAGAAAAAATCCCCAATAACATGGGGTGGGTGATCACGGAATATATCCAGGATCCGAACACCATTTACAGTATAACACGCCAGATTGTCGAAAGCAACGATGAAATATTCGGATGTGCCATCGCTTTCGAACCATACTATTTTACGGAAAAAGGCAAATACTTTGCCCCTTATTCATACATGGAAGGTGATTCTGTTATAACAACCGAGCTTGACGACGCTTACGATTACTACCAAAAAAATTGGTATCGTATCGCCAAAGAAAAGAATACCTCCCGTTGGAGCAGACCTTACCACGATTTCGGGAACAGAAGTGTAATGACAACCACCTATTCGGTCCCCCTAAAAGATCAGAATGAAAATATCATCGGTGTATTTTCTGTAGACTTGTCTTTACAATACATCGGTAAATTCATTGAAGCTAACATCGATTATCCCGGCGGGTATACGATCGTAGTTGATAAAAACGGTAATTATGTCATCAGTACACTGGATTGCCAACTCATAAAAAACGTAACCGCATTCGATGTCGCTGCCGGCATGAAAGACCCGTCTGCAATGGATGTCGCCCATCGCATTGTCAGTGGAGAAACCGGCAAAGGGATATTTTACGACAAAGGGATCAAATCCTATGCCTTCTACAGTCCGATTATAGGCACAGAATGGTATATGGCCATCATCTGTCCTTATGATGAAATATTCGTCAACTTACGCTATTTCCACTTCATTGTACTCTTCTCATTCATTCTTTTTATGATAGCGATCTATCTGATAAGTTCCTTGTCCATCAAGAAAATAACGGCTCCATTGAATAAATTTGCCTTATCAGCCCGCTGTATTGCCTCCGGTAACTTCAATGCACCTCTGCCCAAAATCCGATCGTGTGATGAGATGAAAGAACTGCACGACTCTTTTCAATACATGCAGAATCAATTGACTCAGTATATTGCCAACTTAAAAGAAGCAACCACATTGAAAGAAAAAATGGAAAGTGAGTTGCGTATTGCCCACCAAATTCAAATGGGCATGCTACCGAAAAATTTTTCTACCTTTTCCGAAAAAGAGAATCTGGATCTCTTTGCTATATTATACCCTGCCAAAGCCGTCGGAGGTGATTTTTACGACTTCTTCATGATCGGAGACGAACTGTATTTTGCCATCGGAGATGTTTCGGGAAAAGGTATTCCAGCCTCCCTGCTGATGTCATATACACTCAGTCTTTTACGGTCTTTCTCTACCAATCCGACATCCCCTTCGGATATTGCCCGTTATCTGAATAACCGGATAACAGAACGAAACGAAGCCGACATGTTCGTTACTTTCTTTATCGGTACCCTGAATCTGAAAACAGGTCTTCTGAAATACAGCAATGCGGGTCATATGCCCCCGGTAATGACCTATCCGGATCGCAGTATATCGTTTTTCGACATTCACGCAGAACTTCCCTTAGGCATCATAAAGGACTACACATACGAAGAATACAGCTATATGTTCTCTCCGGGGTCCGGAATATTACTCTATACAGATGGGGTAACTGAAGCCGAAAATGCAAAAAATGAATTTTATACCAAGGAGCGCCTCATCAGTATCGTACATACCAACCGGGAATTACATCCCCGGGAATTCATCAAAAAAATCATGGCTGATATTCAAGCCCATGTTCAGGATTACGAACAAAGCGACGACCTTACCCTATTGACCATCATATATGGTGAAGAGTGGATGAAGGATAAAAAATAGGGCAAGAAATCCTCCAAAAAAAATATTTTCATTTTTTGTATAAATAAAAAAAAAGCTTACTTTTGTGCCGTTGAAATCAACACCACTGTTCAATGGTGTAATGGCAGCACAACAGATTCTGGTCCTGTTAGTCAAGGTTCGAATCCTTGTTGAACAACAAAACCCGGCTTTCGCCGGGTTTTTCTTTTATAACCATCTCTTAAAGAAGACTTTCGATCAGCTTGTCATCGGCCATATTCGGCAACGTCACTTTCAGATCCGGATTCTCTTCCATAGCCCGTTTTATCGCAAAAACGGCCCCTTCATTACGGGCCCAACTCCGGCGTGAAATACCGTTGTTCACATCCCAGAATAACATACATTTCAAGCGTCGGTCGGCTTCAGCCGAACCGTCGAGAACCATACCGAAACCACCGTTAATCACTTCTCCCCAACCTACACCTCCGCCGTTATGGATAGACACCCAGGTCGCTCCCCGGAAAGAATCTCCGATCACATTCTGAATAGCCATATCGGCCGTAAAACGAGACCCGTCATATATATTGGACGTTTCCCGGTAAGGAGAATCCGTTCCGGAAACATCATGATGATCACGCCCCAGCACAACCGGTGCAGATAATTCTCCGGCAGCAATCGCCTTATTAAAAGCCTCGGCTATACGGATACGTCCTTCGGCATCTGCATACAGAATACGGGCCTGTGAACCGACCACCAGATGGTTTTCTCCCGCAGCTTTTATCCAACGGATATTATCATGCATCTGCTGTTGGATCTCCCGGGGCGAACCGGCAGCCAATTCATTTAATACCTTACAAGCCAACTCATCCGTTTTAGCTAAATCCTTCGGATCACCGCTACTGCACACCCAGCGGAACGGCCCGAAACCATAATCGAAACACATCGGTCCCATAATGTCCTGCACATAAGAAGGATACTTGAAATCTCCGTCCGGTTTCAACACATCGGCTCCCGCACGGGAAGACTCTAGCAGAAATGCATTTCCGTAATCGAAAAAATACGTATCGAAACGCGCCACACATTTATTGATTGCCGCAACATGACGACGTAATGACTCCTGTACCTTTTCTTTGAATTTTTCCGGCTCTTCAGCCATCATCCGCTTACTATCCTCAAAACTTATTCCTACCGGATAATAACCGCCGGCCCACGGATTATGCAAAGAAGTCTGATCTGACCCAAGTTCGACAACCACATCTTCCTCTGCCAAACGCTCCCATAAATCCACCACATTGCCCTGATAAGCAATGGAAACGACTTCTTTACCGGCTTTTGCTTTCCGGACGCGTGTCATCAAAACATCCAGATCATCGATCACCTCATCCACCCATCCCTGGGAATGACGGGTATGCGTCGCTTTCGGGTTGATTTCTGCCGTAATACTTACGCAACCGGCAATATTTCCCGCCTTAGGCTGCGCTCCGGACATCCCCCCTAAACCGGCCGTCACAAACAATTTACCGGCTAATCCTTCCCCATGCTTCGAAATTTTACGTCCGGCATTCAACACCGTAATCGTTGTTCCGTGAACAATCCCTTGCGGACCGATATACATATACGAACCGGCTGTCATCTGACCGTATTGAGATACTCCCAAAGCATTAAAACGTTCCCAGTCATCGGGCTTGGAATAATTCGGAATCACCATTCCATTCGTCACCACCACCCGTGGAGCCTCCTTGTGCGAAGGAAATAAGCCCATCGGATGTCCGGAATACATGACCAACGTCTGTTCATCCGTCATTTCCGACAAATATTTCATCGTCAAACGATACTGCGCCCAATTCTGAAAAACAGCCCCATTCCCACCGTATGTGATCAACTCATGCGGATGCTGAGCCACAGCTTTATCCAGATTATTGTTGATCATCAGCATAATAGCTGCCGCCTGCAAACTATTGTGGGGATAATCGTATATATTACGTGCATACATCTCATAATCGGGACGGAAACGATACATATAAATACGTCCGTATTTTTCCAATTCCTCTGCAAACTCACGAGCCAATACAGTATGATGACGCGGTTCAAAATACCGCAATGCATTCCGGATTGCCAATTTCTTTTCCTCCCGGGTTAAAATGTCTTTCCGCTTCGGCGCATGATTTACCTCCGGATCATAAGGTTTCTGTGCAGGCAATTCTGACGGTATACCTTCCCGGATAGATTGTTGAAATTCCTTTAATGTCATAGTATATCTTAATTAATTACTTTTTACGAACAGGCTAATTTACGACTTTAAAACGATTCCGAAAAATAATTTTCTATTATCTTGTATTACAAATTTTAAACTCCAAGACCTGTTTACGGAACAAAAACCGATTTGAACCAACTTGAACCAATCTGAACATCAATTATTTCGATAATTTTTAATTATTTTGATATTGAATCAAAAAACAAGAGATATGCACACTTTAAACAGACGGTCAATTCTATCCGCTGCACTCATAATATCTTTATTTTCATGCAGCAAAAATGAAACAAATCCAGATAAAGATTCCTCTGTCATAGAAATTAAAGTTCCTGATATTACATTACCGGAAATCTCCGACGGCAGTACAACAGCTAATTTCACCGCATCCGCTCCCTGGACGCTGGAAGTGAGTAATACCAGATCTTCACCGGATTGGTTAACCGTCTCTCCCACAAGCGGAAAAGCAGGAGACGTTACATTGACGGTCACAACGACCGAAGCCAACGAAGACTACGACGACCGCAATGCATATATGAAAATAAAAGCAGGCTCCGTAACAAAAATCATCACGGTTACACAAAAGAAAAAGGAAGCTTTATTGTTATCGAAAGATCGCTATGAAATTTCTCCCGAAGGAGGACGTTTCAGCGTAGAAGTAAAAAGTAATGTCAGTTATCAGGTTACTATAGATGAAAATGGTAAGGATTGGCTGTCCCAAGTCATCGAAAGCAGAGCCCTTCAGACATCGAATGTACATTTCAGCGTCTCTTCCGGATCATTTGACGGAAACAGGCAGGGAACCATTATTTTCAATAGTGAAAACTTAAGTGATACGGTATATGTGTATCAAGCCCGCAAAGACGGGCTAATATTGACTCAACGGACAAAAAATATAGACGCATCGGCACAATCTTTTGATGTAGAATTAAGATCGAACATCGAGTACGAAGTCATCATCAGGGGAGGCGATTGGCTGCGCAGGGTAGAGACAAGAGCCATGCGGGTAGACAGGGTAAGCTTTTCAACAGATGAAAATACCGGGTACGACAACCGTACATTAAACGTTATTTTTAAAGATAAAAATTCGGCATTGGCAGATACGTTAACGGTTACCCAGGCACAGAAAAATGCATTGATACTTTCTGAAAAAAGATACACCGTAGGACCGGAAGGCAGCATTATCAATGTGGAATTACTATCGAATACCGACTATAATGTAGTAATGCCGGAAAACGCAGGGTGGATTACAGAATTAAAAACAAAAGGCTTGGAAACCTATAATCATAAATTCAACATCGCAGCATACGAAGGTCAGTCCAAACGCTCCGCATTCGTGCTGTTCCGGGACAAAGCAAAGTCTATGACGGACACCCTTTTCATCACACAGAACGGATCAGACATCGCAAACCCATACATTAAAATAAAATACCCGTATGAGGACTTCGACGGTTTCATCGTCCAAAAAGACGGCGGTATCATCAATTTTGAAATAGATGCCAATGTGGATTATAAACTTTCGATGAACCCCCAAGACAGTACATGGATAAAAGAAAAATCAAAAACAGGAGACAAATACGAATTTTATATTGCCAAGAATCTTTCTCAGCAAATGATTCTGGGGCACATTTTTGTAGAAAATCAACATTATCAACTCAAAGATACGATTCTGATAGGACTTCTCCCCAATGTCGACTATTATATCCATATCCCTAAAACGACATACGATATCCCCTGGAGAGGAGATATAGCAGACAGCGACTGTCTTTTGGACGGACAGCAAAGATTTGATATACCTTTCAGCACAAACGACGAGTTTTTCGAATATGAGGTAAACTTTAAGGGAGAAAGATGGGGAGATGTCAATGCCGATGAAAGAGGAAATAGCAATGAGGCAGACTGGGTGTTTCACGTTACCGTCAACAAAAATATTCTCAGTGCCGAACGAGAAATGCAAATCAGACTCTACACCATCGACAACACCGTAAAAAAGACGATAACGATCCGCCAGGCATCTGCCCCGGAAGGGTACCCGGAAAAATGGAATATTACTGTAGAAGCGGATCAGCTCCGTTCCGTGATACGGGAGTGTGAAGCCAGTCAGGTAAAAGAACTTCAAATCAGCGGTTCACTCAGTGAAAACGATCTGAGTTATATCAATGCCATGGAAAAACTCGAAAAACTTGATCTTTCAGGAACAAACCTCACCCGGCTCGAACTGAGCGGTTGGATGCTTCCCAACCTAAAGGCTGTTCAACTGCCGGCCGGTCTTCAAATATTGGGACTGAATACATTTTACGGATGTACAAACCTAAAGAATATCACTCTACCGGAAGGATTACAGGAGATAGGCACAAGAGCATTTTATAATTCCGGACTGGAAACCATACGTATACCTGTTTCAGTCGGTAAAATCGGTACTCACGCTTTTGCAGGATCTGCCCTTACTGCAGTTTATTTTCAGGAAGGAACTTTTTTACATGACATCGGTGACGGCGCTTTTTCGACCTGTACTTCTTTGATGAATGTGTACGGTAAACTGAATGAAGTAGGCCAAAGTATGTTCTATAATTGTACGTCATTAAAATCCGTTATTCTGGCCGAAGGAATCGAATACATTTCAACATCAGGTTTTGAAGGAGCTTCGGCTTTGGAAGCCTTATCTTTACCAAGTACTTTAAACTATCTGTTTCCGGACGCATTTAAGGGCTGTACTTCGCTGACTGCTCTATATGTATATAGTCCTACAGGATTGGACATGCGCAGCTTTCCCGAGATTTTCGGAAATGTAAACGCAGCATTTAAAATATACTTCCTGCCGGATGTATACAACCAGTTGGAGGAAAACGATTGGGGTTTATTCAAAGGATATGAAAATCACGTCGGAATGTTTGAAAACAGTCATTAAAGTATTTCAGTCCGAAGAACTCAGAATCTTGCAATATATTCATACAGGTTTGTAAGACTTTCTTAAAAAAACAACAGACAAAACAACTTAAAATTTCCGGTAGAATCTTTACCGGAAATTTAATATATAATTCCGTAATTTAATCTATACAACTTAAAAGCTTTATTTCATCGCATTTTTATACTAACAAAATCAACCTGCAAATAATCAAGGTCAGCATAAAAGGTAATAAAAATTCAACAAACTCCGGTAAACGACACGCCAGCCTCCACGACAGCAACAACAAAGCAAAAAATAAAAGCCGCAAACAATTTATTCCACTGGTAAACAACAAAAATACCATCCATTACTTACAATGAGCAGCACATTTTTCTATCTTTGTCAGTATGAATATAGTATCAGAATAAATTATCAACCAAAATGAAAGTAAATATTCTTATTGTATTTTTTCTATTGGCTATATCTGTGGAAGCACAACAATCTTCCATCACAATTGCAAATGCGGAATGCCCAGACAATACATACTTATCTTTCGGACGCCCTGTTGATAACGATCCGGCACACTTCATGCAAGCAGCAGATTTTTTTATTTTCAACAATGGCAAAACCACCAGAAACTTCCATTGGGACAAACCCGTATTCATCATGATTACAGGAAACAAATACTGTCCGAAACAAAGAATCATACTTTGTCCGGGAGATAGCATCTTCATACAGATTAAATCAGATGGAAATTTAGTATTCGAAGGTACGAATGCAGAAGGAAATAATTTGCTCAAGGAACAAAATCTGCTCACCAGCGGTACCATCGACATCGGGAAAGAACTGAAATCATCCTCATCAAAAGAAAAAATAATTTCAGAGCTTGAAAATAAAAAGCAGATATTATTTGCTCCAATAGATAAGCTATATGAAGATAAAAAAATCAGCAAAGATTTCCTGAACTTTTTTGAAAAAGAATTCGATATGGTGTTTTGCCACGCCATACGGGGAAAAATTCACCATTCAAACTTGACAGAGCAGGAAAAGAAAGAGGTACTTTGCCATTTTTATACAAAATATAATCCGTTCGACAGCAAATATGCTGGCAACTCCATGAGATTATCCAATATGTCAAACGTGGCACGGCTGATGAGTGAAGGGGTTATTCCGAAAGGCGACATATATCCGACCGGACTATGGAATGAAGACCAGAAATTCAAAGAATATATGCCGATGGATTGTCAGGAAGCAAGCTTTGCCAATGGATTGCAGATCAGACGAAACATCATGGGTATTGAAAGCGATGCACAATATTATTCCAACATTGAGCTCTTGAAGAAAAGCTTTCCCGCAAGTATTTATTTGCCGGCTTTGGAGATGTATAGCCAAGACAGCCACAATTCCAATAATGCGCATGGAGTGTTCGTATACAATGAGATGAGCGGATTGGGCAAACTTGCCCAATATCCTTCGATGGACCTTCGGGCACTCATTAAAGACTATTTTAAGGGGACACCGGTTTTAGTCGATATGTGGGCAACATATTGCGCTCCCTGCAAAAAAGAGTTCTTATATAACAAGGAAGTCCATCAATGGCTTGATTCTCAAAAAATAAAACTTTTATATGTAAGCGTGGATTTTCCCAACAATTCCAAAAAGTGGGAAAACGACGTATCTAAATATCATTTAAACGGTTATCACTACTTTATAACTTCTAAAGCCGATAAACTGCTATCCGATTTCCTGGGAAATACCATGACAATACCGAGATATTTGTTGTTTGACGAAGAAGGTAATTTGCTTTCAAACACGTTGCCCAGACCTTCATCTGGAAAATTCTATAAAGCCATTGAAGAATTACTATATAATAAAGGCTTTTAATGACTTTTTTTATGAGAGTTTTTGTAACAGCAAGCTTTCGTTAATGCATTCTTGTCTGTGACTTCCGACATATCCCCTCACATTAGTGTAAAATGTGATATATGGATCAATTCATTACAATTAAGGTAATTCTATCCCGTCACATACACTGATTCGGGATAATCCAAGATTTTTAAAATTCCGTTTGTAATTATCCCATTGTGTACCATTTACAACAGTAATTGTTTTAACCTTAACTTTTCCTAATTGCCTGTTTTCCTCCGGTTTTCTTATATTCGACGGTTTATAAATATACAAAGAGTCTATGCCATTTGATTTATAAAAGATTTCCGAATCATAAAAAATAACATCACGCTCTTCCGGATATGTATGGTCTGTATCAGAAAAAAAGATTCTGTAATGATTTCCTAGTAAACCCCACATTATTGATTTTACAAAAATACATTGATCTACTTCTTCATAGACTATTGTCGTTGAATGTTCTTCTGTCTTGTTTATTACTGAAAATATTTGCATTAACACATATAGATAATAGAATAAAAAGAATACAAATAACAGCAATATCCCCCATAAAATTCTTTTTTTATTTCTTCTTTCCATAATCACTTATTCCTCTTTACCGTTGTATTTAAAGCGGTTATTGGCAGATAAAGCATAACCGCTACACTTTTGACGCAAACCGAAAGGATAGTAATCATTGCGCTCTTTAACCCGCGCCTGACTATCGACAATCGCCCGTCCCCCTAAATGCCCCTGCCGGTAATAGTATAGTGCAAAAGAACGGAACTTTCAGTTTATTACAATTTAAAAGCTCCGTCCCTGTAAGTTATTAGCTAATTATTTACAGTGTATAATCTGTCTTTATACAAATAAATGTCAAAATTTGATCCGGAGAAAAAAAGTAATAATACCAGATACCTGTTAGTACGGATATTACTTCTATGACAGAAATATTTTTGTATTGAGACTCATCTTTAATAAAATCCGTCCGAAATTTTGCGGCTGATTTATCATATCCGACATTGTCTTTCATAAAATTCAGCAGAAATTCTCTTTTGGTCATTCCGATCCGAATGCCATCATACAGTTGAATACGATCGTTGTATATCAGTCCCCGTACGATTTCTATCTTCCCGGTGATACTTATATCCTGAACAAATTCGATATAATTAGGGTTCATCCTTACAATATATATAGATAGTTCATCAAACAATGAGTCCGTTTGTAAATTCGTCCAATGTTTTTTTATATAATTCTTTTCAAAATCATTCCAGGTATCATATTGACCGAAAGGGTGATACAGATGATCATCATCCGAAACGATAATCAGTGTATCCGACTTTACGTAAGCTTCACATATCGTAATACTATCAGACAAATGATTACCCGATAAAAGACTGATTTCCAATCCGGAATCTCGACTGTTTTTCAGACTCGAATAACAGGTATCGGTAATCAAAAAACAGAGCAATAGAAAAAATAGTGTTTTCATACGGTATATTAATTATTTGTTTTTGAAATCCCCCCAAATATTATATCTAAATTATATTCGACCTCTTTTTAATTCAGTTCAAAGGAACGGAACTTTCAGTTTATTACAATTTAAAAGCTCCGTCCCTGTAAGTTATTAGCTAATTATTCACAGTGTATAATCTGTCTTTATACAAATAAACGTCAAAATTTGATCCGGAGAAAAAAAGTAATAATACCAGATACCTGTTAGTGCGGATATTACTTCTATGACAGAAATATTTTTGTATTGAGACTCATCTTTAAAAAAATCCGTCCGAAATTTTGCGGCTGATTCATAATATCTCATATCATCTTTAATAAAATTCAGCAGAAATTCTCTTTTGGTCATTCCGACCCGAATGCCATCATACAGTTGAATACGATCGTTGTATATCAGTCCCCGTACGATTTCTATCTTCCCGGTGATATCTATGTCTTGAACAAACTCGATATAGTTAGGGCTCATTCTTATAGTATATACATCTACATCATTGGTAAACAATGAATCCGTTTGCAAATTCGTCCAATGTTTCTTTATATAATTCTTTTCAAAATCATTCCAGGTATCGTATTGACCGAAAGGATGATACAGATGATCATCATCCGACACAATACTCAACGTATCTGATTTTCTATAAACTTCGTATATAGTAACACTGTCAGTCAAATGATTACCCGATAAAAGACTGATTTCCAATCCGGAATCTCGACTGTTTTTCAGACTCGAATAACAGGTATTGGTAATCAAAAAACAAAGCAATAGAAAAAATAGTGTTTTCATACGGTACTAATTATTGGTTTTAAAATGATCCCCAAATGTTATATTAAATTATATTCGACATCTTTTAGATTCAGTTCACAAGGACGGAGCTTTTAAATTGCAATAAACTGAAAGTTCCGTCCCTGTGATCTATTAGCTTATTAAAATTTATTTACATTTGACAATCTGTCTTTATACAAATAGATTTTAAAATTTGATCAGGAGAAAAAAAGTAATAATACCAAATACCAGCAACGACAGAAATTACTTCTATAACAGAAATATTTTTATACTGAGATTCATCTTTAATAAAATCCGTCCGAAATTTTGCAGCTGATTTATAATATCTCATATCGTTTTTAATAAAATTCAACAGAAATTCTTTTTTGGTCATTCCAATCTTAATATCATTATATAATCCTATACGATTGTCATAAAGCATACCCCGTAACATTTCCATTTTTCCGGTTGTTTCTATATCTTTAAATAACTCTAAATAATTAGAGCCTATTCTTATATGATATATAGCATAATCATTAAATAAAGAATCTATTTGTAAATTCATCCAATGTTTTCTTATATAATTTTTCTCAAAATCATTCCATGTATCATATTGTCCGAAAGGATAGTACAGATGATCATCATCCGACACAATACTCAACGTATCCGATTTTCTATAAACTTCGTATATCGTAATACTATCAGTCAAATGATTACCCGATAAAGGATCGATCTCCCAAACAACGTTTCGGCTATTTCCGGGATTTGAATAACATATATTAGTAATCAAAAAACAGAGCAATAGAAAAAATAGTGTTTTCATATTTTGCATTTAATTATTTGTTTTAAACTGATCTATAAGACTTTGCATAAATTCTTTTAATTTTTCGTAAACGGATGCCCAATCCGCTGCAACATCCCTTACCTCCGAAGCAGATTCCGGTAGCGGATTTTCATAATCATCCAGCTTCCCATCCCGGGTTTCCTGTCGGGGTCTGTAATAACCGTAAAATTTCGAATTTCGATATTTATCGGGTGTGGTAAAACCAGGATTCTCCATAGATGGTCTGCTTCCTCCTCTTGCATGTGTCAGCTTGATCTCTCCCACCCCATTCACTCCCGTTACAACCCCGACATGTCCGGCCCATACGGCTATATCCCCCTCCAAGGGCTCATCCTCCGAATGAATAAACTGTTCCTCATTACTGAAAAATTCATATAAAGCCGATGAATTCTTGGCCACTACTCCATCGGTAATCTCATCTGCAGCTAACACCCTGCATACAAACTCCGAGCAATCCATAAATTCTTTTGCAGCGGCAGTATTCGCTGTTCTGAGTAGCCCCGTTTCTTGCTTATATCCTATCCCAATCATACTTTTTGCTGCCTTAATCCTGTCCTTTGGCCCGAATCCTTTATAATCAATATAGCGTATCGGATTGTTGCCGGCATAATTATACGGACTCAATCCGTAGTATTTTTCACTTAACGGATCAACCGTAAACCACCGTCCCAAAACAGCATCGTACATGCGGGCGCCGTAATCCAGATGCCCCAAATCGCCGATGGTTTGCTCTTCCTTACCGTTGTATTTAAAACGGTTAACAGTAGACAAAGCATAACCGCTACGCTTTTGACGCAAACCGAAAGGATAGTAATCATTGCGCTCTTTAACCCGCCCCAGACTATCGATAATCACCCGGACACTCCCTAAATGATCCCGCAAATAATAGTATACCTCCTGATTACCACCTCCTACTACAATCTGTCCGCCATCGAACAAAACTCCCGATAAACTCAAAGAACTGCCGTTACGCGTCAGGATAAAACTTCCCCGGTAATCATATCCCTTACCGTCATTTCCCCGAACTCCCAGTTTTTCTCCTCCCGCCGTATAACAGTAGCGCACCTTTTCCGTTGCTCCGGATTTCACCTGCTCCAACAAATTTAAGTAATTATATCGATAATTCAAAGCGCGGCGACTGTCTGTCAATAAATTACCGTTTCCGTCGTACGTATAATTCCCCACAGGTTGGGCTCCGCGTACATATACATCGCCCGGTAAAGTAGCTGCATTTTCAGTCAGCGATGTCAATAAATTACCCGTATACCCATAGGTAAGGCTATCAACGGTCAGACCGTTCCCGTTTGTCCGCTGCAATGTTTTGAAATTACCGTTCCGATCATACGTCAAGCCACGTTCCGTATAAGCATCATCACACATATTTCCGGTAAAAGCACGAGCTTTCGCCAAACGCCCCAAACCATCGTAATGAAAGGAATAAGTCCGAAGCGGATCACTCCCCTGTTTCCACGACCATTCACTGATATCTCCCGCGTAAAGAGCTTTACTTCCGTTCATCGCAGGCTTATAATATTGCAGATTCATCGAAAAGAAAGGAGAGGAAATTCCCGTTAACCACCCCTGAAGATTATAGCTTAAGTTCTCCGAACATACATTATTACCATAAATCCTACCGCTCAAACGGCCGAGGTTATCATAACTGCAGCACAGCAAACCACGGACCGCATCATTCAACCACACTTCACTTCGCAATAAGCGGCCCCGGGTATCATAACTATAAAAGGTTTCCAGACTGAATGATTGCCGGCCCAATTCCAACTGTTCCAAGCACCGGATCAGTGCTCCTGTAAAATCATAGGAATACGTCAGTGTCCGTCCTATTTCCTCCGGACCGGATTCTGCTATATACCCCAGACGTCCCTCCCAATCATAATAATATGTACGTTCCATATAGCCGGTTATCACCGTATCCCCTTCCACGATAGCAATCTTCTCCCAGGTCTTTTGCCCGCAGGGATTAGCATTGTAACCGGCAAGACTTGTTACGGATGATATATCCCTGACCGGAGACAATTTGTTTTCAGACCGGAGCCGAGTACCGCCCTCTTCCTTTACGGATATCGATCCACCGGTAGAAAAACCCGGGCCGGGACTAGCGACAAGATTGCGGTCATACCGGTAGCTAGCGAGTAATGTCTCTGCAACCGGTATTGTAGGTGCAGCAGTTCCGGCATCCAATGCTGCCTGTAGAGAAGGCCGGTAAGCAGCCAGGGTAATCATTTTTTCCTCGGTCAAACGGCCATATACATCATAAACGTTTTTTTTCCAGCGCAAAGCGGAACGCAACCTGGCATCCTGCATCATCACTACCTGCCCGGCTGAATTATAGACATAATGTATTTCACCGGTTCCCGGCATCTTTTTCACAACCTGCCGTCCCAAACCGTCATAAGTATAAAGATAACAATAACGATCGGCAATCACATCCGTACGAGCTACAGTCAATCCCGATGAAAGTTTACCGGAACCTTCCGGACTGATCACTACACACAAGCGTCCTGCCGCATCATACACCCGGTAAAGGTCAGCCTGCGTACCGTCAAATTTCTGTCGCACCAGGATCACTTCCCCGCTGACATTTGTAAAAGTCTCCGTCAAACGGCCATCTTCATTCCGGCAACTTATCTTGTAAAGTTGTCCCCGCGGATAATAACCATTAACCTGGAAACCGCCGTCTGCAGTCAATTTTAAGCGAAAAACCTCCTGGTTACCGTTAACAGAATAAATGTAATCTATTTTTTTCCCGGCATCAACATAGACTCTGCCGATCTGTTGTTCGGAAAGGAGCCGGGAAGAAGAGAGACTCTCATAGGTTTTTGACCGATATGCACTTTCAAAATTATGGAACCGTAACTGATTACTGAAAGCATTGGGATCGTAAACACTTGAAGTACCCGGTCCCCAGGAAAGTACCCGCACATAAGGCAGGTAAGTACGGCTATCGCTACGTCCGGCATTATCGTAATGTACCGGAGTCACTATATCTCCTCCGGCAGGAGAAGCATATTGATTCACCAACTGTTCGGCCCTACCCAATCCGTCGTAATACGTTATGTCTGCCGCATAACAGGTTCCGCTAGCCTGATGACCGGCAGGCATCGATGTCACGTGAGCGATATAATTACGATTGGATAACAAGCCCAGACGGAATTCCATCGGATTGGTATATGCCACCTGGTTTTGAGAACGCACCCTGCGACGCACAAATTGCATATCTGAAGAGACGCGAAGATCACAAAAAGAGGTTTTAATACCGGGAAGTACAGACCAACCCGAAGAGGTGTAAACCTCCCAGTCATAAACATAAGTACCGTCACCACCGGAAGGCGGACCCGGCTCTATTCGGCAGGTAAACGGATAACTTCCCACCCATTCTATCGCCGGAAGCGTTCCCCCGTAAAGCCTGTCTTTTATTTCCGTCCCACGCCGGTAATAAAGATACATCACTTGATCTTCTTCCTGAAACGGATTAGCAGAGCCGTCAATCCGTATTATTGTATAACGGACAGCAATTACCCCATCAATAACTCCCGAAGGCTTTTGAGGCTTAAACGTCACATAACTCTCGCCTCCGTAACGACAAACCAAAGACTCCACCTGGCTGCCATTATCTACAAATCCATTATAACGAAACCGACACCGGGTTTTGCCGATCTGTACAAGTGTATCAATAGACAATATCGGCCCGGAAGGCAAACGTCTTGCAGTCCCTATCGAACCGACAGGTTTTAAGTCTTCATAACCGGGATCCGGACCATTTACATCAGGCACTACAATATAGTTATCCGAAACTCTTACGTTAAAATCGAACCTGAGGCCGGAAGCATCCACCAGAAATGGGTAAGTCGCGGAGATCCCAGAACTAGCCTCCGGATAAAATACGCCAAATGTATTTCCTGCCGGATAAACCGAAACAGAAAAATAAAAAAAGCAATAAATGAACAAAAAAATCGTTTTCATAAGCTTATATTTTAAGATTATTCTAACCTAAACACCGACAATTATTGATCCCGTTATATCCGATATCACCGGAACAAACCGAAATCTGCAATATACTTTATCAGGGATGAGCCTGCCAAATATGATAGACATATTCATCCTTCAAACGGCCTTCTCTATCCGTGACCCGTATCAACCGTCCGAACGCATCGTATTCATAATTACAGGTTACACCTGCCGGGTCCGTATACCGGGAAATACCTTTAAAAGGAGCATACTGACAGGTAATCACATGTGCGCCGGAAAGTTTACGTAATTCGGTTTCCTGTTCGGAACTTAACCCGGCAATCAAAGGTGTTTGACGAATTCCGAACAAACCTGTCACCTTCGCCACCTCTGCTAATTCGGCATTACGGATAGAAGCAACCGGATATAATCCGCCATATCCCCAAACATAAACCGTTTTTAATCCCAACGCATCCGTATACTGAAGTAAACGCCCTTGCTTATCATAAGCATCACAACTATACAACAAACTATATCCATCCATTAAAATATCCCTTTTATAATGTCCTCTCAACTGTATCAATCCGTTGAAAAGTGCATAGGTATTCTTTTCCCCGCCGGTCAGTACTTCCGACCCATCCGCCTGACGTCGTTTGATTTCTGTACGAAGCGGAAACCGAATCTGATGATCTGACAACATCTGATTGTCTATATTCGTTCGGGATGCCTCCGGAATATCCGTCACATAAGTCGTATAAGTACGATGAAAAGAGCCATCTCCGCAGCTATTATCTACAATAACAGGCTGTCCCCAGGCATTATACTGATAAGCTATCTGACTCACAATCGAATCTGTTCCGTAATAATCGACCTGCCTGACCCTATCCAAAGTATAATCATCGACCAAAGTACGCGCTTTATAACCGGCATTTCCCGTTATCAGAATCCGCTCGGTATAAGCTAACGGCTTCTTACCATAAAGTTGTTCCTCCCGGCTCACAACATGTCCCTGGGGATTAAGAACTCTCTTCATAACCAACTTACCCCGTTGATTATGAAAAGAAACAGGCTCCATCGTCAGATTTTTAAAATAATCGAAGTTATTTACTATCTGCCAGGTTCCAAGCTGGGGTACCGATACCGTAAAAACAGGAATGCCTCCCACCTGATCCGGCACAGTAGCATAATTAGAAAAACAATACTCCACAGCCGAACCGTCAGTCTGTTTTTCCAGCACCCGGCTATACTCGATATGATTGGCATCCAAAGAATTATAATTATAACACGAAGATTGCTGGAAATAAAACTCTTCTGACTTGGAACGAGCTACTTTCACACAAAGCGAATAACGCGGATAATGAAGGAGTATTCCGGAACTTTTGGTCTTATCTTCCTGCTGATAGAGAAACTCTCTTGAAAAGACGGCCTGCTCACCTGTGTAATCCGTAATTTTACGAATGCGAACTCCTCCTGTCACACTATTAACAACATTTCGCAGCGTTGCTAAAAAAGCACCTTCCAAATCCCGTTTTACGGCCTTAGCATATGAATGTCCCTCATATTCAAAACAGGTATAGCCTTGTGTCGGATAGGTTAGCTTTTTCAACATGCCGTAAATCCCTTTGGAAAAAACCGGATCGCGAAGAGTACTCGTCAAAACTTCCTCATGAGTCACAGGATTTACTGCCGCAGGAATTTCGTCAGTTCCTTTACCGTTATAATATCCCCAATGATCCATTTGATAAGTCGCCGTAAGGGGACAATAAGACGTTAAATCATGATAACTCATTCTATAATCACCCTCTCCGGAAATCCGGACCTTTTCCAAGAAAAGTTTTGCATTCCCCAATGACGGATAAGTATAAAAAAAATCACACTTTTTCAATTGTTCCCGATGACCCGATAACTCTTCCGTAACAATAATGCTTGTCAGCTTTTTACCCATTGCCAGGAGTCCTTTACTCACAGTCGTTTCTGCCCGGGCCGTATCGTACTGAAAATTCAAAAACACCTTATTATCAATATTTACCGACGACAGGCGGGCTGTCTGGCTTATCAAAGGAACCGGGTTTGTACGTATTCCGGCACCGCTGGAAGTACTATTCCGATGAAAAGTAGTATTTACCACCGGGGAATAAATCCGTGATTCTCCACTTTGATTGTAAGATAAGGACACTTTACGACCGTTAGGAGCCGAAATTTCATAAAGATACCAGGAAGAAATGGTTTTGTTGTGTGGTAAAGTCCCTGTCTCGGGGTACGAGTAGTCGATCCCGTTACCGCCGAAAGTACCGAAACGGTAACGGTAACCGTCTCCCGTACGCAAAATGAAATAAGAATCACTCAACGTATTAAAATGAATCGTTTCAACTTTTATATCTCCTTTGCTTACACTCGTATTGTAAACATGGATCCGGCCATTAGCTTCCAGTTGAAAACTACCGCTATATCCCATAAAATTAAAATGAAAAATATCCGGCTGGACATCATAATAACGGTCTCCCAATTTGAAATATGTATAAAAAAAAGGAAAATAACGTTCGGAGGCAAACATTTCACAAACCCATGTTTCAGGATTTACCGATAACGAATTATTCCAAAAGTAATAATACCCTTTTACTTCCCGTTTATTACCGTAAATATCCTTCACACCCTCCATATTACATTCATCATCCGGCATTCCCCTCACAGTACGCGATATGACACCCCCGATATTCAGTAACCAATCATAACCGACCACCCCCGAGGCTTTATTCGGAAGAAAACCATTACTGGCATATTTAACCGACACCGGAAAATCAAAATCAGGATCAGTATACCTGTAAAGAGGTATTTCTGCCATCACCGTGCCTGTATATAAGTTGACAGGTGTATTCCCATAACGGATAAAACTCCATGCCTGTGGAGAAGGGAAGGTCACATTCGGATCATCCTGCCCCAGACACACATTAGCAACCCATAGAAAAACCAGACAACAGACCGCTTTATAAGACTTTAAATAAAAAAAAGAAACAGCTGTTTTCATAACAAATAATTTAAATTAACACACACTGCAAGTAAACTCCCACCAAGTAAGGAAGCACTTCAATTCTGATTTGAACTGTTTTACAAAAAGTAAAATAGCCCAAGGGAAGCAGTAGAAACTTTCCACCGGTCAAAGCGGTTATCCGAGATATACCCGTTCGATAACCAACAATTAACAAACCGTTCTCATAGGCTTTAAGTTTTAAGCGAACAGTTCATAAATCATCGGTCTTTCCGATAAAACACAGTAACAAAAGAAAATTTTGATTCCGGAATGACCCCGACAGATTTTATGATACAGTCCGATTGTTTGTAATAAATTTAATTAACAAAAAAACGACCTGCAAAAAAATAACCTTATCAACGGGGTTGTAAGTGGTTGATTTTGAGTACCGTTTTTTACAAAAACCTTATCAGTTCAAAAACGGTCATATTTTATCGGGGAAACAGGCGGAAAAAAGAAGATTCGGATACCGGCCTTCACAATCGGTGCTGATATCATGGCTTCAAGTATCTCACCTATATACTTGAAAAAAAACAGCGAAGCAAAATGTAGAATTCGATCTAAAAAATAGTGAATGAATTCGGCTTAATAACGATACCGACACGCAGCCAATGGTGGAAATGGTTATAATCGATCATACTCTCCCCATACCCATTGTAATATTGCAAAAAGAAATATTGATTGTCAAAACGAAACATCCGGTAGGCAAGTTCGAATTGCCAATTGGCATTCAGGTTCCAACCGCCGCATTTCACCATCAGTACACTGCAAACAAACCGTTGGTTGTCGCTGATATAAGTACCGGCAACCTGCGCAATACCCGAATAACGGGGCATATATTTATTTTCATCCGCCACCATAACCGGAATCCAGAATTTAGCTTGCAGGGTATAATTCCGGTTAAAAGAATACAATCCCATAAAACTGATTTTATTCCAGCTCCGCGACCATATACTGTCCCGTCCGTTAGACTCATGTTCATATTGCAAAGAGGCCATAGCCGCAATACGGTTATTTCTGATAAAATTATGTCCGAATCCCAGGGTCGGGTTATAATTCGTCTCTTTGAAAGGAGCAGATTTACGATAAATATCCCAAAAAGATTTCTGGGTATATGTAAAAAAAAGATACACTCTCCAAGGCAACATCCGTTTATAAAGACGGTGTCTTAAACTGATCTGAAACTTTGCATCAGAATTATATTTATTGATTTTACCTCCCGAAAAATCGGTTCCGGTTATAATATAATTATCCTTATAAATAGTAAAGGCCGGGATTGTCCCTAAATCATCCGCAATGCTATCCGCCCGTACGTCTTTTTCCGAATTCACCTCCTGACCGCTTACCGACCGAATACCGCAAAAAAGCATTATACAAAGAAAAAAAATCCCATTTTTCATACATCCGTTTTTTATCAGGCAAAAGATTTACGCAATAAACACCGGGAAAGTTCAATACTTCGCGATAATAACAGCTTTTTATACTTTCTTCCGAACAGAATTCAAGAGGAAAGATTAATTTTGCCAGACAGGAGGCTCAGCAGCTTCCGTATACAGAATAAGATCAAATACATCGAATACTTTATGGATATAAGAATAGGAGACACAGTCAGATTCATTTCTGAAAAATTAGAAGGGAAAGTTACCGGAATCATCGATACGAACACGGTAAATGTTTATTGCGAGGAATACGGCTTTGAAATACCGGGAAATACAAATGACCTGGTAGTTGTCCAATCGGATTTCATTTCCTCTGCAACGGAAAAGAAAGGGAAGAACACTTCAAATGTTTCCGTAATACCCACAGATATCCTGTTCATCGGAATCGTCCCGGACAATTTTCAGAATCTTGCAGCAAGCCGGTTCGAAATCTACCTGATAAATGATACCGCTTCTACCTGTTTATACAGTGCGGGGTATTTTAACGGAGAAAAATACACGGCATTGTCTGCCGGTAACTGTAATCCGGACGCCACAATTCTGTTAGGCACGTATACGCTGAAAGAACTGGATTCCGTTAAATCCCTGCATATCCAGGCTATCTACTATAAAAAAGGGAATTACAGCCCCCGGCCGGTAATAGATACACACGTAAAACTCAACTTAACATCGCTTTGTAAAACAGGCAATTACAAACACACGAAATGGTTCGGTCCGATGAGTTTTCTAAAACCGTTGGATCAAAAACAAACGATAGAAGAGATAGAAATCGATCCAGAAGAACTGATCCAGGCCGAAAAAGTCAAAAAAGCAGCCGAATCCGTTAAAAGACCTCAAAAGCAAATTGTAAACAATGTCGTCGAAATCGATCTGCATTGTGATCAGATTCTTGAAACGACAGCGGGAATGGGTAATAAGGATATTTTGGAATATCAATTGGACGTTTTTCGTAAAACGTTGGACGAATACAAACTACGCCGGGGACAGAAAATCGTATTTATACACGGGAAAGGAGACGGCATCTTACGTCAGCGCATCCTTTGGGAATTACAGACAAAATACAAACGCTTCCACCATCAGGATGCTTCTTTCAAACAATACGGTTATGGAGCGACACTGGTAACAATCAAATAATATAAAGGGCTGTCCGGTTCGGGCAGGAAAATAAGGACAGCCTTATTCATGAGCAGGGAAAATCAAAAACTCCCTGTCGGTGCACATTTTACACCGGCAGGGAGAGAACAACATCTGTAAAAAACAATATTGCCTTTACCTTCGCCGCAAGTATACCACGATCACAGCACAGCCGATTCCCACAACTACCATAAGACCATGTATATCCAAGATATAACGATACCTGCCTCACTATTTAATGATAGTTTGTACATGCCCGTCTTTAAAAAACAGATAAAAGGAACTGTTGTACATCCATTGTACTTCTCCGTTAGCTTCCATCACTGTTTGCGGTTTACCGAAAGCTAAACGGCATTCATCCTCCGTCATACCTTTCACCGGTTTCCCGATACTGATCTCTTGCCAATGGGTAATAGCCGAGGGACGGTTGGTAACGACAAAATCGAATATATTATTTAGCAACTGCGAGCCGGACACCACAAAATCGTCCATTATCTGCCGGTGAGCTTCTTTTTTTTCTGGATTTAGCTTTTCCATCGGGGTAATTTTCTTAATCACCAAAATAGGTGCCTCAACTGTTATATTCGAAAGATAATACGTGAGTTTACCCTCGGCAACCCGGAAAATAGCACGGCAATAATACGTACTTTTTTGTCCTGATCCTTCCGGAGAAGTGAGAGCAAGATTACAAGTAAAACTTCGGGCCGCGACATTCATTTCCGTAATGCCTTCTTTCAACTGGGGACAAACATTTTCTATCGTCCAAAGCAAAACATTGGCATAAATATCTTCATCCCTCACATTTGCAAAAGGCACGAACCCACTAACCACATATTTACCGGCCTCCTGAATAAGCGGGTACTTTTTCCCCGTTTCTATAAAAGTCTGCGCTACCGATGGTAATGTACACCAAAACAGGCAGCACAACATCCATATCCGTAATTTTGTCATAATATTTTATTTATATCAGAAAATACAACGCCTGCCCCTGGCAAAGACATATGAATTTTGCATAGTAAATACAACAGCAGTCTATCAGAAAGCAATCCCCAAACGGATCATAAAATTAGATGTATAATACTCACCGTCTTTTTCCGCTTCAATAAATCCCCGCTGAAAATTAAAATCCAAGTTAAAATTGTTGTACCAAATCCCAATACCGGCATTCAGCCCTACGTCGTAACGACGCCAGTCCATCCCCAAACCACCGTCCCCCAAATCTTCATTCCAGTCGCCTATATTAAACTCACTTTTATCACCGTCATCGTCGATTTTGATTTTTCCGGCATAATCGAAACTGGCATAAGCACCGACATGTACATCTACTTTCAAAGCATCGGTAAACCCATAACGATAGCCTAAATGAAACGGAGAATACTGTACGTTATGAGCAATTTGAGTAAATTCATCGCCACTTTTACCTCCCCTCGAGCCGAGGCCGAACTCCATCCCCCAATACATACCAAAGCTCCCCATCGGCTTCATAAAACCGTAAGTCACAGAATATCCCGTTTTACTTTCCGAATCGTCCGCATCCCCTGCGAACTTCATCATATTTATACCTGCACGAAAGTAATTCAAAGTTTCGGAAGTACTTTTCGCAGCATTAACGCCGACACTTCTTGAAGATACAATCTGAGCATTAACGCCGATATACAACAATACGGCAATAGCTAATAAAACTACTTTTTTCATACACTTAAAAATTTTATATCAAACTGACTTTATTTATTTTACAATAGCTGAAACTTTTTCCCATGTCAGGGGAGTAACGAACTTCTCCGTACGTATCCATTCATAATCACTTTCCTGGGCCGGACGCCAGTTCTTGAAATTTGCCGGGAATCCGGTTACCACCACGCTGTATCCCTTTCCGTCTTCCGAGGATTCAATTTTAAACATCGGTGCTACGATCACATCAGCATCGTGCCTCTGCGAAGACAGGTAAACGGCACGACTACGAATATTCGCCAAATCTCCCCTCATATCAACTTCAACCTGTTCTTTGGTAAAAACCCAGACATCGTGTATACGTCCCTTGAGTGTATCCACAACCAACTCAACCGTCAGTGGTTTGGCATAAGCGGCAGTGTGTACCTCCTGCACCCGGGCCTGGGTATCACTGAAACTGGTTTTCAATGTTGCACAAGAACAAAACGTTACAACAATTCCACATAATACAACTAATCTAAAACTTTTCATCTTTCTTTATTTTAAAATTAAACATTCTTTCCACCCTGATTATACGGTTCAGGCATATCGATCGCCATTTCCGGTGCTTATTTATCATCATCAGATCAACAGATAATACATTAATTATCAATCTTTTCTGAGAAGCAGACAGTGCTGCATACAATCTACCAAGTACACATTAACCTAATAAAATGAACGATTTTTCAGGCAAACCAAAAGAAAAGATCAGGCAAGGGGAAAAAAATTAACAGATTAATATGAAACATGTTATCTTTTTTATATTTTTGCATCCATTAACTAACACAAAACAAAATTAATCGTTCGTTTAAATTAGTTGAAAATTTGTAAAATCTGTAAAGTCAAAGTATACAATACGGACAAACCAACGATAGCTTTGAACAGCAAATTCCTTCCGAAAATTATTTTTTCAAACAGTTTATAAGTTAAAAAACAGACACAAGCCAAGAGGGTATTTAGCGTTCTGGCTATAAAAAATAAGAGTATAAATGAAAAGAACCTGGTAAAATAAAAGATTACCGGCCTCACATGACTTCCTCCTTCGTTCAAGGCTTATTAAGGCAGGTTCAAAATAAATGGAAGGATAAATGAATCGTTTTACAGACAAAAAATTATCGGCCTGAGCAGGTCGTGAGACAAAGGGCAGGAATACTTCTCCCGACAAACACAATATAAAAAATCCGATAAATTTTATTCATTACATAAATTTATCGGATTTTATTTATAACTACTTTCTTCTGTTTAACACCGTTCTGTCAAATAGCGTTCCGCATCGATTGCTGCACGGCAACCGGCTCCGGCGGAAGTAATACCTTGCCGGTAATCAGGATCCATAACATCTCCCGCAGCAAATACCCCCGGCACATTCGTACGCGATGATCTCCCCTCTGTCAGGATATACCCCTGCCCGTCGGTATGAATATATTTCTTAAAAACTTCCGTATTAGGCGTATGACCTATCGCCAAAAAGAATCCGTCAATCTTTATATCATGTTCTTTCTCCTCCGGAGTACCCATCTTATAAATCAACCGGGCACCTTCCAATCCCATATCCGTCCCGAACAAATCCTTTGTATTGTGTTCAAACAAAACCTCGATATTCGGTGTTTTATTAACCTTCTCCTGCATGGCCTTCGAAGCCCGCAAATAAGGCTTTCTCACAATAAGATAAACCTTATTACATATACCGGCCAAATAAGTCGCCTCCTCACAAGCCGTATCTCCACCACCGACAACTGCTACATCTTTTCCCCGGTAGAAAAAACCGTCACAAGTAGCACACGCACTCACTCCCACTCCTTTGAATTTTTCTTCGGCAGGAATCCCAAGGTATTTTGCCGTCGCTCCTGTCGCAATAATTACAGCATCGGCCTCTATCCATTTTTCACCGTCGATCCTCACCTTATGCAACGGTCCCGTAAAATCCACTTCATCCGCCACTCCGAAACGAATATCCGTACCAAAACGCTCGGCCTGTTTCCGCATATCCTCCATCATAACAGGTCCCGTAACACCTTCCGGGTAACCGGGAAAATTTTCTACTTCAGTGGTGGTCGTCAACTGTCCACCCATTTGCATACCGGTATATAATACAGGCTTCAGGTTGGCTCTCGCAGCATAAATTGCCGCCGTATACCCGGCCGGACCTGAACCTATAATCAGACATTTTACATGTTCAATTGAATTTTCTTCTGCCATATTTCAAATTTTTATATGCAAAAATATCAATTAAAACTCATCATGTCAACTTTTAAACCAACATTTTGATCGTAGATTTTTGATTTCAGATTTAAAATGAAATGAATTGATAACAAATCAGTCTATTAAACAATTTAAAATTTACAATTCAAAAATTTACAAATTACAGGAGACATTCCTCAAGTAAACTCTGATAAAAAAAGGAAAAATTGTAAAATATCAATAGCGAATCAAAACGCCAATAAATCATCCAATTTTGCATTATTTTATTACTATTTGGAATGAAGCGATTCATGTAATTAAAATATACAAATCAATAAAAAACAATCCGAACAGAAGTCTGAAATTCTATTATGATAAATGATTATATCTATTGTAAAATACTAAAAATAAGGTGCTTGGCGGCAAAATTCAATAGTAATTTTTATTCTTATTGATAATATAAGAGTTTATAATTATATTTGTATATATACGGAGCACAAAAGTAGTACAATTTTTGTTTACATGCAAATAAATATTGAACTATTTTACAGCAAAAATGCATTACTTGAATTAATCTGAATAATTATGGGATTTTCGGAACGTTTAGAAGAGATTATTGAAGAACGCGGCATATCCAAATACAAAATTGCCAAAGCCATTGACATTTCTGCCAGTACTATCGGGAATTATATAAAAGGCAAAACCAGACCCGATCCGACGAAGTTGTCCGTACTGAGTAAATTATTAGGAGTATCCAAAAGTTGGTTGCAAACAGGAGAAGGTCCCAAATATTTATTGGAAGAACCGGAAGTCGCTTATCAGCAAACGCCAGTCGGTTTAAATGAAAAACTGGTCATCGAAAGGTTATTGAATCTACTCGACAAACAACATGAATGCATAAGGGAAAAAGATATGCAAATCACACAATTGATCCGTAAAATACCGGATGTTCCCTCACAAAACTAAACGAATGTGTAAATGCCAGAAAAACGCTATCGGTCTTTCTGGCATTTATTTTTAACGCCCGAACTGAAGATTATTCAAAAAGCTTTCGGCATCGCTATCATAATAACAAACAACAGGAGAAACAGCTTCATACGTATAAGGTACATATTCTGAAATTTGTACAGCTGCAAACTTCCGGTCGGAAGCAACCATCGCTTCCAGTTTTATACCCGTATTTACCTGCCGTTTCATATGTTTCAGATCCTCAAATCTTCTTTCCTCAATGCAATATTGTAAAGGTTGACTTTCTTTATTATCGAAATAGACCGTCGTTTTCTGTAAACGGCTACCGGTGGGCTTAAACAAATAATATTCACGCCCCATACAAAATTTGACAATACTTCCGATAATCAGGCAAACAGAAGCGGTAAAAAGAAAAGTAGAAACAGAGGAATTAGGGTCTTCTATCGAGAAACCGGCCCAGGCACACACTCCTCCGATCACAAAAGTTCCCAAAGCGATTACCGAAAATTTGTTTTGTTTGATAACTTTACGTTCGGTTACATTTTCAATATCTTCAACAATTGTTTTATATTTAGACATGACTTTATAAATTTACTTACCGGATATCGTACTCCTCCCTTTCGTTCAGTAACGACCGGGGCACAGGAATTATTTCCGGTAATACGGTTAAAAATAAGGTTGATTACAAAAATTGATAAGGATATCTACTTTTTAAATCCGAAGTTTACAAAGGGTATAAAGATAATACCCCTCCATTTTTTGCCGTGCATAGTAATCACGGAAATGAGCCTGAAAAACCTGCAAAGCCTCAAAACTGAACAACGGAGAGTTCTTCAAAAAAGCAAGCGCTTCTTTTCCCGTCAGTGTCCGGAAAGAAGAAGTACGCTTAAAAGACTGAGACCCGCCGGCCGGATTATTTTGTTGCAAAGAAAGATCGGCCACACTGTTGGTCGTAAGAATTGCCAGTAAATGCTCTACATTCTCATGATCTTCTTTGATTTCTGCAAAAACGGTATTTTCTTCTGTAATATGCTTTTCCCTCAGAGTGTCATATAGTAACACCGTTGCAAATAAGAGTAATATGTAAAATATTTTACATCGCATAAATACAGAATTTTCACCCCAAATATACAAATGTTTTACGTAATCCGGATTCGGAAAATAAAAAAAGTAATGGATATTTCAATTCTGACAGTTAAAACTGTAACGCGATCTGTTTTACAACCGTATGTATAAAGTTTAAAAATCAGAACGTTATGACAACGATAATACTTCTCATTTTTATTCTGGGTTATCTGCTTATTGCTATGGAAAGTAAAATTCACATCAACAAAGCAGCAATTGCCCTGATAATGGCTCCGTTATTATGGACATTATATACACTTGCTTCTCCGGAAACCATTATACAAGCCAATACGGCAGCCTTCCACGAATTTCTTTCAACACATCCCGATTATATTTCTTTAACCAAGGCCGAACAGGTTGTCAAGTTCATCGTAAATTCACAAATTGTCAATCAACTGGGCAATGTAGCTGAAATCTTATTTTACCTGCTGGGTGCCCTGACAATTGTCGAATTAATCGACATACATAAAGGTTTTCAAGGAATCACCGACCGTATTACAACAAACAATAAGAAAAAATTACTATGGTTAACCGGAGGAATTACGTTTTTTATGTCTTCTGTTTTAGACAATATGACTTCAGCCATCGTTATGATGACTCTTTTACAAAAAATTCTGAATACACTGCAAGACAGATGGACCTTCGGTGGCATAATTATTATCGCAGCCAATGCCGGCGGAGCCTGGACCCCGATCGGCGATGTAACGACCATCATGTTATGGATAGGTGATAACATCACCTCCGGACACATTATGCAAACTCTTTTTTTTCCGGCCCTCATTTCATTAATCATCCCGCTATGGCTCGTCTCTTTGAAACTGAAAGGAAACATTGCACATTCCGATACCCCACCTCTTTCATCCTCCGTTTCCGCCTCTCCCACTCCTAAAGAACGCAATTATATTTTAATACTCGGTATTCTCAGCTTATTGGCCGTCCCTGTATTTAAGTCACTCACTCAACTGCCTCCGTTTGCCGGAATACTGCTTGCATTAGGCATGCTTTGGGTCTATACGGAAATCATGTATAATCACCAAAAAGGACTGCCTACCCAAAATCAATACCGGATGTCTTACGTCCTGTCTAAAATAGACTTTTCATCCATTCTCTTCTTTTTAGGAATACTACTAGCAGTAGCGGCTTTGGATGCGATCGGTATTTTAAACAAACTGGCCGTATTTTCAGACAAACAAATACACAATGTATACCTTGTCAGTATTATTTTCGGTCTTCTTTCTTCGGTTATCGACAACGTTCCTTTAGTGGCAGCCTGTATGGCTATGTATCCGGTTATCAGTCCGCAATCAGCAGCGCAAATGCCGGAACCCGGCTATATGCTTAATTTTGTAAAAGACGGCACATTCTGGGAATTGATAGCTTATTGTACCGGTACCGGTGGCAGCCTTCTGATCATCGGATCAGCAGCCGGAGTCGTCGTTATGGGACTGGAAAAGATCAGCTTTATATGGTATCTGAAACACATATCCTGGTTAGCCCTCGTCGGATTTTTCAGTGGAATCGGAATCTACATATTGCAAAAAACAATATTCGGAATCTAGAATCTTTTATACCTTTGCAAAAAGCAATCAAGTATACATGGCGATTCTGACTCCAGAAATAAAAGATTTTATCCGGCAACATTTCACTGACGATACGGACAAATTATTGTTGAATGCCAAACGTTACTCACCTGTAGATGTCCCTTTTGCCGTCGATCAAATCAGAGCACGACGACAAATCAAAGAAAAGCTGCCCACCTGGTTTGCCAACCCCGATCTGCTCTTTCCGTCCCGCCTTTCTGCTGAGCAATGCTCGTCGGAAATCACTGCTCATTACAAACAGTCTTTGGTCCGGGGCCCCCGGATATGCGATCTGACGGGAGGTCTGGGTATCGATAGCTGGCAATTGTCACAACAAGCCGAAGAATTGATATATATCGAACGCTTCGCGGAATATTGCCGGGCAGCAGAACATAATTTCAAGACACTCGGCGCTACCAATATACGGATCTTAGAGGCCGATGTACGGGAAATCGTTTCCACGCTTACCGCCGATACATTTTATATTGACCCGGCAAGACGCACTGAATGCAACAGGCGGGTATTTGCCTTATCCGACTGCGAACCGGATGTATTACAATTCAAGAATATCCTTCTTCCAAAAGCCGGGCGACTCATCCTCAAAACATCGCCTATGGCCGATATTTCGGAAACTCTGAGACAACTTCCGGAAACGACCGAAGTACATATCATCGCCGTCAGAAACGAATGCAAGGAAGTTATCTTTGTACTGGAAAACACCGTAACTTTCTCGCCACGAATCCGTGTCGTCACGATAAACTATACATCGGACGGACAACAACAAGTATTTTCTTTCCCGTGGCAAAAAGAAAAAACAAGTCCATTTCAAGCGGCAGAAAAAATAGGCGATTACCTTTACGAACCGAATGCCGCTATTCTGAAAAGCGGGGCTTTCAAGCTAATCGCCACCGAATACAACATTTCAAAATTGCATTTGAACAGTCATTTATACACCTCCGGGCAAAAGATCGGGAATTTTCCGGGACGTATTTTTAAAGTAGCGAATGTACATGAATTCTCAGGCAAGAAACTGAAACAATTGGGAAAAAGCATCGGACAGGCAAATATTACGACCCGGAATTTTCCTCTGACGGTAGAAGCTATCCGAAAAAGTTCGGGCATCATCGAAGGGGGAGAAGTTTATCTATTCGCAACCACCCTCGGTAATGCCCGGAAAATCATCATCGAATGCCGGAAAATTTAGGATTGCCGATACCAGATTTTATCGGCGACAGCTCCCCATTTCTTTGAAGTATCACGGCATTTATCGGTCAAAACGTCTACGTCTTCAGGTTTCAGCATGTCTGTAGAACGGGCACCGGAGACATGTACCACTTCTTTTAAGCTGTCCGGATTGTCCAGCAAAGGACAAGGCCGCAAATGGTTTTTATTGAAAGGTTGTCTTTCCTGATAAGCTTTGAATAAAGGCGAACGCAAAGCTTCCAGCAACGACATATGCTTAATATTTACATTGGAATAATGGATAAATGCACAAGGTTCCACATCCCCGTTCGCATTAATATGGAAATAATAACGGCCTCCGGCAATGCACCCCTTCACATACTCTCCGTCATTCCAGAAATCCATGGCGAAAATAGGCTTCGTCCGGCGGAATTCCCGTACCTGGTTATACATAAATTTACGCTGTTCGGCCGTTACCATCAACTCCGGTATAGCATCCCCTCCAACCGGCATATAAGTAAAATACCATACGAATGCCGCCCCCTTCTCAATCATAAAATCAATATATTCCGAAGACCCCACAACATCCACATTTTTCCGGTGATAGCAGGTCGACATACCAAATATGAGCCGTTTCTTTTTTAATAAATCCATGGCCCGCAACACCGACTGATAAGTTCCCTTCCCCCTTCTCATATCCGTTTCTTCCTCGTAACCTTCTACACTGATAGCAGGAGCAAAATTACCGACTCTCAACATTTCATCGGCAAAAGCTTCGTCTATCAACGTCCCGTTTGTAAAAGCCAGAAAATAACAATCCGGATGTTTCTCACAAAGGCGTATAATATCGTTTTTTCTTACCAAAGGCTCTCCTCCCGAAAAAATAAACATATAAACCCCCAAGGCTTTCGCTTCCGTAATCACCCGGTCCAGGGTTTCAAAATCCATCGACATCCGGTGACCGTATTCTGCAGCCCAGCAACCTGTACATTTCAAATTACAGGCAGAAGTCGGGTCCATCAATATTGTCCAGGGTACATTGACACCGTATTTTTTACTGGTAATTTTTATAGCACTGTTTCCAATAATCGCAGCATTACATATCAGGGCTTCAAAAAGTTTTCTCCGTACATAAGGATCCCAGTCATTATAAGCTTTCATAACCAGGCGGGTCCAATTATTTTGCGGATCTTTCAAATATCCTTCCAAAGCTTCCCAGGAAGACCCATATGTTCCGTCAGAATCCAATTTCCTCATCCATTTCAAAGCTTTAGGTGCATTTTGTTCCGGATTTCTCTCCACATAATTCAGTATCTTCTTCATCGCAAAAGCTTGCATCTGTGTCTTAAAGGTCTTCATCGGCTATAAAATTATTATCGGTTATGTATTTATAAGATTTTCAATTTTTCCTATAAACGCATAACCGATAAATAAGTTTCACCGGTATTTTAAACCGGTTCGCCGGATTATTGCTTTGTTATAAATGTACGCCGTTGATCATAGCTGACATCCCCCTTTGCTTTTACATATTTCACCATGGCATCCACCAGCAATATACCTGTATTCTTTCCCCTGCCTTTTCCCACAAAATCATACGTACTATTCACATAATTACTCAATCCGATTCTATATTTCCGGGTCGTATCCGTTACTTTTTTCCCTGCGGCATCCACCAACACAACATCCACTCCTTGCCCGTCCTTATTCTTTACAATTGTATATCTTCCCTGAGAAACAAACAAATCAATCCGCCGGCGGTCCGGATCTTTTATTCCGTTAAAACGATTCAATATCAGCTCTTTTATCTCCGGTAATGTCAATTCCTGAACAACGATATGATTGGCAAAAGGCTCTATTCTGTATATCGTTTCCAGAGTAATATCTCCGGCAGGTATCGAATTATAACGTACTCCGCCGCTATTATAAAATGCGAAATCACATTTAGCAGCCGTACACATGGCATCCGTTACCATACAGGCCACGTTTTCTTTGTATTTCATTCCCTTTGATGTCGTTCCCAATTTCTCGTGAAATTCCGGACAATTCATATAATTTTCCACCATAGCGGCAATCTCGGGATCTTCGGCAAAAGAATCCAGTTTGACTGCTTTATAAGTCTTGCCCACCAATTTCTTCCCATGAAAATCAAGATATGTCAGGCCGGCATATTTAAGATTGGAACCCGTTTGACTGACCAACACATGATTGATCAAACGGGTATTCTCGATCAATGTATGGGAATGTCCGCCGATAATCACATCAAATTCAGGCATAAGCACCGCCAATATAGAGTCAGCCGTATAACCGATATGTGTCAGCCCGATCAACACATCACACTGATTTTTCAACGCTTTATTCTCTGCTGCAACTTCTTTATAATAACGAAAAGTAATATTTTCCAAATTATCCGGATTGGTAGCCGGAATATGAGATTTTGCATTCGTCTCGATCAGGCCGAGAAAACAAAATTTTATTCCGGCCTCATCGATCATCTCATAAGGTTCAGGTTGGCCCAATTCGCTATGTGCAGCCTGCACATTAGCACAAACAAGCGGAAATTGCGACTCCGCCATTCTCTGCTTCAACACAGCAGGTCCGTAATCAAAATCATGATTTCCGAAATTTCCCACCTGAAAACCGACTTTATTCATCAAGTCAAACATTGGTTTCCCCTTTTCTTTAGCATTATCTACATACACATTACCGGAAAAACGGTCTCCCCCATCCACCAGTAACACATGAGGATTCTCCGCACGTATCTGCTTTACAAAAGTGGCAAATTTCGGGAAATTTGAAATCTGAGCATGGATGTCATTCGTGGAAATAATGACGACACGTGTCGTAACTCCTTTCTCTGTACGACAAGAAGAAAATATTACTGCAAAAAGCAATAAAATCAACGAATAATTTTTTCTGAACCGCATAATATCTGATTTCTGTTTTGACGCCCGAAAATAATAATAAAAATCAACTTTTCTCTTTTTTTCAGCGTATATACCACAATTAAATAAAAAACAAATCATCCTTAAACCATCATATTATGAAAATAAAAACAGGACGGGGAACCATCGGACTGACCCTTTTACTGGCCATTTATTCCATTTCCATGGTTACTTCACTTCCGGGTTTGGCTATTTCTCCCATCTTAGGAAAAATGGAAACGGTATTCAAACACGCCAGCAAATTGGATTTACAAATGCTGGAATCCCTCCCCTCCCTTATCATTGTACCTTTTATACTCATAGCAGGCCGCCTGTCCCTGATTGTCAACAAAAAGAAATTACTGATCGCAGGATTAGCCATATTTTTCGCATGTAGTATCATATACCCGTTTGCCAAAACCCTGACCTTGCTCTTAATCATAAGCGCCTTATTAGGTATCGGAGCCGGCATGGTCGTTCCGTTTTCCACCGGATTGATTGCAGATTATTTCACCGGTTCGCACCGCACCCGCCAGCTCGGTATTGCCTCCGCAATCAATAACCTCACTTTGGTACTCGCTACATTATTGTCCGGCTTTCTGGCCGGTATAGATTGGCATTACTCATTCTTAGTATATTGCTTTGCAGGTATTTCTTTATTTTTTGCCTTCTACTTAGACGATAAACCTCCCTACCTGACAGATTCCCAAAGCAAAACGGCCCAGTCACATACAGCAGGTTCGTCAGCAGGCTTCAAATGGCCTTTCAATCTGATGTTTTTCTATTACTTTATCACCTTTGTGGTATTGACCATTCCTTTTAACCTCTCGCTATATATGCAGAATCTACACATCGGGAATCCGGGAACGTCCGGTACCCTCATTTCCGTTTTTTTCCTGGCCATCACCTTACCGGGATTCGATATTACCCGGGTGATCTCCTGGTTTAAAGGCTACACAAATTTTATCTCTTTAGCAGCCATAGCTGCCGGACTTATTTTATTCGTTTTTAAAAGTAATATTTTCCTCCTTATCATCGGTGTGGTATTAACCGGTCTGGGTTATGGAACCATGCAACCCATCATTTATGATAAAACAGCCAGGCAAGCAGCAAATAAAGATGCAACCTATGCGCTCTCACTGGTTATGGTCATGAATTATATAGCCATCATCACCTATCCTTTTATCCTAAGCTGGATAACTACAGATACAGCCTATTTCCCCTTCGTTTTCAGTTTGATTCTGGCATCCGTTTTCACCGTATATGCCTATTTCCGCAAAAACACCCCGGTTGTCGGTATGCCGAACGGATAATGTTAAATATTGCATGCCTATGAACATTCATTTCTTTACACACGTATCTATCCCAATAATCCAAAAATCAAAACACGATTATATTTAAATATCAACAAACTAAAGTAATTCAAACTATGGCAACAAATTCCAAAAAAATCGGGAATGCAGCAAAAATCGGCGTAGTAACACTCGCCATTATGAATGTTGCAGCGGTAGTAAGCCTCCGCGGACTCCCGGCTGAAGCGGAGTACGGTCTTAGCTCCGCCTTTTACTATTTGTTCGCAGCAATTGTATTTTTGATCCCGACCTCAATGGTCGCCGCAGAACTTGCTGCAATGTTCTCCAATAAAGAAGGTGGTGTATTCCGCTGGGTAGGAGAAGCTTACGGAAAACGTTACGGTTTTCTGGCTATTTTTCTGCAATGGATCGAAAGTACAATCTGGTATCCGACGGTATTGACTTTCGGTGCTGTTTCCATTGCATACATCGGTATGAATGACGTACACGATGCAGCTCTCGCTTCGAATAAAATATTCACTCTGATTACGGTGCTGGTCATCTATTGGGTCGCTACCTTTATTTCTCTGAAAGGATTGGGTTGGGTTAGCAAAATTTCCAAAATCGGAGCGATGGTCGGAACGATCATACCTGCCGGGTTATTAATTCTTTTCGGCATTATCTACCTGGCAACCGGAGGGCACAACAACATGGACATGAGTCAGGGCTTCTTCCCGGATTTATCCAATTTCAACAACCTGGTATTGGCATCCAGTATTTTCCTGTTTTATGCCGGTATGGAAATGATGGGTATCCACGTAATGGATGTACAGCCTCCTGCCAGTAAAAACTACCCGAAAGCTATTTTTATGGGGGCTATCATGATTGTTATCATTTTCGTCCTGGGTACTTTTGCACTGGGCCTGATTATCCCTGCTAAAGACATCAGCCTGACACAAAGCTTACTCGTCGGATTCGACAACTATTTGAGCTACCTGCATCTGCATTGGGCCTCTCCGATTATCGCCATCGCTTTGATGTTCGGCGTTCTGGCCGGTGTACTGACCTGGGTTGCCGGTCCGTCAAAAGGTATTTTCGCTGTCGGAAAAGCCGGGTATCTACCTCCATTCTTCCAAAAAACGAATAAAATCGGAGTTCAGAAAAATATTCTGATTATACAAGGCTGTATCGTTACTCTACTATCCTTGCTTTTCGTCGTGATGCCTTCCGTACAATCGTTCTATCAGATGTTATCCCAGTTAACGGTACTGTTATATCTGATCATGTACATGTTGATGTTCACCGCTGCCATTGCCCTACGCTACCGTATGCCTAAAGCCGAACGGCCTTTTGCTATCGGCCGCAAAAGTAACGGCTTGATCTGGATCGTTGCCGGAATCGGCTTCCTGGGTGCTTTATTGGCATTCGTTTTGAGCTTCATTCCGCCTTCTCAGATCAACACCGGAAGCAACACCGTATGGTTTACCGTATTAATTCTCGGATGTGTCATATTTGTAGCTATTCCGTTGCTTATCTACGCTATGCGTAAACCGTCCTGGAAAGACCCGAACGCAGAATTCGCTCCTTTCCATTGGGAAGAAACTCCGGCTGTAGCAACACAAGCCAGCAACAATGCAGTCAATAATACAACAACAACGAACAACAGTGAAGGCAGTAGTAAACCCACTACACCTCCTGCCGGTAAATAACGATTAAAAACGAAATAGATGAAAAAAATAAAAATAGACGATATACGAAGCGTGGTTAAGGAAGCTTATGAGAAAGTAAAAACCATGCAAGGCGGAAAGAATGCCGATTATATCCCTTTCCTGGCCAAAATCGATCCCCAATTATTCGGTATTGCTTTATGCCTCCCGACAGGAGAAGTGATCGAAGCAGGAGACACCAATTATGTTTTCGGCATTGAATCGGTATCTAAAGTATATACTGCCGTACTTGTACTCAGACAATACGGAGCCGATGAGATTCTCAACAAGATCGGAGCCGATGCCACCGGTCTGCCCTTCAACTCGATCATGGCCATATTATTGGAAAAAGATCACCCCAGTACACCTTTGGTTAATGCCGGCGCTATCAGTGCCGACAGTATGGTAAAACCACTCGGCGACAGCAACGGCAAATGGGGTGCGATCGCCGACAATATGACAGCACTTAGCGGTAGCACATTAGTTCTGCTGGACGAATTATACAAATCGGAAACAGCTACGAACTTCAACAACCGTTCCATCGCCTGGTTATTGAAAAACTATGGCCGTATTTACGACGATCCGGATATGTCCTTAGACCTGTACACCCGCCAGTGCTCTATGGGTGTTACGGCTAAACAATTAGCCATAGCCGGATGTACTATCGCCAACGGAGGCTTGAACCCTGTTACCAAAGAACAGGTTTTCAAGGAAGAGTTATCTCCGAAAATCACATCGTTAATCGCAACCGTCGGTTTTTACGAACATACCGGAGACTGGCTTTACAATAGCGGTATTCCTGCAAAAAGCGGAGTCGGAGGAGGTGTTCTCGGCGTAATGCCCGGAGCATTCGGTATTGCAGCTTTTGCACCGCCTTTGGATGAATTTGGAAACTCGGTCAAAGCACAGGCCGCCATCAAATACATCACACAGAAACTGGGTCTCAATATTTTCCGTAATAACAATATCGACTTTGAAATGTAAAATCCGGAGGATGTCCTAATGGACATCCTCCTCTCATACACGCCTCGACATGAAAAACAACCGCTCATTGGAACACATATTGAATATACTGGTCATATTAGGCAGTATATTTATTATCATCATTCTATCCATCGAATTACTCTCGACGACTCCTGTTTTGAGCAATCGTTTCATTTTAAATTCCCATTTGGTCGTATGTACAATCTTCTTATTGGATTTTTTCGTACGTTGGTATTACAGCAGTCAGGGCTGGACGTTCGTATGGCGCAACCTCTTCTTTTTATTTGTATCGATTCCCTATCTCAATCTGGTTACAGCCTTCACTCCGGTGATCTCCCACAACTTATGGATTACCCTCCGGCTGATACCTCTTGCCCGGGGTATCTACGGTATTTCTTTAATAGTCAGTTGGATCACCAGAAGTAAAATCACCAATCTATTCATCACCTATCTGGCCATCCTCTTTGTCATTATTTATTTTTCCAGCATCGTATTCTTCTTTATGGAACATCCGGTCAATCCTCCGGTTAAAACATACTGGGATGCTTTTAACTGGGCCATGATGAATGTGACGACTGTCGGATCGAACATCTTCGGTGTCACTAAAATCGGTCAATCTTTAGCCGTATTATTGGCGGCCTCCGGAATGATATTTTTCCCGATCTTCACCGCCTACGTGACCACAAAATTCCAGAATAAAAGAAAAGGCACAGAGAATAATTAATTGGTAGCAAAATAGTGCAAAAATTGAAACAATTTTCAAATTTCCACTACATATTACTCCATAAAAATTCTTTAAAAAAAACGGTGCCTATGTAAAAAGACCATCTATATAAATTGCTTAAATTTATATAGTCTAAATTTGTCAAACCCATGAAATCGGAAGACAATATCATTATTTACCAGACAAAAGACGAAGGAACCTCTATTGAGGTCAAGTTTAAAAACGAAACATTTCGGATAAACCGCCAGCAAATGGCCGGATAATTCGGTCGTGACATAAAAACCATTGGTAAGCATATAAATAACGCACTCAAAGAAGAATTAAGAGGTATCCCGGTTGTCGCAAGTTTTGCGACAACTGCCAATGATAGAAAAACCTGTCAAATGGAGTATTATAATCTCGAAATAGTCACCTCGGTCGGCTATCGCGTTAAATCCGAACATGATACACAATTCCGGATTTGGGCCAATAAAATATTGAAAGAACATCTGCTGGAAGGTTATACAATCAATCAACAAATTCAAATCAAGCAATTAACGGATTTAAAAAACACTATCAAGTTTCTTTCTCATGTTATTGAACAAAAAGAATTAACTCCAAACGAAGCTAATGGATTATTACAAGTCATTACAGATTATACTTACGACCTAAACTCTCTGGATAAACATGTCTATCAGCAACTTCAGATAGAAACAACAACCATACTGACACATATATAAGCACAGGAGAACAGAGCTATTGTGCGATACCCCCCATACACATCGTGTCCTGCAGCACAGGGACACCACTTCCTTTCAACTCCTTACTTTAAACGGATACAACCTGTATCCCATCTGCTTACGGCAATATATTCCGCCAATATAACAGCCAAGAATATGTATTAATAAAAATAAAACAGACATTTCAGAATGTATAATATTTTGTCGCAAGAATATTTAAACTTTATATTATTTTTGCCCGGGAAATGCAAATTTCATTAACTAATAAAACCACCCATGGAACCCAGGAAACAAATGAGCAGAAAGACCTACAAAAGGACAATAGGCCTGCTTTATCTTCTCTGTCTGATTATATTCGATTTTTTATACCTGTTCCTCCCCACTGATCTTCAGGCACAAAGATGGTACGGATCAGCAACTGTCTTCATTCCGTTGGTTCCCTTGTGGGTTACTTCTATCATTACGCTGCTGGTGTGGGCATTACTAAGGCTGACGGTTCCGCTAGAGTCTTTAACCGATGAAGAACGCAACCGACCGTTACTCCGGCGATTGAACTACCTGCAGCTTTTCGCTTGCACAGGAACACTTATCGCGGCAATATGGGCCGTTTCTTCTTTTTTCATGCAACGTCTGGTGACAGACGCCATACAGATTTCCGGTCAGGATCTCATTAATTTCTACCTGTTTCATATTATTACCATCGCATTTGCTTCCGCCTTGCTTTATGCAGGAGCACATACCCGGAAGATCGGGCTCATCCTGCTGTGTTTTTTGTTTTTCATCGTAACCATCTCCCTGAATTGGTTCGGGTTGATTACTGTATTAAACGTTTCCTACAACACAAACAATCCCTGCGAGAACTCCTCTCCCAATGAATACATTGAAAATGATGATCCGGTGGCAGAAACAGACTATATGACGGGCAACGTTCAGGAATGGGAAGAGATGGACGACGAACCGGGATGGATGGATGAAGCCGGAAACAGTCTCGTCCACTATTGTAAGGAATACATACAGAACAAGCCCAAGGCAGGCCTTACTTTCACCGCTAATCTGTTGATGGATTATCACGACCTCCAACAGGAAAAACCCGATGAAAACTATGCCGCCGAAAGTCATCCGTGGTCAGACAAAATGAAATGGATCGATGCCGGGGATTGCTATCCTCTCTACCTGTTGACATCGGCGATCCTCGGCCAGACAGACCTGAACGAAGACGAAGTTTATGAAACCCTGTGTGATCAGGTATTACCGGTTGTCGTACAGGAATTAAATGACAACAATCTTTATTCTGGCTCACAACTGGAAACGCTGATCAATCTGCTGGATTATGCCTACCGGGATCTGCAATCGCCTGAAGATGAAAAACTGGCAGCCCTTTACAACGAAATGGCTTCGGATGATTTTCTTCACCTGGAGACGGCCGATTTGTTTCCTTATTTCACACAGCCGTATGCAGTTCTGCACAGTGATTGCGATGATATGCAGGTGATCTGGGCATACTCCTTCTGGGCACGCCGCTGGAATGACGGATGTATCAGTCTCTGCCGCCGGATACTCGACAAAATACTGGAAACCTGGCCCAACAAGACCTGTACAACAGCAACAATGGCTAAGACAGAACAATATTACCGTGCAAACCGCCGGAACAGCAATTATAGCCGGGAAGAACTCTTACAAGAACTGGAAAATGCCTTTGCCGATGCACCCCGTCCTGAAGTAGAAACCATACTGCTCGATGAGATGGAAATCGGCAAACGGTCAGAGATCGGGGAAATATTCAGGCGCTACACCTGGCAGGAAATCCCCGCCGCTACGCTCTACCAAAATGCAGAGGCGCTATCGTGCTTCACCCCCCAAGGATTCCGGTATTATCTGCCGGCTTTTCTCTCAGAAACGATCCGGAATGACAATCCGGAAAAAAATCTTCTCGCTCCTCTGCTCCGTTCCCTTACTTATATCCGGATGTCTCCGGAATATGGGTGGAATCATTTCGCTGTTTTCTCCTCCGAACAGGGAAAAGCCGTTTACCATTGTCTCGAATGGATGGCCGCAAACCATAACGACGCTTCCGTCCATTCATCGCAATTGCAGCAGGCAACCGAAAGCTGGTGGCTACGGTATGAAGAATAAGGGGAACAGGGAGGAAACGAGTTTCAGGAAAAACAGGATAAAATACAATATGTATAAATCAAAAATATGCTTGGAATAAAATTTATATTATTTATCATCTTATCGATAATCATCTTGATTACCATATACTTCATCTTCGTGCGGGCTGCCGGAAACCTGAAAAGATGGAAAGCAATGGAACCCTCATTTATCAAAGAGGTTGAAAAAAAGATTGGCCAGAAAATTATATATACCTCAGTACAGAATGCAAGCTATTCAACGGATTTCAGAAACGGGAATGAGTTTTGGCTATGGATAGCCTGCACAGCAGATTATACCGTCATGGCTCTGAGAGATGAAATAATAGAGAGCGACAAGGAAGTGAATCTCATCATTGCCCGCAGAAAAGATGTTACTGTCGCACGGTTGGAAAAATACTTCGCCACAATTGAAGTCAGAGGGATAAAACCGGAAACCTTGAAATTCACTATTATCGTCAGAAAAGACTATACAGCATTGACTTCATACATTCGGTCAAAGTAATATCATCACATGGAAACAATGTGATGATAGCATCCTACCCCCGTCCCCAAGTGCTATAGAATAAATGAACGGCATACCCGGCTCATAGCATCCTCCCCCCGTCCCCGGGTGCTACGTATGTTCCGACAAATAAAATAAGTTTATTATGAAAATATTTTTACCTCTTGTTTTTTTCATATCCATTATTTCATACCGGGCTGCAGCAAACGAAATAAAATTATCAGTGATACGGTGTGAATACGAACAAACCAGCAGTAATGATTCTGAAAATCAGACAGCAAGAGACACAATAACCTACGTCGGAGTTTTCAGTTCAATAAAAGATTCGGTATTGATATACACTACTGAAAAGAATAAAATCAAAATAGAGCTGAAAAAGCTCTCAAAGGATAGCTTTTCGTTCTGTTTTTATGAAAATGAAGTTGTATTTGACAGCTTAAAGATAGCTTGCAAAGACAATCTGGTATATATTAATGATGATATTTATCATTTGTATCCTGAAAGCTATATCCGGTTCAGAGACCATCTGAATATATTATCACTGGCTGATATGTTAAGCGATTGTCTCGGGGATTATCCGGACGAAATGATTGCCCTGTTAAATTTAAATTGGGGTATTCATTTTGAGAAATATCGCATCGGCACGACTCTGAACCGGATACAAAGTCCTCATTCGGACCTGAAATACGAATACAAAACAACCTATTATTATGACGATAAAATGAATGTATATGAAGTCATACAAAAAGACAGATACCTGAAAAAGCGGATGAATAAAATTTCTGATCCGACTTTATCGTATCACATTGAATATAACTACGGTGATCGGGAAAGCGGGGAATATACCTACAGCCGGAATACATCCGGAATTGAAAATATAAAAGGGACATCGACACAAATTCCCTCTGCACGTGAATTTGAGTATAAAAAATCATATTCACAGCCCATGATATACCCCGTGGCAAATGCCAGGGTAAGTGAGAAAATCACAGCTATTTACCATAAAGAATTCAAATAAACCGGGGTTGGGAATGAGAATCCATATCGTACCAAACAAGCGGAGCTCAGGATTGCTGATCACTTCACCGAAAAGATGAACCCACCGAACACAGGGGGACGGGGTAAATAACTCAAAACCCCCGTCCCCGTGAGTTATTTCATTACATGGAAACAATGTGATGATAGCATCCTACTCCCGTCCCCAAGTGCTATAGAATAAATGAACGGCATACCCGGCTCATAGCATCCTACCCCCGTCCCCGGGTGCTATATACCATCGCTTATATTTTTGATCTGTTCAAGAAATTCGCCATAGGCTACTTGCATTTCTTCGTTAGTTACTTCTTGTGAGGTTTCAAACAATAGTTCGAATATCCTCGTCTGTAATAAATCATTCATAAGCATAAATATAAAATGTGAATATTGATGGTTAGAAATAAGTCCTATTTTATGCTGAATGATGTAATAAGGCATTAAGCCTAATCATTTTATTTTTTATCTAATCTTTTTCACTAAATATTTCAACATAACTCTAACTAAAATATTGTGAAATGGATATATGACAAAAAAGTAGCAACGCCCTAATAGATTATGAAAGTTTACTAAAGTCGTGGCTATAACTGATTTTTTATTTTCTTCTCCTTTTCGGACAATGATTGAAAGATAGAATGTTAAATGCTTATCTACATTACATGTAACTGTCTCATCGTTCGACTTTGAAATAGCTGGTATATATTTATATGAGATACCATTTATAAGGCACTCTCTAAGATTATCGGCATAATCATTTATATCGGATTTTATTCCGAAAGGTTTGACAAGTATTGTTCTCAAATGTAGAAGCCAATCTATCCATATTGGTTTAGTAGTCCAAAAAGCAATTTGTACATCATCCGGTCTTATATCTTTTGAAGAAATGAAATTACATTCAAAAGAATCTGAATAGTCGGAAGGAAGATAGTTATATACTAAGCTGTTTTGAGAAATTGAAATCTTTTTTGTTTTCATCTTTTTTGTTTTTTTTACATACCATACTAAATGGTATTATTTATTGAAAAATAATTTATTATGTCTATTTACGCCAATTTATTATGTTTCCTTTTTGCAAATATGATTATTAATGCTTGTGGAATAAAAAGCCAGAAGCCCGATATGGGTACAATAAAACATCCTAAAATAGAGAAAATTAATAACGCGTACCCTAAGAATAATGGTGCTGGCAATTGCTCTTTATTTATATAATAGTGTAAAGATTGCCCAAACATAATAAGAATCACTCCAATTATAAAAAACCAAAAAGAAAGAGCTTTTTGAGTATTATTACTTATTGAATTTATCAATCCATTAAAGAATAATTCTTTATATATGTCCCATTCTTGTGTTATCGCAACAATAATATGGATTATACCTGTTGTAGACAAAAGCATTCCACTGTATTTCCAAAGTTTTATATATTCTATCATTTTACTATTCCTTTAGAAAAGAGTTCGTATAATTCTAATTGTTTTTTCTCTGGCATATCAGGATATAGTTGTTGGATACCTATCAGACATCCATATTCTAATATAGCTAACTGCCTTGCTATATTTGCTTGTTCTCCACATAGAATTTTTAAATTTGCTGTATATTCAATCCGCATCTCATCAACTTCTGTAACATACTTTCTTACGACCTCATTGGAAAAACTCCATCCTCGTATAACTTGTTCGGTTTTATGGGAACGTTGAAGTACTAATTTGTTGAGCTTTTCTATTTTTTCATATGGTGCTTTTACTTTGTCAACTTGTAGTATCAATGACTTTGTATTTTTATCTACCCAATATTTCATTAATGCGTCAATATAACCATCGGCATTTTTGAAATGGTGGTAGAATGAGCCTTTTGTTACTTTCAGAGCATCGCAAAGATTGTCTATAGTAATCTTTAAGAACCCATCATTTTTAAGAATTTCTAAACCCGTTGTAAACCAGTCTTCTCGCTCTATTTTTTTCATATCTTTCAATTTTATAAAACCATACCGTATAGTATTGTTTGCAAATATAGAAATAATTTCAAATAAAACACTAACTTTGCGAAAAAGAGTTATTTGAAACAATGGAAAAACACAGCAGACTAAAGAAGTTCGCTCGTTTCTACACCGTTACCCATTGTTATATTCTTCTTCTTCAAAAATCTATTATTCAATAGATTACAATCACATTTCTTGTTTCAAACACAGGGGGGACGGGGTAAATGTGTTATTTTGCCTTTACCCTAGCGATGATATCCTCAAAGCCTTGTATATCGGGTATATCATCCACATCCGAAACGGTCATATATTCACAAATCAACTTCGCAAAGCGGTATTGGGTGAACGAATCGCAGCGGAACCCGAGGCTGGGTCCATAAGGCAGATTATCTTTCGTCGTCAATGAAAGATAATCTTTGACTATCGTTCCCCAACGCGAGCCACTACTTACGAGACCCGGACAAAACGCGACGACAGCCTGCTGCCAGGGTACAACCTTGCTTTTACCGAGACCCGAAACCGGAGGTATTGTAATCGTTTTTGCCTCCCGGTCGATTATGAATACCTTCTTTCTGTTGTAAACATACAAAAACACGGCTGCCATAAAAAAAACAAGACACAGAAGTACTCCCGCATACGCATCAGATTCCCAAAAATCACCGTCATTCCCCCGCGAAACCCATAACAGGAAGAAAGATGCCCCTAACAGCAGAAGCCATGCCCCACTATTCTTCGAACCATTCGTCAGCACCATTTGCTTTGCATTACATTGTGTAAAAACTTCCTCCTTATTCAGTTCTTCAAATACATCATCCAGGTAACGACGCCTGGCCCAGTCAACAAAATATACAGGTATCCGTATCCCGCATGGTACAGCAGGAGACTCTGCCAGCGATATATAAAAATGACACCTGTTCACAAAGTTTGCAAAAACCCACATTGCCATAAATGCGGAACCGATGAACAGCAGAGAAAACAACCCATTGAGAAAAACAGATTCAGACCACAGACCGACAAACAAAACCACGAAAACAAACATCACCCAAGCCCATATAAAAGTAACGCCAAACCAGATCCCGGCTCTTTTTATGCCGGCTTCCAGCTTTAGATTATTCCCGGTTAACTCCTCTTCCTGACGATTCTGTTCTTTGTATTTTTCACGGTACACAGAACGTTCCCTCCGCCTTCTTGCTGCAATATGTTTCTGTCTGCAACGTTTTTCACTGTTATTCTTCGAATTCATTTTATCCGTATCTGATTTTAGCGCATCCGGAATTTATCCCCCCTTCATCATTCCCACGCCCAATAAGCTGTTTACCACCACCTCCTGCCCTTTCATCGGCCGGCCTCTGCAATCTTCCGGGAATACCGGATCATCCCTTCCCCACAAATATAATCTTTATTCTGAAATAATCACGGGGACGAAGGCGGTCCTGTCAGTGATTTCTGCCGGATCAGAAAATCCCGGTTGGAAATCGGGGAAGGGGAAAAGAAAACCGTTTTACATCCGGCAGCAAATCTGCGTACACCTGAATTTTCCCTTTCACCCGAAGCATGGAAAAAACCGGAACACCCGGTAGTGCCATTCCGGTGGCAGGAAACCGTTACAATACCGATCAGCAAAAGCAGGCAGGACATCGAAAATCTGTAAAAATGGTCATTTAATCCGTAATTTGTTTAATGCAGCCCCAATCAAGCTGAGCTATCTTTGTTCTGCATTATTCATTAAACAACAATAGATATGAACACGATGAAAATACAAACCATCGCCTTCCTGACATGTCTGACTTTTACGAACGTCATGGCATCCGGGATAACAACGGTAAAAAACATTAAATCAACAACCATGGATACATTAGAATTAACACAGGAGTGGGACAAAACTTTCCCACAGAGTGACAAAGTGGAACACTCGAAAATAACGTTTCACAACCGCTACGGCATCACGCTTGCCGCAGACCTGTATAAACCGAAAAACGCAGCGCAAGGACCGCTGGCAGCCATTGCCGTCAGTGGTCCCTACGGGGCTGTGAAAGAGCAGGTATCGGGCCGTTATGCCCAGACCCTTGCCGAACGCGGCTTCCTGACCATCGCCTTCGATCCTTCGTTCTACGGAGAGAGCGGCGGTATGCCCCGGTCCCTGACCTCGCCCGAAATCAGTACGGAAGATTTCAGTGCAGCTGTCGACTACCTGACGACCCGTGATGACGTTGATCCGGAGCGTATCGGTATCCTCGGTATTTGCGGCTGGGGAGGATTCGCCCTCAACGCTGCTGCTAACGACCCGCGCATCAAGGCTACGGTAACCTCCACCATGTACGACATGAGCCGCGTGAATGCCAATGGGTATTTCGATGCCATGTCGGTGGACGACCGCTACAAACTGCGTAAACAGCTCAATGCCCAGCGCACCGAAGATTACCGCAACAGCAGTTATGAGCTCAACGGTGGTGTAGTCGATCCCATTCCCGAAGATGCCCCCCTCTTTGTCCGCCAGTATCACGACTATTACAAGACAGCAAGGGGTTATCACCGTCGTTCGCCCAACTCCAACAAAGGAATCAGCAAGACCAGTTCCCTGGCATTCATCAATATGCCGATCCTTTCCTACATCGGTGAAATACGCAGTGCCGTCCTGATGATACACGGCGCCGAAGCCCACTCGCGTTATTTCAGCGAAGATGCCTACAAGCGGCTGACGGGCGACAATAAGGAACTGCTGATTATTCCCGGAGCCAATCACGTCGACCTATACGATAACCTGAACGTGATTCCCTTCGACAAGCTGGACAAATTCTTCAAGGAAGCCCTGAAAGGAAAATAAACACAGAACTTCCGAATAAAATAAATTAAGCCCCGCAGCAAAAACGTTGCGGGGCTTTTCTTTTACCTTTACGCCAGAACAATTTCATCAGAAACATCGGGATGTAAAACCTCCCCATACTTGAATACACCTAAGAAAATGATTATGAAATGGAGGTTGCACATGACCAGTAAAAAAAATAAATGCCAATCCTATGAAAATGAAGCTGTTTTCCGGACCGGATACCTAACGGAGAAGACCCATACAACATATCACAATCCACCCCGGAAACTACGATCGGTTTTCGGGGTGGATTTTCGTCCTGTACGGAGGGATTATTCATCGAGTACAACACCTACTGCCCAGGCCATCACATTGGCAATGAGCTTAGAAGCATTGTTGGTAATCTCTCCGGTTGTATTCGGAATGCGGTTATCGGAATTACCCAGGTTTCCCGTGCTTGTATTCCCCAGATCCACATCGCCCCAGTAAATAATCCGGCGATCGAAATCAACCCCTAAAACAATACCGTTTTCAATACCGGTACCGGGTCCCATGAGAATAGGAAAAATTCCGACCGCACTCCCAGCCCCGATCTCACCATGATAAGTATCATAATTTCTCAGGCTGAAATCCAAAGGAAGTACTCCGTATTTTTGAGTGAACGGTCCGGCATCCGTAAAATAATTTCCGGACGATTTCCCGGTGAGTGTAAACGGATTGCCCGTTTTCCGCAACCAAATCAGATTGTCCGTTGTACCTAGAATCTCCGTCATCAGAGGAACACTGACATCGTAAGCATCATAAGATACGATCAGCACCCGGTTGCGACTGGCCTTCAGCCAATTGTGTACTTTCGCGGCATCCTGGCTGCCAAATGAACTGTTTGCCATATAATTGACATAAATAATATCTGCCGTAGCAAACAGGTCATCCGTTAAATTATCTTTGGAAGCATTGGCGAGCAACAGATTAAAACCGCCGCACTCCACTACGCCTGAAGGTCCGAAATTATTTTTGTTGGTGAGAATCCCCCGCAAGCCATCGCTCCGGCTTTCTCCCCCGTTCAAAGGCGGCAGGATATTCTGCCCCAGCGCACCCAATCCGGCATTGAAAGTCATCATATTTATCATCCGGCCGGCAATCACGCCATTCCGTTGGCGGATGGTGATCAGCACCTGCCAGCGGTTGGCTGTCACCACAAAATATTCCACCTTATCGGCAACAGCCTCCGAATTATCCTGTAAAGCCGTCACGACAATCTGTTTTCCATCAGCGCTTTTCTCCACTTTGAAGGAGGCATTGGTTAACAAAGTAGCCGGATTTCCGCTTGTATTCCCTTGCGAATCGGACCATTGTAGAGTGTAATCGGCAATATCCGTATTCACAAACAAAGGCTTCACCGAATTGACCTTACTGTTCAGGATCACTTCCCGGGCAGATACACCGAAGTGATGCTCCCCGTCAAAATACATATCCTGGGTATTGTCGTCCCAGGCTTTGATCTCCACTTCAATATGGCTCGAAACATTGACTGCCGCATCTTCCGGATCGCGCCAACCGGAACCGGAAACACTCCGGATATTAAAAATGTACTTGTGATTCCGGAGAATTTGTCCGAATACCCCGTTTTCATCCCTGGGATCGAAATCCATCCGGTAATAAGTAGGAGTTTCATCCTCCTCATAATAGCCGCCCACGACAATACAGGTCGCCTCTGTCCGGCGGTCTGCCTCAGGGACAACGACCGATTCAGGCAGATAAAGCTGTCCCACCGATTCATACCCGTCGACAACCACAGGCACAGTATTGACAGTCCCGGTACTCGTAGCAGGCACTACCGGAGCCGTCATCGTCAGCCCCGTCCCTTCGTGCATCACCTGAATCAGGGAGTTTGCCCTGAACACCTGTACACTGGCCAACCGGAAATTATTCACTGTCCCGGCTTGTACGTCTACCCGGGCAATTGAACGCAAGGCCTGCAAGCCGGTAATATTGTTCACCTGTCCGCCATCCAGTCCGCCATTGATCTCATATTCGGCAAACATAGGAAATTTTGCATTCAGCCCGGAAGTTCCGAAAGGCTGACGAATCCGTTTCTTTACCGTGATCTCCGAATCTCCCTGTTGAGGTTCATTTGCAATCACAGCAGCCGTGGCATTGGCTACAATAAATAATTTCAAAGGCTGATTGCTGCTGCTTAAACGGGCATCAAACGTCGTCCGCGACCCGTTGCTGTTGATAGCAATCCCGGGAACCCGATACCGGTATTCTCCATTTTCAAACACCAATACCTGAATCTCACTGATTGCAGACTCCCGATCGGTAGTACGAAACTGATTCCCAACCCGGGTATACACGGTTGCTGCGGGAGTAGTAATCGTCAGCCGGATGGGTACATCCCCCTGGCCACTGCCGGTGGCATCGGAAACGAAAGCATCGTCCGAACAGGCAATCCCCATTACCCCCATCATTAACAGTAAAATAAAATGCTTCATTGTCTTTCTCATTTTAATGGTTATTCATTTCAAGACAAAATTGAAGCATTAAAAGAAGATTTTTGTACCCTTCAGCATGTATCCCGGAAAGACATTTTTTCTAATTCGGCATATTCTCCGGTTTTCCGGGATAAATTTTGCAACTTACCTGCCCGCCCCCGTTTTTTTTCCCGTTTTGCGTTACACCGTCAGAAAATTGTGTCGTTTTCCGAAACAAAAATAATATCCTGCCATTCTCAGATAGTATTTACCTCCCCAACCCCCTGACAATTTCGCGCTGCTTACTGAAAAACTGTACCCTTTCAATATCTCCGCTCCGTGAAATCAAAGTCGAAAACTTTTTCAGGGACTGTATCCAGGCTTTCAGCCTCACAAATAAATTATCATCATCAGAAGTCAGGGAATTGATAGCAAACACCCGGATCATACTCAGATGAAAAGAAGAAGTTTCCACATAACTATAAGTGGCCTCAAAATTAATATTCGACAAATAGATTAATACCTCATTGCCATTTTTATAAGCTCCCTGAGCTGCAATATGCTCTAAATCGTCCAGCAAATAAAGTACCTCCTCCTTCAAAAGCCTTACCGTCTCTTCGGAAATCAGGTTCAGGCTGGCAAAATAATTGATGTCATTCACCAAATGGGGAATCATCTCCCGGTCCCACACATGTGAAGTATGGTGAAACAACTGGGCATATGCCACAAACTCCTTCAGTTTATCCAATAATTTTTCGGGCAGCACCAAATCTTCAAACCGTTTGGAAAAATGAGTCTTTTCATGCTGATACATCCATTTAAACATTCTGAACCTTGCCAATGCATCGTATTTCAAATACAAAGTTTGCGGCAATATATTCGACGATGTACACAATTCTGCAGTCGGATCTTCCGTTACGCTGGCAAATACCTTAATATAGCTACTCACCAGATTATAATAAGTATCCGCCGGAAATTCATACTCCACCATATTCAGGTTAATCAGAGCATTTTTATGTGCCTGTGCCCCCACCAGCTTATCCAGTGAAAGCCTCATCTTCTGGGTTATCAAAGCAGCTTCTGCCAGTGTAAACGGCACTTCTCCCCTCAGCCGGCGATAGGTTGCTTCTTTTCCTAAATTTAAGGTTTCCATCAGGATATTAGCCAGATTTATTCCCTCGGGCAGACAATTACGCATAGTCTGGATCAGACTCTCATTCAAATTATATTGATTCATCATTTCATAGTTTGTCTGTTAAACGAACTTAGAGAATGTTCTGTTTCGCAAAATGAAACAATTTTAACCGGATTAAAAAAATGTTGCACGACACGAAAAATCGGCCGGGAATTCCTCCAGTATTAGACACGAAAAAAAGCATTCCGGTTCAGGTTTTGTCACAAAACACAGATATACAGCCTCTATTTTTGTATTCGAACAAAGGCACAAAAATTTTGATGGACGATTCAGGCGAAAAAATAAACATCCCCCAACAATCGGGAAGATCATAAACCGCAAATCTGATATCATAACTAAACTATAAACGAGATGATGAAACTTTACTTTTTAACTGTTTTGGGTATATTACTTGGAATTACAAAAACTCCGGCACAAGGATACGAAAGCTATACCCTACCGACCTGGGCCCTGAAAACAAATGCCTTGTATTGGGGAACAACCACTCCCAACCTTGCCTTAGAAGCCGGACTTCATCCGCAACTGACACTCGACCTACTGGGTACTTACAATCCCTGGCAATTCAGCGGTAACAAAAAACTGAAACACTGGCTGGTACAACCCGAACTCCGTTATTGGACCTGTGAACGTTTTAACGGACATTTCTTCGGTATCCACGGACACTATGCCCAATATAATGTAGGAGGCATCAAAATGCTGGGGCTAAAAGACCACCGCTATCAGGGTAATCTCTGGGGTGCCGGAATATCCTACGGTTACCAATGGATTCTCTCCAATCGTCTGAATCTCGAAGCAACCCTTGGCTTAGGATATGCCCATCTGAAATACGACAAATATGATAAAGAAACGTGTGGCCGTTTCATCAAAGACGGCAGGAAAAACTACTTCGGTCCTACGAAAATCGGCGTATCGCTGGTCTACTTCCTGAAATAACATACGGTCAACCCCTATTCATAAATCTTATAATCCAATAAATATGAAAAAGACAGCCCTGATAAGTACCCTATTTCTGACAGTCATCTCTGTAGCCCCGGCCTTTTCCCAACGGTCGTACCAGGGAGAAATCCGGATCGTGCAAAACCGTTTCGAACAAAAAGGCGATACCCTTTTCCTGCAAATGAACATCGACCACTCGGGGATAGCCGTGAAACCACGCCAAACCATAGAACTAACCCCGGTATTGGAAGCCGACTCGATGGACCTCGTTTTGCCTTCCGTCGTCCTGAATGGAACAAACCGCGACAAAGTTTACCAACGTTCCCTGAAACTGGACAAACAAAAAAGTCCGGCTATAGCCCCCTATCTGGTCAAACGGATCGACGGCCGTAGTAACGAAACAATATCTTACGACCTGACCGTTCCTTTTGAAGAGTGGATGGCCGGGGCTACACTGAATCTTTATGAAGACTTTTGTGGCTGTGCCGGAAAACGGCAACTCATTGCCATTAATATGTTCCCCACAGCACTGAAGCTGGAAAAACCGATAGTCCCCGACACAATCATCCAGCCCGCTCCGATGCCTGCCCCGGTGATTTACACCAAAGAAGGTTCGGCTTTCGTGAATTTCCCGGTCAGCCAATCCCGGATATTACCCGGTTTCCGCGATAACCGTAGCGAACTCGCTAAAATACACACTACCCTGGATGAACTGCTCAGCAACCAGCAGGCCAGAATCACAGCCGTCGAACTGACCGGCTATGCATCTCCGGAAGGTCCCCATGCCTTCAACGAAAAACTATCGCAACGACGGGCTGAAGCTCTGGCAACCTACCTGAAGGAACAATACCAGCTTCCCTATTCCATTTATCACATTTCCTGGGGAGGTGAAGACTGGACAGGACTTTATGAGCTGGTAACCGCTTCGGATATGCCTGAGAAACAGCGCATCATCGACATCATCGAACAGACCGGTGTAAACGACACACGCATCAGACAATTCCGTGAACTCGACCAGGGCAAATCCTATCGCTATATGAACGAATACTATTTCCCGAAATTACGACGGGTAGATTATAAAATATATTATCAGACAGAGGAATAAAAAACTATTAAATAAAAGAAAGGAGGACCAGGAAGAACCGAAAGAAATAAATCGTTTCAACTGAACAATTTTAATTCATTATTTATTTAACTTAAAACTAAACGCAATGAAAATAATCAAACATTTTTTTATGTTAGCATTAGCAGGATTAGCTTTGGCAGCCTGTAGTAACGAAGATCCTATTTATGACGGCAGGGAATCGGAAAACCCGAATGCAAACGCACCGGATGCGTACACGGCCTTTGCCATCAACATTCCGAATGTCCCCAGGGCCAAAGCTATGACCCGGGCTTCCGACCCCGGCACTCCCGAAGAATATGCGGTAAACACCCTGCACGTGTTCATCTATGATGCCGAATCGCCTTACACGCCGACACTCGCCGAATTTAGTGTGGCTGACGGTAGCCTGAGCCTCCGGCCGGGAAGCACTTCCATTTGGGAAACCAACAGAGCCATCAAAACCAAGAAAGCCGACAAATACATTTTTGCAGGCGTCAACCTCCCTCCGATGATCATCGATGCAATCAAAAGCCAGGGATTCGGAGCATTCAATTTCCATGAATTTTCACTACCCATCCTGCAAGCCACCGGGCCGGAAGGATTCGTGATGTTCAATGCCGCATATCCCCCAAGGACTATGGCAGACCAACTTTACCCGACAGAAGAAGAAGCGCAGAATCCGGGTGCACAGCTCTCGATTCCCGTTGACCGTATCAGCGTCAAAGCCTCTGTTGCAAAAGGTCCCGAATTTGTGGTAAGCGGCGGAGGCACCATGACCGACCTCACTTACGGCTGGCGTAACATCAACCAGGCATTCTATTTTGTACAAAAAATGGAAAACGGAATCATCAAAGACCATAACTGGTCGAGCTATTCCCCCTGGGATTTCAACCCGGGCGACGATCACTTACCCGTAAACGAATCCGGTGCGCCCATCGACATGTTCTCTTATGCCATGGAAAACGCTTTCGACTTTGTTCCTAACGTGACTCTAACCGACGAGGCTACCTACCTGAGCATTTCAGGCTACTTCCGTCCCGATCAGGTCATCCGGATCAGACCGCAGGCCAGCCGCGCCTATCCGTCCAGCGGTTCGGACTTCGAAATCATCGACAATCCGAATCCCGAAAGAACCACGTTCTACATCGTCCGTACTGACGACGGCGTAGCCAACTATTTCGCCGACGCATCGGTAGCTGAGACATTCGCACAACTTTGTAACCAGGGAGCCGACGGTATGCCCGAACTCTCCGAGCCTTACGATATCAACCGTAACAGGTACGACGAAGGACGATGCTACTACCACCTGTTTGTAAACGGTGAAGCCAACGCCCCGCAAGCGCCTTACAACATATACCGTAACCAATACTACAAAGTAAACCTCAACTCTATCCAGGCTCCGGGTAACCCCGACGAAAATTTCGACAAAGGCAAACCCATCCAGCCGAATGCATGGCTCAGCGTAGAGATCGAAGTCAGAGAGTGGGAACTGATCGAAGAAAACCACGATCTATAACCCGCATCCGTTCATAAAGTCCTTCCCGTTTTGTGAAAGGACTTTATGAACCATTAAACAAGCCCGGCGGGCTTTGCAACCAAAATCGAAACTTTATAAACACCTTATACGATGAAAACATCCCGGATAAAATATTTCATCCTGTCCCTGTTCATCAGCGGAATCACCCTCCTGTGGGGAGGATGTATCAAAGAAGACCGCTCCAATTGCGAAGAATGCCTGACACTGAAATTCCGGTACCGCACTGCACCGGAAAGTCGTGCCGGTACTAGTTTTCCGGAAATCGACCGTCTCTCGGTATTCGTTTTCGACGGTTCCGGCATATTCGTTTTCCGGGCAGACGACGACGGCATCCGTATTACGGATGCCTACTCTATGACGCTTCCGCTCAAACCGGGCAGTTATCAGTTTGTAGTATGGGCCGGACTGGACGAACACTACATCCTCCCCACCTGCATCAAAGGAGAAACCCGGATGGAAGATTTTATCCTGCAACTGGAACGGGAAACGGACAACTCCATTCCCCGCCACCCGGCCCTGCTTTATCACGGCTACGAAGAAGTGACCGAATTCAAGCCCCTGGAATCGAAAACCATTACCATCGGCCTGCTGCGGATCACCAATACGATTCGTGTCATCGCCCATAATTTACCTGCAACTGTCAACCACTCCATCAGCATCGAAGATGACAACGGCACCTACTACCACTCTGCCGAAATCGCCCCCGACGATCTCCTGACTTATATCCCGGTATACGCCCAGACCCGGGCACAGACCTCTCCATTGATTGCCGATTTCAACGTCATGCGTTTACAAAACGACCGGGCAGCCCGTCTGAAAATCAAAGACGAGACAGGGACTACAAAATACGACGAAGCCCTGATTGGTAAACTACTCAGCGCCTACCCCGGCATTGATTTCGACTACACCCATGATTTCATCATCGAAATCACCTTCAACGACGCCTACGTCCCCGTCAGCATCAAAATCAACGGCTGGGAAATCATCGACGAAGAAAGCGGCCTCGGATAATCCCGGGGCTTCTTCCTACAAATCAACACAGTACGAAACGACTATACATTCATACCATTAACAATCTGTAAACAAAGTAATCAAGAAAATATCAAATAAGTCCATGAATTTATCTGTGATTTATTTATTTTCAGGAATAACTTCATTCAAACAAGCCACAGCATTAAGCGTACGGGGATATCCAATGTATGGAAGCAGCTGGGTAACAGCAGCCAGCAAGATAGCTTTATCATTGCCTACATTTAGATTTCCCCGGATATGCCCTTTGACCTGTGCTTCACAACCACCCAACGAAATAAGGATAGAGAACGTAAGTAATTCACGCGTTTTCACGTCCAGAGCCGGACGGGTCTGGTAATCGCCGAAACAGTTGGCAGAAAGATATTTTTGGAAATGCAACTGGTTAGCAGGAGATGTTTCGTACATTTTATCGATGTGCCCGCTACCAAAAATAGATTTTTGCAAGGCAAGTCCTTTCTCCATACGGGTTTCGGAAGTAGTCACGGCTTGGGATTCCAAAGGAAGTGGCACACCTTTCCCGATAAGAAATTCGTTGGTAACTGCTAAAAGTTCCTCCACCTTTGCCATTCCGGCGTAAGGAACAGCATGATAAAGCACTTCTTTGATTTCGACGGGACTGATCCCATTGACCAGGGCTGCCTGCAAAGTCTTGCAATATTCGGTTTCTGTATTCATAGCAATAGCCGAGACCATCGTTATAAGAATGCGGATACGGGTATCCAGTTCGCCGCATTGCTGTGTTTCTCCGAAAGCAAAATTACCAAATACCTCTGCCAGCTCGGGATCGGTAGCAGCCAACGTGCCGTCAGGATCCGGAAACCATTGGCGGTAATTACGGGCAGCATCAGATGAAAGTTCCCCATTTTGCAAAGTGGCCTCAGCATAAGCCGCATCATCCACGGGCTCCAGCCATGTATTCTTGTTCGTCTGCGGATTACACTCGATTGCCAGATGCGAAAACCAGCTGTCGGGAGCTGCACCGTGCCAATGGACTATATCCGGGGCAATTTCAACGATTTCACCGGGAAACAATACCCGTGCGGCCTTTCCTTTCTCCTGGTAATACCCTTTGCCACCGACGGCTATCAGGAGTTGACCACCCGTGTGACTGTGCCAATTATTCCGGCACCCCGGCTCAAAGGTAACATTACTCACCGGACAATTCAAATCCTTATTCTGGGTAAGACGAGCCAGCCAAGACCGGCCGATAAAAAACTTTGCATACTGCACATTCGCATCTCCCACAGGAAATGCACTTAAGTTACGGAGTTCTTTTTTCATATTCTGGGCATTTAATAGATTTCCTGTATGGAACAGTAACATCAAAGTTACTGCCGCCATTATAATTCTTCTGATTTTCATAAGGGTTATCGTTTTCGTTTCTATTAGATATGACAAACCTACCGAATCTGCCCTATTTTACAGGTAAACAAATTACGGATTGTCCTACCCATATTACAGATTTTTCATTATCCGGAACCGACAAATACCAATCCTTATAAAAAATGAATTTTACAGACAGCTTACAGGTTAAACTACAAAATAACCGGTATAATTAGTAAGAAAACGGACCTCATGTTCTTCCTGCAAAAAGACAATGATATATAAAAAAAGTCCCGTCTTTCCTTAAAAGACGGGACTTTCAGCAATTCATATTTTTTAATAAATTACTTTTCGAGAAATGATTTTTTCATTCTGGCAATATCGGTCAGGTAGTCCTGAAGATCTTGTTCATGTTCTTCTTCTTCAGCCAATATCTTTTTTACGATATCACAAGTAGTAAAGTCTTTTCCATTCGTAAAGTCGGCAATCTCCTGATACCTCAGAATAGCACAACGTTCAGAAGCTATATTGTCTTTTAGTAAGCTGACAGAACCAAAGTCCTGGGGGGTATCGTATTTGCATCTTGCCAACTCAGACCATTTCTGCGGATCTAAAACGGGTACTCCTTCCAATTCAATGATACGCTTGGCTATCATCCGGGCATGCTGATGTTCTTCATTTGCGTGTTCTTCAAACTCACGTTGTACGTCGGGACGCATAGCACCTTCAACGACTAATGCGCCTACCCAATATTGGTAGTAAGCCAACCATTCTTCAGACAGTGCAGCATTCAACTGTGAGATCAATTTTTCTACGTCCAATTTTCCTTGGAGAATTTTTACACTTTCTTTAGCCATAATTTTAGGATTTAGTTTATTTGGTTCTATTTATACGTGTAACGGACAAGATTTTTTTTTGTTTGAGTAGCTTCAAATTTTAACAAGGATTTCTATTTTCTTATCCAACGCAAAATCCCGGAAAGCCGCAGCAACGACAAAGACAAACCCATCGGTTTGCCTTTCCCGATGACCCGATTACGAAGATTTATCTGACAAAATAAATTCCGGAGACCTCAGTATATTTCACTGAGATCTCCGGATTCCACCGATAAATTCGCATCTTTAACGTACTTCTCTCCCCATCATTTTTTCACGTAAGCCTCTGCTTTTTCTTTCATCCGGGCCGAACGTTTGACACTATCCGGATGACTCGAGAACATTTTCTGGAACATAGACGATTTTTGCCCGTCCGATAACCGACTGAGTTTATCCAAAGCATTGGCCATTCCATAAGGATTAAAACCATGTTTCACACAAAATTCAAACCCATAATCATCTGCTTCCAATTCTTGTTTTTGTGAAAACTGTGCACCTGACAAGGCTTCTGCAATATCTCCCAACTGAGAATCCGTCAATTTCTCCAACATCCCTCCGGCAGCCCCGGCAGCGTTCTTTGCTGCAGAAGCAAGATATGCATTTTTCATGGCATCTTTACTATCGGTATGCACGACATGACCTATTTCATGGCCCACAATCGCCATCAATTCATCATCGTTCATCATATCCATCAAAGCTGAAAATACCCGGATACTGCCATCACCACACGCAAAAGCATTAATATCGACCACTTCATAAACTTTATAATTCAGCTTCAGCCCTTCGACATCTCCCACGTTTTGCATCAGTGAATCCAAACGTCTGGAATAAGCAGACTCAGGAGCTGAAACCGGATTATGTTCGTCCATCCATTTCACCGATTCCCGGCACAAAGCAGCCACATCTTCATCCGACAAAGTAATTGCCGATGCCACATTCGAAGCAGCATTCAATACTTTTTTTGTATTGATCATACGATTTCCGATCTTTATTTGCGCTTGTCCTACAGACATTATTCCAGCCACAACCAAAACAAGTAATATCCATTTTTTCATTTTCATTGTATTTTTCATTAAAACCTCACAAAAATATAAAATTCTATTTCTCCGGCAATCCAAAAGACAGAACATTGCCGCTACAAAAGAACGCCATTAACTGAAAAATCCTACCTGAAAAGCCCCGTTTAAACCAGTATAAATTTTTCTTCCGATCCGAAAAATAGACGACAATCGGAAACAAACCTGATTTAAGCCTCGTTCTTTAAACCAGTAAAAGTTTTCAGAGTGAAACTTAATAAATTGACAGGAAATAACATGAAATCCGAACGAATTCACCGGCTAAACAAAGCTCCGATCAAGCAAGGTCTGTATATATTGTATCTAATGCAGACCTCCCAACGGCTTCATTGTAATCTGGCCTTATGTCAAGCCGCACATCTAGCAAACGAAACCGGTTTACCCTTGCTTATCGTGTTTCATCTGAAACCGGACTATCCGGAAGCCAACTACCGTCATTTCAGATTTATGGTAGACGGCCTTCTCCAATGTGCGACTGATGCCATCGGATTCGGTATCGGATTCGAATTATCTGACCTGCCGGAAGAACAGCTATACTCACATTATCTCAATCAGGCAGCAGCCATTATCTGTGACCAGGGTTACCTTTATCCGCAACAAAAATGGCAGACCGATATAGCTGCAAATGTTTCCTGTCTGATGGAAACAGTAGAAGACAATCTCATCATACCTATCGCTTCGGCTTCCAACAAGGCTGAATGGAGTGCACGGACAATTCGTCCCAAACTGATGAAAAAAATATCTTATTTTGCAGGTGATGCCGAAACCAAGTTACCGCCATTGAAATACCCTTTTCGGAACAATGCCAGCCACAACAATGAAACAGCCGAACGTTTTCTCGAAACAACACGAAAAAACAAATATCTTGCACCGGCCGATCTTTCCAGCGGAGAAAGAACAGCACAGAAAATACTGAACGATTTCATTGAGAATAAACTAACGGATTATAGTCAAAATCGTAAAGATCCGTCATTAGCCGGATCTTCCCGTTTAAGCCCTTACCTGCACTTCGGACAGATTTCTCCTTTACAAATATTACAAAAAATCAATACTTTACCTTATGCCGGTGCTTTCATAGAAGAATTACTCATACGCCGGGAGCTGGCTCACAATTTTGTTTATTTTACGCCTCATTATGACGATTATACCATCCTTCCGGCCTGGAGCCGTAAAACACTGAAAGAACACCGGTCCGATCTCCGGCCACAACTCTATTCACCGAAAGAACTCGAAAATGCAACTACAACTGATTCTTATTGGAATGCAGCAATGTACGAAATGCAAAAAACCGGATTCATGGAAAACACCATGCGTATGTATTGGGGAAAGAAAATCATAGAATGGAGCCGTTCCCCAGAAGAAGCCTATACCACAATTATAACCCTCAACAACCGTTATTTTCTAGACGGACGGGACGCCAACAGCTATGCAGGAGTAGGTTGGTGTTTCGGTCTGCACGATCGTCCGTGGCCCTCAAAACCCATTTTCGGTACAGTACGAAGTATGACTGCCCAAGGATTGGCACGCAAATACGATATGAATACTTATTGCAAAAAATTTTTACTTTAACCGATTAAAATATTACGATCGTAAATAGCCGCCGGCTTGCAGAACAATTTCAACCAATCGTTTCATCTACCAGGTAAACAATTGACTCGTAAGGTTGTTTGATATGATCCTGCATGACGATTTCACAAGTACGTGCCAGCGAATAGCAACCGTCAAACTGTTGATCAGAAATTTCATACCGTTCATCCTGGGTCGCCGATTCGGATAGTTCCGGAAAAATAAATCCCCGGTCGCCGGAAGCCCCGCAACACCCCCAATTATCAGGCAATATCACTTCCCGGGCACATTTCCGCGCAATATCGAGCATAACGGGAGTCAGATTCATGATCTGACAGGAACAGGTCGGGTGTAATAAAACCCTGTTCTTCGGCTTGATTTCCTTTATTTTAGGTAAAATAATCTCATTCAACCATTGTGTAATATCTATAATTTTCAATTGCTTATATTTCTCCTGATTTTCAGGTGTGAGGATATTTCCTCCGGTTTCGGACAACAGCGTATGCGTACACGATGTCGTATCACAAAATATGGGAATACGTCCTCTTTCAGACCAATCATAAAAACAGGCAACGGTACGGTTGGCCGTAATCTTCTGTCCTTCAACATTTCCCTTGTGTTCCCAAATCTGTGAGCAGCAAAGTCCATGCGCTTCAGCAGGCAGGCTTACACGTACTCCCGCTTTACCGGCGATTCTCAATATGACTGTCATCAAATCGTCTTTATGTAAAGCTGAAGCACCGAAAATACGGGTCACACAAGCCGGAAAATAAATATAATCGGGATCAGTCTCTTCCCGGTAATGTAATTTGCGGGGCATCGGGAAATGAGCCGACCAATGGGGCATCTGACGGAACATTCTGTGCAGAAAGTCTGTCGCCCAAATTAAAGGATAAGGCGAAACAACACGTTCTGTTCCGACAGCCAATTTCAGCATGGCCCGCAGATCGGTTTCCACTGCATCGAAATGTCCGGCGGCATAATGCAGGATATCCGATGCTGTTTTCGTTGCCTTTTTACTCCGGATAGCATCGGTTACAACAGCCGTACTGATCCCCATAGGGCAAGGCATCTGACACATGCCGTCTGCCGCACAGGTCTGTTCTCCGATATAATCATATTCCTTTTCCAACTGCGGATTGCCTGTCCGGGCAATAATCCGCCTGGCCTGTAAACGCTGACGGGGTGTTAACGTGACATAGCGGGACGGACAAACATGCTCACAAAATCCACATTCGATACAGGTATCTGCTTTTTTGTAGTGTAAATCTTCAGAAAAAAGCGTCATCTCTTTTACCGACTGCAAATGAGCATCAGGATCGGAATTCAGAATCACCCCTTTATTCAATATTCCCTGTGGATCGGCCCAGTCATGTTCGGAAGAACAGTCCCTCCAATTTTGGAAATCAAAAAAAACATACCAGTTATTAACAATCATGTATTATTTTGTTAGTAACTAATTGTTTTATAATGTATTGACTTGTATTTAAATATCTATATTTGTTTTCATAAACAATAGATATATGTCAACCATCTTTAATCAGAAAATTGATTTGATTCAGCTATTGCGTCAGATTCCTGATGAACATATCCTAAAAATAGCCACTAAAAGTAAAGTTGATCATTATGCCAAAGTATTGAATGGCCGTTTGATGTTTTATTTGCTTTTATCAGGAATCCTTCGTACAGATAAATTGAGCCAGCGTGGTCTGGCTGATTCCTTTTCCTCTCCTCTTTTTCGTACTTTATTTAATTTTAAAGGTAAACCAACGATATCCCATAGTTCCATATCCGATCGTCTGTCCACCATGAATACTGATTTCTTCCGGGAGTGCTACGAAACGATCTATCATATTTTCAGTTCTTTATACAGTACGAAAGAGATCGAAAACTTATGTCTTCAGCGTGTGGACAGTACTCTTGTAAGTGAAGCCTGCAATCACCTCAAACAGGGAATGCCGTGCGGCAATCTTTACGGGAAAAAGAAAATGATGAAATATACCATCAATTTTGACGGAATGTTTGCTTCTTTTGCAACGACTCATTCGGGTGATAGTGAAGCCAGCGAATCCCATGTACTTCCTGAGAATGTGCTCAGCCATTTTCAAAAGATAAAGGATCACTCTTCTGTTTATATCCTTGACCGCGGTCAGAATTCTGCCGAAGCATTCAGGACAATGAAAAGTCAGGATGGACTCCTTTTTGTAGGCAGACTGACCGATAAACGGAAAATGCTGGTGGTGGAGGACCTGAAAAAGGGAAATGATGTTTTCACAGACGGAGACCTTCTTGAAGACAAATTGGTTAAACTTTATAAACGGGAAGAAAAACTCAATAAAGAAGGAAGAAAAGTAGTAACAACCAGACTCGTTGATGAAACTTTCCGGGTAGTGCGTTTTAAACCTCAGGGTAAAGGCGAAATTTTACTCATAACTAACTGTCTGGAACTTACAGCTCAGACTATTACTCAGATATACCGTCGACGGTGGGATATTGAAGTCTTTTTTCGTTTTATCAAACAGGAACTGAATTTCAGCCATTTTCTCTCCATGAATGAAAACGGAATACAGATTGTGATGTATATGACCCTGATTACGGCTATGCTGGTGATGATTTATAAACGGGAAAATAATATCGGATATACCACGGCTGTCAGAAGAATGGGCATTGAACTCGAAAATCTGATTATGGCCATTATCGTTATTGAAAGCGGGGGAGATCTGAATAAAACGCAACTCAGACCTCCTGTCTGAAAATTTAGGAGCACTTGAGAAGACCAGAAAAAAAGAATATATGGAAAAAGACAACCATGGACAATATTTTTTCTTCCGAACATGACTGGGATCGGCCAAACGTTTTATCTCCTGCATCATCCTGTAAATTTCAGTCCCCCATTCCCGTTCGACAAAAGGTGCAACGGCGCGTCCCGTACCATGTTCTCCTTTCAGCGATCCGTCAAGGGAAAGTACCAGGGTCACCATCCCCTCCATAAAACGGGAAAAATTATTGATTTCGTCCACCGTTTTCATTCCGGAAGTCACCAAAGGATGTACATTCCCATCCCGGGCATGGCCGAAAACAGAGCCTTCATACCCATGTTTATGAAACAGTTCCTGTAATCCTCCGACCAAAGCATCCAATTTCCCGACCGGAGCCGCAACATCTTCAAGTATGACAGAATCTCCCGGTATACGGGCACCGGCAACGCACGGAAAAATTCCATCGCGCACTTTCCATAGCTTCTCACGTTCATTTACCGTACGGGTAAACTCCTCCAGGTTCACAAGGCCATCCAATTTTTTCAATTGAGGTCCGAGATACTTTATCATATCCTGCATCTCCTCTGAAGATCGGGCCCCATAATCGATCAGCATGGCCGTCGTTCCTCCGGGCAGTTCCGGACGGTCGCCCAAACTACTCAATGCCGCATAATCCATCATTTCGACCGACAATGCCCCGCTTTCTCCCAAAAAAGCGGCCGCAGCAGCCGCCTTTGTTGCATCTTTAAAATAAAGCATGGCTGAACTGTAAACAGGCAGCAAAGGCAGGGTATTTAATTCTGCCGATACGATAAACCCAAGCGTACCTTCTCCCCCGATCAGCAGATGAGCAAAAATATCCGCCGGATGATCGAAATCGACAAAAGCATTCATGCTGTATCCGGTCACATTCTTAATTTTATATTTTTCTATAATCCGGTTACGTATCCCGTCGTTACCCAATATCTGTGAACGAATCTGTAACAATCCTTTACACAATTGTTCTTCTTCCTGTTCAAAACGCCGTCGGTCGGCTGTGAGACGGCTATTATAACAATGTCCGTTAGCCAGCATAAATTCGATAGAACTCAATGTATGGTAAGCATTGTACCGGGTTCCGGTTTGCATGCCACTGCTATTGTTAGAAAGAATACCCCCCATCATGGCTGCAATAGCCGAAGCAGGGTCAGGTCCGATCTTAGTTTGATATTTCTTTAAAATCGTATTCACCTGATGAGCTGTAAGCCCCGGTTCAAACCATATTTTACGGCCGTTGTCACGCACCTCGCTTTTTTTCCAGGCTGTACGCAATTCGCAGATGATGCCGGTATTCACGCTCTGTCCCGACAGCGAGGTACCTCCGGTGCGGAAGGTAACGCCTGTCCCTGTTTCTGAAGCAATAGCCAATAACCGCTGCACTTGTTGCAATGTATCGGGACGTACAATAACTTCGGGTTTGATATTAAAATAAGAACCGTCCCGGGAATAAATTTCCCGGTAAAGTCCGGAAGACAATATCTGGTGAGAATCAAATACAGCAGTCAATTTGTGTAAAAGCCGTTTGTCCATATCCTTCTATATATTTTTACGTCTATACCACATTTTTCCGTGTACAGCCACCTGAAGCGAACCACCGATCAAAGCAAAAACAGAAGCCATCGAAAGCCACGAACTTACTCCGTTAAAATCCGGTAATATCACAAAAAATAATATGAAAAACAGCAATACAGATGCCAACACTCCACTCAAACGAGTCAGAATATCGGTAAAAAAACTCAAGGCCACCGCCCACCAACAGATTCCGATCAAAATGACCCAAACAGCCGGACGCCCCACGCCTTGCGGCACCAGAGCGGCATCAGCAGTTGTATAAGCAAAATGCAGATAGCCGTAAACAATATATGCCAATCCCAGCATGATCCGGCCAAAAGTAAAGACAGGTTTCATCGATATAAGTTTTAGTACCTACCGGTTAAACAGGTTCCTATATCGATTTGTTACGAGAAAAAGTAATAATTTCCGGCAAAACTATATTTTAATAACATGAAATTAATATACGAATCATTCAAAACAAAATATACAAGGCTTCCGGAACAATCGGAAACCTTGTATTTACCCGTATAAAAAAGTTATAATGAATCTGCCGTTTTTTATTTGCTCAGCCGGCTTATAATATCCTCCAGCCGTTTGTCTAATTTCTGCAATTCCTCCTGATAGGATTCCGAATCTTCATCTAGTATCTTGGCGATTAACGTATACATATCAATACGAACCTGACAATAACTACGCAGTAATTCATTATATTCTGTAAATTCCGAAGGTATACCTTCCAGAGTATCCATCGCTTTAAGCAGTTCTATATTTTCTTTCCATTTGGGAATACCGGTCGTTTCTATAAATTCGACTGCCTTTTCCGCCGGTTTCTCTTCCAGAATGTTATAAAGGGACAACGCCACTTCCTCGTTACGGGCAAACTGTTTTATCTTCGCATCATACTCTGTAGAATTCCAATTATCTTCCCCCAGATAAATTCCGCCGAGCAACACGGCCAGAATAACAACGCAAGAAACAAGACCGATCCCGGCAGCCCGCCAATTGGAATAAAATAAACCGTCTTTCGCCTTATGAGCTCTTAACTCTCTTCCATGCACCTTTTCCACTATCATACAAATAATAGCAGTGTATATTGCCGGAATCAACGCATTCGGTATTTTATCAAGCACCGGCTCGGGTATCATAAAAATACAACCGAAAAGCAAAACGGTCGTGATAATTCCCAATATCAGTGCATTGAATCCCCATCGCTCCTGTCCCAATACGATACAATTTTTACGGATCAGCAGAGCAGCGGCAAAAGGTCCGCCAAAAAAAGTAGCTAAGGCTATCGCAGCCTGTGAATAAAGTTTGTGACTCGTTTCCATACAATAAATAAAAACAAACGCTAAAACAGCATTTACAATTCGTGACAAAAGTAAAAAATAAATAACCGATCCTATCGATACACTCCATTTTGTTTTTTAAAACACCCGAATAAAAATCCAGTTCTTTTAAATCCGCATTTTAAGAGTTCTCGTTCTGAAAATGAGGAATTGTTCCCCGGAAAAAAGATAAATTTCCTCATCTTTCTACATAATTTTTGTAAATGGAACTAAAATAGGGTTATTAAACACACATTATATCACTAATATACAATCACTTATTACTTTACTATTTTAAAAAAAATTCTTTGGCATACATTTTTCATTATTCATTTACGAGTACGATAAAAAATAAGTATTCAAATATCATTATTAACATTAAAATCAAAATGCCATGAAAAATTTAGTGAAAAGCGCGTTCGTAGCAATGACAGTATGTGTATTTGCAATCCCGGCATCCGCCGAAAATTACGTAGTAGTTCCGATAAGTGCACAGGATACTGTCGTAAAAAAAGACACTGTCGTGAAAGAAGATACTTCTATATTGCTGGCCCAGGAAAAAGTTACTTACACGAAGATCGAAGTAGCCCAGGTTCCGGAAAACGTGACAACGGCTGTTAAAGCGAAATATGAAGGCTATACGATCGAAGAAGCCAGTAAAGGTTCCGACAAGAGCTACAAACTGGTCATCAAAAAAGAAGATACGAAATTAACCGTATATTTCAATGAAGCCGGAGAGTTTGTAAAGGAAGAAACTCCGACTACCGGAATGACGACACTGATTTGACCGGAAAATCTGAGTTTAAGTATACCTATAAACTGTGTTAAAAGTAATTATTTACAATTAGCACAGTTTATTTTATAATAAAATCACGCATATTTAAACTCACAGGCTCTTACCTACCATTTTAGCAGGGTCAACCCAACGGTCAAAATCGGCAGCGGAAACATACCCGGATCCGACAGCCACTTCACGTAATGTTTTTCCTTCCCGATAAGCCCGCTGAGCGATTTCCGCCGCTTTGTAATAACCGATATACGGATTCAAAGCAGTAACCAGCATCAAAGAATTTTCCAGATGCTTAGCGATAACCTCTTTCACCGGCCGGATTCCTTTTACACAACGTTGGGAAAAACTGAAACAGCCTTCACCAATCAGCCGGGCAGAATGAAGGAAATTACGAATTATCACGGGTTTAAACACATTTAATTCAAAATGCCCGTTAGCCCCTCCGATCCCTACAGTTACATCATTTCCCATCACCTGGGCGGCAATCATCGTCAAAGCTTCACATTGAGTCGGATTGACTTTACCCGGCATAATGGAAGAGCCCGGTTCATTTTCAGGCAAATGCAATTCGCCGATACCGCAGCGCGGTCCCGACCCCAGCATCCGGATATCATTGGCTATCTTCATCAAACTTACAGCAATAACTTTCAATACACCGTGAGTTTCAACCAAAGCATCGTGAGTCGCTAAAGCCTCAAATTTATTCGGCGCACTTACAAAAGGCGAAGCCGTTAATTCTGCAATATGCCTCGCAACATTTTCAGCATACCCGGGAGGGGTATTGATTCCTGTTCCGACAGCAGTCCCTCCCAATGCCAGTTCTGTCAAATGAGACAAACTGTTTCGAAGCGCCTGTAACCCATGTTCCAATTGTGATAGATATCCGCTGAATTCCTGCCCCAAAGTCAGCGGTGTAGCATCCATAAAATGAGTGCGTCCGATTTTTACAACAGACATAAATTCCTGACTTTTCTCTCCCAAAGCATCCTTTAACTTTTCAATCCCGGGGATTGTTATTTCCATCAGCATCCGGTAAGCGGCAATATGCATAGCCGTGGGAAAAGTATCATTTGACGATTGGGATTTATTGACATCGTCATTCGGCGACAAAATTTTAAATCGGTCTGTCAACTTTCCGCCGCTTAATACCTGTGCCCGGTTGGCAATCACTTCGTTCACATTCATATTGGTTTGTGTACCGCTACCGGTTTGCCATACGACCAGTGGAAACTGATCGTCCAATTCTCCGTTCAGAATTTCATCACAGACCCGGCCGATAAGATCACATTTTTCTTTCTCCAGAATACCGGCCTCATAATTAGTCAAAGCAGCCGCTTTTTTCAGGTAAGCAAATGCCCGGATCACCTCCATCGGCATCCGGTCGGTATCACGGGCAATCTTGAAATTATCGACACTTCTTTGTGTCTGGGGCCCATAGTAAGCCCGGGCAGGAACTTTTACCTCGCCCAGTGTATCTTTTTCAACCCGATAATCCATAACGATCAATTTTATCTACCCTATAATTACGAGAAACGGCTATTTAAGTTTACCCGTTTAAAATATCCCGGACAACTCCTGTTTTCGCATCCGCACAACCCCGTACATATTTCCACGTTTACCGGGTAAGTTTTCGTTTTGTTTGTGCGTAAAGTATCCGGTCTTCCTCGTGAATTCTGTGTCAATCACAAAACAGAAGCATCTGTCCGGCCTCTATACATTCAACGGGAAATCGATGTTCTTTTTCTATGATCCTCTTTATTACATAAACCGATCTCATAAACCCGGGAATGTCCTCCCCAGGGATGATAACATTCTCCTATATAGGTAAATCCGAACCGTTCATAATAAGAAGTATGATCTGTACACAAATACAACTTGGTGAATCCTGCTTTCAAAGCATCTTTTTCAGCCTCTTTGATTAAAAGACGTCCGTAATTATTTCCCCTGTATTTTTCTTCGATAAATAGAGCTGACAACCACGGATAAAGCTCCATTCGGGAATTGAAATCATTGGTAATCAGACCGGCACAACCAATAATCTCGTCCTGTTTTACCAAAAGATAAAACTGAGGCAAAGGATTGGACGCATCTATGCCATGTTTCAGACAATCATCATATATCATTTTATTAACATTACCGGCCCATTTATCCTGAAAATAAGCAATCGCTTTTTCCAAATACTGCGGTTGTTTCCGAATTGAAATAATATCCATCATTCATCATTTTTACATCCGGTATAGATCCTGTCCCGGAAAATATCGTCATACCATGTGATCAACCGAATTGATTAAAAAATAAAAATAACAAAATAAAAACCGAAGAACGTCAATATTTCCCGAATTTATAAAGAAAATCTCTTTATTTTAAAATAACCGATCATGTAAAACACTTTTTTATATAAAATTATTTTTTTATATAAAAAAATTATATTTAAATATATTATCTTTGTAGTGTCATAAATTTGAATCATGAAAAAGATTTACTTATTTTTTATCAGTACATTAAGTATCGTCACTCTATTGATATCCTGTGAAAAAGATCACGGAGTGTACGATCCGGATAAAGTTAAACATACCTCAGATTTAGCTGTTCCCAAAGGATTTAACTGGCAAATGACGGCAAGTGCCAACTATATTATCAGTGCACCGGTCGAGACCGTAGCTTCTATTTTTACAGATGAAAGCTGCAATGAAGATCAACTGATTGCACAGGTACCTGTATCTGCAACGCCGAACGAAATTATGCTAGAGTACCCGGCTTCAACCCAGACTTTATACCTGCAATTTCCGTTACAGAACGGAAAAAAAGAAGTCATGCCTGTTGCTGTCAAGGCAACAAGGGCTGCACAGGCAATCAAACTTCCGGAAGATGCAGAATATGAAATAAAAAACGATGATATTTACAAATATGAACTCACACATTATATCAGCCGGGGAACGATTATGTTCGAAGACTATTGGCCTGTCAAAGGAGACTATGATTTCAACGATTTCGTGATCCATTACGACATTACCGGTAGAATAAGCGGAGGCGGCAGACCGGAGGTATACAATCACGAAGGATTGGACATCAACATCCAGTTCAAGGCCATCGGGGGATCATATAATTATCAGTTAGGCCTTCAATTGGATGCCCTGCCGGCTAAATACATCGACTCTTACGATATCAGCCAGGATCAGGAAATCGTAAAAGTAAAATTCTTAAATCCGAATGAAGAAGGACCGGCAGTATTTGTATTTGAAGGCACATCTGCTTTAAAAGGACAGAACGGAGCGCAATTCTACAATACAGAAAAAGGACACGAAGTTGATAAAAACCAACTCATTACAGCTACCATAAAATTAAAAATAAATAGTTTTAGTAACCTTGAAAAAACTCAGGCTTTAGTTGCATCTGTAGCAACGACCAATCAGAATTTCTTTCTGACAGCAGACAAGGAAATTCATTTAAGAGGTTATTCTCCTACGGCTTATTACCAGAATTACGAAACGGATGCCAATGGTTTAATGTCGTCTACACCTTACTGCGACAAAGACGGTTTTGTATGGGGCATTAAAGTTCCGGTAAATATTAAGCATGCTATTGAAAAAACCGATTTTATCGAAGCCTATCCCAAGTTCGGAAAATGGGTAAGCAGCAATGGTACTCAAAACAAAGATTGGTACAAATATCCGGTAAGCGGCAAGGTTATCGATTAAAAGAACGTTTTCATTGCTGAGTTATGATTTTAAATTAAAGAATCTGATAGCGAATCAGGTAGACGGGTAATTTTAAATCTATACGAAATTATTATAACTTAAATTTTACACCACCATGCAGCCATCCGGCTCATGGTGGTTTTTAATTATTTAAATGTAATATAAAACGACTCTATCCACGAATATTCCCCTCCGAATACCGGACAATGGGATACACGATCCGGTAAACTGAGAATTCATTCAGCCGTATTTTTGCAAAACAGCTTTCAATTTTACCTTATCGATGGGTTTTACAAGATAATCGTTACATCCGGCAGCTAATGCAGCCTGTTTATCCGTATCAAAAGCATAAGCTGTCAAAGCTATAATCGGTAATTTTTTATTAAACGTCCGGATCTCTCTTGTAGCCGTCATCCCGTCCGTTTCAGGCATCTTCATATCCATCAATACCAAATCGATCCCGGGTACCGTTCGTACAATCTCAACAGCTTCCTTCCCGTTTACCGCCCGAATTAAATCGTAATCTTTCTGAAGTGATGCAGAAATCAGCAAATAGTTACTTTGAATATCTTCAGCCACCAGTATGAGTTTCCGGTTCATTGATTTTACATCGGTCAAAACCTCTCTTTCCGTCCAATCCTCAATTACTGATTCCTGCTTATTATCTTTTTCTCCCTTATCACCCGTCACACTTACGGAACAGGGTAAAATTGCCCAAAATACGGAACCTTGTCCGTATTCAGACTCAAACCCCACACCGCCTCCGCACACATCTGCAATAGCTTTACATATCGAAAGCCCGAGTCCCGTGCCTTGCGCAAACTCATCCAGTTTTTCAAAACGGCTGAATACCTTTGCTTTTTTATCATCGGCAATGCCTATTCCGGTATCCTTAACATACAAACGAATGCCCCCATCCACCTCCCCATATCCCATTTCAATAAACCCTTTGGAAGTGTATTTAATGGCATTCGTAACATAATTCGTCAGAATTTGCGCGAACCGGCTTTTATCCAGCTTCACGATACAACAGGTATAAGGATTCACAGAAAGCAAACGTACATTCGGATTATTCATCCTTTGCTGCATAGAAGATGCAATTTCATTAAAATATTCGGCCAAATCGAATTCTTCATATTTCAGTTCCATCGATCCCGACTCTATCCGCGAAAGATCCAATATATCATTGATCAGTTTCAGTAATAAATCATTATTAGCATTGATAATTTGTATATACTCTTCTTTTTCTTCCGGCTCAACGGCTGTCATAAGTAAATCTGAAAAACCGATAATAGCATTCAGAGGAGTACGGATCTCGTGACTCATATTGGCCAAAAAAGCAGATTTCAATTTATCGGCAGTTTCTGCTTTCTGTTTAGCATCGATCAATTCCTGCATATACTTTACCCGGTCGCTGATATCATGAATCAATGCCAGCACTTTATTATTTTCAAAGGGAACCATTCGGGCCTGAAAATAATGTCTACTCCCTCGGGCATCCAGATAATATTCGATTTCAATTAACTTGCCCGACCGCAGACATTGATTTATCGATTCAATATATAGCGCTGAAACATCTTCAGAAAAAATAGTACGCCCATCAGCCCCTACCAATTCTTCCAAGGAGTGTAAAAGTTGTATTTCAGCCGATTTCAATAAATCGCAGATAAAGAAATTAGTATCGAAAATAAAAATGAAATCCGGTAAAGCTTCCAAAATCTTTTGATTCCGTTCTTCCTGCTTTTTTATATGAGTGATATCCTGATTCAAACCTATAATCTGCAAATCATTGTCCCCGGAATATTTCCGGACAATAGCAATATATCTCATCCATTTGACGGAATCACCGGTATTGATACGGAACTCTTCATCCATAAATATTTTTTCTCCACGCCGAAGCTGTAATCCGACCTGCTTAATCCGGTCCCGGTCTTCGGGATGTATATGTTTCATAAATTCCTGCATAGACTCCTTAAAAGGAAGTCCGAAAGGAATCCCAAAATTCTCGCACCACGTTTCGCTCATCTCTCCTTTGCCCGTAACCGGGGCATAAGAAAAAATCCCGATATTCGAATATTTGGCGATATACTCAAACAAGGTTTCCTTTTCCCGGGATTTGACTTTATATGTCTCGTCCGCCAATGTGCCGAGTACGATATCGCCCTCCTCTGTTTTCAACCGGCTGTAGCGGCATTTATGGTATCTCGTTTCTCCGGCAGCATACAATCGATAAGTATAATCCCCACCTTCTTCCGGAAAATTTCCCGATACAATATCTTGAAAATGCTGCTGATCTTCCGGGAAAATGCAACAGCAATAAACAGAAATATCGTTTTTTTCCCTTACAGGTAATTGTAATTCTTCGAAAAAATAATTCCTTTTCCCCAATATTTCAAACTTTGCCGATCTGCAAAAATATCTCCAGAATAAGATATTTCCGACTTCTGTCGCCTGTGACAAAAATATCTCTATGTATTCATCAGAAATCTTCATAACCGGGACTTTATTAGCACAATTACGCCGCATAGATAAGAAAAATAAACGAAAATAAATATGATATTCAACTATATTGAAAAAAAGATATCCCCCTTACGGATACTATATATTCAATCCGTAAACAAGACAGAAGACGCTTCTATTATAACCTGTCTGCAAAAAATAACCTTGGAACAATATAAAATCATTGTTCCAAGGCCATATTTAACAATTTACTACAACTCTATCGAGCGTGATTGAAACCTCTGGGTTTCTGCGGAATCTTATTCTTCCATTGAATAGCACTGTTCGTCGGTTCTTCCAATTTATTCAAAACTTCAACACTCCGGCGAATATCCTGCATCAACAAATCGGCTAAATCGATTCCTGTTCCCTGACGAACGACAATCCGCATGATTACGACATCCTCCATGGCTTTAGGCATCGTATAAGCCGGTACTTGCCAGCCTTCGACATGCAAAGCATCCGATAAATCATAAAGAGTCCATTTCCGGTTCGGATCATCTTTCAGCTTCCAGATAAATAACGGATTCGGGTTTTTCTCACTCAAAAATTCAAAAATACCCATTTCTTTCAGTTGTTTCCGCAAGTAAGCACAAACATCGAGACAATTTTGCTGTATCTGACGGTAGCCTTCCATTCCTAAACGCAAAAACTGATAATACTGTGCCAGGACCTGATTACCCGGACGGGAAAAGTTAATGGAAATACTCGGAATATTAGCCCCCAGATAATTCACGGCAAAGTTCATTTCTTCAGGCAGATATTTTTTGTCTTTCCAAACCACCCAGCCTACGCCCGGATATACCAGACCAAATTTATGACCGGAAGTACTGATGGATAACACCCATTTCAAACGGAAATCCCAAAGTGTTTCCGGATCGATAAAGGGATGAATAAAACCACCGGTAGCCGCATCCACATGAATACAAATTTCCCAGCCTTTTTCTTTATTGAGTTTATCCAATGCATCGTTGATTTCTTTAACATTATCATCCAATCCGGTAATGGTTACCCCCTGAATGGGAACGACACAAATCGTATTCTCGTCACACATTTTGACAACATCTTGCGGGTCCAGTGTGATTTTTTCAGCCGTAACCGGCACCATACGCATTTCTACATCCCAATAGATGGCAAACTTTTCCCATACAACCTGCATACAGGTAGAAATAATAAAATTGGGTTTATCGGTGGGAAGTCCTTTTGCCCGACGACGTTTCTGCCACCGCTTCAAGGCAGCAATTCCCCCCAGCATACAAGCTTCAGAAGAACCTACGGTACTGGTACCGGTGCAATAAGGAGGCTCCGGAGAATTCCATAATTTAGCCAGAATATTTACACAACGACGTTCAATTTCGGCCGTTTGAGGATATTCCGTTTTATCAATCATATTTTTATCCATATTTTCCGTCATTACCCGGCGTGCATAATCGTCCATCCAGGTAGTAACAAACGTAGCCAGATTAAGGCGAGAATTACCATCCAGCATAGCTTCATCATGTATGATCTGATAAGCCACCTCTCCCGGCATCGAATTCTCCGGCATTTCAAATTTAGGTGCTACACGAGCTTCTTCTGAAGTTCCAAAAATAGGCGTGTTTGGATTTTCTGTTTTTTTCATAACCAAATAACTTTAAAATATTAAAATAGAATCATTTCTAAGTTCGTTCACTAAGTACGGGCTGATATCCTTTTAGTTTCACACCTCACATTATTTAACGAAGAAAGACAAGCCCTAACACTGTTTTCACCTTCTCCGTTTTAACTTTTTCCGGAATTAACAGTATAAGTAGAAAAACCAATAAACATCCGTATGGAAAACAGTTTTATATACCTTATCGAATACAGTATTAAAAGCCATTGGGACCTGGTCGCCTTATGCGACTATAAAGGTGTAACTTACACCTACCGGGATGTAGCTCGAAAAATTGAAAAACTACATTTATTTTTCAATGCCTGCGGCATCCAAAAAGGAGAAAAAATTGCACTTTGCAGCCGGAACAGTGCCAATTGGGGAATCGCTTTTCTGGCGACATTGACTTACGGAGCTGTTGCCATTCCGATATTACACGAATTCAAAGCCGATAATATTCATCACATTATAAACCACTCCGAAGCCCGTTTACTGTTCGTCGGAGATTCGAACTGGGAACAACTGGACCACCAACACATGCCACACCTGGACGGTGTCATACGCATGGAAGACTATGTTGTCAAAGAAATCAGCAAACCCGTTATCAGAGATGCCCGCAAACAAGTCAATCGTCTCTTCGGAGAAAAATTTCCGGATCGTTTCACCGTCGACGACGTCAGCTACCGGAAAGACCAACCGGAAGAAATAGCCATGATCAACTATACTTCAGGTACGACCAGTGCTTCCAAAGGCGTCGTTCTGCCTTATCTAAGTATGTGGTCGAATCTCCGTTTCGCATTGGACCAAATGGGATATCACCCCGGAGAAAAGCTGGTCGCCATTCTGACAATGGCTCACATGTACGGACTGGCATTCGAATTTATTTATCCTTTTGCCAGCGGCACACAGGTTTATTTCCTGGCTAAAACCCCATCCCCGCGGGTCATTGCGGAAGTTTTCCAAAACATACGCCCCAACCTGATTGTTGCCGTTCCTCTGATCATTGAAAAAGTTATCCGTAAAGGTGTTTTACCCCACCTTCAAAAAAGGCATATACGCCTGTTTATGAGAATCCCGATCCTAAATAACAAAGTAAAAGCCTCCATCAAACAAAAAGTATTGGATGCTTTCGGAGGACAATTCAAGTTATTGGCTGTCGGAGGTGCAGCTTTGAATCACGAAGTCGAAGCATTCCTGGCAGATATTCGTTTCCCCTATACCGTAGGTTACGGAATGACCGAATGCGGTCCGGGTATCTCTTTCGACGATTGGCGGACATTCCGTTTGGGTTCTTGCGGTAAAGCCATAGACCGGATCGAACTAAAAATCGATTCGGCAAATCCCCACCGCATTGTCGGAGAAATCTTAGTCAGAGGCGACAATGTCATGAAAGGATATTATAAAAATCCGCAAGCCACAGCCGCAGCTCTGGACGAAGAGGGATGGCTACATACCGGAGACCTCGGAATTATAGACGAAAGCGGTTATCTTTACATCAAAGGAAGAAGCAAAAATATGATACTCGGTCCGAGCGGGCAAAACATTTATCCAGAGGAAATAGAAGACAAGCTGAATGTTATGCCTTATGTGGCAGAATCTTTAGTCATCGAGCACGAGGGCAAACTGGTTGCTCTTATTTATCCGGATTTCGAAGCAGCCCGAAACGCTAAACTTTCAGACACTGCCCTGACCAAACAACTGGAACAAAACCGGAAACAACTGAATGAAATTCTACCGGGATACAGTCAAATCAGTCGCATACGCATTCGCCAGGAAGAATTTGAGAAAACGCCTAAACGAAGCATCAAACGCTATTTGTACCAATAAGTCCACACACGGGATACATTTATAAAACGACAAACAAATAACTGTCAGCAATTTAACCTTTTTCCAAATCCTTAAATTTCAATTTTTCTTTCCGATTTATTATTAAAAAAATTATATTTGAAGGCTTAAAAAAAGTCATTATGGAAGAAAGCTTTATTCAATATATCGAACAAAGTATAAAAAATAATTGGGACAAACCTTCTCTCACCGATTTTAAAGGAGCAACTTCTTCTTACAAAGATGTAGCCCGGAAAATCGAAAAACTACACATTCTTTTCGAACACAGCAACATTCGCAAAGGAGATAAAATTGCCCTATGCAGCCGAAATATGTCGACGTGGGGAATTGCTTTTCTGGCAACTCTTACATACGGAGCCGTTGCAGTACCGATCCTGAACGAATTCAAACCGGACAACATACACCACATTGTAAATCATTCGGAAGCCCGGTTGCTTTTTGTCGGCGATGTCGTCTGGGAAAATCTGGACGAATCGGCTATGCCCGACATCGACGGTGCTATACGGATTGAAGATTTTTCCTTGCGTCATTCCAATAAAAAATCCCTTACGGAAGCACGCGAACGTTTGAATGAATTATTCGGAAAAAAATTTCCGGAACGCTTCATGGCAGAGAATGTAAAATACAATTACGACCGCCCCGATGAACTGGCAATGATCAACTATACCTCCGGTACAACCAGTTCCTCTAAGGGAGTAATGCTCCCCTACCGTAGTTTGTGGACCAATCTCAAATTCGCCCTCGGCGTTTTCGGACTTACTCCGGGAGAACAGATCGTCAGTATGCTGCCTATGGCACATATGTACGGACTGGCTTTTGAATTCATATACGAATTTGCCAGCGGAATGCACATTCATTTTCTGTCACGTACTCCCTCGCCCAAAATTATCGCCGACGCATTCGCCGAGGTAAAACCGAATTTAATCATCACAGTACCGTTGGTTATCGAAAAAATCATCAAAAAAAGAATCTTCCCTACCATTGAGAAGCCACATATGAAAATATTGATGAACATTCCGATCATCAATGATAAAATAAGAGATACCATCCGGCAAAAAGTAATTCAGGCGTTCGGAGGAAAATTCAAAGAACTCATTGTCGGAGGAGCTGCGTTAAATAAAGAAGTGGAAAGCTTCCTGAGATCGATCCGTTTCCCTTATACTGTCGGATACGGTATGACGGAATGCGGACCGTTGCTAAGTTATGACGATTGGCAAACCTTCAAACAAGGGTCTTGCGGTAAAGCCGTTCCCCGGGTAGAGCTTCGTATCGACTCAGACGATCCGCAACATGTCGTCGGGGAAATTCTGGCCAAAGGAGATTGTGTCATGACCGGATACTATAAAAACCCGGAAGCAACCGCCGCCGCATTAGACAAAGAAGGCTGGTTACATACCGGTGACCTCGGCTTAATAGATGCCGACGGTTATCTGTTCATCAAAGGCAGATGCAAAAACATGATCCTGGGGCCCAGCGGACAAAACATCTATCCGGAGGAAATCGAAGACCGGCTGAACAATATGCTGTATGTCACCGAATCTATCGTCGTAGAACAGGATGGCAAATTAGTAGCTCTCGTATATCCGGATTTTGATGCGGTAAATGCAAATCAAATCAGCGATACCGATCTTCCTAAAATACTGGAAACGAATCTGAAGGAACTCAATCACCTGCTACCTGCATACAGTCAGATTTCCAGAATCAAAATCTATAACGAAGAATTTGAAAAAACACCGAAAAGAAGTATTAAAAGATTCTTATACAAGTAAAAATAATAACCTTGTCTTTATTCGTGGTCGTAATTTCATAACCACGGATAAAGACGATCTAAGTGTCAGGCTCTTTTCAAATAAAAATGAGTAAATCCGCTCATTCCAATATTATTTTCCTGTAATCTTTTAGTTGTCTGATATTCCCATACGACACGAAACACCTCCGTTACATCAGGCTTCTATTTTTCCATAACCTGCTCCGGCACGGAAGCGGTTTCAAATAATTTTCAATTTTCAACTTTCAATTTTCAATTAATTCGTATCTTCGTATGCGAAAAACACGACAATGGCGTTTCTAAAAACAATCTTTACAATTGGTTTTCAATCAGGTATTTAAACTTATCCTGTTTTAGTAATAAGTATTTAGGATGAAAAAAACAACGAGTCGGCGACCTGCTGAAAAAAAACAGGTTGATTTTAATCTGTCATTTTTAAAAGAACCCCGAACCCGCTTTATTGTGGGCCTAACTCTGATATTATTCTCTCTCTATCTTCTTTTTTCCATGATCGGATTTTTCTTTACGGGAGGAATCGACCAAAGTTTAATCGACAGAGGCTTGCGTCAAATTATCGCAAACCCGGAAATTACAGCCGGAAATCCGGCCGGAAAGATAGGAGCCTGGTTTTCTGATTTACTGATCAACCGGTGGTTTGGATTATCATCCTTCATTTTTTGCTATATCTTTATATTGGCCGGCATATGCATTGCCGGAAAAACCATCCGTAATTTTCCGAAAAAAATCATCCTCAGTATATTCGGTATCATCTGGATATCTTTGTTTTTAGGTTATGTTTCTGAGTTATCCTATACACTCCTGAATATTTCTTCTTCCTATTTATACCCGGGAGGTGCACACGGCTATTTTGTTTCCCAATGGCTGAATTCCGTTATCGGAGGTATCGGGACTTTCTTTATCCTGTTATTGACTTTTGCAATCCTGTTATTTTTCGGATTCGAAAAAACATTTTACAAATGTATCGGCTTTATCAAGCATCTGTTTTCTCCCAAAGCCAAGGTAGTCAAAACCACGGATAATGTAACAGCCCCGGAAGATATTAAGGAGACTGTCGCCGGTCTTGCAGACTTACCGGAAGATCTCCTGACAAATACAACCGAAGATCCGGAATTCGATCCGGGCAAAGAATTCGACAAATTTCCGGAAGATGAATATCTGAATGCACCCTTTACCTTTGAAACAGAAAAAGAGGCCGAAAAACAGGAGGCAGAGAGGCCGGAACCCGGTTTTGAAAATATTCCGGTTTCAATCGAAGATTTCGAACTTCCAAACGATCTTTCAGACATTCAGAGTACCGATATTCCGGAAAAAGATAAGCCGGACACGCCGGATTCGGAAGCTGTCGAATTAACGATCAATGACGAAAATAAGGAAGAAACCCTGTCTACCAATCTCCAACCGCAAGGAGACTACGATCCGACACTGGATCTCTCTAACTACCGCTACCCCAATCTGGATTTATTGGAGGAGCACTCCAGCGGCAATCCCAAAGTAACCCAGGAAGAGTTGGACGAAAATAAAAATAAGATCGTCGAAACCCTTCGAAACTATAAAATCGAGATTGTCAAAATCAAAGCTACCATCGGACCGACCGTTACTTTATATGAAATCATCCCGGCCCCCGGAGTAAAGATTTCAAAAATCAAGAACCTGGAAGACGATATTGCTTTAAGCCTGGCTGCTTTAGGGATACGTATTATAGCCCCGATACCCGGAGCCGGTACCATCGGTATCGAAGTTCCGAATCAGAATCCGGAAGTTGTTTCCATGCGGGGAATTATCGCATCGAAAAAATTCCAGGAATCCAAATATGCCCTTCCGATTGCGATGGGACGTACCATTTCAAACGAAACGTATACTTTCGATCTGGCCAAAATGCCTCATTTATTGGTTGCAGGAGCCACAGGACAAGGAAAATCAGTAGGACTGAATGCCATCATTACCTCTTTGCTGTATAAAAAGCATCCGGCCCAATTAAAATTTGTCATGGTCGACCCCAAAAAAGTAGAACTGAGCATCTATTCGGTTATCGAAAAACATTTCCTGGCCAAGCTACCGGATGAAGACGAAGCCATTATCACGGAAACCTCCAAAGTAATCAACACCCTGAACTCCCTGTGCATAGAAATGGACAGTCGATACGACCTTTTAAAGGAAGCACAGGTCAGAAATATTAAAGAATACAATGAAAAATTCGTAAAACGCCAGCTGAATCCGAACAAGGGACACAAATATCTGCCCTATATTGTAGTTGTAGTCGATGAGTTCGCCGACCTGATCATGACCGCCGGCAAAGATGTTGAGCAACCGATTGCCCGTATTGCACAATTAGCGCGGGCCGTAGGTATCCACATGATCATCGCTACACAAAGGCCGTCGACCAATATCATTACCGGTGTCATAAAAGCCAATTTTCCCGCACGTATAGCTTTTAAAGTAGCCTCTATGATCGATTCCCGCACCATTTTAGACTCTCCGGGGGCCAATCAGTTGATCGGACGGGGGGATATGCTGATTTCTGTCGGCAGCGAAATGACCCGGGTACAATGTGCCTTTGTCGATACTCCGGAAATAGATGCCATTACCAACTTTATTGCCGGTCAGCAATCTTATCCCTCGGCATTTGCTCTTCCGGAATATATACCTGAAAATGAAGGAGGAGGCAGTATCTCCGAAGCAGATTTAGGTACCAAAGACCCGCTTTTTGAAGAGGCGGCCCGTTTAGTTGTCAACTCTCAGCAAGGTTCGACCTCATCCATACAACGCCGTTTCTCCATCGGCTATAACCGGGCCGGACGCATTATCGACCAACTCGAAGCAGCCGGTGTCGTCGGTCCGTTCGAAGGAAGTAAAGCCCGGCAAGTACTGATCCCCGACGAATATAGTCTGGAAATATTATTGAAAAACCTAGGTGATAAATTTTAAAATTTACAAAAATCATGTTCATCGAAAAAGCATACACCGGAAAAAACAATTGGTTCTTATACGTTGTTACGATACTCATCGTTTTTATTGCCATTCAACTGTCAGGCATCCCGTTAGCCGTTTACCTGTTCATTTGTAACCCGGAAGCTGCCATGCAAGGCAATATCGGAACCATAACATCCACGAATACAGGTTTGGCACTCAGTCTGCTCACTTTTGTCGGCGGATTCTTCGCTTTATTCTTCTGTGCAAAGTTTTTACATAAAAAAAATTACCTGGATATCGTTACCGCCCGTCCGAAATTCGACTGGGGAAGACTCTTTTTCGGAGCAGCCGTATGGGCCATACTGACCTTGATTTCTCTTGCAATCACGATATTATCTTCCGAAGATGCAGACATCGTCTTCCAGTTCGATCCTTTGAATTTCTTTATGCTGGTATTGATTTCCATCCTGTTTCTTCCTTTTCAGACAGGATTTGAGGAAATCATGTTCCGGGGCTACCTAATGCAGGGTGCCGCATTGTTCTTTAAATCCAAATGGATATCTTTCCTTTTTATCGCCATTCTTTTCGGCCTGATGCATATCAGTAATCCGGAAATAAAAGCATTCGGCGTAGAAGTTGCCCTTCCCCAATATATCCTCATGGGACTGATTTTAGGGTTTATCGCTATCATGGACGACGGTTTGGAACTGGCTATCGGACTCCACCTGGCCAATAATTTTATGGCAGCCATTACCTTCACATCAGAAGCCTCGGCTTTACAAACGCACGCCTTATTCAAAGACATGAACCCGACAGGCTCGCATCTCGATGCCATCATCATGTTCATTGCCGGAGTCATCTTTATCGGTATTTGCAACAAAAAATACAAATTTCTGAAAGACAACATCCGTCCGGAGGAATCCTCTTTATAAAATCAGCCGTTATTCTCCTTATTCGTAAAGTTCACATCCGTTACGAATAAGGATTTTATATTTTTCTGCCTATTTTAGTAATAAAATAACACGAAAACGTTTCCAAATCTTCGTATTTTCAAATTTTCAAATTATCTTTGAAAGCATTTGCTAAATAAAATATACAATTATAATTACAAACGATTAAATGAGTATCTCTATGAAGAAAATCACATCATTGGTTTTAATGCTGGCTTTGGCTTTATCTGTTTATGCACAGGATAACAAAGAAGCCGAAGGTTACAAATTTACGGAACTCAAACGATTACCTGCAACTTCCGTAAAGTCTCAAGACAGAGCAGGTACCTGCTGGTCCTGGTCAACCATATCTTTTCTGGAAACTGAAATGATGCGTCTGGGGAAAGATTCTGTCAGCCTGTCCCCAATGTTTATCGTTTGGCATACGTACAATGAAAAAGCAGACAAATACGTTCGTATGCACGGTAAACTCAATTTCGGTCAGGGAGGTGCTTCTGCCGATGTAACCTGGGCCATTAAAAATTACGGTATTGTACCCCTGGAAGTATACAAAGGTTTGAACTACGGTGAAGACGTACATGTACACGGAGAGTTGGACGGCATTTTAAAAGCTTATCTGGATGTCGTCGTTTCCAATCCCAACCGTAAACTCAGCACTGCCTGGAAACGCGGATACGACGGAGTTCTGGATGCTTATCTGGGGGAAATTCCGGAAAAATTCACGTACAAAGGAAAAGAATATACACCTATGACTTTCTACAAAGAAGCCACGGGATTAAATATGGACGATTACATCAGTCTGACTTCCTTCACTCATCACCCTTTCTATACTCAATTTGCTCTGGAAGTTCCGGACAACTGGATCGGAGAAATGAGTTACAATATTCCGCTGGACGAATTGATGGATGTATTGGACAAGGCTATCGACAAAGGTTACAGTTTCTCCTGGGGTTCGGATGTTTCCGAGAGAGGATTCTCGCGTGATGGTATAGCAATCGTACCCACAGCAGATATCAAAGACATGAGTAATGCCGAAATTACAAAATGGGTCGCTCTTTCTAAAAAAGAAAAAGACGCACAATTGTATAAATTCGACAAACCGGGCAAAGAAAAAGAAATTACCCAGGAAATGCGCCAGGAAGCTTTCGACAATTACCAGACCCAGGACGATCACGGCATGCACGTTGTCGGAAAGGCTGTCGATCAAGCAGGTAACAAATATTTTGTCGTAAAAAATTCATGGGGAGATTATAATAAATACCACGGTTACTTATATGTATCTTATCCGTTCCTTGCATACAAAACCACGTCTATTATGATCCATAAGGATGCACTTCCTAAAGATCTGAAAAAGAAGTTGGGTATCAAATAATAACGGAAAAAATCCTTAAAAAGTCGTTACACTCGCTATGTGGCGACTTTTTTTTATCTTTGTATCTCTTAAAACAAAGAATTTTTGCACAAAAATAGAACAACTAAAAATATCAAATCATGAACCAAGCGGTAGAATTAAAGAAAGGGATATACCGGATCGGTGTAAATGACCGTAGGACTCATCTGTTTGAAAACTATTGGCCTTTACCCAAAGGAGTCGCTTACAATTCATACGTTATCGTAGATGAAAAAGTCGTTGTCGTAGATACGGTTGAAAGAAGCCGTATGGATGATTACCTGGAAAGCCTGGAAACGACATTAAACGGTAAAAAGGTAGATTACCTGATTGTGAACCATATGGAGCCGGATCACTCCGGAGCAATAAAAGCTTTATTATGCCACTATCCGGATATGACTATTGTAGGCAACTGCAAAACCTTCCCCATGCTGGAAAATTTTTACGGCATACACCATAACTTATTGGAAGTTAAAGAAGGAAGTACACTGGATCTGGGAAGCCGTAAACTGCAATTTTACATGGCTCCCATGCTTCATTGGCCTGAAACAATGGTTACCTATCTTCCCTCCGAACATATATTGTTCAGCGGAGATATATTCGGTGCATTCGGAACATTAGACGGAGGTATTTTCGACGATCAGCTCGACCTTGACTATCTGGAGGAAGAAATCAGCCGTTATTACTCGAACATTGTCGGTAAATACGGAGTTCCGGCACAAACGGCATTGAAAAAACTGGGTACCTTACCCATCGATATGATATGCGCCACACACGGGCCGATCTGGCGTTCCCATATAAAAGACATCATAGCCAAATATGATAAATGGAGCAGATATGAAACAGAGGAAGGTGTTGTTATTGCATTCAGCAGTATGTATGGACACACCGAGAACATGGCAGACATGATCGGACGTTTCCTGGCAGAAAAAGGTATCCGGAAAATCCGTATTCACGATACGTCAAAAACCCATCCGTCTTACCTGATCAATGATATTTTCCGGTACAAAGGAGTAATACTGGGAAGTTGCTCGTATAACGGCGGTATATTTCCCACGATGGAAACCTTATTAAGCGAACTGGAGCACATCGGTGTAAAGAATCACTATCTGGCCTTTTTTGCCAACAAAACCTGGTCAGGAGGAGCTCTTCCCCGTTTTACCCAATTCGCCGATAAAATGAAATGGGAAATCGTTGCTCCCCATGCCGACGCATCCGGCCATCCGAAAAATCAGGATGTCGAAGATTGTAAAGCCATCGCCTACGCTATGGCGGAAAAATTAAAAGCTTAAAAATGGAGGCAGTTATTTGCCTCCATTTTATTTTATCAACGCGCCGGTAAAAATTTCTCATACAAAAAGCCCAACATCCGTACATGACCGCAGCATTCTTCCCGCGATGCTTTATCCATACGTCCGAAAAAATGATGCGCTTCAACCTCCATTCCGCAAAACTCAAAAATACCGGTGTCACTTGTTCTTTTCAAAGCATCCAACATACCCGATTGCTCATATTCGTCATAAGTCATCCCAAAATTATTCAGAACGACAACTCTTTTCCCGGTCAATAACTTTTTAATCTCCCCTAAACCGACAATATCATAAGCAAATCCGCGGCTGAACACCCGGTCGATATACCCTTTCATCATGGCAGGCATACCTGCCCACCAAATAGGATAAATAAAAGTAATCAAATCTGCACAACGAATGTAATCCTGCTCCAATTTAATATCTGCAGGTACTTTTCCCTCCTTGAATGCAGCAAAATCCTCCCCACTCAATACCGGATGGAAACCGATATTATACAAATCCCGGACAATTGCCTCGCTACCGGCTTTCTGTGTTAATTTTACTACCTCATCCTTATAAGCAACACTCAAAGATTCGGGATCCGGATGTGCCAGAATAATCAAATGTTTGCTCCTTACTCCGTCTTTATCTTTAAAACTCGTATGCATTGTTGTCATTTTTAATTTAAAATCAGTCCATAATTAAACGGGTAAAACGAAAACGGGTTACACTTCCGGAAACAAGACTGAGAAACGTAAACCAGAAGCCGGTTCCAGACGAAATGAAGAAAATTCATTAATTTTAAATCAAAATGACAAACAGAGGGGCTAAAGCCATTTTAAAACCGGATTCCTTAAGATTTTATAATTTTCCGTAATTTGAATAAGGTAAAATAAACTGGTATTAAAATACAATCAATCAATATTTTAACACTTATAGCGAGCCGAGGTTATTTTTTTAATCATTTTTTTTTATTAACATTGCCGTCTGAAAAAATATGCACGCACCTCTTTAGGACGACGTGCAAATTATTAACAAAAACAATAAATATGTCACTTAAAAGGAATATTCTCGATTTAAGGAAGAGAAAAGAAATTGTTCTCCAGGGTGGTGGTGAAGAGGCGATCAAGAAACAGAATGCCATGGGGAAATTGACAGCCCGGGAAAGAATTCAGGGTATTGTTGATGCAGGTTCTTTTCATGAATACGATATGTTCGTAGAGCACCAATCCAAGGATTTCGACATGGACAAAAAAGTGCTGCACGGAGACGGTGTAGTAATAGGTACCGGTACCGTTTACGGAGAGCCGGTTGCTATCTATGCACAGGACTTCACCGTAGCCGGAGGTTCATTGGGATTGATGCATGCCCGGAAAATCACCAAAATCATGGATCATGCCCTCAAAATGCGGATGCCGCTTATCGGTATCAACGATTCCGGTGGTGCACGTATTCAGGAAGGTGTAGACTCTTTAGCCGGTTATGGCGAGATATTTTTCAGAAACACAATGGCTTCTGGAGTTATTCCCCAGTTATCTGTTATCCTCGGTCCTTGTGCCGGTGGTGCCGTATATTCTCCTGCATTAACGGACTTTGTCTTCGTGGTAGATAATATTTCCAAAATGTTCATTACCGGTCCGGAAGTTGTAAAAACCGTATTGGGAGAAGTTGTTTCCATGGAAGACCTCGGGGGAGCACGGGTACATGCAGCTATCAGCGGTAATGCCCATTTCTTTGCCATGACGGAGCAGGAATGTTTCGAACAAATCAAACGCCTGCTTACCTTTATTTCATGGAACAACCAGCGTAAAGCCAAAGCTTTCCCGGCAAAACCGCCAAAACCGGAATACAAAATCAACAACATACTTCCCGCCGACCCGACACAACCGTACGATGTACGCGATATCATCATGGCTATAGCCGACGATTCGGATTTTATGGAAGTACAACAGGACTTTGCCCAGAATATCGTGATCGGTTTCGGACGCATTGACGGAGAAACCGTCGGTTTTGTAGCCAATCAACCTTTGGTACTGGCCGGAGTACTCGATTGTGACTCCGCAGATAAAGCCGGACGCTTTATCCGTTTCTGTGATGCATTCAATATCCCGATTGTGACTTTCGAAGATATGCCGGGCTATCTGCCGGGTGTAGAACAGGAACACATGGGTGTAATCCGTCACGGGGCCAAAGTATTATATGCATATAGCGAAGCTACAGTTCCCAAGATCACTGTCATTTTGCGTAAAGCATACGGCGGAGGTTATATCGCCATGAACTCCCGTCACCTGAAAGCAGACTTTATGTTTGCATGGCCGACGGCTGAAATTGCCGTTATGGGACCTGAAGGTGCTGCCAATATCATTTTCAAAAAAGAAATCAAAGAATCCGATCATCCGAACGAAACACGTAAGCAAAAAGTGGCCGAATACCGTGAAAAATTCGCAAACCCTTATGTAGCTGCTTCTAAAGGATATATTGATTCTGTAATCGAACCGGAAGAAACACGTATGTTACTCAAGCATTCCATCGAAGTTTCCAGTAACAAAACCGTCATGGTTCCGCAGAAAAAACATGGTATCCCACCATTTTAGCAGAAAGGAGAACACAGTATGGCTACAAAATACGAAAAATTACAAATCGACGGAGTTGAATACAAAACTACTTTTACGCAAAAGTGGATAAACCGGAAAGCCTGGACGGAACCCAATCCGCATCTGATTGAAGCTTACATTCCCGGGACAATTCTTCAAATCAACGTAAAAGAAGGTCAGGACGTCGAAGGAGGTGATACTTTACTGATTCTGGAAGCAATGAAAATGGACAACAAAATTATTGCTCCATTTACAGCCAAAGTAAAAAAAATCTATGTCACTAAAGGAGATCAGGTTCCCAAAGGAACATTAATGATCGAACTGGAATAATTACAAAAAGGTCGTCTAAAGGCGGCCTTTTACCTTTTTAACCCCAAACCACATAAGAACATGAGTTTTTTTGTTGCAAAAAACATCGTAAAAAATTACGCCAACCACAAGGCATTGGATGACGTATCCATAGATATTCCCAAAGGTGCTGTCTATGGATTGCTCGGCCCCAACGGAGCCGGAAAAACTTCTTTGATCCGGATCATTACCCAGATCACAGGCCCCGACTCCGGAGAACTTTTTTTCGACGGTAAACCGTTAGTGCCTGCCGATATGAATCGCATCGGTTATCTGCCGGAAGAGCGAGGATTGTATAAAAAAATGAAAGTAGGTGAACAAGCCGTATATTTAGCCCGTTTAAAAGGACTCAACCGCAATGAAGCCATCAAACAACTGAAAAGTTGGTTCGAAAAGTTCGAAATAGAAGAATGGTGGGATAAAAAAGTAGAAGAACTTTCCAAAGGGATGGCCCAAAAAGTACAGTTTATCACGACAGTCCTCCATAAACCGGAAATGCTTATTTTCGACGAACCGTTCAGCGGATTTGACCCGATCAACGTAGAACTTTTAAAACGGGAAATACTGGAATTGCGCAAAGAAGGAACCACCATCATTTTTTCTACCCACAATATGGCTTCCGTTGAGGAAATATGCAGCCACATTGCCCTCATCAACAAATCGAAAAAAATCATCGAAGGACCGATCAATGAAATCCGGGAAAAATATGCAAACGACACCTATGAATTGAGTTGTAAGTATAATCCTGACTTCCAGCCGGAACAATTCACCGGCGAAGAATTCGAAATCCTTTCGCAGAAAACAGAAGGCAACCGCCAGGACATCATCCTGCAACGGATAAAACCGTGTGAAGCCAATACATTACTGGCCCGCATTTTGCCCCATACGGATATTATCTCCTATCAGAAAATCATCCCGGGAATGAATGATATCTTTATCAAACTGGTAAAAGGCCAATAAATTTACGATACTCTAAAACCTCATAGATCATGAATAAAACATTTATCATCATAAGCCGGGAATTCTCGACCAGAGTACGGAAAAAAACCTTCCTGCTCGTCACGGTATTCGTACCGATACTGTTCATCCTATTCTATGCTTTCCTCATGTGGATGATGCTGAAAGACGACACCCAGGAAAGAAGAATCGCAGTTGTTAACGCTTCTTCCTTAGAAAATCCGTTAGAAACCATCAATAACACAAAATTTGAATATACGGATCAAAATGTCACTGAAGCCAATGCCGCAGACTTTTTAAATAAAGAAAATTACTACGCCGTGATGTGGATTCCGACTAATGTGATGGACAGTGCCGAAATTCCGATTTATTCCTTTTCCCAAATTACAATGGATTTAAAAGGAGAAATATCATCACAACTAAGGCGTAAAATTGAAAATATCAAAAAAAGTGTCGTTATTGCCGAATCACAAATACCCGATCTCGAAGAAAAACTGGCAGCTACCCGCACACCGGTTACCGTACGTACATTAATGGTTACAGAATCCGGAGAAGCAAAGGAAAGTTCGTCAGAAATAGCTTCAATTGTCGGATTGGCGGGGGGCTTTATCATCTATATCTTTATCTTTATGTATGCAGCCCAGGTCATGAAAGGAGTTATCGAAGAAAAAAATAACCGGATCATCGAAGTATTGGTATCTTCTGTAAAACCTTTCCAGTTTTTACTCGGTAAAATCATCGGCGTTGCCTCCGTCGGTCTCGTACAATTTCTGATCTGGATCATTCTGGGAGGTGCTGCAATGATCGCACTGCAAGCCATATTCCTTCCGGACATCGACATGGAAGCCTTACGTAATTCATCCAATATTGCTATGATGAGCCAAACCAGCGGTGTAAATCCGGAACAACTTCAGATCATCCAGAATGTAGTCAAAACAATCGAACCCGGTTTCATTCTTTCATTCCTGGGTGCTTTTATTTTCTACTTCATCGGAGGTTACCTTTTATATGCCTCTCTATTCGCAGCCATAGGCGCAGCCGTAGACAACGAAACCGATTCCCAGCAATTCATGACACCACTGTCTATTATCCTGATTGCTGCCGTATATATCGGATTTGCTGCTATGAAAAGCCCCGAATCGCCCCTGGTATTCTGGAGCTCGATGATCCCCTTCACCTCGCCTATCGTTATGCTGGTACGCATACCGTTCGGAGTTCCGGCATGGGAAATCATCACTTCCATTGTCACTCTCATCGCCGCTTTCATCTTCTTTACCTGGTTATCCGGAAAGATTTACCGCATCGGTATATTGATGTACGGTAAAAAAGTCACCTGGAAGGAATTATACAAGTGGCTAAAATATTAATCTGAAAGCGACTCTGGATGGAGTCGCTTTTTTAATCAGATAAAAATAACACCGGGCTGTAAAAAGAAGTCCGGACAATGTTTTCCTCTGCTATGTAAACATTAAAATAATTTTACAATCTTTTCTTTTAGACCGTAACTTTTTATATATTCAAGCGTCTAATAAGCAAAATCAAAACACGATTTTGAACTCAAATATTTCTAATCTTAACGCGGGGTAAATGATTCGTCTCGAGAATATCAACAAAACATACAACAACGGAGCTCCTTTACATGTATTGAAAGGAATTGATCTGACAATCGAAAAAGGGGAGTTTGTATCAATCATGGGAGCTTCAGGTTCCGGAAAATCAACATTATTGAATATATTAGGCATCCTGGATAACTACGACACAGGGGAATATTATCTCAATAACATACTGATCAAAAATTTAAGTGAAACTCAATCCGCCGAATACCGGAACAAAATGATCGGCTTCGTATTTCAGTCCTTCAATCTGATTTCATTCAAAAATGCGTTGGAAAATGTTGCCCTGCCACTTTACTACCAAGGCATATCCCGGAAACGCAGGAACATGATAGCTATGGAATACCTCGATAAACTGGGATTAAAAGAATGGGCCACACACATGCCTAACGAATTGTCGGGAGGACAAAAGCAACGGGTGGCTATAGCGCGGGCATTGGTAGGCAAACCTCAGGTAATCCTGGCGGATGAGCCGACAGGCGCCTTGGATAGCAAAACGTCAATCGAAGTAATGAACATCCTAAAAGACGTCAACCAAACCGGGATGACGATGATTATCGTTACTCACGCCCCTGACGTAGCTGCCATGACCCATAAGATCATTCACATCAAAGACGGATTGATCGGCTCCATTGAAACAACGGAAAGTGCCCCGGCGGAAAAAATCTTATTATAAACCGGCCGGAAATGGGGTTCTTTATACAAGATGCAGAACAAACAGCAGTCATAATCTCAAATAATATCGTTTTATGTTCGATGTCTGGCGTGAAATATTCAGTACGATAAAAAAGAATAAGCTACGGACTTTTCTGACAGGTTTCTCTATGGCCTGGGGTATTTTTATGCTGATCCTTTTACTCGGAGCAGGCAACGGTTTGAAAAACGGCGTCTCCTCCAATTTTGGAAATTCAGCCAAAAATACGGTCAGTTTGTGGCCGGGCAAAACGAGTATGCCGTACCAGGGACTACAAAAAGGACGCCGCATTAAATTCGATGCCAACGACGAATTTTTCCTGAAACGGGAATTTCCCAACATTTCATATTATTCTCCCAGCATCAGCCGCTGGAATACAGTCATTTCTTACGGGAAAGAATACGGGACAAACTCATTACGCGGAATAACTCCGGATTATGCTGTTATCGAAAACGTAGAAATAAAAGCAGGAAAAGGACGTTTTATCAACGAGTCCGACATAAAAGAGGCGCGGAAAGTAATTGTCATCCACCAGAAAACAGCCGACGGGTTATTCCGGGAAGTACCTCCTTTGGGAAAATATGTCATAGTAGATAAAGTAGCATATCAGGTCATCGGTATTTACGAAGACGACAATATGAACCAATTGCCGGATGTATTCATTCCACTGACAACGGCTCTGCGCATCTATAATCCGGAAGACGGATTCGGCCAAATTTCCTTTATGGTTGAAGACCTGGTTACCCAGGAAGCCAATGATGAATTCGATCAGAATATGCGGGCCAATATGGCGGTGCGGCATGCTTTCGATGTAAGCGACCGCAGAGCCATGTGGGTATGGAATAAATTGAAAAATTATATGCAAACCATGGGAATATTCAACGGTATCAACTTATTTGTCTGGGTGATCGGAATCGGGACATTGATAGCCGGTGTAGTCGGTGTAAGTAATATTATGCTGATTACGGTGAAAGAGAGAACCAAGGAATTCGGCATCCGGAAATCATTGGGAGCAACTCCTTTTTCCATTTTAAAATTAATCTTACTGGAAGCCTTGTTAATCACCAGCTTTTTCGGATACATCGGAATGATAGCCGGTGTCGGGCTGACAGAATTGATCAACAGCGCAATAAGTAGTGGCGGTAACAATGATATGAGTGTATTTAAAAATCCGACAGTCGACATATCGGTGGTCATAGCAGCGACAATGGTATTGATTATATCCGGGCTTTTAGCCGGATACTTCCCTGCCAAAAAAGCGGTCAGTATTAAACCCATAGAAGCCTTACGTTATGAATAAATGCTTCTCATTCATTATTAATTTGTAATATTCAATTCACATGTTTGATATAGATCGTTGGCAGGAAATATGGATTACGATAACCCGGAACAAAATGCGGAGTGTATTGACGGCATTCGGAGTATTTTGGGGTATCTTTATGTTGGTTGTCATGTCCGGGGCCGGTTACGGATTGCAAAACGGAGTACTGGCAGGCGTGGAAGGATTCGCGGAAAATTCGGCCTATTTTTTCAGCAATGTCACTACCGAAGCTTACAAAGGTTTCCGCAAAGGACGCTACTGGAACCTGCGTAACAACGATATGGACATGCTGGCGGCCCAGGTCCCCGAAATAAAATACATCTCCCCCATTCTATTCGGAGGCCGCAGTGACAACAATACGGTCCGGGGCGATAAATACGGTACATATTACATCAAGGGGCTAAATCCCATGTACAACTTTATCGAACCCCAATCGATGATTTACGGACGTTATTTAAATGAAGTGGATATACGTGACAAACGGAAAGTCTGTGTAATCGGAAAAAAAGTGTACGATGAAATGTTTCAGGGCACCGGTAATCCTCTGGGACATTTATTAAAAATCAACGGCATCTATTATCAGGTAATAGGAGTAAACGAACCCGTTACAGAAATAAACATCGGAGGTAATTCCAATGAATCCATCATATTGCCTTATACCGTAATGCAACAAACTTACAACCGCGGGGATATCGTCGATTGTATCGCTCTGACCTTATACGACGAAGCCAGGGTAAGCGATTATGAAGATCAAATCAAAAATTTACTGAAAGCCCGGCATTCCATATCCCCGACCGATCCGATGGCCGTACAAAGCATGAATGTAGAAAAACAATTCCGGATGTTCAGCATGCTTTTCCTGGGTATCAGCGCACTGATATGGATTGTCGGATTGGGAACATTATTGGCCGGTGTCGTCGGAGTGAGCAATATTATGATGGTCACGGTAAGGGAAAGGACAAAAGAAATAGGCATACGGAGAGCCCTGGGCGCGAAACCGAAAACCATCCTGACTCAAATTATGAGTGAAAGTCTGGTGTTAACGGCCCTGGCCGGATTTTTCGGACTGGCCTTCGGCGTCGGAATACTCAGTATGGTAGACAATGTCTTAAGCGCAAACATGAGTAAAGACACCTTTTTCCAACACCCTCAAATCCCGTTTTATATTGCGGTAATCGCTGCTTTTGTCTTACTGATTTGCGGTTTGCTGGCCGGTGTTATCCCGGCCTGGAGGGCTCTTCAGATAAAAGCCATCGATGCCATACGGGAAGAATAACATGTAATAATTGAAAATAAAATAAAGAACATATTATGAAAAAGTACATTAAGTTTGTTTTCCTGGGACTGTTTGTCGTTATATTGGTATGGACATTTATCTTTCTCTGGAAAAAATCTCAACCGGAAAAAGTGGTTTACCAAATCGTACAACCCACCATCGGTACAATACAGAAAAAAACAGTGGCAACCGGAAAAGTGGAACCCCGGGATGAAGTGCTGATCAAGCCGCAGATATCGGGAATCGTATCGGAGGTATATAAAGAAGCCGGACAGAAAGTAAAAGCCGGAGATGTACTGGCAAAAGTAAAAGTCATTCCGGAAATGGGAACATTGAATGCAGCCGAATCCCGGGTGAATGTAGCCCGGATAAATCTTTCGCAGACACAACGGGAATACGACCGTAACAAAGGGCTGTTCGAAGGAAAAGTTATTTCCAAAGAAGAATTCGAAAAAATGGAAACCGAACTGAACCGGGCCAAAGAAGAATTACAAAATGCACAGGATAATCTGGAAATTGTAAGAGACGGTATTGCCAAACGTTCCTCTCAATTCAGCAATACCCAAATCCGGGCGACCATTACAGGTATGATTTTGGACGTACCCGTAAAAGTAGGAAACTCTGTCATTCAATCGAATAATTTCAACGACGGTACCACCATTGCTTCAATTGCCGATATGTCCGATATGATTTTCAAAGGAAAAATAGACGAAACAGAGGTCGGACGGATCAAGGAGGGTATGCCTCTGACACTGACCGTCGGAGCATTACAAGACTCTAAATTCCAAGCCATACTGGAATACATATCCCCAAAGAGTATCGAAGAAAACGGCGCTATACTTTTTGAAATCAAAGCGGCTGCGGAAATTCCGGATACGGTATTCGTGCGTGCGGGTTACAGTGCAAATGCAGAGATCATTTTGGACCAAAGGACAGACGTATTGACCATTCCGGAAAGTACGGTCGAATTTAAGCAGGATTCAGCCTTTGTGCAGATCGTCCTTACCGAAATCCCGGAACAAAAATTTGAAAAACGTCAGGTAAAACTCGGTCTATCCGACGGAATAAATATTGAAGTCATCAGCGGCATTACGGCTGAGGACCGGATAAGAGGAATGAAAGAAAAGAAGTAAGCAGCAGATAGGATTATAAAGACTCTAAAGTAAAAAAAGATGAAAATAATAGGAATATATATACTGATTTTCATACTATCGCCGATAGCTATTTGGGGACAGGAAGAGCAGACACCGGAAGTCTGGACGCTAAAGCAATGTGTCGAATATGCCATCGAGCACAACATCGATGTCCGCCAGCGTATACTGGAAAAGATGAATCAGGAACTGAATCTGAATACGTCACAATACAGCCGCCTTCCCAATCTGAACGCAAGCGGATCACAGAACTTTTATTTCGGCCGGGGGCCGGGGCGGGACGGAACATATCAGGATCAATCACAGGCCAGTAGCTCGCTTAACGTATCGGCAAACGTACCCGTATTTTCAGGGTTCCGGATACACAACGACGTAAAAGCCAAAAAGATGAGCTTACAGGCTGCCGTAGAAGAACTAAACCGGACAAAAGAGGATTTATCTTTAAATATTACCTCCTATTATCTTCAGGTATTACTGAATAAGGAATTACTGAATGTCGCAGAAGAACAGGTAAAGTTAAGTAAAAGTCAGGTTGAACAGACTGAAATACTGGTCCGGAACGGTAAAAGCCCGGAGTCGGAATTATTTGATGCAAAAGCCGCTTTAGCCAGGGAAGAATTAAACCTTACCCAGGCAGCAAATAGCTTAAAATTATCATTACTCGACCTAAGCCAGCTACTCAACCTGGAAAGTCCGGAAAAATTCGATATTGTAATGCCCGATCTGGAAAATATCATTGTAGAAGAAATGTTGAACCTGCAAACTCCGGTAGAAGTATTTACGCATTCAGCCGGCAATCGTCCGGCAATAAAAGCCGCAGAATTCAGACTGCAAAGCAGTGAGAAAAATTTAAAAGTTACACGTTCTGCCTACTATCCGACCCTGTCACTGGGCGCTTCCTACAGCAATGCCTACTATCATACCTATAATCTTGAAGGATCCCGCAATCCGTCTTTTTCCTCTCAGCTGAGCAATAACGGAAGCGAATCGGTCGGATTAAATATAAATATTCCCTTGTTCAACCGCATGGCCACCCGTAATCAGGTGCGTATGGCCCGTTTGGATATTGAAAACCAGCAATTACAATTGGACAATACCCGCCTGATCTTATACAAAGAAATCCAACAGGCCTATTACAATGCCGTAGCCGCACATGAAAAATACCGTTCTTCGGAAAAATCGGTTGAAGCCTCACAAATAGCTTTCCAATACGAAGAACAAAAATACAAGGCGGGAAAATCTACCAGCTACCAATTCAATGACATCAAAACCCGTTTGGCCAAATCCTTGTCGGAAGTCTTACAAGCCAAGTATGATTTTATCTTCCGGTCTAAAATCCTGGATTTTTACAATGGAGCTCCGTTGTATTAACCAGAAACAAGCAGATAACAAATGTGCCTCTCAAATGTCAAAACGATAATTTTGAGAGGCATTTTCAATATTAGAGTACCCCCTTCATTTACAAACGGTTCTGAATGCAAAATTACAACTCCGACAATTCCCCGTCTCCGTAAATTAATTCCTTAATCCCGATAAAATAATAAATTCAATATCTTTTATAAATCTTTCTTCCCGATTTCACGTTCCTTATCTAAAAAAAAGATATGAAAAAAAGAATGACATTTATCGGTATTTTACTCCTGACTTCTTATCTGGCTTTACCTTCACAGGCATGTACCCGGGCCGTTTATCTGGGTCCCGACAACATGGTAATTACAGGACGTACCATGGATTGGAAAGAAGATTTAAAATCCAATATTTATCTTTTTCCACGCGGAATAAAAAGAGCCGGAGCCGACAGCGGCAACACGATCCACTGGACCTCCAAATACGGGAGTGTCATCACCGCCGGCTATGATATCGGCACCTCGGACGGGATGAACGAAAAAGGACTGGTGGCCAATATCCTCTATCTCACCGAATCCTCTTACGACCGCCCCAACGACACCCGCCCCGTAATGGGTATCAGCATCTGGACCCAATACGTCCTGGATAATTTTGCCACAGTCGACGAGGCTGTTAAGGAACTCCGGAAAGAGCTTTTCCGCATCGACGCTCCCGACATGCCAAACGGATCGAAATCCACACTTCATCTGGCAATTTCGGATACAAGCGGCAACAGTGCAATCTTCGAATACATCAACGGCAATCTTGTTATTCACGAAGGACGCCAATGTCAGGTAATGACCAACTCTCCGACTTACGAACAGCAAATCACCCTCAACAACTACTGGAAACAAATAGGCGGTTTAGTCATGTTACCGGGAACCAACCGGGCAGCCGACCGCTTTGTCAGAGCTTCCTTTTACATAAACGCCATCCCGCAAACCGCCGATCAAAGAGAAGCAGTCGCAGGTGTATTCAGTGTTATGCGCAATGTATCGGTGCCCTTGGGAATCTCCACCCCCGATCAACCCAACATTGCCTCTACCCGTTGGCGTACCGTCTCTGACCAGAAAAACAAAATTTATTTCTTTGAATCCACAATGACGCCGAACATATTTTGGGTCAATTTCCGGGATCTGGATTTTTCTTCCGATGCGCCGGTCAAAAAACTCAATCTCTCGAACGGTGAAATATATGCCGGTAATGCAGCTTCACAATTCAAAACCAGTCAGCCGTTCAAATTTCTGTTCGAATGAGACAAAGCGGGAAATTCCAGGTTAAGACTCCTGGAATTTCCGGCTTGCCCGGAGCATATGCCGCAATATACTCACCAACTCCTGTGATTCCTGTAATAAATTCAGGTACACCAACGACAATTTTACACTGCCGTTTTCTTCCTGCATTCGTTCGATCTGCAGCTTGTGAAGAGTTGATAACTTTACTTTCAGATTCTCCCCTTCTGCCAATGTCTGCTCGGCTTGTGCATACTGTCCGGCAGAAATAATTTCCCGGGTTTGCTGCAATAAAGCAATCAACTCATCCCTGACCGGAATAAATTCTGCAGCACTTTTGACCGGTAGCGGATTAAAATTGTTGTCCACATGTTCTTTACAAGGCTCACAAATCCGTTTCAGGCAATACATCAATTGCTCACTGCTGTTACTGCCCAGATGGAACCACGTATTTTTTTCGATGGCAACATTTCGTTCTATCCGGCGCATCCCCAATGTCTCTTTTCGTCTGATTTTTTTCAGCTTGTCCTTTTCCTCATCCGTCACTGCAACAGCCTTCCGCAAACTCTTCAAATCCTCGTGAATAAATCCGTCCGTCATTTGTAAATAAATTGCAGACGCAAATCCCAGTACTTTTACCAGATTCTCACTTACATGCCGCCGAAGCAGACTCCAGATTTCCTTCTTATCTTTAGCATACAAAATACACTGAAACAATTCGTCTTCTTTTTCGCTCTTCAACTTTTTGCGGTAACGCTTGTTACTGTTAATCAACATCAATACAGCGACTCCGATCATAATCAACATCGCCGCTATCCCCCCGTAAAACATGATTAATGTTACCAGAAAGCAAATGATAAAAGCAGCCCCCGCCGTAATAAACCAACCGCCGATCACCGAAAGTACGCCTGTCACCCGAAATACGGCACTTTCCCTGCCCCAGGCCCGGTCTGCCAAAGAGGAGCCCATAGCTACCATAAAAGCGACATAAGTTGTGGAAAGCGGTAACTTCATGGAAGTCCCCAAAGCAATCAATAACCCGGCCAACACCAGATTCACCGAAGCCCGGACCAAATCAAACGCCGCTCCGTTTGCAATAATCGCCTCATCTTTATTAAACCGACGGTTCAGCCAATGCTTCACCCCTTCCGGTAATACCCTCGATAACGTATTATTCAGACTTGTGGAAAAGCGTACCAGACTACGGGCAATAGCCGAAGAACCGAACATCTCATTGCCTTCCTCCTGACGGGAAAGGTCTACGGATGTCTTAATGACATTCCGGGCCTTCTTGGAGGTAAACAAGGCAATAACCATGATAACACCCGACAAGAATAAAAACAAAAAAGGCGTACGTGCCGGTTCATTCAAAGCTCTCATAAAATAACCGGATGCATCAGCGTTTCCGTTAGCCATAAAATCCGAATAAGAAGCCAATCCCGCCAAAGGTACTCCGACAAAGTTCACCAAATCATTCCCGGCAAAAGCCATCGCCAGAGCAAACGTACCCAACAACACCACAACCCGGAAAACATTTATCTTACACCAATGCAAAAGCTGCATCAATACGGTAAAAAATACAAAACATCCGCTAACTATTAAAACCGTATTCTCCTTCACCCACAATTTAAGCTCTGCCGTCATAAAAGAGGCGTCTTTAACTCCCTTAATCAGCATAAAATAAATAATTGCCGTAACTGCAATGCCCCCGAAAAGTCCGATCGTCCACTTCAATTTTGTTTTATAATTGAACGTAAACAGGATACGGGACAGGTATTGTACCAGAGAACCGAAGAAAAAAGCAACAGCTACCGACAAAAAGATACCCAAAATAACGGTCAGTGCTTTTTCGGTATTCAGCAGCTCGGCAAAAGTGAGGACATCTCCACCCGATGCAATCTTTACCAGAGCCAAAGCAAAAGTTCCTCCCAGCAACTCAAAAACCATCGATACGGTCGTTGACGTAGGCATTCCCAAAGTATTGAAAATATCCAGTAATACCACATCCGTCACCATCACCGCCAGAAAAATACACATCAACTCATTAAAATAAAATGCTTCGGGCCGGAAAATTCCGTGACGGGCAATCTCCATCATACCGTTACTCATCGTAGCACCACAAAAAATTCCGATGGCAGCAATAACAATGATCGTACGAAAAGAAGCAGCTTTGGCGCCGATAGCTGAATTTAAAAAATTAACGGCGTCATTGCTAACCCCGACAAACAGATCAAAAATTGCTAATAAAAAGAGAAAAATAATGATCCCCAGATAAATTGTTTCCATTCTTATATTTTTGCTTACAAATGCAAAAATATGAAGCGAATGTTACGCTCCTGTTTCAAAATTGTTACAAAATTATTACGACGCAAATATATTCCTGTCCGGATATTCTAATAGCGTAACAAATTCGTATCATTCTCTCATAAAAGCAAACTCCTCCAACAAAAAAACACAGTGAAAAAATTCACTGTGCTTTTTCTGAATGATCCCGGATTATTCGCAAACGATCCAAAATCCCATATATTATTCCCATTCAGGAGCATCCTGATGCATCAAATATCTGACAAAAAAATCGTGGATCCGGCGCATCTCAAAATTACCTCCCAGACTGTGAGTATGATTAGGCAGATACAACTGCTCGAAATTCTTACCCGCTTTGACAAGGGCATCCACCACCTGTAAAGTGGAAGCAGGGTCCACATTATCGTCCAGTTCCCCGTTTATAAGCAATAACTTACCTTTCAAACGCCAGGCATTATCCACATTTGAACAGGCGCTGTATGATTCATCGATCGGATATCCCATCCATTGTTCGTTCCACCAGATTTTATCCATACGGTTATCGTGACACCCGCACAAAGCAACTGCCGCCTTGTAAAAATCATTGTGAAACAACAATGCCGCCATTGCATTCTGACCGCCGGCAGACCAACCGTAAATGCCGACACGGGAAGTATCCAACGCAGGATATTTCTGTGCCGCTGCTTTTATCCAGGCAATCCGGTCCGGGAAACCGGCATCTTTCAGGTTTTTCCAACATACGTCATGAAAAGCTTTCGAACGGTTAGCCGTTCCCATACCGTCGATTGTCACGACGACAAACCCCAGGTCACAAAGCCGGGAAGTCAGATGATTGTATGCCCGGAAATATTTATCGACATGTGAATCATGCGGTCCGGCATAAATCATCTCCACCACCGGATAAGATTTTTGAGCATCAAACCCGGACGGGCGGTATATGTTTCCCCAAATATCTGTTTTACCGTCGCGTCCCTTAGCACAAAACACCTCCGGTATCTGCCATCCGGTAGCCAGCAAATCACGGATATCCGCTTTTTGTATTTCTGCCACCCGACTCCCGTCTGCCCGTTTCACAACACTGACATAAGGCATATCCGGACGGGAATAGACATCTGTAAAATAATTCCGGTCCTTTGAGAAAACAACATAGTGATCGGCATTCTCCGGTGTCAGGTCGACAAAACCGCTACCGTCAAAATTGATCCGGCAATAATGAAGGTTATAGGGATCTTCTCCTGCATGAAGTCCGGAAGCAGTAAACAAAATCGTTTGATTGGCCTCATCCACATGTTCCACTTCCCGGACAACCCATTCTCCTTTCGTCACCTGATTGATTACCTTGCCCGTTTCACCGTCGAAGCGATAAAGATGTCTCCAACCGTCCCTTTCTGATATCCATAATATTTCTTTACCGCCGTTCAGATCATGCCGGAAATTACGGCCATAATAAATAAACGTCGGCGATTGTTCATCTATCAACGGCCGGATATGTCCGTCTTCCGCACTCACTTCGGCAACGATATAACGTTGATGTCCCCGTTGATTAAACTCGAAAGTAAAGGCCCGGCTATCTTCCCGCCAACCCGTCAGATTCAAATAAAATTGATTTTCAAAAGGCAAAGTTTCCAAAGAAATCTGACGCTTTGACGTAACATCAAACAACGCAGGCAAATATACCGGCAACACATCCCCCGGTTTAGCATAATCGCGCCATTGCAGAATCGGTTGTTTTTGGCTCTTCGGACTCGACTCGATCAAAGGAATCCGCCTCTCCTCCATATCCCGCACTTTAATTACGGCTAACTTTTTAGAATCCGGCGACCAATTGATATCGGAAGAATAATAAAAATCCTTTATACCGTCCATGCTCAAAGCATATTCTTTATTGTCCGATAAATCGCGCACGTATATATTGTTGTCCCGATTGAATGCCTCCCATTTTTTATCGGGAGACATCACCCGCTTTTCAGCTTTTCTATCGTAACGCTCCCATTTTCTCTCCTGCTTTTCAACCGTTCCTTTTTCTGTCAACTTATTTGTACGAACATGATAAAACCACTTTTTTCCTTGAAACTCAAATTCAAAACCACTCCTGTCCGTCCGAAAATCAATCTTACGGAAGGGTAATTTCATGGCATTTACTTTTTCACCGCTGGCTTTAGTCAAAGCCAGTGCCAATTTTTCAGCCTGAAAAGCTTTTTCCTTTTTTCCGGTTTCAGCATTCACCAACCAAAAAACATCTCCTTCCCGACCGTGGTTAAGATACCAAAAATAATGGGAATCCCCGATCCACACCGGATTTACAGCATTGTCATACACCCGCTGGGCATTAGCCGACAAGGTATCGATACGACGGTAATCTGCTTGTGTTACCTGTGCCAAAATACAAAGACTCCATCCCAGACACAAGCTTAATAAAATTATCTTTTTCATTTATTCATCCCGAGTTTTAAATAAATCACACTCCTGTTTATAAGAAAAGCCGCCCGAAAGCGGCTTTACTCTTTAATCTATCTTATGAATGACTAAGCCTGAACGCAACTTAGGCTCAAACCATGTCGTTTTCGGCGGCATAATATTACCCGTATCGGCAATATTCAGCAATTGTTCCATAGATACCGGATACAAAGCGAATGCCACTTTCATCTCACCATTGTCCACACGTCTTTTCAATTCACCCAGACCACGGATACCTCCGACGAAATCAATTCGCTTAGAAGTACGCAAATCCTGGATATCCAGGATGTCAGCCAAAACGTGTTTGGATAAAATGGTCACATCCAACACTTCTATCGGGTCATTATCGTTATATGAACCGGGTTTAGCCGTCAAACGATACCATTTACCACCCAAATACATACTGAATTCATGCAGTTTGGCCGGATGATAAATCTCCGTACCCATATCTTCAACTTTAAAGCAGGCATTCAGCTTATCCAATAATTCAGCTTCCGTCAAACCATTCAGATCTTTTACCACCCGGTTGTAATCGATAATCTTCAACTGATGATCGGGGAAATGAACGGCCATAAAGAAATTGTATTCTTCATTACCGGTATGATTCGGATTTTTAGCTTTATATTCTGCTCCGATGCGAGCTGCTGCTGCGGTACGATGATGCCCGTCAGCTACATAGGTATACGGAACTTTCGTTGCAAACAGTTCCTCCAACCGCTTGTTGGTTTCCGGACAATGGATTGCCCAGAAATGATGTCCGAAACCATCCTCCGCTACGAAATCGTAATCCGCTTTCTGATTCTTCACAACGTTTTCAACGATCGCATCAATCTCAGGTACAGCACGGTAAGCAAAAAATACCGGTTCCAGATTCGCATTTACATAACGGGTAAGCACCATGCGATCCTCTTCCTTGTCAGGACGGGTCAATTCATGTTTTTTAATAATCCCGTTCATATAATCCTCACAGGCAGCACAACCGACGATCCCGTATTGAGTACGTCCGTCCATCGTTTGGGCATAAATATAAAATTTAGCTTCATTATCCTGTACCAACCACCCTTTTTCCTGGAACATCTTGAAATTCTCCACACTCTTGTGGTAAACGGTTTCCGAATGAATATCCGTTCCCGGAGGGCAATCTATTTCGGCACGTGTCACGTGTAAGAGAGACTTCGGCTTCCCGGCAGCCATCTGAGCAGCCTCTTCCGAATTCATCACGTCATACGGCAGACAAGCCAACTCTTCGCACACAACTTGATTCGGAGTACGTAAGCCTTTAAATGGTTTTACTATAGCCATAAAATTATAAATTTGGAAATTTGAAAATCAGAATAAAAACAGAAGATGTGGAAGTTCAATATATTCAAATCCCCACATCTTCAAATTTTCAAATCATTATTTGTTTACTTTGAATTTAGCATCTCCGTGTTCCAGATAAGCTACAATCTGACGGGCAGCTGCAAGACCGGCATTAATATTAGCCTCTTCGGTCTGGGCTCCCATTTTTTTCGGAGTAAAGAAATAACGGCCTTCAAACGGTGCATATTCGGCAGCATTATCCGGCGCGATATCAGAAATGTATTTGAAATCAGGCCGGTCAGCCATCAATTTCAACAAACCTTCCTCATCGATTACTTCTTTACGGGCCGTATTTACCAATACAGCTCCTTTCGGCATCCGGTTAACCAATTCATAATTGATTGATTTTTTCGTCTTCTCCGTAGCCGGAATATGCAAAGAAACATAATTACACATACCGTACATCTCTTCTACCGAATGCAATGGAATAGCTCCGGCAGCTTTGATTTGCTCGTCGGTCATAAACGGATCGAACGCATATACCTCCATTCCGAAGCCCTTAGCGACACGTCCGACATTTTGTCCGACATTCCCGTAAGCGTGAATACCGATCTTTTTACCTTTCAGTTCAACTCCCGATTTCCCGTTATAGAAATTACGGGCCATATAAACCATCATACCAAATACCAATTCGGCAACGGCATTTGAATTCTGTCCCGGAGTATTCATAGCGACAATACCCCGATCCGTGCAAGCCTGCAAATCGATATTGTCATACCCGGCTCCGGCACGTACAATTACTTTCAGGTTCTTCGCAGCATCGATCACCTCTTTGGTAGCTTTATCTGAACGGATGATCATAGCATCCACATCAGCAACCGCAGCAATCAATTCGTCCTGAGAAGTATATTTTTCCAATAATACCAGTTCATAACCCTGGGCTTCTACGATTTCACGGATCCCTTTTACAGCAACCGCAGCAAAAGGTTTATCGGTAGCAATTAATACTTTTGTCATGATTTCAATTTTTAATTATAAATTATAGACTTTAAAAAGTAAACTTAAAATTTACAATTTAAAATCTATAATCTAAAACTGTATTATTTTATATGTGCTTTTTCGAATTCTGTCATTGCAGCCAACAAAGCATTCACATCATCCATCGTACAAGCATTATAGGTAGATGCACGGAAACCACCCACTGAACGGTGACCTTTCACACCTACGATATTCTTGGTCTTACAGAAATCCAGAAAATCTTTTTCCAATGCCTCATATCCTTCTCTCAATAAGAAAGGAATATTCATACGGGAACGAGAGCCTTCTTTGACAACCGGACGGAATACCTTACTGGTTTCCAAGTAATTGTAAATTGCGTCAGCTCTTTCGATAGCACGTTTCTCCATCTCTTTCACACCACCCATTTCTTTTACCCACTTCAAGGTTTCTTTTACACCGAAGATATTGATACAAGGAGGTGTGTTATACATAGATTCCTTGTCCACATGGGTCTGGTATTTCAACATCGTAGGAATAGGTCTGTCAGCAACCACATGTTTCAGGAATTCATCCTTAATAATAACAAAAGTTACACCGGCAGGTCCGAGGTTCTTCTGGCAACCGCCGTAGATCATTGCATATTTGGAAACATCTACCGGACGACTGCATATATCTGAAGACATATCGGCCAACAAGGGTACCGGAGAAACCGGATCTTTAAAAATTTCCGTACCACGGATCGTATTATTAGAAGTGATATGCATATAATCCACGTCCGCAGGAATCGTAAATTCGGGATAGTAAGTAAAACCGTCTGCTTCAGAAGAAGCCACAACCTCTACTTCACCCCAAAGCTTAGCTTCTTTGATAGCCGCCGTAGACCAGGTTCCTGTATTTACATAAGCAGCTTTCTTTTTCAAGAAGTTATACGGAATCATGCAGAATTGCATACTGGCACCACCTCCTAAGAAAAGTACATGGTATCCTTCCGGAATATTCAATACTTCTTTAAACAAAGCCACAGCTTCATCATATACAGCCTGAAAATCAGCCGAACGGTGGGATACCTCCATGATAGACTGACCGGTATTACCAAATTCCAATACGGCAGCTGCTGTATTCTTCAATGTAGAATCGGGCAACTTACACGGCCCGGCGTTAAAAATATGCTTTCTCATATCGTATAGTATTAATGAAATTATAAATTAAGTTTCTTTCGGAAACGTTACAAATATGCAATATTTATCTTTAAAAACATCCTTTTTATAAGAAATTGTTCCCCTTTTCTTCAAAATCAAAATCATTCTATTTATTCAGATTTTTCCGGCAAAAGAGGAAAACATCTTTTTAAAAGAAAGGCATTTTGACAATCTTGGCTTTCAATGCTTTATTTCTTACGCGGATAAAAATTTCCGTATCAAGCTTATGAAAACCGCTCTTTACATAACCGGTTCCGATTGATTTCCCCGTCAAAGGAGATACCGTACCGGAACATACAACACCGATCTCATTGCCTTCGGCATCTTCAATCGGATATCCCTGACGGGCGATACCTTTATCCAATACCTCAAATCCTTTCAAATAACGGGAAGGTTTATCTTCTTTCAGTTTTTCATGATAAGCACGGTTGATGAAATCATTACCCGGTACAAACTTGGTAATCCAACCCAAACCGGCTTCAATCGGTGAATGTTCGTCGTCGATTTCATGTCCGTACAAACAGAAACCGGCTTCCAGACGCAAGGTATCCCGGGCTCCCAAACCGATCGGCTTGATACCGAACTCTGCCCCGGCTTCAAATATGGCATTCCATAACTTATCGGCATCCTTATTATAAGCGTATACTTCACAACCGCCGGATCCGGTATACCCCGTTGTCGAGAAAATAACCTTATCTATTCCGGCAAACGGAATCTCTTTAAATGTATAGTATTCCATATCCGTAACATTCTCCTTGGTCAGTTTTTGCATTATTTTCAATGCCAAAGGACCTTGGATAGCCAACTGACAGATATCATCGGATGTATTCTCCAGATCAACTCCCGGTTTCATACCCATTTCTTCTGCATACTTCACAACGTGATTCCAGTCTTTTTCAATATTGGCTGCATTAACCACCAGCAAATATTTTTCAGCGCTGAAACGATAAACCAACAAATCGTCAACAATCCCGCCGGTTTCGTTCGGGAAGCAACTGTATTGCACTTTACCATCCGTTAAAGCAGCCACATCGTTAGAAGTCAGCTTTTGCACCAAATCGAATGCTTTCGGACCCTTTATCCAAAATTCTCCCATGTGAGATACATCAAAAACGCCGGCTTTCTCACGGACAGTCAGATGTTCATCTTTAATTCCGCTGTATTCTATCGGCATGTTATATCCGGCAAAAGGAGCCATCCTTGCTCCTAAAGCTTCATGAAAATGCGTAAACGGTGTGGTTTTCATTTGTTGTTATTTTTTTAATGTTTATATAATTATTACTTCAAGTACAATACTCGCAAACGTTAGCACTCAACAAGGCTCAGAACAACTCATTTTTAAAAATTGCCCATCCATGCAAAACTTTACAAAGATATAAGATTTATTCCTTTCCTCTCCTTTTTCATCCGCTTTTTATTTTCCCAAATCATAAACAAAATAAGACATATTCTTTGAATTTTCGATTCTTTTATTGTAACTTTAAAGTTTGGAATTGCAGATAAATTTTATTTCTATATGAATATAACACATCCGAAATCTATCCGCTTCTATAGCATTGAAAGACGAACTATTAACTGACGCCTAAATACAAATTGAAGAATAAAAACTAAATTAAAACAATGACCATGGTTATTAAATTGCAAGAAAAAGAGGGTATCAAAATTGCAAGGTTAGCAGAATTATCCAGATTCACTTTATCTATTACGGAAGAAATAAAAAATGAATTGAAACCATTGCTGAGTATTCCGAAAACCAAACTGATTTTAGATCTGGAAGACATCACGTTTATCGACAGTAGTGGTATCGGATGTATCATTTCTCTCGTCAAAACAGCCAAGAGTAACGATTCTACTTTCAAAATATGTTGTCTGAACAAAGACGTCGCAACAGTATTCGATCTATTGCATTTACAAATGATTCTCGATATTTATCCCGATGTGGAAGCCGGTATTCAAAGTTTCCGGGAATAAAAAAGAGGGTGCGCAAGCACCCTCTTCTCATTTTATTATATCCGATTTGTAAATCAGCATCCCAATGTCGCAACCATAACAGCTTTTATCGTATGCATTCGGTTTTCAGCCTCATCAAAAACGATGGAATTCGGCGATTCGAAAACCTCTTCTGTCACTTCAATGCCGTTCAATCCGAATTGTTTCTGAACATCACGTCCCACTTGTGTTTCCAGGTTATGATAGGCCGGTAAACAATGCATAAACTTACACTTTTTATTGCCCGTCATTTCCATTACTTTAGCATTTACCTGATAAGGCATCAACAATTTAATACGTTCTGCCCATACTTCTGCAGGCTCTCCCATAGAAACCCACACGTCCGTATACAAGAAATCACATCCTTTTACACCGGCTTCAACATCATCCGTTACAGTAACCTTAGCTCCGGTTTCTTTCGCTATTTCCTTGCAGGTAGCAATCAATTCAGCATCCGGTTGTAAAGCTTTAGGGGCAACGATCCGTACATCCATTCCCATTTTGGCGCCTCCGACCATCAAAGAATTACCCATATTAAACCGGGCATCCCCTAAATAAGCAAAAGTTACCTGATTCAACGGTTTATCCACATGCTCGGACATCGTAAGGAAGTCAGCCAGAATCTGTGTCGGATGGAATTCATTTGTCAAACCGTTCCATACCGGAACACCGGCATATTTTGCCAGTTCCTCTACAGTAGCCTGGGTAAATCCGCGATACTCAATACCGTCATACATACGTCCCAACACACGTGCCGTATCTTTCATCGATTCTTTTACACCGATCTGCGATCCGCTAGGGCCCAGATAAGTCGTATGCGCACCCTGATCATAAGCGGCCACCTCAAAAGCACAACGTGTACGGGTAGAGGTCTTCTCAAATATCAAAGCTATATTCTTCCCCTTCAAACAGGGTTGTTCTATACCGGCATATTTGGCTTTCTTTAAATCAGCAGCCAAATCCAATAAATATTTAATTTCCGTCGGAGTAAAATCCAACAACTTCAGAAAATTTCTGTTTCTCAAATTAAAAGCCATATCGTATCAATTTAAATTGTAAATTTCAAACAGTAATCTTAAATTTTCATGTCGAAGACAAATGTATAATTTTAATTTGGAGATTTGAAAATTTGAATGCGAAGGATTCATTTTTTATTTTCAGAACTCCAGATTTCCGATTCTTCATACTTAATCATAATGCATGGTAATCTTCGAACCGTACCGGCGGTCCTCCAATTTCGTGGCCTCCGTAATAACCGCTTTCTGACCGCCTTTCTCCACAAAAGCCAGACAAGCCCGGATTTTGGGTGCCATACTTCCTTCACCGAACATACCGGCTTCCAGATACTTTACAGTATCCGCATAGTCCAGAAATTCCAGAATTTCCTGGGTCGGTTTACGATAATCCTTATATATATAAGGTACATCTGTCAATATATACAACTCATCTGCTTTCACCCGGACTCCGATCATGGCCGATGCCAAATCTTTATCGATAACACCTTCGATCGGCTGCAACATACCTTCCGCATCGACATACACCGGTATACCGCCGCCACCTCCCGTAATGACGATACTTCCAGCACGAGCCATACGTTCTACCAAAGGAGCATTTTTAAAATCAACCGGCGCAGGAGAAGGTACCACACGACGCCATCCGCCTTCCACCTTTATCTCTTCCTTAAAAATCCAACCGTGCTCAGCGTGTAATTTATCCGCTTCTTCCTTCGTATAAATCTTACCCACCCGCTTCGTGGGATTCTGTAAAGCCGGATCATGCTGGTCCACTACAACCTGCGAAATCATAGAGATGACATGCCGGCTTAAATTATGCTCCTTTAATATATTGCGCAAATTCCGTTCGATCATATACCCGATCTGTCCCTGTGAATAAGCCACACACATATCCAACGACATCGGAGGCAAACCGTACATTCTCACGCCGGCATCATCACTCATCAAGATATTTCCGACCTGCGGGCCGTTACCGTGCGTAATAATCAAATTATAACCGTCCCGGATCAAATAAACCAAATTTTCCAACGTCTCCCGTATATTTTGATTCTGTTCGGCTACAGTTCCTTTCTGATTGCCCCGGAGGATCGCATTTCCTCCCAATGCCACCACTGCTAATTTCTTTTCCATTTCTTTTAATTTTGTTAGTTCCTTCTTTTTGAAGATTACTGTACAAATTTAAAGAATAGGAAATTTACTAAAAATAGGAAAAAATAATTTTGTTGATTTTTAAACCTCTGAACACCAACGATTAGTATAATTATTCTTTCATTTTATATAATTATGCAGCGTAAAAATCCGTTTTTTTTGAAAACGTTTGAGAAAAATTCAACCGGCAAAAATTATTCCTTTGTACCGAATCTGTAATCATCAATCAGGCTGAATATTTTTGCTCCGTATTTTTCTACCACTTTCTTCCCTATCCCCGGAATCTTTAATAATTCCTTACCATCGGCAGGCAACAAATTACATATCCCGACCAAAGCAGCTTGTCGCATAACCATATAAGCAGGCAATTTCAAGGCATCGGCTTCCTGTTTCCGCCAATCCCGTAAAAGCTTGTATAACTCAGGATGCCTGATATCCGCCGAAATTTCGGCTCTATCCGAAGCAAGCCCTGTTCCCGTCGTACTTTTAGATCTGGATTTCGCTTTCGCCTTCCCTTTAGAAATAGCGGCTTTCGCTCTCGCCGACAAATAAGCCGTTACAGAAAATCCGTCTTCCGCAGCACCTAAAGTTTCCATTTTAACGTCTGCTTCCCGCTGTAAAGCTTCCAAAGCTTTCTCTATTGTTTTCCGGATTTCTTTATTATCTATTTCGGGTTGTGCCACAGATAAAAACGCAACCACCCAATGTTCCATTTTTCCTTCAAAATAGATAACCCCTTTCTGTATTCTCTCCTGTATCTGACTATCGTGCTCATAATCATCACTCCGGACTATCAGTTGACGCAATTGATTCTGAAACTTTTCTCCGACAGCCGTCAATTCGCTGTAACAGCAATCCCGGACTTCCCGGCAACGCCCCGTCAAATCCGGATACAATTTGGCCAGATGCTCTCCAAACAACCAGGCAAGTTGCTGCAATTTCTTCCACAAAACCGTGTAATCGAATAATTCGGTCACCAACTCCATATAATAACGACGACCGGCCTCTTTCAATTCCGGTAATCCCGGGCGATTTTGTCCGACCTGTTCCGTAAAATATTCTACCGCCTTATCACGGATCATAACATGACTGCTCAAAGGAGAATTCAATACCAGGCCCTCCAGCGTTTTACAACGACTCAACGCTACATATACCTGACCGTGAGTAAAGGCCGCCGAAGCTTCGATAATCGCATGTTCAAACGTCAACCCCTGACTTTTATGTATGGTAATGGCCCAGGCCGTTTTTAAAGGATATTGCCGAAAAATACCTTCAACCTGTTCGGTTATCTCTTTGGTCTCCGGATCAACAGAATATTTTGTATTCATCCACTCTTCCCGGTTTACCTCTATTTCCTCTTTGTCTCCACGGCAAAGAACTTTTATCCGGCCGGGACCGATTTCCGTCACTTTTCCGATTTTACCGTTATAATAACGCTTCTCCGGAGAAGAATCATTTTTTACAAACATCACTTGTGCCCCTTTTTTCAGCACCAAACATTCGGATGTCGGAAATGCAAAAGCCGGAAAATTATCTTGAATCTCTGCCGTATACGAATATGCTGTAAACCCGATTTCCTCCAGCTTACGGTCATTGATCTGCTGTGCCTGGCTATTGTGTGTCGTCAACGTAATATAATCCTCGGTGTCATCAGGTACGAAGCCGGGAATATAACGACTGTTCAGCTTCTTTAAGGTAAACTCATCCACCTGATTGGCCCGGATCCGGTTGAGCAAACCGATAAACTCGTCGTTCACCTGACGGTACACATGGGTCAGTTCTATACTGATATAGGATGTCTGCTGTAAAGCTTTACTATTAAAAAAGAAAGGCGAATCATAATATGCTTTCAGCAAATCCCATTCCTCTTCCTTTACCACCGGAGACAGTTGTTGCAAATCCCCGATCAGTAACAATTGTACACCGCCGAAAGGCCGGTTCCGGTCGCGGTAGCGACAAAGCATATCACTTACAGCATCCAGTAAATCGGCACGCACCATACTGATTTCATCGATCACCAACAAATCAATACTACGGATAACGTCTATCTTTTCCCGGCCGAACCGGTGGGAATAACGATTCGAAGCCGTTGTTCCCTCTGCTTTCTGACCAGGGACATAAGGACCGAACGGCAACTGGAAAAAAGAATGTATCGTCACTCCTCCGGCATTGATTGCAGCTACACCCGTCGGTGCCAGAACAACCATGCGTTTAGGAGATTTCGTTTTCAGTTGTTGCAAAAAAGTCGTTTTACCCGTACCCGCCTTTCCGGTCAGAAAAACATTCGTACCGGTATATTGCAAAAAACGATAAGCCAAATCCAACTCCTTATTCGTCTCCATAACTCACATTGGAATTCCGGATTTACGATCTTAACATTTCCCGCCGAAACGAACTCCGGATTTTAACCGTAAATCTAAAATCGTAAATCATCAGTTAATAAAACATCTGCCCAATTACGGCATCAGCTCTCCTCTAAATCCTACTTCTTATTCCATATATTTAATAAGCTGATTCCCTAATCCGACCCGATAACCCTGGGATAAAAAGACAACCTCACCCTTCGCATTTACCATAACGATCAAAGGCAGATTTCCTGCATTTTTCAATTTCAAACGGGTTTCCAGCATCTGTAAAATCGTCCCGTCATTATCATATCCGAGCAACAAATTCGAAGGCAAGGGCCTGAAATCATGCCGTGAAAACTTCCCGGCCTGTGTGCGGTCTGTAAACAAAAACAACATAGGTATCCCTTTCGCCTCAAAATCAGCCTTCATCCCACTCATATCCCGAAGTAAATGATTGGTCGGCTCCTGATTTGCCCCAATAAGCGCCAGTGCCGTATATCCTTTGACTGGCAACGGTAAATACTTCATCTCCGGACCTTCTTCCGGCATATATTTTACTTTTGTATCGATTATACCCAATGTTTTCAACGACTCAACCACCTTTCTTATCTCCATATCCACCTCCGTCAGTTTCCCCGACTCCACCCGGAAAGAAGTAATGCCGGACAACACCGAACCGTCACTTTTCCGGTTCCCCGTTACCAGAATATAATCTCCGTTTTCCAATTCCACCGGCTCTTTAAATATTGCACTGTAATTCATTCCACCTCCCATATCGACTTGCGAATTGCTACCCAAATCGATCAAGTGAGCCTGACCGTTTTCAATTTTAGAAATTGTAAAATGCGTATAATAAACGGGATCTGAAATACTTTTTCCCACATTATGGATCATCAGCTTGCCTTTAGGCATCACCCCCTGCTCCCTCGCAAACACAACCGGGCGCCAGCCTTCACCTGCGTTATACTCCGGCTTGCCGTTCAAAGGATTCAAGCGGGCAGCAATCCCCAAAGTACGACAGGCCGCCACAAAAAACACCTCCTTAGAGCGGGTATCGGTAACCATTGCCCGCAATACTCCGACAGGAGGAGTCACGAAATTAATCGTATTTATAGAATCGTTTAACCGGATTTTCTGCATCCAATCGGTCAGGTCCTCCGGGGTTCTGATGTTTTCATTCTGCAAATAAGCAGCTAACGGCTCCCGGTAAGCCGTGATAAACTCGTTCCTGATCCGGGGATTTAAAATATAATTTTTATAGAAAACAGGGTACGCCATACCGGATAAATTATATTCGGCGTAAACAGGAGTTTCAGCATACTTCCGGGCCTCATGCAGGTGATCCGACAAAATAACAGCGGTAATATCCTGTAAATCTTTATCCTGTAAAACACCGAGCAAATCCAAGGCTGTTCTCTTCTGAACCGTACTCTGATCCTTTACCGATTCCAAAAACCGGACGATTTCCTTATAATTTCCCCGGGCAGTTTTGATATACCTGAAAAACGAATCCGGATCATAGCCCCACTCTTCCGCCAGTTGCCGGGCTTCCTCCTTATTCATAAACGTAGCGATATATGCGTTTCGTAAGGAATCTTCATACATAAAACGACGGTCATTCAATGCCCGTTCGGTATCTGTAGTCAAAGCCTGATATTCTTTTTCCGGGGGCGGTACAATATCGAACACATCCCGGTATGCTTCACTTTCTTTCTTATCGAGAACAATCACAACGGTATCGGCAGTTGCCGCCCGTAATTCTGCAAAACCGTAATTTCCATCTTTATAAGCCCAGACAATCCAATCGCCCAAACCGACCGTTAAAGACGACTTTCCGGCCTCATCGGCCGTTAAAGTCACAGCCGGATAATATTCTCCGTAATTATATATCTTATATTGTACAACAGCTCCGGCCACAGGCATTCTATCCGTATCCTGTACTGAGACAACGACCTTTTTTACTCCGGTATAATTACCCGTAACATTGACACTCGTCAAATTTGCATTCGTTGCTACCACCTCTTCGTTTGCCGGATATTTACCGAAAACCCGGGCTTCCATATACAATCCCCGTCGTACCGGTGCGGTAAACCAAGCAATATCCAGGCGGGGTTCGGGCTCACAAGCCCCCAGGTATTTCCACTGCCCGTCGACCCATACTTCCACCCAGGCATGATTATCGTCACAGTGCGCCCAACGCGGAGTATACACCTGCCGGGCAGGTATTCCGACCGAACGCATAGCGGCCAACGTAAACACCGATTCCTCCCCGCAACGTCCGTAAGCCGTTGTCGTCATTGTCAAAGGAGCACAGGTCCGCGCATTCGTAGGCTGATAAATGGCCTTCTCATGACACCAGTGGTTGACTTCCAGAGCAGCTTCTTCCATAGTAGGGCAGGCCGTGACCCGATCTTTCAACTCCCGATAAAATACAAAGCGCGACGAATCCAATCCCTCGTTATGTCCCCGTACCGGTAATACAAAATGCCGGAAAATATCTTCCGGGATATGCCTACCCCAAGGCATCTCTTCCCTCAATTGGAATGACATCCTTACATTCTTCAATAAAAACTCCCCTCCATACCAGGCCAAATCAGCCAAAGGTGCATAAGCATACAAAAATTGAAGAGCCTCCCGTTCTTCCAGCGTCATCGGTTCATCGAATACGGCAAACAGATTTTCCGGAGCATCCGATAACAACAATTTTTTACCTTCAAAATCCTGCAACACCGTTTTCCGGTAAGTTTCATCCGTAAGAAAATGCTTTTCCTTCTTACAGGCTGTCAATACGGCTACAGCCAGTATCAGGCTGCACACCACGCGAATCATTATTTTCATATATTTCTCAACAAAATTTCACTTCTTTGAAACCATACACACGGTCTTTTCCTGTAATGTCTTTCAGTACAAGCCGGCCATATTCATCCACACCTGCGATCGAAGCCCGAAAACGTCCCCGCTCATCCTCCCATTTATAAACACCTTCCCGGCGATACATACTCTCCCGGTACTCTTTTTCCAGACACGCATAATCTTCAATCCGCCCATACCACTTGTCTATACATGCCAGTAGCATCTCCAAGGCCTGCTGTATATTCAACTCTTTACCCGTCAATTGCAACAAGGATACCGGATTGGGTGCATCAGAACAAAACTGTTTCTGATTGACATTCAGTCCGATCCCACATACCGAACTGGCGATCCGGTTACCGGAAATACAATGCTCGATCAAAATACCGGCGATTTTGCACTCCCCGACATAAATGTCGTTCGGCCATTTTACAGTACAATCCTCTGTAAATTTACGAATAAAATCACGACAACCCAATGCTATTACCATAGATACGGCAAATTGCCGGGACGCCTCACACGCCCGGGGACAAAATACGATACTGACAGAGATATTTTTCCCCGGTTCACTTTCCCATGTATTGCTTCCCTGCCCACGGCCCGCAGCCTGCCTATAAGTCAATACAACCGTCTTATCCCTCAGTTCTTCCCTCGGCAATGCCGCAGCCGTAGTATTGGTGGATTCGAGCGCATTGTATTCTAAAACCCGAAAGCCGGCCAAACTATATTTTTTCAATTCGTTCTCCATCTTCAATTCATTATTTTAATTTCCGTTCTCCTGTTGCGAGCTCTTCCCGTCTCGGTCTCATTGGAAGCCACCGGATGAGCCATACCATATCCCTTATAACTCATACGCTCCTTCTTAATATGATTCACAAAGAGATATTTATACACTTCAAAAGCCCTGGCATCCGATAAATGCTCATTGTATTCTGCCGATCCGCTGTTATCCGTAAATCCGGCAATCTCAATTTTAACTGAAGGGTTATTTTTCAGAAACTCAACCAATTGTTCCAGTTCAAAACGCGACTCCGGGCGCAGACTATAATCATCCACATCGAAAAAGATCCCGTTCAAAACCTGTGAAGCCTCTTTCCGAATTTTTTTCAGTACGATCACCCGGGTCTGAGGATGTGCATAATCGGCCCGACCGACATGTATCGTATCTGAATAATACAAATATCCGCCTTTTTGTACACTAAGCAACAAAAGACTCTGCGCAGGTACGCACGACAACATTTCTGCCGGAGCATACACCCCGTCATAATAAGCCAACGTATCTCCTTTCTCCGGATGTATCACCAACAACCGATCCGGGACGACTTTCTCCCCTTCTTCATTTTCAGTTATCAAATGCAGATAAGCCATTTCCTGACAACGCAAAAAGTCTTCCAACTCATACCGGTAAATATTCTTCGTTCCATCCAGATCGGAAGAGAAATACCCCCATCTTCCGGTAGCATCGACGACAAACCCCATTTCATTTTTATAGCTATTCACCGTTATCCCTATATTTTCCGGTTCATTCAAACTGTCCAGATCTACCCGGTATATATCCATACCTCCCATCCCCGGATAACCGTCTGAAGCAAAAAACAAAACTCTCCCATCGTAATAAAGAAAAGGCGCCATTTCATTACCGGACGTATTGAAATACAAAGGTTTCGGTTGCGACCAAAGTTGTCGTCCGTCCGGATTTCTTTGCAACAATGTAGAAAACCAGATATCACTTCCTCCCTTACCTCCTTGCCGGGTCGAAGCAAAAAACAATTTAGTCCCGTCGGCTGATACCGCCGGTTGCGCTTCCCAGGCATCCGTATTGACAGGATATCCCAGATTAATCGGTTCGGACCAAAGTGTATCCGAAATCCGGTAAGCCACGTAAATATCACAGCTACCGCGGGAATCCGGACGCTCGCAACCGGTAAAATACATCATCTGCCCATCGGCGGTAAGCGATTGTGTACCTTCATTTCCTTCCGTCGTATTGAAATTTAAAGGTATTCCCGCACCATCACGATACGACCATATATCCTCATTTCCCTTGTCCAGACATGTATAAAGCACTGTCCTCCCCGTAACATCCAACGAAGGCCAATACACATCCTTATCCGAGCCGATATACAATTCAACCGGACGTTTTTCCTGAGTCATCAAAGCCTTTTGAGCAAAATCACAGTTAATCACGCGATGATTCGCAGCCTCCTTACGGCTCAACTTCGTATCCCGCTCAAGATATAACTTATAATTTTGCCGGGCATTCACATAATCCCCCCTCCCGAAATAACACTCCCCTAAAAAATAATAGTAATTGGTATAATGCACGGAATCCAGCAACAATCCCTGATGTATCGCTTCAATCTCCCGATCGGTATCTCCCAGTCGATCGTATATATCCGCACGCAAAAAAGAAAATTCAGCATAACGTCCGGCATCATTCCCCATTTTATCCAAGACCTGTATAGCAGCATCATAATTCCGCTGACGCACCAGTTCTTTTATGACCTGAAACTGCCGCTGAAATTTTTTATCCATATCCTGTCCGGCAGCCACAGATAAACATCCCCACACAATCCCTATTGCAAAACACCACTTTTTCATATTTTCCGATTTGAATTGCGAATCTAAGAACTAAATCCCAAATTCGCAATTTTATCGGAATCATCCAGAGTCACTCCTGAACAATTTTCAATAATTATCCGGAAACAACTCGAAAAAACCTTGCGGTTGCAAACAGGACGGACACACCTTGGGCGGCGTTTTACCCACATGCACATATCCGCATTTCCGACAATACCACCGTACCTCTTCCGGACGGGCAAATACAAGACCGGTCCGCAAATTATCCAACAATTTCAGATAACGGTTTTCATGCATCTGCTCAACTTCCGTCACATGCCTGAAAAGAGAAGCAACGGCTTTAAATCCTTCTCCGGCAGCAATCTCTCCGAATGCGGGATACAGGTTATGCCATTCGTCATACTCCCCTTCTGCCGCTTCCTGTAAATTCAGCTCCGTCTGCAAAATCGCCCCGGCCGGATAAGCCGCCGTAATCTCAACCATCCCGCCTTCCAGATAACTGAAAAAACGTTTCGCATGAGTCTCTTCCTGTAAAGCCGTCTCGTAAAAAATACCGGCAATCTGCTCATATCCCTCTTTACGGGCTACTTCGGCAAAAAATGTATACCGGTTTTTAGCCTGCGACTCTCCCGCAAAAGCTTTCAGTAAATTTTGCTCCGTCAGCGTTCCTTTTAATGATCTGTCCATTTTATTAAATTTTATATGATACAAAAAAATCGAAAACCCTTATTCTTAAATTTTCCCGACAACATCCTGTCTACGTAAAAACAGGCACAAAGTTCCCTCTTTACAACCGGCTTTGTCCTGTCTATCCATTTCCCATTCCGGCCCTTATACCGGCCACATAAGTATAAATACACATCGACAATACGCATTTACTTACTTTAACCTTCTTCTTTTTAAATATAATTTTGCATGTGTAATAATATACCCGTTAGGGAAAAGATAAAAAACGAAGAAGATGTCCGGATTAGTTGAGAAACTGAAAAAAGATATTCATTACATCGAAGGGATGAACAGTTGTATGAACTGCGGGGTATGTACGGCTATTTGTCCGGCTGCCGAGTTTTACAATTACGATCCGCGTATGATCGTCGATTCGGTACAACGAGGCGATGAAGAAACGATTGCCCAATTCATCCGCTCAGATGCCATCTGGTATTGCGGTGAATGCATGTCGTGTAAAACCCGTTGTCCCCGGGGCAACACGCCCGGCCTCATCATTATGGCGTTACGTAAATTGGCCCAGGAAGAAGGTACGTTCACCTGTTCTGAAAAAGGCAGACAGCAATACGCGCTTAAAAGAGTCATCGACCACAATATTCTGGAACGGGGATACTGTGTCACTCCGGATATTGTCAAACCGGAAATGCATCCGGAACAAGGGCCGGTATGGGAATGGGTGTATGCTCACCTCGACGATGTATTCGAGCGGGTACACGCCAACTACCGGAAGCCGGGGCCCGGAGCTTTGCGGGAAATCGATGAAGCGAGCATGGAAGAACTCCGTAAAATATTCGATGTCACCGGAGGTACCGATTTTATGAACCGGATACAGCAATGCTCCGAAGAAAAAGCAGCGGAAGAAGGCGCCGACATGGAACAATACCTCATGTCGGTATATACCCAAAACAACGGACAACATTCATAATCAGAATAAGGTCAAAAGTTTTCAGATTTAAACTTTTTTCCTTTCGACTTTTTAAATTTTGACTTTCTAACAGATGGATTTACTCGGCAAACAACAGATATGGAACGAATACCAGAAAGAAATTGCAGAAGATAAATACTTCTATGCACGCAGTTGTATTCGCCAGACATTTTTTCCCGGATCGGAATGGGCTTATCTGGACATTCTTCGTAACAAATTGCAAAAAGAGGTCATGGAAGACGCACGTCATACAACCTGTACAGGTATCGGCTACCATTCGGATATCGTTCCGGCAGAAACCATTATGACCGTCGTCGCCCGCCATTTCGCCCTGATGACCGAAGCCGGTTATGAAAACATGACCCCTTCCTGTATTACGTCATTCGGTATTTATACGGAAATTCTCGATACCTGGGAACATCACCCGGAAATAGAGGAAAAAATACGGGAATTCTTATGGAAAGCGACAAAACGGGAATTTAAAAAGCCTAAAAATCTGGCTCATACTTCGGATATCATTTATAAATTCCGGAATGAAATTGCAATTCAGGCGAAATATACATTAAAAGACGTTCATACCGGACGAGCCTTGCGCGGGGTTGACCACATCGGCTGCCATTACGCCAAAATGTTTCCTTCCAAAGGAATCGGAGGAGCAGAATTTCCCGCCGTACTCACCGGCATGATAGAAGCTTGGGGCGGAGATCCCGTCGACTACCCGGAACGCCGGCATTGCTGCGGATTCGGTTTCAGAAACTACCTTGTTATGGCAAATCGCGGATTTTCTGTCGCCAATTCCAAGAAGAAATTCGAATCCATGCAGCCTTATGCGCCTGATTTTATCGTAGCCAATTGTCCGGGGTGTGCGATGTTCCTCGACAAATGGCAATATACGATCAGCGAAATGGAAGGCACCACTTACGGAACGGACGGCTACGGTATCCCCGTCCTGACCTATGAAGAACTGACTGCATTGATTTTAGGCTACGATCCGTGGGAAATCGGATTACAGATGCACCAGGTTGCAGTAGAGCCCCTTCTGGATAAAATGGGAATAGACTACGATCCGGAGGCCAAATACAAAAACAGTAAGGGAATTTCTTTGGGAGAACCGACCTGTCCGACGTATTTGAAAGTGAAATAATAACAGCAAACTATAATTTTAGAATTAAATAAAGCGATTCATCCATTTAAGTCATCGATTTAGTTCTGCCATTTGGGTATTTACATTGAATAAAAGTGGTTGAAACATAAATATCTTAGCTTATTTAAATCTGAAATCCATCATAAATTTATCAATAGTATGAACGTAATCATTATCGGAGGAGGACCGGCCGGATGTGAGGCAGCCTACAGATTGGCACAGGAAGGCATTAAGATCGATCTGATCGAGAAAGAAAATACGACCGGCGGCAACCTTAACAACTGGTATCAACTTTTCCCGGACCGGAAAAACGCCAGGGATATCACGGAAAAATTAAAAAACAACCTCGATCATCCCAATATAACCCTTCACCTGGATACAGAGGCCGTCGAAATGTCCAAAAACGAAACGGGTAAATATACGGTCACTCTGAGCGATAAATCCCTTTTATCCGCAGATGCCCTGTTGCTGACCACCGGCTTCCGGTTATTCGACGCCCACCGGAAAGAAGAGTACGGTTACGGTATATACAACCATGTGATTACTTCTGTCGAACTTGAAAACCTTTTTACCAACCACTCCCTCACACTTGCCGATGGAAAAAAGCCGCAACGGATCGGTTTCATCCACTGTGTAGGCTCACGGGACGAAAAAGTATGCAACTACCATTGCTCCAAGCTATGCTGCATCACAGCCGTTAAGCAAGCCATCGAAGCACGGGAGCTATTGCCGGATGCCGAAATTTTCTGTTTTTACATGGACATGCGTATGTTTGGTCCCGGCTATGAAGAACTATACCGCGATGCACAAGAAAAATACAACATCAAATTTGTCCGGGGCCGCCTGTCCGAAGCTTCTGAAAACATAAGCAAGCAATTGGTAATCAAAGTAGAAGACACCTTAGTCGGCAAACCGCTTAAAATGACATTGGACTTAATGGTGCTGATGATCGGAATGGAGGCCTCCGAGGGCAGCCGTAAAGCAGCAGCACAATTATCCCTCGGCTTGTCGCCCAACGGTTTCATCCGTCCCGCCGATCCCCATTACGGCACGAATCTGACAGAAAAAGAAGGCATTTTCGTCGCCGGTTGCAGCACCTCCCCCATGAACCTGACGGATACCCTGGCGGATGCCCGTTCCGCAGCCTGTAACATTACGGCCTACCTGAAAAAATCCGGGAATGCCTGATATAGTATAAACTCAAATCGCTCAAACAATGACAACACTGTGGGGATATTCCATACCGGAAACCAGAAGCATCGACTACGATAAAAACGACAAAGCTTTTATCGCCTATCTGGCACAAAATGCACCCAGTAGTAAACTTTGCATCGGATGCGGGGGATGTACTGCAACCTGTACGGCCGGCAATCTGACGGACTTCAACATCCGGAAGCTTCAAATGCTGGTAAAGCGGGGCGAAAACGAAGAAGCCAGGACCAAATTGCAAAAATGCATGCTTTGCGGGAAATGCCTGCTGGTATGTCCCAGGGGCGTCGATACCCGGAAAATGATACTGACCATGATCGATTATATAAAAAAATAACGTTCAACTACTAGCAAGTTCCATCTTTTATGTATTACGATAATTTTGTACTTCCTTTTACCATTGGCCTGAATATACTGCTTATATTTCTCGTCGTTAAATATTTCCGCTGGATCAAAACCTTTTCCAAGCCGGAAAAGAAAATGATCCGGAAAGGCATGTTTAGTTTGAAAACCGTTAAGGCCATAAAAGAGGCTTTTCTGGAATGCCTGGTACATCGTAAAATTTATCGTACGAATCCGTTCCTGGGATACATGCACATGTGTTTCGGACTCGGTTGGTTTCTGCTGATTGTCATCGGCAAAACGGAATCCATGGTCTACCATACCAGTGCCCTCAATCCCCCTTATTTTGCCATTTTTTTCCGTTTTTTTCATCCGGCCAAAGAAACATTTCCTTACAGCAATGTCTTCGCCTTCATCATGGACCTGATCCTGCTGATGATCCTTTCCGGCTTATTCCTGGCCTTGATGAAAAGACTTTATTCCAAAGCCCTGGGACTAAAAAAAACGACCAGCCATCGTCCGTTCGATTTGCTCATTCTTACGGTGTTGTGGTTGATTTTTCCGCTGCGTTTCCTGGCAGAGAGTTTTACCAGCGGACTTCGCGGAGGCGGTAGCTTTCTGACACATACAGCGGGCAATTTCTTTGCCGATACCCTACCGCTGGAATCTCTGGCTTATCCGACCTGGTGGGCCTACTCCTCGGCCCTTGGCCTGTTCTTCCTGCTATTGCCGTTTTCCCGTTATATGCATATCCCGACGGAAGTCGTGTATATTTTCTTAAAAAACTGGGGTATCAAACAAGGAAAAACATTCAATGCATTCAGCGAAATACAACTTTACGCCTGTTCGCGTTGCGGTATTTGTATCGATCGCTGTCAGCTCAATACATCGCTGGGTATGAACAACACTCAACCCGTATATTTTCTCAAAAAAATACGGCATCACAAAGACTACTCCGAACAGACCGAAAACTGCCTGATGTGCGGTCGTTGTGAAGCAGCATGCCCGGTCGACCTCAAACTGAATGCCATCCGTTTGAGCAAACGCCCGGACCGGATACAAATCACCAAAGACACTTACAATTATGTAAAACCTGCCGACCCCCAAAAAACGAAAGTAGCCTATTTTGCCGGATGTATGGGACATCTTACCCCATCGGTCATCCAGGCCATGAAACACATCTTCAGCAAAGCAGGTGTCGGATATACATTTATAGACGAACAGGACGGCATCTGCTGCGGACGTCCAATGATGCTTTCGGGCAATCAAAGTGCCGCTTCCGTCATCGTCGAAAAAAACAAAGCGATAATCGAAAATTCAGGAGCGGAACTACTGGTCACGTCCTGTCCGATATGCTACAAAACCTTTAAGGAAGAATACGGACTGTCCATGCAAATCATGCACCATACCGAATACATCGATTACCTGATATCCAACAACATTCTAAAAACGACGGTCAGTGACGACAAAACCGTTTTTCACAACCCTTGTGAATTGGGACGGGGCAGTGAAGTATATGCCGCTCCCGAAAGAGTATTGAGGCAGGTCAGCCGTAAACTGGCAACCCGTTACGACGGCAAAGACTCCTTATGCTGCGGAGGATCGTTAGCCAATAACCACATCTCCACTGAACAGAAAAGCCATATCGCCGCCGATGCCGTAGCCGCCTATGCCGCCTACCGGCCGGATGTCATCGTAACCGCCTGCCCGCTGTGCAAAAAAACATTTGCCAAAAAATCGACATCCATACCGGTAAAAGACATAGCCGAAGTCGTAGCCGTAAACTGTTAAACCTTATGATTTACGGTTAGTAATACCCCTCCTTTCTAACCGTAAATCAAAATACTTATATAAGCATTCTTCTTTCCGGAATAAACTTTTATCCGCTATATTAATATTCAATAATTTTTTTTAAATCTACCCGCTTTTCTATATATTTCTTATCTTTGTAAGATTTTTATAGAAAAATAATGATAGTTTATTCTGTCATTACTATCGCCTTGTCTGCAAACATATAATATGATTAAATAAAATGGAAGCAATGAAGAAGTTGTTGTTATTGTGCTTTACAATTATTCCGGTGCTGGCATTCAGCCAGAAAGCGAAAATTGAATTTGAAAAAACATCCCACAACTTTGGGAAAATCAGTGAGACGGGAGGTAATGCCGTTTATGATTTTGTATTTAAAAACACAGGAACCGTCCCTTTGATCCTGACGAACGTACGTGCCGGTTGCGGATGTACAACCCCGGAATGGGACCGGCAGCCAATCGCTCCGAACGGAACGGGCCATATCAGGGTAAGCTTTAACCCACTTCGGCGCAGCGGTCCATTCACAAAAAGTATAACTGTTAACTCCAACGCAGAAAATGCCGTCGTTTCCCTGACCATCCGGGGAACAATAGAACGGAAACCCAGAGACCCTTACGCAAACTATATACAGAGCATCGGTAATTTAAAACTTACTGCTTCAAATCTTAATTTCGGTACGATCAAAAATACCGACACTCCCGAAAAAACAATCGAAATGATAAACCTGGGAGAACAGCCGTTAACAATTACGACAACCCCGGCTTCTCTCCACATCACAGTTACCGTTCAACCGGAAACCCTGAAAAAAGGAGAAAAGGGTACAATATCCGTCAAATACAACGCCGCCGCCAAAAACGACTGGGGCTTTGTATCCGATAAACTGTCAATCGGCACAAACCATGGAAAACAGATAGAAATACCTGTAGTTGCCAATATCACAGAAGATTTTTCTGCCTATAAGGCCGATAACTACGACAAGGCACCCGTTGTTAAGCTTTCTGAAGACGAATTCGATTTAGGTATATTAGCCAAAAATACCACTAAAAAACACGAATTTTACATTCAAAATACGGGGAAATCAGATTTGATCATTCGCAAAATAAAAACATCCGACGACCAAAACCTTACCGTTATTCCGGCAAAAATGACGATCAAACCGGGTAAGAAAGCCAAAGTGACGCTTACCCTAAAGACGAATGATACGCCGGGCAAAAAGGCTAAAATTATTTCCTTCACGTTCAACGATCCCAAAAACACGATCGTCTCTTACAGATTGTCAGCAACCGTTCAATAAAATAAGTCATTCACATGAAACTCATTGTTGGGATATTACTACTCTTCAGTCCATTCTTATCACAGGCTCAGGGAGTTTTTGATTTCAAAACCAAAGAAATCGAATTGAAAAACCTGAAAGCAGACGAAACACCGACGACTGTAACATTCGGATTTAAAAATACCGGAACACAACCGATCATCATCAGCCGGGTAGCTCCGGTTACGACACTCGTAAAAGCCACCTGGAACGAACAGCCGGTAGCTCCGGGCAAAACCGGTACGATCAAAATCTCTTTTCCCACGACACAGATATCCACGAATTTCAATTATACGCTTACGGTCTATTCCAACACATCATCGACGCGGGAACAATTGAGAATACGCGGAAACATCGTAGACAACCCCAGGTATCCGGATTTACTTTATAAATTAAACATGGATAGCTTGAAATTCAAATCCAACAATCTGTCTTTCCGAGAAATACATTTCGGAGAAATAAAAAAAGACACCGTTTATTTCTTCAACAGCCGGCAAAAAGAGGTAAGTGTAAGTATCCGGTACAAACCTTCCTACATTACAGCCGTAGTCGAACCGCAAATTGTGAAACCCGGTAAAAAGGGCATGATTATCGTTTCTCTGGATGCTGACAAAAGGAATGATTACGGATATGTTTACGACAATGTCATTTTGTCGATCGATAACGACAATTCATACAAAAACCGTTTGAGCATCAGCGCTCATATCACAGAAGATTTCAGCAAATTGACCGAAGAAGAACTGGCCAATGCTCCCGTTGCCGTTTTCGAAAAAAATACCATCGAATTCGGAGAAATCAAACCGGGAGAAAAAGCAAATTGTGATTTTGTGATGAAAAACAACGGCAAATCCGACCTGATCATCCGGAAAACAAAAGCCAGTTGCGGATGCACAGCCGTAACGATGGGAGAAACGATACTTAGTCCGGGACAATCTACGACAATCCGGGCGACCTTCGACTCTACCGGAAAAAGCGGCCGGCAATATAAATCGATAACGGTCATTACCAACGACCCTCAACATCCGGAAACGCAATTGACCATATCCGGGAATATTGCCAATAAGAAATAAGTTATTTTGCTCCGAAAGAGTAAAATAATTTTCCCTTCCGTTGGTTTGTTCCGGAATAAATTGTAATTTTGCGCCGTTTAACGATATTAATTCAATTAAAAGTTTAGAAATTATGTATTTAACTCCTGAAAAAAAACAAGAGCTTTTTTCAAATTACGGGAAGTCTAATAAAGATACAGGTTCTGCAGAATCTCAGATCGCTTTATTTTCCTACCGTATCAGTCACTTGACCGATCATTTGAAAAGTAATCACAAGGATTTTGCTACACAGCGTGCCTTGATTAAATTAGTAGGAAAGCGTAGAGCATTGCTTGACTATCTGAGAGAAAAAGATATTGAAAGATATCGTGCTGTCATTAAAGCTTTGAATATTCGTAAATAATCATACGCTTCAGACAAACCCGGGTTTATTCCCGGGCTTGTTTTTAATTATTTTTACCTCCCTCCACTCCTCCTTATATAATTTCAAACTCCGGTTTGGGGTTATCATCTATTGAAGAATTCCGTTAAAATGAATTTATTTTAACAGTAAAATTATGAACATTATTGAAAAAAGTATTACTCTGCATGACGGAAGAGTAATTACACTGGAAACCGGCAAGCTGGCAAAACAAGCTGATGGTGCTGTCATGTTAAAGATGGGCAACACAATGCTTTTAGCCACCGTAGTATCTGCCCAGGAAGCAGGACCGGATGTCGATTTCATGCCGTTATCCGTAGATTACAAAGAAAAATTTTCTGCCATCGGTCGTTTCCCCGGAGGTTTTACCAGAAGAGAGGGAAAAGCATCTGACTACGAAGTTCTCGTATCCCGTTTGATTGACAGGGCGCTCCGTCCGTTATTCCCGGATGATTATCACGCAGAAACTTTTGTACAGGTTACCTTATATTCTGCCGATGAAGAATCGATGCCGGATTCATTGGCCGGCTTGGCAGCTTCCGCTGCTATTGCAGTCAGCGATATTCCATTTCACGGACCGATTTCAGAAGTACGGGTTGCCCGTATCAACGGCGAATTGGTAATCAATCCGACTTGCTCACAACTGGCAAATGCAGACCTCGACATCATGGTCGGTGCAACCTATGAAAACATCATGATGGTTGAAGGAGAAATGAGCGAAGTATCCGAGCAGGAAATGTTGGATGCGATCAAATTTGCTCACACAGCCATCAAAGACCAGTGTCTGGTTCAGAAAGAATTGGCTGAAGCTGTCGGAAAAGCAAAGCGGACCTATTGTCATGAAGTAAATGACGAAGAATTGCGCAAAGACGTTTGGGCCAAATGCTATCAAAAAGCATACGATGTAGCCCGCCAATGCAATGCCGACAAACACCTGAGAAGCGAGTTGCTGCATCAGGTAGGCGAAGACTATATGGCAAGCCTTCCGGAAGAAGAAAGAGAAGCAAAGAAAATGATGGTAAGCCGTTATTATCATGATGTTGAAAAAGAGGCTATGCGCCGCATGATTCTGGACGAAGGTGTACGTTTAGACGGACGTACCACCGAACAAATCCGTCCGATCTGGTGCGAAGTAGGCTCTCTGCCCGGACCTCACGGTTCCTCGATTTTCACCCGTGGAGAAACTCAATCTTTATCGACGGTGACTTTGGGAACCAAATTGGACGAAAAGATTATCGACGAAGCAACGGAACAAGGCAAAGAACGTTTCTTGTTGCATTATAACTTCCCCCCGTTCTCTACCGGAGAGGCAAGACCGAGCCGGGGCGTAGGGCGTCGTGAAATCGGTCACGGTAATCTGGCTCACCGTGCTTTAAAACGCATGATACCGACAGATTTCCCATACACCATCCGTGTTGTTTCCGATATTTTGGAATCCAACGGCTCCTCATCGATGGCAACCGTATGTGCCGGAACTTTGGCCTTAATGGATGCCGGTGTACCGATGAAAAAACCGGTTACCGGTATTGCTATGGGATTGATTACCGACAAAGGCTGTGAAAAATATGCCGTACTGTCGGATATCCTCGGCGACGAAGACCACCTGGGCGATATGGACTTTAAAGTAACCGGAACCGTAGACGGTATCACAGCTACCCAAATGGATATCAAAGTGGACGGTCTGCCTTATGAAATTCTGGAAAAAGCATTGGATCAGGCAAAACGCGGACGTATGCATATCATGAATATCATCACAGAAACATTACCTGCACCGCGTCCGGATCTCAAACCACATGCACCGCGTATCCAGACCATTATCATCGATAAAGATCAGATCGGTGCCGTAATAGGACCCGGCGGAAAGATCATCCAGGATATCCAGGAAAAATCAGGTGCTACCATTAATATCGAAGAAGTCGACAACAAAGGTATCGTAGATATAGCTGCATCGAATGCCGATTCTATCAATATGGCACTGGCACGTATCCGCGCTATTGTCGTCAGACCGGAAGAAGGAGAAGTATATGAAGGGGTTGTAAAATCAATCATGCCCTTCGGCGCCTTCGTTGAAATCCTGCCGGGTAAAGACGGTTTACTCCATGTATCGGAAATCGACTACAAACGTATCGAAAAAGTCGAAGACGTATTGAAAGAAGGAGATCGTATACAGGTCAAACTGCTCGAAATAGATAAAAAAACCGGAAAACTTCGTTTGTCACGCAAGGCCCTGTTGCCGAAGCCCGAACGTAAAAGTCCGGAAAACCCAAACAAAAAAGAGGCTTAAGCCTCTTTTTTTATACCCCTTCCCTCAAGAAAACAAAGCCAAATCCCAATACAAATATAAAATTAGTTTATCTTTGCATAAGCGAAGTTACGAAAAGAGTGTAATTTATTGGAAATGAGCATTGGGTAATCGCTCATAATAGTAATAGGTTACGAATTAGTTAGTTATCTACTGCATTATTCTTCTGTGCGTTGCGTAACCTTCAAAGAACTCTTCGTATGCAAAAGTAACAATAAAATGGGAGATTTAGAAATGAATCTCCTGATTTTTTCTTCTCACACAAGTTTTTCCGTAAAAGCGATTTTATCCGTCAGCACACCATCGCCCAAAAAGATTTTGAACGAACGTGTGCCGACTGCCGCATAAGCGGAGAAAAGGGCTTTGCCTCACGCCTAAACAATAGTTTAGACTGATGAGACAAGGCCCCTTTCTTTTGTGCTTATGCCAAAGAGGTGCTTTTACGGGGTTTTGACGATTTTTCTTTTTTCGTTGTCCTTTTGAGCCGGAAGCGGAAAGCCGTGTATGACCGCACATTCCATAAATGGAACAAGCCGTCACTCACGGCAGACAAACCGGGAAGAATGATTTTATCCATCCGACCAAACACGTTTGGCCAAACAGATAAAAACATACTTCCTTGCCGATGGTTTGCCCGGTTTCACGCTACCGGCTATGTTCTTTTCTGTTGGGGATGTCTTTTTCACGGATTTCTCTTTTGAAGTTTTCCTGTCTAATCTGCCTCTACTTCCGTTTACCTCCATTTTCGCGCCTTTCAGTGAGCCGCATCAGGCAGTCATTTTCGTGCTGGGTGCAAAGGTAACTCCGGGATTGTACGGGAAAGCAAGGTCAAGCCTCCTGTTTTTCGGAAAAACCTTGCATTCCCTAATCCCTACCTTTTTAAGCACCCGAAACGAAAACGACCGATGCGACAGAAAGACGCATTAAAAAAAATGTCGGATAAACGAGAGGCAGATAAGATAGTTTGAAACTCAACTCCCTCAGCTCTTGAATCCGCATTAAAAAACAAAAAATCAAAAACAAAACGGATATGAGAACGGCAATAGCAACAAAATTCGTGGCATGGGAAGTACCAAGTTTGGAGAACCTGCAAGGCAGCAAGGTGTACGGACTTCGCACCAAACTGAACAATGGTGAGAAATTGAGCCGAGAGGAAAAGGATTGGCTTACACGCAACGTGAACAGCAACACCTATTTCAAGAGCGCAGTACCCTTGCAAGGTTGGATGTTTGACTTTTCCGACATTCTCCGAACCTACATTGTAAAGCAGTATGGACATTGGGCGGAATACAAGGCTACCGACAAGACCGCACTCCGCAGTTTCCTATACGGCAGGATAGACAGCATCGTGGAACTTAACAAATGATACGGCTATGACAGCAACGGTAAATTTCAGACAAATGGCGCAATACATAGGGCTTGCGATATGCACCCTAATCATGCGCACCGCCTTTTGGGTGTCCGGCATCCTTTGGTACATCGTCAGAGAGATAATAAACGGAGTGTTCCGAGTGGCAATAGGGGTAATCGTGGCTATTCTTTCCGTTATCCTGTTCTTCGGCTTCATTCTTTGGTTATTCACCCTTTAATCCCTACCGACATGGCAAAGAGAAGAAGCAAGACAGTGGAGCAACAATGCAGATACTACGAGGTGGGCAACATCTTCGAGTACATGGTGGAAACATACCTCAACGGTAATATGTCCGTGTTCCGTGGACTCTACCACGAACTGAACAAGAACGCACGGAAGGACTTTATAGACTTCCTATTGAGCGAGGTTGAGCCGATTTATTGGAGGGAGATTTTGAAACATACTATTTGACAACTCATAAAAACGACAGCGATATGAAAGGAACAGACCATTTCAAGAGAACGATACAGATGTATTTGGAACAACGTGCGGAGGAAGACACGCTCTTTGCGAAGAACTACCGCAATCCAGCCAAGAACATTGACGATTGCGTAACCTACATTCTGAACTATGTGCAGAAAAGCGGTTGTAACGGCTTCACGGACGGAGAGATATACGGACAAGCAGTACACTACTATGACGAGAACGAGATTGAGGTGGGCAAGCCTATCCAATGCCAAGTGGCGGTGAACCACATTGTGGAACTCACGGCAGAGGAAAAAGCAGAAGCACGTCAGCAGGCAGTCCGCAGATACCAAGACGAGGAACTCCGCAAGTTGCAGAACCGCACCAAGCCGACAAAGGCGAAAACAGAAACCCAAGTTCAACCCTCATTATTTGATTTTGGCTTATGAAACCGAGAAACAAATTTGAAAAAGCAGTTCTTGCCCAAAGCAAGAAACTACGCCCGATAACCCCGATACAGATAAATTGGGCATTCCGTAATTGCGTGGAGCATTATGCACACCGCTTGCCGAAAGGTCGTACCACTTGTATGGATTGCGGTCATAGTTGGGTAATGACGGAGCAGACCGAGCATTGTACGTGTCCCGAATGTGGAGCAAGTTTGAAAGTCTGCCTCACCTATCAGCGCAAGGTAAGACAAAAGCAGTATTTCACAACCCTTACCACAAGCGGAGAATACCAAGTGCTACGAATGTTCTTGCTTGTCGTGGGTATGGAGAAAGGGGTTAATGCCAAGTCCTATGCCCTTGAAATCGGGCAGTATTGGTGGAATGAACAAGGGCGTAAGGCTGTTGTTGCCATTCCACGCACATTGGGATGCTACATCGACACGTTCTCATTCGCTTCTCCTTTTGCTATCCGCAATGACAATGAAGCGTACCGCCATATCTCATATTCCCCGATATATCCAAGATATAAGGTGTTGCCGACGCTCCGCAGAAACGGCTTTAACGGCAATTTCCACGACATTGTACCCACCAAACTAATACCGGCATTATTGTCGGACAGCCGTGCGGAAACGCTGTTGAAGGCAGGGCAATATCCCATGTTGCGCTACTATCTGTACCACTCTTTCAATATTGGAGAGTATTGGGCTTCAATCAAGATATGTATCCGCAACGGCTATACTATTGAGGACGGCTCAATGTGGCGTGACACCATAGACCTCCTGCGTCATTTCGGCAAGGACACAAACAGCCCGAAATACGTTTGCCCTGCCGACCTCAAAGTTGAACACGACAAGTTGGTGGCAAAGCGCAACCTGCAAAGGAAACATGAGCGGACTGAACAGCAACGCAGGAAAGCGATTGAGGACGAGAAACAATATCTGAAAGCTAAGGGCATATTCTTCGGACTTGCCTTTACCGACAGCCTTATTTGCGTCAAAGTCATAGAGAGCGTGGAAGAAATGGCAGAGGAAGGAAGGACGATGCATCATTGTGTGGGCGGTTACCACAAACGAAAAGACTCCCTTATCCTATCCGCCACCATTGACGGAAAACGAATTGAAACGATAGAGGTGTCACTAAAAACTTTTGAGGTGGTGCAGTGTCGTGGCGTATGCAACGAGAACTCCGAATACCACGACCGCATCATCGCCCTTGTGAACAAGAACGCCAACCTTATCCGCCAGCGGATGAAAGCGGCATAATATCGACATCTAACAACTAACATTATGGAAGTAAGATTTGAAAGCATGGTTTTCCTATGGGATGATAAAATCCCCACGATGTTCCTTGAATTTATGAACCTCCTCACTCTTTGTCAGAGTGAGGAGCAATTAAGGGCGAGCGTCAAGGACTTTGCCGAGAAACACGAACTTGACAAGTTCTTCCTTTACGGCTTCGGCTCTCATCATTTCTACCTGCACCAACGCTACACGAGCGACCCCGAAATGGTGATGCAACACAGAGTGCTGTCTGTACATTTCTAATCATCTAAATAACAACGACTATGGCAACAAAAATGACAATTAACGGAGTAAGCACCTGCCAATCGGCAGGAACGGAGAACTACGAGAAATTCCAAACGGGTATCGGCAGACGCAAACGCACCCTTGTGCAATACGACTACCGCCACACGGACGGGGAACTTTTCTCTTGTGTCAAACCCACATTAGACGAATGTCGAGCCGCACGGGACAAGTGGCTAACGGCAAAGGAAAGGAAGGAGGAGAAGCGATGAACGAAGCAGGCTACCAAACGCTGATAGTCAAATTCAGCGAACCCATTACGGCATTGGACGGCATCTTTGACGATGCCGAAGCGTGGGGAGTTGATACCCTAAAGGGGTGGATAGACAGCTATGAAAGCAGCCGTTTCACTGCCATTGACAGCCATACGGCAGTCATCACGAGCGAGTATAACATGGAATGTCTGAAAGAGTGGCTGGAAAAATGCACACCCATAACCGAGAAAACAGAATTTTGAACATTGGGGCGGTGTCCGCACCGCCCGAACCATAAACCTAAAAGACAACGGATATGATAGCAAAGACAATTTTAGAGCAGATTGGCGGCAGACGCTTTGCCGCCATGACGGGAAGCAAAGACTTCACAGACATGGGCAACGGCTTGCGCATGAGCCTTGCGAGGAACAAGACCAGTGCCAACCGCCTTGACATCATCTATGACGGAGGGGCAGACCTATACAATATGCGTTTCTACCGCAAGACGTTCAGCAAAAAGACATTCGAGAGCAGGACGAAGGACATTGAAACGCACGAGGGGATATATTGCGATATGCTGGAGGAAATGTTCACGATGGTAACGGGACTTTACACCCGCTTTTGAGGGGTGGGCGGCAAAAGCCGCCTACTTTCTTTCATGAGCATGATGGCGGATAAGAAAGTAGGCAAAGAAACCTTTGTACCAATCTACGATAGTATTCACAAAAACAAGTTTTAATCATGGAAACAATCAGACAGAACGGAAAAACCATCTTGTACAGCAACGACGGCATAAGCATAAAGATGGTTTTCAAGAACCTTACGGGCAGGAATTTTCAAGGTCAGGAATATACAGACTATATCCGGCATATCGCAATCGGCAGCATGGGATTTTCACCCGGTATCATAGAGCATTGCAGGGACGGTGAGGTTGCAGGCAAAGGGACAATCCCGAATGTATGAAAACTGAAACTCCGATGAAGTTGGCGGCTTCATCGGAGTTTCTTTCGTCAGACACTTATTCTTTATGGTACATACAGCAGCGCAAACTCAGCCTTCCTTCGTTTGAGCAGCATGGCGTGGCGTTTCCCCTTATAGTTACAGAAAGCGATATACTCCCGGTAGATGTTCCTGTCACCCGCCTCCAGCTTTCGGATTAGCGTGCTTTTGGGTATCTTCCCACTCCCCAAAAGACGGTACGGACCGACATTGTAGGCGAGCGTGGCAAGCAGAAGCGAATCCTTCCCGAACTGCTGGAACATCGCGCAGAACTTCCGCAGGTCTTTTCGCAGAAGCGCGTCCGCCTGCCGCTTCGTCATGGTGCGTGCCGAATACCTTTCCCCCGGCTGCAACCGATGTCCATATCCTACATACGGGTGATGTTTTTCCGAATGCCAGCCCTCAAAATACTTCGTGCATCGCACCGCCCTCTCAAATGGTGGCAGCCGGTAGATAGCCGCCTGCCCGTCCGTTCCCTCATGGCGTCTGTTCCGTGCGGACACGGAACAGACCGCCAGAAGCGAACAGAGGATAGCCATGAATACACGCATCATCGTGTAAGGGGCTTGAAGTTCCCGATGGGGACAACAGTGATAACCCCGTCATCCTTCACGTTTCGGTTGTTGAAGTCAAATTCCAACTCATAGGAGTTGCCGAAATTGTCCTCCACTACCACGATGAAGTTGTGCGCCTCGTCACCTTGCGCCGTGTAGTACAGCCGAAACTTCTCGTTTTCGAGCAGGTAGCGGTCATTGGGCAGGAACGTGATGCCGTTGTCCATTTTCAGCGTACCATCCCCCTCAAACTGGAAATACCGGATGGTATAGAGGGTGTTGGCGAAGTCGCCCGTCTTTTTCAGTTCACAGCGGATTTCCACTGTCTGCCCCTTGCTTACCTTGTTCGGCACGGGCATGGTTTCCACCGTGAAGGGATAGGATTGCTGGATGTCCATATCGTCGTCACACGATACGGCGGTGAGCGACACGGCGGCGAAAAGGCAGAGTGCCAACGCCTTGAAGATTGATGTTCTCTTGTTCTTGTTGTTCAGTATGTTCATTGTCTTTTGATTTTTAAGTTATTGTTCTTTTTTCGTTGTCAGTTGCAGATACTCGTTCAAGTCCTTGCAACCATCATAGAGGGCGGAACGGTCGCAGACACGTTCCTCGTAGTGTCCTTTCAGCATTTCCAACGTGCGCCGTCCGGCTTCGTCACGGTCGAGGTAACAGTCTATGCGCCCGTAACCGTCCAGATACCTCATAGCCTTTTCCACGTTGGAAATGGAGTTCAGCACAAGGCAATCACCCGTTTCCAATCCGAGCGTGGCAGCGGAAAGAAAGTCCATGAATCCTTCAAATACGCTACATACGTCAGCCGGAGAGCCTTCCGCCTTGACCAGCGACACATCCTTCGGAGGCACACATCCTTTGAAGAAGCGGCTGCGGATTTCATAGCCACCCGCCACATTCGGAAAACCGACGGCGAAATACCGCTTGCCACGCGCAGCGTAATTCAGTCGGCAGCAATACCGGGATGCAATGCCGTAAGGAATACCCCGTTCCGCCAGATAGTCCGTCAGTGGAGAACGAAACAGCGGGGTGGCTTCCACTCCTTCAAAGGCAGGTTCTGACGGTTTAGGCAGGAAAGTCGGTTTACTCATTTCGGAAACAGGCATAGGCATATTGGCGGTTTCCGCTATGAACTTCACTTGTTCCATGAAGTCGTTGCTTCCGATAAACTCCCCGGCAAGCGTGAAGATGTCGCCGCCCTTGCCCGTACCGAAGTCGTACCAGAGCTGTTTCGCCACGTTCACACGGAAAGAGGGCGTGCGCTCATTGCGGTATGGCGCACGATACCACAATTCGTTGCCGCTTCTTCGTACAGGCTCATGTCCCAGCCGTGCGAGGAAGTCCGCAAGGGGTATATGCCTCATGGCATCGATTTCCGTCCGTTCCATGCGGTGCGTCAGTTTATGATGAACTTCACGCCCACGCCCCACTGCGTATGAAACTTCCTCGTGTCGCCACCCCACAGGCAACACTCCCGGAGGTTGGCGAGCAGAGCGATACGGTCTGCCACGTAAAACTCCACATCGAGCGTCAATGCACCGCCGTAGATAAAGGAGTCCCGGTCATGGAGCGTGGAGCCGTCATGCAACACCTTTTCGCCCCAGTTCACCGATTCATATCCGGCAAGAGCCGAAGCCCCTGCATAGACGAACACGATTTTACGGGCATCGGAGAGTATCTTGAAGTAGTATCCCCCCTCCGCCGTGAACTGCGCCACGGGTATCTTCCCGTCCTTGTAAGGGTTGTTCTTCAACAGGTACTCGCCGCCGAACACCCATTTATTCCCCTTTTTCGTGTAGGTGGAAAGAGCCGCCCCGAAGCTGTGCCCGCCGTCGTTGCCGCCGGGATTGAAACCGTCCGCCATGTTCGCCCTGACCTCGATGCCCTGCATCTTCGGCAGGCATCGCTGGGCGTGCGCCTGCCCCGTGAACAGGGCAAGCGACGCGATGACTATTGCGATGTACTTTCTCATGGTCAGCGCACTTGAAGTTCGTTGATGGTATTGGCACGTACCAAATCCTCGTTCTCAATCACGAAAGACTGGTGGCGACCTCCGTTCTTCTCGTTGAGTCCCACCACGAGGCATTTGTCGTCGGGAATGGTGAACTTCGCCATCGTGAATACCGTGCGCTCGCTCTTCTTTCCCGGCACGAGTGTGGCGTAATTCTGCGCACGGAGCGGCAGGATGATCTGCTCCTGCACGGCGGTACGCTTCGCCACCTTCTTGTCAACGATTTTCCATGTGATGTAGTCCACATCGAAAGGCACGTTGCTCTGGTTCTTTATCTCCGTGTGGAAATAGAGTAACCCGTTATGCGTATAGATACCTTTCAGCAGGTACTGGATGCCGAATCGCTTGCAGCCGATATGCTTCACCTCGCGCTTGTTCTGCCCCAGGATGGACTTCATGATAAGGCGCACCAGCATCGGGCTTTCGCTGCCCAGCTCCCTCAGGTAGATTTCCTGCGCGTTGTTCGGGCGGTTCACCTTCTCGCCATCATGGATGAAGTCACACATCTCCACGTTGAGCAGCAGCGGTTCATCGGCATATTTCACGTTGAAGGTATAGAAACTCCCGTCCTCCGTTATCACGGACATATTGGTTTCGTTCGGGAAGTTCCTCACGGTCGCTTTCACGCGGATGACGTTCTCCGCTCCGTCGGCTTTACCCGCAATCAGGTCGGGCGAGCCTAAATCGACGTAGCGCACCTCCGAGGGGAAAATGACGTGGACGGTCTTGTCGTAGGTCACTTCCAAGCCGTGCGGGGGAACCATGCGGTCGAAGGTCAGCTTCTTTGTCAGCCCGTGATACAGATCGCCGTCCGCCTCCTTCTGCGGATAGACCTCCTTTGTCAAGGTCGGTTGTTCACTTCCGTTGTCCGTTACAACGGTTACGTTCTCCTGCGCGTTGGCAGTTACGATGCCCATAGCGAGGGCAAGTATGATGATTACTTTTTTCATTCTACTTTGGATTTTAGTGGTAAATAAAAATTTGGTTGTTGTTTTTTTAGTCGTTGATTGTTATTGTTTTCAATCTCTGTCCTGATATAGCATGACCTTGTATCCGGATTTCAGATGCACCTTGACGGTACGCATCTTCTTGGCGATATACTGGCTCGTGCCTTGTATCAGCCCCTTGCCCAAGTCGGAGGCGAGCTGCGCCCCTGCGTTGGTGGAGATATTAATGCTGCTGCCCAGCGAGCCGCCCATGTTGGCGGCAACCTCCCTGACGGCGTTCATCTCCATCGAGTTTGGAATGAAGATGCCGGGCTGTCCGTCCGTGTCATACACCGCCAGTTCTACCGGTATAATCGTACCTGCGTACTCCAGCGAAGTAATTTCAATATCGAGTCGTTCGCCCTGAATCTTTGCCGTGCCTACCACCACTGCATTGCGGGGTATGATTTTGTCCGCCACTGCCATCGGCTCCAGCAGCCGTAATCTTACCGCCTGCCCGTCAGTCACACTCTGCGCCCCATAGACACACGCCGATATGGTGTTCCTGTCCGATACAGTCGTGACACCCACCGCCGTATTGAAACTGCGGTTGCGCTCCTGCGAGAAGGAGGCGACAAACTCAGCGTTGCTCATCGGCTGTGAGAGCGAAGATACCACCTGATGCGTTACCTGCCTGACAGGTGCAGCCGTGTTCTTTCCGGCTTTCTGCACGGGGTAAGGCTCTGCCGCCTGTCCGACAGGTGGCTGTGTGCCGTTCTGCCCGCCCATGTACTTCGCCGCCAGTTCATAGGACTTCTCCATGAGTGCCACTTGGTCATCCATAGCGGATGCCTTGCCTTTCTCGGTTTCCAGTTCCGATTCCAGCGAGGCGATACGCTCTAACAGTTCGTCCATATCCGCATTGTCGTTCTTTGGCTGCTCGTAGAAGTTGCCGAGCGTGGCATTGAGGTCGCGGTAGGCGGCTGCGGATGATTGGATGGTCTTCGGGGCGGACTTCACATTCTCTTCCATGCCTCCGGGATTGGCAAGGTCGAAGTCCCTGCCGCTATCCGTTTCCGCCACTTCGCGGTCGAACATATAGCCCAGCTCCTGCATGGTGCGGCTGCGGTTCTCCTGCCGTTCCTCCATCGCCCCCTGTTCGTAGGCTTTCACCTTGTCGCCGATGATCTGACGGTTCGCCTTGTCAGCGTCGGGCATTTCGATATTGTAACCACCCGTTCCCGGTTGCTGCTCCTTGTCGGAAGACGGGGCGAATATCAGCCACATAGCACCGATGAATACCAGCACCATAGCGGGCAGCACTATCATTTTCTGACGTTTCAGCCTTTGGGCTTCGGTCAGCGGCTTGCGCTCCTTCTTCGGTTTCCCGTTGTCGGGAGCCGCCTTGTTCTCGTTTTTAGGTTCATTCTTCGTCTGTTCCATATAAATAAGGTATTACATTATGATTGTTTTCCGGCTTTACGGACAGTTCCACCTGTCCGGCATGGTCTGTTACTATCCGGCTGCCGTCATTCCTGCCGATGTCATAGACAGCTTTGCCGAAGGTGTAAAGGGCAAGCACCGTGAAGGCGGCGAGCATCGCCAGCACGATGCGCTTGCGTGTTTTCGGGGGCAAACCGTCCAGATAGCCTTTGAGCCTTGCCACCAGCATTTTCTTTTTGTCGTGGAGCTTCCAGTACGCACGCCAAAATGATTTTCTGATTTTCTTCATGTCCGTTACCTTTTGATGGTTTGTAAATCCTTGTTCTCGATGATGGTGAAGCCCTCGATGGTGAAACCGTTGGGATTGTCGTCCGAACGGGACGAGTTCAAAAGGCGGCACGTGGTCACGAGGCTGCGCTCGGTGACGTTGCTCTGCCGGATGATCTTCTGCGTGGCGTAGGTCACGGCACGGTAGGGATAGCCGTTGAAGTCGCACACCACGCTGTCCACCTTCAGCACTTGGTTGATGTTCCCGGCGATGATGCGGTTGTAGTACCCTTTCTCGGCGAAGTCCGAATAGTAGTTGTACACGCTTTTGTCCGCTAATAGCAGGGCGCGTTTCACATTATGCTCTATCGCGCTCTTTTCGGGTGAGAGCGTGAAGAACAGCTCGTGGAAACGGCGCACGTGTTCCCTCGCTTCTGCCGGACGGTTCTGCGACAAGTCTTGCGAGAGAGCCAGCATCAGCGACTTGCCGTTGTCCAGCACGTAAATCTTTTCCCGTTGCCGCTCCGCGAAGCGGTAGGAACTCCACACGCTCCATACCGTTATTACGGCACACAACGAGAGGAAGACGATACCGAACAGGCGTATCTGCCTGAACGATGATTCGATGTTTTTAAGTGACTTAAATTCCATTGTTGTTTATTCGTTTTTAATTGTCAGTTGATTATTTCAGTAGTTTCCCGGCACGTCCGACCACGTTTCCTGCGGCTGCGCCCGCCACGCTGCCCGCCATACTTCCGGCTCGTCCTGCCGTCTGGTTCACGTTGCGACCGTAGCTTCCCATGCCTCCGGCTTGGATAATCCAGCCTGCTACCGTGGGGATGGTGAAGTAACCAATGATGCCGATTATCATGAAGACGATGTACACCCCGTCGCTCGAATCCAGCGAGAAGTTCGGGTCAGCCTGCATCCGTTCGATGTCGCTTTGCAGCATCAGCACTTGTATCTTCGCCAGTATGGTGCTGAACATATCCGACACGGGCAGCCACAGATAGACCTGTATGTAGCGGCATATCCACTGTGTAAGCGTGCTTTGGAAGCCGTCCCACACCGATATGGCGAAGGCTATCGGACCGAGTATCGCCAGCACCACGAGGAAGAACGTGCGGATGGTGTCTATCACGAGGGCGGCGGCTTGGAACATCAGTTCCAGTATCTCGCGGAAGAAGTCGCGGATGCCCTTCTTCATGTTGTACATCCCGCGCTCGATGTACATCCCCGCCATCGTCACCATGTCGCCGGGCGACCAGCCCAGTTCTTCCAGTTGTTTGTCAAACTCCTCATTTGACACGAGGTAGGCGGTTTCGGGATTGCGCATCATCGCTTCGTACTCCAGTTTGTCCTTCTGCTCACGGTATCGGTTCATGTCCAGCGTTTCCGCCTCCAGCATCTTTGCCGTACCCTGCACGACGGGCGACATGATGCTGTTTATCGTACCCAGTACCACCGTCGGAAAGAACATGATGCACAGACCGATAGCGAACGGGCGGAGCATAGGGAACACGTCTATCGGTTCGGCTCTCGCCAGCGACTGCCATACCCGGTAGGCCACATAAAAGAGTGCGCCCAGCCCGGCGATGCCTTTCGCCACGCCCGCCATGTCCCCGCATAGCGGCATCATCTGTTCGTAGAGCGAGCGCAGAATTTGGTGAAGGTTGTCGAAATTCATAGGCTACCAATATCTTTCGTTCATGTTCCCGTACAGCCCTATGATGCGGTCAAGGTCGTTTTTCTTCTTCGCACGCAGGTAACTCACGCTAATGTTCTTGTTGGTGTAGTAGCTCACGAGGTTGCGGTAACGCTTCATTTTGGAGTAGCAGCGTTCCACCACGTCCATGCGCTCCTTGTCCGTCATGGAGAGCGTGGTGATATTCACCACATTCTTCAGTTCCGTCAGCACATCGTTGGATTCCTCCAATAACTTGGTGTAGCCAAAGGCGATGGCTCCCAGTTCCTCCACCGTGAAGTTGTCGTCACGCATCATCTTCTGGAAACTGGTCACATAGGTGTCGGTGATGTCACCCACCATCAGGATGGTCTGCTGCACCTTCCGGGCGTCCTTTACCAGATTGTTCACGGATTTGAGTGCGTCGTAATACTTCTTGCCCTGTTCGTAAATCTTCACGGTCTCTTGAAAATTTTTTATCATATTTTGGGCGGTCGTGGAAGTGTGTACCACGTTCTTCGAGGTGTTCACGATGCTCTGCGCGATGTTGGACGGGTCTATCACCGCCCACTGTGCGCTTGCCCTGCCGACTGCAAACAGGCACAGGCAGATAATAAGTGTTATTCTTGTTCTCATGTTACTTTGGATTTTAGTGGATTTCATTATTTATTGCTCGCCTATCGGATGGTCCGGTTTCGGGTTCACACGCACGTAGTCCCCGTTCGGCGAGAAGGTCAGGATGTCCGTCGCCTCGTTGTAGGACACGTCGATGCGGAATCCGGTGTTCATGAACAGATTGCCGTTCTCCTCCTGCAAGAGATAGGTTTCCGGCTTCAGCTTGCGGCGGATGCCGCTCCGCTTGAATACCGTCACCTTATAGGCTTCGCCCTCCTTGTAGATAAGCACGTCGGGCTTGCCCTCCACACTCTCCCAGTTTCCGCAAAGCAGGTCGCGTCGGTTGTCCGTTATGTCGCAGGATTGCAGCACCATGACCGCCAGCCCGATTAAACACTTGCTGACTTGCAGCATTTTCGTTCTTGATATACTCATACGCATTTTCTTTTTTAGTTGATGAATCTGTTTCTATTTATTCCTTTTTTCTCCGCCTTTCGGCAAGCTGCCGGATGACGGCTTCAATGTCGCCGCCCAACTGTTCCGCCAGACGGTAAACCTCTACTTTTTCCGTTTCTTCGGTGGTGTACGCCAGATACTCTTCAGCACTAACTTCGGTGGCATAGACTGCCGACTGCGTGCCGCCCAGTCCTATCCACACTTCCTTGTAGAGCCTTGACGGGTTGTTCGCCATGTTGATGGAGAGTATCTGCGACTTCTCTTTCTCCGTCAGACCCAACAGGGACTGTATGGCATCAAACTTGTTCATGTACTTCCGCTGGTCAAGGAGTATCTTGCAGTCGGAGTTGTTGATGATGCTCTCCTTGACGACGGGCGAGGAAATGATGTCGTCCACCTCCTGCGTCACCACGATTGCCTCCCCGTAATACTTGCGCACGGTCTTGTACATATAGCGCAGGTACTCAGCCATGTTCGCCGAAGATAGAGCCTTCCAAGCCTCTTCCACTATCAACTGTTTCCTTACGCCTTTCAATCGGCGCATCTTGTTGATGAAGGCTTCCATGATGATGATGGTCACCACAGGGAAAAGCTCGCGATTCTCCTTTATACTGTCAATCTCGAAGACGATGAACCGCTTGCCGAGCAGGTCTATGTTCTCCGTGGAGTTGAGCAGGAAGTCGTAGCGTCCGCCCCGGTAATACTGCCGCATGGTAGTGAGCATATTGTCGATGTTGAAGTCGGACTTCTCCACCTTTATCTCACGTTCTGCCAGTTCGCGGCGGTAGTCGTCGCGCATATACTCATAGAAGGTGTTGAACGAGGGGACGATGCTCCTGTCAGCCCTGATACGCTCGATATAGGCGTTCACCGCACTGCCCAGTTCACCGCTTTCCGTCTTCGTCACCTTGTCGTCCTCCGACTTCCAGAGCGTCAGCAGCAATGTCTTGATGCTGTCCTTCTTCTCCACGTCAAACACGTAATCATCGGTGTAGAACGGGTTGAACGAAATCGGTTTCTCCTCCGTGTAGGTGAAGTACACGCCGTCCGCCCCGTTTGTCTTGCGCCGGATCATTTCGCACAAGCCCTGATAGGAGTTTCCCGTGTCCACCAGTACCACGTGCGTACCCTGCTCGTAGTATTGCCTCACGAGGTGGTTCATAAAGAAGGATTTGCCGCTGCCCGAAGGACCCAACACGAACTTGTTGCGGTTGGTCGTGATACCCCGCTTCATCGGCAGGTCGCTGATGTCGAGGTGCAACGGTTTTCCCGTAAGCCTGTCCACCATCTTGATGCCGAAGGGCGAGAGCGAGCTGCGGTAGTTGGTTTCCTCCGTGAAGAGGCACACCGCCTGCTCGATGAAGGTGTGGAAACTCTCTTCTGCCGGGAAGTCCGCCGCATTGCCGGGCATCGCCGCCCAGTAGAGTGTCGGGCAGTCGATGGTGTTGTGGCGCGGCACGCACTCCATGCTTGCCAGCTGGCTGCCCACATCGTTCTTGATATGCTTCAGTTCCTCCGCGTCATCGCTCCACGCCATGACGTTGAAGTGCGCCCGTACCGAGGTCAGCCCGTAGGAATGGGCTTCGTTCAGGTACTGGTCTATCCACTCGCGGTTGATGCTGTTGCTCCGGCTGTATCGGGATAGCGACTGCATATTCCTTGCGGACTTCTCGAACTTCTGCAAATTTTCCTCGCTGTTGTCGATAATCACATACTGGTTATAGATGTGGTTGCAGGAAAGCAGCAGCCCCACGGGGGAGGCGAAGGAGAGGCGACAGTCCGAGCGGTCGGTGGAGAGTTTCTCGTAGCGGATGTCGGTAGCCACCTTTCCGGGCATATCCTCCGCGTCGGAGAGGGTGTGCAGGCACAGGCGGTTGTCACCGATACGCATTTCTTTTGCCGAGAGGTCGATGTCCTGCAAGGTCGTGTCGCCTTCGGGCATGAGCGAGAAGTAACGCTCTATCAGCCCGGCGGACTTCTCCGTCCCGACAATCTCGTCGGTGGAGAGGCGGCGCAGCCTCACAAAGCCGCTGTCGTTCATGATGCGCTCGAACTGTTCGGCGGCCTCCATGAACTTCCCGGCGGTTTCCTTGTCCAGCTCCTTCGGGATGATATGTCCCCGGCACAGCGTACTGAAGTTGCTCTGCATACGGTTACGTTCTTTCGTCGTCTTGGTCAAGTAGAGATAGCAGGAGTGTTTCAGGTACGGACGCTCGTTGAAGTGGCGTTCAAAGGAACGGCTCAAGAAACTCATGTCGTCCTTCTGTAACTCCGGCATATATTTCTCCTTGATGAACCAATCCTGCTTATGCACGACGCAGAAGTACGGCAGCACCTTGATAGCCTTGCACCAGCAGCCGTGTATCGCCTCGTACTCTGCGCCCGTCACGGTGTAAAGCTCCGGCAGTTCCACCTCAAAAGCCACCGTGATGTCGGCGTCTTTGGAGATGATGCAGCCATGCTCCACCGCCAGCAGGGGGAACTTGTTTTCCAGTGTTATCATTTTGGATGTATTTCTCATGTCGTTTCTTCCTTTCGTTGCCGTTTGAGTAATCGGGTGATCCGCCGTCGGTTGATAAGGTATCGGGGATGGCTCCTTGCCGCTCCCAATTTCATCAGCCCGTGTTCGCCGTACCGGGCGTTCAGCGCGAAGGTCTGCCATACGAGGACGGAAGACGATGCCGCGCCGAAGCCGATACATATCCACTGGTCGATGCCGACCATATAGAGGATGACGAACAGGACGAAGAGAGCCAGCAGACCTCCACAGAAGATGAAGAGGTACTGAGCCTTCAAACCCTTGAACTCGACCGGACGGCCGATACCCTTGTTTATCGGGTATTCAGCCATACATTGTTTATTAAAGGAAGAATGAGCGCAGGATAGTGGCGGCGACAATCAAGAAGATACAAGCCCCGAACCACGAGGCGGCGGTCTTCGAGGTGTCCGGGTCTCCGGACGAGAATTTTCCGTACACTTTCACGCCACCGATAAGCCCGACTACCGCGCCGATGGCGTAGATTAATTTCGTGCCGGGGTCGAAATACGAACTCACCATAGAGGTGGCTTCGTTGATGCCAGCCAGACCGTTTCCCTGTGCGAAAGCGGAGGCGGTTGCGGCAATCATAAGTGCCGCAGCGATGATTAACTTTTGTCTGATGTTCTTGTTCATAAACTGTTCTTTTTTGTGCCGTCCAAAGGGTGGATAGTCCTTTTTCGGGCGGTTGATACTTGATTACTTTACTTTGGTTTTAGTGGTTGCCCGTTTGTTTCTACGGACTTGGGGCTGTCCGTTGCGGGTTGGCTGTACCTTGTACCGCCGTGCGCGTGGGTGTCGTCATTTTACGTTTTCATTTCCATTCTTTTTTAGTTGTTATACATAGTTTCGGAAGTCGAACTCCTCGATGTTGTCGGGAATCACGAACACCTTTTCCTTTTGTTGTGTCACGGTCATGTTCACCGTGTCCACGAAAACTGCCATCGCCTTTGCAATCCTCTCGCTCATTGCTTCATCGGTCAGGCGTTCCGTTATTCTTGTGAAAAGCTCTGTCCCGTCCAGTTCCGTCATGACCTTTCCGGCGTGTCGCATTTCCTCATCGGATGGTGATTCCTTCCGTATGGTGTGTACTGCCATGTCAATATCCTCGAAGCTACTTCCCGAAGCCTGCTTTTTGTCTGGTTCTTCATCCTCCGGTTCATCTTCTCCGTACTCCAGTTCCGAGGGCGGGATGCTCGTGAAGGTTTCATCGAGTTTGTCCTCCGGTACTTGTGTCGGGCGTGAGACGGTTTCCGTGTTTCCGTCGTCAAAAGTAGCCTCTTCCTCCGACAGCTCAATGCCTTTTTCCGAAGTGGCGGCTTCTTGCGTCGGTATGGCAGCGGTTGTCCGGGTCGATGCCATCTTGAAACGGCTCTTGCCAATGATGTCCGAGGTGTCTGCGTGAGGTATTTCCTTATCCTTTCCTTGCTCTGCCACCGTACTGTCCAATGACCGCCACAGCCCGGCAATATGTCTGAAGAAACGGATGAGCTTCGTGTCCATGATGCGGTCATAGAACAGCAGAAACAGAAACCACACGTTGCAAGCAACCGATACGATTAAAAACGCCTTTGTCATAATCTTACTTTTTGGGCGTTTTCAATCTGTTCCATGTACTGCTGCCCGTATTGTCGGAAATGGTCGCGGAGGATGTTATCCACAAACTTGCCGATGCTCAAACCGTTTCCCATCCGACTGGTAACGATAGCGACTTTCTCATGAATTTCTCGGCTGATGTATATACATTGCCGCGTTTTGATTTCCGATGCTTGCAGGAAAGTCGAGAGCGGTTTGTCTCTGCCTTTATCCTTGCGGAAGTCAACGTCGGTATTTTCCTGTCCGTAGTCGGTTACACACTTTGCTGCACGGACAGCGGTTCTTTCACTCTTTCCTGTTTGCAGATACTCAGCCTGACGGTTCTTATTTGTTCTTTTCATACTTCTTTGTTGTTTTTGAGTGTTTATAAATTATAGGATTCCATGTGCCGTTTGAACGATTCGGCTATCTCGTCTTGGAACAGCGTGAAATGGTGTGTCAGCACGTTGTCAAGAAATGCCGCGATAGTCACTTCGTTGCCTCCGATTACATGAAGCATCTTCTGTATGCGGTCGTGGTACTCCTTGCGGATATAGACCTGCTTGCCGAGCCTTGCCGTGATATTGGAACCGCATATGAATACTGTGTCATAATCCAATTTTTCCGGCTTGCTGTTCCTGCGCCTGCGTTCCGGCTCCTCTTTGGAGTGCGAGGCGGGTGGAGAAACGGCTTCTTGTATCGCTTCTTTCGGAGGTGGGACAGGAGCGTTCCCGTCCGTGCTTCTCGCTTCCGGCGGAATGCTTGTATCGTCCAGTCGAAATGAGTTGATTACGGCTTCGCTGTCGATGTCCTCGATTCTTGTTTTCTTTGCCATGCCGTTCAGTTTTTGATGATGCCGAGAATCTCATCGACGAGTTTGTCGAGGTTGCTGCCGCGTACCAGTATTTTGTCCGCCGGAAACGCCGTGGAGCGGAATACCGCCTTGCGTTCTGCCGCCGTCTCCTTGCGGAAGCGCTTACTGTCCGGTAGATGTGTTTCCAGAATGGGCAGGGCGAACTCGGCACAGACCTTGTCGTATGCCTTGTAAAGTTCAGTCTTTTCGCGTCCGTCCACCATGTTCCACACGAGGTAAATCCCTTTGATGCCGGACTTGCCCGTGCTTATCATCTGTTCGTTGATGACAGTGGCGAACTTGATGGAACTCTCCATCACCACACGGTCGGCGATGATGGGCGTGAAGATATAGTCCATTTGGGAAATGGTCTGCACCACATCGGCATTGTTGATTGTTCCCGGCAGGTCGAAGAACACGAAATCGAGGTCGGGCTGCGCTGCCACCAGATTTTCGGCGGTCTTTACCGCATCTTCCGCACGGCTGCATCTGATGGTGTACGGGTTCTTCTTCAGTCGTTTGAGCTGCTCATACGCCAGCACCTTGTAATGCCCGTCCTCCATGACGGCTTTCATGTCACGCTTGCGCATGTCATGGATACTGTACTGCGGGAAATCGCAGTCCACCACGGCTACGTTGTAGCCTTTCACATAGTGCAGATAGCTTGCTACAAGCACTGTCAGGGTTGTCTTACCCGCTCCACCTTTCTGCGTGGAGATTGCCACATAAGTTGCTTCTTTCATTTTTTTGATAATTTATTTGGTTATACATCTGTCCGGTGGCGGTAGCGTATTGTCATTAGTACGTACGCACGCACTCCCATTCATTTATTTATTCACTCCTTAATCCGGCTGTGCCTGCGGGTATTCATCGGTTTGTCCAACCGTCCATGCTTTTATCCGTCCGCACGGACGTGTGCTTGGAAAACTATCTGTATACATACACCTGTTTTCAACCGTTTGGATTGATGCCCGGATTGCTGTCCGAACATCTGGCGGAAGGAGTGTATTTTCAGTCCCACATCCGAATCACACTGCAAATAAACAAGGATATTTTGGAACTTGTATCACTTCTCCGGCAAGTGGCAGCACGTTGCGCCGGTTGACACTGATTGTCTGGGTCAAGCCTCTGTCCGACATCGCTTTAAGGGCGTAACTTTGCACCTGAACGGCAGGGTACGCCGCAGGTGGCGCAGCCCGGAGTTTGAAAGAAATCATCCCCAATCCGTCCCCAACGGATTTTTATGTTCACCTGAACATAGCAAGGTATGTTTTCAGCCGCTCAAAATATTTTGAGCATCCCGGAAAACGCCTTGCCCTTGCAGGGGGCGGGCTTACCCTCCGAAGTCGGGAAGCCTCTCAAACCTACGGTGTCTGTGCCATGAAGCGGCGGCTTATGCCGTCAAACCGCTAAATCCAAAGTAATATGAGTGAAAAAAAAAGAAACAAAGGCGGGAGAAATCCCAAACTCGATCCGGCGGTGTTCAGATACACCGTCCGTTTCAGCGAGGAGGAACACAACCGTTTCCTCTCCATGTTCGAGAAGTCGGGCGTTTACGCCAAGTCGGTTTTCCTGAAGGCGCACTTCTTCGGGCAACCGTTCAAGGTACTGAAAGTGGATAAAACGCTGGTGGATTACTACACCAAGCTATCTGATTTTCATGCGCAGTTCCGCGCAATAGGCACGAACTACAACCAAGTCGTGAAGGAACTGAGGCTGCATTTTTCCGAGAAAAAGGCGATGGCATTGCTCTACAAACTGGAGCAACAGACCGTCGAACTCGTGAAACTGAGCCGCCAGATTGTGGAACTGTCTAAAGAGATGCAGGAAAAATGGTCGCAAAAATCAGCGTAGGAAACTCGTTGTACGGCGCACTTGCCTACAACGGGGAGAAGATCAACAAGGAGGAAGGGCGGCTGCTGACGACCAACCGCATCTACAATGACGGTACGGGAACGGTGGACATCCGCCGGGCGATGGAGGACTTCCTCGCCCTGATGCCCGTGCGGTCGAAGGTGGAGAAGCCGGTGGTGCATATCTCGCTCAACCCGCATCCCGACGATATGCTGACCGACACCGAGCTTCAGGACATCGCGCGGGAGTATCTGGAGAAGATGGGCTTCGGCAACCAGCCCTATATGGTGTACAAGCATGAGGACATAGACCGCCACCACCTGCATATCGTGACGGTGCGGGTGGACGGGGACGGCAGGAGCATAGACACCCGAAACAACTTTTACCGTAGCAAGCAGATAACCCGCGAGCTGGAACGGAAATACGGGCTGCATGACGCGGAACGGAAAAGCCGCCGTACCGATATGCCGCTGCATAAAGTGGATGTTTTGGCGGGCGATGTGAAGAAACAGGCGGGGAATGTGGTAAAGGAACTTAACCGCCGTTACCGTTTCCAGACGATGGGCGAATACCGCGCCCTCCTTTCCTTATATAATATGACGGTGGAGGAAGCGCGGGGCAACGTGCGCGGACGGGAATATAATGGGCTGGTCTATTCCGTTACGGACGACAGTGGCAACAAGGTCGGCAATCCTTTCAAGTCCTCGCTCTTCGGGAAGTCCGTCGGCTATGATGCCGTACAGAGAAAGTTCGCCCGTTCAAAAACGGAAATCAAGGACAGAAAACTCGCCGACATGACGAAGCGCACCGTCCTTTCCGTACTGCAAGGCACGTATGACAAGGAGAGGTTCATTGCCACACTCAAGGAGAAAGGTATTGACACCGTGCTGCGCTATACGGAGGAAGGACGCATCTACGGGGCCACGTTCATCGACCACCGAACAGGATGCGTGTTGAACGGCTCACGCATGGGCAGGGAACTGTCCGCCAACGCCTTGCAGGAACACTTCACGCTGCCATACGCCGGACAGCCGCCGGTTCCGCTTTTCATTACCACGGAGGGTCAGGAGGAAACGCAAGCTCCGTCCACTCCCGAATACGGAAGGGACTTGGACGGCATGGGCTTGTTCTCTCCCGAAGGCCCAGCAGTGGACGCCGAGGAGGAAGCCTTCATCCGGGCGATGCAGCGCAGGAAGAAAAAGAAGAAGCGCAAGGGCTTGGGAATGTAATCAGTCAGACAAAGTATCAACAATCAAAACAATTTCAAGGTATGTCACAACAAGAAGACGATTTGAGGGCATTGGCGAAAATCATGGATTTTCTGCGTGCCGTGAGTATTATTTTAGTGGTCATGAACGTGTACTGGTTCTGTTATGAAGCCATACGGCTCTGGGGTGTGGACATCGGTGTGGTGGACAGGATACTGATGAACTTCAACCGCACGGCGGGGCTGTTCCGTTCCATCCTCTACACGAAACTATTTGCCGTCCTCCTGCTTGCCCTGTCCTGTCTGGGGACAAAGGGCGTGAAGGGCGAGAAAATCACGTGGGGGAAAATCTGGGCGGTCCTTGCCGTGGGCTTCGTGCTGTTCTTCCTCAACTGGTGGATACTGGTCCTGCCATTGCCGGTGGAGGCGGTGACGGGACTGTATATCCTGGCCGTTGGTGCGGGCTATGTATTCCTGCTGATGGGCGGTCTGTGGTTGAGCCGCCTGTTGAAGCACAACCTCATGGATGATGTGTTCAACAACGAGAACGAGAGCTTCATGCAGGAAACGCGGCTTATCGAAAGCGAGTATTCGGTCAATCTTCCGACACGGTTTTACTACAAAAAGCGTTGGAACAATGGCTGGATCAATGTCGTGAATCCTTTTAGGGCTTCCATCGTGTTGGGTACTCCGGGCAGCGGTAAATCCTATGCAGTGGTAAATAATTTCATCAAGCAGCAGATAGAAAAGGGCTTCTCGATGTATGTGTACGACTTCAAATTCAGCGACTTGTCCACGATAGCATACAACCATCTGCTGAACCACCCGGAGGGCTACAAGGTGAAACCGAAGTTTTATGTGATAAACTTCGATGACCCGCGACGTTCGCACCGTTGCAATCCCATTCACCCGGACTTCATGGAGGATATTACGGACGCTTATGAGAGTGCGTACACCATTATGCTCAACTTAAATAAAAGTTGGGTGCAAAAGCAGGGCGACTTTTTCGTAGAATCGCCCATCATCCTTTTCGCGGCTATTATCTGGTATCTCAAAATTTTCCAGAACGGCAAGTATTGTACATTCCCCCATGCGATTGAGTTCCTGAACCGCCGCTATGAGGATATTTTCCCGATACTGACCTCTTACCCGGAATTGGAAAACTATCTTTCTCCGTTCATGGACGCATGGCTCGGAGGGGCTGCGGAGCAGTTGATGGGGCAGATAGCAAGCGCGAAAATCCCTTTGTCAAGGATGATTTCCCCGCAGCTCTATTGGGTGATGTCGGACAGCGAGTTCACGCTGGACATCAACAACCCCGAAGAACCGAAAATACTCTGTGTGGGCAACAATCCCGACCGTCAGAATATCTACGGGGCCGCTCTCGGTCTGTATAACTCCCGTATCGTGAAACTCATCAACAAGAAAGGGATGCTGAAGTCGTCGGTCATCATCGACGAGCTGCCCACGATTTATTTCAAGGGGTTGGACAACCTTATCGCCACCGCGCGAAGCAACAAGGTTGCCGTGTGTCTGGGCTTTCAGGATTTCAGCCAGTTGGTGCGCGACTACGGTGATAAAGAAGCGAAGGTCGTGATGAACACCGTCGGCAATATCTTTTCCGGTCAGGTGGTGGGTGAAACCGCCAAGACGCTTTCCGAACGCTTCGGTAAGGTGTTGCAGAAACGGCAGTCCATTTCCATCAACCGGCAGGATGTTTCCACCTCCATCAACACGCAGATGGATTCACTCATCCCGCCGAGCAAGATTTCCGGCTTGACGCAGGGTATGTTTGTCGGTTCGGTATCCGACAACTTCAACGAGCGTATCGAGCAGAAGATTTTCCATTGCGAGATTGTCGTGGATGCCGAGAAGGTGAAGCGCGAGGAGAAAGCCTACAAGAAAATCCCCGTCATTACCGACTTTACGGACGGGGACGGCAACGACCGCATGAAGGAAACGGTTCAGGCGAATTACAGGCGCATCAAGGAGGAAGTGAAGCAGATTGTTCAAGAGGAACTGGAACGTATCGCAAATGATGAAAACTTGAAACACCTGTTGCAGCAGAAATAACAGATTCCTTTATATATGAAAAAGGGGATGTGTCAAAACACCCAAAATATGAAAATTACCCCTGTCACAGATATCTGTAGCAAGGGTAATTTTGTTAAAAAGAGAGTTTTGACACCCTCTTTTTATTCTCAGATTTGAGATGCTTGTTGATGGTGGTAATGGCAAGCGTCAGCAAATAATTTTTCAGTTCTGTATCGTCTTTAAGCAGTATGCTGTATTCTTCGGCAAACATTCTCAACAGTCTGGTTCTGAGTTTCGACATTTCTTCACCGAAAGGTATCTGTCGGTTTTCTTGCCAATACTCAATCACTACGGAAGATACCAGCCACTTGAACTCGGATTTCATCTCTTTGCCGAGTTTCTTGAAGCGGATTTGTTCGCTAATTGGCGGCTCGTTGTATGGCATTATGTCTGCCGGGTCATAAACGGATATACTGCCGATACCATAATCCATGATTATCGGTAAATCAGTTTTTACATCATTCTTATGTTTCTTCTTTTTAGCCATACCCGTTATTGTTGCAGGAAACCTTTACCTTTATCAGTAAGATAGTATTTCTGTTGCGGACTCTTGGAGCCTATGGGATAAAGTGAAAGGACCAAACCGGAATTTATTGCCGGATGGATATAGTTCTTTAAGAAATTCCTTTTATCTTTCATTCCCGTTTTCTCCATGATTTCTTTAGCAGAGAGAGTGTTGTTCCCAATAGCAGACAACAGTTTTCCTAACTGTGGGGTTACTGTGGGGTTACTATAGGGTTGCTGTGGGGTTGCTGTGGGGTCTTGTCCTACTGTAGTTCTTGTATAATGAAACACAATCCATACAGCATTGCCGTCGGTATGAAACTCCGGATCCGGAATACCGACACGGCGACATTCGTTTACCATAAGGGCTATGCCACGTCCCCAACTCTCCAATACTGCACTTTTGTACAGCACATTGGCTACTATCAGATTTTGTGGTTCGGAATTGTGGCCACCCAACAGTTTCTCAATGGTAATATCAGGCGGAAATGTTCCGCTGTTTTCAATCTCCACGCGGTCATCATAGATAGCAATCCCGACTGAACTGCCGGGGCGATGGTAAACACGATGTGCAAAAGCATTTATGCAACATTCTCTCAATGCCTTATATGGCACATTCAGTTCCTCTTCTCTGTACAAACCTTCAATTTTACCGGAAAGGGACAAATGCTTGAAGAAAAATGCCATTGCAGCATCCAGCAAGTTGAATATATTGCCTGTCACACGCTGATTATCTAAAAATTCATCTTTTGTCGTTCCTTTGAACCGGGCTAAACGGAGCAGACATTGGGGATAATGGTAGAAGTTTCGTCCGAATAGGACAACGGAAGCATTGTTCAGCTTTCCATCATTCAACAAGTCAAATTTTTCAAGGATGGTTCGGACATCCTCCTGCATAGAACCTTCCGGCAAACGTCCGCCTCTGATTCCTCCACGTACTGCGCCCAAGATTGCCGTTTCGTCAAGGTCGGATATTTTCAAGCTGGGATTTTGCATGGAATCCCAAGCATAGGTTCCGCCTCGCTGCATAACCAACAGGTTGTATATACCCTGCGGCATGGCAGATGTAACGCTCTCTATCCGTTGATAAGCCCTCCCCTTATAGGTGAACGGGCGCATATATCGTTGTTCTTCCGCTGATAAAGCTATAACACTTTTGTTCGTTCCCGGAATGTCTGTATAGGATATATCAATGGTCGCAAACGGCTCGATTCGTCTGATGGTTTCCGCAATATCGCGCTTCGTCTTGTCGCTCACTTCCTGACCGATAATCTTTCCCTTGTCGGTTACACCGAACAGCACCGTGCCGCCCGTACCGTTCAGGAAGGCACAAAGAGTTTCCATTCCACGCTCCAACTGCCCGGTAGTTTCTTTGAACTCAACTGTCCCGCCTTCGGCTCCGGCAATCAGTCCATTCAATATTTCGAGGTTATCTATTTTCATCCGTCATTGATTAATACTTGCAAAGTTAATGATTTTAATCGGCTTTCCGGCAGATAATAGAGTGATTGTAAATGAAGAAGGATAAGAAACCGTATAATCCGGCCGCTTATCCTTTGTTTGGCATTCGTTTATCTCCTCATCCGCTCCAATTCATCGTCATGTCGCATCTTCGCGTTCAGTTTGTCCTGCATCTTTTCAAGGAAGTAGGTGCGACTGTCGCTTTTCCTGCGTTTGATGTCCGTATAGAAGCGGTAGCAGTCTTTGGACTCCACACCGAAAAAGGAATAGAGGACAGGGGCAAGCTCTTTCAGCGAAGCCTTGCCGCCATTGATGCAGCCGGTGGCGTAGAGGGCATAGATTAGCTCTACCAACTCGACGGCATTACCGGTCCATTGCAGGGCTGGGACTGTGGCTTTGGTTTCGGATGTGGATGTTAGTGGTGGCACGGAGGTAATTGCAGAAGCGGATACTATCTTCTGCATCTTTCGGATGAAGGATAACGCCTTGCGGATATACACAGTGACGACATTCTCCTCCGATACCGACAAGTTCTGTGGATGGTGCTGTAATTCGATTTCGGCAAAAGCCAACGCCACAATAATATGCTTGGCATCATTGCCGCCGTAGCACAGGTTTATTACTTCCTGCACGAATCCGCCGTATGCCGTTTCCGTGCTACCGTTGTCTTTTCCGTTTATCATGGCGAAAAACTGTGTTTCCGCCAGTATGAGATGGTTCATTCTCTTTTCTGTTTTGAGGGTTTACACTTGTTTATCAGTGTGCGCACACTGATATATGGTGCAAATCATAGCCCTAAACACGAGAAAAGATTGTGAGAAAATTGTACTACATTGTTTTTCAGAAAGATAAAATTCAAAAATAATTTTATCCTTGATTGCATCCCTTGTGAAATGTGTTCAGATTCTGAACATGTGTTCACTTTCTGAGCACGGAAATCCCGCCAAGATGTTCATAATCTGAACATTTTATGCCCGTGGCTCTTTATGATAGGTAAGCCGGATTACTCCGTCCCTATAAGTTTTGTTCTCCATAAGCCGCCAGTCATTCATAGGTAGTGCTGACTTGAAAAAATGCGCTCCGTTTCCGTCGATGGTTGGAACAACGTATAGTATGATTTCATCTATCACGTTCATCCGTAACAGTCCGTTGGCATATTCGGTATTCCCGGCAGTTACTTCCAACAAATGACAAATGCTTCCACCTTCCTCCCCCCATTCTTGAAGCACGGATACCGAATAGTCGGATGTCAGCTTATACAGGGCATTGGCACGTATTTCATCCATACCGTAATCTTCGGTTTGAAGCAACCGCTTCCGGGGATGCAGTTTCATCGGACAGCCATCTATTGAGATAACGGCAAGTAATTGTATTTTCGCCATAACGTATTTTCTTTCCTTTTTGGCGAGGCAAAAAAGTAGCGTGCAATTCACACTACTTTCAAGCGATGGCTCTGGTAAAGCCTTTACGGAGAGTACGTGAATGCACGCTATGCGTAAGCATAGCATAAGCATCACGCAATCGTCTCCGTAGTTTCAATTTACCAGATTTATAAAGTAAAGCCCTAAAATGAAAATAAGAGCTAAACAAGTGTAAATAAAACCGCTTATTTACAGTTGATTATAGAGTACTTGATGTTTTCAGTTGTTTTCTTTCTTTTCAGTTGATTGGTTCTTTTTCGGTGCAATTTTGTTTCTTGTTTGTTTCTCAATATCGACCTTTATTCATATCTTTGCAACAGAAACAAAATTATGAAGGGATCGATATGCCACGAGTAAAGAAGCCTACAAAAGTAAAAGAGCCTGTCCGCCTTCGGACAAAGAAGCTGGCAGATGGAAGCCAAAGTCTGTATCTTGATATATACCGTTTCGGAAAACGAACATACGAATATCTCAAGTTGTATCTCATTCCGGAAACGGACAACAATGCCCGTCGGCAGAATCAGGCGACCATGAATGCCGCCAATGCCATCAAGTCCAAACGTATTATCGAGTTGACCAACGGCGAGGCCGGTATAGAAACCAAAGAGAGAGTTTACCTGCTTGACTGGATGAACACCTACAAGGAGAACCAGGCCAAGCGTGGCAAAAAGGACGGTTATCAGATTGACATCACTATACGCATCTTGAAGGATTATGCGGGAGAACGTATGTTGATGGATCAAATAGACAAGACATTCTGCCAGAATTATCTTGACTACCTTCAGTCCGAATACCGTTCCAGAGGTAAACGAGTGTCGAATTACACACTGCATACTTATTACCGGGTATTGAACGGAGCCTTGAATGCGGCTGTCAGGGCCGAGATCATCAAGTCCAATCCTTTCACGAAAATCAGCAAGTCGGAAAAGATCCGTCTGCCTGAAAGCAAACGGTCATACATGACCATTGAAGAGGTGCGTGCATTGATCGCAACCCCGATGAAAAATGAATCCGTGAAAGGTGCCTATCTGTTCTCTTGTTTCTGCGGTCTGCGAATCAGTGATATAATCAAGTTGCAATGGAAAGATGTATTCGTTGACCGTGGACAATACCGTCTGTCGGTTTCCATGCAGAAAACCAAAGAACCGATTTATCTCCCGCTTTCCCCGGAAGCGTTGAAGTGGATGCCTGCGCGTGGAGACAAAACTCCTGATGACCATGTGTTTGACCTGCCGTCCCCAGCAATGGTCAATATTCTTATCAAACCATGGGCAAAAGCGGCGGGAATAAACAAGCGTTTTACATTCCATACGGCGCGGCACACGTTCGCGACGATGATGCTGACACTCGGAGCAGACTTATATACGACATCCAAGCTGCTCGGCCATGCTGACGTGAAAATGACACAGGTGTACGCCAAAATCATCAACCAGAAAAAGGATGATGCGGTCAACCTGGTCAACGGATTGTTTGAGTGACCAATGATATACCATATCATGTCAAATTTACAAGTAGATATTTTAAGGGCGTCATCGATTGCAGATACAATCGAAAAACGATACCTTTATGATGATATATTATTATAAACCAATAAAATGTAAATCGACATGACAAGAGCTGACAAAGGCCTTCTCTCTTTTTGAGGGGAGCAAACACCCGCATCACATTGAATCGGCACAGGACGTGGCGGAAGAACTTTTCGCCCTGCTTACCGAAGCAAAAACAGTTTATCTCCAGGAGGTCAAAATCCACGGCAAACAGTATCGCCGTTATGTGGAGGATTTTGTGAACAGTCACCGGTATATTGACTGCGATAACGCGGTCTGCCGGAACTGCCACGAAATGAACATCCACATCGTCAAGGGACTGCTGACCGACTGCCCCTACCTTATCCAACCGCTTTTTTCCGCCCCGAGCCTCTCTTTCGAGGAGTGCATAGAACTAAAGCGGAAGTATGACACATCGGAACTGGCATCTTCCGATTGTAATCCGGCAAAGTTTTCATTTCTTTCTTTTGACTGCAGTCTTTCGTGCAAACAACTGGCCGGTATCGTTTCTTGCGCCAATACTTATCATCTGTTCTGTTCTCCCGTAACTATTGACGACATGGAATCTCTCTTCTCCTGCAAGATAGGTTTCTGTCTTCGGGTGAACAGCGTGCGCCGTGTGGCTATCCTGTTCGATGCCCTTCTTGAGAATTCATTCATTCAGCCTTACTGGCAATCAGTCCTCGAAAGAGGGCGTTTCCTGCAATCCAAGGACGGCTCGCACTTCATATCCGCAACGAGCATATCCACCACGCTTTCGTTGGTCAGGAACAAAATGACTTCAACCGCTTACAATATCAGAAAGTTTGTAAGCCAACTGAAGGAATGAAAGGAAGTGCTAAGAAGTCAACCATGTGAAAAGCAAAAGTATGATAACTGATATGATACCAAACCGGTATCATACTGTCATCCAATGCTTTTAGATATTCACACTCTACCTTTGCCTCTGTATACAACGCGTTACAAACAGAGGTGCATCTCTTATTGTCTAATTTAATCACGAATAATATGTCCAACAGATTGACATTCATGGAAAGGTTGAGCGAACGGCTCACGGCCCTTGAAGCGATTATCCGGAAACTGGAGCCGGTCGAGAGCTTTCTGGAACGGGTGGAATTGCTGGAAAAGAACATTTACGCGACCAAAAAGGTCTTTACTTTTTCGGAAGCCTGCATGTACATCGGGGTATCAGAAAGTATGCTGTATAAACTTACGGCCAACAAGGAGATTCCTCACTACAAGCCTCGCGGCAAGATGATCTACTTTGCCAAGGAGGAACTGGACGAATGGCTCCTGCAGAATCATGAACTTGCCGTCGATGATGCCACGCGGATGGCACACGAGGCGGCAGCAGTACAACCCTTCTTAAACGAGAAACGCCATGGAAAACGAAAGAAGAACTGACCAGAAGACGGGAATGGGATTGGAAGAGACCCGTCTGTCAGATATTCTTTCAGCTTCCCAAATCAAGGCGACGGATACATACGAGACCCCGCCGCAAATTATCTGGATTGACAATTCGACCATAGCGACTCTCGGCAATTTCAGTGCATCGACCGGCAAGGCAAAATCCAAGAAGACATTCAATGTCTCCGCCCTTGTCGCCGCTTCCCTGGCAGGAAAGCAGGTGCTGAACTACCGGGCGCATCTGCCGGAAGGCAAACGCCGGATCCTGTATGTCGATACCGAGCAGAGCCGCTATCATTGTCACACGGTGCTGGAACGTATTCTGCGGTTGGCCGGGCTTCCTACCACAGCAGACAGCGAGAACCTTGATTTCATCTGCCTGCGGGAGTATTCTCCGACAGTCCGTATAAGTGTGATAGACTATGCCCTGCGTCAGGGTAAAGGTTACGGGCTGGTTATCATTGACGGTATCCGCGATCTTATGCTGGACATCAACAGCACCAGCGAATCGGTGGAGGTAATCAACAAAATGATGGAATGGTCCTCTCGTTACGACCTGCATATCCATTGCGTGCTGCACCTGAACAAAGGGGACAACAATGTACGAGGCCATATCGGTACGGAGATGAGCAACAAGGCGGAAACAGTACTGGTCATCAGCAAATGCAACGAGAATCCGTCTGTCAGTGAAGTCCATGCCCTGCATATCCGGGAAAAGGAGTTCAAACCCTTCGCGTTCACCGTGGACGACAACGGGCTCCCGGTCATCGCCGAAGGGCACACGTTCGGTGACACCCCGAAGCCCAGGCAACGGACAAGCTTTACGGAGCTGAGCATCGAGCAGCACCGGGAAGCCCTTTCCGCTGCCTTTGACGGCAAACCCATCAGGGGCTTTGAGAATGTACTGCAACGTCTGATCGCCTCTTATGAAAACATAGGCTTCAAACGTGGCCGCAGTGTCATGATAAAACTGCTGCAGTACCTGACGGACAACCTGAAACTTGTTGTCAAGCAGGACAAGCTGTTCTACTATGACATGACCCCCGCGGAAGCAAGGCTTTTTGATGAAGAATGAAGCCGGGCGCGGGCATATATATTTCAGTTTACTTTAGTATGTATATATATAGGGAATAAAACTAAACTAAACCATTCCCGTGTGAACAAGTGAAAGAAAACAGCCATGACTATAGAAGAAGCAAAACAGGTACGCATAGTGGACTTTCTGGCGCAGCTCGGCCACCATGCGCAATACATTAAATCGGATCAGTACTGGTATCTCTCGCCGTTAAGGGATGAACAGTCGCCGTCGTTCAAGGTCAATGACCGGTTGAACGAATGGTATGATTTTGGGGCGGCCACCGGAGGCGACCTCGTGGAATTGGGTAAATACCTTTACCAGACTGAAAGTGTAAGCGAGGTACTGGCATACATCGGGCGGCATTCCTGCGATATGCCTTTGCCGAAAGTCCGTTTCCAGGCTCTTCCGCCCCGTCCCGTGGAATCGGATATGAAAAATCTGATTGTCGTCCCGTTACGGCATCACGCGTTATACTCTTACCTTCAGTCCCGGAAAATAGATGCTGACATAGGACGTATGTTCTGCAAGGAAATCCATTATGAATTGCGTGACCGGCATTATTTTGCCCTCGCGTTCGGTAATGTTTCGGGCGGATATGAAATGCGCAACGCCTATTATAAAGGATGTATCAAGAACAAGGACATCTCCCTGATCGGACATCAGTGCGGAGAGATACAGGAACGGGTCTGCGTGTTCGAGGGGTTCATGGACTTTCTGTCTTACCTGACATTGAAGCAGTCATGCAACTGGACCATTTGTATAGACCAGCCTTGCGACTACCTTGTCATGAACTCCGTAAACAACCTGAAAAAGGCATTGATGTACCTGCAGAGATACCTGCATATACATTGTTATCTCGACAACGACCTTGCCGGGCAAAAGACCGTGGAAACCATAGCCGGACTATACGGCGAACGGGTCAGCAACGAAGCTGTCCGATATAGCGAATACAAGGATCTGAATGATTGCTTGCGAGGCAAGAAACGCTGACCTAAAAAAAGCGAATCTGCCAATGGAAGCCCTCCTGAACGGAGGGCTTTTTTTATGCCCTGACTTCTTCATTTTTCCCGTTCATTAAGGCGATATAGTACGATTTTATAGTACGATTTTCAAAATCGATATAAATCTTGTAAAGAAAACATCCGTTTAATACACAATTATTTCGTAGTTCGGAATTCTCCTTTTTTATTTGTGAAATCAAACTAATACAAAATTCAATATCCATACTAAAAGATATGAGATCATATTTCATTTTTGCCATTGTTCTGACGGTCGCGTACCTCATTTATTACGCGGTCATCATTATGCAGGATCTCTATGGAAAAAGGAGAACCGGCAAGACAGAGGAGGAAGTTTTCGACCTCGGCACACTGGAGGACGAAGAGAGTGTTGCCGTGAGCGAGAGTGAAACCGGGTTCCGTGTCGGCAACGAGCAATACGATACTGAAACAGCATCAGGCGGCGATTCTGCCACCGACCAGAAGCCGGCGGACAAAAAGCCGGAGACAAAGGAGACCCCGGAAGAAAGACTGGAGCGTCTCAAAGCCAAGGCGGAGGAAAAGATGGAGGAAACCACGCCCTACCTGTCTGATGGCTTCAGTGCAGATGAAATGTACAAGGCGATGCTTTCCAGGGGCAAACTGGAAAATCGTCCGGAGATGGCCTGGAAACCAATTAAAGACAAATTGTAGCATGTCGATTAAGCAAAAGATAGTATGCCTGTTAATTCTTGTACCCTATGCGGCTTTCGCCAAGAGCGGCAGCGTGAACTACAGCTGGGGAGCGGATGCGCTGGCCACGATGCACGACTTCGTGGTCACGATGATGCTGTATGTCCTGTATATATGCTACTCCATCGCATCCGTTCTGGTCATCGTGTCCGCCTTCCAGATCTACATCAAGATGAACACTGGAGAGGACGGCATCGTCAAATCCTTTTTATCGCTGCTTGGCGCGTGCCTGTTCATCATCGGGGCCTCCATCGTGCTTCCGGCATTTTTCGGTTATCGCATATAAGGCTGTTTAACAATCCAATACATAAATATTAACTCAAAAACGATCAAGTATGTTTCAGAAAGTAAAACAAATGTGCCGAAAGGCAAAAGGATTCATCCAAGGTGTTTCCACCAAAGTGAAGATGCTTGCACTCACTTTGTTCTCTGGTACCACGGCAATGGCCCAGAGTACGGCCGGCGACTATTCAGCCGGTACTACCGCACTTTCTACCGTGGCGGAGGAAATTGTCAAGTATGTACCAGTCATGGTCAAGCTCTGCTATGCCATCGCCGGTGTAGTCGCCATTATCGGCGCCATCTCCGTTTACATCGCCATGAACAACGAAGAGCAGGATGTCAAAAAGAAGATCATGATGGTGGTTGGTGCATGTCTTTTCCTGATTGCAGCAGCACAGGCTCTTCCTTTGTTTTTCGGCATTGACGCATAAAAGTACCGAGGGATGAAAAGCAAGGAAACACGTTATCCGGACTATCCGCTGTTCAAGGGGCTGCAACGTCCTCTTGAAGTGATGGGATTGCAGGGCCGTTACATCTATTGGGCGGCAGGAACGGCAGGCGGAGCCATCGCGGGCTTCATAGCCGCTTACTGCCTTGCCGGATTCGTGGCCGGGCTGGCCGCGCTGACAGTCATTCTGTCGGTGGGCATCGTGCTAATCATCTTCAAGCAGCGGAAAGGTCTGCACAGCAAGAGAACGGACCGAGGCGTGTTCGTCTATGCCTACTCGCGTAAGGTCTGACAAAATTAAACCATCACAGCAATGTGTGGCTATATTGAATGTTGAACGCGGGTAGGTTCGTATGAGATACGGGCCTACCCCTATTTAATTGAACGTATATTGAAATGACCCTATACATTATCCTGATTTTCGTTGCCTTATGCGCGGGTATGGCCATATCCGTCCATGCGTTCGGTACCGGAGGCAAGCGCAAGCGTATCTTCAAGGACATCTATTTCTCGGTGGAAGACACGGAAGGCGTGGGTGTCCTGTACACCAAGACGGGCGAATACTCCGCCGTGCTGAAGATCGAGAATCCGGTACAGAAGTATTCGGCGAACATAGACAGCTACTACGATTTCACGCATCTGTTCTCCGCCCTTGCCCTGACCTTGGGAGAAGGTTATGCCATTCACAAGCAGGACATCTTCGTGAGGAAGCGTTTTGTCAACGAGGATACCGGGAAACAGGAGTTCCTTTCTGAATCGTATTTCCGGTATTTCAAGGGAAGGGCGTACACGGACAGCATGTGTTACCTGACCATCACGCAGGAAGCCAGGAAAAGCCGCCTTTTCTCGTTCGACAACAAGAAATGGCGTGATTTCCTTGTCAAGATCCGGAAGGTACAGGACCAGTTGCGGGACAGCGGAGTGCAGGCGCGTTTCCTGAACAAATCCGAGGCAAGCGATTACGTGGACCGGTATTTCGCCATGGACTTCAAGGACCGTATCATCTCGATGACGAACTTCAAGTCGGACGATGAGAGCGTCTCGATGGGTGACAAGCGCTGCAAGGTGTACAGTCTCGTGGACGTGGACTGCATCTCGCTGCCTTCGATGATCAGACCCTATACCAATATAGAAGTGAACAACACGGAAATGCCCGTGGATCTTGTCTCGGCCATTGACAGCATTCCGAATGCCGATACAGTGGTCTATAACCAGGTCATCTTCCTTCCCAACCAGAAGCGTGAACTATCGCTGCTGGACAAGAAGAAGAACCGGCACGCGAGTATTCCCAACCCGAGCAACCAGGCAGCGGTCGAAGACATAAAACGTGTACAGGAGGTGATTGCCCGCGAGAGCAAGCAGCTCGTGTACAGCCATTTCAACCTTATAGTGGCCGTGTCCGGCGATACGGACCTGCAGAAGTGTACGAATCATCTGGAGAACGCTTTCGGTAGAATGGGAATCCATATTTCCAAACGAGCCTACAACCAGCTGGAGCTGTTCGTCGGTTCGTTCCCGGGCAACTGCTACAGCCTGAATGAAGAGTATGACCGGTTCCTGACCCTATCGGACGCAGCGATGTGCCTGATGTACAAGGAACGTGTGCAGCACAGCGAAGACACCCCGGTGAAAGTCTATTACACTGACCGCCAGGGAGTGCCTGTCGCCATCGACATCACCGGCAAGGAAGGCAGACAGAAGCTGACGGACAACTCGAACTTTTTTGCCCTCGGACCGAGCGGTTCCGGGAAATCCTTCCACATGAACTCTGTCGTGCGCCAGCTGCACGAACAGGGTACGGACATCGTAATGGTCGATACCGGTAACTCCTACGAGGGATTGTGCGAGTATCTGGGAGGCAAGTACATCAGCTACACGGAGGAACGCCCCATCACGATGAACCCGTTCCGTATCCACAAGGAAGAGATGAACGTGGAAAAGACCGGCTTCCTGAAGAATCTTGTCCTGCTGATCTGGAAGGGCACGCAGGGAACAGTCACGAAGACGGAAGACCGTCTGGTGGAAAATGTAATCACCGATTATTACGATGCGTATTTCAACGGCTTCGACGGCTTCACGCCCATGCAGCGGGAAGACCTGAGAAAAAGCCTCGCCATAGACGAACGCAACCGTGACGGGAACCGTGAGGAAAGCGAGCAGGAACGGAACAGCCGTATCGAGTGCATGATAGACGAAATGGAACGCAGGCGCAAGGAGTTGAAGGTGGAAGAACTCTCGTTCAATTCATTTTACGAATACTCCGTCCAGCGTATTCCGGACATCTGTCACGAGAACCACATTTCGGGCATAGACCTCTCGACTTACCGCTACATGATGAAGGACTTCTACAGGGGCGGCAACCATGAAAAGACCCTGAACGAGAACATGGACAGTTCGCTGTTCGACGAGACCTTCGTGGTGTTCGAGATTGACAGTATAAAGGATGATCCGCTGCTGTTCCCGCTTGTCACGCTGATAATCATGGATGTGTTCCTGCAGAAGATGCGAATCAAGAAGAACCGCAAGGTGCTTGTCATCGAGGAAGCCTGGAAAGCCATTGCCAGTCCGCTGATGGCCGAGTACATCAAGTTCATGTACAAGACGGCCCGTAAGTTCTGGGCCAGCGTGGGCGTTGTGACACAGGAGATACAGGACATTATCGGCAGTGAAATCGTGAAAGAGGCCATCATCAACAACAGCGACGTGGTGATGCTGCTTGACCAGAGCAAGTTCAAGGAGCGTTTCGACACCATCAAGGCCATTCTCGGGCTCACCGATGTTGACTGCAAGAAGATATTCACGATCAACCGTCTGGACAACAAGGACGGCCGTTCGTTCTTCCGGGAGGTATTCATACGAAGGGGAACGACAAGCGGCGTGTATGGCGTGGAAGAGCCGCATGAATGCTACATGACCTACACGACCGAACGTGCCGAGAAGGAAGCCCTGAAACTCTACAAGAGGGAGCTCCGGTGCAGCCATCAGGAAGCCATCGAAGCCTATTGCCGGGACTGGGATGCCAGCGGCATCAGCAAGTCCCTGACATTCGCCCAGAAGGTCAACGAGGCCGGACGGGTACTGAACCTGAAAGCAAAACAATAAAATCAGATACAATGGGAAAATTTGATATAGACCGACCTATAGCGGAACTGTTCAGTGTTGAGCCTTACGCTCTCCGCATCCGCAACGTGTGCAACAGCCACGATATTGCCACCATCCGGGAACTGTGCCAGCACAGCAACTGGGACTTGCTTCATTTCCGCCATTTGGGTGAAAGAAGCATCATACACATAGAGGATATGCTGGGCAAATTCGGGTTGCGACTGGGCATGACCGAAGAGGATCTGGACGCATATATGAGATTTGAAACCGAGGATGACAAAGACGTCACTACCATCATGCGTTTCGAGGAATCGGAGGAGGTCAAGTGGGACCAGCGCCGGTATGAAGTAGCCAGAGACCTGTATGTCAGATACAGGGGTCTGTCCCCATACGAGGCTATGGAGGAAGCAGAGAAGCTGATACTGGCCCTGCAGGGAGTACCTGAGAAGAACAACCGCAGCAAGCGGAGAGGTAATATTTTCAACCGTTGAACAGAATGAACATGAAGCGACTGTCACTTGTCTTTGCAGTTCTGCTGCTTGCCTTCACGCAGCATGTCCACGCCCAGTATTACAGCGTGAACTATGACGCACGTACCGTGGCGGCAATGGCAGCCGCGTTCGGTACGGAGGTCGTGGCTGAAAGCTACTACCGTGAGCAGGTCGATGACATCCTGAAGCACTATACGGCGGCGGAGGTGGCGGCAGCCGGAATTTTCTCTTCCAAATTTCTGGAACACAAAGCCCTCTCGGACCTCGGTATCTGGTGCAGCAGCACAGAGAATTATTATTACCGCCGCATCTACCACATGGTGGCCGACAAGATCATACCGAAAATCTGGGTGGTGGCAAAGCAGATGCTTCACTCCCCGCAGACAGCGATCCACTGGGGCAGCTACCTGATGAAGGTATGCGATGAGACGAAGAGCCTGTGTATGCAGTTCGAAAGCGTTGTGACAAACAGTACACTTTCGTTCTCGGACATCGCTTTTCTGGAGATCAACAGCGAGGTCGTGCCTCTGCTGAAACTTTCGGAACTGGGCGGTATAGACTGGCAGCGGATGCTGGACGATTTTTCCCGGATTTCTGACCGCTTTACACGGGAGAACCTGCAAAGCGATCTTGACAATCTCTACAATCTGGGTGTCGGTCTGGCAACGGCCGGTGCGGGTAATCTCGGCGATGCCCTGCTGCCTGAAAGTATGTTCCATAACCTGCTTTCGGGCAAGGTCAGCGAGATTGCCAACCTGTACGACCATTACTCCGGCCTGTTCGAGGAAGCGGAACAAGGTATCGGGAACCTGCTGCTGGACAAGATCGGCGGTCCTGACAACGTGGCCGGCCTGTTCGAGTTCGGGGATTACGACCTTGCCGGCTGGATCAGTGACTATATAGACGACGAAGCCGGGACTTATTACACGCAGCGCTGGTACATCGCCAGACGTGACCAGGGCAGCGTGTCATTGTGTGACTATTACCCGCCCACGGACGACAACAGCATCCTGAACGGCGGTGAGTGGACCCGTTTCGAAACGAGCGCCCCCGGTTTTTATCCCAATGCCTCGCAGCGGGAACAGGCTCTCTCCAACTCGGAACGATATGCCGGATGGTCGAGAAACCGTGTACAGCAGCTCAACAACCAGAATGACGGCAACACTTACAGCATCAACTACTGGCAGAACGCCTACATCATCAGCCGCGGCGGCAAGCAGACAAAGAAGGCTTACGCCTACGAGATACATGTCAAGAAAAGCTGGAACCATGAGGAAATCGTGTATGAAGAGATATTCGATTCCTACACTATGGATCTGGAGACCTTCAAGGCGCAGCTCAATGCCCGTCTGTCGGAATTCAACGAAAACGAGGACGGCTATGTCTATTACATAGCTTCCGACGCGCGGAACTACTATCAGGCAACGGATGCCGCCAAACTTAAAGGATGCGAGAGCGTGACCATCAGCGTCACCTGCTCGGACGGGGCTACTCTGGGCCAAGGTTCGACCCAGTACAAATGCAGGAAATGCGGCGGTTCACCCAATGCCCATACCAAGGATTGCTCCATGCAGACCTCCGTGACGGAAAATGAACTTGACTTTTCGGAATTGGATGAGCTGATACGGGAGGCAGACAACCAGGTAGCCATGCTTCAATCACAGATCAAGGCACTGGAGGATGAGAACAAGGAGCTGCTGAAGAAAATATCCCAGGCCAGTGTGGAGGATGCTGCCGTTTACAGGCAGCAGTACAACGCCAACCTGACGCGTATCGGAGAGTTGAAGGCAGAACTGGCCGAGTGGCAGAAGAAACAGAAGGAATACGCGGATGCGAAGCAGGAAGCGGCAAACGACAATGACGTGCCGACGGACGACTACTACCGTATCCCGGCCATCATGCAGGACTGCAAGACTGCCTACAGTCTGTCGTGGCAGGACGGCGGTTCGTGGAACGGATACACGTTCGTCCGCAAGGCGACCATGCCGAATATAGACGGCGAGATAACTTTCAAGGCAACCATCAGCATAGCACGCAAGCCGAAATACTTCCTCGGCATCAAGATTCACCGTGCCATTGTACAGATCAGCTGGGAACTGACCTCGCAATACACCGACACGTATGTGGCCGACGTGCTGACATTCGACCCGGACCTTCCGGAAGAAGAAAAAGAGCGGATCGTGAATGAACGTATCGCGGAAATTGCCCGGGAGCATCCGTCATGCAAGATCACGACGGAATATGCCCGTACCACCCCGATGGAAGATACCTCTACCGGAGAGGTGTACCACCTGCTGTGGTCAAGTGACCGTCTTGAAATCGCGCGTGAAGTGGATTCCCGGATTACGCAGATATACGCCGACCTGGTATCCCTGGAAAAGATGATGCATTACAAGCGTAGCATCATCGACGTGCTGAAGGATGTCCTTCCGGATCTGAATATGGACGAAGGGCGACGCCTCACTCTCGTGGAAGAATGCCATGACCGTTGGGTGGAAAACGCCCGTAGCCTGCGAAGCGGGAGAAAGGAGGAAAGACCATGAAACGGGCCTTGCTGATAACCATAGTGCTGCTTGCACTCCTGCCTGATGTCGTCAAAGCACAATGGACATTCGACGTGGTGTCCGTTGAAGCCTATATCAATGACCATAAGAAGCAGCGTAGCTTGTTGCTGGCCCGAAGTACCCTTGAGTACAGCAACCAGCTGCTGCACGAATACAGCCGCAAGGAGGTCGGCGAATACAAGGAGCTGAATATCGACCTTGACCGGTACACCCGTGCCTTTGATGTCATTGATGTGATGTACCAGTCGTTACGCACGGTATTGAACGCAAAGAACACCTACAATACGGTAAGTGACCGGATAGCGGACTACAAGTCCATGCTGGAGGCATTTCACGAGAAGGTGCTGAAACGCGGACGCATCGAACCCTCCGACGCCCTGCTCATCACCATCAACGAGAAAGCCATACGGGATATAGCCCATGACGGGGAGCAACTCTACAAGTCGGTCAGCGACCTGGCGCTGTATGCCACGGGAGCGGCGGCCTGCTCCACTTCGGATCTGCTGATGGTGCTGGAGGCCGTGAACAGGTCTCTGGACGACATCGAACGGCATCTGAACCGGGCCTATATGGAGACCTGGCGATACATACAGGTAAGAATCGGCTACTGGAAGTCGAAGATATACCGTGAACATACCAAACAGGAGATAATTGAAGGAGCCTTCGGACGTTGGCGCAACTCCGGAAGGCTTGATTACTAACGATAAAAGGGAAAAAAGATGAACAGAAAACTCATGCTCATGACGGTTGCGATCATTGCAACAGCAACGGCACAGGCGCAGTATGTGACCTATAACCACGACTCGCCGAAGCAGAACCAGATTACGGTCATGGAAACCGGTGCGGGCTCCCTCACGCCGGAACTGTACTACTGGGCATTACACAACAAATACAAGAAATCGGCGGCGGCAAAGAACAAACTGGCGTTCCGCACGACAGCCGGCATCAACCTCTATAACCAGACGGACGAAGCCGAATCCATCGATTCGGCATTGGTGAGCCGCGCGAAAATAGAGGCCCTGAACGTGGCAGACCGACAGGCTGATATCGCCTGGCTTGCCGAAGGTGACAAGATCAACGGCCAGATGGAAAGGATGAAGCGTAACATCGACCGTATCCTTCCTGCGGGAGGTACCCCGGAGGACAGGGAACGCTGGACGGAATACTACCATGTTTTCCAGTGCGCCATTGATGCTACCAGGGATGCCTATATGCCCAATGCGCAGCGGAAGAAAGAGTATCTGCGAATCTACGACGACGTGGTGCAGCAGAATGAGATTCTTGTCAGCTATCTCGCCAAACGGCAGAATGCCACCCTGACGAGCAACCTGCTGAACGCGACCTCGGACCGTACCTTGGACAAAGGCAGCGTCATCAGGGAAGCCATGAGCCGCTGGAACGAATCGCGTCTCGCGGTGCGTGGCTCACAGTCGGGCGGCAGTTCCGGGGGTGACGGTGAAGAGAGTGTAAACAGGTGAAACTAAAAAGACAGACGGCAAATGGCAGACGGAAATATACTCACTGATTTTGGTATCAATCTTCTTGAGGAGGAGATTGACGATGTGATTTTTCAAACGAACGAGTTCCTCACGGACGCGACGTTTACGGGTTCGCAGGGGCCGTTCTGGTGGATACTGCAGATGTGCATGGCTCTGGCCGCCTTGTTCTCACTTGTCATGGCGGCAGGCATGGCCTACAAGATGATGGTGAAGCATGAGCCGCTGGATGTGATGAAGCTGTTCAGGCCGCTGGCTGTTTCCATCGTTCTCTGCTGGTGGTATCCGCCTGCAGACACGGGTATGGCCGGCAGCGGAAGCAACTGGTGTTTTCTGGACTTCCTTTCCTACATCCCGAACTGCATCGGTTCGTACACGCATGACCTGTACGAGGCGGAAGCCACACAGATAGCGGACAAGTTCGAGGAAGTGCAGCAGCTCATCCACGTAAGGGACACGATGTACCACAGCCTGCAGGCACAGGCGGATGTCGCCCACACGGGAACATCAGACCCCAACCTTATCGAGGCGACCATGGAGCAGACCGGTGTGGATGAAGTGACCAGCATGGAAAAGGATGCCGCGGAACTGTGGTTCACCTCCTTGACGGCCGGTGTCGTCGTGGGAATAGACAAAATCATCATGCTGATTGCCCTTGTCGTGTTCCGCATAGGCTGGTGGGCAACGATCTACTGCCAGCAGATATTGCTCGGTATGCTGACGATATTCGGCCCGTTGCAATGGGCGTTCTCTCTGCTGCCGAAATGGGAAGGTTCCTGGGCAAAATGGCTGACGCGTTACCTGACGGTACATTTCTACGGGGCCATGCTCTACTTCGTGGGCTTCTATGTATTGCTCCTTTTCGACATCGTGCTGTGCATCCAGGTGGAAAACCTGACCGCAATCACGGCCAGCGAGCAGACAATGGCGGCCTACCTGCAGAACAGTTTCTTCTCCGCCGGTTATCTGATGGCGGCAAGCATTGTAGCCTTGAAATGTCTGAACCTTGTACCTGACCTTGCGGCGTGGATGATACCGGAGGGCGACACGGCCTTCAGTACGAGAAATTTTGGAGAAGGCGTGGCACAGCAGGCCAAGATGACAGCGACAGGCGGTATCGGGGCAATCATGAGATAAGATAAAAAACATATAAACAACAATCCTTAAAAATAAAAAAGTATGAACGTACAAGAACAAATCAAAGAATGGTGCAAGGACGGACGCTTCCTGCTCTACGCGAATGAACGCATGAGAAAAGAGATTACCGAAGTTCCGGAAAACCATGTGGTTACCCCGGAGTATGAAGCCCTTGACGAAGGCTTCGAGTATGACGACCGTTATGCGGCCCCGCTGGCCGCTTACCTGACCTACCGTCTGCAAATGGCCAAGTTGCAGAAAAAGGCGAAAGTGCGCAAACGCGGTATCTGGTGGGTATTCGTGCAGGTCATGACGCTGGGCCATTACGTGCATGTCTTTTCCGATGAGTTCGGGGCTCTCGCCGCGGAACTGCAGGAAACAGTCATGCCGATGCTGCACGATGAATATGTAATGATGTTGAACGGGAAAAGACAATAAACCGATATGATTATCAAGCATCTGGAAAACAAGATACGGCTGGTGGGCATTATCTGCACGGCCTTTCTCGTGGGATGTGTCATCATCAGCGTATCGAGCATCTGGACAGCCAGGACAATGGTGTCGGATGCACAGAAAAAGGTGTACGTGCTGGACGGCAACGTGCCCATTCTTGTCAACCGTACCACGATGGATGAAACGCTTGACGTGGAAGCCAAAAGCCATGTGGAGATGTTCCACCACTATTTCTTCACCTTGCCGCCTGATGACAAATACATCAAATACACGATGGAAAAGGCGATGTACCTGGTGGACGAAACAGGTCTGGCGCAATATAACACTCTTAAGGAGAAAGGTTTTTACTCTAACATCCTCGGCACGAGTGCCGTGTTTTCGATTTATTGTGACAGCATCCGCTTTGACAAGAGCACCATGGAGTTCACCTACTACGGCCGCCAGCGAATCGAGCGCAGAAGCAACATCCTGATGCGTGAGCTGGTGACTGCGGGTCAGCTCAGGCGTGTACCGAGAACGGAGAACAACCCTCACGGTCTGCTGATAGTGAACTGGCGCACTCTCCTTAACAAGGATATAGAACAGAAAAGCAAGAGCAACTATTAAACAATCAAGGATATGAACATCAAGGGATTCAGACGGATGCTGCTGGGCGAAAAGATGCCTGACAGGAATGATCCGAAGTACAAGGAACGCTATGAGCGTGATGTGGAAGCCGGACGCAAGTTTGCCAAGGCGACCCGTATAGACAAGGCGGCAGCCAAGGTGCAGGGCTTTGCCAACGTGCACCGTACTCTTTTTCTGGTCATCGTGTTCGCTTTCGTGCTGGGCGGGCTGGCATGGAACATCTACCGTATAACGGTGGTATATCGTCATCAGCCGACGGAGAGGACAGCGACAGAGATGCAGGATTCGGTATTGAGGGAGCGGCACAGGATGTTGCAGGAAGAGGAACTGGGGGAAACCGGGACAGGAAATACAAACCGTAGCAAAACAGACTTGCCATGAAAAAGATATTTGAGAAAATCAATTTCAGACAGCCGAAGTACATGCTCCCTGCCATTCTTTATATCCCTCTGCTCGGTGCGTCCTACTTCATATTCGACCTGTTTCATACCGAAACGGCGGATATACCGGACAAGACGCTGCAGACAACGGAATTCCTGAATCCGGAACTGCCGGAAGCGCAGATCAAGGATGACGGCATTGGCAGCAAATACGAGAACATGGAGAAATCGTGGGGCAAGATACAGGACTACTCGGCGGTCGGTAACATAGAAAGAGACGAACCTGATGAAAACAAGGAAGAATATGAATCACAATACACGCAGGATGACATCGCCCTGCTCGATGAGCAACAGCAGGAAAAAGCAGCGGCAGCGGAAATTGCCGCCGCCAAAGAGCGTGAACAGGAAGCACTCGCGGAGTTGGAAAAGGCCCTTGCCGAAGCACGGCTGAAAGGACAGAACATGGTGATGACTACAGAAGAGACGGATACCACGGACATCGTTCCGCCGCAGAATGTACCGGAAGCCGGCACCATCGACGAGGAGAAACGTCCGGTGAAAGCACCGTCGGCAGACGAACCGCCCAGCGCGGTAGTCCGCAAGGTGAAGACCACCTCGGACTATTTCAACACTCTGGCGAAGGATGCCCGTGAACCTAAGCTGATCCAGGCCATCATAGACGAGGACATCAAAGCTGTGGACGGCTCGCGAATCAGGCTACGCCTGCTGGATGACGTGGAAATAGACGAGTGCGTGGTGAAACGGGGCACGTACCTGTACGCCACGGTAAGCGGGTTCTCGTCCGGACGTGTCAAGGGAAACATCAACAGCATCCTTGTGGACGACGAGCTTGTGAAGGTCAGTCTTGCGCTTTATGACACGGACGGTATGGAGGGACTGTATGTCCCGAACAGCCAGTTCCGGGAAACGAGCAAGGATGTGGCCAGCAGTGCCATATCGGGCAACATGAGCATGAGTACCGGAACTACCGGGAACAGCCTCGCCCAATGGGGAATGCAGGCGGTGAACAACGCTTACCAGAAGACGAGCAACGCCATCGGCAAGGCCATCAAGAAAAACAAGGTCAAGCTGAAATACGGGACTTTCGTCTATCTGGTCAATGGTCAGAAAAAAAGGAAATAAAAAGGTTCGAGACAATGGAAACAGATATTTCAAAACTACATGAGGGAACGGACGGCTTTTACTACGATGACTTCCTCGCTCCCGACAAGGCCGAAACATTCGTCGGGCAACTCATGAGTACCCAATGGTGGCAGAAAGGTGGACGCTTCGCCCTGATATGCAACTTTCTGGCTAAGGACGGGCGGAAAATCGCCTTGTTCGCCTTCCAGAAATACACCGGCTTTTACGGGCGGGGAGACGGGGCGGTCAATTTCAAGCACGCGGAGATGAATACCTTCTGGGAGTGTGAGGTCCGGGAAAACCGGAAAGGACGTTGTACTTGGGCGAGTGCCCTGCAGATTGGAGGGCCGAAAAACAACGCGATATGATAGAGACGGACAAGATATACAACATGGACTGTCTGGAAGGCATGAGCCGTATGCCGGAGGGAAGTGTCGATGCCATCATCGCAGACCTGCCTTACGGTGTATTGAACCGCGGCAACCGGTCAGCATGTTGGGACAGGCAGATACCCCTCGGCCCGCTGTGGGAGCAGTACCGTAGGATTATCAAGCCGGACAGTCCGATCATCCTGTTCGCCCAGGGAATCTTCTCCGCGCATCTCATGCTTTCCCAACCGGGAATCTGGCGCTATAACCTCGTGTGGCAGAAGGACCGTGTTACGGGCCATCTCAATGCCAACCGGATGCCGCTGCGCCAGCATGAGGACATTCTGGTGTTCTACATGAAGCAGCCCGTGTATCATCCGCAGATGACACCGTGCTCTCCCGAAAGGAGAAACCATGGACGCAGCATGACGGAAGACAGTTTCACGAACCGGTGCTACGGGGAGATGAAGCTGGTACCGGTACGCATGGCGGACAACAAATATCCGACATCGGTCATTTTCATCCCGAAAGAACACAAGACAGGGGCATTCTATCATCCGACCCAGAAGCCTGTGGCACTGGTCGAGTACCTGATACGCACCTACACCGACGAGGGGGACACCGTGCTGGACAACTGCATCGGGTCCGGAACGACTGCCATTGCCGCAATCCGTTCGGGACGGCACTATATCGGATTCGAGACCGTGAAGGAGTACTGCGACATCGCCGAACTCCGTATCCGGGAAGAACTGGAGCGAATACATACGATGACATAAGGGTAAAAGAAAAACAAATGGAATATAAACAATCAACGACATGAATATGAATCTCAAGAAAATCGGAACGGTATTTCTTCTGACAGCCGGACTGCTGGGAACGCGGAATGCACAGGCGCAGACGACCTACGAGGAAATGGAACAACTGACGGTCAACGAACAGGTGACGACCGTCATCACGGCATCGGAGCCGGTACGCATGGTGGACATTTCCACCGACAAGGTGGTTGGCGACCAGCCTTTGGACAACATTGTACGGCTGAAACCCAAGGAAGCCGGACACGAGGACGGCGAGGTGGTTGCCATCGTGACCGTCATCACGGAACGCTACCGCACGCAATACGCGCTGGTTTACACCACACGGCTTAAGGAAGCCGTAACGGACAAGGAGATACTCCCTCACGAGCGCAACGCCTACAACAACCCGGCAGTATCGATGTCAACCGCCGAGATGACGCGCTTTGCCAGACGGATCTGGAACTCTCCGGCGAGAATCAGGAATGTGGCCACCAAGGCACACCGTATGGTGATGCGCCTGAACAACATATACTCTGTCGGGGACTACTTCTTCATAGACTTTTCCATAGAGAACAAGACGAACATCCGTTTCGACATCGATGAGATCAGGGTAAAGCTCGTTGACAAGAAACTCGCCAAGGCCACCAACGCCCAGACTATCGAGCTTACTCCGGCGATGATACTGGAGCCGGGGAAGACATTCCGACATGGCTACAGGAATGTGCTTGTCATCAAGAAGATGACTTTCCCGAACGACAAGGTGCTGACTGTCGAAATGACGGAAAAGCAAATCAGCGGCCGCAATATCAGCCTGAACATCGATTATGAGGATGTGTTGTCTGCCGATTCGTTTAACGCTGACCTGCTGGAGGAGGAATGATTATGAGAAAGACTCTGATTCTGATGTTTGCCTGCATGTGCCTTGCCTTCAGCGCGAACGCGCAACGCAACAGCGGCCGTCTTTCACTGGGGGTCGGGCTGCTTTACAGGAACGGTATGGACGTGACGTTTTCATACGAACATGAAATGAACTACCGGCACGCGTGGGAGTTCTTTGCCAACGGCTACCTGCAGTGGGCCGAATGCGGCTCGTGCGGCCATATCTGTCCGGAATCCTTCTGGCGCAACTACCGCACCTATGGCTTTGGCGTGGCATACAAGCCTTGCGTGATACGGGGCCGCAATCATTACGGCAACCTGCGTATAGGAGCTTCGGCAGGAAGCGACACGAAGAAGTTCCTGGGCGGCCTGCATTTCGGTTACGAGCACAATTACGTGCTGCGGTCCGGATGGACGCTGTACTGGCAGGCGAAGAGTGATTTGATGATAAAGGGTGCGGATCTGCTTCGGGTAGGTGTAGCCCTTGGTGTAAAACTACCGATAAAATAAAGGAAAAGATGAAACAGAACATTTTCAGAAAAGTAAGCCGGTTCGTACCGGTACTTGTCGCAACAGTCGCCCTGACAGGCTGTGACGCGCATATAGACGTACCGGACACGGCTGTCCGCCCGGGACATGTCCTGTGCGAGGACGGAACGGCCTTGTCCTACACGGAATACCAGCAATCCGGGAAAAAGGCTGTGGCCGTCGTGTTCGACACCCGACAGCATGAGGGTGCGGAAGGAAACGGCTACGCGGTTTACCTGTGGAACATCACCCCGCAGGCATTTGCCGACAGCCTCGGTATTGCCCAAGGCACGTCTGCGGACCTCGCGGCACATGACGGCAATGCCAATACATTCGCTCTATATGAAACGAAGGAAACGACTTCGCCGATGGCGGAAGCGGTCTTTGACCTCTGGTGTTACGGGCAGAGCGCATACGTTCCGTCGGTGGCACAGATGCGTCTGCTATATACTATCCGGGAAACGGTAAATCCTGTCATCGAACAGTGCGGGGGCGATCCGTTGCCCCTGACCGACGGCGACTGCTGGTACTGGACATCCACAGAAGTGGCCGAACAGGAAACGGCAAAAGCCTGGCTTTACTCGATGGGCAGCGGAGCCATACAGGAAACACCCAAGACACAGGCGCACAAGGTACGCCCGATTATAACCATCAACCGGTAAACCAGAGATATACGATTGCGTTCTTTGACATTGTTGGACAACATACGATTACAAACCAGAGCCGAATTCACGCAGTAATGCCATCAAGCGACGTATGCTTTCCTCGACATCCGAGGGGGCCGGAATGGCACGATATGCCAAATCCGGGAGTTCACCCATGTAAACTGTCTGCAAGTTGCCCCAAACCTGCGGCAGATCTGTCATCAACGGGGACTCCTCCAGTCGCCGGTCACGCCAGCCTTCGGGCTTGTCAAAGCTCTGCCGGTCGTGTTCGAGCAGTGACCTGAAATCTTCGGGGAAAGCATCGCTATGAAGATACGTGAGGCACTCTTCATCTTTCAGCAGATGATGCAGATCGTAGAAATGACGGATTTTGGCCGTCAACTGCGGCATATACAGATTGGCCAGCGAGCATCGGATGAGTGACACCAATTTCTCGGTCAGCGTGCGGCGACGGTCAAGCACATTGACCTCGAACGGCTGCATCCCGTATTCCTCTATCATACGGTTGTTGCCGGTAGCCTGCAGGAACTCTGTCAGGAAACTGCAGAGAGAACGCCGCTCGAAAGGATATGGATTGGCAAAACTGTTGATTTCTACCAGGAGTTGCCCAGCCCGGATTGCTCCGACCTGTTCCGTATCTATGGCCCGTGGATAGGTGTAAAATGCCTTGTGGTAATGCGATCCCTTGCTTGTCATGCCGGGGATGACCAGTTCCTCCAGTCCGGCTGTCATATTCTTCGATGTACGGCGTATGAGGTTCTTTAGCTGGTTTCCGCTCAGTGTCCATGCTTCGGCGATGGCCACGTCAATGTCCTCGGAGAAACGTGCCCCGATGCCGTAGGCCTTGGTCAGGGAAGTTCCGCCCTTGAAAATGGCACGATTATCCTTGTCTCCGGCAGCCATAAGCGACAGCGAACGACAGATCCAATAGTCTTTCTCGATAAAGATACTCTTGATGCCGAGTCCGCCGTCCTGTACCGGACGTGCAGCCGCTTCTATGGCATCGGCAAACAGTTGCTGATTCTCGTGTAGTCTCATACGATGTTCCATTTTAATTTGGTGGGTAAAGCCTGTGCGGTGACAGGAAGTTTGTAGGTCGTGACCCCATTGAGTGTCGCACGCAATTGTCGGGTGTCAGCTCCAAGACTGTCCAGAATGGCACCCAGCAATGCCCGGACATACGGCTGGTAATTTTCGGCCAGGTCCGCCAGTTTCTCCAGATCGCCTTCGGACAGAGCGGCTATCAGCCGAGCAACGCCCCGCACACAATCGTCAGGTGATGTTGCCGGAATCTCACGGAGCAATTTGAGCGCGTCAAGGATCAGCAGCAGAGGAATGTTCTCCCGTGTGATTGCATTAGGCTGTACAAGGAAGGACACGCTGTATTCGCCCCGTTTCATAGGCCGGCGGTATTTGTTCGTGCCTATCGTAATGGCCGATGTGATCTGTGTCGTCAACCCCAACTGCGCAAATGCTGCCGTACCGGTCATATAGCCGATTGGCTTGCCGTTACGTTCCAGAAGGTCCTTGACCACCTCTGCCACCGGAGGCTTCAATGTGCCGAACACCGTCTGTTTAGGCTTGTAGTACCGTCCTTTGGCAATCTTGCATATAGAGCCTTCTGCCACCAGACGGCTGAGTGCCTTGACCAACGCAGGCTGGTACTCCGGCAGCACATTGAAATCAGCAATGGTAAGCACCTTGCCCGGAGGCGTGGCGTCCAGTATTTCCTGTACCTGTTTAGTAATCACCATAATCGAATCGTTTTGTTCCGGATGCAAATATAAGAAAAGTCTTGTTTTTTACTGCAAAAACATGACATTTATTTTCGTCTGAATCAAAATAATCAAGTCCAACAATATCCGAGGCGATCAGAACCACAACTCAATAAAAAAGCTATAAAAAAATGGAAGAAAGCAAAGAGTTACAAGGATTCTACAAGATATTCCGTGCAGTCGTCTATGTGTCGGTTCTGCTGGAGTTCTTCGAGTATGCCATTGACCCGGCAGTATTCGACCAGTGGGGCGGCATACTGACTGACATCCACGGACGTATCAAGCGATGGACGATCTATCAGGACGGCCATCTCGTGTACAGCAAGATAGCCACGATACTGCTGATCTGCATCACCTGTATCGGTACGAGGAACAAGAAGCATCTGGAGTTCAACGCCCGCAAGCAGGTGATTTTTCCCCTGACTGGCGGACTGCTTCTGCTTGTCCTGTCTGTGTGGCTGTTCGGACATCCGATGGAAATGCGGCTCTATACGCTGCCGCTGAACCGTATCCTATACATGGCGGCTTCGCTCGTGGGAGTGATACTGGTACATATAGCCCTGGACAATATCTCCAAGTTCATCAAGGAGGGCTTGATGAAGGACCGCTTCAACTTCGAGAACGAGAGTTTCGAGCAGAGCGAAGAGATTCAGGAAAACAAATACAGCGTAAACATCCCCATGCGCTACTATTACAAGGGGAAGTTCCGCAAGGGATGGGTCAGCATCAGCAACCCTTTCCGCGGGACGTGGGTCGTGGGAACTCCCGGCTCGGGTAAAACATTCAGTATCATTGAACCGTTCATCCGTCAGCACAGTGCAAAGGGATTTGCGATGGTTGTATATGACTACAAATTCCCGACACTCGCCACGAAACTTTACTACCATTACAAGCTGAACGAGAAGCTTGGAAGAGTTCCCAAGGGGTGCAAGTTCAACATGATCAACTTCGTGGACGTGGAATACAGCCGTCGTGTCAATCCTATTCAGGCAAAATACATCAACAACCTGGCGGCAGCCAGTGAGACGGCGGAAACCCTGCTCGAGTCATTGCAGAAGGGCAAGAAGGAAGGTGGCGGCGGAAGCGACCAGTTTTTCCAGACATCCGCTGTGAACTTCCTTGCTGCCTGCATCTATTTCTTTGTCAATTACGAACGGGAACCGTATGACAAGGACGGAAACATGCTGTACGCGGAGAAACGTCAGGACCCGGAAACCAAATTCTGGAAGCCGACCGGAGTCGTGCGTGACAAAGAGGGCGGCAACATCGTGGAGCCGGCCTACTGGCTGGGAAAGTATTCGGACATGCCGCACATATTATCGTTCCTGAACGAAAGTTATCAGACCATCTTTGAGGTACTGGAGACTGACAACGAGGTGGCACCGCTGCTCGGGCCGTTCCAGACTGCCTTCAGGAACAAGGCCATGGAGCAGTTGGAAGGTATGATCGGTACGCTGCGTGTCTATACGTCCCGTCTGGCGACCAAGGAATCGTACTGGATATTCCACCGTGACGGTGATGACTTTGACCTGAAGGTGAGCGATCCAAAGAATCCGAGCTACCTGCTCATCGCCAACGACCCGGAGATGGAGAGCATTATCGGTGCGCTGAACGCCCTTATCCTGAACCGCCTTGTCACCCGAGTAAATACGGGCCAAGGGAAGAACATCCCGGTGAGCATCATCGTGGACGAGCTGCCGACGCTGTATTTCCACAAGATAGACCGACTGATAGGAACAGCCCGAAGCAACAAGGTGAGCGTGACCCTGGGATTCCAGGAGCTGCCGCAGCTGGAGGCCGACTACGGCAAGGTAGGTATGCAGAAGATCATCACGACCGTGGGTAACGTGGTCAGCGGTTCGGCCCGCTCGAAAGAGACACTGGAATGGCTATCGAATGACATTTTCGGTAAGGTCGTGCAAGTGAAGAAGGGCGTGACCATTGACCGTGACAAGACCAGCATTAACCTGAACGAGAACATGGACAGTCTGGTGCCGGCATCAAAGATTTCCGATATGGCAACGGGATGGATATGCGGGCAGACAGCGAGGGACTTCGTGAAAACCAAGACCGGCGTAGGCGGCTCGATGAACATTCAGGAGTCGGAAGAGTTCAAGACCACAAAGTTCTTCTGCAAGACGGACTTCGATATGGGAGAGATAAAGAAAGAGGAAGCCGCATATGTGCCGCTGCCGAGATTCTACACTTTCAAATCGAGGGAGGAACGGGAACGCATCCTGTACAAGAACTTCGTGCAGGTGGGTCAGGACGTGAAGGAGATGATCAAGGATGTGTTGAACAAACGGGGTGCGAAATGAAGCACGTAAGGATGTTTGTCATCATACTGCTGGTATCTGCAGTGACAACAGTCTATGGGCAGGAAAGGCATGGAACAGAAACGGGAACTGCCCGACTGTCCATATACAAACTGCCCCCGGTGGAGAGGGCAATCAGATGTACGAAATACTATGAGGGCTGGCATGGTGAGAAAAAACACTGGCCCTATGTGGGATGGGGTCATAAGGTTCTTCCCGGAGAGAGCTTTACCAACGACATCACAAAAGCTCAGGGAGACTCTATCCTGCGAGCGGACATGATGAAACTTTGCCGTCTGTTCAGCAGATTCGGGCGTGATTCTACGTTGCTCTCGTGTCTTGCCTACCAGGTAGGCCCGTACCGGCTTTTAGGCAGCAAAGACTTTCCCAAAAGCAAGCTGATACAAAAACTGGAAGCCGGGAACAGGGACATTTACAAGGAGTACATTTCCTTCCGCTGCTATAAAGGCAAGGTAGTTCCGAGCATCGAGCGGAGAAGGAAGGTGGAATATCTGCTGCTTTTTGAAGAGTAAAAGAGAAGGGAGAACCTTTCGACATTGAGCCGATTGGTTCTCCATTTTATTTCAGTCATGAACTCTGTAGTTTCTTGAAATAGTTAAAATTATTTTTACATCAATTTGTCACCAACAATATTTTCACACCACCGTTCCCAAAAAATAAGCAGATAAATTGACAGCAAAGTGAAGGGCAACAGAAGTTCCGAATCCATGCTTGATTCTCACATAGCTGAACATCAATGCACTCGGTATCTTGACAGCCTCTTTTAGACTACCCGAATCCATCCGTCTATATCCATTGTACTGAGGTCATAATTGATAATATGCAGTATGGAAAAGGAAAGTACCAAAATCCATAACCAGGTTTTGAAGTTTACCTTTGAACCCCATTTATAGCCCCAGAACCATGTGGCCAATGCTATAATCGAACAAAAAAGAAGTCTTTCCCATGTAACATCGTAAACCTTGGAGGAAAATATGATGGCCGATATAAAGAACATTACCGCTGCACTTGACAATGTAATGTATAGTCTCTTGCGTTTGAGAGGCAGACGGAAGGCTGTTTCTTCCAGTACAGGCGGCAGTATAAGGACTACCCACAGCGGCAAGGTTTGTATGGAAACGCCAATACTCGTTTCTGCACTTTCTGAATAAAACATCAGATCCGCAAAATGATAAACTACGGTAATGGATACATGTATCAAGATAAGCCAAAGGGCGGTTTTTATGATACTGGTAATTTTGAAATCCAATACCAAATCATCTTTGGGAGAAACGACGAACTGCACCATGTCACGTAATCTGCTGCTCTTTCTGTAGGATAAATAGACAGCTGCAATGAAGCAGATTGTAGTCAGGACAAGACATAGAATAAATCCGATATATGACAGTGGCTGGTTCATAAGCTTTTCTATTTGCTTGTGTTCATGTTTTTCAGCAGTCCCATCTTTTTCATTTGACGGACAGTAAGTTCAGGATCGTAAATTACGTCACATCCAGCCGTTGCCTTAAGGACTTGGATATATGTTTCAATATCACCGGTACCAATTTCATTACGAAATTCATTTAAATTTTCGGCATCTTCTACAGGCCAGATATATATAACCTGTCGGCCGTCCACTGTGACGGTATAAGATTGTGTTCCATATTTCTGCGGCTTGCCTTCCCTCATTCTGATTCTATCTGTCAAAACTGCATAATCACTTGCATTTATCAGTTCTTTCCGCACAGCTTCTTCCATTACAGGGAGATGCTTTTTCTGGAATTTCAGACCGGCATGATCTACTATCAACCATATAGCCTTATAGGATTGTGCTGACAAACCTTTCGGCAGTCCTTTCTTCAATATTGAAGCAACAAGAATCTGGTTATTCTTGTCGATGACCTTTGTTTGTTCCTGAAGCAGCATAAGAGAATCTATTATGGAGACTTGAACATTATCAGCTCCGGTGCTGGTCAGCTTATTCATCAGAGTCAAGGATTCAGTCCGGACTTTCTGGTCTCTCTCATATGCTCCAGTCAGCAGGGAATCTATTTCCTGAACACTTTGAGCTTTCAGGGATATGCTTAATATAAGCAAAATGGATAAGAATATTTGTTTCATAAAAACTTTATTAGAAATTACAATGATTTAGCTGTTAACAATTGGTCAAGTTGATCTCCAACTCCTGCATGGCTTTCATTGAGCATGTCGATGAAGTCCGTATATTTCAACGGATACTTTCCCGCATACTCCTTATAGAATCTGGATATGACGCTCATCAGTTCACCGTATCCTATCTGTTCCGCAATACGGATCAGCGCCAGAGAACCTTTTCTGTAAATGACGGTATTGTTGTTGTTTGTCACGACATTGACGACAGGTTCATCCTGCGGGGTTCCTTTGATTTTCTCGTATTCCGCCTTGCACCAGTCAAGTTGGGTTTCGTAGTATGCGTTGCCACAGACATACCTGATAAACATGAGGGTCATGAATTCATTCAGTGTCTCTTTGATGAAATAGGCACCAGGTTGTCCGTCATCAATGAGCAGCGTCCATTCTCCCAGCCACCGGTGCCCGATTTCGTGCATCAGCGGATATATGTCGGGTTTTGTGGAGAACTTTTCCTGCGAAGCTGAAATGAAACCTATGTTGTATCTGTTGCTGAACCCTTCTCCGTTATGGAACAGATACACGGGAAGAGCCGTCACATTCCGCTCTGCGGAAATATAGTCTTCTCCATAAACTTTGCCAAAGAATACGATAGCGGCTTCAGTCAGTGCAAGCAGTTCGTCATATCTCTCCTTGCCGCACTGCATGTCCTTGATCTGGTAGATAGGCAGCTTGCCCGGGATGTATTCATCTGTCCGTTGATAAGCTTCATCGCGTATAAAGGCCAGCGTCAACGACTGCGACAGGATACGGCTGAATTTGCCGCTGTACTTCATAGTATCGTCCGAATCCAGCGGATATGAGCAGATAAGAGAAAGTGAATCTGGTGTTTCCACATTCAAGGCTACATCCATGAAGGTATTCGGCACATAAGGAGCTGAATTCAACTTGCAAATGCAACAGAATTCTGATTAATAATTTGTTTAAATTTTTCGTTTGGCGTGAGGTATCCAAGTCTTTTACGAGGTCGATTATTGAGTTTATTTTCAATCCACTTAATCTGTTTGTTGGTTACTTCACTAAAGTCCTTACCCTTTGGGATATACTGCCTGATAAGCCCGTTGGTGTTTTCATTGGCACCACGTTCCCATGAGTGGTATGGTTTGCAAAAATAGAATTTTATTTCCAATTTTTGCGCAATTTCCTCGTGCTTTGCAAACTCCTTTCCATTGTCAGCCGTAATTGTGTGTATTAAGTTTTTCACTTTCCGCAGTGCCCATACTGCAATCTTAGCTACCGGGATGGCTTCTTTTCCCGACAACTTGCGTATCCAGACCCTGCTTGTTGCTCTGTCGTTAATGGTAAGAATGGCACCTTTGTGGTTCTTACCAATAATTGTATCTATCTCTAAATCACCAAATCTCTCCTTCAGTTCCACTATCTCGGGACGCTCATCAATATCCACCCTGCCTGGGATAAATCCTCGCCCTGCATTTTTAGAACCACGTTTGGCATACCTGCGACCTTGTCTGCGAAGATATTTGTGCAGTTTGCCACCCCGCCGCTTATCCTCCCAAATCCAGCGATATATCGTTTCGTGAGATACCATCGCAATTCCCTCCAAGCGGCTCCTGCCGACAATCTGCTCCGGGCTGAATCCTTTCTTCAACAGCTTTATTATCCGTTTTCTCATTGCCGGTGTAAGCACTTCCTTGCGATGTTTTTGCTGCTTGCGCCTGTCTGCTTTTCGCTGGGCAAGCTCCATGCTATAGCTACCACTTCGGGCGTCGCAATTGCGCTTTATCTCCCTGTAAACAGTGCTTTTATCTACTCCGATAGCTTCCGCTATTGCTTTTTTGCTCATCGGTATTTGCAACATCATAGAAATTGCATACCTTTGTTCCTCGGTTATATGTTTGCTCATCTGCAACTTTTTTTTCTTTGGACGGACAATTAAAGCAAAGATAGCAAACTTTATCCATTCAGAGTGAGAGAAAGGGGGACATTGTCTCTCTTTCCTCTCTGAAAAATAAATGTTTTTATTGCTTATTATCCGCACCCAAAAAGTTGCATTTATAAGTTGAACTCAAGGGATAGAAATATTCTCCGAAACTTGTCTCCCACAATTCCGCATCCCCTTTCCCATAAATGAAGAATGAGGAAAGGTTTGTATAGCTGTAGTTCATGTTGACGAAAATTTTCTGCGAAGACACTTTTCGGAACACGATACTCTTAGATTCCAGGTATAGTTCATATTCGAACTCTCCACTATTGATATTCAGGTTGTCTATGGAGAACTCCTGACCGCCTCCGAAATTCATGGATACGCTGTCCTTGCCCTGGAAATCCAGCAAAAAAGAACATTTGACATGAAGATTGGAGGCTTCCTGATTCACCTTGCTGATGTCAAGCGTATAATTTTTGATTTCTTCTGCCATAGTAAGATGGCAGACCATCATCATCAATGTTGCAATGAAAATTATTTTACTCATATGCCTATCCTGCACTTTATGCCTCAAAAACGGATTAGTCTGATCCAATTACATTGTATAGAACATTTTTTTGTCAAAATCAAAAACAGACACTGATCCTTCAAAGAATTTAAGACCGACACTTCCTTCCACTGTAAATTTAGGTAAGGAAGTGGTTATGGCAATAACCTGCTTTTCAAAACCTCGATTACACAGACTGGCCTTTTCTGTAGTAATTGCTTCTGCAACAAGCACTCCTTTCTTGTTATATGCCTTCTTTAACTCAAGGTCTGGATTATTATGAAGGAAGTCCTGTACAGCCTGACTTTGCTTCATCAGGAAAACAAAAGACGCATTCCCCAAGTCAAGCAAATAATTACCGGGGATAGAATATTTTTTACCTTCTGTCTCAAAGTCAAGGTGTGTCTTGACGGCAGGCATCCCCATATAGCTGTCGTAGTTGATGGCAGTAGCTTTATAATCTCCAGCCTCAGATTTGAATTGTTTTCTGCTCATCGACTGAAGTTCGAGTTTTTCCATATCAAGTTTAATAATGCGGCTGCCGTCCTCCGTATTAAATATATTCTGTATCGGTATAGCTATTCCGCTGTAGGTATTATATTCTGAGAGAATGAAAACCTCACCACTGTACTCCATATTGTTTCCTAATCGGACCTTTCCTTTTGCCTTGTGGGTTATATTATAGGCTTTCCCACCAAGATTCATTTTTTCATTACCATCTGTTCTGACATAGTCCAGATTGATGGCACCCTTGTTTTCAAATGCATAAAGAGAATCCATCACCATTACGAAAATTCCGGATTCCAACATCATTTTAGCCGGGACCTTATCGTTAATTTGAGTTTCAAAATAATAATGGCCGTTCTCTTCCTTCAATTCAAAAGAGCCATCGCTATTTGATTGGGCTAAAATAGTATTATAACCAAGTAATAGAATCGACAAAAGTGAAAATATGTTTTTCATATTTTATAAATATTCTATCTTGAAACAAGCTTTATTCGAGAAAAATTGTTTATTCTTTTTCCGTTAATTCCAGTTGAAGAATCGGGTGCCATTCTTTCACTGTTTTCAAAATGTCTTCTGCTGTTTTACAGGAGCCGTTAGTACGTTTATTTGCCTTCTCAATAAATTCCTCATCATAGATATTGATAAGGTGTATTCCATTAAATTCTGAAACAGGTTTGATAAATACAATACCATCACATATATCACTTAATTTTTGTTCTTTTGAGTAAGGCGAACCTTTCTCACCATAACCTGACAGTCTTATTGTAGGATTAGCGAAATATGTTTCGGTCCTTAGTAGAGGGAAATCATCTTTTAAATCAAATCCAACCGGCTTATTGCCATTTTTCTGAAATGCTTTATCTATTACACCGTCCGCTATAAGATTCCACCGGGTCTGACTGTTCTCGATATATCCTCTGCTTCCCATTTGGCCACCCCATAAATTAATTATGAATACATCTTGAGGATAACATTTTTTTAGTAAAAATCCGGCTGAAGCCCAATTATAGTAGTAGTCCCCTTGACGTGTACCATTTATACGAGCCAAGGTATGTGCTGCTCCTGCATAAAATACTATGTGCGAACGTTTAATGATATAGTTTCTAATTATATCAAACATATTATCATCCCTTGAGCCCGTATATACATAGTCTTTGCCATCAAAATAATCTTGTATATACGCCGGATCCACTAAAAGAATACGTGTTCGGAGACTTTCAGGTTTCTTTTGATTGTTTTCCCATACAGATTCACTGCTGGGCACTTAGTCCCAGCTGATTTTCAATTGTTTATAATTTAGTTCTTTGACATTTTTGTAATCGCAATTGGTAAGTATCTCTCTTACAGGCGTTTTATCCAGTAGAGAAAAACTCAAAATTTGTAGGATTTCGTAGATTGGACGGTTAACTTTCAATTTGTAAGCGACAATGGCAACCAGACAGTATGTTATGATGGCACAGTAGACTTGTGTCTTGACTGCATTCATCGTGGTTCCCCAAAAAGATTTTACTTTCAGGTGTTGCTTTATCCATTTGAAAAATAGTTCCACCTGCCAACGGTTCTTGTATAGCAAGGCTACTTCCTCTGCTGAGAGTTCCATGTTGTTGGTGATGAACACAAATTCTCTGCCCAGTTCTTCATCGTAGTATTTAACCCGCCGAAGTTTGTCCGGATATGCTTTGAGCGATTTATACGTTTCAAGTATTCCAATCTGGTCACATTTTATTCCGGTTGTTTTATCGACTTCACGGGAATACATTCTACGGAATCTCATATTATCCTTTGCACGTGTAACGAAGTAAGCACCACAGGTGTGAAGCTTATGCAAACGGGTGAAGTCAACATATCCTTTATCCATGATATAGAAACTTCCCTTTTCATAACTCAACTCATCCAGCATGTTTACGTCATGTACTTTAGCATTGGTTACCAGTACGATTGTCGGTATGGAAGTCTTTACATCATACAAGGTATGAAGTTTGATGCCTCCTTTGTGTTTCCTAAATTCCGCCCACCAAAAAACATTCAGACAAAGGTCTATGGTGGAGGAATCAAAGGCATAAACATTACCGTCAACTTTCACCTCGAAGTCATTTTTGTTGTAGCTATTACGGGCTTCCGCAATCAGGGTATAAGCAAATTCTTCGTAGATACGATAATCTCTATTCCGGTTTGCTTTCCCCAGATTGGTACGGCTAACTGTTGCACCGAATCCCAAGTGATAGTACTTGCTCTTGTGTGCCTCAAGGCTGAGCATAAGCTCACGCATACTATCTCGGGCGGTCAGTTGTCCGAAAATCATGCACAGCATCTGATTCCAACAGGTGAATGTTCTGATTTTCTTATTCCCGGAATACTTCTCTACCAAACGGTCAAAGACACGACGGGGAAGAAAATCTGTAAGTTGAGCGAAGATATATTTGCCTTGGTTCATTGTTTTTAGCTTTTGGACAAAGCTAAAACAACTTTTCAATTCAAATCGTCACGCTCCAAAAAGATATTTAACTATGCGATTATCAAAGATTTCAAAGAACGATGTTTAATTTAAAGTGCCCACTAGTGATACAGATTTAAAAACATCTGCATATTCTTTATACGGATTACCCAAATCATCAGGTGTATATTGCAATATCTTAAAGACCAAGTCTTCTCTGTAAACTGGGGATTTTATCAGGCTGTCTGCGAGATACTGATATCTTTCAGAGCCAAATTCAACTGCTACCGCATCAATATTCGCCGTTGAATCCTGTGCCGAAGCAGTTATCAGTTCGCACAAAAATTGAGGATGTGCATCTATCCAATGGTCTTCTCCAATTGCAACGACTGAATGTGAACGTATTTTATCCAGTACATATTCCAAATGGGGTTGTCCATTATTTTTAATGTATTGATAATAAGATTCAGTGTCAAGACAATCTTGTGCTGTGGAAATATTACTTGAGACTATCAAAAGTAAAATTAAAAGATAAATTCTATTCATATTATGTAATGTTATTGTTGATTATAAATTTGCGGTTTACTATCGGTTCAGCAATTCATAACAATGGCAATCGACAAACTGACCGTTTTTAAAGCAGGCTTTCCTAAGAATGCCGCACTTATGGAAGCCGGCTTTTTCGAGAACCTTCATCGATGCCAGGTTGTTTTCATAAACATGGGCATGGATCCGTACTGTATCGGAATGGCTTAGATAATCTTCCACTGCCAGCTTTATGGTTTCGGTCATGATGCCCAGGTTCCAATATGGCTCTGCAAGCCAATAGCCCAGTTCAGCGTTATATCGTTCTACGTCCGTACCTCTGAAGAAGCTGACATTTCCTACCGCCTCGTGATTGATCTCGATGCAGTAATTATTTTGTTCGCTTTGTCCTTCAACAAAACTTATGAATTGCTCTGCATCCTTTTCCGTATAGGGATAAGGAAGAGCATCACGGCAATTGTCCCAAATCTTTTTATTGTTCAGGTATTTTGCCAGTGCCGGTATGTCCGCTCTGGTCCAAGTTCGTAGTTTGAATGATTTAATTGCTTGGATTTTATTGTCAGACTTCAGGTATCGGATCACTTTACATGGATTCCCGACAGCCACACAGTTTGCCGGGATTGATTTTGTCACAACACTTCCGGCACCAATCACACTTCCTGTTCCTATTGTTATGCCGGCAAGAATTATACTGCCGCCACCAATCCACACATTGTCCTCTACGGTAATCGGAAGAGACCGTGTACGGAAAAATAGTTCGCCCGAATTTTCATCCCAGTTCTCGACGAATCTTTCGTTGTAGTCTATCGGATGTGTAGCCGTATAGAACTGTACATTGGGGGCTATCAGAACCTGATTCCCTATACGGATATGATTCTCGTCCATCATTGTGCAGTTGTCATTGATGACAGACTTATCCCCAATGAAAATATGCTTTCCGCACTGACATAAGAAATTACATCCTACTGCTGATCGTTGGCCTATGCTCCCGAGCATATTCCTTAAAATACCGGTTCTCTCTGAATCTTCCAAGTCCGGGCTGTCAAGTCTGGCAAGACAGGCTTTGGTATTGGAAATCATTTCAAGTACCTCCTGGTTCAGACTGTTGCAATATTCTCCGGACATGAATCGGTCGTAATTGCTTGTATGATGTTGACGGTGTTCTTTCTCCATGTTTTTCTTTATTATGCCCTAAAGATACGCATAATCCACAAATTCACTGTATTAGGTTAACATTTATTTCTTGGAATCATAGATTAAACAACTAAGAGGGAGAATTCTTAGACATATTATAAGTTTTCAATATTTGAAATAATGTGAAACAAATAAAGAAATGTAGATATATTTTTTTCATTTTAAAGTTGTTATACTAACTTTGTTGTTCAATTTATAATCATCTGTTGTAACGATGAGATTTAATAAAGTATTTTTGTTTGTACTGACAGTCATAATACTACCAGTCAGTATGTAGTCCAGCTCTATTTTCACAATAAAAGTTATCGATAAATTTGTTGGAGTATTAATGTAATGAAAATATAATTTAGAACTTTATAATATGAGATATTTATTGCTTTTTGTTTTTTGCGCTTTGACAACCATTACATTAAAGGCACAAACACCTTCTATTGAGGCGTTGCGTACATGCGCAGCTGAAAAGGGGATGCCTCCCAAAGAATACATATTCAAGCTGTTCGAGAAATCGGATATAGTCGTGCTGGGTGAGCGCGACCACCGTGACACGGTACAATACGACCTGATTCAGGACATCCTGGCCGATCCCCGTTTTGCCGAGCAGATAGGATATGTCTATACTGAAGTCGGCTCGTACAACATGAACGATGATGTAAACCGCCTGCTGCAAGGCAGTTATCCGACGGAGGCGGCCTTCATGGACAGCCTATATGCCTATTACAGGAAGTCGGAGACCTTCTATCCGATTTGGGAAAAATACAACCGTGTGAAGTTCTTGAAAGGTATATATGAAATAAACCGTACCTCTCCGAAGAAAATCAGGCTCGGACTGACTGACCGCAAGTTCTCATGGGATGAAATCCGTACTGTAGAAGACTACAAGAAATTCTGGAAATCCCGCACGGTGAACTATCGCGACAGTTTAATGGCTGCCCATATTTCGGAAATGTATGCCCGCCAGACTCCATTGAACGGTAAACGCAAGGCCTTGGTGATAACCAATCAGCCTCATGCCATCAACGATTCGTTAATTCTCAAGAAGAGCAATACGGTTTATGGAACACAGGGCTGGTGGATGAAGAGAATCTTTGGAGAAGAACGAGTCAAAATCGTGGTGCTGAACTGGTTTGATTACAACCTGTTTGACGGGAGTAATTTCCCGATGACCGGTGACGGACATTGGGATGCGGCCTTTGAACTGTTGGAATGCCGCCCGTTCGCCATTGATTTGAAAAATACACCATACGGAGAAACGGCTTACAACGGTTTCGTCGGAGGTACCACGACCAATGTAAAGAACAAGTGTTGGCAGGATGTGGCAGATGGAGTTATCTACTATGCCCCCCTCTATGACCATGTCGCGGCATGGGGCATTGAAGGCTTAGTAACCAAAGAGTTTGAACCTGAAATCAAGCGCCGCCTGACAATATTTTTCGAGGCGACACAACCCGGTGCAGAAATACCCATGGAGGCTGCCATCGATGAATATAACGTTTTTCACACTTATCCAGCCGCTATTAAAAGTAGAAATGAGGTTAAAGAGTTGATTAAAAGTGTGTTGGAAAATAATAATTAACTTCACTAATTAACCTATATATCTCTGGAATATGCAAGAAAAGTCGTATTCTAACTTTAAGTAGTATATATAATTAGAGCCAAGTCACAAACCTGGCTCTAATTTTACATTATAGAATGAATAAGTACAGCACTTCATCAATTGCCAAATCCGAATGACATGGCTGCCTGTTCACAGAAGCGTGCATATTCCTCTTTGTCAGTTCCGCTTTCAATATGGCGGTCTATCAGTTCTCCCAGTTCATCGAAACAGACTTCGTCACTGAGGCATTCTATGTCTGTCCCGTTCCGGAGATATACTTCATAATAGTCCGAGCCGTTCAGACAGATCAGCACTTCCCCTTGGAAGAGTCTTCCGTTTACATGGAATTTCAGTCCCGGGAGGTCATTGAATACTGTTGCCATAAACTCCCCGATGCCCCATGACATAAGGACCGGCGTGTCGGTCATCGTTACCAGCTGTTCGCGAATTGTCGCAGCCACTCTCATTACATACTCTTTATCCATAATCTTGATTTTTAATAGATTTATATATTCATTTTATTCAAACCATTCCGGGTTGTCTTCTTTCAGCATCTCAACCAGCTCGTCATCCGGCAGCTCGAGACTTCCGGCATCGGTGAAGAAGAAAATCTCATCGTATAATTTCTCAGCCTCCTTACTCGCAAAGCCCTCGTTCTCGCTGTCGAAACTACCGGGCTGGAGTGCGTCAAGCAAACCTGTTGAGCCGATAAGGAGTTCTTCACCTTCATTTGATTTCACCACACGGCAAGAATAAGTTCTGCCGGCAAATTCCACCTCTTTCTTTTTCATCGGTCTATCACTTTAATGGTATGTTTCTCCCGTGTTCTTTCAGGTACTCCATGATACATTTCGCTTCCTCGTGCGAAGCCATATTGCGTTCGTCGTACCTGCGGCTGTCATCCGCCATAACCTTGATGCACTCTTTAATCAACCTGTACAGGCTTTGCTGCAGTGTCGGGTGCATGGTCGGTATTGCTGCTGCAAATCGAGCCGGATTGAAACTGTAATTGTTGACTGCCATTTCCCAGTCTTTAGCGAGACGGTACTCTCTGCTTTCTTTGATGTCCTTGTCCATAATTCTGATATTTAACGATTTTGTTTTTCTTCCCTCTGTTCGGCCTCCTTTTCGGAGGAGCCGCTTCGGGATTTACGGTGCATCGAGAGACGGTCGTCAAAGCCTCTCCCGATGTTTTTTCCTGCCAATTACTCTTTCAGAGAAAGGAAGAATTTGCAGGAAATGCACTTCAAAACGGAGGGAACAGGCTCGACCGCCTACATTCGCACCAGTAAAGTCCACACGGCGACGGGAAGGACGACGAAAGAAGAAATGACTCTCATGTCAATACAAGAGGGAAAATAGAAAGGGATAAGGGTGGTGGCGGGGGCTTATGACGGACGGCGTTAAAACAGGTGCCGCTATAAAGGTTCCCGGAGCGGCCGATGGCAGAATACGGCCCGTGCCGGATTCCGTCATCAGCCACAGATCCGGACCGGAGTGCTTACAGCAGCCCAGGGCTGCCGTCGTACATGAAGGTTTTATAACAGTCTTCGCCTGGCGCACATGAGGGCGGCAGTATAACGGGATTTGCCGTGAAAAGAGATGCTGTCAAAGCATCCCTTCGTCCGCGTAGCTCAGATAGCCTGTATCCGAGAGGATGATATGGTCAAGGAGAGTGATGTCAAGGATTTCGCAGGCTTTCTTGAGTTTGCTTGTGATGGCATTGTCACTGGAGCTGGCCACCATGTTGCCTGACGGGTGGTTGTGGCTGAGGATTATGCCCGAGGCATGGGCCAGAAGAGCCGTCTGCAGGATGATACGGACATCCACAACGGTCTGGCTGATGCCGCATTTTGATATGCAGGAGAGTCCGAGAAGCCTGTTGGCTTGATTGAGGAACATCACCCAGCATTCCTCATGATGCTGCATACATTCATCGTATGCCTCCTTGAAGATGTCGTAGCTCACCCTGGAGGAGTTTACCAAGGTACGTTTTGCAGCATCGGCATCCTTGTAATTTACTGAAATCTGAGGGAAAGAAAATGTATTCATAATAACGAAGATTTAAGGTGAAACAATTTTTTTCGCCCGTGCACAGCTCTGTCTGGACTTCGTGCAAGATTTTGGGAAAGAATACTATCCGCAGGATTGGAGATTGTTTCCCAAATTCACCCGGATCTTGCGTTTGTCCGGAAAGATGCTGTAACTTCGCTGAAAACAAATGTTGAGACTACCGGGGTATTATAAGAGGTCCGGCTATAAAGGATATCCGGGCCGGCCGATGACGGAAGACCGCCCGTGCGGCCTGTAGGAATCAGCCAGAACCCGGTCCGTACTGTTTCAGCAGACGGAGACTGCCGAAAGACAGGTAGGTGTATAAAAAAGGTCAGGCGGCGCCGGTCTGCCTCCGGCACGCAACAGAAAAGCAGGACGGATTTCTCCGCCCTGCATCTGAAATCAACTATGAATTATGGTCAAGCAGCAACCTCTTGGGATTGAGGTTGTTTTTCGTTGTCCGCATCGTCTTCCGTCTGCTCCGCTTCCTGTTTGGCCTGTTCCTGCACCAAAAGGACGGCTTTCTTTTCTTCGATGCGCTGATGTCTTTTTTCGTAAACTTCATTATGTCCATTCTCGATGTCGGCAAGTCTTTCCGGCATGTGTTTTCCTGCAAATTCAAGCAACATGTCGGCTATGGCGTTGCTTCCGTATGCGTTCTTGAAATTCTCAATCAGGAAATCCCTGCGGATGACGGCTTTTGCCTTTGGGGTAAGATTGGCCACAATATTTGTCTTGTCCTCGTTGGACAGATAGGGCGAATGTTCTCCCTCTATACCAACGGCGGCAAAGTGTTCCTTTCTCAACGATGAAAGCAGGAAGAAATAAATCATCTTTTCTTCGTCAGCCCCGAACTTGGTTTCGGTCATATCCACTTCCAAAATCTGTTTTTTGGTATCTTCCACGGTCTTTTCCCTGGCAATCTCCTTGTTTCGCTTGTCCTGCTTGTCCAGTTTTTCAATCGGGGAAAGCTGTTCCTGTCCTGCCTGTTGTCCACTGACGGCATTCATCATGGAATTCTCCACATAACATTTGACAATGTCTTCGTTCCCAATCCGTGCGAAGAGCGATATTTCGCCTGCTTCTGCCCTGCGTACAAGTTCCTTGCCCTCTTCCATATAATCGTTCATATCCTGCTCATACTCAATCTTGGCTTCCTTATATTCGTCTTCCGTCTCATATTCTCCGGCTTCAGGCTCTTCGGGAAATGTCGGGTAGTCTTTGTATCTGCATTGCAGTGCCACAACCTCATAGCCCATTTCCTTGAGGCGATTTACCGCATCCGCATTATAGCAATATGCGTCATGGCTTAGAGAGAGTGCAGGATAAGCCTTAATGGTCTCTATTGCCTTTTCCGTCAAAAATGCTGCATTCATTTCATCAAGACAGCCTTTGTTGGCGCATTTTCCGCATGTTCCCTCACAGAACAATGTCATGTTGTTGGTATTATGGGGACATGACAGGCAAAGGGTCTTGTCAAAGTTGTAGCGTTCAAGGTCTGTCGTGAAGTGGCGCTCGATGTTCTTTGCCACCTCGGTCGCTTTCATGCCTCGCCAACTGCCAAACATGATACCCTCTTTCAAGTGCTTGTCGAAAACCTCTCTCTGGATGTCCTCGCCATATCGGCAAATTTCGCTTGCCACGCTGATAGTGATTTCGTCCTTTTCCAACAATTCTGCGATTTCGGGGATAAGGGAGACGAACTTCAGTCGGGTGCGGATATAGGTCTCGTTCTTGCCGAACTGCATGGCCAAAGACTGGATGTCGTGCCGTCCGCTTTCTATCAGCCTCTGATAGGCGTTTGCTTCCTCGATAGGGGTTACATCCTTGCGTTGCAGGTTTTCCGTCACCGCCATTTCTTCGGCGGTCTCGTCCGAAACATTCAGAACGATTGCCGGAATTTCTTCCAGTCCTGCCATGAGTGAGGCACGATACCTGCGTTCCCCGAATATGATTTCAAAGCGGTTCTCCGCAATGGGGCGCACCCCGATAGGCTGGAGGACGCCCTGCTGACGGATGCTTTCCGCCAATTCCGCAAGGCTTGCTACATCAAAATTCTTGCGTGGGTTATAGTTACTCGGCTGAATATCTGCCAAAACTACTGATACGATGTTCTTCTCTGCTACTGATTGAATGTTCATTGTTTCCATAATTCATAAATTTTGATTTGTTATACATTGATTTTCTGATTACTGCTATTCCTGTTGGTTGGTGTCATACTCGTACATCTGCGTATTGTCGTACCCCTCGAACGATAGCCGGAACGTGTCGAAGTCTTTCCTGCCGGCCAGCCTTACGGTATCGTTCTTTCCGATGAAATAGGGTTCAAGCATTGTCCGAAACGGTGCGCCGAGCGTAGTCCTGTCTGCCAATGTGCAAACCTTGTCGGGTTGTTGGGGCATGATATAGCCCAGTGCATATTCGTTGTAAACTACCAATCTTATTTTATCCATGTCGATGTCAATTTTGAATTGTTTTTTTATTTCCCTCTGGTCGGTTCTTTTCCCGTTTGAACCGCCTTGGGGTTTTATGGATGCGGTTTACAGCTGTCGGTACAGCTTCATACGACGGCTTTTCCTGCCAATTACTCTTTCACAGAAAGGAAGAATTTGCAGGAAATGCACTTCAAGCCGGAGGATCAAGCGCGACAGCAGACCTTTGCATCTGATAAAACCAAGGCCGGTGCGGCGGGAATTAAGCCGGAGAATAATAAGGTGAAACGGATAGAAAAGGAAGAGCCTGGCTGATAGTAAAGGGAGCCTGTTAAAGTTGTTATAACAGGACTATGCGAGCAGGCTAAAAATGAATAGAGCGAAAGGTTCGCCATTACAAAAGGATGGGCTTATCCGGAATAAAATCTGGCCAACTGCCTGTTTTTATGGAAAAACACATTATCTTTGCAGTAGAGAAACAGCCATTTCCGAAACGGGCGTTTCGTAAATTGTAATATGAAAGGACTTAGGATATGAGATTTTTTGACAGGACAGAAGAAATAGCATCCCTGCGTGAGATTCGCAGGATGTCGAAAGACAACGCCCAGTTCACGGTAGTGACAGGACGGCGCCGTATCGGCAAGACATACCTCGTATGGAAGGCATACGAGGACGAACCTATCCTTTATTTCTTTGTTGCCCGCAAGGCTGAAGGGGACTTATGCGAGGATTACCGGCTTGAAATAGAGAGCAAGCTGGGAATCCCCACGATGGGACGTGCGGAGCATTTCGCCGATGTGTTCGAGTTTCTGATGAAACTTTCCACGGAACGTCCCATCACGCTGTTCATTGACGAGTTCCAGGAGTTCTTCCGCGTGAACAAGTCGGTGTACAGCGACATGCAGCGCATCTGGGACATATACAGCCCGAAAGCCCGGATGAACCTTGTCGTCTGCGGTTCGATATACTCCATGATGACGAAGATATTCAAGGACAAGAAGGAACCTCTGTATAACAGGCAGACCCGTTTTATGACCGTGCGCCCGTTCACTCCGGCGGTGCTGAAGGAAATCCTCACGGAATACCATCCGGGACACACGGCGGAAGATCTGCTGGCCCTGTATTCCTTCACGGGCGGCGTGGCCAAGTACGTGCAACTGCTTGTGGATGCCGGAGCCACGACCAAGTCAGCCATGCTTGACCACATCATAAAGGCCGACTCCATCTTCCTGGGAGAAGGCAAGGCTATCCTTATCGAGGAGTTCGGCAAGGATTACGGGGTATATTTCTCGATTCTGTCAGCCATAGCGAGAGGCAAGACCTCCCGTTCGGAAATAGAGAACGTAGTAGGCAGGGAAATCGGCGGCTACCTGACCAAGCTGGAAAACGAGTACGAGGTCATTGCCAAGAAGCAGCCACTCTTTGAGAAGAGTTCCACCAAGAATGTCCGCTATACGATAGAGGACAACTTCTTCACGTTCTGGTTCCGCTTCATCTACAAGTACAGCTATATGCTGGAAATAGAGAACTACGAGAGCGTGAAGACGATCATCAACCGGGACTACGAGACGTTCAGCGGCCTGATGCTCGAACGCTATTTCAGGCGTGTGCTGATCGAACGCCATGCCTACACACGCATCGGCGGATGGTGGGACCGCAAGGGCGAGAATGAAATCGACATTGTGGCCGAGAACGAACTGGACGAAGAAGCCACGTTTTTCGAGGTGAAGCGTAAGGCAGACAACATTGACATGAAGGTGCTGGAGAATAAGGCGGCTGCCTTCCTGCGTGCCACGGGCGAGTTCAAGGGGTATAAAATCTCCTACAAAGGGCTGTCTATGGATGACATGTAGTTCATTCTCGCATAAAAAAGCCGGGAAGTGAGGGCAATCCCATCACTTCCCGTTCTTTTCAAGATACTCTCTCATGGCCTCGTTGACGATGTCACGGAGAGACATGTTCTTTTCGATGGCCAGGAATTTCATGCGGGTATGCACGCTTTTGTCGATGACGAAATTGCAATGTACCGCCGGTTCCTTTTCCGCCTTGGCCGGAGCCGTTTCTTTTTTCTGCGGGGATTTTTTGGTTGATGAAAGCAGCCCGTCAAGGCCGCTTTTCATACCGTCTTTCAATAAATCGCTTTTGCCCATATTGTTTTTACTTTAGTTTCAGTACCTCCAGCGCCAAGTCCATATAATCCTTGGCCCCGTTGCTGCTTTTGTTATACTCGAAAATGTTCAGACCCTTGATAGGGGCTTCCGCCAGAGCCACGTTGTCCCGGATGACGGTTTTGAACACCTTGTCGCAGAAAGAATCGTTGATGAGCTCGGACACGCTTTTGTTAAGCGTCTTGCGCTTGTCGAACTGGGTGATCACGATACCTCCGATGCTCAGTCCCGGATTCAGGCGTTGCCTGACGATTTCAACCACATTCGTAATCTTTGCCATACCGCGCATGGCGAGGAACTGTGCCTGGACCGGGATAATCAGGAAGTCCGCCGCGGTAAGAGCATTGAGCGTGAGCAGTCCCAGCGATGGCGGACAGTCAATCAGTATATAATCGAATTTCCGGCTGTCAAGCAGCTTCGCAATCAACCCTTTCAGTATCAGTTCCCGGCCAGGTTCGTTGATAAGTTCCGATTCGGCAGCCGACAGGTCAAGGCACGAGGGAACGATGGTAAGGCCGTTCTTCAGTTCGACCAGCGGCAAAGGGTATTCGCCCTTCATCGCCCCGTACACGGTCTGTTCTTCCTCGATGGACAGGCCGCAGGATTCCGTGAGGTTTGCCTGACCGTCCATGTCAATCAGGAGCACACGTTTTTTCTTCAGCTGCAGTGCGGCAGCGAGATTTATGGTAGTGGTTGTCTTTCCGACCCCACCTTTATGATTCAGAACTGCTATAATTTTTGTCATGATTCAGAGTCTTAATGTCTGGTACAAAGATAATACTATTTTTAGTCTTCACTACAATTAGTATTTACTATTTTACTAATATAACATATTTTAGTATTGTAGTATTTACTACTCTACTAAAAGACTAAGCCACTAAATGTAGTATCTACTATTTTTCGTAACCCGGGATTTACTAATCTCCTAAATTACTACAATTAGTAAATACTACATCCATGACCGTTTTCCGTAAGATGTCAGAACGGAAGGTCTTCCTCCCCGTCCTGTGGCATGTCCGCCGGAGGAACGGGTGCGTTATCGGCAGCTGCGGCCTGGCCGTCGGCTTCGGAGGTTGTACCTTCCCGCTTACCGGTGTTGATGAACTCCAGGGCATCCGCCGTGATGGAGAGCTGGATCTGGCTGTCGCCGTTTTTGTCCTTCCACAGTGAAGTTGACAAAGTTCCCCCGACAAGGACCATGCGTCCTTTGGTGAGGTATTCGGAGAGGCGGATATGGTTTTCCTTGTTGCTGCGTACCCTTACCCATGTGGTAACGGCGTTTCCGTGCGAGAAGTCATCTACTGCCATGTCAAAAGCAATAAACGAACCGTGTGTACCCTCGATAACCTGACAATCCTTTCCGATGCGACCGATAGTGTGAATGTATAGCATAATTTGAAAATGTTTTGCGGCAAGGTGGTTAGTCCTGCCATTACCTGTGACTTTGTTTTTTCTTCCCTCTGGTCGGATCCTTTCTGCCGGACCGCCTTGGGGTTTTATGGTGCATGACAAGGATGTCGGTACAGCCCATTCGACGTTTTTTTGAAGCAAAATACTCTTGCCAGGCAAGGAAGATTTTCCTTCAAAATGCACTTCAAAACGGAAGAATCAGGCGCGACAGCCTACATTCGCACCTGATAAAACCTACGCGGCGGCAGGCAAGGTATGACGAGAGAAGGTAATCCCGATACAGATATAAAAGGCAGAATTGTCCCATATATAAGGGGATGTTTATAAAAGTGATGAATGACGGCTTGGGCGGGTAAAAAACGGTCTGCCGGGCAAACAAAATGGGGACTCTTTCTGATTGTGACATGCCGGAGACACGACGGACGGCACAAGCAGAATGTGTCACCGTTTGCCCATGACGCCGTCGGCCCGGAAAGGAAAGCTGCGGACAAAAGGCGGAATGTGCCGGAGCAACAATCAGGCAGGATGCCCATATAGCGGAATACCGGTTGTTTCGACATGTCGAAGCTCCGGCATGAAGCGGTATGATGCAGACTGCCGTTGATCGGGCACAGCCTTCCGTACCTTGGAGTGGAGGGCGGACCGCGGCACAGACATCATACCTTAATTTTCGGGTGGGGAAAGCCGGATAGAAAAGGGAGGAAATACCGGAAAGGTATCCATATAAAAGGACACTGGCAGGCAAGGCCATGAAGGCAGTCCCGTATGACCGCCTTCTCCTGCCTGTCAATCAACGAAGTTGAAATACCTGTCGCAAAGCTCTTTCTGCTGCATGAAGCGTTCGCTCTGATAAAAATCCACCTCGGGATACTTGCAGAAACCCGAAACGGCGTATCTGCCGGTAGGGGTACATAATCCGTAAAGCATGAGCCAGTCGAGAACTTCTTCCCCGTTGTTGTTCGTGTCGATGAACTGACACCCGGCACTGCGTTCCGCACCAGGCAGATTGACCGTGATGATGGTTTCCGACTCAAATTCGTTACTGTCTTCTACATACGCCAACAATGCCAGACAAAGCGGTGTTCCGAGTCCATGCTGGTAATATGTGACAAGGGGGAAAACCCATTTACCGTCCTTATGAAGCAGTGTCAAGGTCATGCCGTCCACTTCCACGCTTCTCTCTCTGATTTCATTTTCCATAATGCTATCGTTTTTTTAAGTTTACTTTTTTCTTTCCCTGCTTTCGGTCCTTAAAGACCTTCGCCGGATTTATTTTTCCGCACCACGAAAGTGATAACGGCAACCGGACAAATCTGGCGACAGAAATACGCTTCTCCCCGAGAAGGAAGATTTCCGTCGGCCACCGCAGGCCGTGAGGATTTGCAAGGTGCAGCTGTTATCCGTTACTTTCGCGGAACAATAAGCCGGAAGGTCAGGACGGACTGCAAGGACAAAGATATAAAAGGATTGAAAGACAGAGCTGAATTCAACTTGCAAATGCAACAGAATTCTGATTAATAATTTGTTTAAATTTTTCGTTTGGCGTGAGGTATCCAAGTCTTTTACGAGGTCGATTATTGAGTTTATTTTCAATCCACTTAATCTGTTTGTTGGTTACTTCACTAAAGTCCTTACCCTTTGGGATATACTGCCTGATAAGCCCGTTGGTGTTTTCATTGGCACCACGTTCCCATGAGTGGTATGGTTTGCAAAAATAGAATTTTATTTCCAATTTTTGCGCAATTTCCTCGTGCTTTGCAAACTCCTTTCCATTGTCAGCCGTAATTGTGTGTATTAAGTTTTTCACTTTCCGCAGTGCCCATACTGCAATCTTAGCTACCGGGATGGCTTCTTTTCCCGACAACTTGCGTATCCAGACCCTGCTTGTTGCTCTGTCGTTAATGGTAAGAATGGCACCTTTGTGGTTCTTACCAATAATTGTATCTATCTCTAAATCACCAAATCTCTCCTTCAGTTCCACTATCTCGGGACGCTCATCAATATCCACCCTGCCTGGGATAAATCCTCGCCCTGCATTTTTAGAACCACGTTTGGCATACCTGCGACCTTGTCTGCGAAGATATTTGTGCAGTTTGCCACCCCGCCGCTTATCCTCCCAAATCCAGCGATATATCGTTTCGTGAGATACCATCGCAATTCCCTCCAAGCGGCTCCTGCCGACAATCTGCTCCGGGCTGAATCCTTTCTTCAACAGCTTTATTATCCGTTTTCTCATTGCCGGTGTAAGCACTTCCTTGCGATGTTTTTGCTGCTTGCGCCTGTCTGCTTTTCGCTGGGCAAGCTCCATGCTATAGCTACCACTTCGGGCGTCGCAATTGCGCTTTATCTCCCTGTAAACAGTGCTTTTATCTACTCCGATAGCTTCCGCTATTGCTTTTTTGCTCATCGGTATTTGCAACATCATAGAAATTGCATACCTTTGTTCCTCGGTTATATGTTTGCTCATCTGCAACTTTTTTTTCTTTGGACGGACAATTAAAGCAAAGATAGCAAACTTTATCCATTCAGAGTGAGAGAAAGGGGGACATTGTCTCTCTTTCCTCTCTGAAAAATAAATGTTTTTATTGCTTATTATCCGCACCCAAAAAGTTGCATTTATAAGTTGAACTCAAGAAGTATTCACCTGTAAGAAGTTACTAATGACAAAAAAGAAATTGCCCGTTCGTTTTACGGGTCAGCACTTTACTATTGATAAAGTGCTAATAAAAGATGCAATAAGACAAGCAAATATAAGTAATCAGGATACGGTTTTAGATATTGGGGCAGGCAAGGGGTTTCTTACTGTTCATTTATTAAAAATCGCCAACAATGTTGTTGCTATTGAAAACGACACAGCTTTGGTTGAACATTTACGAAAATTATTTTCTGATGCCCGAAATGTTCAAGTTGTCGGTTGTGATTTTAGGAATTTTGCAGTTCCGAAATTTCCTTTCAAAGTGGTGTCAAATATTCCTTATGGCATTACTTCCGATATTTTCAAAATCCTGATGTTTGAGAGTCTTGGAAATTTTCTGGGAGGTTCCATTGTCCTTCAATTAGAACCTACACAAAAGTTATTTTCGAGGAAGCTTTACAATCCATATACCGTTTTCTATCATACTTTTTTTGATTTGAAACTTGTCTATGAGGTAGGTCCTGAAAGTTTCTTGCCACCGCCAACTGTCAAATCAGCCCTGTTAAACATTAAAAGAAAACACTTATTTTTTGATTTTAAGTTTAAAGCCAAATACTTAGCATTTATTTCCTGTCTGTTAGAGAAACCTGATTTATCTGTAAAAACAGCTTTAAAGTCGATTTTCAGGAAAAGTCAGGTCAGGTCAATTTCGGAAAAATTCGGTTTAAACCTTAATGCTCAAATTGTTTGTTTGTCTCCAAGTCAATGGTTAAACTGTTTTTTGGAAATGCTGGAAGTTGTCCCTGAAAAATTTCATCCTTCGTAGTTCAAAGTCGGGTGGTTGTCAAGATGATTTTTTTGGTTTGGTGTCGTCTTTTTTTAAGCTGCCGCATAACGGTTTGCAGCTATACGCAGGCAGGGATTTTTACCACTAAGCTACCTACGATGAACTGAACTTTAAATTTACCACTTTCCTGTCTTACGAAGCACGAACCCCCTGCTTGCGTATAGGTGATGTTATGCGGTCGGCTTTCATTTTCTCTTCTTTCTCGTTAATTTGTCAAGCAAAGTTACTAAATTTGCAGTCAAGCAATTTCAATTTTTGAATTATGTATTTCAGCAGACCTTGGACTTCTATCTAAGTGATAGGCAGTCCTGAATAAATTCCAATCAATCTTTTAGGGCAAGACAATCAGTCTATGCTTTGTGTGTGCTGTCATTTTTTTTGATGGCATTGCTTTGTCGTAGTTGCTCTGTCGGGTAATACTGTCTATTCACTTCTCTGTGATTTGAATTCAAGATATAAAGGGAGGCGATAAAAAGGCTCTCAAGCCTATACATTCAAGAATATCATACAATTTCTAATCATAGATAATACCAATGGGAATTTGCGTCAGGAAATTGCCAAGTGTGATAAAGAAATTGATGAATTAAAAGTTAAGATGCAACAAATGCAGAAATAGCACGGCAAACAGATACGCGATCTTCAAGAATACACAGTCAAGAACTTGAAGCCAAAGACAGGGATATTTCCCGGCTGAACTCCTTACTTGAAAAAGCGTATAAATGGTTTTCCATGTTCAAAGAACAGTTTGATAAATGACGGCATAGTTTACTAAGATCGACAGAAGAGCAAAAAGACAGAGGCTTCAAATTGTAATGTTAAATTAATCAAATCACGTAAAGAGGAGTAATCAAATATATTTTGATAGCTCCTTCCCATACTTTTTTTTACTATATTTGCTTTATATTTAATCTTTAATATAATAAATATGAAAATTGCAAGTAGACTATCATTCATTTTTATTGCCATCTTGTTCGGATATAATTCTGTCTATTCACAAACACAGGCTGATGTGAAAATGGGGGAAATTCTGAACAGCGGAGATTTGTTCCAATTGAGAAATGAATATCCGAAATTAAGAGACTCTGTGAGTATAAAGATGCTTAATCTTATAGCAGATACACAGTTAGGTATTGGATTCAACAATTTGGATAATGCTGCTATTGCCCTTGATAGCCTATTGTTATATCATCAAGAAGAAATGGGGGCAGAAACCTCAATAGGAATGGCAGCTTTACAGGGTATGAATCTTTTAAATTTAGGAATGTACGAACAAGCCGGAAAAGTTGGAGAAGATTTGGTTAATGCACTTAAACAATCTGTACCATTTGAATCTCTTTATAGTTTTGTGTTTATAGAAAAAGTAGGCAAAGCCCTTGCCAATGTACCAAAGCCTTATCTTGAACGTCCCAATCGAGATGTTACTGTGTTGATGAGTGTTGAAACCGTAGGTAGAGGCAAGCATATTTATATCCCCGTGGAAGTAAACGGCATAACAAAAAACTATATTTTCGACACAGGCTGTTCTTTCGGCAATTTCGTTTCAGAGAAATATGCGAAAGAAGCAGGTTTGAAAATCGTGGCAGATTCTATTCCCGTATCAGGTATGGAGATTGGTTTTGTGAGACTCGCCACGGCAGATTCTATGAAAATCGGAGAACTGGTATATCATAATCCTGTTTTTATGGTTGCTCCTCCCGACAATGAAATAGATTCTGTATTTACATTTGACGGAGTGCTTGGTTATAACTTTATAAGGGACGCACGGGAAATAATCATAGACAATGAAGCTGGCAAGTATCTTTTTCCCCACAAAGTGTCAGACGGAGAGCCGAATATGTATCTGTCTTCAAACACACCACAGGTACGAATAAATTATGACGAGAAACCTTTTGATCTGATTTTTGATACCGGAAACGTAAAGTCAGATTTGGGGAACAAATTCGCAGATATATTTCCTCATGCCATTGAGGGGCTTGCAGAACATACAACCTCACGTGGAGGCTTTGGTGGAATATCTCAGACAACAGCAGTCACATTGCCTAAGTTCTGTTTTAAGGTAGCAGGTACTACGGTAACATTATATGATACGGAAGTCGTTAAGAAGACAGAATCCAGCAGCCAGCTATTTTCAGGTTCATTGGGAGCAGACTTCGTATTGTCATTCAAACGGCTTGTGATTAACTATCAGAATATGTTTATACGTGGAGAATAATATTAAAGCCATCATAATATTATTAATTAAGAAATAGGATATTATTGTCAAATATTTATCCTATTTTTCTTTTGTTTCTCTCAATAAACACCCAGCTTTACATTCTTGGGTGTAAAACAGGGTAATTTTCTTGCAATTTTCTGATTTTCAGTGCTTGTTACAGATAAAAAGGGAAAAGGAGGATAAAAAAGGCAGATGCCAGCCTATAAAAGTCAGACGGGCCCCGGCAGGTCGGAACACAGGAAAACCTGCCCGATCATCACGACCGGACAGGCAAAAGGTTAAATCAATGAATCACGGTCAGGCAGCCCTGACAGTATTTTCTTCTTCGGGAACTTCGGACTGCGGACGCTCGGCTTCCTTGAGTGCCTCGTCAATCCGCTGCTGCAATTCCTTACATCCCTGTTTCAACCGCTCCAGTTCTTCCGCCTTGCTCCACTTCCGGGCGGTGATTTCCTGCAAGGTCGGTATTTCGTGCTGCAGCATGGCTATCTGTTTCTGCTGCTTCTCTATCAAAGACGGCATCCTTTCAAGTGCGGCCTGCGGGTATCGTGCCGATTCGGCAAATCCCAACGGCAGGGCACCCGACACGCCACAGCGGTATTTCAGTCCGCTTACGCCCTCTACAAAGAAAGCGTTACGGTCGAACGAGCCGGAAAGGGTGTACTCGCTGCGGACAAGCAGATTCAGCCCCATATAGCTGCCAATGGTACGGTAAGCCTCGCCCCTGTATGTCTTGGCTATGCGGTGCAGTTCACGGCCTGTCTCTTCCCGGGTAGCCTGCGGCAGATTGAGCAACAGCGTTTCCCTGTTGCCGCTATAGGATGCGATATACTCCATATCCTGCTCGACCTGCGCCACGATGCGCTCTGCCTTGCCGACAGCTTCCGTGTTGGCCGCAATCTTACGCTCCGCACGGATGCGCTCTTTCTTGAATATGGCCTGTTCTTTCTCCAGCTGCATGATTTTGTTGTCGAGCTTGGCCTTGTTCAAAAGGTCGGTATTTCCTGAAAGAATAGCCACGAACTCGGCAAAGTTCATTCCGCTGTCCTCGTCCATGCAGTCCTCGTCGATGCGGCGCACGGCAATAGTGCCGTTGTTTATCTGGTTGATAAACATCTGCTTGTTCTTGAGCAGGTTGAACTTGTAGGCATCCAAAGTCTTCTCTGTTCCATAGATGATTATGTCCACCACGTTACCGCCCCAGAGTTTCACGGTGTTGCCCTTGCGTACCGCACGACCGTTGCGCTGCTCCATGTCGGCAGGTCTCCATGGTATCTCCAGATGATGCACCGCCACAGCCCGCTGCTGGGCGTTCACTCCTGTACCGAGCATGGATGTAGAGCCGAAGAGAACACGCACCCTGCCGCTGTTCATGTCTTCAAACAGCCGTTTTCTCGCTCTCTCCGTGGTAGCGCACTGGATAAACTGGATTTCGTCAGCCGGAATGCCGAGCCGTGCCAGTTTCTCCTTGATGTCGGTATAGATGTTCCACTCGTTCGGCTTGTAAGTGGAAAGGTCACTGAAGACAAACTGCGTACCCTTATTGGCCGCCGAGCGTACATAATAGTCATAGATGGTCCGGGCACAGATGGAAGCCTTGTTGTCCGCATCGTCGTGGAATTTGTTACCCAAAAGGCGCATGTCGAGAGCCATCTTGCGTGCCACATTGGTAGCGATGAGCATCTTTGCCTTGTCGAGGTTGTCCGGCTCGATCGTGTCAAGCCCGAGGTCTTCCCAGTTTCCACTACCTGCAAAGGAAACGAGACGTCCGATCATTTCTTCCTGCTCGATTGTCGGCGCATGAGAGAGGAAGCGGACATTTTTCTCCGGCACATCAAGATGTATCATGTCGGCTGTACGGTAGTCGGTGATTTCACGCATGAACATCGCCAGTTCCGGCACTTTGATATAAGTGCGGAAACGCTCCTTGCGCTTGATTGCCCCTGTCACGTTCAGCTCATAGTCGGCTGTCTTTTTGGTAAATATGGCCGCCCAGGCATCGAAACAGCTAATCTGCTGACGCTTGAGTTCACGTGGGCGCAAATACTTGAACATCACATAAAGCTCTGTCAGCGCATTTACCACCACCGTACCGGACAAAAAAGTCGCCCCAAGGTCACGGCCTGTGCGGTGCTGGATGTCACGGATGGCAAACAGCAGGTTCATTGCCCTTTGCGAGCCTTTTGTATTGCCGATACCTGCCACCCTGTTGTGGCGTGTCTGGAACATTAGGTTCTTGAACATGTGGCATTCATCGACAAAGATGTGGTCTATACCCATTGAATGAAAGTCCACGGTATCATCCTTGCGGTCGTCCAGTTTTTTACGAAGCTCGGACAGCTTCGCCTTCAAATTTTCCTGTCTCACTTCCAGCCCTTTCTGCATCTTGCGGCTACGGTAGCGCATGGTGGACTGTTCCAACACTTCAAGGCTTCGCTCCACATCGTAAAGCTCTTCTGTGAATATCTCTATCATGGTTTCCTCGGACTGCGGTATCTTGGAGAATTGCTCGTGCGTCAGGATGATGCAATCCCAGTTGTTGTTCTTGATTTTGGAAAATACCTCTCTGCGGTTGGCCGGTGTGAAATCTTCCTTGCCCGGGTACAGGACTTTTGCGTTCGGGTATGCCTTGCGGAACGTGTCGGCAATTTCGTGTACATTCGCTTTCAGGCCGATAATCAGAGGCTTCTGTACCAATCCCAGACGCTTCATTTCATAGGCCGAGACGCACATAATCATGGTTTTGCCTGTGCCTACTTCGTGCCAGCAGATACCGCCACCAAGTTGCTTAATCATCCAGATTGCGTCTTTCTGTGACGGGTAGAGTTCGTTGTACGGGAACTGCTCAAAGGAAAGCTGCGGAAAGGTCTGTGCCGAACCGTCATAGGCCGGACGGACATAGCAGTTGAAACGCTCGTTGTATATGCGTACCAGTTCATCCCTGACTTCCAGAGGACGGGCATCGAGCCACTGGTTGAAATTGCTGCGGATTTCCTGTATCTTGGTGGCCGCTTCCTGAATGGCTTCCTCGTCGGGCACACGTACCTTGTCGCCGTTGCGATACACTTCTTTGGTTATCTCCGGCACTGTGTCATGCAAGGCATGGACAAACAGGTCTTCACCGTTGAAATTGCGCACGGAATAGGTGTTGTATGCTGCCGGGGAGTAACCTTTCAGACGCACTACATAGGTATCGTTGACATCAAAGTACATCACTTCGGCTTCCACCCCGAAAAGTTCTGCCGCAAAGTCGGCGTAAAGCTGCGGGTCAATCCAACGCTCGCCCATGTTTATATCCAGCTCTTCATAGGGAATTGTTTCGGGCGTTGCGTTCTCCAGTGCCTTGACGGATATTTCCGTCCATTGCTGCTGCCTCTCCGAAAGGTCGGGAATGCAGGAAACAAATTCCGTGCATTTAGCTATCACGTTGCCTGCAATGAACTTGCCTTTGTGTTCCCATTCATCCGTAACAGGATTGTAGAATATCTCGCCCTGCAACGCTGCGATTACATCTTCATCAGACAGGCCGGTAGAGCGCATGATATAGTCCATTTCCACCTTGCCGTAGAAATTGAGGCTGCTTGCCAGCGCTTCCGACGGCTGTAAAATGCGGTCAGTCACAATCTTTGTGAAAGCTACAGGCTCACGCATAATGTCAGCCTTGACTATATCGCCGCCAAGCTGCATTTCGATAGTGAACACCTCGACACCGAGGCTGTCAAGCATGATAAACTCCTTGTTGTCGTTCTCATGGAAAAATCCCCATTTGGCTACAAAGGCATCATACAGCGTGTTCAGCCGCTCACGTATGGCCGTCTGTTCGGTCTGCAGATCCCTTTCCCTGACAGAAAGCATGAAATACGCTTCACGGACAGGGAAATAGTCGGCTGCACGCTCCATATTGACCTTTCCCTCGTCCACCGGAACGAAATCCACGGCCACATCGGCATAGTGGCTTGATTTGCGGAACACGACCGTACCAATCTGCCCCTCGAACATTACCAATGTACCGCTTTTCATCCAGTCCTCGAGTTTTTCCGTGTAGGCTCTCCGTCCTCTGTTTACGGAGAGTGCGGTCGTCTCCTGCATCCCGAACAGCGACATCTGCACGGACGCTTCGCCCTGCTGTCCGAAAAGTATTTTGCGGAAATACCGGTCAAAGTCGTATTTGAGCAAAGCGGAAAGGTATTGTGCCATGGCCGCATCAGAGCCGAGCCACTGGTGTTTGCGTACATATTTGCCGTGCTGGTTCATCACAATACGGCTGTCGGTCGCCAGTACGGTCTTCGGCATGGAAAACAGCCTGTTGGCATTTTCGGTCATCGTTCCGTTCATGTCGTACATTTCTTTGCCCACCTGCAAAAACATCTGTTCACGTGCGGAGAGTGCCGCCTTATTGGTATGCTTCTGGAATATGAGCAGGTCGCTGCCCACCTCGATACCGCTTGTCTGCATGAAAAGAGCGTCAGGCAAACGTACTGCGCTGATAAGGTCGGCATGGTTCACCAGATACTCACGTACAAACTTATTTCCTGCCGTGTCGGCCACACCTCTTGAAGTGACAAAGGCAAGCAGACCGCCATCAGAAAGCAGTTCCATAGCCTTGACAAAAAAATAGTTGTGAATGGTCTTTGTGGCCTGTTCGTAGATACCGCCCTTTTTCCACAGGTCGGCATCGAAGACACGGAAGTTGCCGAAAGGAATGTTTGACGCAATGACATCGAATTTCCGATGCTCCAGCTCCTGTGTGCCTATCGTTTCAAACCCTGCCGTTACGGCGGTTGCGTCCTCATGCAGCAGCGAAAGTACAAGTCCTGTAATGGTGTCTTTCTCAAAAGCATAGCTGCGTGTGCCGGGCATGGCTACAGGCAGGAAACCGCCGATGCCTGCGCTCGGTTCAAGAAAACTTTGCATCTGCAAGCCGTTGGCAGAAAATGTCTTGTGTATTTGTGCTGCCACTGCGTCAATCAGGAATTGCGGCGTATAGAACGCTGTCAATACAGATGACTTGATGCTTTCAACAAGCGAACGGCAAGCTGCCTCGTCACCCCCTGCAAGTGTCCTTAACGCATCCAGCAGACGGTTCAAAAGCCCGGCAAGCCCTTTGTCAAGCGGCTTGTCTGTACCCAAGTCCAGTACATCCTTGATACCGCCGAAACCTGAATACTGCGCCAATACCTGTTTTTCCTCTTGCGTGGCTGTCCTGCCCTGCGAGTGGATAGCTACTGCTGTCTCTATGGCCTTGATGTTGGCCGATAATGATGTCAATTTGTTGTAACCCATGATTTAACCTATTTTTTTATTTCCCTTTTTTCGGCCCGTTTGCGGCCGCAGGGATTATTTTTCTGCCTTGAAAGGTGGCGGTGGACATCCGCCATGGCCGGTAAGGAAAAATACGCTCGACAGCCGGAGAGGAAGATTTTTCCGAGACCCCACGGGCAGAATGCCGGCATTGGCAGGAATGGAAACCGGCGGTTACCTTTGCTGAAAAATCCAATCCCCCGAGGTCGCACGGCGGAGAACGGAAGAGCAGCTACAAGAGGGATGGATAGAAAAGGATTGAAAACAGGCGGATGGAAAGATAGAAAAGGAAGATCTGAGGTAAAAAAGGACGGCGCATGGCCATGCCGTCGATAAAAAGGGACTATGCCGTCGGCAGACCGAAGCCGGAACAGACCCTGCCGGGCCCCGGTAAGGTCTGTCCGTGGATTATCAGTCAATATCGTAACCAATCACAAACTCGTCATTGATTAGCAGATAGTAATAGCCGTTGCCGCAATTCCGGTACTCCTTGCTGAATCCGGCAGCCATGTCACCGTTTTCCCGCGGCTCGCACCAAAGCGTACCGTCATAACCGCAAAAGTCGAAACGAAGCGTCGAGAATTTCTCCTTATTCTTCATGGCCTGGCGGAACCGCTTCATGTCCCAGCTTCCGCAATACTTCTCAATCGTGGAGAGCCGGATGCACTTTCCGTCAATAGCCGTTCCCGTGGTGATACGGTTTTCGTACAGGGACTTCTCAAGGTCTGCTGCTGCAATCTTGCGGAGCCAGTCATTGGTATGCGTGGCAAGGCGTGCGAGCTTCTGGTATTTGAGAATCATTTTCCTGTCCATATCCTTTTCGTCTTCCTTTTCCTGTGACGGATAATAGATTTTTTCGATGCTGTTCCAATCTGAAAAAATGTAGCCATGCTTGCGTTTTCCTTTCGCTATAATACCGACGACGTTCTCCCTGCCTCGGTTGATAAACAATTTCCTGCGTTCCCCGTAAATCCTGACATACAAGACCGGTGGGTTCTGTTCGTTACGGAGAAATTCTTCTGCCGGATGCATTGTTGCTGCTGTTGTGTCCATACCTGTATTTTTTTTAGTTGTTAATTTCCCTTGGTTCGAGCCGCTTCGGACTCTCATGCCGGGATTGGAATTTTCGAGCAATGAAGACTGGAAAAGCGGACGACAAAAGCAGGTAAAGCGGCTGCGGATTTTATGGAATACCCAAATCTCCGATTTGCGGAAGGCTGCCGTCAAATCCGTACCCGATTAGCATAGCGGTATCTGCGGTTCGGACCGGCCAGTAGATTCGCGAAGAAAATCAATGCCGGTGATGAGTACCGTATGTGAGGCGTAACAGGAAATGAATCGGAACATGTGACGGTACAAAAGGAAAACGCTCTGTGGGTAAAAAGAGAAATGATAATTTCAAAGTTGATAAAAGTTCAGTTGCTAAAAATAAATAGACAGCTAACAGAATTAGGAGAATGTTTCAGGGAACGATGGAAAAGTTAAAATGAAGTTTGCTACAGTCTGAGGAATAAACAAGAAACTATAGAGGATTCAAGTTATAAATCAGTTCAAAACATAGTAAAGTATCAATTAAATAACTAATTTTGTATTCGGATAGAGGCCATTCTTTCCAAGGCATATGAATAAAGAAGAAGCGTTATGTTTATCTTATAGGTGAAAACGGAGGAAAATTTCAGACTGATACAATAGATAGCTTAGTGGTTCTTACGCATATAGTGTGGACTGCTATTGTTACATCTACATTACAGGTTTCTTACGACCTTCACTTAGACGTGACATAGTCGGCTCACGTTTTTTCAATATTAACCTCAATAACCCATAATAGAGCCGATGGGGAATTATACGAATATGAACAAATTTGTTATTTCGTTTCTCCTAATCACCGCTTTCCTTGCAGTGAGTTGCAGCGATGATGAGCCGAAAGATGTTGTCAATGAAATCAAGATGTCCGTTTCTGCTGAAACAGGTACGTACATACCATGGGGCAGTGATATTCCTGTTGAGTGTATGCTTGTTATGTCTGAAGACAATCCCGGAGTATGGGAGCCACTCGGATTTAATAGTATTAAATGGTTTACATACGAAAGAGGACATGAATATTACCTTTCGGTGGAGCGGACTATCCTTGCCAATCCTCCAATGGATGGTTCAGACCGAACCTATTCTCTATTGAGAATTCTTGAAGACCGTATTGTCACAGAGCCGGAGATACCTGTAGATAAAGAAATCAATTCGGAGGAAGACATTGAGTACTATGATATGTGCCCCTTTAACAAGTATGCCATAGAAAAGGAAATCATTGTCAATGAGAATGGAGAAATTTCCTATTCCGATGGTCACAACCTTCCGTCTTATGATAATGCCCGCATTTGGTTAGAGTGTATTCTTGATAAGGCAGATCCGAATTGGATTCAATTCAATAAAATACCCTATATGGCAATCTATTCATTTGTATTGTCACCGCTTACGGATGAAATACGGCTGGTGCGCAACGAATCATCCGGTCCAATGTTCAAGGAGGTCATTCCTGAAAGTGAGTTTGCCCATATCACCCAATCCATGAAGCCGGGCGAAGAACTCCGTTACGCTCTCATCCTTGCCAATGTCTATAAGAAGGGACTTCAGAAACTGGAATTTACGATAAAGAAACAATAGCACATAGCCATGATGAATAAACTTATCAACCCGATTCTTTTCATCATGTGTCTGTTTGTTACAGCTTGCAGTGATGATAATAACGGAAATGAACCTATTTCTTCATTCAGTCTTGATAAGACCTATTACGAAGTAAGATTGGGACGAGGTTCAACTAACATTCATGTAACAAACGGCAGCGGCTACATCAGTTTGAGCATAGAAGATGAAAAAATATTGAATGCCAAGTATGCAGGAGGATTGTATGCGGATGGCTTAAGAGGTGTCATCCACCTGTATGGACTGCAAAAAGGAAGCACGACATTGACTATTACCGACAATGTCACCAAGGATGTGGAAACCGTTGAAGTGAAGGTGACGGATTGCTATCTTGCATACGTGATCAATGACAGCAACCACCCGATATTGCCGGCAGGCACCACTCTCTTTTTAGTGAACAATCAAGCGCAGGACTACTATCTGTTTGACCAAGATAACATATATAACAAGCCTATACTAAAAGACAACAGTTACGAGTTCTTCATCACCCAAGACACCGACACCGGTACTGGCTCTGAGCCCGCCAACTACGCTATTCCCTACTTACGCTTATACATGCACAATCCCGCTGATACTGGAACAACCACAGCGGAGTTCTACGATTTTGAGATAGAAATGTATGGAGAAGATGCAAGTTCTTCATACGTGCTACAAGTCATTCAAGCCTATTTAGACGTAGATTGGGAGGAACTTAAGGGTAATATTCAGACAAAATCACCTGCCCCCATAGATATGACAATGATAATGACTGTCCCAGATACAGACTATCGAATTAGAGGAGTATTAAGTACAGTATCCATTCCGGAACACATATTAGAGTAAAAGTAAGTGGTTGAACCAACATATCTTACAAAGCAAACGAAAAGAATACTCAAGTTTTCTCTTTTCGTTTGCTTTGTTTTTAATCGCTACCTATAGGATTATTCTTCTGGAAATTACAGAAAAACAATCTTTCATTATTGGCGTAAAAACTGCAATCTCTCAAAAAACTTGATTTACATCCTTTATTGCAGAGTGAGGAATCTCCTCACATATAAAAGGGAAAATCCGGCAACGGAGGAATATAAAAGTGATACGGGGCTTAAAAAAACAGACGGATATGCTGTCTGCATATCCGTCCTGACTGTGTTTCAAAGTTCGGGAAGCGTGCCTGTTCTGACTTTCTTCCCGTCGCAATAGAGTTCGATTGTTCCCGGTCTGAATCCCATTTCGCCAAAGGCTATGTTTCTGACATAGTCCCGGTACTCCTTTCCGGAAAAGTTCTTTCCGCTCAGGTTGTTGAAAAACATGCGGATGCTGAATCCGTCTTCACTTGACAGTATTGTCCTGCCGTCCTGTCTGATTTCTTCTTTCATTTCTTTCCGTTTTAATTGTTTGAAAATCTGTTTTTTATTTCCCTCTTTTTGAACTGAGGGCTGTATTTTCAACTTTTTGAGGCATAAGGAGGATGAAGCAGCTGGTATCATAAGCCAAATCCGGATAGAAAACCGATTGTGCAGCAGTCTGTTTTCGTCATCCGAATGGAATGCGGTTTGGCATTGATACGCTTCGTCCTATATTCGCCGACGAAAAGAGAAAGGAAGCCCCATAGGAAAAAGGAAGAGACTTGTAAAAGAGGACGGCAAGAAGGTTATAGAGCGGAATTACGAGATTACCGGTGATATAAAGGGAAAAGAAATCATTATCATTGACGATGTGCTGACGACCGGACAGAGTGTGTCCGACTACAAGGAGGAAATAGAAAGGCACGGCGGCAAGGTGGTTGCCGCCATTTTCTATGGAAAGACGTTTTCCATGCCGCAGATGTCCGTCGTCCGGATGTCGGTATGGGGCGACAGTATCAGCCATGCAATCAAAGGGAGAAAAAAGTCATAGTTCGGCCAGTGCCGAAACACATTCCTGCTGTACTCTCCTGACATGCTCAAAAAGGATTGCGGGATCGACACTCTTGCCATTGAGGCGGCAGGTGATATGCAGGTGTTCTCCCGTGCTGCGCCCTGTAGAGCCGGTAATACCGACCGCATCACGCGGCCGGACGGCTGTTCCCCTGGCTACGAGAATCTTTGAAAGGTGGCAATAGCTGATCATGCAGTTCCCGTGCTGCAGCGTAACATACTTGCCGGAAGTCTTGTCCTGCCCGACCTTTACGACAGTTCCCGCCATCATCGCCAGCACCTTGTCGCCACGTGCCTGCAAATCGATTCCCCCATGAAATTTACGCTTGCCGGTAAAGGGGTCTTTCCTGTAACCGTATGGAGAAGTCACCTTGATTCTCGGTAACGGATAACTGACACTCAGGTAACGCTCAACCACCATCTGCCTTTGCACATCGCCGCGAGCCCCGGATTTATCGGTGTTTTCCGATACACCTTTCCCGGAACCCGTATTGTCTGAAGCTGTTTCCTTGTCCTTGGTGGCCGCCTGCACACTTTCCTCCCGATAGTAATCGGAAGCGGAGGAAACTGTATTGAATTGTGCCATTGCCGGTATCAGACTGAGCGAAATGCCTGATATAATCATCCATAAAATTTTTCTCATGCTGCAAAATTAGCATGGTCTGTCTATGTTGGACATGAACGGCCATACATTCTGCTATTAGTTTGCATATTTTATCGTAATTAGTACGATTATTCAAATAAAATCGTACTAATGTTATAAAAATGGTATATTATAATCATTTATATATCTGTGTTTTTGTTTGAATTTACAAGGTCATACTATATTTGCCGAACATAATTTTACAAACTTGATATAGTATGAAAAAGGCGCATTTTGAATTTGAAGAGATTCCCTTTTCGACGCTTGCCCGATTCGGGCTCACGCAGGAGATGATCGAGGATCTGCCGATGCACGTCCTTGATGATATTTACAACGGACGCCATTCGCCCGTTCTTCCCGTGCGTGTCACCGACGAGCACGGAGAAACGGTGGAAAGCCGTACCCGATTCGCTCTTATCCGCATGGAGGGTGGCCAGACGGACGTGGTCTTCTATCCGGCATTAAAATCTTCGCCGCTGGAACGCTTTGACGAAACGCAGCAGAAACAGTTGCTTGAGGGCAAGGCCATCATCGCGGATGTGGAAACCGCTGACGGCAGGCACAACAAGGCTTTCGTCCAGATTGACACGGGGACGAAGCAGGTCATGTATGTTCCCACGCCCATCATCGGGCGCAATCTGCAGGTGCTGGCCGAGGAGCTGCATCTCGGTGCAACAGAGGTGAACGGAATGCAGCACGGAGATCCGCTGACGCTGGTCGTGGACGATGAGCCCGTCACGGTAGGTATTGACCTTCATTCCAAGACCGGTATCCGTTTCTGTACCGGCGACGAGCAGCGATGGAGGGAACAGTCCAAGCGTGAATGGGACAAATACACGTTCGGCTGTTACGGTTGCTGGGTCATGGATGATGACGGAAACCTCGACTATGTTCCGGAAGAGGAATATACCGAAGAGTTGTGGAACGAACAGAAAAAAGCCGGGGAACGCAACCGCTCGGCAGCTATTCACAAATAAAAACCGATTGATATGGCACAGCACCAGTATTATCCCGAAGAGGTATTGATAGAGAAAATGCAGAGCGGCGAATACGGCTGGCTCGACTATGTGAACCATTTTTCCGCGGAGTGGCAGGAGGAATATGCCCGTTACTGTGAGGAACGCAACCTCGTTATCGGGAATGATTCTGCCGCCGAATTTGTCCGCTACAAGGACGAACAGCTGGAAGCGGCGATGGAGGAAGGAAACGCATAGCGGATAACAATCATAACATCAGACTATGGCAATACGAACCAATACAAACCCCAGAGCGATGGACTTGCAGCCTGAAATGCGCGACATACTGATGCGCAACGGGCTTCAAGCCCATATCGCATTTGACGGTGGCGGCTACAAGCTGATCGTACAGGGACACGATTCGCCGCTGCTGACCTATCCGATTACCGAGAAACAACTGTTGGCGCTTACGGACTGGGGAACGAACACCGCCAACAAGAAAGCCTACAATGTGCTCACGAGCATCCTTGCAAAGGATTTCTATCTGCCCAAGAACTTTGTCCATGCCCGCAATGCTAACGGACGTGTGGCGATGGGTCTGCACGGCTACCGTATCGGAATGGGTGAATACGGGCGTACAGGCCGTTGGGGGCTGTTTCCTCCCATACTCGGATGGACACCGCGCCAGCAGGGCGGTTTTCATCTGCGCAGGGTCGGCGGACAGCTCTTTTTCCCCGGAGCGCCCATTGTCCCCGAACGTCCTGACGGACGCATGAAGCCCGGCGAGCTGCAGTCCGGAGGCTACGGCTTTTATTACAAGGGAGGACAGCCGGAACAACCCGTACAGCCCCGTGATGTCCTGCAGGACTTGCAGGCTGCCATTACACCGATGGTCAGCCGTCCCCGCAGCCAGGAACCTGCCCGCCCGTACAGGGAGCTTGTCGCTTCGCCTGTCTATTTCTCGAACGAAAAATGGTCGGAGTGCCTTGCTTCGCACGGGCTTATTGTCGATGCGGAGAACAGAACCCTCACCGTGCAGTCCGAGAATGTCAATGCGGACATGGTCTATGACCTGACGGAAGAGGAAATCAAAACGCTTACATCGAATTCTCTTGAAGAGCATTCCATTGAGCAACGTCTGGAGCTCCTGAACGGGGTCATTGCCGGAGATTTCGCGGATAAAGTGACCTTGGATGATCTGAACAGTGACAAGCATATCGCCATCGGCCTCCATCCTGAAGTGCACGAGGAACTGGCCGCAAGACATTACCAGGAATACGCACAGGCGAACGGGCAGACGAAAGACTATGGCAACAGCCTGCAGCTGTCGGATGAGATCGGCGGGCATGGAACCGAGATAAGCCGGATTGCCGTGGAACCCGGACCGGAAGAGGGAAAGTACAGGATGACCGCCGTCATCGACGGGCAGACCTACAGCCACGAGATTACCCAGAAGGAATACGACAAGTTTCTCGCCACGGACGACTACCATCGGACGAAACTTTTCGCGAAGATCTTCAGCGAGGCAGACCTGCGCCCCCGTCCGGAAACAAGCAAAGGACTGGGCATAAAGATTCTTGCGGCCCTTTCAGCAGGTGCCGTGGTGGTTTCCGAGGTCGTGCATAATCTCAGATGCCATCACGGGCCGGAGTGTTATGAGGAACATTACCATGGGCCGCGTCCTTATTTCAAACCCGGTGTTGACACTCCGAGGGATGTTGCCATCCGGAATTTCGAGGCACAGATGAACCGGGAAATCGGTGATATGAGAATGGGGAGGTAAACTTATGAGGAACGGAGACCTTACATACGATGATTTTCTACAGAGACTGAACATTCAGGACATACTCATTGACGCGGGCTATCATCTGAACAAGCGTGACGGTCTGCGTTATCCGTCGTATGTGCGGATGGACAGCGAAGGCCGTCGTATCCGTGGCGACAAGTTCATCGTGATGCCGAACGGCAAGTGCTGTTTCAAGGCACAGGAACAGAAAGTCTATAACATCATATCCTTCATCAAGGAATACCCGCAGTTTTTCGCGGAATACCGGGCAGGAGTATCTCCGGACCGGCTTGTCAATCTCGTGTGCAACCGGTTGCTGAACCATCCCATCGAGGAACGCAGTACACGGATTATCCAGCCGAAACGTGACGTGAAACCGTTCGACATAACGGATTACGAGATTCACAGGTTCAACCCTCAGGACAGGGATACGCAGAAGAAGTTCTATCCTTTCTTCAAACACCGTGGAATCGACCTCTACACACAGTATGCCTTCCACCGAGATTTCTACCTGGCGACAAAAGTCCGTGAAGACGGGACCCGATACACGAACCTTGCCTTTCCGATGTCTTTGCCCAAAGACCCGGGGACGGTTGTCGGCCTTGAGGAACGAGGCCGCCCGCGTCCGGACGGCAGCGGCAGTTACAAGGGCAAGGCTGAGGGCAGCAATTCAAGCGAGGGGCTGTGGATAGCCAACCTTAAGGGTGACCTGGATTCCGTCGGCGGAGTGGCATGGTTTGAAAGTGCCTATGACGCGATGGCCTTCTATCAGCTCAACCGGGAACAGATCAAGAGCAACCCGGACCTATCCAGGAAGAGCGTGTATGTATCTACCGGCGGTACCCCTACAGAGGGTCAGATCAAGGGTATGCTTGCCGCCACACCGGAGGCACACCATTACCTCTGTTTCGACAATGATGCCGCCGGACGGCTGTTCGTGGAAAAGTTCAAGGCAATAGCCGGACAGATGAACATTTCCCCGGAAAATATCAGAGAATTTCCCATTCTGCCTTGCTACAAGGACTGGAACGATGCGTTGCTTGGCAAGACCAATCCCGAGTACCTCAAAGAGACCGAGGGGCTGGTCAATCCGATTGAAGTACGGCATTCAGGACAGGACGAGGAAGAACGGCAGACCAGTTATCACAGATAAAACGAAAACATCATGCAGACAGACCGTTTATTCCGCACTCATGTGTTTGTGCCCCACACCGGACAGTTCGTCATCAACGAGCTGCCCATTCTTGTGTTATGCTGTGCAGGATGGGTCTTTGGCGGAATTGACGGCTTGCCGTTCACGACTCTGTCCATGTGGGTCGCCCTTCTGCTTTCCCTGTTCCTGGTGTACAGGTTCATCTATCTACGACGCATACGCTATCGCATCGGGTCCGAACAGCTCGTGTGCGAGCATGGCATCATCTGGCGTAAGACAGATTATATGGAATTATACCGTATCGTGGACTTCACGGAAAATCAAAGCCTGCTGCAGCAGCTTTGCGGGCTGAAGACGGTGAGCATTTTCTCGATGGACCGGAATACCCCCAGGCTTGATCTGACCGGTATCCGGCGCAGGGATGACATAGTAACACTTGTCCGCGAACGGGTGGAATACAACAAAAGAAAAAAGGGAATATATGAGATCACGAATCATTAACTGGAGTCTGGCCCTCGTTGCCGTCCTGCTTCTGCCGCAGGTGTCCAAAGCCCAGATAGCGGCTTCCAATCCGCTGGAGTGGATTGCTCTGGCGGAGGGCAACGAGCTGATAAACGGCCAGATTGAAAAACAGATCAAGGGACAGACGCAGACGGCACTCCTGCAGAACAGCATCGCCGCCGAATTCAACCGCATCCATGAATGGCAGAAACAGTACAACGGCTACCTGAAGACGGTGAACGGATACGCTTCGTCACTGAAAGCCTGTACGCATCTCTATAACGACGGGGTCCGGATCTTCCTGACTCTGGGTAAACTGGGCAAAGCGATAAAGGACAACCCGCAGGGTATCGTTGCCAGTATGGGCATGAACAACCTTTATATCGAGACGGCCACGGAACTGGTCTCCGTATATACACTGCTGAACGATGCCGTTGCCAAAGGCGGTGAAGAGAATATGCTGACCGGTGCGGAGCGCAGCACTACGCTATGGGCGCTGAATGACAGGCTGTCGGCTTTCAGCCGGAAGCTGCATCTGCTCTACCTGAGCATCCGGTACTATACTTTCAATGATGTATGGAGAAATGTGACGGCAGGTATGCTTGACCGCAACAACGGTGAAGTTGCCCGCATGGCCATGTCACGCTGGCGCCGGGCAGCCTCCCTGACACGATAAAGAATGACGCGATGAAACGGACGATTTTGATAGTTATGCTGCTGACGGGCATCTGTATCGGCAAGATACAGGCACAGAACGATCCGGTTCTGGCCGGAATGATACTGCTCTACACGGACAAGGCGCAGAAAGAGCTGAAAAACCAGGAGAAGGTGATGATGCTGCAGACTACCGGACATATATGGACGAAAGAGGAAGTACAGGCTACGGCCGACCTGCAAAGGGAGTTCAACAAGTATCTGGATTCTTTCCGGTCCATCGTCTGCTACGCCGCACAGATTTATGGCTTTTATCACGAAATCTCAAGGCTGACGGACAATATGGAAGATTTTACCAGGCAGGTTAGCCGGAGCACGACCAACGTATTGGCAGTAGCCCTTTCCACGGAGCGCAACAGGATTTACCGGGAGCTGATGCTTGGCAGTGTGGAAATAGTAAATGACATACGAATGGCCTGTCTTGCGGAAAACAAGATGACGGAAAGGGAACGCATGGAGATAGTCTTCGGGATCAGGCCGAAGCTCAAGCTGATGAACACCAAGCTGCAACGGCTGACCAAGGCCGTGAAATATACGACTATGAGTGACATCTGGTATGAAATCGACGAAGGCGCACGCCCTGTTGCGGACAAACGCGACATTGTGGAAGCCGCCAAACGAAGATGGAAGCAGATCGGAAAAAATGTAAGACCTTAAAAAGAACGAGATATGGGAGTATGGAGTACAATATTGAAGTATGGCGGCAAGGCGGCCAAAGGTACCGGCAAGGCTGTTTTGGCAACCGGGAAAAACGTGGGTGAAGCGGCACTTCATCCGTCGCAGACGTTACGGGGCGCCGGACAAGCCGTCAAGACTGCCGCCGTCGGAGGTGCGATCGGTTATGTCGGCTGGGAAAAGCTGACGACAGACAAGAGCGTGGTGCGCATCGTGAGCGATGCGGTCATCGGAGAACCGGCCACGGATGCCTTGGCTGATACCGCCGAGGATGTACGGGGACTGACGGACAAGGCCGGAGAAGCCGTCGGCACGTTAAGCGGAGCTGTGGCGGGAATAGATTCCAAACTTGACGGGGTATCCAATTTCCTGCGGCAGGCTTCGAGTGGCGGAGGCATGAACATGCTCGGCAATTTTGTCCGTAACCTCGGCCATGGCAACGTATCTGGATTGAGCATCGCGGGCCTTATAGCCGCCGCTTTTCTCATTTTCGGACGTTTCGGGTGGTTGGGCAAGATCGCCGGGGCTTTCCTCGGCATGATGCTCATCGGCAACAATGCCGGCGTCTTCCGTGACACGAACACGGAGAGCGTGGCAAGGACACAGGCTTCCCCCGGCCAGAGCGAGGAACAGACCTATAACGGAGGAATGAGAAGATAACATTATGAACCAATACAGAACGAAATGAAATATACAGAAGAAATGATACTTCACTCCGAGAGCGGCTACTGTATGCCTTTCGAGGAGCCCCAGGGCAAGGAGGTGGAAATGACTCTCGGTTACGGCGAACAGACCGACCCGGGAACGGGCAAGCCGTTTTTCCACCATGGCATTGACTTCAACGCCCGATATTACAGGCTGTCTGCCGTCGCGAGCGGAATCGTGTCAGGGGTCGGCAATGATCCGGTACACGGGATATGCCAGACTATCCGGTACGGGGAATATGAGGTGACATACGGACACCTGTCAAATGTCTTTGCGCAGTTCGGTCAACGCGTGAAAGCCGGTCAGACTGTGGCCTTGAGCGGTGACAGGCTGCACGTCGAAGCCCGGTTCAAGGGAGAGGAACTGAACCCGCTGGAGTTCCTGACCATGCTTTACGGCAACATCCGTGCGCTTCGTCAGGCGGGAGGACATGAAACGGCGGCATTCCCGGATCTGGAAATGAGCGTGAAGACCGATTACGACAAGGACAAACGGGAAATCGAGGAACTGATGCTGCGTTTCCTGCCGTACTACATGGAGGATCTGCAACGCGGAGCCTACGTGTTGCCCGAGCACACGGAGCAGTCCCTGCGCCACATCTTCACCATGGGGGCGATGAGAGAATATTTCTACGAGAACATGCCGAGCATGGCCAATCCTCTCGGACTGGGGCATAAATCCATTCCGCTGGTCAGCAAGGTACAGAACCTGCTCATCGCTGATTTCCTGCATTACCTGGCCCTGCGTCACAACGTGTACCTCTCCACCATGAGCGGAGACATAAAAAAAAACTCCATGACGAAGCCGTAAGCTACAGCGGCATCATTGATCCGCTGGCTGAACTCGACATCGACATCCAGAGCTTCGACATACCGCGTATCGTGTCGGTATATCCGGACCGGGCCGGTGTCCGCTGGTGGACAAAGGCATGGTTCAACAACCGGGAGGAAGGTGAAGCCTCCGTGGAGATAGAGCGTGAACAGGCGATACGCTTCATCCATGACAACATCGAGAAAGACGCATGGCTGGAGGAGTTCTTCCCCAAACAGATGGAAGTGTACCACAATGCGATTGAACAGACAAAAGAACAACTGTTGAAACAGATAAATATGATATAGGATACTTATGGACGGAACTATAAAACAAAGCAGACGATTCGCGGAACTGGAACGTCTTTCGGATGACTATTTCCGTTACCACCTTGCTTCCGTCATGGATGAGACAAGAGATTATCTTGCCCGGAAACAAGGTGAGGAAATGAAGGAATATTCCACCTCCCTTGGCGGGGTTCTCAGCATGATGGCTTCTTCAGCCCAACCTTTGAACGACCCGTACCAGCTGCTCAAAGTTACCGGCGAATGGAACTCCAAGACAACGGAAGATTATGTAGAGATGTGTAAGGAGAAAATCGCCGCATCGGAAGACATACAGCACGACCTTGCGTATATGGCCGGGCAATGGCGTGATGCAGTCGTGAAGGAAATCGGCCGCGAACGGTACGACGAACTGTCGGAACAGCTTGGCGGCGATCTCGCCTATGCCTACATGGACTATCGTCTGGAACAGCAGATGATAGACAAACTGGTGAAAGACCGTATGCCCAAGTCTTCGGCTGATTATATCATCCGCAAGGCCGCGGAATCAAGCCTGTTCGGCCTGCCGCAGATGTTGAGCCGTTCCCCGCTTGCCGAGGAGATCGAGAAGCGTGGCGAGGCCGCTTACCGGCCGAGCAAGGTCGAGCAGGGTGCGGGATGGCTGTTGGGTGCCTCGGCGGATACCGTCATGCTGGGCGGTGCCGGCTCATGGGCGGCATTCGCCAGATTCATCGGTGTGGATGCTGCCGTCTCCGCCACCATGGCGCATTTGGAGCCGGAAGACCCCAAGTCGATTTCAGTCGAACAATGTATCAGCCAGGGTGTATTCGGCAGCGAACACAATGTGTTTGAAGATTTCCGGCGTGAAGCAGCCACCATGACCGCAGACAAGGATAGTTTCACAGCAACCGCCAATGAGCAGCTGAAGAAACAGATACCGGTCTGCAATTTCAACTTTACGGACTGGATGAAGAAGCAGCAGCCGTTCCCGTTCCTGAAAGGCTTGCAGGACAAGCTGAAACAGGAACGTGCGGAACGCTACAAGGATGTGCCGCTGATTGTTGCATCGGGGCAGGAAGAAGCCTACCTGAAAAGTCTGGAGGAAAAGAAAAAAGTGAAATCGGACGAGTCCAAACAGGTACAGCAGGAAACACGGCAGGAAACATTACAGCAGGAAACAGAACAAGAGGTTATGCAGGAAACAGGTACATCTTCCAAGAATGACTTGTCTGACACGCCGGCATCCAACGGCAACACGGGCGGATGGGAAGATCTGCTCGGCACCCTTGGACTGAGGGGCATGGGAGACATTGCCGGCAATCTCGGTTATGTGATGGCGATGCTGCCGGATATTCTGCTGGGAGTATTTACAGGCAAGACACAGTCCCTGAACATCAAGGACAACCTGCTGCCGATAGCCAGCATAGTGGCCGGTATGTTTGTGCGGAATCCGCTGCTGAAGATGCTCCTTATCGGTCTCGGCGGGGCGAACCTGCTGAACAAGGCCGGGCATGAAGTGCTGCGTGAACGGTCAGAAGGCGAAATGAACACGGCCAATAGAGGTGCAGCCCAATACCGCCATTATCCTGACGAACCGCTCAATCCCCGCATCACGAATCCCGTACTTCAAGGCAACATGCTTGTCGCGACATTTGACCGTGTACCCTGTACTATTCAATTATCGCAGACCGTGACTGACGCTTACCGGGCCGGAGCCTTACCGCTCAACACGCTGGCAAACGCCGTACTCGCCAGAAGCGAACAGCTCCGTCAAAGGGCTTCGGACAATTACGACAACGGACAACAGGAGACTATCGTGCGTACACGAGGTATCCAGTAGCATATAACCCCAAAACATATACTGTATGAAAGAAAAATCCAAAATAGAGAAAAATGCAGAGGAAAGGCAAATCAGTCTGCTTTCCACTGCTTTGGGAGAGGCTTCGAAGGCCAATGGTTACTGGCTCAACGCTTCTGGAAAGAGGTATCCGAGGCTGTACCCGCACGGCGTGTCGGCCAGCCCGTTCAATGCACTGTTCATGGCATTGCATTCCGACCGGAACGGATGCAATACGAACCTGTTCACCTTGTTCAGTGATGCCAAGGCCCGCGGCACGTCGGTACGTGAGCATGAACAGGGTGTGCCGTTCCTGTACTATAACTGGAACAAATATGTCCACAGGAACAATCCTGAAGAGTTCATCAACCGGGGAACCTACCTTACATTGGACGATGAGCAGAAGAAACAATATAAGGGAGTACATAACAGAGAGATACGCACTCTGTTCAATATAGACCAGACGACATTTCCCCATGTGGACGAAGAGGCTTACAGGGCCGTTCTGCAACAGGATGGGAATGCCATGGAACGAGGATATTCGGAGGCAGACACACGGCGTATGCATATCCGTTTCAATGATTTCTTGCTGAAAATGCGTGACAACCTTGTGCCGGTCCGTTACGATGGCAGCGGAATGCCCCATTATGAAACGGACAAAGATGCCGTCTATATGCCCCGCCAAAAGAACTTTGACCATTACAACGATTATGTGCAGGAAACCCTGCGCCAGATAGTGAGTGCCACCGGGCATCAGCAGCGGCTTGCCCGCGAGGGAATGGTGATGAAAAACGGTATGCCGCCTTCCGACGATGCCGTCAAACAGGAACGGCTGGTCGTGGAAATAGCATCGGGAATCAAGATGCTGGAGCTGGGACTGCCTGCCCGCTTGTCCGACGAAAGTCTCAGTTTGGTGGAATATTGGGACCGGGAACTCAAAGAGAACCCGAATATGATAGATGCCCTCGAGAGTGACGTGAACAATGCTCTCGAAGTTATCCGTAAAGCGGAACGTGGAGAGAAAATCGAATATGCCACCTTGCGGAACAGGAAACAGACATCTGACATGCAGGACCAGCTGCCCAAGCATTATTTCGTGGCCGATGAGTTACGGAAACGTCCGGACAAGGACAAGAAAACCATTGTCCTTGTCATAGATCCCGTATCAAAGTCGGCTGATGTGATCCTTCCTGCCGGGGCATCACCGGAGGTGGACAACGAGATTCCCGGCATGAACAAAGCCCGTATCGGACGTGCTTTACGTCGGGAAGGCATCGAGACTGTGCGTTTCTTCAATCCGGACGGAGCCTTGGGCTACAGACCTGATGACAAGTATTTTGCCGAGAAGCAGGTCTCTCTGGCACGGTTGAACAACTGGGCCCTGGAAGTGCTTTCGACCCTGAACGTGAGCCCTGCAGTAAAACGGGCCAACGAAGTAGGATTTGACAAGATCCAGATGATTCAGGACGACAAGAACAGATGGGCTCTCTATATAAAGCCGGAGCATCAGAGAGGTTATAGCATATACCCCGACAAGGAAGACATAAACCGCTTCTTTTCCACACTCAAGCAGTCCATGGATAATATAGACAAGGTCCGCATGGAACTGGCTCATAAATATTACGCGCTTGCTGAAATCAAGCCCGACCTGAAAGTCGATCTGTTCAACAGCGGAACACAGGACGTGGACCTGAACCGGATACAGCGTGTGTCCGTGTTCAAAACCAAGCAGGACGGTGTACTGTGTGCCGTAACGATTGACGGGCAGAAACTGCAGCCGCGCAGTGTATCACCGCAACAATGGCAGCGCATGTGGGTGGCGGAAGACCGTGACAGCTACAAACGGCACCTGGCTGCCTCGCTGTTTGCCGATATACTGCAAAAGGGACAGTCGCAGGAGGAACACGCCGGGGAAAAGCAGGAGAAGGAAACCGAGATACGGCAGGGAGAAGCTGTCAGCCGACAGAATGGAGAAGAGCGTACCGTTGAATCCGTCAGTCCGCAGAGAGAGGCTTGGGACAAGATAAAGGCCAAACACCCGGACGCTATCCAGTTTGTAAGAACCGGTGACAACTATACGGCTTATAACGAGGATGCCGTCAAGATAACGGAAACGCTTGCCTTGAAAATGGAGAAGCACGAGGCTGACATGAAAAAAGGCTTTACGGCTTCCGTGACATTCCCAGTCAGCCAGCTCGATACTTTCCTTCAGAAACTTGCGAGAAGCGGTGCAAGAGTGGTGATACGGGATGCAGAAGGACTCGCGGATGCCCGGAACAGAACAACGGGCATAACAGAAAGGACAGCCGGAAACGGCCAGACACGGACTCTCTTTGATACGGCACAGGAGAAACAGTCCGAACGCAGGATTGAGCCGGAGGAAAATGAACATCGTTCAAGCATGAGGAGGTAATGATATGGCAGGAAAAAATAAAGAATATGCAGACAAGTATGCGGAGTACGCCATGGAGCAGATGCGCCGGTATGGCATCCCCGCTTCGGTAACACTTGCGCAAGGAATCCTTGAGAGTTCCAACGGACAGAGTGAACTGGCCCGCAAGGAAAACAATCATTTCGGCATCAAGGCCACTCAGTCATGGATTGCGGAAGGCGGCCGGTACAGCCTGTATTCGGATGACAAGCCGAACGAGAAATTCTGCAGCTATGATAACGTAGGAGACTCCTATGAACACCATTCGAGGTTCCTTAAGGAGAACAGCCGCTACGCGGAATGTTTCAATCTCCGTCCCGATGACTACAAAGGATGGACGGAAGGTATAGCCAAAGCCGGTTACGCGACCGGGGGCAACTATGCCGGGACTCTGCAGAAGATCATCGAGCAGAACGGCCTGGACAAATACGACCGTCAGGTCATGCAGGAAATGGCCGCGCAGGGCAAGCAGTTCGGTCTGGAAAGTAATCCTCTCCAGGAGAAAGAAAAGGCAGAAGCCTATTCATTTCCGGTGGAACGCAAGGAGTTCCTCTTTGTCACTTCCGCTTTCGGAATGCGTCAGGACCCGATGGACAAAGAAAAGCAGCAGATGCACAAGGGGCTTGACATACGATGCAAAGGCGATGCGGTGCTGGCCACGGAAAACGGCGGAAAGGTCGTTTCGGTAAACGGCAATGCCAACTCTGCCGGAGGCAAGAGCGTAACCGTCGAATACAGCCGCCCGGATGGAAGCAAGGTGCAGTGTACCTATATGCACCTTGGCGATATCGCAGTCAAGGCGGGAGACAGTGTCAAGGCAGGACAACGCCTTGGAACCTCGGGCAACACGGGGACACGGACCACGGGAGAGCACCTGCATTTCGGGGTGGTGAACATCCATTCGGACGGGACGCGCCGTGACATCGACCCGGCTGCATATCTGGCCGAGATTGCGCAGAAAGGCAATATCAAGCAGCAGGTGCTGTACAACGGCAATGACCTGCTCGCGAAATACCGTAGTACGGAAGAACCCAAAATCGAGAAACCTCTTTCTACCGAAGACTGGATGAAAAAGCTGCTGTCCTCGGAGGACAGTGGCGTCGGCATGTCCGGATGCAATGACCCTGTCATGGAGATGGCCATGACGGCCTTTACCTCACTGATGGTGCTGGCCGTTCAGATTGACAGCAAGAACGAGGAAGAGCAGAAAGCCGCCGTTTCGGGGGCCATGGATAGCGGAAAGATTGACTTGAAACCACTGCTGCCTGACATGAAAAGCTGTAGTCTGACCATGAAAGAGAACGGGAAAGCCGTCCTTCAGGCGGATAACGGCGAACAGCATATATCGCGCGAGTTGAGTTCCGCAGAATTGAGCCGGCTGTCGGCCGTGCTGAACAACAGTACCCTTACGGATGAAGCCAAGCGGATGCGCGTGACGGGATTGCTGAATACTGCCATCCTTTCGGAAATGGCTTCACAGAATTTCGAACAGGGCATGTCCGAGCAGCGAGGACAAACGGAAAATCTGAAAAGATGAAGCATGGCGATATGATAAAATGCGTGATGATACAGCTATGCAAGTATCTGGCAGGATTATCCTACCTGGCTTTGTATGTCCTGTCCTGCTACAAGCTGTTTGGCTTGACGGCAACATTCCTTATCGTGGGAGTGCAGCTGCTCGTTGCCGGATGGCTTGTCTGGGCAATGATCCGTGCGCCCGATTAGAATATGCTCTCAGACCTTCAACATCAATATAACCAGCATTTGCCGGATGATATGTACCATTCTAAAAACAAAACGAGTTATGATTAAATGTAATGTTACTGTATGCGGTATTATCAACCGCGATGCTACTACACGCACAAACAAGGAGGGAAAACCGTTTTTTACGTTCCCTCTCCAGATAATGGTTCCTGCAACTGACGGTCAGGAAAAGCCTGTCGAGATCGATGTGAGCAAAGATGGCGGTCAGGAGGAAGCCTCCTGCTACAGGAAAGGCTCACGTGTCGAGATTGACGGTACGATGTACCTGAAGCACAGGGGCGACAGGACCTATTTCAACCTATTCGCAAACGAGATCCGCGATGTGACTGCCGATGCGGCCAATACTCTCAAAGGAGAGATGGTTTTCTGTGGAAAGGTCGGAAAGAACATCGAGGAAAAGAAGGACAAGAAAGACCAGTCCTACACGATGTTCTCGGCATTCAGCACGGAGAAAGTCGCTGACGGCTTTGAGTACCAATGGGTACGTTTCTTCTGCTTCAACAGGCAGCGTGAAGAATGGCTCCAGCCTGGTGTGAAGATCGATGCCAAGGGCGAAATGGGCCTGACTGTCCATAACGGTAAGCCTAATGTATCCTGCCGTGTAGAGGAACTTACACAATGTGTCGCAGATTCGTCTAACTCCAATCAGTAACGGTTATGGCAGGCTACAGGAGACAAAATACAGAAGGGCCGAACAGCGAAGACAAGGCTCTCGACCTCTTTGCGGAAATGATGATTGAAAAGCTGGAGACTATCAGCAAGGACTGGAAGAAGCCCTGGTTCACCGAGGGCAGCCTTCAGTGGCCACGCAATCTGTCCGGACGCGAATACAATGGTATGAATGCGCTTATGCTCATGCTGCACTGCGAAAAGGAAGGATACACTATTCCGAGATTCTGCACATTTGATTGCGTGCAGAGACTGAACAAACCGGGCAAGAACGGCGAGGAACTGCCGAGGGTATCGGTACTGAAAGGCGAGAAATCGTTTCCCGTCATGCTGACCACATTTACCTGCATCCACAAGGAGACCAAGGAGAAGATCAAGTATGACGATTACAAAAACTTGTCCGAGGACGAAAAGAAAGAGTATAACGTGTATCCCAAGATGCAGGTATTCCGCGTGTTCAACGTCGCCCAGACGAATCTGAAAGAGGCTCGCCCTGAACTGTGGGAGAAGCTGGAAAAGGAAAACGGCCGTCCATTCGTCCATGAAGGTGAAATGTTCAGCTTCGAACCGGTGGAGAGGATGATACGCGACAATCTATGGATATGTCCCATCAACGTGAAACATCAGGATGATGCCTTTTATTCGATTAGCAAGAATGAAATCACCGTACCGGAGAAGGTGCAGTTCAAGGACGGGGAAGCATTCTACGGAACACTGTTCCATGAGATGGGACATTCAACTGGAGCGGAAGGTGTGCTAAACCGTTTCCAACCGACCTCTTTCGGTTCAAAGGAGTATAGCGATGAAGAACTTGTGGCCGAATTGTGCGGTGCATTGATCTCCCAACGCTACGGAATGGCCAAACATATAAAAGAGGACAGTTGTCCGTATCTGAAATCGTGGCTGGATAACCTGAAGGAGTCACCCCAGTACATTAAGACCGTACTTATGGACGTGAAGAAGGCATCATCCATGATCACGCAGAAAATAGACCAGATAGCCAGGGATATAGAAAGGGAAAAGACCGAAAATCAGGAACGGACGGAAACCCCGAAGGAAAAGGTATATTATGCTTCTGTAGCCTATCTGCAAATGGCGGACGATACCAACCGACTTGACGCACTGAAAGACAAAGGGGACTACAACGGGCTGCTCACTCTTGCGAAAGAGTATTACGACGGGAACGGAATGGATGAACAGTACACCTATGCCTCTCCTTTGCAGAACCGTGGCGATGACCTGCTGATTGAAGACCAGCATTTCGCTGTCGTGTATAACGGTAGTGTAGGAGGAACTTATGACGTGATGCTGAAATACACCGAACAGGAAGTACGAGACCATATCCGAAGATATGGAGTTGACAGGGCCAGCGAGGATGTGAAGGCATTGGCGAGGGAAATGGCTGCAGAACAGTTTGCGGAAATGACGCGGCACAAGATGCCGGTCTTCGAAATGCCGAACGGTGACGTGCTGCATGTCAATTACAACAGGGACAGGGACTCACTGGATGTGGGGACGATGACCAACGCGGGCATGACCGTGAAGCATCATTACCCTTATGACCACAACATGACACTGGATGCCAATCTCCAGGGCGTGAATGAGCAACTGAACGACCTGGAAGAATACAGGGAGGAACAGCAGGAGACCGAATATAGCGGTGGAATGCGACGATGAATGAAAAGGATTTGGGGCTGGTGTGAATGCCAGCCCCTTTGCTATACAATAATCATTTTCAGGTTACGACATACGTAACAGTGCAGGTTATTTTTAGATGATATAATTCTATTGCTCATCACTACTTCTTGAGTTCCAGTATATATATTTGTTTTTCCGAATTGTCATTAAACTCACACTCTGTAAAATCACCGAATTTATGGACAACATTAAATCCCGCTTGATGAAGATATGAATTTAACTCTTGTGGAAAGAACAGTCTCATGTCCATATTCTGGACTGAGTGAAATGCACCGTCAATAAAATACTGCCACTTTATACGATTGATTTGAGATGCACTTTCGTAATGCATACTTTGTCTTATCAATACACTTCTTCCATCATTTGTAGTATATTCAGCCATAACATGTTGTTCCCGTTCGTTTTCGACAATATATTGGATATTGGGATTGAAGCAGTCCAATAAAAACAAACCGTTATCTTTCAGGTGTTTTTTTACAGTGTTCAACGCCTCAAACAAATCTTCATTTTTATACAGATGATGAATAGAATTGAAAGGAATAAAAATAAGATCGAATTTCTCTCCCAAGTTTAGTTCTCTTATATCCGCTTCAATGAAATCTATTTTTAATCCGGCTTGTAGCGCTTTTTCCTTTGCCCGTTCAAGCATGGATGAAGTATAATCAACGCCCTTAATGTCATAGCCATCCTTTGCTATTGGAATCGTAAGTCTTCCCGTTCCACAGCAAAGTTCAAGTATTTTGGCCTCTTTGTTTTTGGGTAACCATTTTTTGTAAAACTCTAAATCGGACAGAAATTTATTCAGTCCATCATAAATATCTGCATCATAGATAAAATCTCCGACTTTATAATCTGTATTCATATTCCTTGATTTCTTTATTGATTGCAGGTGCATTATAATGCTTATCTGCAAACAGATTTTTCAATGTTGTTTTTTGCTCGTAGCAAGAGTGTTTTGCAAATTAAATTGTGGAACGGTTTGATTATGGCAAAATAACATTTTCCAAAACGATTATGGAATCTGACTTTTGTACTTACAGATATGCGTTGACTGTCACATTCCACACGCCCAGTCATAAAAGCAATTTCCAAATCAAGATGCTTGTCATTTTTGCTTATAGTTGCCAAATTCTCAGTCTCAATATGCACCAAATCCGATAAATCTTTTCCTCTTTTTAGTCCAAAAGGCTTCATAATGGCATTACGAATTTTCATCAATAGGGTTATCCACTTTGGTGCAGAAAAGAACAGCCCAGACAACTCTGCAGCATTTATAAATCTTGCAGTATGGACTATATCACTAAACTCATCTGTATAATTGTAACTCTTATTGTTTCTCATAATTCATTATCTCAACAGTTTACATTTTTGATTTTCACCGTTTAATTACAAAGTTCGCTATAATTTATGATATTGCGTCCTTTTTGAGGGACAATTAACAAGATAAGCAATATAGAAAAGCCAAGAAAAAGCTATAAGAGGAATACAACGATTGAGAAAAGGATTTGGGGCTGGTGTGATGCCAGCCCCTTGTCATTGTTCGCTATGTCGGAAATATTCTTTCCAGTTTTCTTCATCTATTGTCAATTTCCCCATTTCCCAATCATATTCCACTTCCGGCATGTTGGAGTAAGGGAAATGCACGGTGTAGCCGATTTGGCCATAGGAACAGTGCAATGGTGTAACGCAAATCTCCTGACCGAAATAAGTCTGAGGCGTACAGTATCTCCGCCAGTTAAAACGTCCGGCAGCTATATTACGGCAAAGCAATTTAAGAATCGTTGTGCTTTTCCTGCCTTGAAAATCTTTTCTGCAAGTCTTCATGTTACTATTTTACTTATTTACTATTCTACTATTTTACTACTTTACTAAAATACTAATGTGCTACTTTGTAGTATATTTCAGGGGCACTTGACACATTGTAAATATTACTGCCACAACGCACAAGCAGGGCGTCCTGTCCATAATAGGCTTTTTTCATTCCACTGATGCTTCCTGACTTGTGAAAATTGGGAAAACTGCTGATGCCAACTTTTTTTGCATCCTGACTATGGAGTGTTTTTGTCTTCATTGTAATACTTTCGATTGCTGTACTTCATTAAATGAGTTGGGTGAAACCACCCGCATGGTAGCGGGTGGCTATACGACATATACCGTCAGAAGTGATAATCAATGACGCCTCCGACATAGAGCAAAGTGCCGGGTTCAAGAGAGCTGACAAACAGCATGAACTCAAAGGATGGCTCGGCAAATGACTGGCATCCGTCTCCATTCAGATAAAAATGATAGCCGGTATCCAGCGGATTATCTATTGCCTGCTTGAGGTAATATGTAGAACTCCACTCAAACATATTTTCGACAGTAATGGCGTCCGCTTTCTTCCGGATTTCTGCAACATACTTCTCTTTCCATTGTTCCATGCCATCACCTGTATAACGTATCGTGTCTTCCGATACAAGTTCGAACATTCCTTTCGGCAGGATGGAATTGACTAAATTGGTTATCTCTTCCTTGCGCTCTTCATCGCTGATGTCGGCACAATAATCGTAAAAACTGTTGTCGCCCTGATTGAGGGTGTCTTCGTTCAGATAGTTTTCCTTGTCTATCTGCGTTGTTGAAATTTGAAAAACTCTGCTGTGCATAATTCTGAATTTTAAGTTGTTGTTTTTATTTCCCTTTTCTTGAAGCCTTTCGGCCTTCTTGTCAGGGAATGATTTTTATGCAGGACAGACAGCGAGCATAGGACGAACAAGACAAGTAAACAGTGGACAGGATAAAGCGGAATACCCAAATCTATGATTTGCGGAAGGCTGCCGTGAATATCCGGGAACCGTTAGCATAGCGGTACTTGGCGACCGTCCGTCGCTGTACCTTCGCATATAAAATCTCTCCGACAAGAAAGTGCCGGCAGGTAGGAAATCATATATTTCTTACAAGAGGAATAACCTGGCCGAATATAAAGGGTATGCACCTCCAGCGCAGTTTTGTAAAACAGGCTGTCTATAAAAGCATAGAAAAGACTCCCGAACAAATAATGCTCGGGAATCATTTGCTGATGTCGGATTGAATTAGTTTACTATTTGAAATTCATGCAGGTAGCAGAAGGCATCTTCGCTCTTGCTTTGCCAGCGTTCGTCAAGTGCCTTGACATCCTCTGCTGACTTTATCGGCTCTCCGCATTTTTCTTCAAGCCAAGCGAACGCATCTTCTTGGGTCTCGAAATATTCACTGAGATACTCTTCCTCTGGGGAACATGCGTCCAAGAAGAACCTGTCACTGAAATATGTACCAAATTCATCGTTTGTTTCATATACTTCCATGCCTGGCTCTTCCGCCTGAAAGTAATAGCGAAGATTGGGGAACGCTTCCCTCACAAGGTCAAATGTCTCACTGCATGGGGCCCACGCTGTTTCTGTTGAAAACTTCAATACATCACCGTCCATTTCAAGTCCGTTCCAAGAGCCACGGCAACGTACATCGTTCCAATCCTTACCCAAAGCATCCACGAGACATCCCAGCCAAGTAGTCCCAAATCCGTTTTCTACTGAAGGTGTCTTACGTTCTTCCAGTCCTTTCATCAACTCATACAGTTGCTTCACTTCTTTTGCGTCGCCATCTATCACATACGCAGTACTGCACCAATTCGGCATAATCGTAATAATTTAATTGTTGAACATTGTTTTTGTTATCCCTCTTATCGAAGCTCTTCCGGCTTCTTGTCGGGGAATGATTTTTATGCAGGACAGACAGCGAGCATAGGACGAACAAGACAAGTAAACAGTGACAGGATAAAGCGGAATACCCAAATCTTCGATTTGTGGAAGGCTGCCGTGAAGATCCGGGAGCCGTTAGCACAGCGGTACTTGGCGACCGTCCGTCGCTGTACCTTTGCATATGAAATCTCTCCGGCAAGGAAAGCCGGTGATGAGAGAGAATATCAATTTATTGAATATAGAAAAGGCAATATATATGACAATATGCCGTTAAATTATAATTGAATACTGTTACAACTGTAAAAATATTTATATATTCGCATATAAACACATATAAACAGAATATTATGAAATATTTTATTGCTCTTATCTTTACATTTTTTTCTATATATACCGTTTCAGCACAGGATAGCCAGCGGTGTATGGAAATAGTTAACATTGCTGTTGACGCTGTCAACAATCACTCGGTTGAAAATCTGCATGAACATCTTGCACCGGATTTCGTCTGTGCAGGTCAGAGCGGTCCAATCGCTATCCAAGTTTTAGCGCAAATAATAACACAAATAGACGAACATATCTCTAATATAAATAAAATAGACGAACGGCAAGCAGATGCGACTTTGACTTTAGTATATGACTTCAATTACAGCAAACGACTGGGGCATAAAGAAGCAACCTTTATCTTTAATAGTGACAATCAGATAAAACAGATGGATCTGCTACCCGTACAAGTTAAAAAGGTAGATATGAAAAAAGATTTTGAAACTCCATCCGATGATGTTATTACAGTACCAATGGAAATATCTGACGGACTTATTTTTGTTAAGGCAGAATTGAATGGTATTGAACGTGATTTTATCTTGGATAGTGGTGCGCCGAGTCTTTACCTGAACAGTAAATATTTTTCCCACACTAATGATACAGTAAACTCAATAAGCAGTGCACAAGGCGTAAGTTCTGGAATTTCGGGTCAAGATGTTTTTCGTGTCAACACTTTCAATTTTCATGGGATTCGTGCTGAAAATACAGACTTTGTAATGTCAGACATTTCTCACTTGTCAAAAGATCGAGAAATATATGGATTAATTGGTTATCAAGTGCTAAAGGACTACGATTGGCTATTCGATTATGAAGGGAAAACATTGACATTAATCAAGAGTGATAAAACAGAAAATTATATAAAGGAAATGAGATATAAGACCTATGAGGTTCCGATGCAGATGACCTCTGAAAAGTCGCACATTCCTTTTATCGAGACAAAGATTGGTGATATTACTCTCATGATGGGTATTGATTGTGGTGCTGCCGTTAACCTGATTGATGACTCAATGTTTAGTAAACTGGAAAAACGAATGTCAAATATTTCCACTACGGAATTGAATGGAGCATCAAAAGAATCAACTACAGTAAAAAACGGTGATATAAAATCTTTGAATATTGGCAAAAAACGCTTTAAGCACCTGCCAACAGTATTTAGTGATATCAGTCATCTAAACGCTCGTTGGACAAACAAGATTGATGGACTTTTGGGTTATGAAATTCTATCACGACAAAAACTTATAATGAGCATCAACAACAAGAAACTTATTTTTATCGAATAATTTTTATATCATTATCATACATCAAGACATTCCGCTATTATCTTTGTTGCAATAATATATAATTAAAAGTACAAAGTAATGGAAAATTCATTTGCTCAGATCAGCGAATTGTTCGCTCAGTTTTCAGAGAATGCCAAACTTCAGATTGAAAAAGGCAATAAGGCAGCAGGAATGCGTGCCCGTAAAGCGTCACTTGAACTTGAAAAGCTTCTGAAACAGTTCAGAAAAGAATCACTGGAAGCCTCCAAATGATTCCTTTCGGAATACGTACATACCAGGTATCAAGTAAAAAGCCTCTGCGCTTCACAGCGGAGAGGCTTTTGGTTAATAATAGATTCTCTATGGCTAAAACAGTTCAACTTTCGTGTGTCTGTTGGCTTCGGTCGGCAGATAGTCGGCAATTCCACCTCTGCTGATTTTTGTGATCCTTTCTGCAGGAATGCCGCGCTGTTTCAGTTCCGAAACGATAAAGTCCGCTCTTGACTGGCTCAATGAATCATTGATGCCGGATGTCCCTGTAGAACTGTCCGCAGCCCCGGTAACTCTTACATGCAAGTCATATTTCTTTGCGACCCTTGCCAATTCATCCAGATTGAGTTTCTGTGAAACATCTGTCAGGCGGGCAGTGTTAAGAGTGAAAAAGAAATATACAGGAGCTCCGATACAGCTATCCGAGACATGATTCACAACCATGGGATTGTGCCCTTCAGCCGTTATGAATTTATTCGATACCAGGGAATCCGGATTCTGTTTGTCCTTGTTGTTATTGTTGTTATGAATGAATGCCGTATCGAGAGGGGATATTCCGTCCCAATGTCTGTGTTTCAGTCTTGCACGCAATGAGTTCAAGCCACTATAATTGTTTACAGGATATCCTTGTTGTCCATTCTTCTCATCTTCCAGCAAGTGCCCGTAGGTATCAAGCAGACCTTCGATTTCCAGAATCTTCTTCAGTTCAGCAAGCGTTCGTTTGTCGCAGTCATGTTGTCCGGCATAGCGGCTGTTCTTCTCGGACAAGGCACGGGAATAATCGATGAGCTGTTCATTCCTGTGGATGTAATGCGTGACATCAGCAGCTCGTTTCCAACCTATTTTCCCGAGATGGAAGGTGAATCCGGCTGTCAGTGATACCATATGATCACCCAGGCGGTTTGTTCGGCCATAGCCATCAAATTTTTGTGAGGTTGTTGTCCCCGAGAACTCCAGTACTGCACTTACCCGTTTTGAAATCCGATATTGTCCCTGAATACCGTATGAGAAGGCGAAAGGAGAAGTCTTGTTGGAGGAATTGTGTATCAGTCCGACTCCGACAAATGGGGCAAGTCCCCAGCGTGTCTGCTCCTGTCCGGAATACCGATAACCAAGCAGGTTCCATAGCAGGTCTGCATGGACGCTATGGTAATTTTTCGTGGATAACCCGGCATCTTTGAATTGCAAACCGCTGTAATGTATGCGGGCGCCAACGGCAGGAGTAAACCATTTTCCGACGGCAAGGTTGTACGAGGGTTTCACACGTCCGAACAGATCTTCGCAGCCAAGAGGCGTTCCGAGAAAAGCGGTTGCCCCTCCGGTGACACTGACAAACCAATTGCCACTCCCGGTCCTTGGCACTACCACACCGTCAAGATAGACCGGCTGGAGGGGTTGGAACAGTTCTGTGGCATCATGGAAGAACTCATGTTGTACAGTATCTCTTTCTGTATATCGTGAATTTGCCTGTACCTGCACGGAGCAGAGAACGGCAAAGATAAGAATGATTTGTTTTGTCATATTCAAATGATTTTTATTTGTTATAACTTTGATTGTAATACATTTCTGCCATTTATCGTTTGGCTTTTTTGCCACTGGAAGGACGCATCATGCGACTTGCCATCTTCATGCACCGGAGAGCCCAGGCACGGTTGTCCTCGTCTTCATCACGTCCCCACTTGAGGTCATTTCCGCCACCTCCGCCGCCATGTGTTTCGGCAAATGTTGTGGCATCATCGACCATTCCAAGAAACAGCATTGTCGCACAGCGCATGACTTCCGTCCCCCGTTCCGCCACGGAACACAGGAGCGTGTCATCGAACTGTTGCCGTTCGGAAGGCTTCATCTGTGCCGACATTTCCCGCCACTCATTGACCATATTCTCCAACATGGCATCCTTGAGCAGACTGTCCACTTTGGAATGGACATCACGCGAGTATTTGTATGCTTCTTCCTTCAATTCTTCTGTCCGCTCCTGAATGGCATCCATATTTTCCTTGAGCTCGGAAAGTTGTCGGTCAGCGGTCTGTAGCTTCTCCTGTTTGTCTGCCAATTTATTCTGGATAGCGGCCAGCTCATTTTCGAGCTTTTCTTTCTCGGCAGATAAAGTCTGTGCATCACCTTTCCGGGCTTCCATATCATTTTTGAGTGCCGACAATTGGGCTTCTTTTTCGGCCTGCTCCTTTTTCAAGTTTTCCACCATTGAAGTCAAGCCCTTGACCCTGCGCTCTGCCATCCGGATGTCCGAATGGAGAGAGGAAAGGACTTGCTGATGGCGGCTGATATTCTCTTCTATTGTAGAGCATTCCTCTGACAGCATACGACGGTATTCTTCTGTACTGCGATGCTTCTTTCCCGTTTCGGAAACACTTGAGCCTCTGGACATGCCCCATTTGCTATTGACTTCTGCATAAAAGTCCGTATGAAGCTGTTTCATGCGCTCGCTGAATTCATATTTGTCCTTACCGGCAAATATCTCCTTGTACGCAAACTTCCCATCTTTGATTGGCAGCAAAGTACAATGCACATGTGGATTCAACTCATCCAGATGTACAATGAATGCGGCAATATTCTGTTCACCATATCTGCCGCAGACAAATGAATAGACATCCTTTGCCCAACGTTCAATCTCACTCTTCCTTTTTATGTGTCTATTGTCCGCACCTTTTTCAAAATCGACTTCCTGCTTGCCAAATGCGAGTTCCTGCATCCGTGTGCGAGAGCCCCCAAAAATGATATTTACGACTGTACGGAATCTCGGTTCTTCCAAACCTTCATTGGGATCCTTTATGCCTCGTTTATGCAACAGTTCAGCCATTCGCTCAGGAATGCTCCGGCCTTTGTCGATAGGACGGATCTTACCTCCTGATACGACTTCAAAATTCAGGTGTTCACGTGTCGGGTCATAATTACCAAGGTCAGTTGCCCTTTTCCAACCTTTCTCTGTCCAATTGCGCATATGTTCATTACTCTGAGCCACTGTTATCCCTTTGGATACATGTACGTCAAGTACCTGTTTTGCATTTGCCATATTGTTTCCGTGTTGTTTTGTACAATCCATCATGTCCCAGCTTGCTGCTTGTTCGGACATGCCTCCCTGCGACGTTAGTAGGCAGGGGTATTAGGCTACCCACTCCCTCTGTTTCGTGGCATGTGGGCAAGCCCACTTGCCTCATAAAACTGGAAGGATGTCAGGACTGAGATAGGGATGGATTGTTCCTGGTTATACAATTCATTTTCGTTTCCCGGTTCAGTCCGACAATGTCTGGGCTTTTGCCGCAAGCGATAAAAAGGGAATACGGAACGATTTAAGGAGTTCTTTGTTCCTGTCCATATCAACACCTGCGCCGGATGTTTCGGGATTAAATACAAGCTCCGCAAGCTCTTTGGCGGTCTCGATAAACGCGCCCCATTCACCGCCGAGGTCAAGGGTGAAGAACTGCGACAGTTGTGAACTGTTATCGAATCTTGACTTACGCAACACACGCTGGAGAGCGGCATTGGCAATACACTCTAATATTGTTTCCCTTAGTTTTTCTTCCTGTCTGACGACTTCTGCCGATACCGTATCGGCGCCGTTGCCGGAAGCCTGAGAATTATCTTTACCGGCAATGGCGGCTAATGCCTGGCAAAGAGCCTGACCACATGAATGACCGGCATCCTCCGATGTCTTTTTGCCGATGACCCATTCGGACAATATACTGCCGATTCGTGTGGCAAAGTCCGGCTCTTCCTGTTCAGTTCCGGCTATTGCATTTTTTCCAGACTGCACGGTCATGGTGATGATGACGCTTTTATTAAGTTTTGTGCGTTCAAGTAGCCCGAAAGATTCCAGAGCATCCAGAAAGGTTCGGACAGTGGCACGATGCCAATGCCAGAATTCCGCAAGATCGGAGATTGTCACATGACATTGGTTGGGAAGAAGTTTTCGCTCCACTTTTCTTACAAATGGAGAAACAAAACCTGCCATTGATCTGTCCAGCAGGTCCCAATACGCTTCCGTCTTCGTTTTACGGTCTCCGGCTTTCTCCTTCAGGAAATCGAACACCTTGACATCTGCCAATATAAAGGTCGTATTCTCTTGACTATTTTCCATTTTACTTTGTTTTAATGATTATTACAGTGCGGAGTTTCTGAAATGCTGCCTTTGTCCGCTTCAAAGACACCATCGCGTGATGATTATCGTGTTTCTTTTCGGATATCGTTTCAGGATGCGTTGTCGTTCCTTCAGCCTTTTCTTCATCATCGCATTCGGCTGTGACCGGAGCAGAGGGATAGAACAAGGCTGCCAAAAGAATATAGTACGCAGTTACGGTAGTAGTGTACAGATACGGTTCAAAGCAGCTGACCAATGTTATAGCACTGATGCCGGCAAACAGACCCATGGAATCATGCAAACGGCTCAGACACCTGTCCGCCAGCTTGAACGAGAACATAGCGGCACAGATAACGGTTGATACCAGGATGCCGAATTCACCAGCATGTCCACTTGCATAGACATAGTGGAAAAGCAGTAGCAGGAACAGAATCACCCGTGTATAAAGTTTGCGGGCTCTGATGTTTTGTTTCATGGAAGCGTGAAACTTTGCCATAAACCGGTATGGCTTTTTGTACAATATCAATGACAGTACAAGAGGGGTCACGCAAAAGATGAGTTGCAATATTTTCAGTAACATAAGTAATATGGTTTTTCGGGTACGTGTATAGGTGTTGCTCTGAGTTCCAAGTGGACAATATCATAAGTTGCCAAGCGGATAATGGTTTCGGCATCCACGGCCGTGAGGTTCATTGCAGCTTTTTTGATTCGCTGCTTGAATGACCGGTCCTGTTTGCGATAGATAGCCAAAGCTTTGTTCAGTTCATGTTCAGGGATGGCCCATGTGGTACCTTCGAGGTATGTTCCGTTTGTCTTGAACGCCCGCAGGACCAAAGTTCGGGAGACAAGGTAGTCCGTCCTGTCACTTCTTGAGATGATATGTTCTTTATAGAGGTTGTCGTCTGCGACCTCTATCCATGTTCGGTGGGCATTGATCCAATAGACCATCTGCCTGTATAATGTATTTCTCATGATGATGTTGTTTTTATAAAAAGTCAATAAGTATGTCCTCCTTGTTCTTCTGGTATTTCAGCTTTCCGCTTTTAGAATGGAGTTGCAAGTCAAGGCAGAGATCCCCGTACATTTGTTCAAGTGAATCATATATGGTTACAAGGACGGTATGGACCTTGCCATCGGAATCAGTCTTCGCGTTCACCTTGAACATTTGGCCGAAAGATGGATTGGAGTAAGCGCATGTACTATGGCCGAACGGTTCGTCTTGCATAGGAATGTGATGATAAAGCACAATCAGTTCCATATCATCCTCCAGCATATCCATCACTTCTTCCAGGTCATAAGGATCATGCAATGGAAAAGTCAGCAGGACATAGTCCCCGTAAAACTGCGGCTCCTCCATAGTGGTTACATCGAGCAGCTGTGGCAACTGAAGGGGGACAAACGTCATAAAGTCTTTCAGAAAGTGTCGTAGCATATTCATTTGATTTTATGTTTATAGCGTGTGAATGTAAATCTCCATAAGCATTCCGGGTAATTCATCCAGGCGGTTGTCTCCCGAGTTCAAGATTCGGCACAAAGTCTCAAATATGGCCGGTGTCTGTGCGGCAAACCGTTCAAGCTGTTCCTGGTCTTTGGAAGAAAGCATCGACAGGTGGAAACTGTCCATAGAAACGTATGGGCGCATAAGCATCCAGATATATGCGTAGGCTTGTGCTTTTGTTTGGACCTTTTGATTATGAATGTCATTGATGCAGGTTCCGGTATTAAGTATCAGTCTGCGATTGGTTCGCATGGCCAGGTAAACGAGGGCATCCTGGTGAGGTATCTCTTTACGTTCGGCGGCAAACAAAATCTGCAAACAGCATTTTTCCGTATCACGCGTTATATCGGAAATGTCTTCATCACCAATGCTGCACAGATATGGCAAGAACGCCCGAAAAATAGCATCCTCTTTTCCGATGAACTCTGTCATGTCATCTGTCCCGTGTATGCCATTTCGGAGAGTGTTGGCCAGCAAAGTACGATAATCCGAAATGATTTGCTTCCTGTCTCCCTTATGGATTGGGCGTTTATCTAATGACTCAAAGAATGGACGGATCTTTTCCACGGTCCGGATTAATCCATTGTCTTTGTCATTAGATGAAAGTTTTCTTTTCAATAGGAATAACTCCTGATAGGAACGTGGCCTTGACAAAGCCAGACGCGAGAACTCCAGGCGTAGGGAATCATGTATGCCTTCGCATGTTTTACGAAGGTCTTGACCATGGGTCCCAACCGTGTCCTGCCGGACATGGTTAAAAACGGAATCTCTTATGGCTTGCCATTGGCAAAGGTTTTCTGACAGCTCTTCAAATGAAATAGATTTCATCTTCCTTACTTCGAGCAGATAATTTCTGTATGTACCGGCAGGATCGCTTTCGGACTGTTCAGTCAATCCGCCATTACATGATGTGAACATGCATACCGTGATTGAAGCGGCAGCTATCATGTGTAAAAAACTTGATGCTTTAAGGTTCGTTTTTTGAATTTTCATACTATATGTTTTCGTACTATTTCACGCAAAACTATATATAATTTTCTATACTTAATACCATTGGAACTGTATTTTGTGCATTTTTCAATATCGTACTTAATAGTATGATTATCAATGAAAACAAGTGAAAGAAAAAAGGACGAAAAAATAAATAGTTCGATTTTTATAATGGTTTGATTTGGCCACTCAAATAAAACTTGTATATTTGCACTTGTTATCATTTGTATTGGATATTGACATGGCAAAAGTTGGTTATATATTTAAGGCAAATTCGTATAATGAATATGATGCGGACAAGGAATGGATGTGCCAGTACGGTTGTGTACAAGTGATAGAGGAATCAGTCCAGCACGAGACGCTCAGACCTCGCTGGAAACAGCTCATGACAAATCTTGAGAGAGGGGACGAACTGGTTGTCTCGAAATTCAGTAACGCCGTGCGCGGTTTGAGGGAGTTGGCCGCATTGATAGAGTTATGCCGGATCAAAGTGGTCCGCATTATTTCCATCCATGACAAGATTGACTCCCGTGGTGAATTGTTTCCGGACACGACGGCGGCGGAGGTGCTGACCATGTTCGGATCTCTTCCGGAAGAAGTGGCTGTATTACGCAAGTCATCTGACCGGGTGATACGCCTGCAACAGAGTATCAGTGTACCGGTGAAGACGAGCAAAATGTTGAGCAAGACCGAGCGGGATAAAATAGCTGTGGACATGTACAACAACGGGTATTCAGTCAATGAAATCATGGCGCATTGCAATGTCAAGAGCAAAAGTACTGTGTACCAAATTTTAGGCAAGTACAATGTGGCACTCAGCAGGAAACCTGGCCGCGTACCTGGAAATCGGAAATAGGAAGTCAAGGCAACCGATGCCATATTAGTGACGGATTTGCCTGTCAGTTTAAGTATATTTAGGGAAGCCTCTGACCCTTATTGGAAATTTGTAACGCTAAATATAAAAAAGGATATGGGAGAAATTATAGTCGTAGTATTGGTACTTTATGTCTTTTGCAAAATCGTGAAGGGCATATTCGGCGGATTCAGCAAAAGCAGCTTCCGTCATGATAAATAATCATTGCTGCCAACTGTTCACGCAAGGGAACAGTAAAAAAGGAAAACTAAAAGAGGAAAACTGCGTCATGAATAGCATCCTCGTTATATCAATATAAGCCCCCCAAAGGTTTTGCTTGACTTTTAGGGGGCTTGGTGTCATTTATTCATTTCCTTTTTGTATTCCAAAATCTTGTCCATTGTCAGCCACTGCGGCTTTTCTCCTTCCTTGAAGCTGTCGTGCAACTTTATCATTAAATCGATTTGCCGTTCTTCATCACCTGCCCACAGGCGTTTGGGGTCTCTGCCTCCGTAATCCAAATAATACTCACAATCTGACTGCATCCTGGCTAACAGCATATATCTGAACCGTGCGTCTCGTTGCAATATATCATCAGCCGTTGTCCTTCCTGCTGTGCTTGGCTTGTTATTCGTGTTCATACTCAATTTACATTAACTTGTTATACAATCAGTCCGTTACGTCATAATAATAGCTTAACTCTTCGTCCTTCAGATTCTCAACCGCATACTGGTCTGCCTGTCTCCAGAGTGCATCATACAACGCCGCCACATTCGGTTTCGTTTTATAGTGCTGCCATATCTTGTGATTCAATACCAACACCAATTCCGTAAGGTACTTGCAGTTGCCTTTCCACTCTTCAAAGGCACGGTTGAAAGTGTCCTGAATAGCCGATAACCCGAAAATGTCGGCCGCTGAAAAATCTTCCCAAAAAGTAGTCTGTACGTTATACCCGTTCTCTGCCATAAATGCTCTGAATGTCATATCATTAAAATTTTTAATTGTTTTTATTTCCCTCTGATACATCCTGTATCGGAAGGTTGATTATTTTTCTGCCCACAAGATTGGCGGTCTGTCAGGCAAGGAGGATGCGAAAAATACTCTTTCCGACATGTCGGAAAGGAAGATTTTTCAGCAGCAAGCATAAGCGTTCCTTGACAGGACAAACAACCGGCAATCAAACTTTGCAGAATAAATAACCGGGCTTTCGAAATAGGCGTGTAGGGAATTTCAGGCATTGCAATAAAAGGGGAAAACGTGAAATACAAAAGGCTATATTACGGAAGGCTTCGAGCAAAACAAAAGCGGCCCGAAAGCCGCTTTGTCAGGAAAACAGGGATTACTTCTTGCCCTTTTTCGCTTCTTTTGCCGGTTTCGAAGGAACTTCTTCCTCCTTCTCGACAGCCGGATAGAATTTGACTGCAACCGTCACGATGCGGTTGTGCTGCACTCCATCTTTGTCAGTCCATTCTTCAGGCTTGAAGTAGCCTTCCACGGTCAGCAGCGTACCTTTGGTAAGCTGGTCAAACGACCCGGAATTTTCATTCTTGCGCCACGCTTCAATGTTCATGAAAGCGGATATGCGCTTGGTTTCTTCGCCGATCTTCTCCTGGCGGGCAACAGCCAGAGGGAAACGTGCAACACTTGTGTTGGTGAATTGATAAACCTCGGCGTCTTTTGCGACATAACCGGTTACTGCGAAATTGTTCTCGTACTTTTTCATTTCGATTGCTTTTTGAAGTTAATAAATCAGTTTTACGGTGCATAAAAAGTAGGTGCAGTAAAGGGATGCACCAAGGATAACGTATAAATACTCTTTATTTTGGGGTTCTTCCAAACCGGAGGCTTGATAAAGGAAGATTTGTACTGTTACGCCATTGGTCAAGACCATGGGTCGCGCCCGGCTGCATACTAACTTTGCAACGAAAAACGATATGGCGACTTCAATAGAAAGCAGTCACGAAAAAGAAGAGGAAAAACAATTGGCAACTGGTTAAAGGAATAATAAAGACGGACGGTGCTGTCAATGGGCACGAATTGGTTTCAACTCTCGGCTGGCATAGGAAGAAGAGCTTCTGGCGGTAAACAGCACCATGTCTCATGATTTGAAGCGGCAAGGATGATATGCCGTACAGGCAGTAAGCGTATAAGCTGCGGCGTGGGAAAGGCCGTAAGACGAAGAACTGGCAAAGGGGTGCTGGCGTATCGGTGTTGCAGCCTTTATCCGGCAAGAGAAATGAGGGAAAAGAAGGCAAAATGAAAAAAGGGCTGAAGCCCGATTGGGAGACAAAGCGGAACGGGCGCGTTATGCGAGTTTCAGCTTCTATTTTATAAAGGGATATGGCGCAGCCAAAAGAGAATATAAATGGATAATCCTGCAAAAATCATTGTCCGTCCAATGGCCATCTGCGTCTCAATGAAGTTTTGGATATAAAAGGTTATTGCGGTAAATGAAGTTACGGGCTGGAACTGAATATTCAACTCCAGTCCGTATAGTACAGAGGCTCCATGTCAGAATTGGATCATCATGATGCGGTGTGGAAAAATTTTGTTTTTGTCGCTCGGTTTTCGTTGGCATATCCAAAGATGGTGTGCCCCATAGCCGAACGTGAAATACTCGTCAAGCCGGGTCTCTTTCTTTAGACTCTCCATGCTTGTGCGAAGTTCGTTTTCGTCTTTTGAAAAAAGAAGCGTGTTAATAATTCTGAAATATAGATTTGTCACTTCGCTGCAGTAAGGGCAAAAAGGGTGTTCAATCGTTACGTTCATAATTGTCTTCGTTTAGTGCATTAGTCATGATAGATTCTCCTTCCTGGTTGAAAATCTCAATAGTCGAGTAACCATCGTTTTCTCCGGGAAACAAAAGCTCGGAAGTATCACGCAAAGCCTCACTTCGTCCATGAGAAAGACGGCTGTCAATGATATTCGAAACATCTTTGCAACGCCAGGACCGGACGATTGCCTCTGCTTCCTCATAACTGTTGGCTTCCACAGTGAAATAGTCTCTTTCCCAACTTGTGACTTTACAGTCTTGATAAAATTCAAATTTTCCCATAAGCCATGTATTCTAACGTACTACTTCAACTATATCCTCAATCCTGCCATACAGTATTGAGCGTAATGCGGTTTTGTCTATGGCATAATATTCTTGGATATGCCCGTATTGTTTGACGAAATACCGCTTGAGAACATCGGAAAAATCAAAATGATAACCGCTCAAGGCAATCCCCCGTTTGAAATAGGTGCTTTCGCTCACGTTGCGAGTAATCCAATTCTTGTCTTCTCTATTGAGTTTGCCGCCATTATTCAGATGTTCCCGTAACTTATACACTCGGCTGCCTTGTAATGTTGCCAGCTCCGGAACATCCCATTGAACGAATTTTGTTGCTATCTGTGCCATATTGCTTAATCATGAATAATAATTTCATCTCGGAATACTGAAATCTCTTTGCCGCTTTCAAGGCGGACAACTATGGTAGTGCCATAGTCGTCCACAATTACACCTTCCGTGTAGCCTTTATAAGCCGTGGATAAAGTACAGGATAAACCTATAATATCGCTTTCGTTATCAAATGTTCTGTTGCTCATCACTATTATATTTTTATTTCCCACTTGCCTTGAGAGAAGATTCTAAAACTCACATATTCATTTTCAAATTCATAAGTTAGAATTTTAATATAGACTTTATCTTTTGCTTCCAGTGAGTCAACCAATTGGTCCATTTCTTTTTCTGGATATTCCCACCGGGAAGGAAATTCTGCATCAACAGAATTGCCATACTTGTTTGCATAACAACTGAAATTGTCATCCAAGAAAGCCTCTATCTTATTGAGGTCATTTTGGTTTTCCGTACTTGCGTAGAAAATGTTTGTCGCATAATTTGCCATATAATTCTATTTTAAGTTTTCTTTTTTCCCTCATGTAGCATTTACTACTTCAGGCTTGATTAATTATGTCGCTTCATAAGGTGTCATGGCTCTTTATGCAAGGTTTCACGACCAAATACTACTGCTGCAAAGCAAGGTGGAGATTTTGTTGTGAACATCAAGGATACCTTGCATACAAGAAAGACATGACAAATACCTTTGCGGCACAATTCATCAAATAGCCCGAAGTCGAATGCTTATAGGGACAAATATTTACTCGTAAACTTATAAAGGAATATATTGCAGCGAAAAGAGAAAGGACGGAGTCAAAGGGAGTCCACTTTCTGCTGTCTAAAAAGGGAGTGGCAGAGTGAGCAAAAACAGTTTAGTTTAGTCCATTAGCCTATATATATGCTAAACTAAAGTAAACTAAAAATAGACAAATATTTGATTGCTTGGATGATTATTTTTAACTTTGCACATATTGATATCGATCATTGAAAACAATACTTTTCTCTTTTCGCTGCGAATTCCTGGATATATGAAAAAACATATATTGAATCAGGATGAGAAAGCATAGTAATAGCTTGGATTGGTGCTTTGATTGCAAGCAAGTGAAAGGAATGAAAAGTAATGCAAACAAAAAAACGAGGATTTACCTAAAAAACCATTTTTGTTCCTGATTTGTTTCTTGTTTCAGAAACAAAATTCATAAACTACTCATTTACAAATGGTTAAATAGTTATATATTAAATTCACCAGATTTTCGCTCGAAACGCCTTGCGGTCTTATGTCTATATCATCGGCGAAAAGTTACCCGATCGCCTGCTATTTTCTGAAATACAATTGCAAAGTTAATCAATTATTGCCATTTACAGCCATACTCCGGTCAGTTTTCTTCATTCAATCCATACTCTACCAATTTATTATACAGCGTTGTCCTGCCGATACCCAGTATCTTTGCAGCCATTTTCTTGTTACCGGCTGCTTGTTTCAAAGCACGCAGGATACGTCCTCTTTCTTCATCCCCGCTCTTCAATGTAAAACAAGCGGAAGTAGCGGACGGTTCATTGTCAAGTTCCAAATCGGCTTCGGTTATCATATCGCCTTCTGATTGCAGGACTGCCGTCTGTATCTTCTGTTTCAACTCGCGCACGTTGCCCGGCCACGCATGGGCGAGCAGGGCATTACGGGCAGATGCGGCAAACCCTTTTACTTCACGTTCCAACTCACGGTTTGCCATTTCACGGAAGAACTCGGCCAATGGCATGATGTCTTCCGGGCAGTCGCGCAAGGGCGGCATGGTTATCACATACTCCTGCAAGCGATAGAGCAAATCCTGCCGGAACCGCTTTTCCGTTACGGCTTTCTGCAAATCCTCGTTGGTTGCAGCCACTATCCTCACGTTGGCTGTTTTGTCCTCCTTTGCACCGACGGGACGGTAACGGCGTTCCTGTATGGCGCGGAGCAGCATCTGTTGCATCTCCATTGTTAGGTTGCCCACTTCGTCAAGGAACAGCGTGCCGCCATCCGCTTCCAGAAAATACCCCGTCTTGTTTGCTTCGGCACCAGTAAACGCACCCTTGACGTGTCCGAAGAAGGCGGATTGTATCAATGACGGGGACAAGGCTCCGCAGTCCACTGCCACAAAAGGTTTATCGGCAAGTTTGCTTTGTTGGTGTATATGTTGTGCGATATGTTCCTTGCCCGTACCGTTCTCGCCCAGTATCAGCACGCTCATCCGGGTGGTGGCTACAAGGCGCACACGTTTCTTGATTTTCTGATAGGCTTCGCCCTGCCGGACGAATATCGGAATGTTCCATTGTAGTCGCTTTTCATGTTCTTTTTGCAGGGTGCGGATAAGCGGTATCAGTTTATCCTCCAACAACTGTTTCTGTATGTAATCCTTTGAGCCGAGCTTCATACTTTCCACTGCCGTATGCACCTCCCCGTAATTGGTCATAACGATAAACACCTGCTGTTTGTCGTTGGCACGCATCCACCGTAACAACTCTATGCTTTCACCGTCGGGGAGGCGTAGGTCGGCAACGACAATATCATCCACCTCTGACTTTGCCAATAGTTTCTTGGCAGTGGCAAGATTATATGCCGACATAGTATCGAAGCTGTCTTTCTTCAGCAGGTTGCAGACATAATCGTTATAGACGGGGTTGTCCTCAATCACAAATACTTTCATCCGACAACCTCCTTTCCTTTTGCGCAAGTTCTATGATAACTGTTCCCATACGAAGCATGGCATCCACGCATTTCCGCAATTCCATTTCGGAACATTCAGATTCTTGATGCAGCAGTTCATACAGGTTCCACAAGGGTTTGTCAGCACGGATAACAGCCCATGAACTTCGCTGACGGTGCATCCATTCGTCCAACGCCTTGCGGTCATTCCTCTCCATGATTTCCCGGACAGCCTGCATATCCTTTTCTGTTTCGGTTATCAAACGGTCGAGCATCGCCCGTTTGTCACCATATGCAAGCAGAGAGGACAAGTCGGGAAGTTCATCCTTGTCCGTACTTGTCAAAAGGCATTTGTCTGATACAGCAACCAGTTCGGAAATGGAAAATGGCTTGAACAGGCAGGCGGTAAATCCATTTTCCAACAGCTCCTCTTCGCTGCAACTGCCGGAGGCGGTCGCCACGACAATGGGAATCTCTTTCGAGTTGCTGACACTTGACGAGCGTAACAACTCCAACACCTCATAGCCGTTAATCTCCGGCATTTTCATATCGGTTATCATGAGGTCGTATGTGTGCTGCCGCATGGCTTCCATTGCATCGCCAATAGTGGTGAACGTGTCGCAATGCACACCTATACCAGCATACATTTCCTTTGTCATGGATAATACCATCGGATTGTCGTCCAATACGATGACAGAATAAGGTCTTTCTATATGAGCCAGACTTTCTGCGGCTGTCTGTTCTTCAATACCAATATCGGCAGTGTTCATTGGCAACTCCACAGTAAAACGACTGCCTTCTCCTTTTTCGCTTTCCAAGCGTATAGTGCCGCCAAGCATCCCGACTATCTGTTTCACAATGCTTAACCCCAATCCGAAACCGTCTTGCGTGGCGGCGTTGGAAAGCCGCTCGAACGCTCCGAACACTCGCTGTTGTTCTTCCGCACTCATGCCGGTTCCGGTGTCCTCTACTACAAGGGTCAGCCTATTGCCGTCATAGCTTATGACAAGTGAAACGCTTCCGGCATTCGTGAACTTGACGGCATTGCCCAGCAGGTTGTCGCATATCTGTATGATGCGCTCCTTGTCGCCATTCAGGATAATACCCTCCGGGCACTCGATGGTAAGTTTAAGATCTTTTGCTTCTGCTTGTTGCGTAAACTCCGTTTGCAACAGCTCCGCGATGTTTTCCAAACGAAACGGACGGACATTCGCCTGTTCCTTGCCGCTGTCCAAGCGGAAGAAGTCAAGCAGGGAGTTGAGCATGTCGGTCATTCTCTTGGAGGCTTGCAGGATATTGTCCGCATAACCGCTTATCTTTTCTTCTTCGTTGTCCTGCATCAGTTCCGCATATCCATGTATGGCAGTCAGTGGTGTGCGTAGCTCGTGGGTGATGGTGTGCATCGCTTTCTTGCGTGAGGCTATCAACGATTCGTTTTGTTTTACTGACTTTTGCAGTTGCCCGATTAAATCTGTTGTCTTACGTTTGTACTGCTTGATGCGGGTGGCATAGCGGTGAATGATGATGTATGAAATAATGAGCAACAGCAGCATGACACCCGTTATGATACCTACCTGCAAGAACGACTTTTCACGCATAGCGGATATTTCCGCCTCACGTTCCTGCAAGTCAGCCTGCACCTTGTGGTCCATCTGCTGGATAAGGGTTTGCAGTTGGCGGTTCAGTTCCGCATTGCGGCTGGCAAGGCTGTCGGCATATTCCGACAGACGATGGCTTTGGGCACGTTGTTGCGCTATCATATCACGGTTCAGTGTGTAGAGCATCGTGGTGGTCGTCGTCGGAGGTGCTTCCTGTTTCTTGCCGAACAACCCGAGAAAACCTTTCCTCCTCTGTTTCTTCGGCTCTTCCTGCCTGCTCGTTTGCACTATCACCGGCACCTGCTTGGCTATCCGGCGGTTGATGTCCGCCTGTTGTTCCAGAGCCTCCATGATGGCGCACAGCCGCTTTTCCTTGTCCTCCAGCAAGTGGCGCACGCTGTCTATGCGCACCGATTCGTAATGGCTCTTGAAGCGGCAAAGCATACTATCCACCGTCATCCGTTGCCGCCGGTATGCCGCCACATCCTTATCGTCCCATTCCAGCACCGACTCGCCCAAAAGAGACAACTCCACCACACCCACATACGCATCGTGTGTTTCCTTGCGGAAGCGGTTGATTTCACGGTTCTCCCGTTCCAGCAACTCCAAGTCGCGCCATTCTCCGAGCCACGTGCAGATGATGCCGCCCACCAGCAGGACTATCAACAGATAGCCTGCGGCAAGCAGCTTGCGGAAATGCTTGGTAGTGGTAACGAATTGTTCGCTCATTTGCTGTTTGTGTAAATACCGTTATTTAAAATACGCATATAGGTCGTGGAACTTCGCAGGTTCATGGATGAGAATGGCGGCCATGCTGCCTATGACCGCCACCAGAATTATATATCCGAATAGAATTCTACTCCTCAATGAAACAACCATTCTTCCCTTATTTACAATTGTTATAATTATTAAGGCATCTGACCACCGGCGATAGGTGGAATTTCTGTTAGTATGGGATTTCTCGGGATTGAGTTAAAAATTCTTTGGCCACGTATGGCTTGACTTGGAGGAGCGTTTTCATTTACATCAAGCCGATAACATCTATCGTTAAATGTTATAATTCCCCAAATACCAATGGTTCCTGGGATTCTCGCCAATCCTTCAGTAGGTTTAAAAAGAACAACATTATCTATTATTCGATTTTTAACCGCCCGATTCCATGATATTTTAATACTATTGTTAGGCGTTGGAATATGAGCAACATACCTAATGCCATTGTGCCTAAAACTGGCCATATAACACCCCGAAAAACCTGAACTTAAAGTATCTATGCCATTTGAAGCAACGACTGCTATTCTATCCGCAATATATATGACACAGGCGTAGTCTAATCTAAGAAAACGATAGTTACGGGTATATCCTTTTATTTGAAATGTCAAATTACTTTGCGTGAAAATCGGAGGGGTCAAACCTACATTATAAATATTTTGATAATGAAACCGTGCAATATTTGTCATTACTGCTCGACTGTTTGGTAATCTTAATGCTTGAATCAAATTCATATATTTACTTACTGTTACTTTCGTTTGTTATAGGCTCGATACATGATGCCATTATATCCATCAGTTTAGACAGACCTTCGGTCTGCGGCTGCTGACTGGCTGTCACATGTATCTGGTATTTTGCCGTTTGGTTGGTCATGCGGGTGTTCTCGCGGGCGGTCGTGACTTTGCCGCTGATTTCCGCATTTATAAACCAATGTTTTGCAGAAGCTTTTGCCTCTACTTCTGCGTTGGTAGTGCTTTTTACGTTTGATGTATCGGTAACCTCCATCTGGAAATCGACATCCACGCGATCTATGAGCAGGGAAGGAATAGGCACCAATCCTATAAACGGAGCCTTGACACTTTGTGACATTGTTGTCATTTTTCCATCCTGCTGTATCGGTCTTTCGACATCGAATTCCAATATACGCGCTTTATTGCCGCTTTTACCATCAAATGCAATTTGCTGGTAGAAATTCCATGCTGTCGCTGCCAATTCCTGTTGTGCTTCGGCTGCTGCAATAAGTGGAGCTGCAATAAGTTCCCGCATGGGAAGCCCCTTGAATTTGTCAGTCACGTTTGAATCTGCTTTAAGAACTGGAGAAGTTTCTCTGTTTTGAGTCTCTTCCAATGCAGCGGAGATAATTTCTTTCGCCTGTCCGCTTACATTTTCATTCAAGTTTTCCGCATTTTCTTGTTGCCCTTGGTTCTTTATTTCTTCTGCCATAACATTTGAATTTTAAAATTGTTAGATATTTTTTACAAAATCGTCAATAATTCGGGAAATGCTCTCCGGAGTCTCCTGAACCTTAAAATTGACGCAAACCTCCATGACATCATCCGCATCCGGTTTTATGTTGCTCATCTGCATCTGGAGATTGGCTCTTTGTGGGCTGGATAACAATAAGTTGTTTTCCGGAATCTGTGATTCCACGCTTCCGACCTTCGCCTTGAACTTTATCTGCACATTATCCATCGCAAGATAATGATGGGATATCAAAGCTATAAGTGGAATATCAATAGTCTTGTCTCCAACCATGATTTTTTTCGATTGGAACGTATTTGCGTTATTTGCATTTGTTCCTTCAAAAAGTCTGGTCAGATTTTGTATCTGATGATTCTGCAATGTATCTTGTGCACAGTTTACGGCGTATTGCAAACCATTCATAATATCAGAGAATGAATTGGTTTGAACACTGTCCGGCTCATCGTCATTATTTTTCTTGTCTCTGTGAAAAAGTCCCATGTTTTTAATTTAATTACTTGATTTGTTGCCTTTAATGAGCACCAATCTTGGCAATGTCCGGCTTACAGCTTCCATATTTACACTGGAGTCTATATTATTATTAACAATGCCTTGATGCCAAAACCTATATGGTGGATTCTCCGTGTGTTCCATCACGTCCTCCTTTTTTTATTGGGGTTATACTTCGGTTAATGTTTGTTGCGGGCGGAACTTTTTCCGCCCGACGGTTTACTGCTTCCTCAAGGTAGGCAATGCTCCTTTAAGTTCGTAACGCCACTTTGAGCCTGCGTTCTGCAAGGCGGTGTTCATGGCATCAACGGCTTTCTGCCAGGTAACGTCAGTGCCGTCCACCTTCGTGGCTTCGGTGCTTTTCTTATTGTAGCCGATACCTTGTTCATGATTGTTCTTCCAATAGCAGGCGGTCATCACGTTGGCGTAGTTATTTCCCAAAAAACCGCCGATATGTACATAGCCAGTGCTACTACCCGTACTGGTTACGTTGCCCGTGGCATAGCAGGCAAGGAGGCTGCTTCCTGCGTTCATTCCCACCAGACCGCCGCCAGCGATATTCTTTTTGAGGGCCATTTCTATGATCACGTTGCCTGTGGCATAGCAAGCGGTCAGGGTGGCACTCGAATTCGTCTGACCTGCCACGCCGCCGACATCGACCGTTCCCTTCACTGTGGCAGAGGAGCTGCATCCGGTGATGGAACCGCCTATTTGAACACCCACCACACCGCCGACATACACCGTGCCGCTGACGCTGCCCGACACCGAGCAGTTTTCAATGGTGCCCCAGCCAGATCCTACCACGCCGCCAATACTGCCGCCATATATTTGATTGCTTGTTATCTGTACGCCCTCCATCACCACGTTCTTCACCGTACCAGCTCTATTGAGCCAGCCGAACAGACCCGCATATTCGTCATTTGTCGTAAAGGTCAGCCCCGTAATGGTATGGCCGCCACCGTCGAAGGTGCCTTTGTATGAGTTGTCGTAGTCTGTGCCTATCGGTGTCCAGTCTTTGCCTGTGAGGTCAATGTCTGTGTCGAGGGTAATGTTAATGTCGCTCTTACCTCCGTTCACTAATTTGGCTATATTCATCAGACCATCGGCGGAGGTCACGGTGTAGCTGCCGTTGCTCTCTATGGTATAGCCCAGGTCTTTTGCCGCAGCGAGGGAGACGGTGTAGGTATATTCACCGCCCGCCTGCCAGTCGGTAGCATTCTTCATCTTATAAACGAAGGTCTTGCCGTTGGTGAAGGTGCAGGTGATAAAGGTAGTGCCAGCTGCCACATTTTGCGGGGCTACGATGGCGGTGTAGGTGTTGCTGCCCTTGTCATACGGGACGATTATATCCGGGTTGTCGCCTTCGGTGGAGAGGCCCGTCAGCTGCACGGATGCCAGCCCCTCGGTGTAGTCCGTCAGAACGATGGTCACCCGTGCCGTGCGGTGGGTGAAGCGGAGCGTGGGGCTACCGTAGGTCACCGTCTGTCCGTCGGCTACGATGAGGTCGCTGCCCTCAAAGTCTTTCTGGGCACTTTGGTTGGCTTTTACCTTTACCGCAGGCGGAGTTGTCTCGCCAGCGGTGTAGGGCCACCACGCCGTGACGGTGATGTCGTTGTGGTTGGTCCAGTAGTACGGGTCGGTGGAGGTCAGTGTGGCGCTGGTGGGGTCGGCGGTGGAGGGCGTCACGTTGTACGTCTTCACCATGCCGTCCATCATGACTGCCACGCTCTGCACACCCGTCCAATTGCCATCCGCTGGGGCACGGGTGCCGGCGGTGGCTGTCGCAGCGGGGTTCAGCCCCGTGGCGGTAAAGACGATGGGTGTGCCTTCCGCCCCTTCCGGCAGGAAGCCCGCTTCGTCCTGCGTGCAGGCGGCGAGGCCGAGCAGCAGGGCGATGGCTGCGGATGTATGAATGGTTGTTCGTTTCATGATGCGTGTTGTTTAGGGGTTGTTATTGTTTCTTTTGCAGTACGGGCAGGCCGTCGGTGCCGAGTGCCCACTGGTAGTCGTTACCGGTGAGGGCGGTGTTCATGCCGTCGACGGCTGTCTGCCATTTCACGGTCGCGCCGTCCACCTTCGTGGCATCTACCGTTCCTCCATGATTACGGAATACTCCTAGCCCGGCATTGCCTCCCCAATAACAGGAAGTTAAAATTTTGTAGTTATAACGCACTATAGCTCCAGATTCATACTCTTTCAATGTGCCGTCGAACCAGCAAGCGGTGATACTGCCATAATTTAAATCGGCTATACCACAAGTTCTACCATATGCAGAAATTTTTCCCGTCACAGAGCAGGCAATGATTTGGCCATTATTTTGCTCCACTATTCCAGCTGCTGATCCACTATTGCCATACAGATTCACATCTATGAGTTGTAAGTTCTTTATCACACCACGTTCATTTAATAACCCAAAAAGTTCAGTAGTCGCTGCTGAAAAGTTTAATCCCGTAATGCGGTGTCCCTGCCCATTAAAGATGCCGGAGTAACCTGGCCATGTGCCTATCCGTGTCCATTCCCTACCCGTCAGGTCGATGTCGGCGGTGAGGGTGCAATTTATTGATTCATCTTTTTGTACGGCTTTGTTCCATGCCAGCAGGCCGTCTGCGTTATAGACCGTGTAACTGCCGTCGTTCTGTATAGAATAACCCAAATCCTCAGCCTCACCGCTCTCGCCGCCTCCGTCAGCCCAGTCACCGATAGTGCAGCCCTCTAACGTCAAGCCAGTGGCGTTCACCTTAACGGTATATTTATAGCGACTGCCTGCTGCCAGCACGACGTTGTTCTGCGGACGGAAGTAGAAAGTGCCGCTGCCGAGTTCCACCTTGACGAATGGCTTGCCTGCCGCAACGGTCTGCGGGGCGGTCAGTGCCTCGTAGGTGTTGCCGCTTGCGTTGTAGGTCTTGATGGCAGTCGGGTTGCCGTTATCGGCGGACAGGCTCACGAGGCTCACCGTGGCACCGGCGACGCTCGTGAATCCCGTGCCGGGCTTCAGTTCGATTGTCACGCGTGCCGTGCGGTGGGTAAATTCAAGAGTCGGGGTGTTAAATTCCACCTTCCGGTTCTCAGCAGAGATGAAGTCGCTGTTCTGGAAGTCAGCCAATTTGCTTTGGTCTTCGGCCACCTTCACGGCAGGCATCTGTGTGATGTTGGCATTATTGAAGGGCCACCATGCCGATACGGTAATCGGGTCGCGGCTGGTCCAGTAGTACGGGTCGTTCTCGCGTGAAAGCGTGGCACTCTTGAAATCGGTAGAAGCCGTTACGGTGTATTCCTTTACCGCATCGCCCATCTTGAGTGCCACGGAAGTGACGCCCTGCCAGTCGCCGTCCACAGCGGCACGGGTGGAAGAGGCTGCCAGCGGCGTTGCTTCTACGGACAGTCCGGTGGCACGGATGAATACAGGGTATTCACCTTCGGGCAGACGGTTATCGCCAGCAAGTTCGTCCTGTGTGCAGGCGGCGAGGGCGAACAGCAGTGCGGTGGCTGCGGGGATAAATAATCTATGTCTCATAATTCTTTATTCTAATCGATTAATTATTAACATCCTACAGGTCAGCGCCCACTTCTCCGCCGTCTATATCGTTCCACTTTGCAATGGTGGCTTCGCTGACTTCAAGGACTTTGTTGCGTACCTTGACGGTATAGGTATAGTTGTTGCCCGCCTGCAGTGCGCCTTCGGGCACGGTGAGTGTGGCATGATATTCCTGACTTTTGTAATTCACAACCAACGGCAGGGATGCAACTGTCTGCGGGAAGAGGATGATCGATGACGTGAGAACGCCGTCTGCCAAATTCATGGCCAGTTCTCCGGTCTGTGCCCCGTTGTCTGCGGTGGCAATACCGTCGGCCGTGTTGAACGTACCGGTGAGTAACAATCCGTCCAGCGTGTAACGTTCAGGCTTGACCACGCTGAAATCCACGCCGTCGCCCGCCTCGAAGGTAAGGGTTATCCGGCTCATGCGGTGGTGGAAGGAGTTGTCTTCACCGCCCTTGGCGGTTTTGTCGGTGAAGCTCACTACCGGGCTTTTTTTGTCTCCCGTGGCTCCTGTGGCAAAGAGGAAGTCAATGGCAGACTGATTCTGCTGCGCCGTGGCATCGGTCGTGGCTGCGAGGATACCTCCCGCCGCGTTGTACGGATAGTAGGCGCGGAAAGTATGGGCCTTTGTATCTTCGATATAGATGACCTTTCCTTCTGCCTCAAATTTCCCGTTCTTCAGGATGAAAGGCACGTTGCCGTACTGGGAATCGTTGCCGATGTCGGTGATGCCGATACGGTCGCCGCCAGTCCAGGTAGTTCCGCTGGCGCGGGTGGCGGGGGCGATGTCGGCGGTAAACTGGGCGGCCACGGGGGCACCGTTCAGGTTCTCGTTGTCGTTGTTGCAGGCTGCCAGTGCGAGGGCGAGCATCGCAAGTGCAAAAAATCTTGTCTTCATTATATCTGTCATTTTATTAGTTACAAATCGGCATTTACATCATCACCTTTCACTTCTTCCCAGCCGTTGATTTCGGCTCCGTCCACTTCCATGCCTTCGGGAGTCTCAACCAGCGTTCCGCCGAGGGTCAGCGATTCGCCCTTTCCGGTGTTGAAATCCTTGAGGGCTTCCGTGAGGTCGCTTTTCAGCGTGGTGGGGCTCGGGTTGCCGTCAGCATAGCGGATTTCACCCGTCAGCAGTTGTTCCGTGCCGGTCACACCCAGCAGCCGCACCGTGGCTTTCCACTTGCCGGCATCGTCACCTTCGGTAATCTTGGTGAAGGGCAGCACGACGTTTGAAGCGGCTCCGTAGGTATCGGTAGCGAAGTCGAGTGTTCCGGCTGCACCCGTCAGATGGGCAACAATCTCCGTGATGCGTCCGGCGGCATCACCCGTCGGTTTGATGATGAGCGTCAGTTCGCGTACCTGCTGCTTCATTGCGGCGGTCAGCGGATGGTCCTTGTCTTTCTCGATGGTCACCTGTTCCGTATAGGTGAAGAACCATCCCGGGGCATTGTTCACAAAGGTATCCGTGCCTGCCCGGGTTCCCGTGGCTGCGGCAATGGTGGCTGTGGTGCCGTTCACCGTGATTCCTTCAGCCGGGTTCCACACCGCAAGGGTGTAGCTGCCCGGAGCAAACAGATGGTCGGGGGCATGGGTGGCGGAAGTCTCCGTACCCGTATAGTTGCCCATGGTGACCGTCCATGTGGCAGGTATGTCGATACCCTCACCGCGGGCCGACCAGTCGGCTGTTACCGCAATCTTCCCGTAGTCGGGATGCGGCGTGTCATAAAGCGTGTCCTTCACGCAGGAAGAGAGCAGCACGGCGGCTGCCATTCCCATCATATTTATATATTGTCTTGCTTTCATATTCTATTCCTCCGTGTTAGAATAACTTCCATACCAATGTCACACCGGCATTGATGGGGCCACACCAATCTTTTGTCTCGTTGCCACGGCGTACACGTACACCGTCGATGACTTCATATTTTTCGAAATCGGCATTCAGGTAGCCCAAACCGAGGTTGAAATCAAGAGCCAGTGCCTTGTTCAGCCGCAGCTGATAGCCGGCGGTGATGCCGCCACCCATCAGGTCGCCCTGCTTGCCTGTTTCGGAGAGCTTGTAGTTGAACTGTCCGGCCTTGAACATCGCGCCCAGATACCAGGCTTTCTTCTCACCCATATAGTAACGCACTTCCGGAGCCACTTCCCAGAGTGCATAGCGGTGGTCCTTGTCGCTCCACGTCCAAGAAGTCCACGAGCCGTTTACGGCAATGCCCCACGACGGGCAGATGCGCCATTCCACGCCAAGATCTGGTGTCAGGGTAGCCCAGCGCAGCAGATTGGCACGCAGGGAAAAATGATAGTCGGTTGGGGTTTTGGTTTCCAATGGCATGTCGGTAAGTTTATTTTGTTGAGCAGCTTTCTCGGCTTTTACCTTTTCAGCGGCAAGTCGGGCTTCTTCCGCCTTGCGCTGCTCTTCGGCAAGCCGTTCCTGCTCGGCACGCTTCTCGGCTGCCAGTCGTTCGGCTTCCGCCTTGCGTCGTGCTTCCGCTTCCGCATCCGTTGCGGCTGTTTCTTTTACTGGTACTGTCAGGCGCACGGTGACAAAATCACCCCCTGTCGCATGGTTGCGGGTAATGAAATTCTCCTCTTTTATTTCCGCACGGATAATCAGTTCGGATTTCACTCGGTTGGCACGGATCTTGGCCGTGGCAAGGTCCTCGGCTTCACTGCCCAGCGAATTGCAGTAGCCGTCAACCAGTAGCGGCAGTTTGCCGTCAAGAATTGTGGTTTTGTTGTTTTCGATACATTCCAACAGGCGGGCAAGTTCCGTGTCATTGCCATTCCAAGGCACGTAGAACATGTCCTTCTGCGGAACGAAGCGGAAGGTGTAGGTCGTGTCTGCTTTCTGCTGCGCAATGACAGGAAAAGTTACCGTCATCAGCCACAGAAACAGGGTAAGAAAAGTGATTTTTCTGCTCATATAAACTTGAATTTATTATCTTTGTCTTCTCCAAAGGTAATAAATGCCATTCAGCGCCCAAAATATTACAAAAACTTTTTCTGTTGAAATACAGCGTTTTATGAAAAATAGTCGTTTGAGCACTTTTCAAATTGTCGTTAGAGCACCTTTTTGTCGAATTAGCACTTTTTTTGTCGTTTGAGCACTTTTTGAAAATGGGTTTCTGAGACCTCTTTCAATGTTTTTTAGTATACAAATTATTCCCGATTTGCTTTTTTCCATTTGGCAGGCGTACATCCTTCCTTCTCGGAAAATAATTTGATAAAGTTACTGCGGGAAAGAAAACCGGAAGACTCAGCCAGCTTCTGTATATTGATTTCCGGATGTTCCTTCAGTATGTTTTTCGCATACTCCAACCGGAGACCGGTTATCCATTCGCGGAATGTCATTTTATACGTAGTCTTGATATAAGCGGAAAGATAGGTACGGTTCGTATGAAGTATTTCGGACAGTTCTTTTATGGTAAGTCCCTGCTGGACATAGCCGTCTGTCTTTATCCAGTTGGCCACTTTCTCTATAATTTCTGTATAGGACACTGGAACTTCTTTCTCAGAAACTATTTTAGGTTCTGTTTCTGTATCTGTCAGAAGTTCTTCTTCAGACTGTATATCTTGCTCAAAAGCATTTTCCACCTGTTCATAGAACAGCAGGTAGTTCTGATAGCTGTAGAAAAGATAGCTGTAGAACGGTATTGACGACAAAATCCAGATAAAAACATATTTGTCTGGCAGAAATGTCAGCAATCCGCATCCGACACCGAAGATAACAGCCCAATAAGTGAATATGGAAAGCCATTCGATATATGTACCTATATCATCCGCCTGAGTTTCATTGAAAATCCGAATGGCTCTACGGTATGCAATTATGACTCTGCGAGCTAAAACGACTCCAAAAACGACTAACCATACAGCTAAAGCAAATAAAGAGAATTTTTGCATGATTCCGCTTGGCAACAGGAACAACACAACTCCGGAAAGAGTTGAAAATATAATCCATAAAATGATATGTGTCCACACACGCCGTTTGGTAATGTAAAAACGATCAAGCAACATTATCAATGCCGAACTGAACAGAGAATAGCACAGGAAGTATGTGGACATGTTCATCAATATGGCAGAATCCGCATTTTTGAATCGGATACCAAAGAAGAAATGTACCGAATAATTTGCCGAAAGCAGCAGCATAGCTATACCCATAATCTGTCGGGAGCGGAGATAATTCTTGAAAATTTTCTTTTCAGGAGTCTTTGCAAACAAAAAATAAAAGCCGAAGAATAACATCAACGGCAGTGCGGTATAAAGTGAAAAACTGTATATAGATGGCTCCATTGTTATGCTTATTTGATTTTGATACAAAGTTACGTCTTTTTCTTCACAAATAGACACATAATCTATGATTTAACGTTATAGATTCGGTCATATTAGATTGAAAAATTATTAGAATTAAAGCCAGTGGTGAAAAATTCAACCACTGGCTTTTTCTGTCAAGACTTCGATATTAAAGTTTTACACCTTTGGATTCCGATAAACCGGGTCTCCCTATAATTAAATGACTGCGTACAAAGTCCACGTGCGGGCTTTCCGGCTGTTGTTCCGTCTGTTTTTTCTCGTTGCCTTGCCGGTTCTCTTCCGTGTTTTCCTGAGCCGGAGCCAGCTCAAGCTGTATCTTGCGGTCCAGTGCGGCGAGTTCGGACTTCAGCTGTTTCAGCTCGTCCTCCTTCTTCCACACCTTGCCCGCTATCTCCTGCAACTGCGGAATCTCCTTTTCCAGCACTTCGTTCTTAGACTTGTACTGGTCGATGATGGTCGGAATCCTCTCCAATGCGTTCAGAAAGTTTCGTGCGGCAGCAATCGGGTCTGCCATCGCCAGATGCCCGTTGTTGTAGGTGTACTTGTAGTTACCCTCCACCACGAAGCGGTTGTCAGTGAACTCCAGACCTTCTTTGAGTGTCCTCTCGCTGACCACCTTTATCGGAAAGCCGTAAAGTTCCCCGACAGCCTTGTACAGTCCACCAGTCGTGGCGTTCTTGGCGATTTCCTGCAAACGCTTACCGATGACCTTCTCATCCGTTGAATCCACGCCGTCCACCTTGACAAGATTAAGGCGGCTGCCTTCCTTATCAGTCTGCACAACGGAAAGAAAACGGTTCCAGTCTTCCGTCATGGCTTCGATGAAAGCCGTGTTGTTGCGCAGTTCTCCCGTCTTGGATTCCAGCTTGAACTCCGAATCGCGCTTGCCCTTGTTGAACGACTTGCGTTCCCCTTCGAGCGAGGCGATACGCTTCTCTAATTTCGCCTTATCCAAAAGGTCGGTATTGCCGGAGAGCAACGCCATATACTCCGAGAAGTTCATACCCGATTTTTCGTCCATTGCTCCCTCGTCGATGGTACGTGCGCCCATCGCTCCACTTTTGAGCTGCGATATGAACGTCTGCTTGCAGTGCAGCAGATTGAACTTGTAGCTGTCCAGCGACTTTTCCACCGCGTAGATGATGACATCCACGTTATTCTCGGCAAAATGCTTGGCAATCTCGTTCCCGGCTCTAACACCCCGTCCGTCACGCTGTTGCAGGTCGGACGGTCGCCACGGTGTATCAAGGTGATGGATGGCGACACATCTTTTCTGCGCATTCACGCCCGTTCCGAGCATACTTGTGGAGCCGAACAGCACGCGCACCGTCCCGGCGTTCATGGCATCTATCACCGCCTTACGAGCCTTATCCGTCTTACACTCCTGAATGAAGCGCACCTCACTTGCCGGTATGCCGTAATCCTCCACCAACTTGCGTTTTATCTCGCTGTACACGTTCCATCCTTCCCCCGGCTGATATGTACCCAAGTCGGAGAACACGAACTGCGTTCCTTTGTGCGCATCGTATTTGTGGTAATACTCCGCTATCATTTTGGCGCAGTGGCTCGCCTTGTTGTCGGAGTGGTCTTCGTAATTGGGGTCTATCATGCGCATATCCAAAGCCATCTTCCGCGCGTAGTCGGTAGCGATGAGCATCTTAGCCTTCTCTTCCGTTTCAGACAGCGGCAACCTGCCCAACAACGTCGCGTCACCTGTCTTGGCAAATTCCATCAGTTGTTTGATGAAATACTCTTGGTCGGGTGTAGGCGGTATGTGGTGCAGTATCTCGTTCTTGTGCGGACGATCCACACCCACGTCCTCCGCCGTGCGGTAGTCGGTGATTTCGTTGTAAAAGGCGGCAAGCTCCGGCACTTTGATGAAGTAGCGGAAACGCTCCTTCTGCACCACGTTGTTTGTCACGTTGAACTCGAAGTCGGTCGTCTTCTTGGCGAAGATAGCCGCCCATGCGTCGAAACAGCGGATGTCCTGCCGTTCCAGTTCCTTCGGGCGCAGGTACTTAAAGAGCAGGTACAATTCCGTCAGACTGTTGGAAATAGTCGTGCCGGACAGGAACGTAGCCCCTAAGTCTTTGCCCGTACGCTCCTGTATAGTTCGTATGGCAAAAAGCATATTCAGGGCTTTCTGGCTCCCCTCCGAGTTTCCCAACCCCGCCACACGGTCATGCCGGGTGTTGAAAGTCAAGTTCTTGAATTGGTGGCTCTCGTCTATGAAAATGTGGTCGATGCCCATCTGTTTGAAGTCCACCACGTCATCTGTGCGCGACTTGATGGCGTGTTCCACTTTCTCTAACTTCGCCACAAGGTTGTGCTTGCGCTTCTCCAATCCTTTCAGCATCGCCCGCGACACGTTCTTGCCTTGCTGCCGTAAGACTTCGAGGTTTTCCTCCACCGTGTCAAGCTCCGCTTGCAGGATGCGTTGCTGCAACTCCGGTGACTGCGGTATCTTGCCGAACTGGTCATGCGACATGATGACGCAATCATAGTCATTGTTTTTGATGTTGTTGAAGAAACGCACACGGTTGGCGGTCGAGAAATCCTTTTCCGAAGCGTAGAGGATGCGGGCATTCGGATAGGCAGCTTGATAAGTGGCGGCAATCTCCGCGACATTGGCTTTCAGACCAATAATCATCGGCTTGTGCGCCAAGTTCAGACGCTTCATTTCATGCGCTGCAATACACATTATCAGTGTTTTACCTGTTCCGACTTCATGGTCGCATATTCCGCCGCCATTCTGTTTTATCATCCAGACGCAATCCTTCTGCGACGGATAAACGCTTTGAATACCCCGGCTTGCCAATCCTTTCAGATTGAGGTCGGGAAACGTCTGGTGCGAACCGTCATACTTCGGGCGCACGAAACAGTTGAACTTGCGGTTATACATTGTCACGAGCCGTTCCTTGAACTGCGGCGACTGCTCTTCCAACCATTCCGAGAACCCGTTGCGGATTTCGTCAATCTTGGCGTTGGCGAGCTGTATGCCCTCGCTGTCACGCACCTTGATGTCGTTGCCGTTCTCATCTTTGCCAATACTTTTCATCATGTCGGGACAGGTGTTGTGCAAAGCGTGTTTCAACAGGTGCATACCGTCATAGTTCCGGTAATAGCCCTTTACCAGAAACTCGTCCGTGATCTTCATGGTGCGGTAGCCGCACGCCACGGAAAACTCGTCCATGCTGGCGGAATAGGCGATTTTCACGTCCGTGTCGAAAAGATGGCTCATGTAGGCGGCATACACGCCCGTAGGAATCCAGCGTTCACCGAAGTTGAAGTCGAGGTCTTCAAAGGCGATACGCTGCGGCTCGGCTTCCTTCAAAGCCTCCAAAGCCTGTTTCACTTCCGGCAATCTTTCGCTTTCCAGATTATTTTCCATCCATGCCTCTATACGCTCCGCCTTCTCTATCACGTTTCCCGCGATGAAGCGGTCTTTAATCTCGTAACCGGTTACGAGCGGATTGTAGAAGATACGCCCTTTGAGGGCATTGAGAAGCTCCTCTTCCGTACTGTCTGTTATCCCCCGCATATAGTTGAGATTGACCGTACCATACTTGTTGAGCGATGCAGACAAGGCTTCTTCCGGAGAACCGACGTTGGCATGGTTCTCCACCGAGAAGGAAACGGGACGGTCGAAGATGTCCGCTTTGACGAACTTGCCGTCCTCCGCACGTTCCAGCGAAAGGATGTCGCGCCCTCCGGCGTCCATCATCACCAGTTTCACGTTCTGTTTGGCGTTGAGGTTGCCATAACGCATGACAAACTCGTCGTAACAGGTGTTCAGGTGTTCACGCCAAGGTACATTTTCCTCACGTCTGTTCGATTCATAGCGGTACAACCGCTCGTATGCGTCACGGAGCGATACATACAGCAACGCTTTCTCTTTCTGATAACCGGTTAGTCCAAGCGGCTGGAAGGTTGCACCGTAGGGAGTAATGTCCTTCAGATAACCGATGTCGCGTGCCCTGTTTGCCACCAGCGACCCTTCACGCAGGTGCATTTCCGGCGTGCGGTGATAGGGACGCGGCGTAAGGTCGAGGGCTTCTTTTTTCGGCTTTTCCGTTTCAAATTCCGGGAACAGGGAAGTGGCAACCGTTTCGGAAGTAGGCACAACTTCTGCCGGTGTTTCAGGTTGCTTTATTTCTTCCGTTTGTTCCGGCTTTTTATCCATATTGTCCGAAGAAGGCGCAAAAGCAGGGTTCAACGTGTCTTTGATACCCATCTTTTTCAGTTGTTCCTGCCTGTGCCGTTCTGCCTCAAGCCGTAGGGCCTTGCGCCGTTCCGCTGTCAGACTCATCATTGTCTCATAGAAGCCGTTGATGGGAGGATTGGTTTCCCAATCCAGAGTGGCGTAAATGTCGTCCGGGTCGTTTGGCTTTTCGGCATTTTCCGGCTTTTCTTCCTTATTACCGTTTACCGGCTTGGCGGCTTCAACGGGTGGAGTAACTTTGACCTGCGGTTTAGGCGTGGACGGCATAGGCTTCGGCTTGCTTTCCTTTTTCGCTGCCTTTTTCTTTTTTGCCGGTTCCTCTATGGGCATACCCCAAAGGTCGAGCAGGGTAAGCTGCACGGCTGACGAATGGTTGGGTTGGCGCGGCTCAATCTCCGGCTTTTCCTCTATGGGCTGTGCCTGCGGCTTCTCCACTCCCTTGACAGGCTCAATTACAGAAACGGGGGCTATTACAGAAGGTGATACCTTTTCTGTTTTCGGAGCAGGTTGCACTTCCGCAGCCGTGCTTTCCTCCTTTGTCGGATGCAGGCTGTGTTTCTCATACAGTTTCCTGTCAAGTTGTTGCAGTTCTATTTTCAGATGCTCCCGCAAGTCTTCCGCCAGTTGTGCGATGTCCCCACGGTGCAGGAGTTTATAGGCTGGTTTCCCGTACGGGTCGGTACTTCTGATCAAATCCGTGTGTGAAAGCGAGCCGATGCTCCATACATACCCATTTACGGAAGTGCCGATAGGGGTCTGTTCGGTCTGCACGAAGAGTTTTTCGTTGTAATACAGTTCACCATTCTTTCCGCTGTTCTTTTGCAGGATAATCAGGTCGCTGCCCACCTCCGTTCCCGCGTTATCCGTAAAGAGGTTGTTCGGCAGGCGGGCTACGCCCACCAGATTGGTATGGTTCATCATATACTCGCGTATGGGCGCGTTGGTCGGGGCATCCAGTACCCCCTGCGAGGTGATGAACGCCACGATTCCGCCTTCACGCACCGCGTCAAGGCTTTTCAGGAAAAAGTAATTGTGTATCGTCCGTGCCGCCGAGTGCCTTGCAGGATCCTTGCTGCCCGAAAATTCCGGGTCGAACACCGCCACATCGCCAAACGGTATATTGGAGACAGCCAAATCAAAATGGTTCATGAACGGCTTTTCTATCTTCTCGAAGCCCTGTACCCTTACTTTCTGTCCGGGATGCAGGTGCTTCAGTATCTTGCCCGTCATCAGGTCTTTCTCAAAAGCCATGATGTCCGCGTCCGGTCTGTTCTCCAGCACGGCGTCCACGAATGCACCGACACCTGCCGACGGCTCCAGCACCCGGTCGGGACGGATGCCGTGTTCATGCAGCACGTCCGCGATGGTCCCGGTTATCTCCGGCGGGGTATAGAAGGCGGTCAGCACGGACTGCTTCATGGCATCCATATACCGTTTGTACTCCGTCTCGTCTTTTGTGTTCTCCCGCAGCAACCTGTGCAGTTCCACGGTAGGGGCAAACAGTTCGAGGTCGGACTTCGCCCAGTGGACGGCATCCGTCAGTTCCCTTGCAGGGTTGAGTATGCTCTTCAGTCCCCCGAAACCGCAATAACGCTCTAACAAGAGCCGTTCGCGTGCGGTGGGTGTGCGCTGTTCCCTGTCAAGGAGGAATGCCGTCCGTATCGCCTCGATGTTGTCCCGCAGCCTCTGTTTGCGGTTAAACGCCATACTCTTCGATATAGAGGATGACGGCTCCCGTCAGCTCCGTGTAGAGCAGGTCATATTCGGGCGACAGGGCGAAATTGTCGTCCGAGAGGTCATAGATGGAGAATACGTTTCCGACAAGCGGTAGCAGCTTCTGGGTAAAGGCTTCACATTTTTCTCCCGGTACTTCACCCGCAAATTCGTTCTCCACGACTTCGCGCAGGATGGCGTGCCTGGAGTAGCGAAGGCCCTCCGTCAGCACCTTCATCGCCAGTTCCTGCGCCCCGTCGGCAGGATAGCCTTCGAGCCTTGCCCGTTCATACGCTTCGGCGGCACGGTCGGTTCTTTCTCGGATGAAGGCTTCATCGGCTGCCTGTTCGAACTTGTTCGTGGTGAGGTAGTCCAGCAGGTACAGACCGTAATAGGAAAAGTCGGTCCGACCCTCGTTTTTCTTCTTGTTGTTCATTTCTTTGGAATTTAGTGGATTGATAATGATGATAGGGATAATCGTTGGAAAACGAGAAGAAAAAGGCACCCGGTATCCCTCCGAGTGCCACCACTAAATCCAAAGTATGAGTGTAATCCGGTATCGAAGAACAATTCATTACTCTGAACCAGTGGCAAAGTTAAACATTTATTTTCTTCTTTTCGCAGAGGTCGCTTTACTTTTCCTTTCTGGGAACACGAAAACCGTGTTATAGTCCCCGTCAAAGGCGACTACGGCATCAAAACTCTTGCCCTGCTTGCTCTTGAATCCTTTGAGCAGTTTCGTGTGTCCGTCGGTGAGCAGGTTTTTGATTTCATCATCAGAGAGGGTGCGGTTTGCTTTCAGGCGGAACACGGGCAGACCGCACTCCGCGTTGTCGCAGCGGACGACCTTGCCGTAAAACTGCATCGTCCCCGCTCCGCACTTGGGACACTTGCAGCCGGAATCCCTGCGGGCGAACAGCTTGTCGCACGACAGCAGTTCGGAGGTAATTTCCCGTGTATATGCCTCAATCTTCCTGCGGAAGTCATCGGCGGGCAGTTCCCCACGCTCGATGCGTGCCAATTCCTTTTCCCATTCGCCCGTCATGGCGACATCGGCAATACGCATCGCCTTCACGACCGAGTAAAGGGCAAGCCCTTTTTCGGTGGGGACAAGCGACTTCTTGCAGCGTTCCATATAGCCGCGCTTGAAAAGCGTTTCGATGATGGACGCACGGGTGGCGGGCGTGCCGATGCCGCAATCCTTCATAGCCTGCCGCAATGCGTCGTCCTCTATCTCCTTGCCAGCCGTTTCCATCGCGGACAGCAGGGTGGCTTCGGTATGCAGCGGCTTGGGTTTGGTCTTTCCCTCCGTGATGGAGGCGGCTTTCAGTGCCAGCGTGTCGCCTTCCTGCCAACAGGGAATGGCGGCGGTTTCCTCTTGGCTGTTGTTCTCTTCTCCATTCTCCTTGCCATAGACGGCACGCCATCCGGCTTGCCTGATGATGCTGCCTTTTGCCACGAACTCCACTCCGGCACACTCTGCCGTGACGGTGGCAGTGTCCTTGACGCATTTTTCGGAGAAAGCCTCAAGCATGCGCCCGGCTATCATGTGATAGACGGTGCTGTCCTCTTTGGAGAGGAACAGCGGCTTCTCGCCCGTGACGAGCAGGGCATGGTGGTCTGTCACCTTGCCGCCGTCCAGGCTGCGGCGTGTCGGCACGGCTTTCGGCTGCAACTTGCCCTTCCATTCGGGCAGGCTGCCGATGAAGGCAAGCAGCTTGGGGATTTCCGCGAACACGTCTTCGGGAATGTAGCGGCTTCCGGTTCGCGGATAGGTGATGAGCTTCTTCTCGTAGAGCTTCTGCGCGATTTCAAGCGTCTGTTCCGCCGTGAAGCCATGCTTGGCGTTGGCTTCCTTCTGGAGCGTGGTCAGGTCGTACAGGAGCGGTGTTTCCTCCGTCTTCTCCTTGCGTTCGGCTTTCGTGACGGTGGCTGTGCCTGCCGACTTCACCTTATTATACAGTTCCGTCGCGGACTCTTTCTCTTTCCATTTTTCGGAAGAGGAAAACTTCACCGTTCCTTCATCGCAGCCGTCCGTTGCGATATGGAGCTGCCAGAAGGCTTCGGGGGTAAAGCGGCGGTTCTCCCAATAGCGTGCGCACACCATCGCCAACGTGGGTGTCTGCACCCGCCCGACGGAATACGTGCCGTGTCCGGCGGCGATGGAGAGAGCCTGCGTGCCATTGATGCCCACGAGCCAGTCGGATTCGCTCCGCGCTTTGGCGGCGAGGTAGAGGTTGTCATACTTGCTCCCCGCTTCGAGGTTGCGCAGTCCATCGCGGATGGCCTTGTCGGTAAGCGAGCTTATCCAGAGGCGCACGAAAGGGGTGGCGCATCCTATGTAATGGTAGAGGTATCGGAAGATAAGTTCGCCCTCGCGACCGGCATCGGTCGCCACGATGATCTGCTCACTGTCATTGAACAGGCGGGTTATGGTTTTTATTTGTGCCACTACGCCGCTGTCGGGTTTGTAGCCCTTCTCAGCCTTTACCTGACGGGGTATGAGCGTGAAGGAGTCGGGGATGACGGGCAGGTTGTCACGGACAAAGCCGCGTATGCCGTAACCGTCGGGCATGGCAAGCTGGACGAGGTGCCCGAATGCCCATGTCACGGCGTAGCCGCCTCCCTCGAAATATCCTTCCTCTCTCTTTGTCGCGCCCACGATACGGGCGATCTCACGTGCCACAGACGGCTTTTCTGCAATGATTGTCTTCATATTTTTCTGTCGTTTTGAATTTTACAAATGTTACTTCGGATTTAGTGGCGGACACCGGATTACATCTTCATGCCCTTATTGTTTTTCTTTTGCGGCTTCTCCTGCTGCTGTTGCTGTGCGGTGTCCTTCGGGGCGGTCTGTCCCTTCCGCAACGGCTCCTTCAGGTTCTTGGTAGCCTCGTTGGTCTTGCCCTCGCTGTTCACCGCCACCTGCGTGCGGCTCTCGTTGGAAGGCGCGACCTTCTGCGCGTTGTCGGGGTTGGTGTCGTAGCGGTACGGGCGTCCCTTCTCCGGGTTGAACCTGATGTACATCGTGGCGTGGAAGCCCTGCTTGTCGGTCACGTTCTCCAGTTTCACGGCTTTGCCAGCCACGTAGTCGGCTTTCTGCTGCTCGGTGAAGTCCACGCCGCTCCATTTGCTGATGGGGCGGATGCTGCCGTCGGCGTTCGTCCACGTGTTGCGGCGTTGCTCCTTGTTCGTGTTGGCTGTATTTTCCGTACCCTGCGCCTGTCCCTGTGCGGGGTTGTTCTTGGCTTCCTGTGCTTGTGCGGCACGTGGCGACCTGCCGGTTCCCGGCACGAACTCCACGCCGCGCTGCTCCACGTTCACTTGCAGGGTGGTGACGAACTTCCTGCCGTCCTTGCGTTCGATGAGTTTGTCGCGCACAGGCAGCCCGGCACGCAGCATGTCCTGCTCCTGCTTGGTGATTTCCGTCTTGCCGATGCGCTCCGGTATGCGCACCTTGTTTGCCGGGACATCCGTGATTTCGTTCGTCTTGCGGTCGATGCTGACGAACGAGGGGATGATCTCGCCCGTTTCCCTGTCCACGAGGTCCACAACCCTGCCGAGGTTGCCCGTTTCGCGCAGGTTCTTCCGGTCGTCGTCGGAGAACTTGTGTTCCTTGTACTCGTCGAGTTTCTGCTCCTTGCGGATGAAGTGCGGCACAAGGCTGACGTTGCCCTCGCCGTCCTTCTTGAAGGAGAGGCGGGCATCCAGCTCGAAAGCTTCTCCGCCGAAATTGGGCGACACCCTCACCAAGTCGGACTTGCCGTAGTTGAGCATCCTGTCAAGGTCGCCCGACTTTTCAAGGTCGTCGCGCTTCACGCCCCATTTCTCCTCCAACTCCTTCCAGTTGATCTTGCTCTCGTCGATGGGTTGGTAGCCCCGGTTGCTCTGCGCCTGCTGCGGGTTTTCCTGATTCTGTTCGTTTTTCTGTTCCATTTCTTCCTGTTTTTTAGGTTCGTCATCTTGTTTCTGTCCCGGTTGTTCCTGCTTTTCGGCGGACTGCTCCTCCTGTACTTTCTTTTCGTAGCCGGAGGTGTCCACCTTGTGGGGCGCAAGCATCTCCTTGTTGCCCTCGGGGTCTTTCAGCAAGTCCTTGATAACTTCCAGCAGCTTGTCGGCTTGGTCCGCCGCGACACGGTAGAAACCGAAGCGGCTGGGTTCCTTGCACTGCCGGAAGAAGTTTTTGAAGAAGTTGTCCAGCACGTCTCCGTGCCTGTCGAATTGCAGGAAACTCTGCGCGTTCTCCGCCTTTGCGGGGGTACGCTTGGGTGAGCCGTCGGCGTTAAGCCCGGCTACCACGCTAATCTCGCCCGTCTTCTCGTCGCGGACTATCAGCACGTCTTTTTCTGTTGTTTTCTTTGCCATTTGAAAAATGTTTTAATGGGTTATTTATTAAAGAAATTATGGATACGCGCCTTGTAGAAGGCTATATCTTCCTTGCGGAAATCCTTTACGTGTTCGGAGAGGAATGTCAGTACGTCCTCCTCGCTGTAATAGGTCTTTTTGCCGAGCGTCTTGTACGGCAATGCACCGATGCTGCGGTAGCGCTGCAGGGTACGCTTGCTTATCTGGAGCAGCATGCAGAGGTCTTGGTTGTCGAACATCCTGATACTTTCCATCGGGTTTGGGGCTTTGCCGGACGGTCGCAGGGAGAGCAGCAGCTCGTCCTGACGGTCGAGCCGTTCCATCAGCTTCTGCATCCAGTCCTCAAAATTGTTTCGTGTAAGCAGTTCCATATCTTATGTCCTCCTTCCTTTGGGTTTGCCGCCGCCCGTGCGCAGCGTGTGGTTGCGTTTCAGTTCCGTCAGTGTCGCTGCATCTTCTGCCACGGTGCAGTCTGCGAGCAGGCGGTCTATTTCCGACCGGCGGTAGCGGCATTTGCCGCGCAGCACGATATAGCCGATGCGCTGTTCGCTGCGCATACGTTGGAGGGTACGGGTACTCACGTTCAGCAGGTGCGCCGCCTCGCGGGTGGTGAGCAGCATGTCGGAAGACTCTCCCTTCCTCTCACCGGAAACGGCACGCACATAGACCGCTATCTCGGCTATCTGTTCCGTCAGGGCGGTGAAGGCGGAACTTTCAATCGTTATCACTTTCATATTTTGTCCTTTCTTTTGTTTCTCTGCGGCAAAATTCGGCAATAAACAAAAGGGGCTTTAACAACTCATTACGTGACTCACGTAAGATTTTCTTTGAAAGTGACTCCGTAACCCGGACAACCGGCGCAACAAGCTGCCGTATAGCGGAAAACGGCACGCATTCAAGGCGGCTGCGTTACCTTTGCGGTAAATCATTAAATGTTTTGGTATATGGAAATCGTATCTATCGAGAAAAAGACCTTCGAGATGATGCTGGCGTCATTCAACGCCCTCTCGGAGAAAGTCGCCGCCCTCAGGCGCAAAAGCGACGGCGGGCGGCTGGAAAGGTGGCTCACGGGCGAGGAGGTCTGCGGGCAGTTGAGAATCAGCCCGCGCACGTTGCAGTCATTGCGTGACAGGCGGCTTATCGGCTACTCGCAGATGAACCGCAGGTTCTATTACAGGCCGGAGGAGGTCAGGCGGCTTATTCCGCTTATCGGCACGATCTATCCCGATGGAAAATGACTCTGTTTTTATTAACCACTTAATCCGATGTTATGATGAACGAGAACAACGAGGTTTTCTCAATGGAGGACGAGCCGGTTGCCACCGCGATACAGAATATGCTCAAAGGCTCCAAATGGCTCTCCGCATTTTTGGAAAGTTACCGTCCGCCACTGGACGGGGAACATTACCTGACGGACAGGGAGGTGGCGGAAATGCTCCGGGTAAGCCGCCGCACCTTGCAGGAGTATCGCAACAACAGGATGCTGCCCTTTATCCTTCTGGCAGGTAAGGTGCTTTATCCCGAATCGGGACTGCGTGAACTGTTGGAGGCGAATTACCTCAAGCCGCTGGAATAAGGCGGTTGCATGAAAAAAAAGGAAACGGACAGCACCCGATGGTGTTGTCCGTTTCCTTTTTCGTTGTCTGTATGCGTGTTCAGCAATATCCGGTTTTCCCGTTCTGTATGAACATCACGTATGCCTGCCTCTTTTCCTTTGAGAGAGCCTTCTCCACCAGCCACATGCGGAACACGTGTGTATAGTAGGTGTTCAGCCGGAAGGCTACTGGAATGATGATTTCAAGCGAGTAAACATCCGCGTACAGGCCGTTTTCAAGCTGTATGTAGCGGCATACCTCGTAGTCGTTCAGCACGTCCGACTTGCGGACGGCTTTGATGGCGGCGTTCACTGCCGGGACGGTGGCATGGAACTCTTCGGCGATTTCCCCGGCGGTCATCCATACCTCGTTACCGGTTACGCTGACCGTCTTGTCCTCTATAATGATTATGTCACGTTTCATGGCGTCTCTGTTTTAGATGGTACATCCTGCAAATTCCTCGATTTGGTTCAATCTTGCGGCAAGGTTCTCCATGTCTTGGTTGAGCTTCTCTTTGGTTATCTTCGCGTATATCTGCGTTGTCTTTATACTCTTGTGTCCCAGCATGGAACTGACTGTTTCGATGGGTACACCGTTGGAGAGGAACACCGTCGTGGCTGCCGTATGGCGGCTGGTATGCCACGTGATATGCTTGGTGATGCCGCAACGCTTGGCGACGGCACGGATCCCGGCGAGGCACGTGTTGTAGTGGGGAACAGGGAAAATCCTGCCGTTTTCGCACAGCCCGCGGTATTTGTCGATGATTTGTTTCGCAATGTCAAGCAGGCGGATGTTAGACACCACGCCCGTCTTCTGGCGGTTGATGTTTATCCACTCGTGTTCATCGAAGTAGGTGCGGATGTTCTCTTCCGTCAAATTGCGCATATCGGCGAATGACAAGCCCGTGAAGGCGCAGAACAGGTAGAGGTCGCGGTATAGTTCCTGTTTGGCGTTCTTCAGTTTACCTTCCATCAGCAGGCGGATTTCGTCTTTGGTCAGGAAACTGCGTGTCGTTTCCTCCTTCTTGATTTCATACTCCCTGAACGGGTCGCGTGTGAGCCATTCGTTGTTGATGGCGATGAACACCATCGTCCGAAGTGGGCATACATACAGCCACACGGTATTGGTGCAGCAGTGTTTGTCCGTGCGCAGAAACATCTCGAAGTCGGAAATGAAAGCGGGGGTAAGCTCTTTCAACGCGATGTCCTTCACGTGGTAACGGATGTTGAGAAACTCTTGCAGGTGCTTGTAAACGGTCTTGTACTTCAAGAGTGTGCCTTTGGCTTTCATGCCTGCTTCCACCTGCTTGGCATAGTCCTCGTTGTGTTGCTGGAACACCTGCATCAGCGTGTGATAGCGGTGTTCCAGTCCGAGAAAGGCGTTCTTCACCTTCTCTGCCGTGACGAAGTTGTCACGCTCCATGATTTCCTGATAGTGCTTGTTGATGCGCACCCGCATCTTGTCAAGCATGCGGTTCGTTTCGAGTGCCGCCGTGCTTCTGCCCGTGACACGTCCCCCTTTGGTGTCCCACAACTTGGGATCGATGGTCAGTTTGCAACTGAATTGCGTCTGGCTGCCGTCCACCGTGATGCGTCCCATGACGGGAACCGTCCCGTCTTTTTTCACTACCTGACGTTTGAGGTAGTAAATAACTGAAAATGTACTCTTCATCGTCCTTAATTTTTTTTGTTCAAAATTAGTTGGTGAAGAGCCCTCCTCTGATACGCAAATCGCGGAAGAACGGCGCAATCTTTTTTTGTTACCGGATTTTTTGCGTGAGTTGTCAGTAACTCACTAATCCTTAAGGCCTTGTTTCGTTATTCGTGTCCATTTCGTCACCTATTGGGCGTGGTTACGAACAAGTAACGTAGCTCCGTCTTGATTTGGCTTCGGCGTGGATTGTAATGGCTCTCAGAATAATTGGCAGCGTTAATGAAACCCCTGTAAATCAAATCCATTACCATATTCTTCCGCATTTCACTTTTTTGTAATAACTTTGCCCGAAAAAGTTATGCCCCGGTACGGCAAAAATCCGACGGGATTTGAGCGGCTTATACAACAACAATTCAAAGTCCAGCCGTATAATAATAATACAACGGAGAGCATCTAAAAAAAGATTATATGGAAAACAGATTAAATGTAGGTATCACACACGGAGATGTAAACGGTATCAGTTACGAGCTAATCATAAAAATGATGGCAGAAAACCGGATTTGTGAAATATGTACTCCTATCCTCTACGGTTCTTCAAAAGTCGCAGCCTATCACCGGAAAACTTTAAATATCGAAAATTTTAATCTGAATAGCATACAAACACCGAGAGAAGCGAACCCCAAACGTTGTAATGTAATCAATTGTATCGACGATGCAGTAAAAGTCGAATTGGGTCAGGAAACGGCCGAATCGGACAAAGCTGCCATGATCGCCCTGAAAAAAGCTCTGGATGATCTGGATCATCAGGGAATCGAAATCATCGTTGCAGCACCCCAGGGGATCGAATCTTTCAAAACAGAAGGTGCCTACGGATGTCCGGACTATCTGGCCAAACGATACGGCGTTAAAAATGTTATGCCGGTATTGGTCGGTACAAAAATGAAAATCGGATTTGTTACAACGCATATTCCCTTTAAGGAAATTGCAGCCAATATTACGCCGGTCAACATACTCAGTAAGCTGAAGATGCTCGACAATACACTTAAAAAAGATTTTACCATACGGAAACCCCGTATTGCCGTATTGGGACTAAATCCCCATAGCGGAGAGAACTGTCTCTTCGGAGAAGAAGAAAAATCCATCATCATCCCGGCCATTGAAAAAGCAAGGGAAAACGGAATTATGGCTCTCGGCCCTTATTCCCCGGAAAACCTGTTCAAAGGTACGGATTACGAAAAATTCGATGCTATACTGGCTTTGTATCACGATCAGGGCATGGTTCCTTTCAAAACGATAGAAGGCAACGAAGGGGCAGTCCTTATTGCCGGGCTTCCGATCGTATATACCTCAACCGTATCGGGAACAGCTTACGACATCGTCGGCCAGAACCAGGCGGATGAAATCGCTTTGAACTCGGCATTATACCTCGGCATAGATGTATTCAACAACAGACAACAAAATGCGGAATTGACTGCTAACCCGCTACAACATTACGACGTCGCCGGAAATGCCAATGAAAGCGACCTGAATGTCGAACAAATCGCAGGTGTCAAAGATTTTCCGGAAGATTAATTTCCTCGAAAAACAATTATAAAAAAGGGTGGCAAATTTTACAGCCACCCTTTATTTATACCAGAATCAATCATTTATAACCCGTTTGATAACCTTAAGATTATGGGTATACCGTTTCAATTCCTCATTGAAAATTCCCTGATGATCGATTTTATCTACCCGTACCCGCCCGGAAGCATGAATGATCCGGTTTTGTTCCCACAATATGCCGACATGAGTAATAGCCCCAGCATCATCTCCGAAAAACGCAAGATCACCTGGTAAAGCTTCTTCTACAAAAGAAAAATTCTGCCCGCAATTAACCTGCTGGGAGGCATCCCGGGGCAAATCGATACCGGCAATACGATAGACAATCTGTGCCAAACCCGAACAATCAATTCCATACGGCGAACGCCCTCCCCACAAATAAGGGGTATTATAATACATCAACGCATATTCGATAATCAATTCCCGCAAACTGTCTATCCCGACATCCTTCGGACGTGTAACCATCGTATACACATCTTCCCCGATCAGCAACTTACGGCTATCTGCTTCTAAAAACGGAAGAACGCTCCCGGAAACAATCAGTTTATTGCCGTAATCCCCCTCCTTCGTAATAATATTAAAAACTTCGGTTGTCAGAACAGGAACATCGGTCCGATATTTTTCCGCATATTCATCACTCACCGGTTTACACATCTTCCGGTCGATCCACCCCTCATAACCGTCATGCAGCAATTTCACATACACCCATTTTTCGGCAACCTCCGATATTTCATATAATTCACCGAACAATATTTGCGAAACCATCTCGCTTCTTTCCGACTGTTCCCGACGCATGGGAACAATACTCAAATCTGCTATTCCGAAAGCCATCTTTATAGATTAGGAATTATAATAATACATCAAAATCAGTTGATCTATTCAAATATTGTAAAAACTTTTTTAGCAAATTGCAAAAATGATAAACAAGTCTATAGACTTAAGCCAGGCAACCCCCAACTTCGAACAAAGGTAATAAATTATTCAAAAATATCAGGGAATATAAGGATTTACCTGTTGTGTCCATTTCATCTTCTTATATTCGTTATTCATATAAGGATAAGCCTCCTGCGGTATATAAACAGTCAGACCACTATAAAAATCAATGGCAGAATAAGAACCGTTACCTGCCGAATAATAGCCGGGAGTATGAGCCTTATACACAATACATGCATTCAAAGCAGCCTCTATCTCTCCGACACGCTGAGGATATAACGTTTCCAGGTAATCTCCCAAATCGAAATACAGATTATTCCAGCCGTATCCGTAACGTTGTATATGACCGATATCAAGATGCTTTTCACCGTCGACACCGGCCAGCAACTCTTTGGCAAGATTCGCCAATGCTTCCATTTTCGACACATCAAGAACCGTAACTGTCGCAGAACGCCATGCACCGCTCAGTTTATCGTAATATTCGTAAAACTCACGGGCAACAGCCGTTAAATCCGGTTTTTCCTTCATCAGATGACCCATCATCGTTTTATATACGAAACCGGGCACCAATACTTCGGCCGGAGAAAATACCAGATAATCGGCACACTCTTTAAACTCGTAAGCAACTTCAACGCCTCCCATCAAACAGGCATCAAAAATAACAAAAGACATCTTTACGGGCAAAGCCGTTACAAAATCACGGACCTCCATTTCTTCTCCTTTATCGGATATAACCGAACGCGGACGGGCCAACGTATTGACAGGAAGCCAACCGGAAGCATGTGATAAAACGACCAAACCGTAAGACTGAGCCGGATATTCATCTACAATCTCGGACAATACCCGGCGAAAAATAACCGGATCGGCAGAATTACTTTCTTCATAGCGTTTCACTTCCCGGGCAACGGCTTTCCCGTTCTCCCACAATATTTCCGTTAAGTAGGGCTCTCCCTGCGGATTATCCGAATTACTACCCTTAGGTCGCGGGTCTGCATAAACCAATAAATGACCGGTGAAACTTTCTTTCCACCCCTCTGTCAACCCGGCAATCTTTTCATCATCCTCCCCGCTGAAATTATTATCTACACCCAAATATACAATCACAGTCCGATCTGCCATAGGAGGAGTATGTTTGTCGTCACTACATCCCCAAAGTCCCAGAAACAATAATAGTATACCTATAATCCGCATCATGCTATTCAAATTAAAATTCGAGTATACGGATTATTTTTCAAAAAGTAAAACATCGGTAGCAAAATTATAGATTCTGATTGTAAATTGTAGATTGTAAATCCGATTCCAGCCTGACAGATAATAAATCTTTGATTTTCAATTGCAAATTAATATATTTTCAGACCCGATAAATATCCGCTTGATTTACCGTTCGAATAACATACATCGAAATTAACCGGGAATCAATACTTATATAAAATACCACCTGCTTGAAATTCATCCCTCAATGAAAAACCTATCTGTAAAATCCCTGATCAAAAATTTTCTGATCACTGAACGAATAAGGAAATGCCGACTGATGTATCCCGCGTTTTTTATTCGGCCTATGACTCATATCGAATTGCAAAGTCGTACCTTTTATCAAATCTCCGTAACTAAAATAGTTTTTGTCATATTCTCTCCCATCCACCCTCAAACTCCGGATATAACAATTCTCCGGAGTATTGTCCGGAGCCGATATTTCAATTTTATGACCGTTTTCCAATGTAATCGTTGCTTTCCGGACCAGCGGCGCTCCGATGACATATTGATCGCTACCGGGACATACCGGATAAAAACCCAAACTGGAAAACACATACCAGGCCGAAGTTTGTCCGTTATCCTCATCCCCGCAATATCCGTCGGGAGTCGGACGATACATCCTCTCCATCGTCTGCCGCACCCAATATTGAGCCTTCCAGGGTTCACCGCCATAATTATACAGATAGATCATATGCTGTACAGGCTGATTACCATGAGCATAATTTCCCATATTCATTACTTGCATCTCGCGGATTTCATGAATAACCCCGCCGTAATAACTATCGTCATAAACCGGTGGAACGGTAAATACGGAATCCAGCATATATACAAAAACATCACGCCCTCCCATTAAATCCTGTAACCCTTTCACATCGTGGAACACCGACCAGGTATAATGCCAACTGTTACCTTCTGTAAACGCATCCCCCCATTTCAATGGATTAAAAGGCTCCTGAAACCGTCCGTCCTTGTTTTTACCACGCATCAAATTATGAGAAGAATCAAACAAATTTTTATAATTCTGTGAACGTTTTTCATACAGACCAGTCTCTTCTGCCGACCGGCCAAGCTTCCGCCCCACCTGGGCAATACACCAATCATCATAGGCATACTCCAACGTACGGGCTGCACTTTCGTTAATTCCGGCATCATAAGGTACATAACCTAAATTGTTATAATACTCATAGCCATACCGCCCGGTCGATTTCACCTGCGGATGACAACTGTTAGCAGTAGACAACATCGCTTCATACAAAGGCAACTGAATATCCCTGGGAGTAATATCTTTGAGGATAGCGTCAGACACTACTGAAGCCGAATTATTTCCCACCATACAACCGCGATGTCCCGGCGACGCCCATTCCGGCAAAAAACCGCTTTCTTTATACGTATTGAGTAATCCTTCCTGTATCTTAGCATTCATCGAAGGATAAGCCAGATTCAGTAAAGGAAATAAACAACGGAAAGTATCCCAAAAACCCGTATCCGTAAACATATAACCCGGCAATACCTTTCCGTTATAAGGACTGTAATGAACAGGACGTCCGTTTTCGTCAAATTCGTAAAAGCTACGCGGAAATAAAACAGAACGATACAAACAGGAATAAAAAGTGCGCATCTCATCCAGGCTCATTTCAACATCAAACACACCTAAAATTTTATTCCATACTTTCTGTCCTTCTGCCTTTACCTCTTCAAACGTTTTATTCTCCAATTCTTTCAGGTTACGTTCGGCTTGTTCATAGCTGATAAAAGAAGAAGCCACACGAGCCCGGATTTTTTCTCCCCGCCGGGTTTTGAAGCCGATCAAAGCCCCCACGTGATCGTCCTGCACTTCCCTGCCGTCACACACCTTTCCATCTTTCCAAATATGCCATGCATCCGGGGTATCTTCAAACTCAACGACGAAATAATTTTTGAAATTCGCCGGCACACCGCCACTATTACGGGTTGTATAACCCATAATCTTATTCTCTTCCGGAATCACTTTTATATACGACCCCTTATCGTAAGCATCGATCACGATATATCCCTCGTCCGTTTCCGGAAAAGTAAACCGGAAGTAAACTGCCCGCTCAGTCGGTGTCATCTCTGTCACAATATCGTGTTCAGCCAGGTATACGCTATAATAATAAGGTTTGACTACTTCCGCCTTATGTGAAAACCAACTCGCCCGGTCCTCCTCCGTAATTTTCATTCCCTTCACAGGCATAAGGGAAAACGTACCGTAATCATTGATCCACGGACTGGGCTGGTGGGTCTGCTTAAAACCGCGCAAACGATAATGATCGTATACATAAATCCATCCATCTCCCATCTTGCCGGTCTGGGGAACCCAGAAATTCATCCCCCAAGGACGGGCTATTGCCGGATAAGTATTGCCGGTAGACAACTGATATTCAGACAATGTCCCCATTAAAGGATTTACATAGTCCGAATAATCTTTCTCCTCTGCCCTTACCGGAGAATGATATCCCCAAACCAGAGCCAACAAAACCAATAATACAACCGCCTTCTCTTTCATAAACTTTGATTTTAACGAATAAACACACATTATTCCTTCGTCATGGAATACGGCTTCTGTTCCTTCGTAAACAGCCGTTTCTTATTCGGAGTAGCCCCCATCTCAAAATACAATTCCCCGCCTTCACGGAGAGCCTCGTGAGTAAGATAGGCTTTTTTATACTCTTCTCCATTCCATTTTACAGACCTCACATAACGATTTTCAGCACTCACACGGGGAGCCTTAATCACCAGTTTTTTACCATTTTCAAGATGTACGGTCATCTCTTTAAAACAAGGAGCTCCCAATACATACTGATCCGAGCCCGGACAAACCGGATAAAAGCCCATGGCCGAAAAAATATACCAGGCCGACATCTGCCCGCAATCGTCATTCCCGCAAAGCCCGTCGATATTATTCCGGTACATCCGGTCCATTATTTCACGCAAACGATACTGTGTTTTCCAGGGTTGGGAAGTCCACATATACAGGTACGGGATATGCTGGCTGGGCTCATTACCGTGTACATAATTCCCCATCAACCCTTCCGCTGTAATATCCTCTGTATTTGCATAATATTTAGCCGGTAATTCCATTGTAAACAAAGAATCCAATCGTTCGATAAAACGTTTATCTCCTCCCATAAAAGCCTTCAATCCATTCACATCCTGAGGTATATAAAAAGAATAATTCCAGGAATTACCTTCAATAAAACCCTGTCCATGAGTATCCAAAACATCAAAATCCGCTTTCCAATTTCCGGCCCTGTCCCTCGGACGAATAAATCCCAGCTTCGGATCAATCAAATGTTTATATGCCTTTGCCCGCTTGAAATATTTGTTCGCTATCTCCTGCTCGCCCATCACCCGGGCCATATTATAAATGGCCCAATCGTCGTATCCGTATTCCAGTGTCACAGATGCCGAACTACTACTTCTTTCCTGCGGTACATATCCTGATTCCATATATTCAGCCAATCCTTCCAGATAAGGCACCGTAGAACTACTCACAACCGCCTCTAATCCCAGTTCCCTGTCCATTTCGATTCCTTTTACACAGGCATCCGCCACAACCGAAGCTCCGTGATATCCGATCATACACCAGTTTTCATTGGCCATATGAGACCAAATCGGTAGCAATCCGTGTACGCTCTGCCGGTAATGAGCCAAAAACGAAGCAACGATATCTTTGCTCAAAGAAGGATAAAACAAATTGAACAACGGATGCAAAGCCCGGTAGGTGTCCCACACGGAAAAAACGGTATAATTGGTAAAATCACCGGCTTTGTGTATTTCATGATCCACACCCCGGTACAAACTGTCGCAATCCATATAAACCGAAGGATTGATTAATGTGTGATAAAGAGAAGAATAAAGATTACAGGTCCGGTCATAATCCCCTGTCACATCGACCACACTCAAAGCATTTTCCCACTTTTGTTCTGCCTGTCGACACAATTCATCAAAACTCCTTCCTGCAGTTTCAACCTGCAAATTGTTCAATGCACCACGACTACTCACCGGAGAAAGAGCCACCTTTATTTCCAGTGTCTCTCCGCCGGAAAAATCAAAATCGAAACAGGCAACGACATTCCGTCCGCCGATTTCCGGAAAATTCCGGTAAACATCAAACTTCCGCCACATACCATTGTAAAGCAAAGGCTTCATCTCCCGGTAACCATAACTCTTTATCGGCTTGGAAAAAGTAATTGCAAAATAAGTATAATTCACCCGGGCCCAGCCACTCGTTATACGATAGCCCGTTAACAACGTATCATTCTCTATCCGCAAATTGGCCCACAACACCTTTCCATCGTAATTATAAATACCATGCTTCAAATCCAGTATGATATGTCCGTCACCCTCCGGAAAAGTATATTTATGTACCCCTACCCGTTCCGTCGTCGTCAATTCGGCCTTCACACCATAATCCTCCAACACAACGGAATAATACCCCGGACAAGCTTTTTCCGTTGCATGTGAGAAACGGGAACGATAACCGCTATCCGGATTTTCCGCTGTCCCCGGATTATATTTTACCGGTCCGGTCACCGGCATTAGCAAAATATCACCCAGATCCGAATGCCCCGTCCCATTAAAATGAGTATGACTAAAACCGACAATCGAACTGTCCCGGTATTGATAACCGGCGCAATATTCATATACCCGGGGTTGATACTTTCCGTCAATATTATGCGGAACAGTGTCGGTATCCGGACTCAATTGCACTAAACCGTGAGGAACGCAGGCTCCGGGAAAGGTATGCCCCATTCCGTTCGTTCCGATCAACGGATTCACATAATCGATTTTTCGTTGAGCATTAACAACACTTCCTCCTACGAAAATCAAAACCAATAACAATACGGATATCCTTTTCATACGAATACGATGCAGATCATTCATTTTTCCGGACACAGGATGTTATCCTCTCCCTCAAAATTAATACAGAGGAAAGACGTCCGATACAAAAATAATCAAACTTCAAAATATCCGTTAATTTTTATAAAAAATACTCCCTAAGTTTAACCAACTTTCAGCACACTTCACAAACACATCCTGCCATTTTTACTCCAAACCCAACTTTCAAACTGAAAGCTGAAATTTAAAATCCTAAACAACCTCTTCAAAACCCTATACAGATCAATATCCACATCAATCGTAAATCAAAAATCATAAATCGTAAATTACACAATAAGTCCGTCCCAGTCATGTTCGGAAGAACAGTCCCTCCAATTTTGGAAATCAAAAAAAACATACCAGTTATTAACAATCATGTATTATTTTGTTAGTAACTAATTGTTTTATAGTGTATTGACTTGTATTTAAATATCTATATTTGTTTTCATAAACAATAGATATATGTCAACCATCTTTAATCAGAAAATTGATTTGATTCAGCTATTGCGTCAGATTCCTGATGAACATATCCTAAAAATAGCCACTAAAAGTAAAGTTGATCATTATGCCAAAGTATTGAATGGCCGTTTGATGTTTTATTTGCTTTTATCAGGAATCCTTCGTACAGATAAATTGAGCCAGCGTGGTCTGGCTGATTCCTTTTCCTCTCCTCTTTTTCGTACTTTATTTAATTTTAAAGGTAAACCAACGATATCCCATAGTTCCATATCCGATCGTCTGTCCACCATGAATACTGATTTCTTCCGGGAGTGCTACGAAACGATCTATCATATTTTCAGTTCTTTATACAGTACGAAAGAGATCGAAAACTTATGTCTTCAGCGTGTGGACAGTACTCTTGTAAGTGAAGCCTGCAATCACCTCAAACAGGGAATGCCGTGCGGCAATCTTTACGGGAAAAAGAAAATGATGAAATATACCATCAATTTTGACGGAATGTTTGCTTCTTTTGCAACGACTCATTCGGGTGATAGTGAAGCCAGCGAATCCCATGTACTTCCTGAGAATGTGCTCAGCCATTTTCAAAAGATAAAGGATCATTCTTCTGTTTATATCCTTGACCGCGGTCAGAATTCTGCCGAAGCATTCAGGACAATGAAAAGTCAGGATGGACTCCTTTTTGTAGGCAGACTGACCGATAAACGGAAAATGCTGGTGGTGGAGGACCTGAAAAAGGGAAATGATGTTTTCACAGACGGAGACCTTCTTGAAGACAAATTGGTTAAACTTTATAAACGGGAAGAAAAACTCAATAAAGAAGGAAGAAAAGTAGTAACAACCAGACTCGTTGATGAAACTTTCCGGGTAGTGCGTTTTAAACCTCAGGGTAAAGGCGAAATTTTACTCATAACTAACTGTCTGGAACTTACAGCTCAGACTATTACTCAGATATACCGTCGACGGTGGGATATTGAAGTCTTTTTTCGTTTTATCAAACAGGAACTGAATTTCAGCCATTTTCTCTCCATGAATGAAAACGGAATACAGATTGTGATGTATATGACCCTGATTACGGCTATGCTGGTGATGATTTATAAACGGGAAAATAATATCGGATATACCACGGCTGTCAGAAGAATGGGCATTGAACTCGAAAATCTGATTATGGCCATTATCGTTATTGAAAGCGGGGGAGATCTGAATAAAACGCAACTCAGACCTCCTGTCTGAAAATTTAGGAGCACTTGAGAAGACCAGAAAAAAAGAATATATGGAAAAAGACAACCATGGACAATATTTTTTCTTCCGAACATGACTGAGTCCGTCCCGGTGTGTTATTTTCTCCCTACCCATTTTACAATTTAAAATCTAAAATTTAAAATCAGAAACAACCTCTTCGAAACTCCTCTACAAATCAGCAATCTCCCCAATCGTAAATCAAAAATCATAAATCGTAAATTACACAATGAGTCCGTCCCGGTGTGTTATTTTCTCCCTACCCATTTTACAATTTAAAATCTAAAATTTAAAATCAGAAACAACCTCTTCGAAACTCCTCTACAAATCAGCAATCTCCCCAATCGTAAATCAAAAATCATAAATCGTAAATTACACAATGAGTCCGTCCCAATGTGTTATTTTCTCCCTACTCATTTTGCAATTTAAAATCTAAAATCTAAAATTTAAAATCAGAAACAACCTCTTCCAAAACTCTATACAGATCAATATCCACATCAATCGTAAATCAAAAATCATAAATCGTAAATTACACAATGAGTCCGTCCCGGTGTGTTATTTTCTCCCTACCCATTTTGCAATTTAAAATCTAAAATCTAAAATTTAAAATCAGAAACCATCTCTTCCAAAACCCCTCTACAAATCAACAATCTCCCCAATCGTAAATCAAAAATCATAAATCGTAAATTACACAATGAGTCCGTCCCGGTGTGTTATTTTCTCCCTACCCATTTTACAATTTAAAATCTAAAATTTAAAATCAGAAACAACCTCTTCGAAACTCCTCTACAAATCAGCAATCTCCCCAATCGTAAATCAAAAATCATAAATCGTAAATTACACAATGAGTCCGTCCCGGTGTGTTATCTCGGATTTATCCGGACACAAAATTACCCATTTTTCAGAGAATTCACAGGATTTGCCGTAGCAGCTTTCCAAGTCAGCATACTTACACAGAGCAAGGCTATAACGAACATCAATATAAAAGCCCCAGCAAATACCCACCAGCTTAATTCCGTTTTATAGGCGAAATCCGATAACCAGCGCAAAACCACAAAATAGGCCACCGGACATACCAAAACGAAACCGGCCAGCAAACGAATCAGGAAATTACGGTTCAGCAACCCCATAATCTGGAATTCGGTAGCTCCCATTACTCTGCGTAAACCGATGCTTTTCGTTTTCTGTTCGATAAAAAATACCACAAAAGCCAGCAATCCCAGACAGGCGATGACAACCGACAAAACCGAAAAGAAGAGCAACTTCAAAGCAAAAACATCTTCCGAACCGTAAAGCCGGGCGTAATCGTCCTCCATAAAACTATACTGATACAAAGTTCCCGGGTAAAACTCCCGATAACAACTCTCAATATACTGCAGGGCTTTTTCCCGGTTTTCAGGCGCAATGCGGATGTAAACATCGATTTGACTATTAAAACCGCCTAGCAAACCCAGGTACATCGGACTAACCGGTTCATGCATCGACCTGAAATTGAAATCTTTTACCACGCCGATCCGGTTACCTCCCAAATAATTCTGCCCAGGAGCTAAGGATGCGATTTCCTTCGCCATCCGCTGATTGATAATAAATTTTTGATTGATGCTCCAACCGATGTCTTTTATCACTTGGTCTGCCTCATGAAAACCTTCTCCTTCCAGGATTTTCAAACCCATTAAATCCAGAAAGGGAACATCTACCCAGGTAACATACGCGGCTCCTTTATTATCCCAACCGCTCACATCCAGGTGAAAACCCCTTTCCCGGATGTTGTAAATCGGATCTTTGGAAGCTCCTACTTTCAGTACCGCCGGATTTTGCAATAAAGCCGTTCTAAAACCGGGATATTTACTATACAAAACCTGTTCCCGGTTCCCATGCACCACGACAATATTCTTCCGGTCATATCCGGTGTCGAAATGCTTCATGTAATTTACCTGTTTATAGATAAAAAGTGTGGATATGATCAATCCCATCGAAACGGCAAACTGTAGAATCATCAATCCGCTTTTAAACCGCTGCAAAGCCAGGCTTTCGTTTCTCTGCGAATTCATCGTGTCGAATCGGTTCAACCGAGTGAGATAAAAGGCCGGAAATATACCGGATAACAAACCGCAAAGTAAAGGCACGGCTACCCACAATACCAGAGCAGACCAAAAGGTGAGTTGAGACATATCCCCCAGACCGATCCACTGTTGCAGGAAAAAGGCCAGTCCCTGGGCTAGCGCCCAAGCCGCGCCCATCGCTATAAAACAGGTAAAAACCGAATCGAATACAAGGAAGGCTATCAGGGAGGTCCGCCCGGCACCCAATATCCGTTTCATCCCGATCGTACGGGATTTTTCAGCTACTTTAGCCGTAGCGATATTGACATAATTGATAATACTTATTCCCAGGACCAGGATGGTAAGCATCATCAAAATACGGAGGTCGTTATAATTGCCGTGATCAGCAAATCCCAAAACTTCGTTATCGAAATAAATATCCGTGTAGTTGCGTATCAAATCCTGGTTTACGGACTGCGAAATCTGATCCTCTTTATAACCGATTTCTTTCAATTTAGCGGCATATAGCTGCTTGAATTTCCCGGTAAATTGTATTCTGTCGGTACCGGGTTTTAACCGGAGGTAGGTTTCGAAATTTGCGAAATCCCACTCTTCCGTCATCTTACTCCCAAACAAACGATTGGCCGTTTCCAGCATTCCCAGAATCCGGGGGCTTCGGATTCCCGGATTTTTTATGTCTTTAAATAAAGCTTGTACGGTCAAAGGAATGTTATGCCGGAGGATTAAAGTTTTTCCGATAGGATCGGACTCGCCGAACAACTGTTTTGCCGCCGATTCACTCAGCAGAACTCCGTCGGGACGGTAAGTGGAATCTCCCCGGACCATGCGGAGGGAAAAAAAGGAAGCATAAGTGGAATCGACCAGAAAAACTTTTTCCCGGATAAACACTTCCTCCGTCTCCTGTTGAGCCGGCACATGTACCGCGGCATTGTTATCCAGAAAAATCCGGCAGTATTGTTCCACTTCCGGCATAACGTCGCCCAACCAAGGAGCGTATGCTCCTCCAGTCAGCCCCCAGGACATCTCCACCCGCACGATATCTTTCCGATGCTCCACATCTGCATCATGATTCCATTCGCCGATTAGATGAGTATACATGACGATGACAGCCGTAAAGGCCAGAATCAAACCGGCGACGTTCACGATAAAAGTAAAAGGCCGGTTCCGTTTTTCCCAAATGAGTTCTTTCAAAGATGTCCACATAACAAAAAAAATTAAGTTTTCTCTAAGTGCTATTCCGTTCTCAGCGAATCGACCGGATTGGCCGTGGCAGCTTTCCAGGTGAGAACGCTCACGCTCAAGACGGCAATGATGAGCATAATCACAAACGCCAGAGCATAAGTGAACAATATAATCAAAGCTGTAAAAGCCAAAGACATTCCGATATTATTTACAATAAAAGAAAACGGTTTATTTCGTTTCAACCGGATAAATTCCCTGACTTGAAGCCACATATATTTTAAAGATTAAAATTCAATTATATACATCAAAATACATACCACTCAATACAACAACCTGATTATTAGAGATTTAAATGTATTTAAAATTTACATTTACGTAAAAGAATTAGACAAACGTGTCTAAAAAAATGACATACCGGGAAAGATGCACTGTGTAATTTCAGCCACAACTCATACAATTATGATTTACGGTCTTTTTTGCAAGAAAAGCGTATAAGTCAATTTAAAATAAAAAAGATTAACCGTGAATAAGCCGGTAAATATTACTGTCTTCTCCGACGATCCATACCAGATCTCCTTCTTCCAATACAGTATCGGCTGTCGGATCATGCAAAGAGGTATCCCCACGTTCCAAACCGACGATAAGACAACGATATTGTTCACGAATACCGGACTCCTCAATGGTTTTTCCGGAAAATACCGATTCGGCATCTATAATAAACTGCCGTAAGTTTACAGCACTTTGACTCAAATCACAATCTTCCTCCGGAATAACCTGCTGTTCCAAATATTCTCCGAATTTCAACAATTGCTCATCACTTCCGATTATCTGAATCCGATCCCGCGGAAAGATACGTTCTTTTCCTCCCGGAATATTCAAACAATAATTACCCCGGAAAAGAGCAACAACCTGCACTCCGAAACGGGTTTTCAACCTCAAATCCGCCAAAGTTCTTCCCGCCCATTTCGATTCCTGGGGAACGATAAAATCGGCCATATGCAAATCGCGGGACAACAGATTTCCGGCAAATCGGGGCACGGCTTTACCTGACGGCCGGGCACTGATATCCCGAATGTTCAGATTACGCAAAAACCGGCGTTCAATCAATATCGACTGTTTTTTCAGATAACGGGAATAGATCATTCCGGCAACAGCCATTCCGGCTATCCCGATCAACAAACCCACCGATATTTTAAACAAAGCCGAAACGACAAACATAACGAAAAACATCGCCAATACAAACCGGAATACGATCAACGACACTAAATATCCCCGGTTAAAACGACCGTCTTCCCACAATATCTGAAACTCCACCGAATGATTTTTTTTAGCGACAATCGCGCGTAAAAAAGGAGCCATACAAGCGATTATCAACACGGCACTCACTATATTCCCCCATATTCCCGGAATATGATTCCGGATAAAAGGCACTAATAAACTAAAGGCCAGAATCAATTCCGCAATAATAATCACAGAATAAACGATCACGATCCTTCCCAAAGCCATCAGTAGTTTTTTCCAGTTACTTTCGTGATTCACTACCTGTGTACCGGATGTATAACGCTCCAATATCCTTTTCCATCTTTTGGGAAGTTTACGTTCGACATACGGATAAGCAGGTTCGGCCAACCGTATCATATAGGGTGTCAAAAAGGTCGTAATCACCGATACGGCCACAACAATCGGATATAAAAAACCATCGGTCACATGTAAAGCAATCCCTAAAGAAGCAATGATAAAAGCAAATTCTCCGATCTGTGAAAGGCAAAAACCGCATTGCATCGCCACTTTCAATGGCTGTCCGGATAAAACCACCCCAAAAGTTCCCAAAACAGACTGTCCGGTCAGAACAGTTAAGGTGATCAATAAAATCGGACCGATATATTCCCAAATCATCCCGGGATCAATCAACATGCCCACCGAAACGAAAAAGATGGCTGCAAACAAATCTTTTACCGGTCTCACCAAATGTTCGATTTTTTCGGCCTCCATCGTCTCCGCCAATATAGACCCCATGACAAAAGCCCCCAAAGCAGAAGAAAAACCCACATAGGTCGCAATCACCACCATCAACAGACACATTCCCAAAACCACGATCAACAACATCTCGTCATTCATCAGCAATTTCGTTTTCCGGAAAAAAGTCGGTATGATATAAATGCCGATAATAAACCACAACATAAGGAAAAAAAACAATTTACCGATACTGTATATCATTTCCGTTCCTTCGAAATTATTTTTTACTGCCATCGTCGATAACAACACCATCAATACAATCGCCAGTAAATCTTCAATGACCAATATTCCCAAAACCAAACCGGCAAACCGCTGTGTACGCAGTCCCATATCATTCAACGCCTTATAAATAATAGACGTCGAAGACATCGCCAACATCCCTCCTAAAAAGATACAATCCATCCGTTTCCACCCCATAGACGAACCAACCAGCATTCCCAGCATGATCATCCCGACTATAATCGTCACTGCAGCAATCACAGCAGGTCCCCCCACCTTCATCAATTTTTTAAAGCTGAAGTCCAACCCGAGAGCAAACAACAAAAAGACAACGCCGATATCCGCCCAGGTTTGAATATTTGCCGTATCTATCACTGTTGGTGTAAAAGAAATGTGAGGGCCGGCAATTACACCGGCAACAATATATCCCAATACCAACGGTTGTTTCAACCGTTTGAAAATAAGGGTAACCACACCGGCCGCCACCAGTATCAAAGCAAGGTCACTAATTAAAGTAGGCAAGTGAGACATACGTCGTCAAATTGATCTACAAAAATAGATATTTCAATACAAACCGCTACCTCTTTTCAATTTTCTTTTTATCGAAAAACAAACATTTCGCAAAGTTTCCCCAACAGAAAAAAGACAAAACATTTTTTCTTTTTCATGCGTTTACACAAAAAAAACAATCGTATGTCATTCACTACCGGAAATATATTACTTATCGGTTCCACCCTCCTTTTTGTAAGCCTGATTGTCGGCCGTACCGGATATAAACTGGGCGTTCCGGTATTGCTCCTTTTCCTGGTTGTCGGCATGATCTTTGGAAGCGACGGTATAGGCATCCAATTTCACAATGCCTCGGAAGCCCAATTCATCGGCACTTTAGCTCTGTGTATTATTCTGTTTTCGGGCGGCATGGATACCAAGATCAACGATATCCGTCCAATTATACCTCAAGGTATTATACTGGCCACCCTGGGTGTACTATTTACCATGTTGTTTACCGGATATTTTATATATTGGCTGGTCGGATACTTCTATCCCAATCTTATCACGCCTTTAGCCGGCTGTCTGTTACTGGCAGCCGTCATGTCTTCCACCGACTCGGCCTCCGTTTTCAATATTCTGCGTTCCAAAGGCCTTCACCTGAAACAAAACATGCGCCCTCTGCTCGAGCTCGAAAGCGGAAGTAACGATCCGATGGCTTATATGCTCACCATACTCCTCTTACAGGTACTGCAATCGGGTGAAATGAGCTGGAATTATATCTTTCTCTCTCTATTTTTACAATTCAGTATCGGAATCGCCACCGGTTACCTGCTCGGACGTCTGGCCATATACATCATCAATCACATCTGCCTGACAAACAATTCCCTCTATCAAATCATATTACTGATATTCGTATTCTTTACATTCTCCATCACCGATCTCCTGAAAGGCAATGGCTATCTGGCCGTTTACATCACCGGCCTGATCGTCGGAAATCATCAGATTGTTTACAAAAGAAATATCAGTAACTTTTTCGACAGTATCGCCTGGTTATTCCAGATCATTATGTTCCTGGCACTAGGCCTACTGGTAAACCCGGCAGAACTATGGGGGATAGCTCCTATCGGTCTGCTGATCGGAGGTTTTCTGATATTCATCGCCCGGCCGCTTGCCGTCTTTCTGTGTTTACTCCCTTTCCGGAAAATGACATGGCAAGGACGTTTATTTACCTCCTGGATCGGTTTACGGGGAGCCGTACCTATCATTTTTGCAACTTATCCGCTTTTGGCCGACATACCGGGTGCCCGACAAATATTCAATATCGTATTCTTCATTACCATTCTTTCCCTGTTACTACAAGGTACGACAGTATCTATCTCGGCAAAACTACTCGGTTTATCACAGCCGGTAAAGAACCTGCCGGACGAATTCAATATGGCTCTCGCTGAAAACATCAAATCGGTCATTGCAGAAGTTACCGTTATGCCGGACCTGTTAATCGACGGCGACCACCTCCATAAACTGCACCTTCCCCCCAATACACTCGTCATTATGATCAAACGATACGACAGCTATTTTGTTCCCAACGGTTCCACCCGGCTTCTTGCCGGAGACAAGCTCCTGCTCCTTTCCGACAATGAGGAGGATTTACAACATACCCTTGCCGATCTCGGTATAGAAGAATACACCATCCGAAGAAACTAAAGGGAAAGGGAAATGGAAAAACTTATAAACTCAACCCAAAATCTGCCACCTGCCCTTCTCAAAACAATCGTAAATCAACAATCGTAAATCAACAATCCAAAATCATAAATCAATACTTATTCCGGATCTCCTTTTTTCTGAAAAGTAGCAGGAAAATCCACCGGATTGACAACACCGTCTTTTTGACGGATCCAGGTCTTAAACTCCCGGGCTCCTTCTTTCAATTCGATCACCCGGGCACCGTTCTGAATATTATTGTATACCGTATTCCCTCCGGTATAACGCCCGTAAGCCAACAAAATATCTCTCCAATACACCACATAATCATTATCATGATCATGTCCGGCAAAAACACCCATTATATCCCCGCTTTGCTTCATCGCGGCAAACATACCGGTATTCAGCTGCGGAACACAGGCAGGCTCCATCCGGGCACCGATCAGGATCGCTCCTTCTGCCGCAGCCGCCCGGCTGTATTCCGGCAATGGGATATGAAAAAAAGCCAGCGAAGGCAAAGGCTTTCCTCCGTTTACTTTTGTATAAGCCGTACTATTCTTCAAATACCAATCGACTTGATCAAACTTCAGAAAATCATAACCGCCGACTCCCTTCACCGAAGAATAAGAATGAGAATCCAAACAATACAGAATCAAAGCATCCCGACTCCCGTCAGCAGATTTCACCGGAAGAATATAATTGCTCACTCCGCTCAAACCCTCCGTCTGTTCCGTCAAATTAAAAGGTACAGATTGTATCACCTGCAATAACTCCTGACGATCCATCCCCTGCTCGTCATCATGATTTCCATAGACGACTCCGAAAGGTATTTTACGTTCCACCACCACATTCAACACCGTCTTCATACCTTCTGACGCCGGTTTTCCATAAATCACATCTCCGGTGAAAATCACCAGATCCGGTTTTTCGATATCCAATACCTGCCTCATCCGTTCCAACGCAATATCGGAATTTGAATTACCGTATTTGAAATGTACGTCTGTAAATTGTACAATTTTAAACGTTCCATCCGGATTGAATTTCAGCACAGTTTTTTGTGCCTCCGTCGATACGACGACCGTTCCAAACAATAACACCAGAATAAATTTATTTATTATACGTATAAATGCCATACTCGTCCAATGTCAAAAATTAGTCTCCTTTTCATTCGGCAGGTAAAATTAAATAAATTAAAACATTTTCAACCCGTTTTATCCGTAAAATCAGCTTCCGAAATCGGTTTTTTGGAGATATTTTTCCTCATCCTGTTGCCAAATTAAAATATTCCCATTATATTTGCACCCGCATTTCGGGATGTAGCTCAGCCCGGTAGAGTGCTCGTCTGGGGGGCGAGTGGTCGCAGGTTCAAATCCTGTCATCCCGACTACTGGAAATCAAGAGGTTAGACCAAAAGTCTGACCTCTTTTTTATTACAACGATTACATTTTGATTACACTTTTCGGGAAACTTAATCTAATCAGATAGCAATCGCAATACTAAATTCATTTGGTATTTATTCACATGAAACCCCGGTTTTATGCAATTCAGGGGAATCTACACCTAACATGAATAAAGCATCAACAATCCTACAATAAATAATCCTGTACTTTATTCCAATCCGGGAATTTGTCTGAACCGAACAAAATTAATTCTCCCTCAAATTGCCCGGCACCATTATTTTCTCTGTCATCAATCAAATAATCTCCTCGATTCAAATTTTTATGATGAGTCAAAATTAAACGTTTGTATATCTATCGTCCTTTTCATCATTTGATAACATCACCACCTGTATATGATATCCTCTGTACTTACTTTTTATGAGTTATAATATTTTCAATCTATCGAATCCGACAATCACCCCCTCATCACTTTTATTCTTCTATTGGTCTCTATAAGGAAAGATATTTATTGTAGAATAAAATACTTCGGGATGATGGTATAAATCCCTGTATCGTTTTATTTTCACTCCTTACTTTTCTTTTCAACAGGTATATACAAAAAAAGGGAACCACTAACAGCTCCCTCGATATCATTATTCCTTAGTTTTATTAATTTGCTTCTTCACTGTCTAAATCAACATCTTCCACTTCTCCGCTTTGTAGCCCTAAAACGTCTTTTGCATTTAGGGGAGTTACGACAGATTTTCCGGTTTTCTTTTCTAATTCCAATCTGGCATTAAGGGCTATCGTTCCACCTTGTTTGGCTACGTCTATATGCCCATCAAAAGATTCCGGGTTTTGTACCTCTGATATTTCCTTAGTAGAAAGTTCTGCGAGCATATTCAACACCAACTCTTTGTTAGTCATATTATCCCGTAGGTTCTCTTTCTTCAACCCCTTGAACTGTTTATATTCCTTAGCTGTCTTTCCCGCCCATGTCTTATAGATGATATCAGTTAATGTAGCAAACTGTACTCCCTCCTGTAATCCGTGACGTTTCCACTCATCTGTTAAATCTTTCCGGATTTCTATACTTTTGAGCCGTTGATTGATCCAATTGTCAGAATACCCCAACCGTTTATAGTCCAGCATTGCCTGTTCGATGGACAGTTCCGGGTCTTGCATTTGATCTAACCGTTCCTTAGCTACCTGTGCCATCCATAATTTGAAAGGTTCAGCTTTAGGAGAGGGTATTGACTGTATCAACCGGAATAACTGTTCAGTATCAGCAACATCTGTCTTGTAATACTTACCATCAGACGAGGGCATTTTCAGTTGTACGATTTCAGCGTACAACTGACTTCCCTCCTTTGTCAGCTTACGTTTTAGGTCACTCCAATATCGGCGTGGATTATCACTATCTGTCAATACCTCGATCACATCCACAATAGAGAAAAACCATTCCTCTTTATCACTGTCCCATACTGTACGGACTTTCTTCTCCTCGAAGATTTTTATTGCATTCTGCTTTGTCATATCACCCGGCTTTTGATTGTTACAAATATACCTGTTAGGAATGAGTTATCCTAAATTTTACTCCTCGCTTGGCTTCTTATAGCCATTTAATTCTCATGTCTGAATGAGTTATCCGCACCACTATTTTGAATCCCTAATCTTTGTCGTAAGCATCGGGGGACTCTGTAAATTTCCAAGACAGGTATTTTTCAATCTTCTCTGTCAATTCTATCATTAAATCTGATTGTCCCATATACTCAGCAAATTGAGAGAAAGCCTTTTGTAATCTATCTTGGATTCTTTATGATACTGATAATCTGTATCCAACAGTTTCTCTCTATACTTGAACAGTTGGTCTTTAATGAAGTTGGGAAGATTGATAATACTATTAGCGAGACACATACACCAATTTTCCAAATCTTTTACTGATTTAATTTGTTCAAAAGTAACATCAAAGAGCTTATCAGATACCTTCCCTATATCCTCATAAGCACCAAACCATTCAGAAATGAATTGCCAAAATACCTGTCTGTTATATAAATCCTCAGCCTTTAATTTCCCACACAACATACAGATATACAAATAAATACAATTCATATTTCAACGTCTGGGGGGGCGAGTGGTCGCTGGTTTAAATCCTGTTATCCCGACAATAAAAAAACAATTGATTATCAGAGGGGGGTAAATCAAACAATAGATTTACAGCCCCTTTTTTCTTGCCTTAAAAGCAACAATTTTGTACTGAAATCCATGTAAATTTGGCAAATAAAATAGCAAAACACAGCAAATTTTATCCATTATCACATCATTTGAAACTTATCTTTCAAAAGACCTTAAACCGGACTCGAAATAAAATTTCCGAGGAACGTAAACGATAATCTGAATAGTAACTGCTCACATCATTATAAGAATAGTTTATAAATCGCCTCGTATTGAAAATATTGTTCCAGTCAAGCATAAAATCTACCCGTTTAAATCCATATTTTAACCCGATATTTCCAAACCATGACGAACGGTCTGAAGATTCCAGCAAACTATTATAATAATGATTGAACGACAGATTCAGAACTAATTTTTTCATAGGAATAAAAGAGGCGGATATATCTTGTGCAAGATAATGGATCGCCGGCATTCGGGCTGCTGCGATTTTATTACGACTTTGATTATAACTTATTTTATATTTAATAACGGCGAATTTTCCGATATCCGTGACAACGGAAGGAGATATGGAAAACAAACGGGATTTAACTTTAGAAATCAGTCCCTGATTCAAGACGATATACCGATTAACGGTATAACCTGTACTCAACTTCACCTCGGAACGAAGGACATCGATACTTTGCCCCAACGAATAGTTAATTCCGTAAGAATGCCATGTATTGGAACGACGAATACTCGTCGTATGACTCAAAATACCATCATAATATATATCCCTGAGCCTGTTTCTCCATAAATTGGAGTACGATAGACGAACCGATGTAAACAGTGTCGTAAATGGATTTTTGTAATTGAGATATACGAATGCATTCAACTTACGCTCCTCGCTCATCAAACCGCCAGTACGGTTCATGGTGCGGTAAGTCGTCATTATATACCCCCGGTAATCCTCTTCGATACCTCCAAGATTATTGGCATATGAGACGTTGGAAAACAAACTGATACGGGGACTAAAAGGGCATTCTACCGAAAGAAAAGGAGCATACAGCACATTGCCTTTCCGCTGCTCCTTATGCCTGACCTCGTCGCTCCTGTCAAGCATCAGATAAGTTACGGGCAAAGAAAGTTGGGTGTTAAGCTTTGCAGATATCTTGAACATAAACGTCGGTGTTATCTTCAACCCGATCTCGTTGCGTATAAAATCATTGCGCACACTGTCGGCGGCTATCGGCATCCAAGGAATACCGGCATAAAGACGGGAACGAAGATGATAACGATTATAAAAAACACCCGCAGTATACCATGCGGTTATACGTTGTTTATCAATCCCACCGGAAATATATACTTTTGTCGCCAGGTAATCATAAACGACCTTTTGGAGCATTGACGAATCCGAGACTTGGTTATCTGTAAGTAAAGAAGCAAAAGAAGACGGAACGACACGCAAAAAATTATTCCGGTAAGTATAGGCAAACGATGCTCCCATCCGGTATCTCTTATTTCCTTTTCTGTGTATATACTCAAAATCATTCCCGATGTGAAAAGAAGGTAAGTTCAGATATTGCGAAACAGGAGGCGGCTTTATATCCGCTACATCGCTGTTCCGGCTGTTCCACTTAGTCGATACGTTCAAGGTATTATTCAAAAAATAATCTTCCGTATTCCCTTCCAGAGTAAAAGAACCTTCCAGTTCCCGTTTTAAAAATTTCATATCGATATCCTCCGCGATATGAATCGTATCGGCATCTTCCAAAAAGATATCGCGTTTGGAATAACTGTCGCTTTTCTGCTTATCATATATAAAACTCAGATTTCCTGTCAAGGTCATCTCCTTTTTCAATGTTCTTAAATCATTCAAGGAAATCAGGTGGGCATCATTAAACAAAAAATGCTGTTCCTTAATTTGAGGAGCAGACGGTAATTGTACAGACAGCAATTCCCTGTCAGAGGTCTCGGGAGCATCGTAAAAAGACACCAGTTCGCGGGTAATATCACGCCCCGTATTATCCCCTTTATACACAAGCATATTCTGCTGGGTTCGGGTAAACCGCATACCGACCAGTTCGTTACTGAACAAGGCTGGGGGCAATCCAAACCCAAGCTGTGCCGACGCAAAAAAAGCCCCCAAAGCCGACTCTTTAAGTTTTAAATTGATCGCAGCGGCTTCAGGTAATTCCATATCCTTCAACACCCTCACAGGTTGGTGGTTCTCCAGTACCTGTACCGTTGCAACATCAGACGCATCTATATTATTGGTCGCAATGCCGTATTTACCTTTCAGCAAATCAAGCCCTTCCACATAGAACTTGCTGATCGCCTTATTTTGATACAGAATTTGTCCGGAAGGCAACACCTGGATACCTGGAAGTTTTTTTAATACATCACCGATACTGCGATCGGTCGCATCCACAAAACCGGCTACCGAATAATTGAGTGTATCACCGGTCTGCCTGATCTTAGGAGCCTTTACAATAACTTCTTTTAACTCCGTCGTTTTTTCCGTTACCCGGAATTCCACAAATCCGACGTCGCTTTTGACTAGTCTGGACTGCGTCTCGATTGTCATTGCTCTTACAGAAATGACAACAGAATCCGGCATCAAGTCCTTTTTTAAAAAAAACGTTCCGTCATCGGCAGTCATCGTATAAGCCAGAATGTTTTGTGAACCAATGGGATGTAGGGTAACCGTGGCAAGCGGAACCGGTTTCAATGTCTTTCTATCCACTACCCGTCCTTTTATTTCTTTTTGAGCAAAAGAAAACAAGGGAAGTAAAAATAGAAAAACAACCAACTGATATTTCATACATCAAATATGCTGTGACAAAACCGACACGTTCGAACTCCCAATAATTCTTTCCGTTCTGAATATAGCAGAAAAGCTTACCGGTTTAATCTCCTCTTTCCAATGAAAAATAAGTAACCGGATTCTTCGTCCTGTAATAAACAACCCCTCCGTTTTCCACAAAACCAACAGATATATATCTCCTTTCATTCCTTTTAAAGTCACTCAATTCTTTCAAATTACAGGGAATTTTCTTTCTATCGGTCGGTATCAAAATTTCATCACGGACATTTTGCAACCCGATAACTTCCCAACAAAACTGCCCTTCCGTATCCTGTACCTTTAATATCATGCCCGGAAGTCCGTAAAATTTCCACGGTCCGTCGTTTATCGGAATATCCAATGTAAACCAGGCAACATAAGTTCTTCCCCGGAAAGTAGCCGATGCCTTTTGGCAAAGATAATTCAACACGGTCGATGTATCACTACTCATCTTCCAAGCCTGGGGAGGGATGTTCTCCGTCAACTGAAAATAAGTTTCCGTATCAAAGCCTTCCAAAGGTCCCTCATCAATCGTCACGACCTCTTCCTTATCTCTCTTTTTATAAATCCGGTAAGATTGTCCTTTACCTGCATCCAAAACATCGTATACCTGCTTTTGAGCTTCCAACCGCACCTGCAAAGCATTTTCATCCACACTTAAAGTAATTTTATGATTGACAGGTTCCGTAAATCGAATGGCTGCAAGCGAATCCCTCCGGTTTTTATTCCAATCGTAATATACAGACCCGTTCATCCCGACCTCCAGTGCCATCGTATCGGTAATATAAACCGACTCGCGATCTTTCACAGCTTGTTGGGTAAATGTATAAACCAGCCGCAAAACAACCGGTTCCCCCACCTCCGGCTCTACAGTCCTCTCCTGCGCAACAACCGCTTGATTGCCCAATACAAACAAAAAACAAAGCAGAATAAATAATTTTACTTTCATACACAACATAATTTTCGGTTTCAATACCAATGACTTATTATCTTGCAACTTAATAATAATTATTTAGGATGCAAACACTAAATTCCCAAACAACGCAAAGTCTCTGTCTGATCATTCTCCATGAACATTTATCCAATCGTATAAAAACCTGATCTTTTTACAGATAATAAATATACATTTTTAACCACGAAGCGATCTAACCAAAACCTATTATTTATCTATCCAATCTAACCAAAACCACGTCTCCAATCTAATCGAAATTATAAATTTTCGACTGAATTTTTGGCGTTGGCTCTATTTACAAATCTTTAAACCCGCCTTCGGTTCACAACCATCGCTCTTTCAGCAATTTCTTTATGGGCATAAAAGACGTTCAATCAGTCGCAAATCGTCTGTGATAATATCTCCGCTCCCTTGCATTTGTTGAGTTATAGGTAATATTTTACCATAATTTGTCTTCATACCATCGGGGAAATTTATTTCGACAACATAAAACCCTTCCGCAGTCGGAACCCTTGAAACACTTTCTACTTTTCCGAAAAAATAATCAATTGGGCAATCAGGATTGATGTAATAAAAACCAGATTCCCATCGCGGATACCTACGTCGACCAACGACTGAGTAAGAAACGGAAAAATAAATTGCAGTATACTCACCACCACCATCCCCAATACCAATTGTACAAATTGGCTTTTATAAGGTGTCAGATAACGAAGAAAAAAACGAAGACTACGGTGTTTACACTCCTCCTTCTCATCCTCATGGTTGTAAAATTCCGGACCGGGTTGTAAAAGCAATATGACACCGTTATTTTCATTATTCTTTGACGTACTTATCCAACATTTTTAAAATCCATTTCGTTATACACGACCAAACCCAAGGCGGGATCAGCAACAAATATCCGATGACCATTATTTTTATCTTTTTTTATATCATAACATACAACAAAATGGTTTTGCCTCCAATGCACGATACACGGTAACAAGGCATCTGTTACCAATTGTTCAAATGAAATATTATCCCCGATGTTCGAAAACCGATCCGCTCTGCAGCATCGCTTATTCCCAACATCGACACACCTTCGCGCGTAATAAATGAATACTGACGCAAAGTTTGAAGACTATAATGTTTCCCATAATACCTGACAATCATACGCAAGCAAGTGGGACCGCAATCCATCGCATCGAGTTGGATATAGGAAGGAAATTTTTTCATCATTTCGGAAAAATTTTCCGGTTAATTCAATAAACGCTTTGTAGCTATAATTTCAGAAGGTCTTTTAGCCTGTTTCTCTACAATGTGTCCGTTTTTATCAATAAGCATATACCAAGGGATTGAAAAAGATTTTTTTTCATTTCCACCCGGATTTTTACCATCTAAATAAAGTTTATTCAAATCATCGATAAAAGCCTGGTTTGCCCGAAAATGAATACCTCTTAAATTATACGCATAAACAAGTGCCTTCCATTTTTTATCCTGATTATTATTATCCAATGATATATAAAGAGGGATTATATCATGTTGTTCTAAAATTATTTCCAAAGAATCCTTGTATTGAAATTCTCCCCGGCAAGGACCACAGGTAATTCTCCATATATCAACATACAATTTTTTCCCTCTCAATTGAAAAATCAACTCCGAAAAGCTATTGATACGGTCTCCGGCTTCGATAAAATAAATCGAAGAATCCAGCTTATTTCCTGAATAAAACAATATCGCTCTATTCATATAATACTGAAAATATTGAAGATAATGACTTGCCGGATACTTTTCCTTAAAGTATTCAAAAGCAGGTACACTTGCCTCAACTACATCGTTATTTTCAGGTCCTGCCCTGTATATTAAAAGAGCTAAAGCTGATTCTAAGGCTTCATCCGAAAAAGATTGTCTGATTTGTTCAAACCAAAAAGAAAAATGCGAATCTGCATTTATTAAACTCTCTATATTATCTCTATTTATGTGTTTTGCAAAATATTGTTTATAAAATTTAGTATACATAGACAATGCATACTTCGTCCATGAAGGAGATTTCATCAGATTTTTGTCATCCGGTTTATACCGGTCAAAAATATTTTGCAACTGCTTCATCGTATTTTCCTCTGCCAGAATGCTATTATCTGTTTTCGGACTCCTGTATATTTTTAGCATATCTTGCAAATACAACTCTGCTGAAATCGAAGCATAAAAACAATCTCTGTCACCAGCTATTAATTTATAAAAGGATCGGGTAATTTTTTTGTTATCCAGCAACTTTTTAAACCCGGTCAATTCTTCCTGTTTAACTTTTTCAATCATCTCATCACGGGAAAAAGTATCATTTTCAAAAAACGCCCCCCAATCCATTGCCATCGGCCTTAAGCCTTCATTCCATACAGATTGATACAATTCAATCCCTGCTTCGTTCGGCCCATAGGCTAAAAGTCCATTATTTTCATCAATAGATATTTTGTACTTCTCCCCCGGCTGTAAAGGCAAAAGATATTTATATCTGGAACCGGAAGTTCTGATAAAAATAAACCGCCCCTCTTTCAAATCGAGTCTTAATTCAAATCTTCCCTGATCATCCGGTACAAGCGTATCCAAAAAACCATCATAACACACCGCCAAATCAGGATTGCTATACAATAATTTCGTCTGTTTATCAATCGTACCGCTGATGGTTGTCGTATGGTTTGTACAACTGGAAATAAAAAATAAACCGATCAGGAAGACAGAAAGGAATAGGACATTTCTATACATATCATACACAATTAAAGTTATAACACAACCCCAGGTTCCGGTCATTGATATTGATTTTGATTTACAATGTTCCTCCAATAAACACCCAATTTAAAATCATAAACTCAATTTTGTCGTTCAGTATTCAAGTAAATCCGATGATCTTCCCCAAAAACCGGAAAATTTCCGGTTAATCCGATAAACGTTTTGTAGCTACGATTTCAGAAGGTCTCCTGGCATGTTTTTCTAAAATATTTCCATTTTCATCGATAAGCATATACCAGGGGATTAAAAAAGATTTTTTCCCTTTTTCTCCCCCCCAATACAATTTCAAATCATCGATAAAAGCCTGGTTTGCCCGAAAATGAAACCCTTTTAAATGATTAGCATAAACAAGGGCCTTCCATTTTTTATTCTGGTTTTCATTATCCAATGATATATAAAGAGGGGTTATATCATGCTGCTCTAAAATTATTTCCAAAGAATCCTTGTATTGAAATTCTTTTCTACAAGGAGCGCACCAGGTTGCCCATACATCAACATACAATTTTTTCCCTTTAAACCGGGAAATCAATGCTGATAAACTGTTTATACTATCACTGTTTTCGGTAAAGCGGATCGAAGGATCGGATTTATTCCCCGTGTAAAGCTCTATCGTTTCATTCATTTGTTCTTCAAAATAGTTAAGATAAGGACTGACAGGATATTTTTCTTTAAAATACCGATAAGCCGGAATACTCGACTCTACCTCTGAACCTTTTCTGTATATTAAAAGAGCCAAGGCCGATTCTAAACGATTACCCGAAAAAGATTGCTTTGTCTGTTCAAACCAAAAAGAAAAATGCTGTTCAGGATCTATTAAGCTTTCTATACGGTCCCGGTCGATATGCTTTTTTAAGTATTGCAGATAAATTTCCGTATACATAAACAATGCATACTCTGTCCATGAAGGAGATTTTATAAAATCTTTATCATCCGGTTTATACCGGTCAAAAATATTTTGCAACTGCTTCATCGTATTTTTCTCTGCCAAAATACTCTCGTCGGTTTCCGGCCTCCTATATATTGCCAACATATCCCATAAATTCAACCAAGCCGCAACAAAAGCATAAAAACAATCTCTGTCATCATTTATTAATTTATAAAAGGACGAAGTAATTTCCTTATCGTCCAGTAATTTTTTGAATTGGGTTAATTCTCCTTGCTTGATCTTTTTAATCATTTCATCACGGGAGAGTGTATCATTTTTAAATATACTCCATTTCATTGTATATGGATCATAATTCAATACGGATTGATACAGTGCTATCCCTTCTTTATTTGCTCCATCAACCGAAAATTCGTTGTTTTTACCGATAGATATTTCGTAATGTTCCCCCGGCAAAACAGGAATAAAATATTTATTTCGGGAATCAGGCATTTTTAAAATCATAAACCTCCCTTCTTTCAAATTGAATTTTAATTCAAACCTTCCCTGATCATCCGGTACAAGCGTATCCAAAAAATTATCAAAGCACACTGCCAAATCCGGATTGCTATACAATAACTTCGTCTGTTTATCAATCGTACCGCTAATGGTTGTCGTACGGTTTGTACAACTGACCAGGAATACTAAACCTGTTAAAAATACCAAAAGAGAGAAAACCTTTCTGTACATACTATGATCGTATTAAATTATAAAATAAACCCAAAGGCTGACAAAGTAGCAAAAGAAGCTATCACTCATATTTTGCTTTTTAAATAAATTAATGTATATTTATGGCAATAAATATACAATACAATTCGCTATAATTATCTAATTAAAATACAAAATTCACCTAATCAATCTAATCAAAATATATTATTTCAATTAAATTTGCACTACACAAACAACTCACAATCAACAAATAACTAATTCAATCATGAATTATTCGAATAATATAGTTCATTATTTTAGTATAATATTTATCACTTGATATATAATATTATAATACATGAAAAAATATCTTGTTATATCCGTATTCTATGTTTTGGCATTATTTACCATTTCACAAGCAATATGGATTAACGGGATAACAAAATGGAACAAAATCTTTCGGGAAAATGGATTGGAAAGGTCTTCGAATGTCATTATAAAACATCAGGAAAAAACCGATTCCATAAATCAATCGAATTTACAATCAGTACATAGAGAATCCAAAAATAATTTTATCCTCCCCTCGAACCCCAACGCTTATAAAAAACAAATTCTCAATGAAAACAAAACCATCAACCCTTTATTTTGCAGAGAAAAAAGCATACAGATACCCGACAATACAATAAAATGCATCTCACTCGGATTTTTACCGGAAACAAATCATCTACAATTTCTATTTAAACCCTTCAGTATTACAGAGAGAGAGCTTCTTCCCGCCTGTCTGACAGAAATATCTGTAATCATATTCTCTTTTATCTTTTTCATGTTACTGTGGTTATTACGACGGCAAAACCGTCGGTTACAATCACAAAAGAAGTACACAAGAAGAATTATACATGACTTGAAATCCCCCCTGTCTTATGTCTATTCCATGCTGAATGTTCTTGAATTGAGCGAAGGAGATATCCAAAAATCAAAACAACTCATCATTGGAAAATTGTACATAAAAAACTTAACTGCCAATATCGACCGATTACTGTCAGAAATCAGACTAAATGAAAAAAAAATAATCTTGCACCGAAGCAGCTATGATATTGAATCACGCAGCACAGAGCTTATAAACGAATTCAGAATAATTTATAATGAAAAAAAGATTACTTTCTCATTGAATATTCCTCCCAATACAGAATTATTATATGTCGACCCGTTCTATTTCGATAATTGTCTCCGGAATTTATTCGACAATGCTATTAAATATTCCGGAAATGAACCGATTATTACGATGGCTTGTACCCAGTCTGAAGAAAAGACCAGTATTATCATTACTGACAACGGTATTGGAATTTCACGGAATAACCGGAAAAAAGTGTTCCGCTCGTTCTTCCGCTCCGCAGAGGCCCCAGTGGTAAAAGGACATGGCATCGGATTAGCGTTCGTCCGCCAAATTGTAAAAATACACGGAGGCAAACTTGACCTGCAAAGTGTTCCTGAAAAAGGCAGCACTTTTACTATAACGCTCCCAAACAAAATAGTCAAATCATGAAATCAATAAAGATACTATTTATCGACGACGATATTCACCTGGGAAATATTATCACCTCCGGACTTTCATTGTTAGGCTATAAGGTACATTTCCAAAACTCTCTGTTTGCCGTTGAAGAGATTATCTCACAATTTTCACCGGCAATTATAATATTAGATGTCGAAATCGGAAATGATAACGGAATCGAAAAAGCACGGGAACTTATCAGAAAATATCCTTGGATCCCTGTACTATTTGTTTCTTCCCACACGGATATATCTTATATTACAGAAGGAATTGCAGCCGGAGGAATCTGTTACATCCGGAAACCCTTCGATATAAAAGAACTGGAAGCTTATATCCTTCGTTTTGCACAGCAAGAATCATCTTCATCAACAATCAAAATAGGTAATAACTACACATTTCATACAACAACAAGTGAATTGTTCTGTAATGAATTACTCATCAAAAAACTCAGCCCTTTGGAAAAAAATACATTGCTGTTATTTTGGGAAAACCAAAATACACTGGTATCATTGGATCTTCTGGCTAAAACATTATGGGGAAAGAAGTATTCCGCAGATGCAGAAGCAAGTATCTACAACCTAATATTTAAATTACGCAAATTATTAAATTATGACAGACAACTCTCTATTAGCACAATAAAAGGCCTTGGATATCAAATGAACATACTTTAATCTCCCTTCTGTCAATAATCTCATAATATAAAAGGTCAGCAAAATATGCCGACCTTTCTATTCTACAATTCTCATTAAGAGTATGAAATTGTAAATTTTAATTTAAAATCTACAATCATTTCTCTTTCGCCATTATTTGCTTTCATTACCACTGACCAGATCGTAACCGGCGGTGATTCCTTTGATGACAGAAGAACTGAAACCGTTGTGTTCCATAGTATTGATGGCCGTAATTGTCACGCCCTTAGGAGTACATACCTTATCGATTTCCCTTTCCGGATGATGCCCCGTCTCCAGAATGAGTTTTGCAGCACCGAGCATAACCTGGGAAGCAATCTGATGAGCCTGTGCCGAACTGAAGCCGATCTCGATACCTCCCTGAGCCATCGCCCGCATAAACCGCAAGGCAAAAGCGGTTCCACAGGAAGCCAATACAGTCACCGCCGGCATCATCGTTTCCGGTATCTCGATACATAAACCCATCTTGCTGAACAAACGGCTGACTTTGGCTTTATTCTCCTCACTTTCTCCGGCATGAGCCACAGCCGTCAACGACTCACAAAACTCTGCCGCCGTATTCGGCATCACCCGAAAAAGAGGAATATTCCCGACAATGGCTTTCAACTCTGCAATGGTCTTACCGGAAATAAAAGAAATTAAAATATGACGTCCCGGCTCGAAACAATCTTTCAACTCTTCCAAAACCCGCGGTCCGACATAAGGCTTCAACGCCACAATCACAATTTCCGAATCCCGGATAGCCTGCCGGTTGTCCGTCGTAATGCGAACCCCGAATTCATCCTTCAAAGGCTGTATGGCCTCCATTATGATATTCGTTACCGTCATATCTTCCGGTTGTACAATCCCGCTCTTTACCAATCCTTTTACAACGGAAGAGCCGATATTTCCTCCACCAATCAATGCTACTTTCATATCTATATATTTTTTGTAATTAGTATGCTGTTCCCACACTTTTCTTCTCCGCAATCTTCCCTGTTTTCCCCACATTCTGCTACAAACCCAAAACAGGATTCAATTTCAAATGAAAAAACAATTTGATTGCAAATCTGTTCACCATTTATTCAGAATTTACAATCTACAATTAAATGCCATTCAAATATTGCGGCAAGTTACAGAGAATATAAAGAATGAACAAATCTAAAAATGAAAACATAATCCTTATTTATCTCCCGAAAACCCTGCCTATAAAATTTTTCTCATTTTCTTTGATTTTTATTTGGTTTATAAAATAAACCATTTTATATTTGCAACACAAGCAAGTGAGATGCGCACTCCTTGCTTATTTTAAACAACATGTAGTTTATAAAATAAACCGATTAACAATCACAACTAAATCTATTTCATTATGAAAACCATTCAGAAATTCAATTCCACAAACAGACAAATGTCATGCCTCAGATATGCATTACTCTTCATCCTTACCATGAGTAGTTTTTCAATATTATTTGCTCAGGATGTAAAGGTTGATATCCGCGGTATCCGCAACGATAAAGGAAGCATTTTAATCATGGCGCAAGCCGGCAAAGATTCGAAACCGATATACAATCAGGAAAAAGCCAATAAAGGGAATATCAGCATCACCTTGAAAGCAATCCCCTGGAAAGAATTTACAATTTCTGTCTTTCACGATGAAAACGGAAACTGGCAAATGGACATGAATGAGCAAGGTATGCCGGCAGAAGGATACGGGAGAAAAAATTGCCAACTACAACAAGACACCACAACAAATGTCAAAATCAAATTATTCTACCCCGAAATTAAAGAATAGACACGATGAAACCTTCTATTTATCTGCTCGTCATCGGTCTGCTGGTACATTTATCCCTATGGTCACAGTCGTCTGTTACGACTGTGATCTATTCCGGACACTTGTCGGATACAACAGGTAAAAGCATCGGATATGCGACCCTGCTTTTATGTTCCCCGGATAACAAACAAACAGGAACGGTAACGGACAGTTCAGGCCATTTTCAATTGCAGATTTCTCCGGGTATTTATCAGATAACAATACAATGCCTGGGTTATGATCTAATCAGTAAAAATATCAGTATAACAACCTCCCTCTATGATAGCATACAAATGAAACCGATGGCTCATTTACTGAAAGAAATAGCCGTACATGCTCATCCGGTCGAACGAAAAGCCGATCGTTACATTGTACGGATTTCTCCGACAGCCGATAAAGACGGAGTCGAATTACTACAATCGGCCCCGGGAGTATGGCTGGCCGGGGACCGTCTTTCCATCAACGGAGCAAGCGGCACGAAAGTTTTTGTCGATAACCGGGAAATCAAACTAAGCGGCGAACTATTGATGACTTATCTCCGTTCTTTAAAATCGGAAAATATCTTACGAATAGAGGTCCTCCCCATGGCCGGAGCCGACCGGGATGCCAATGCACAAGGCGGTATAATACATATCGTTTTACGTCGCCCCACAGACAATGGATTATTGGGTAGCTTGTCCGCAACCACAGCTTTTGCTCCCTCCCTCCGGTATTACCAACCCGAAGGAAATCTGAACATACACAGCGGAAAATGGGATGGGTATGTTTCCGCCTCGGGGATATTTATCCCTCAAAACAGAGCCTGGTTAAATTCGATGCGGTATTATCCGGAACCAGAAAAACATTTTTCAGGTCTGACGGCAATGCAACAAAACATTCGCTACCACACCGTCCGCACAGGGGTCGTATTTACAGCAGACACACTGAATAATATCGGTGCCGAATTCGAATATATCCGGCGTTCATACACCTGGAATACCTCAAGTCATGCTGATTTTTCTACTCCCTGCTATTCGTCGGAAAGTACCGGCAAATACCGTCAGCGCGAAGCATACGACATGTACTCAGGTACGGTAAACTACCTTCGGAAATTAGACTCCCGGGGATCGGTTTTAAAATTCATAACCGATTTTACCTCGAAAAATTCACAAGGGAACAACGACTATAAAGTCATTCAACAAATTAAAAAGCAGATCAACGACACCATTTACCGTTCCCGGTCATCCATAGATTATCGGATTGCTACGGCAGATTTTTTATGGAAGCAACAAATACGGAAAAAATCATATATCCAGGCCGGTGTCAAATACACCTATACGGACATGGAAGACAACGCACACTATGAAGGTCTTACGCCAGCCAAGGAATGGACTTCAATTCCGGTTTATGATTATAGTCTCGATTATCAGGAAGACATAGGAGCTCTATATACCACCTATGCATCAGATCGAAAACAGTGGTCATTTCACATCGGGTTAAGAGGTGAATATACCCGGACTACCGATCGGAGCAATCATTTAAAAAGAAGATATTGGGACTGGTTTCCTCACATCGACCTAAGTTATGCTTTTGATCCTGTCAGACAATGGCTACTCATCGGCCAATATGCCCGAAATATCGAGCGCCCGGCATTTTCCACCCTGAATCCCAATAGGATACAGACATCCGAATATACTTATCAAATCGGCAATCCGGCTTTACATCCGACCTATATCCATCGGTTCAGTGCAACCCTGGTGTACAATTATCATTATACCTTAACCATCGGAGAAAACTTACACCGGGATCTGATTCGTGAATTCGGTAAACAGGATGCCGAAAATTCCGATATCTCTTACATCACCTATGAAAACCATTACCGGGAAAATCATTGGTTTGCAGTATTCAGTATCCCCTGGCAACCCCTTTCCTGGTTTCATCTGACAGGAAATATTATCGGAGTCCGGCAATGCATTAAAATGTATAAAAAAAGTCCTTACAACAACCATTATCTCTATTTCGGTAATGTTATGACATCGTTTTACATTCCCCGGAATTATACGCTGGAACTTCGATATAACGGAAACAGCCGTCTCTACTCGGGAAATAGTGAAGTAGCACCTTATCACACCCTTCACGCCCGTATAAGTAAAAAATGGAAAGAAGGGAAATGGATATTTACTTTAAAAGCCGACAATCTTCTCAATCGTAAAAACAGCTATGTCAGCCATATTGAAGAATATACAACCGAAAGCATATACGATTCGGCAATAAACGGCAGGTCTTTAAAATTGAGTTTAACCTGGCATTTCAATCAGGGACAAAAAATTAAAAAAATTACCGTAGAGAAAAATTCGGCTGAAGAAAGAAACCGGTTAAATGAAAAAACAGATAAAAACAGGTAAAACACAGACAAACACCTCCGGCAAAGCCGGTATTGTGTGATCAATCTAAAATCGTAAATCTAAAAATCTACAATCAATACGTAGGTTTATTAAATAAACAAAGTTAATTTTGAAACGAAATTCATTACATCATGGAAGACAAAAGAATCTCTGAAAAAGAAAGTTTGGAATTGATCGCCCAAATGATCAAAGACACCCAGGAAAATATCGCTCGCTATGCTGCTTATCCTTTCCTGATATGGGGATATACGACAGTTGGAATTTCAATTGCAATCTGGTATCTCTACTTACAAACGGGCTCACACCAAGTAAATTATCTCTGGCCGGCTCTGCCTCTGATTGCCGGGCCGCTTACCTGGTATTTTTCCGGAAAGAATAAAAGAGAAGGTGTAAAAAACTACGTGGACCGGATCACCAATCAAATATGGATTGTATTCGGTTTGGTCGGAATGACGCTATCGGCTCTGTCATTTATGATCCGTATCGACATTTTATTTATCATTCCTTTACTCATGGGCATGGGTACCACCTTATCCGGCTGTGTTACCAGATACAGGCCTCTTATTATTGCAGGAACAATCGGTACGGCGCTTTCATTCTCCATTCTTTTCATTCAGGGAACGGACAAGCTACTGGCTTTTGCTGCAATCTTTATCGTAATGATGGTTATTCCGGGACACATCCTTAATAAACACATGAAACAATGTTTAAAGAATTAGATCCCCTCCTACACTCTCAACTTCGCTTAGCGATCATGTCGATTCTTCTTTCAGCAGAAGAAGCAGATTTCGTGTATCTGAAAGAAAAAACTGAAGCTACGGCCGGAAATATCAGTATACAATTGGATAAATTGAGTCAAGCAGGCTATATCGACGTGGAAAAAAGCTTTGTCGGGAAGAAGACCCGTACTGTCTGCCGGATTACCCCCACAGGTAAAAAGGCGATTGCCGAATATGTGGAAACATTAAAAAGTTACCTGAAAAAATTATAAAACAGCCGCAACTGTCATTTTATACCCCGGACCGGATGATAAAAACCTTTCAACCTCCCCTCAGGTCCGGGGTTTACAAATCAGAAAGATTAATAAATCCAATAGAATATAAAATACATCATAGCAAAATTAAAACCCGCATGAGCCAAAACAGCTCCGGTAATAGAATCACATAATAGCTTGCAACGGAAAAACACCTGACTGACGGAAAACATACACACAACCCAAAGCAATGCCGGTAACACGGAGAAATGCCAATGGCCGGCATCGTAAATGATCCCGAAATGAGCCAAATGAGTCAACGCAAATGCCAAACTATCGAAAAACGAGGCTTTGACTTCCCCAAAACGATTCACAAAACTACCGTGAACAACTCCACGGTATAAAAATTCTTCCCCTATCGGACTAAATAACATACTGGGAATTACGGCAATGGAAAAATAAATCAACTTATCGGAATCAGCAAGACCAGAAGGAACTCCCCCCGACCTCGATATATAGACAAAAGCATGATCTAAAGTGATTTGATACAATAAAGTAAATATCCCAAATACGACGGCACAGGACAATACACCCAATAAAAACGAAACAAGCAAATACCGATAATGCCCCGGACACTTCAACCCTATTTTCTTCCGCCCTTTTTTCGTCAAAAAAACGAAAGGGGTAAACCACATCAGAAAAAAGATAATGAATGCAAAATTATACGTACCCGAGACATTAGCCTCAAGTACCAATACAAAACGAGGAATTCCGAACAATAACACTAAAAACAAACCGAACGCCCAGTTATATCTGAAAAAACGCGTCCATAAACTCCGCAACAAACCGTCATCCATATCCATAGTTACAGCGTACTTTATCCCGATCACTATATTGCAAAGCTACCGATTAATCAATTCCCGAATATCATCGGCAGAATAAACGTAAGTTTTACCGTCCGGGTCCATTACAGTAAGGTGTTTGTCATCACTGAAAAACAATTCATCCAATTCCTGTTTCAAAATTTCGCGGGAAACGGAATGCATCGTATTTCCACGAGCCGGAGCAAAATCTTTCACATTTTGTAAGAATAAAATCTGAGCAAACAGGGCTACACGTATTTCTTTCTCCGAAGCTTTGGACCGTTTCTCTTTATCCACCAATACATCGTATTTCCAATTAACAAAATTAGATATCGCTTGCTTATTTTTAGGATCCAGCTTATATGCTTTCCAATAATAATCAACGGCACCAGACTGTTGCATAGAATACCCGCAAGCCATTCCGCACATCACAGCCAATTGAGAAAGAAACTGAGGATCCGGCTGAAGCTGATCTTCAATTTCCAGAAAAACCTGTAAAGCTTTTCTGGGCTCTCCGCTCTTCGCTAACGATTCCCCATACCGCATCGCCACTTCCATATCCGTCCGATTGCCTTGTTTATCCCGGAAAAGGGAGTCAGCCAAAGCCAAAGGTAGTAAAGCCTCCTTAAAATGTTTCTGTTGATAACGCGCCAATCCCAGATATTTATAATTAAATCGCACAGAATCACCTCCTACAATCAATTCATCAAATGTTTTCTCACATTTCCCGAAACGTTTTGCCACATACTCCAAGACCCCACGCGTTTGCTTTACTGTATTCGAATGAGGTGAATACACCAAAGCCGTATCGACCATATCTAAGGCATAATCGACAAAATCAGTAAACATATTTTGATCGGCCAGCATTACATTAATAGCTTTCACCGCCGTCCCCCCGTCCGCAGGATCCAACCAAAAAGCATCACAATAACTCCGGGCTGCACCGGTACTCAATCCAATCTCCACATAACAATCTCCTAATCTCTTCAATAAGGTTACATTTGTCGTATCTGCCCCGGCCAATCGAAGATACACCGGTACAGCTTTCAACGTTTTCCCGGTTTGCTGATACAAACGGGCCAACTGATAATTTATCGCAAAATCCAAAGAATCCTCCCCGGCCAGCTTCTCATACGCACCAACGGCATCTACTGTTTTGCCTGCCAAGGCAAGTACTCTGGCAATTGCAATACGGGCCTCCCGGTTCGTCGTGTCCGCCAGTAACCATTGCTTATAATAACGATAAGCATCCTTATACCGCAATACACCTTCACTTGCCTTCCCCGCATAAAACAACAAATCCGAAATCTTTACCCCGGCATTATTCAATGAATCCACACATTTTAACGCCTCGTAGTAGCGATTTTTTGCCATTAAGCTTTCGACTTTTCGCAGAGGTTCTTCCTGTGCATATAAAACAGTACCCCAAACGACAAAAAAACATATCAAACAGTACCTCATAATACAATCCTATTTTATTGTATAAAGAAATAGATATTCCATTTAAAATACAAATTTTTTCAACTAAAATTATAGTTATACCATTTTTAGCTCAAACACGTCAAAAAACTTTCTAATAAAATTTACAAAGCAACTGCATTCGATAGAAAAAATCTTATCTTTACCTCGATAAAAGTCATTATTTCATTCAGTTTATCGATTTAAAAAGTTTTATATTTCAGTTTCATTTTAACCGTCCTTGTTGGAAAGATTGTTGAAATCTGAATATTTTATTTAAAAAATTAAACAAAATTATGAAAACATTTCTTGGATTGCTCCTATTATTTCTGAGCATACATCTCCCCGGCCAAGCCCGAAACAATGATCTCCGGATTCTTATAGGCGGAAATGCTTACGTCACTGCATACCAGGACGGAGCAAAAATCACCGACAACGGTATTTTAAACTGGACTGACCCAAGCTCCGTTATCAGTATATTTTTTTACGCCGGTGAAGCCGGCTCTTTCGATCTATCTGTATTCGGAAAAGGGCATTCCCGTATAAAAGTCAGTTGTAACGGTCAAAACCGACCGATAACGTTAAATTCGGATTATTATACAGCCATACCGGCAGGAACATTTCAAATCAGTTCACCGGGCTATGTGCGCATCGATCTGCAAGGCCTTAGCAAAGAAGAAGCCAGTTTCGGTATTATCAGGGAACTCATTGTTTCAGAATTGAAAGGAGAAACCCATTACGTAAATAACTTCTCCTCATATTGGGGAAGACGCGGTCCGTCCGTTCATTTAAGCTATACCATGCCGACGGAAACTACGGAATGGTTTTACAATGAAATTACAGTACCCAAAGAAGGTGAAATTCTACACAGTTATTACATGGCCAACGGCTTCGGGGAAGGATACTTCGGTATACAATACAATTCACCGACAGAAAGAAGAGTATTATTTTCAGTATGGAGCCCCTTCAATACCCAAGACCCGAACGAAATACCGGAAGAGGATAAAATCAAAGTATTACGCCGCGGCGAAGACGTTCATATCGGAGAATTCGGGAATGAAGGTTCGGGAGGACAAAGCTATCTGATTTACAACTGGAAAGCGGGTACCACCTACAAATTTTTAACCCACATCAAACCCGACGGGAAAGGAAATACGATTTATACCGCTTATTTCTATGCTACGGACGAAAACCGCTGGAGACTTATCGCTAGTTTTTTACGTCCAAAAACAGACACCTGGTATACCCGGGCCCATTCGTTTTTGGAAAATTTTAATCCGGAACAAGGCTACCTTGCACGCAGCGTTCAGTTCTCCAACCAATGGGCTTTAGGACAAGACGGTATCTGGCGGGAAATGACCGAGGCCGGTTTTACGTATGATGCAACTGCCAACGCGGGTGTACGTTTGGATTACCAGGGCGGTCTTCTCCCGGATAAACAGGCGTTCTACTTAAAAAACGGAGGATTTTTTAATGAGCATACAGCTTATGGGACCAAATTTGAACGGGAAGGCCGGAAAAAAGCTCCGAAAATCAATTTCAAAATGCTGGAAACACTCTGATCCTTATATCCGGCCTGAAGACAGGATCCCTCCTCCAAGCAACCGATTGCCGCAATAAAGGGCAACCGGTTGTCCCGGAGCCAGGGCCCAGGCCGGATTTTCCAAATAAATCTGCAAGCGGCTTTCACCGATTTCCCGGACATTTGCATTTCCGGCCGGATTCAATCCCAAACCCCGTACTTTCACTTCAATATTTTCCAACTCTAAATCTGTCCGATCGATCAGGTTCACCTGTTCGATTTCCAATACATGTTGAAACAAACCGTTTTTACGATCCGCAACAATCAGATTTTGCCCGGTACATATTTCTTTTACATACAACGGCTCATTCCCGATAACCGGCATACCCCGCTTTTGTCCGACCGTATAATTCAATAAACCGGTATGCTGTCCGATTACATGTCCGTCGGTATCCCGGATATCTCCGGGTACAGGTTTACATATCCGTCCGGAATAATGAAAAATAAAATCTCTGTAATCCCTACCCTCCAGAAAGCATATTCCCATACTTTCCTTTTGATACGCCAAATCTGCATATCCGTAATCCTGAGCCATTTTTTTTACCTGGACTTTGGTAAAATCACCCAAAGGAGTAAGCGCACGCATCAATAACTTCTCTTTCACTCCCCATAAAAAATAGGATTGGTCCTTTACCGCATCCTCTCCCTTACAGACATACCAATGTCCCGCCAAAGGCAAAATCTTCACATAATGCCCGGTAGCCACTTTCTCCACACGCATTTCATCGGCAACCTGTAACAACAAGCTCCATTTCACGGTATTATTACACAAAGCACAAGGATTGGGCGTCCGGCCCTCCGAATATTCCTGCACAAACACATCCACAACCTGACGACGGAACAATTCCTGCCCGTCATACCTTAACAATTCAATCCCTAAATCCCGGCACAAAGAGTCAAGTTGCGGCTTTCCCTTGTCATCCCACAATTGCAGATGTACCCCGATCACCTCATAGCCTTGTTGCTTCAATAGCAGAGCCGTCACAAAACTATCGACTCCACCGCTCAAACCGACCACCACCGATTGTCTCATAACACTCAGGCAAAAAAGAGATAAGCAATAACAATAGCGGCAATGATACCGGCAAAATCGGCAATCAATCCGCAAGGAACTGCATAACGTGTATTTTTAATGCCGACAGCACCGAAATAAACGGCGATAATATAAAAAGTAGTATCGGTAGCCCCTTGAAAAGTCGCAGCCAAACGTCCGGCAAAAGAATCAGCCCCATATGTATTCATCGTATCGATCATCAATCCCCGGGCCCCGCTGCCACTCAATGGTTTCATCAAAGCCGTCGGCAATGCTGCCACAAAATCTGAATTAAATCCCATCCCTTCCACCATACGTTCGATACCACTCATCAGGACATCCATCGCCCCGGAAGCCCGGAATACACCTATAGCCACCAATATAGCAATCAGATAAGGAATAATTTTCACAGCCACGGAAAAACCTTCCTTAGCTCCGTCGATAAAAGCTTCATATACGTTTATCCGCCGGATAAACGCCATGACAATGAAAGAAATAATAATCGAAAAGAGCACAACATTACTGACGACACCGGATACTGTGGCAATCATTTCTTTATCCAGAGTCGAAAAATACCAGATTACCCCGGCGATCAGCAATGTTCCGCCACCCAGATAAGCCAGTATCACCTTATTCAATAAATTGATACGCTGCCAAATTGCAACGGCAATCAAACCGACCAGGGTCGAAAAGTAAGTTGCTAATAAAATGGGAATAAAAATATCTGCCGGATTAACTGCTCCCAATTGAGCCCGGTAAACCATTATCGACACCGGCACAATCGTCAAACCCGATGTATTCAGCACCAGAAACATGATTTGAGCATTCGTCGCTGTATCTTTACGTACATTCGTCTCCTGCATCTGCTGCATAGCCTTCAATCCCATCGGAGTCGCCGCATTATCCAATCCCAGCATATTAGCCGCAATATTCATCATGATCGATCCGTAAGCAGGACTGTCGGCAGGTAATTCCGGAAAAAGACGACGAAAAAACGGATGGATCAAACGCGACATAACTCCTACAGCTCCCCCCTTCTCTCCGACCTTCATAATTCCCATCCATAACGTCAGGACGCCCGTCAATCCTAAGGAAATCTCGAATCCGGTCTTCGACATATCGAATGTCGATTTCATCATTTGCCCGAATACTTCCGTATCCCCGTCGAAAACCAACTTAAATAAGGCAACGATAAAAGCCGCGACAAAAAAGAATATCCAAATGTAATTCAGAACCATCCCGAAAGTTTAAATTTATGATTTACGACCTGAGAAAATCCGCCAAATCGTAAATCAAAAATAATATCACACCAAACCTTTACAGGCTTTCAATGTATTCTGCAACAACGATACAATTGTCATCGGTCCGACACCACCGGGAACCGGTGTAATATAAGAACATTTCGGCGCTACATTCTCAAAATCCACATCCCCGGCCAACCGGAAACCGGACTTCGTTTTATCCGAAGCTATCCGATGAATCCCCACATCCACAACAACAGCACCTTCCTTTACCATATCGGCCGTAACAAAATGAGGCTTACCCAAGGCTACGATCAGAATATCCGCCTGTAATGTATATTCTTTAATATCAGGCGTCCGGCTATGACAAATCGTCACCGTACAATCGGCATATTCCGCTTTACGGGACATCAGAACAGACATCGGCGTACCGACGATATTGCTACGCCCGATAACGACGCAGTGCTTTCCCTGAGTCGGGATATGATAACGCTTCAGCAATTCTACAATTCCCGCCGGCGTTGCCGGTAAATAAGTCGGCAAACCAGTAACCATTTTTCCGACATTGCAAGGATGAAAACCGTCTACATCCTTATCCGGATCGATAGCCAGCAATATCTTTTGTTCCGATATATGTTTCGGAAGAGGAAGCTGTACAATATAGCCGTCCACATCCGTATCTGCATTCAGTTTTTCAACGACTTCCAGCAATTGCTCTTCTGTCATATCCGCAGAATAACGTAGTTCTGTACTTTTAAATCCGACTTCCCGGCAAGCCTTTACCTTGCTGGCGACATACGTTTCACTGGCCGCATCATTACCGACCAATACCGCAACCAAATGAGGCACTTTTTTCCCCTCTGCCTTCAACCGGACAACTTCATCAGCCAGCTCTTGCTTGATCTGTGCCGAAATCTTTTTTCCATCTATTAACTCCATGACGACTATTTTGTATCCAAAATTGAATTTCAGTTTATTTTCTCATCCCGGGCATACGCTTCATCATATTACCGCCTGAAAGCATTTTCATCATTTTCTTGGATTCTTCGAATTGCTTCAACAGGCGATTTACATCCTGTACCGTCGTGCCGCTGCCTTCCGCAATACGTTTTCTCCGGGAGCCATTGATAACTTCCGGATTTTCTCGCTCGCCGGGAGTCATTGAATGGATAATCGCCTCCACACTTTTAAACGCATCGTCATCGATATCTATATTTTTCAAGGCCTTTCCGACACCCGGAATCATAGATGCCAATTCCTTGATATTACCCATCTTCTTAATCTGTTGGATCTGTCCCAAAAAGTCATTGAAATTGAACTGATTCTTAGATAGCTTTTTCTGCAACTTCTTGGCTTCCTCTGCATCGAACTGTTCCTGTGCCCGTTCTACCAAAGACACGATATCTCCCATCCCCAGAATCCGGTCGGCCATACGTTCCGGATGGAAAGCATCTACCGCCTCCATTTTCTCTCCGGTCCCGACAAATTTAATCGGTTTATTAACCACCGTACGAATAGATAAGGCAGCACCACCCCGGGTATCACCATCCAGTTTCGTCAGGATTACACCGTCAAAATTCAATCTTTCATTGAATTCCTTCGCCGTATTCACCGCATCCTGTCCCGTCATCGCATCCACAACGAATAACGTCTCATTCGGATCGATTGCTTTTTTAATCGCCGCAATCTCCGCCATCATCTGCTCATCTATCGCCAAACGACCGGCCGTATCGACGATAACCACATCATTTCCGAACGAACGGGCCTGCTTGATCGCATCCAAAGCAATCTTTACAGGGTCTTTTGTCGTCTCATCCGTATATACCGGAACCTCTATCTGCTCACCCAACACGCGCAACTGCTCGATAGCAGCCGGACGATAAACGTCACAAGCAACCAACAAAGGTTTTTTACCCCGTTTGTTTTTCAGCATATTGGCCAGTTTACCGGAAAAGGTCGTTTTACCGGACCCCTGAAGACCCGACATCAAAATAATAGCCGGATTGCCTTTCAGATCTATATCCACATTGTGTCCACCCATCAATTCGGCCAACTCGTCGTGTACGATCTTTACCATCATCTGGCCCGGTTTTACAGCCGTGAGTACATTCATACCCATTGCTTTCTCTTTCACCCGGTTGGTAAAATCTTTCGCAATTTTATAGTTAACGTCAGCATCCAACAAAGAGCGCCTTACCTCCTTCAAAGTCTCTGCGACATTTATTTCTGTTATCTTTCCCTGGCCTTTTAATATCTTAAACGAACGTTCCAGTTTCTCCGATAGATTCTCAAACATAATTCTATATATTTTTATTTATTTAATTCTCGATTTACCATCTCACCGGGCAATTCACGCCTTTTTTCCCATATTCTTTAATACCACGAATGTTTTGTCTATCAATGCATTATCCACAACAACAGTAAACTCATTGGTCGAAGAAATCACTTCCGTAAGATTAATACCTTCCCAGGACAGCTCCTTCATAATACTATAATAAAAACCGGGCTGCATACTATTCCCTTTCGGTAACTTCAACGTGACAGAAGACAACGCATTCTGTTTAAACAAACAAACCTCATCTTTAAAATAATTGAGTATCAGCTCCTCCATCGTATCGCTCACAACAAGATTCGTCTCAAAAACCCCCTGTACCATCGTATAGAAAACCTCCTCATTCCTCACTAATTTTTTCAATACCTCAATATGACACTCCAACAAGGTAGATGAATTTTTGAAAGTATAATCACATAAATTACTCCGTAAAATAATATCCCCCATATTATTCAACAACTTATTCAACTGCACTTGTTCCCGGATCTGTAAATAAGGTGCCAACCGATTTAACGACATTACAATTGCTCCGGTATTCACTTCTTTCTGCAACATTTTTTCCACTTCAGGCTGTAATTGCCGGGCCAATGCAGAAACATTAATAATGCCGGCAGCTAAAGACTCTGACAGATAAGGACGATGTTTTACAATTTCTTCAACCGCATGTGAAATACTTATCATGATCTATTCTGTTTAATTTTCAACAAAAATACAAAATTCCTTTATATGATACGTGCTTTATACCAAAAATTATACAGTTTTTCATTTCCGGCAAACAGCCTGCATGGTGTCAGTAAAGTTTTATCCATTCGTAGCCATTCCCCGTAGCATCCATATAACGGATAAAATCCGCCGTTCTGATTGCTAAAGAAGCCCGGTTATCATTCGGATGGAAAGATAACTTCCCGGCCTGTTTCAAATTTTCGTCCAGAAATACATAGACATGATGCTCACTATCGTTGACCAAACCGAAAGGACTCACCGAACCGGGTTTCAACCCCAGATATTTCTCCATTCTCTTTTCAGAAGCAAAAGATAATTTTCCTTGCTTCAACAGATGTTCCAGATCGTGTATAGCCAGCGCCCGGTCACAATGAAAAATAACCAGGTAATGCCTGTTTCCTTTGTGATTCCGAAAAAATAAATTCTTACAATGTGTACTATCCAGATTTTTCCAGTATTGACGTGCAATTTCTATCGTCGGCGCTTCCGGATGCTCCAGATAATCAAATCCGATACCTAAATCTTTCAGCGTATCGTATACCTTTTGTTGCCCTATCATCATTCCCAATAATTTGAAATGTACAATTTTATCATTTTCAATCTTAACTTACCCCGCAAATTACACACTGGGACGGACTCATTGTGTAATTTTTCCTTCTAAAATCCTCAGTAGCTCTGTGGTTCTGAAAATTTACCCTGCCACACATCTTTCTCTTCCAGCTTTCTATCCAACTTAGCTACAAATTCAAAATTTTTGATGCCCCATTTAGGCGCCAGCAAATACGCATCGGGAGCCTGATTGACAAAACGTTCCAAATAAACATCCGGGCGGATATGTCCGATAACATCGGCTACAAAATCAAGATACTCCTCCAATGAATACAACCGGAATTGAGACGGATTCAGTAAATATTCCTCGGCCATGCGTGTACCCCGGATAATCTGTAACTGATGCAGCTTCAAAACATCTACAGGCAGATTACATAACCGGACAGCTCCGTTCAGCATCGAATCCCGGGATTCCCCCGGTAACCCGAAAATCATGTGAGCACCGATGCGGATTCCCCGCCCGGCAGTCCTGCGAATAGCAGTTTCAGCATCCGCAAAAGTATGTCCCCGGTTTATCGTACGCAATACATCATCATTAGCCGATTCTACACCATATTCGATACATATATAATTTTCCCGGGCCAACTGCCCGAGATAATCCAGCACTTCATCCGTTACCGTATCCGGCCGGGTACCGATCACCAAACCGATCACCTTCGGATGTGCCAGGGCTTCTTCATACCTCTGTTTCAACACTGCCAACGGCGCATAGGTATTGGAATAAGCCTGAAAATAAGCCAGGTATTTCTGACCTTGATATTTATGATCAAAAAAACGAATCCCTTCTTCAATCTGACAGGTTATCCCCTTCACAGCCCTGCAATAATCCGGATTAAAACTCTCATTATTACAAAAGGTACATCCGCCTTTCCCTTTGCTCCCATCCCGGTTCGGACAGGTAAATCCCCCATCTATCGACAACTTCTGAACCCTTTCCTGAAACAAGGTTTTAAAAAAGGACGGGTAATCACGATATCTTTTTTCCGTCATGCTTATTTCTAAATTTTTACGCAAAAATAGCTTTTTCCGATGAAATCCGTTTTCTATTTTCCTTTTCTCCACAAATAAAGTTATTTCATTCTGTTACATCATTTTACAACATTCTTTTATTTACAACGTTTTCATAACAATATTTCTGAAAAACAAGATACATTATTTCCATTTCTCAATAGAATAATTTATATTTGCGCACCTGAAAAAATGCGAAGGTCTCACAACCGATTGCATTGCGAATCAGAACTTTAATAAAGAAAAAATTCTATAATCATAAATCACATTCCGATCAAAAGGAATTTTAAAAAATCGAAAACAATTATGAGCACTAAGTACGTTTACACATTCGGAGACGGAAAAGCTGAAGGTAAAGCAGACATGAAAAATCTGCTTGGTGGTAAAGGTGCCAACCTGGCAGAAATGAACCTTATCGGTCTGCCTGTACCTGCAGGTTTCACGATCACAACTGAAGTTTGTACCCTTTACAATCAGCAAGGAAAAGACGCTGTTATCAAATTAATCGAAAACGACGTTAAAGCCGGAATTGCACACATGGAAAAAATCATGAATGCCAAATTCGGTTCTAAAGGCGAAGCTTTCCCGTTAATGGTATCTGTACGTTCTGGTGCCCGTGTTTCCATGCCGGGTATGATGGACACTGTATTAAACCTGGGTATCAATGACGACGCCGTGAAATTATTGGCTGAAAAATCAGGCAATGCCCGCTTCGCATGGGACTCTTACCGTCGTTTCATCCAGATGTATGGTGATGTTGTAATGGGTGTTGCTGCCGGTAAAGGCGAGCACAATCCGTTTGAAGTGGAAATCGACAAGCTGAAAGAAGCTAAACATATCAAAAACGATACGGACTTTACGGTAGAAGACTTACAGGTATTGGTTGAAAACTTCAAGAAAGTGGTAAAAACCAAAACCGGAAAAGATTTCCCGACTTGTCCGTGGGAACAATTATGGGGTGCTGTTTGCGCCGTATTCGATTCATGGATGACCGAACGTGCCGTTCTGTATCGCCAATTGAATCAAATTCCTGAAGAATGGGGAACTGCCGTTAACGTACAGTCTATGGTTTACGGTAACATGGGTAACAATTCGGCTACCGGTGTTGCATTCAGCCGTGACGCTGCTACCGGAGAGGATATCTTCAACGGAGAGTATCTGATCGATGCACAGGGAGAAGACGTTGTTGCCGGTATTCGTACCCCGCAGGAAATCACTATCGAAGGTTCACGTCGTTGGGCTAAACTGCAAGGAGTATCCGAAGAAGAACGTAAAACCAAATTCCCGTCATTGGAAGAATCTATGCCGGAAGCGTACGCTTCTTTAAATGCTGTTCAGGAAAAATTGGAAGATCATTTCCGGGATATGCAGGACATGGAATTTACCATCCAGGACGGTAAATTATGGATGTTGCAGACCCGTAACGGAAAACGTACCGGTGCTGCCATGGTGAAAATGGCTGTAGACATGCTGAAACAAGGTATGATCGATGAAAAAACGGCTTTGTTACGTCAGGAACCGGCTAAATTGGACGAACTCCTTCACCCGGTATTCAATAAAGAAGCATTGAAAAAAGCACACACCATTACCAAAGGTTTACCTGCATCTCCGGGGGCTGCCTGCGGTCGTGTCGTATTCTTCGCTGACGAAGCAGAAGAATGGAAAAACAGAGGTGAAAAAGTAGTTTTGGTGCGTTTGGAAACTTCTCCGGAAGACCTGCGCGGTATGAATGTATCCGAAGGTATCCTGACTGCCCGTGGAGGTATGACTTCCCACGCTGCTGTTGTTGCCCGCGGTATGGGTAAATGCTGTGTATCCGGTGCCGGAGACATCGTTGTCGACTATGCTAAGCGTAATTTCAGCGTTAACGGAACCTGCGTAAAAGAAGGCGATTGGATTTCTCTGAACGGTTCTACCGGTGAGGTTTACCTCGGAAAAGTGGAAACCGAAGACGCTACTTTGGATGAAGACTTCACTGCGATCATGAACTTAGCAGAAAAATATACCCGGATGTATGTACGCACGAATGCCGATACCCCGAAAGATGCCCGCAAAGCCCGTGATTTCGGTGCTAAAGGTGTCGGCCTTTGCCGTACGGAACACATGTTCTTTGAAGGACACCGTATCGATGCTATGCGTGAAATGATCCTTTCTGACACAGTAGAAGGACGCCGCGATGCTTTGAACAAGATCCTGCCGATGCAGAGAGGTGATTTCGAAGGTATCCTTGAAGCTATGAACGGACTGGGCGTTACCATCCGCTTGCTCGACCCGCCTTTGCATGAATTTACGCCGAACGAACCGGCTTCACAACAATATATGGCTCAGAAATTGGGAATTCCGGCAGAACGCATCAAAGAAAAAGTAGATGCTCTGCATGAATTCAACCCGATGTTGGGTCACCGTGGTTGCCGTTTGGGTGTTACCTATCCGGAAATTACCGAAATGCAGGCCCGTGCCATCATCGAAGCTGCCTGCAATTTGAAACAACGTGGCCTGGATCCTCGTCCGGAAATCATGGTTCCGTTGGTAGGAACTGTAAAAGAGTTGAAACAACAGGCTGAAATCATCCGCCGTGTTGCCGCTCAGGTTTTCGAAGAAAAAGGATGTAAAGTAGACTATAAAGTAGGTACGATGATTGAAATCCCGCGTGCCGCTATCACCGCCGATCAGATCGCAGAAGTGGCAGAGTTCTTCTCATTCGGTACCAACGACCTGACACAGATGACCTTCGGTTACTCTCGTGACGATGCCGGCAAATTCTTACCGGAATACATCAAGAAAGGTATCCTGAAAACCGATCCGTTTGCCGTATTGGATCAGGAAGGTGTAGGCCGTTTGGTTGAAATGGGTGTTCGTCTGGGACGTAAAACCAATCCGGACCTGAAAGTAGGTATTTGCGGAGAACATGGTGGAGAACCTTCATCGGTTATCTTCTGCGACTCTGTAAACATGGACTATGTAAGCTGCTCACCGTTCCGTGTGCCCATCGCCCGCGTAGCTGCTGCTCAGGCTGCTATCATGCATGCTAAAAAGTAATATCGAATATTACACCCTCAAATAGCAAGGACTTCCCGAAACCGGGAAGTCCTTTTTCTATGGGGTCATATAGGGATTTCAGAGGAAATGTTTACACATTGTTTACACCAAATTGATGAAATGTTTACACCAAAATACAATCTGTAAACAAATATAAACCAATCAATTATGGCAAATTTCAAAATATGTGTCAGGAAGAAAAGAACAGATAATCTGTACCCTGTTTACATCAGAATCACTCATCATAGAAAAACCGCATATATCAAAACAGAAAAGGTAGTAGATAAATCAGGTATCAGGAAAGGAGAAGTCAAAGACACAGAAGTACTATCCTACTGTACAAACCTTATCAAAGCTTATAATTCGAAACTTAATCAAAAGGATATTAGTTTATGGACTGTCAATAAGGTAGTCAATTTCTTAGAAAATGAAGATAAAGATATATCTTTCTCTGACTATGCCAGAAAATATATTTTTGAAATGGCAAGCCTCAGAAAGATGGAAAGGAATTCTAAAAACTACAAATGGGCTTATCAATCTTTAGAAAGATTTGCTAACAATGAAAATATAATGTTTTCAAGACTGACAAGCAAATTTATTCAAGACTGGATAAATTCTTTAGCCAATACCAATAGAGCAAAAGAAATGTATCCTATCTGTATCAGGATGATTTTCAATGCAGCCCTTGAAGAGTTCAATGATTATGACCATGATATTATCCGAATTAAAACCAATCCTTTCAGAAAGATTGAAATCCCTAAAGCTGACACTCCCACAAAAAGAGCTTTAGAAATACCTGTATTACAAGCCTTTTTTAATGGCTCCATGCCTATGACAAAGTACTTATCTTCTAGAACAGAAATAAGCAGGGATGTTGCAGAAATGGTATTCTGTCTGGTAGGAATGAATACAGCAGATTTATATGAATTAAAAAAAGAGAACCTAAAGGGAGATTTACTATGCTACCATAGACAGAAAACCAAAAAGCACAGAAGTGATGGGGCATATCTGGAAATCAAAATACCTCTCAGAATACAGCACTTGTTTGAAAAGTATAAATCAGACAATGAGTATTTACTCAACTTCAATTATAGGTATCAGGACAGTAATACATTCAATACAAATGTAAATGGAGGTCTAAAAGTCTATTGTAAAGCAAATAATCTTCCCCCTATATGTATCTATAATTTCAGACATTCATGGGCTACCATTGCTCAAAATAACTGCCATGCAAGCACAGAGGAAGTAGGTTTTGCTTTAAATCACTCTTCTGCTCACAGAATAACAGAAGGCTATATTAAGAAAGACTACTCTCCTATCAGTGTACTTAATGAAAAGGTCATTACTTGTGTGTTTGGAAATTGTCTCCAGAAGTGAGTAAAAAAAGAATCTCTGTAATCAGCTTGATAATAGAGATTTCTTTATTTATTTTCAAAAGATTAAAAATATATTTTCAAATTTATTTGTTTTTATAAAAAAAATACTGTCCTTTGCAAAACTTTTCTGGCTAGTAGTTATTTTTATACTACAATGCCTAGTGTACTCCGAGAGGTGGCAAGAAGCAATACCTCTGAGTAAAATTCATAAAATTTTTGTGGGAAGAAAAGAAATGTATGCTTGTATGTGGCTGTACAGGTAAGTTATATCTTTTTGTCGAATTTCCTACCTTACTCCTTAAAAGGAGTGAAATAGTTTTTCGACAGTATTATTAATTTAAAAATAAATAAAATGAAAAAGTATTTATCAAAAAAAGAGCAAAGTCTTTCTACTCATGAGATAGGTGGAAAGACTGTGATTACTGCACCTACTGGAGCAGTATATCTCAGTGAGTTTATGACGACATTACCAGCGGGTATTTTAAACAAAAAGGAAACAGGCTGTGGGGCAACCACTGTTGTACTGGAGAATGAAGAAAATATTATTATCGCTTGCCCTACGAGACAATTAATAAATAATAAAGTGGCTCAATATCCCAACGAAAGATGCCATCATAAACTTTTTGCAGTTCAAAAGGGAGTTGGACAAAGAGATATTGAAAAATATATCGAAGAATGCCAAGGGAAACAACCCGTGAAAATAATGGTTACATATGATTCTTTTCCAAGAGTATATGCTGTAATGAAGCAGCAATCTATTAAATGCAAAATTGTCGTGGATGAATATCAGGAAATCTTGGATGCTTATATTTATAGAAATGCTGCGATAAGGAATTTATTGAATGAACTGAAAGATATTTCAAATGTGACTTATCTTTCTGCAACCCCAATCCCATATAAATGGAAACCATCAGAACTTGAAGGATTGCCTGAACATGAGATAGAATGGGAAAATTCTGTCAGGATAATGCCCTTTAGAATACAGTCAAATCACCCATTAGCTATAGTTGCCAATATTATCAGAAATCATAAATTGGGACATCCTTTTGAACTGAGAGGTAATAAAGTTGAAGAATATTTCTTTTTTGTAAACTCAGTATCTGCAATTAAGGGCATCATAAAATCAGCAGGATTATCTCCCAATGAAGTGAAAATTATATGTGCCAAGAATGAAATCAATAAAAAGAAATTAGAGGGTTTTACTATTGGGGAGGCAAATGGTAAAAATAAAACTTTTACTTTCTGTACTAAAACAGCTTTTTATGGAGCAGATTTTTATTCCAAAGCAGGATTAGTAGTTATTGCAAGTGAAGGATATGCAAAAAGTTCTCTTTTAGATATATCAACAGATATCGTACAGATAGCTGGAAGAATCAGAACCAAAGAAAATCCTTTTAAAAATGTTATCCTTCATATATATAACACAGGAATTATGTGTGAAAGTAGAAAAGAGTATGAAGAAAAATTGAATAGGAGATTAGTTAGTGCTGAAAGGACAATTGAGGCATATCACAATCTTAGAGATGATTTGAAAACTGTTATAGTAGAAAAAATAAGGCTCGATGATCCAGAAGAATTTGCTTGTTATAATGCAGAAGAAAAAAAAGTTGAGATAGATAAAATGAAAATTGCCCATGCGCAGTACAAATTTGAAACTATTGATGATATTTATTCTAACGGAATTTCATTAAGAGAAGCATATTTGAAAGCAGGATATGATATTGAAGATGAAAATTCTTGGGAGCAAAACATACATAATAATATTTATTTTGGAATGGGTGAAAGTAATTTTGAGGTACTTTATAAAATGTATTCAAAAGAAAGGAAAGAGCATCCAGTTGCAATGTCAGATTTAGCTAAAGATATTGAAATGCAAAATGATATTATTCCTTTTGCATATAATGTATTAGGTGATGAGATAGTAGCAGAATTGAAGTATGATGAAATTGAAATCAGAAATATGGCACACTTCAAATTACCTGAAACTCAGGCTGCATTACAAGAGGAGTTGAGTATTACATTTAAAGAAGGCCATAGATACTCTCTGAAAGAAATAAAATATCAGCTTGGATTATGCTTCCAAAAATTGAGAATAGATATTACAGCAAAAGCAAGTTTGATTAAACAGTATTTTAACGTTAGAAAAGTTAAAATATCAGATTTTGGTAAGAGGATTGATGGCTTTGAAATTCTAAACAAGATGTTTTTTACCCTTGGTTGGAAAGTCAAAAATGCTAAATTCTAAATATTGTGCTATATAAAATGTAATTTGTAAGAATTGGCATCTACTCATAATCCCCTGTTTTCACCACAAAGCAGGGGATATTTTTATATAGTCCTAGGGTAATGTATAACAGGTCTTACTGACAAAAATCTCATTTCTAAATTTTTTTCTGATATTTTTTTATTTCCAAGAGCAATGTGTACGCCAACCACACCTCCCCCATCACTCGGCAGGTGGGGATAGTCCCCTATGCAACAATAAAAAATTACAATTATGGAAAGAAACTTGAAGTTCTTAAAGACAATGAGTGTCGCTGAGTTTAAAGCACAGCACAATGTAGAAAAGATCGAAGTGAAAAAAAATGAACACACTGGCAAATGCTTCTTTGTCTATGGCTTTGAAACTGGTGCTTGTTCTAAAAAGGCAGAATCAGGAGAATTAACAACTCCTGTAATCTCAGAAGTATGTTCTGCTGAAACTGGGGATATGTTCTTTTTATTGCATCAGCAAGGAGAAGGAGGGGCTACTATATTAGCAACTCTATAGGAACTAATGAATATACTCCAGGAGAGCAGTCGGGTGATAAACCTGACTGCTTTTTTTATGATAGAATAACCTTAATATAACACTGAATTATGAAACAAGTGAGTGAAATTGCTATCAGCTATAAACCTAAAGTAAGAGCATCAGAAAGATATACCATTCATTGCTCCAAAGATGCCTATGAACTATTAATAAAGGAGGCTTTCAATGCTGATACACTGGAATACAAGGAATATTTAAAACTAATATTACTTAACAATGCAAATAAGGTCTTAGGTATTACAACTATTTCAGAAGGAGGGATGGATAGTACAATTGTTGATGTCAGGTTGATACTGCAAACTGCTTTATTAACTCATAGTTCAAGTATTATCCTTGCTCATAACCATCCAGCAGGTAATATACTACCAAGCAATAATGATGATGTAATGACTAAAAAAATACAAGAAGCTGCCCAACAAATAAATATCAAATTATATGACCATTTAATTGTTACGAGGGATAATTATTATAGTTATTCTGATGAAAGGAAAATAAGACAATAAGAATACATTAATTATTATAGAATATTCATATTCCTTCTGGAATCTCATTCATTTCTTATCCATTATGCTAGGAAAAAATGTATTGTCGAAAAAAATATGATATACCTTATAGGGATAGAATAGAAAAATTCGACATTGCTCACTTATGTAATATAATTATATAATCTAAATGAACAAATGTATTCACTTCTCCTATAATAATAAATTAAAGTGAGTACATCTGTCACGAGGATATATGGGAATGATGTTTTTTCCAGTTTATCACCAATTCTCCCTTCTAGAGTAGCTAAGGATGCCTGTATTTAATTTGTATAAATAAAAGCCAGTAAAATGAATTTAATTGTAAAAACTGTTATCCTACTAATTATTTGTGTGATTGTGATGTGCATAATAGCCAGAGATGAATAAAGAACAATATCCTTGTATTGTGTTTTATTATGTTGTAAGCCTCAGTTCTTTGATTAAGAATTGGAGCTTTAAAATTGAAAAATAATGAGAATCAGAGATATGTAATATAATTTTATGGTATATTTACCATTGATGATCATATAATAAGGAAGTGCTTCATCTACTTTCTATACTATATGACAAACATACAAGGATATAAGCTCATGCCTATGGTGCTGATATGGATTTGAATTTATTTTTATTTAAAAGTAGCTTTCAAATAACTATTTATTTATGCAAATTTTTAACTTTGCAAAATGATCAGTTAAATGATTGCTAATGAAATAAAAGTTTAATCAAGACATATTAGAAAAAGAAGTGTTTGCTTCTTACTTGTGAAGTCCTAAAATCACCACTTTGAAGACTAACAATCACAACAGTAGGTAAGTGAATGCTCGCATCATAAGGTGTGGGCTTTCCTTGTTTGTGATTGTAGGTGTTGTGGTGATACCTTGGACTCAGCAGGAAAGTACCACACCTTCTTTTTGTAGTATGGCTACAAAAAGAAAAATTACATGAAAAGAATTTTGATTACAGAAGAGTTAGCTACCTTTCTTAATTCCATGCCAGTATTGAATATTGATAATATTTCAATAACACATTCACTAATCATTCGAGATTTGTCAAAACTACCACTTGAAGACGATGAAAGTAATCCTACTCATAATAGTTACATGGCTATTACCAAAGATGGCTATGGCTATCCTTTTACTTGCAACATTAATCAGATTAATCAACTATTATCTCTTATTATAAATGATATAAATCAAAGAACAAATGAAAAGTTATAGATATTATTTACTATTATTATGGGGCACTTTAGTACTGTGCTCATGCATTCAGACCCCCACGAATTTATATCCTATATATAAAGATGGGAAATATGGATATATTGATAGCTTAGGCAATGAAATTATAAAGCCACAGTACTTATATGCTTCATACTTTAATGAAGGAATAGCATTAATTATTGTTGATACCACTTGCATCACATTCTCTGATACTCTCAAAAGTAATATAGCTTCATCACTTTATGTATCCGCTGAACAAAAGAAGATTAGATATAAATATGGATATATCTCATTAGATAATAAATTAGCCATTGACACAACTTTAATTTATGAATTTGAAGACAAAGAGAATGATTGGGATAATATAAAAGAATTTATATCAAATGGGAAGCAATTAAATCTACGATGGTTGAACTGTTCCGATAATAGAATTTTATATCAAGACAGTATAACTAAATTATTTGGTTATATGAATTCTAAAGGGGAAACCATCATTGCTCCTCAATACAGGGATGGATATCAATTCTCCGAAGGATTAGCTGCTGTTCAAGTTCAAAGTAAAGGGCCAAATAATTTTTCCAAATGGGGATATATTGATATGAGTGGCAACATGATGATTGAAAGCAAGTATTCTTCTGCATCTACTTTTAGAGAAGGTAAGGCTATTGTTGGATTCAGTGATATAAAAATGGATGATAGGAGCGGCTTTAGGTTTACAAAGTCTTCTATTATAATTAATAAATCAGGTAAAATGATAGGTACTCCATTTGACATAGTTACAACAATTTATTCCTATAATAATGGGATCGCTTGCACTCATAAGCATATTGGCAAACTAGATTTAGGTTATAATTTTATTGACGAGAATGGTAATTCTTGAGTTCAACTTATAAATGCAACTTTTTGGGTGCGGATAATAAGCAATAAAAACATTTATTTTTCAGAGAGGAAAGAGAGACAATGTCCCCCTTTCTCTCACTCTGAATGGATAAAGTTTGCTATCTTTGCTTTAATTGTCCGTCCAAAGAAAAAAAAGTTGCAGATGAGCAAACATATAACCGAGGAACAAAGGTATGCAATTTCTATGATGTTGCAAATACCGATGAGCAAAAAAGCAATAGCGGAAGCTATCGGAGTAGATAAAAGCACTGTTTACAGGGAGATAAAGCGCAATTGCGACGCCCGAAGTGGTAGCTATAGCATGGAGCTTGCCCAGCGAAAAGCAGACAGGCGCAAGCAGCAAAAACATCGCAAGGAAGTGCTTACACCGGCAATGAGAAAACGGATAATAAAGCTGTTGAAGAAAGGATTCAGCCCGGAGCAGATTGTCGGCAGGAGCCGCTTGGAGGGAATTGCGATGGTATCTCACGAAACGATATATCGCTGGATTTGGGAGGATAAGCGGCGGGGTGGCAAACTGCACAAATATCTTCGCAGACAAGGTCGCAGGTATGCCAAACGTGGTTCTAAAAATGCAGGGCGAGGATTTATCCCAGGCAGGGTGGATATTGATGAGCGTCCCGAGATAGTGGAACTGAAGGAGAGATTTGGTGATTTAGAGATAGATACAATTATTGGTAAGAACCACAAAGGTGCCATTCTTACCATTAACGACAGAGCAACAAGCAGGGTCTGGATACGCAAGTTGTCGGGAAAAGAAGCCATCCCGGTAGCTAAGATTGCAGTATGGGCACTGCGGAAAGTGAAAAACTTAATACACACAATTACGGCTGACAATGGAAAGGAGTTTGCAAAGCACGAGGAAATTGCGCAAAAATTGGAAATAAAATTCTATTTTTGCAAACCATACCACTCATGGGAACGTGGTGCCAATGAAAACACCAACGGGCTTATCAGGCAGTATATCCCAAAGGGTAAGGACTTTAGTGAAGTAACCAACAAACAGATTAAGTGGATTGAAAATAAACTCAATAATCGACCTCGTAAAAGACTTGGATACCTCACGCCAAACGAAAAATTTAAACAAATTATTAATCAGAATTCTGTTGCATTTGCAAGTTGAATTCAGCATTATCTAATAGATGGCACATTAATAGATATAACAAAGTTTGGCAATGGGTATGCAGGAGTAAAAATAGATAGCACTAATTGGGTATTTGTTGATAAAGAGATGAATATCATATCAGAAGAATATGAAGATGTACAACCTTTTAATGAAGGCTATGCAGCTGTAAAAAAGAATAATCTATGGGGATACATAGATACTACCTTTCAAGTGAAGATTTCATATAAATATGACCAGTGCTCTTCTTTTAAAAATGGACTGGCTTCTTTTGAAATTAGAGGAGGAAAAAGTTTAATAATTGAAGGGTATATCAATAAGAAAGGAGAAGTTGTTTGGCAAAAAGAATATTCCAATTGGCAGTAATGTACTCTCATAAATAGCTTAGGTAAAATGCAGTCTCTTATTATTCATATGAAAATAAAAAATAAATTTTTGTGCTCATCCTCAATACAAGAAGCACATGTAATTTGATTGACAATAATGTAGTAGAATATTTCAAGAACATGGTAAACTTTACTTAAGGAAATGGAATAGGGGAATCTAAGAATGAAGTAAATACAATCAATTAACAAACATAAAAACAGATAAAATCATGTGGTGGATTATAGTCATAGCAGTAGTTGGTCTTATTATTTACAATATAAATAAAGACCACAAAGAACATGTAAATACCCATGTCTCTAACTTCGGAGGAATGATAGGGAAATATGGGGTAGTAATAAATTATTTAAAATCATCTGGATTATCTATCCAAAAAACAACAAAGGATAGTGTCATCCTTTCTTCACAAAGTAATACTTGGACTTTGGATTATGTCGGGCATAACCTTGAGATTAGAATGAAAGGATATATGCCACTATTGGATAATATCAATAAGACGTGGAGTTTCCCTGATGGATATCCACAAGAAAAAATGATTGAAGAATTTGAAAATTATTTTAACTGGCAAATAGAACAGTTAAAGAAAGGGGCACAAAATAATCCTTATGAACATCTAAATAACGAATAAATGGGAACAATAGACTTTAATAGAATTGCTGTATGCATGGGGAAGGTAATAAAATTATTATCAGAATTACAGCCAGTGATCTCAAATGGGGATGATGTATATGAACACAAGGAAGACTTTTGTTGTATTGCATATATGTGTAGAGTTGGAATCCTTGACAGGATAGAAAACAATAGTTACATAAGAAATCCAACTATTCCTATCAGGATTCCAACTGGACTTTTCAGTTCAAGAAAGGAGACAATTGATAGTGGACTAAACCTAACTATTGGCAGGCTAAAAGAAATCATATCTAAAGATGTTGTTACCTCAAATTATGTTGATGACATCTTAAATCATCAAGGGGTATTCTATGAATTTGAACGTGGTTTACCTGATAATTTTAAACGTGGCTTATGAATGATAGGTTTTCATTCCCAATTACTTTAGGAATACAAAAAGCCGGTCTACCACTGATACTAACATCTGGTAAACTAAAAAACCTCTGTTTCTTAATTGATACAGGCTCAACACATAACTCCTTATTTGATTTTGTATATAATCACTTCAAAGATGAGTTTAAATTACTTGAAGGAACATTTAGAACAATGGGAATAGAGGGACATTATAAAGAAACTCCCATCATTGAAGCTACATTTAATTTTGAAGGAGTTGATTATACTTCAACTTTTTTTGTACTGGATACTTCTGAAGCTGTAAAACAGGTACAAGATGAAACTGGAGTACAGATTCATGGAGTGTTGGGAATAGCATTTCTTCTGGAAAATAAATGGATTATTGATTTTAATAAATATCAAATATATGACTAATACTATGTTGAAATGTAATTTACAATCATTATTTAAAGTAGTAACTACTTTAATAATACTATTTGATACAATTGAGGTTAAATCACAGGGCTATATAGGGATGACTATAGCTGAGATTCAAAAGGAAATAAGTTTAGATAATTCAGAAGGTTATAAAACTTCTATTGAAAAAATAGAAAAAAATAGAACTGATGAATATGGTGCATCATGCATAATTAAAGCTCCTGATAGCTATTTTTTGTGTTTCTTTTCCAAGCATCCAGATTTCAATAAGAGAAAATGTGTGTTATCTACTCTTATTCCTTCTTCTGGAGAGGAAGCTACTAAAATATTTCAAGCATTCAATATGGCTTATTTAAAAACAGGTGAACTTGAATGGATATGTGAAAGAAATGGCGTTACAATTGACATTTATGTCAAAATGTTAAATGGTATATATCTATTTGTTTATAAAATGAGAAATGAATAATCAAACTTCAATTTTAATAAATATAAGCAACCTTCATTTTACCTTTCTTCTGAACAGTAAGATTAAGCATAATTTAATTAGTCCTTTCTTCCTGAGCTTCTTTAAAGAGAAATATCCTCCAACAGAAGAAGGATATCAGGCTAATCAAATGGCAGTAGAAAAGATTATAAGGGAAAGTGGAGAAGCTTTTCCTATTTTCCCAGAGAATTTAAAGCACTACTTCTTCAAAGATGTATATAAAAAAGCAGGTTGTAAAGTAGTTAAATGTAGTAATAATAAACTCAGAAAATGCAAGTCTGTTATATTTAATTTTGAATACAATGGGAGAGCTTATTCTGAATTGTTCTATATTGACCAAAGTTTATATTCCTGTTCAAGTATATTAAGGAGTAGATTTCTCAAGAAACACAAATGGATTATTGACTTTAACAAACTAGAAATATCAACTAAAAACAAAAAATAAATCACTTTCTAAAACCTATCTCAAAGCTATGCTTATATAAAGGAAACTATAAGTTCAATAACAACAAAAACATTACATCAAACCTAAATAAAAAAGTTGTTTACAAATAGTTTACACCAAACCTCTGAAAACCTTGATTAATAAGCCCGCGTAGCTGCTGCTCAGGCTGCTATCATGCATGCTAAAAAGTAATATCGAATATTACACCCTCAAATAGCAAGGACTTCCCGGTTTCGGGAAGTCCTTGTTTGTTTATTCATTTTCCAATATATTTTATTCCGAATTAAAAATTTATGTTCTGAATTGTATTCCTAGAATCCTATCCCGAAGTACCGGCACTTTTTACAGTTCCACAGCCGATAAGTCGGCCTGTGCCTTTTCAAAATCACGTTCCGCCGCCAAAGTCTGGTTGACCATATCATAATACAGACCTATTTCGACGATGTAGTCCAAAAGGGATATCTCACCTGCATTCAACGCTTTCATCAGCAACTCCGTATTATTGAGTGCAGTCAGGGATTTCCGGTAATTATCGGCTGTTTGTTTCAAACCGTCAGCGCGTGTGTAAAGATTCCGCAATTGATCGTAAAACTGTTGCTTATTTTCTACCTGCCGGGCTTCCGCAGCTACAACATTCGCCTTTGCCTGTTTTACGCGGTTTTTGTTCCCCCACAAAGGAATAGAAACACCGAAACTGATCCCCTTGTAATTTTGTCCGGTCGTATTTTCAGACATATAACCCACCGAAAAGTCAGGCAAACCGGATGCTTTGCTTAATTTTATTTCACTCCGCCCCACCTCTATTTCTTGCCTGACATATTGTAAAACCGGATTATTTTCTTCAGCGGAAGTATACCAGGTTTCAAAATCGGCAGGCAAAAGTACATTTTCAAAGCTACTGTCTTCAAACACGATATCTATTCCCCCGTTCAGACGCTTCAAATCGGATAAAAGTATATTTCTTTCTATATTTACCCGCGACAATTCACCTTGAACCACCGACAGATTCAATTGTATTTTATTGTATTCCAAAACATTGACATCTCCCTGATTCAATCGTTTTTGATAAGCATCAGCTATTGTCCGGGCATGTCGGAGACGCAATTCCAACTCTTTCCGAAGAGCGTTGTAATACACCAAATCGATACAATATTGCTTTGCTTCAAGAAGAATATTCAAACGATCGGATTTATATTGCAGATCGACTAACCGGTTTTTATCGTCCGCCAGCCGGCTCTTCATCCCCGTAACGGTAGGAATATCAAACGTCTGTCTGACACTGAAATCTTTCCGGCTGCCGACATTCCCGGGACGTCCCCACAAGTAATTGAATTCCAACTCAGGATTAGCCAGGTAAATACCGGTCCGGTTTCCAAGATGCTGTGCCTTCACTTCCTCCCGCAAAGTTTTTAATGTCGTATTGTTCTCTTCTATGGAAGAAAGAATCTCTTTTATATTATTCCGGGCGTAAAGCGGTATGCTCGCCAATATCGCCACTATTATAAAAATTGTTTTCATGATTTACTTTTCAATTAATTCTGTTGTTTCTGATCTTTTCTCTCCATGCCGGTTCAGGTACAAGTACATAATAGGAATAATAAAACCATTCAAAACCGTGGAACTCATCAAACCACCCAAAATGACTTTCGCCATCGGACTCTGTATCTCATTGCCCGGCAGATCTCCTCCTAAAGCAAGAGGTATTAATGCAAGTCCCGACGTCAACGCCGTCATCAGGATCGGATTCAAACGGTCCAGTGATCCTTGCACAATACTTTCACGCAAAGACATTCCCGATTCCCGCAAACTATTGTATCGGTCTATCAAGAGCATTCCGTTACGGGTAGCGATACCGAACAAGGAAATAAAACCGATGATGGCCGGGATACTCATAATACCGTTCGTAAAATAAATACTGATAACCCCGCCGATAAGAGCCAGAGGCAGATTCAGCAAAATCACCAACGATTGTTTTACATTCCTGAATTCCTTAAAAAGCAACAGGAAAATAATTACGATAGAAAATATCGATGCAATAAGTATGATGCGTGAAGCCGCCTGCTCACTCTCAAATTGTCCGCCGTATTCAACATGATAGCCCTCCGGCAAATCGATTTCATTACTGATTTTAGCCTGGATATCATTAACTACTCCCCTTAAATCCCGGCCTGAAACATTAGCGGAAACGACAATCTTACGGGCTACATTTTCCCGACTGATGGTATTGGGACCTGTAGATGAAATGACATCGGCAATACTCTCCAAGGGAACTTTCCGTCCGTTGGCATCGACAATCAACTGCCGGATACGTCCGGCACTTTCACGGCTCACATCATTCACCTTCAAGGTAAGATCAAACGACTTATTTCCTTCATACACTTGTGATACAGCTTCACCTCCCAGCATAACATTTACCATATCTGCAAATTGCGGAAGTGTAACACCGTATTTGGCAAGCATTTCCCGCTTGGGTTCAATCCGGAGTTGAGGACGTTCTACTTGTTGTTCCACATTCAGATCAGCTATGCCTTTCACATCCTGAATCGAAGTTTTTATCCGTTTACCGATTTCATGCATTTTATTCAGGTCCGTACCGAATAGCTTTATGGCAATATTCGCTCTTGTACCGGACAACATGGCATCGATACGATGGGTAATGGGAGCGCCGATCTCAATGTTTACACCGGAAATCATTTTGATTTTCTCCCGGATTTCGGCGAGAACCTCATCTTTCGAGCGTTTACCGAGTATAAAAGGAGCCTCGATCTCCGACGTATTTACTCCCAAAGCATGCTCGTCCAATTCCGCACGTCCGGTTTTACGACCCACAGTTTGTATTTCCGGAACGGAAAGAAGAATATTTTCCGCCATTCGACCGATCTTGTCCGACTCTTCGAGTGATACTCCCGGCAAGGTACTGATGCTTACCGTAAACGAACCTTCGTTGAAAGGGGGCAGAAAACTGCGTCCAAAGGAAGAGAGCATAATTACAGCGAGAACAAAAACGACACTTATACCTCCCAATACGATTTTTTTATGCAAAAGCGTCCATTCCAAAGCCCTCTCATACCCCTTTTTCAGTTTCCGCACCAAATAAGGTTCCCGTTCCGTTTTGCTTTTGGAATTCCCCAACAAATAGGTGCAAAGAACGGGAGTCAGGGTAAGAGCGACAAAAGTAGAAGCAAACAATGAAATAACGAATGTGATCCCCAGCGGAGCCAGCATTCTGCCTTCCATGCCGGAAAGAAAAAACAACGGCACAAAACTCGCCACGATAATCAATGTGGAATTCAGGATCGGCATACGTACTTCTTTCGAAGCTTCGAACACAACGGTAATAACACTTTTCCGTTCCTTTTCCGGCTTCTGACGATTCTCGCGAAGCCGTTTGAAAACATTTTCAACATCCACAATAGCGTCATCGACCAGCGAACCGATAGCAATGGCGATCCCCCCCAGGCTCATGGTATTGATTGTCAACCCCATAATTTTCAGTGTAACAAGAGCTACAATAACAGACAGTGGAATTGTAATGAGCGAAATAACCGTTGTACGAATATTCATCAAAAAGAGAAAGAGAACGATTACTACGAATATTCCTCCTTCATACAAAGATTTTTGTACATTATCGATAGAACTATTGATAAAACGCGACTGACGAAAAATATCGGTCGTCACCTTCACATCTTTAGGCAAAGTCTTTTGTAACTCGGCCAGCGACCGATCCAATTGATCCGTCAATTCCAGCGTACTCGTAGCGGGTTGCCTGGTAATCGTCATCAGCACAGCTTCTTTTCCATGATCAGACGCCAGTCCCAGTTTAGGAGCCTTGGCTCCGATCCTGACTTCAGCAATATTTTCAAGGACGATGGGTACTTCATTTACATTTTTAATAACCGCTTTTTGCAATGCCTCTACTTTATTGGTAGACAGAATCCCACGAACAATAAACTCATTCCCGAATTCATACAACACACCTCCGGAAGCATTCTGATTCATATCCTTGACAACTCCAATCACTTCATCCAAGCCAATGCCGTAATGTTTCATTTTACCGGGATCGAGAAGTATCTGATATTCTTTGATATCTCCACCCAACACTGTAACCTGCGCCACACCTCCGGTAGAAAGCAGACGGGGACGAATCGTCCAGTCTGCCAGCGTCCGCAAATCCTGTAAGGAAGTCGTATCGGCCGTCAAACCGATAATCATCAGTTCCCCCAATATGGAAGACTGAGGTCCTAAAGTCGGCTTCCCCACATTCGAGGGCAATACTTCTCCTACGACAGCCAACTTTTCAGACACAATCTGCCGGGCTCTGTAAATGTCGGTTCCCCAGTTAAATTCGACCCATACGATAGAAAAACCGGTTGTAGACGAAGAACGGACACGACGTACATCGGTAGCACCATTCACTGCTGTTTCCACCGGAAATGTAACCAGACGTTCCACCTCTTCGGGTGCCATACCTTTAGCCTCTGTCATAACGACGACTGTAGGGGCATTCAAATCGGGAAAAACGTCGACTTCCATGTTTGTAGCGGTATAAGTACCGGCCAATATCAACAAAACGGCACCTATGAGAACAACGATACGGTTGTTCAGAGAAAATTCTATTATCTTATTCAGCATGATTTTTTCTTATTAATTGAAATTTCACAAACATTCTGTATGCCTGCCGTTTCATCAATGACCATGGCCTTCCGGAACTACCGATGAATTTGCTGCCAGCTTCACCTGATAAGCACCTTTGATCACGATTTTATCTCCCGGCTTTAAACCGGACAGAACTCTAACTTTTTCTCCATTACTTGCTCCGACGACAATTTCACGTTTCAAAAACTCCTCCTCTCCGACCTGTATATAGACAAAATACACACCTTGTTCTTCCGTCAGGGCCGAGGTTGGTATCGAGAGTACATCGTTCTCGGGTGTAGCCAATAAAAAAACTTCAACGTAAGAACCGGGTATAATATCCCCCCGGTTATCAAACTCGAAAATGACGGGAATATAAAACGACGTTTTATCCGAAGCTTTTCCGAACGATAACAAACGACCGTTCAAATCCGACAGTTTATAGACTTCATTATTGTAAGACACGACAAAATTTGCATTGGTAATCTTTCTGAGCGCATTAAAATAATTTTCCGAAACATCGGCTCTCAATTGCAATCTTTTATTTTGAGCAATAACTGCAACAGGCTGTCCTACGGACACATATTCTCCTTCACCGACCAATCTGCTCTTGACATAACCGCTAATGGGAGACGTAACCTTCACACCGGCAACAGTCACATTAGCCGCCTGAGCCTCGTAAACTGTCCGGGCATTTTCGTATCTCATACGTGTTTGCTCGAATTCCTTGGCTGAGATAATCTTGTCTTTAATCAACCCCTCAGAACGTTTTAACTCTTTCAAAGCCGTCTCGTAAGCAATTTTAGCCTTAGCCACAGGATCCCCTTCGTACAGATTTTTAGCAGAAACGGTCACAATAGTCCCTCCCCTGGTAACCGCCGAACCTTCTATGACAGACTGCCCCGGAAATGAGACAATCCCGTTGGTAGTGGCAACGACCGTCGCTTCATCCCCCTGCGCCGCTTGTATTTGTCCGCTCGTTCGGATTACCTCATGGAAAAGTTCCGGTTTTATACTTTGTACAACCAATCCGACTGCTTCAGATTGTTCTTTTGAAAAAAAGATTTCATCGCCGTGCTCATGACCGTCTCCCTGTGCATGAAGTTCTGCTGAAGACGATGCTTTTTCATTATTCGGCTTATTATTGCAAGCCATTAAAGCGACAGACAAGGTCAATATGATAAATATATACTTTTTCATTTTTTTGTTATTTTATAATTAAACAGAATGGGGTATACCGATTTGACACCCGGAGTAAAAGTGGATAAATTACTTTCCCTGAAAACTCTAAAGAGAAACCTGTAATCGGTAAAATGATGTGCCTTAAAAAAAGTAATAAGGAGGGGCTCGCAAACCACGGCTATCTCCGAGTAAGGCCGAAGTGCAGGAAACTCCGTATTCACCGTACATAACTTCCCGGTACAATTGCACCCTAACGCGAACCAAGCATCCGGTAAATGCGGAAAAAAACAGAAAAAAAGACAAGGAGTACCCCTCGTTATAGGAAACAAGCTCGTCCTTGTTTGTATTGGACAATACATATTCCGCATCGGCAATGCAGTTGATTTCCCTGCTTTCACCGGACTCCTGTCCTGTATGCTCATCATTATATGCATTGTCCTGTTCGCATCTTTCCACGACCGTACACAACACCTCCCCGTGGTGATGATGCGGCATAGCAGAAATCACCACAATCGATAAGATCGCTATGACTATGGGTACTATGGAAAATATACGTTTCATTCTTTTTCTTAATTACGGTGTAAAAATAAAAGAGAAAACCTGCAACTAAGTTGCAATCTTTACAGCCTGCCATCGTATGGAAACACTCGTGCTACAGACATTTCAAGAGTAATTCAACGGAATGCCTGTCTGTTAACCGCAGATCGACCTAAAAAGCCACTCCTTACTCCTATTACATCTTCAAAGCTGAACTTATGGTTCTAAAACAATGACAGCAAAGAAGCCTTATATTACACGGAAAAAGAAAACCATATAAAATAAAATACTATTTTTACGGAAATATTACATAAAGCATTTTAGCGATATTCATATGTCAAAGAAACACAATAAACGGATCGTATCAGATTTTACCAGATACACAAGAGAATTGTCGATCGTAATCATCGGCGTTTTAATAACGCTTTTAATAACGAATATTATATCTGACAGAACAAAACACAATGAAGTAAAAAGAGCATTGACACTCGTTAAAATAGAGTTGGAAAAAAATTTGCATCAGATCGGACTGGCACAACAAAAATGGGAAACAGAGCAAAGGATATATAACCTCATCAAACAGCATATCGATAAGATAGAAGAATTGCCGGTCGATACGCTTGAAAGGTATATGAAAGTCATCGGAGATAAGCACTCTTTGGCTGCCAGTAATGATTCATACGAAGTACTTAAGTCGTCTTTACTGATGCAATACATAAAAGACAAAGATTTTTTAAGTGAGTTATCCAAAACGTACGGCAACATCAGTCTGATCGACAATAAGCTGAACAACTATACCAATACAAAAGGAAACGGCCTGAATCACATGATAAATAACATAGACAAAATCAGCCTTGAAAAATGGACAAACGGCAGCGTTTACGATTTTTATTCCATCCCTCTCAATGACAATGTCTTCAGACTATTCATTTATACCGGCAATACACTGATATCCTCCGACGAATTTGAGAAATGTAAAAATGAAATTAAATCTATAATAAACGAGATCGGTAAACAAAGTAATTGACTTCAATTACCAATACTAACCCGTTACCTCATACAAACAGTCCGGAAAGTAAAAGGTTCCGGACTGCTTTTTCAACCGATCCGATCTATTTCTTCCCTCCCATATTTCCGGTTCCTCCCATTGCTCCGCTTTCCTGAATATTTTTTACATCATCGTTCGTAATGGTACGGGAAACTTTTTTCACACGTTCGGAAAGACTGCCGATACGCCAGGATACATTTACGGCAAACGATCTTACGGTCATTCGGTAATCGTCCTTTGTCCGTAAATACGGAGTCTGGGTTTTATTCGTATAAGTGCGGTCTTTTTCCAAAAAGTTGGCTGCCGACAATGTCAGATTCAAACGATCTTTCAGGAAGGCTTTATTCAGACTCACACTATAATAATAGGCGGACATCCCTTCTCCTTGCAAAGAGATAGCGGGCAAAAAATAACCTCCGTTCAGGCTCAACCGAAACCCATGATTGAAACCTTGCTGTGCACCCAGATAAATACTCCCGGTCATTCCTTCGTTACTCATCCCTTTCGTATAGGGATTTCCATGATTTCCGCTGCTGTATTTTACATAATTCAAATTTCCGTTGAGATATATCCGGGCCCGGGGACTGGCATTCCAATTCACAAAAGCAGTCATACCGACCGATTGATTGTTGCCGATATTCCCGTATGTCGTATTTAACACCCCATCGGCATCGATAAACTGGTACTGATTGATGCTATTGTTCGTAAAACTATACAAAGCTGCCAGATTAATATTGAACTTCTGGGAGAAACTACTGAAATTCAAGGTTACATTGTGATTCTTCTCCGATTCCAGATCAGAATTACCGTACCTGACATCCAAAGGGGTAATCACTTGACGGAAAGGATTCAGGTAACTGATTCCCGGACGGCTGATACGCATATTATAAGTCAGCTGCACGGTCCGGAACATACCGGGCTGCCAGGACAATACCACCGAAGGAACAACATCTGTAAAGTTTACATCGAAATTTTCATCTTTATCCGTGTTAAAACGTACCTTCTGTGCCGTATGTTCCATACGAATCCCGGCTTTCATGCCTATCTTACGATATTTCAAACCATAACTGGTATAAGCTGCTATTATACGCTGCAAATGCTCGTAATCCTCTGAACTTTGTAACGGATCGGGCTGCCAGTCTCCGTCCTCCGTCCCTTTAATCCGGTAATCGCCTTTACTGTCGTTATTTCTGAAAATATACTTTACCCCGGCTTCAATTGTATGAAATTTAGCAAAAGTATTGACATAATCTCCCTGCACCGTATGTTCCCGCGTAGATGCCTCATTACTCCTGTCCTGGTAACGGCTCAATTGGTTCAGAAAAGGATCGTCTCCTTCCAAATCGTAAATATGATAAAATGATCCGAAATTCTTAGGAGTGCGATCGAAACGGTAGGAAAGCGTAAAAAATTCCTGTTTATTCCGACGAGCCGTATGCTGATAATCGAGGGTAACGGTCTGTGCTCCCAAATCCGTATTTGCTTTTCCCTGCTGACGATAAGCATAAACCGGATCTCCGCTGTTATTATTCATCCAGGTGCGGGAATTCATATCCATTTTTACATTCCCTCCGTACAAATTTCCGGAAAGAGTCAGTAAATTCAACGAATCGATTTCGTAACTGGCCTCTATTACGCCATAATGCAAGGGCAAACGTTGTTTCATCTCATTCCTCGTATACAGGAATTTTCGGGCCGGATCGGTCAGGTCCTCCCGGATTGAAGTAGCCAAATTAGCCGGAGCTTTATAGTATTGGTACCCATAATTAGCCGATAACGACAACTTTCCCGCTTTAGCCGAAATGTATGCACCGGCATTGGTACCAAAACTGTTCACACCAGCATTCAAAGTCGCCATAAACCCCTCCATTCCGCTACCGCCCATTACAATATTGATAATCCCACCCACTCCTTCCGCATCATACCGGGCTCCCGGATTACTGATTACCTCTATATTTTTAATACTGCTGGCGGGCATCCCTTTCAAAATCTGCCCCGGATTATTCGTTAATAAATTGGATGGCTTACCGTTAATGAAGATCCGATAATTCGTATTCCCGTTCAGACGGATATTATCTTCTCCGTCAACAGTTACACGAGGTACCTTCCGAAGCATATCCAATGCCGTATTTGTTTTAGAATCGGGATCGTCAGCCACACTGTAAGACAATTTATCTACATCGTTTTTTACCAGTTGCTTTTGTACTTTTACAACGGCTTCCGATAATTCATTCGATTCATTACTGATTTTCAATTTTCCCAGATCGATTATCTTTTCGTCACCTTTTATCTGAAACTCCTGTTCCAAAGGTTTCCGACCAACATAAGTCAAAGTAAACAAATAGGCTCCGGGAGTTTGTAATTCAAACTGAAACATACCGTTTACATCCGTTACCAACATTTTGACAGGATTTTTCAGATCCGTTTTTTTCAGTACCCGGATGGTTGCATAAGGTTCGGTTTCTCCCGTAATCGAGTCGACGACAATACCCTTTACCGTATAAACGCTTTGTGCAAACAAAACCAACGGACACATCATACACAAAAGAAAAAGCATCTTTTTCATAACTATCATTTTATTTTTAAATCATTTTTATTCATTTCCCTCTATTTTCGAATCCCCGAAAGCATAACCTTTCTCTATCGGTCCTGTACAAAAATACGACACCAACCTTACCCGGACTTTACAACTTCCTTACATTTACCTTACATTTTCGCCTCATCCTTCTTACACACTCAATATAAAACACTGATTGAAAACACATTAAGCACAATCACATTTCCTTACATGATTTTTCCATCCTGATCAGGTATAGTTTAAAAACAGAAGATTGTATAACTTTGTCATAACAAGAACAAAAAATCTATGAACCAGATATCCGATCATTTGAAAGCCAAAAAGATATTATTGGTTGACGATGAACCTCAATTACTGAAAATGACAGAAGGGATATTGCATGAAGCCGGATTTTATAATATCATAACAGCCGACTGTGTAAAAAGAGCCTTGGAAATATGCGGAAAGGAACAGCCGGACCTGGCTATACTCGACGTCATGCTTCCGGACGGAAACGGATACAATATATTACATGAAATCCGACAAAATTCCGATATCCCTGTTCTTTTCCTGACGGCCTGTGATCAGCCGGAAGATATATATGCCGGACTGGATGCCGGCGGCGACGATTACATGGTAAAGCCTTTTTTACCTAAAGAATTGATATTGCGGATTACAGCTATTCTGCGACGCTGTTATAAAAACGATAAATCACAGCTGCAATTGGCTCACGCTGTTATCGATTTTGAGAAAGCGGAAGTAATCCGGCAAGGAGAAATATTTCCTCTGACAGCAAAAGAACATGCCATCCTCACCACACTAAGCAAAGCAGCGAACCGGATTGTTACAATCGATGCCCTCTGTAATGCAGCCTGGGGGGACAATTTATACGGATATGAAAATTCCCTGATGGCACACATCCGCCGAATCCGGGAAAAAATAGAAATCAACCCCTCTGCTCCAGATTCACTGATTACCGTCAGAGGTCTCGGTTACAAATTAATGGTATAACAACTTATGAAAGGATTCCAGAAACTAGCCAAAAGAACCATACGTCAGACACTTCTGATGATGCTTTTCCTGTTCATATCAGGTATTCTTACTTATGTATTGATTTTCGGTTATTACTTTTATGTACAATTCTCACGTCACACCCCTTCGGAGATACTCAGAACAGTAAGCAAAGGGCTTTACCATAACAACGACTCCATTCAATTGGACAGCACCGGCATTCGTATCCTGGACGAATCCGATACATGGGCAATACTCGTAGACAACAATAACGGAAATGTCATCTGGAGTCATGCGCTTCCAGACAATATCCCTACACATTACACCCTATCGGAAATCGCTTTATCCTCCAAAAACTACCTGAAAGGCTACCCAACCTTTATATGGACACACGACGACGGACTGATTATGATCGGCATGCCGAAAGAGCGGTATACGCCTTTACGGGGTTATTTACCGGCTAGCTTAATCCGGGATATGCCCTGGCTCACCCTGTCTTCTTATATCATTCAGTTAATTACCCTGTTGCTCGTCTTCTATTTCTTCGAACGACGGACATTCCGCTCTATGCGCCCTATCCTAAAAGGATTACAGGATGTTGCTGACGGTAAAGACCTGCATGTGAAAGAAAAAGGGACCTTTTCGGAAATTGCCGCTTACCTTAACCGGACTTCTGCATTACTAAAGAAAAGGGCAACAGTGCGGGAAAACTGGCTGGCAGGAGTTTCACACGACATCCGGACACCTTTGGCCTCCATTCTGGGATATTCCGGACAAATCGAAACCGATAAATCGCTGCCGGAAGATGTAATCCAAAAAGCCACAATCATACGTAACCAGGCTGTCAGATTACGGGAACTGATCAGTGACCTGAACCTATCTTCCCGTCTGGAACACGACGACCGCCTCATACAACGCGAAATCTTCGGTATCGCTCCTTTCTGCCGCAAAATTATAGCCGAATTTCTAAACGATTATGCCGATGAAAATTATCCGATACATATTGAAATCAATAAATCCGTTCAAACGACACAAATAAACGGTTCTCCCAATCTGCTGAAACGAAGTATCTACAATTTATTATTAAACAGCATAAGACACAATCCGACCGGATGCACCATCACATTCCGGCTGGAACGGACCGATCACCAGTGTAAAATATCAATTACAGATGACGGAATCGGATTACAAAATACATTACTGGAAAAACTAAAAAAAATCCAGGGTAAAGAAGCGGACTCCACTCTCCTTTCAGGCCAGGAACACGGATTAGGGCTTTACATCGTATGCCAGATCATAAAAATGCACAGCGGCAACATTACCTTCTCAACCAACACCCCCTCCGGATTCCGAACCTCCATTTATTTACCGATATTATAATAATACCGGGGGAAAGCCCTGAAAGCCTTCCCCCGATACACCTAATACTAAAATAAACTCAAATCATCATCACTTTTCCCACATTTTTTCAATTTCTTCCAATGATTTACCGGTAGTTTCCGGAACCAGCTTCCAAATAATAAGCATATAAGGCACGCACATAACTGCAAATAATAAAAATGTTCCGGCCGGACTGAGATGCTGTAACATCCAAGGAGTTAACTGACCGATCAGATAGGTTCCTATCCACAAGGAAAAACCGGCAATAGACATCGCTATTCCCCGTACTTTTATCGGATACATTTCTGAAAGCAATACCCAAATCACAGCACAAATCGATACGGCACAGCAAAAAATATAAAACAAGAAAAAAATCAACAGGAAAATACTGGAAATCCCCAGGTTTTCTCCCATCGTAAAATAAAATGCAATCAGTATCAAAGACAGGATCATACCCGAAACACCGTAGTATACCAATTGTTTTCGTCCGACTTTATCGATAATCACCAATGCCAATACAGTGGTCAGCATATTTACAACCCCCACCATTACCTGGTAAAACAAGGAATCTCCTCCGGACAAGCCACTGCTTTCAAAAATAGCCGGTCCGTAATACAATACGGCATTCACTCCCATAAATTGCCCGAGTATAGCAATACCGACTCCAATCAGGACAGCTTTCAGTATCCCGGGTTTCAAAATCAATTTCCATTCGGATTTTGTTGCACTCTTCACAACTTCCCGGGTAGCGTTCAACTCCTCTCCGGCCATTTCATCCGAACCGTAAATCCGTTTCAGAATACGATGGGCAGACTCCGTATGCCGGCGAAGAATCAGCCAACGGGGACTTTCCGGAATAAAAAATATAACCCCAAAAAACAAGATAGCCGGCAAGGCTTCCATCCCCAGCATACCTCTCCATACTTCTGTATAAAAAACCTGATTCCATAAGGATTCTCCCGATACACTACCAACAGAAGCATTGTTCAGTAACGCATAATTGACCAAATAAGCCCCGAGGAAACCGACGGTTACAGCCAACTGATACAAAGAGACCAAACGCCCCCGGTAACAGGCAACGGAAATCTCCGATATATATAAAGGTGAAATAATAGAAACAACACCTATACCCACACCTCCGATAATCCGATATACGACCAACTGATTAAAATTCCCACACACGGCACAACCGACTGCTGATACGGTAAATAAAACAGCCGAAATAAGCATTGTTCGCTTTCTCCCCAAATAATCACTCATCACTCCGGCACACAACACGCCGACAATCGACCCGACCAAAGCACACCCTACATACCACCCCTGCTCTATGGCATCTAATGAAAAAAGCTGGGACACCTGAGCTATGGTCCCGGAAATGACAGCCGTATCGTAACCGAAAAGAAATCCACCCAAAGCAGCCACAACAGCCAGAAAAACAATATAACCGATGTTTATCCCTGATTTCATATCAATATCTCTACTTTAATTTTATTTATCCAGAATCAAATCTCAAAATACTCCCGGTATCTGTCGTACAAATGACCGGCTTGCAGATAGGCTGACTGCGGACTCATAAAATGTGAAAATTCAAAGGTAATCGCTTTATCGTATCCGGCTCGTTTTGCAGCTTCCAACTTCAAACGCAGCTTATCGAATTTAATCGGAAGAAAACGGATCGGCATATCCCGGTCGAAAGATTCGGCATTCGTCCAACACTGCATACCGTATTTATCTGCCAATTTTTTATTTACCTCAAAAAAAGCATCCAGCTCATCGTAATCGATATGTCCGTCCTGAAAAGCACAAGCATCTACAACGTCATGAATACCCGAAAAAATTTCTCCCCACTCCCGTTCATGTTCCTGCACCGACACGGCATCTGCTTTTGTCAAAGTATTTCCGCTCGCCATCACGGCCTTTTTTCCATCTATCCAGGGAGAAATAAATGTAGGCAATCCACCGGAAACTTCTTTACACTGCTTACCCATCACATGAAAAGCCCCGATAGCCCCTTTTGTCTTGCGGCTGATCTCCCCGCTGATATACCAACCTCCGAAACTCTTATGCTTAGAACCGTAATCTTCCCATACCTCATCTATTACATACTTGTTATCCTCTACTTCCCAGCTTAAATCACCCGTATCCCAATATTTACCTGAATCATAAAGACCGAAATAAAACTTCATCCCGTGCTTATCCGCCAAACGTAAAAATAAGTCCAGCAAATCCATCGACGGCATATAGCACCCTTTCTTCAATAAATATTTCGAAGGATAAGTAATAAATTTCCGATAACCCGAACGAATCATAATGACCGTATCTATCCCTATTGCTTTCATATATCCGAAATCCGCATCCCATTCCTTGGCTCCCCAATTTTGATGAGGAATATCATGAGAAATCTCATCCAAAAAAGTTCCGGTTATCTGCAAACCGTTATTTTTAGGTACGATCAGATCACCGGAAGCCAACAAAGCCGACTCCGTTTCTTTTGATTTAGCAACAGCACCCGCACATCCACCCAGTACAGACGGTACAACCAATGCAGAAGCCCCAGCCACTGCCATTTGTTTTAGAAAATCCCGACGATTATTTATTTTTGCACACATATTTATTGAATTTTTTTAATAATTCAGCCACACAAAGATATACATATTTATTAAAAAACAAGGATTACATACACTTTTTTACTAATATCCTACAGTATCACCCACTGATATTCAATGTATGGTTTAATTATTTATGATGTTTAATTATTTACAATTCCATCTCATCCCAAATCAATAATCGCTCATTTCAACCTGAAAATACATCTGCAGAATCCACTGATCCTATCGTAAATCAAAAATCATAAATCGTAAATTACACAATGAGTCCGTCCCAGTGTGTTATTTTCTTCATACCCATTTTACAATTTAAAATCTAAAATCTAAAATTTAAAATCATAAACCACCTCTTCTAAACCCTTCTACAAATCAGCAATCTCCCCAATCGTAAATCAAAAATCATAAATCGTAAATTACACAATGAGTCCGTCCCAGTGTGTTATTTTCTTCATACCCATTTTGTAATTTAAAATCTAAAATCTAAAATTTAAAATCATAAACCACCTCTTCTAAACCCTTCTACAAATCAGCAATCTCCCCAATCGTAAATCAAAAATCAAAAATCGTAAATTACACAATGAGTCCGTCCCAATGTGTTATTTTCTTCATACCCATTTTGTAATTTAAAATCTAAAATCTAAAATTTAAAATCATAAACCACCTCTTCTAAAACCTTCTACAAATCAGCAATCTCCCCAATCGTAAATCAAAAATCAAAAATCGTAAATTACACAATGAGTCCGTCCCAGTGTGTCATTTTTATTTTATTGCAAAATATTTTATACATAGTTTCACCGGCTTCGTAAAATTATATGCATAGAGAACGAGTGTTTTATAAAATAATACACAACTCATTCTATATCAAACGTTAGCATTTAAATATTTACAAAAACATCTGGTTGAAAGTCGAGAATGTATTATCTTTAAGACCACAAAAAAGAAGAATATGAACGAAATATACAGACCGCTTACCCAAGAAGAAATAATCACATTAAAAAAACAAAATTGTACTGCTACCGACTGGAATCACATAAAAGTAGCCCCTCATTTCACTACCGACTACATTTCAAATGTCCGGTTTTCCGGAGATATCTATTTGGGTGAATTTTCCCAATCGTTCCATTTGGACGGAGGACTCTGCAAACATTCCGGCATATATTATGCGACACTGCACAATTGTCGTATCGGGAACAATGTATTAATCGAAAACATACCGAATTATATTGCCAACTACACCATCGGTGACGATTGTTTCATCCAGAATGTAAACCTCATCGTCGTCGAACAGAAAAGTAGTTTCGGAAACGGAACACCGGTTTCCGTGCTGAATGAAACCGGAGGACGTGAAGTTCCGATCTTCAATGAATTATCCGCACATCTGGCATATATTATAGCTTTATACCGCCATCTTCCCGTATTAACTGAAAAATTAAAACGGCTGATCGACCGATACACCGAAAAACATAGCTCTGAAACAGGATCGATCGGCCGGGGTGTCACCATTGTCAGCAGCGGTAGTATCCGTAACGTCATAATCGGCGACAAATGTACGATTGACGGTGCTTCCCGACTAAAAAACGGGACAATAAACAGTAACGAAACCGCTCCGGTCTATATCGGGCATAACGTTGTCGCCGAAGATTTCATCATCGCTTCCGGCACCAGTATTACAGACGGGGCAACATTGGTGCGCTGCTTTATCGGACAAGCCTGTCATCTGGGACATTTGTTCTCGGCTCATGATTCTTTATTTTTCAGCAATTGCCAGGGAGAAAACGGAGAAGCCTGCGCCGTATTTGCCGGTCCATATACCGTAACGATGCACAAATCCAGTCTGTTGATTGCCGGTATGTTTTCGTTCCTGAACGCCGGAAGCGGTTCGAACCAGAGTAACCATCTCTATAAACTGGGACCGATACATCAGGGAATTGTAGAGCGGGGATCTAAGACTACCAGCGATTCATATATACTGTGGCCGGCCAAAATCGGAGCATTTTCCTTAATCATGGGACGCCATGTAAATCATCCCGATACCTCCGACCTTCCGTTTTCCTATCTGATTGAAAAAAATAACCAGACGTATCTGGTTCCGGGAGTGAATCTACGAAGCGTCGGAACAATTCGTGATGCACTGAAATGGCCCAAACGGGACAAACGTACCGATCCCTGCAAATTGGATTATATCAATTTCAATTTACTTAGCCCATACACCATACGCAAAATGATCGCCGGTATCGAAGTACTGCATTCCCTTCGTTCCGTATCGGGCGAAACTTCCGAAGAATACTCCTACCAAAGTGCCCGGATCAAAAACAGTTCACTGGAAAAAGGCATCGTTTTATATGCCAAGGCCATCAACAAATTTTTGGGTAACTCGTTAATAAAACGTCTTGAAAACATCCGGTTCCGGACAAATGAAGAAATACGTTCACGCCTCAAACCGGATACCTCCAAAGGGGCTGGAGAATGGATCGATCTTGCAGGACTGATTGTTCCGCAAAAGGAAATAGAAAATCTGATTACCGCCATTGAAAACGGAGAAATCGATTCGGTAGAACAAATCTGTTCTTTTTTGGAAGCCTTACACCGTGATTACTATACCCTGGAATGGACCTGGGCTTGGGATACCATACAGAAATGGTATGATATCTCTCCCGACTCAATCACGGCTCAGGATATCATCCGTATCGTAAATATATGGAAAGAAGCCGTCATATCACTGGATGAAATGCTTTATAACGATGCCCGGAAAGAATTTTCATTAATGGCCCAAACCGGTTTTGGGGTAGACGGTACAAATCATCAAAAACAGATGGACTTCGAACAAGTCAGAGGTGATTTTGAAAGCAATCCTTTTGTAGAAACCGTCCGTCATCACATCTCCGACAAAACGGCATTGGGGAATGAACTGATCGAACGCATGGAAAAAATACATACAGACTGCCAAACGTAAATTGGAACAGCCTTTCCATTTTCCCCTCTGCTTCAGATCCCAATCTAAAATCTAAAATCTAAAATCAAAACCTACTTTATCCCTCCCCGATTCAACAAAGTCATAAATTTATCTTTATAAGAATCCGAAACCGGGATATATTGTTTACCGAAAACAATCCGGTTTCGCTCTACAACCCGGATTTTATCGGCCCGGACAATAAACGAGCGATGTACCCGGATAAAATCGGAAGAAGGCAATATTTCCTCGAGAGCTTTGAGGCTCATCAACGGAACGATAGGTTGGCCCTCTCCTTCCAGATAAATTTTGACATAATCCTTCAATCCTTCTACATATAGAATACGGTCCAATTCTATCTGTAGCAGTTTGTAATCCGTTTTCACGAATATACTCTTTAATTTTTCTTCCTCCGGTATACGACGAACCATCTCATACCATTGCAAAGCCTTATTGGCAGCCTGTAAAAAGTCAGGATAACTGATCGGCTTCAGCAAATAATCCAAAGCATTCACCTTATAGCTATCCACCGCATACTGTTCGAAAGCCGTCGTAAAAATAATCCGGACATGTTCTCCTACGATCCGGGAAAACTCCATCCCGTTCAATTCAGGCATCTGAATATCCAGAAAAATCAAATCGATATCTCTCCAGCCTACTTTTTCCATAGCTTCCAAAGCACTGGAAAATTTACCGGCCAACTTCAAAAAAGGAGTCTTTGCCACATAACTCTCCATCAACTCCAAAGCCAAAGGCTCATCATCGATAATACAACAAGTCAGATTCATACCCCCGATTTACAACGTATTCAATTTCAACTCTGCAATAAAACGTCCTTCCTTCACTTCCATTCCGAGCTCGTATCGCCCCGGATAAAGCAAAGCCAGACGCTTCCGTAAATTTTCCAATCCGATCCCCGACCCGCTCTTATCGTTTTCCGCTTTCGGGAAATAACTGTTTTCTACCCGGCAAATAATTTCCCGTTCCCCAATAGTATGTAAATTTACATGTATAAAAGACTCTCCTACCGGATGAACCCCGTGTTTAAAAGCATTTTCCACCAAAGTAATAAATAACAAAGGGGCCACTTCGGGATCGCTTTCCGCATAAATATCGGTCCCGATGTGTACCCTTTCCGGTAGCCGTATTTTCATCAAGGCAATATAATTATTCACAAATTCGATTTCCTTCATAAAAGGAACGTATGTCTGATTATTCTCATACAGCATATAACGTAACAACCGGCTCAAATCATGTACGGCATGTTGTGCCTTTTCCGGACTGAAAGCAATCAAAGAATAAATATTATTAAGCGTATTGAAAAGAAAGTGCGGATTCAACTGATTCTTCAAATTTTTTAATTCCGCTTCGGCATGCTCCCGTTCCAGCTCCTTTCGTTCTGTTTCAGAACGATACCAGTTCCCGGTCACCCGGATAGCTACGCTTAAACCGGCTGTCAAAGCCATCAACACAAAATCACGCGAAATAAACAGCAGTTTTGGAGGTCCCGGATGTGTTGAAACCGTTTTTTCCGCAAAATGTGTAAAATGATAAGTCATCCACGCATCCAGACATACGCATATAATCGATATGAGCAAAAGGTTCAGAAAAATATACCGCCATAATTTCTTACGAAACAAAACCCGCCGGATCAGCCAAAAATAATTCGTATAAAAAACAATCATAAAAGCCAGCGGTACAAAGGCATATCCTAAAAACCAACGCCAGGTTATAGCATTTCCCTCCCGTGTTGCAAAAAACAGGGGAAAACCGAACATAATACCCCAACCGATCACATGTATCAGCCAAAATAATTTCGACCTATCCTTTACTTGTTCCATCATACAATTTTTACCCGACAAAAGCCTGTCTCAAAAATAATAATTTCTTTTATACATTCATCTCCCTTCGGGATTTACCTCCGCCCACTACTCATAACGGATAGCTTCTATCGGGTCCAGTCCGGAAGCCTTCTGTGCCGGATACCAACCGAAAAATATACCCGTTACCGTACATACAACAAAAGAAAGTATGACGGAATACCATTCTACATATACCGGCCAGCCTGCGAACAGCTTCACCGTCCAGGAAGCTCCGATACCGAAAACAACTCCGATCAGTCCCCCTGTCACGCTAATCAAAATCGCCTCTATCAGAAATTGCGCCAGAATATCCCTGCCTTTTGCCCCGATAGACATCCGCAGACCGATCTCCCGGGTTCTCTCGGTCACGGATACATACATAATATTCATAATTCCGATACCCCCCACCAACAACGAAATTCCGGCAATACAAGCCAACAACACCGTCATCATATCTGAGGTCGAATTCATCATCGAACTCAATTCCTGTTGCGAACGGATATTGAAATCGTCATCATCTGTATCCCTCAATCTGTGATTACGCCGTAAAATACTCGAAATCTCTTCCTCGGCATCCTCTGTCTGCCCTTCACTCAATGCAGAACAAAAGATACTCTGTAAATGGGTGATGGCCAGAACACGTTTTTGAATCGTGGTGTAAGGTGCTAAAATCAGATCGTCCTGATCCATCCCCATTGTATTGTAACCTTTAGATGTCAATACGCCGATAATACGAAAAGGTATCTTACCAAAACGGATGATCTTACCGATCGGATTCTCTCCGTTGTTAAAAAGATTCTCCACAATGGTTTTTCCGACCACGCATACCTTAGCAGAACTCACAATGTCCTGTTCTCCGAACATATCACCTTCTGCTATTGAATATTTCCGGATGTCCAGGTAATCCGGAGTCACCCCATAAATGGAAGTCGGGTAATTATTCGCTCCGAAAATCGTCTGTCCACTACTGCTCACGGAAGGAGAACAAGCTGCCACATAGCGTGTTTCATTCACAATCGCTTTATAATCTTCTAATTTCAGGCTCTGCATGGCGGCGGGGTCCTGACGTACTCCTCCACGCATATCTGCTCCCGGATGAATCATAATCATATTAGACCCCATCTCAGAAATCTGCGCCTTGATACTGCGTTTAGATCCCTGACCGATAGCGAGCATAGTGATCACCGAAGCGACACCGATGATAATTCCCAACATCGTCAGGAATCCCCTCATCTTATTGTTTCCCAAAGCTTTTAAAGCTATTCTGAATAAGTTTGTAAAATTCATATCTTCTCCGTTTCTGCGTATCCCCGTCGCCACAGACCGGGTTACTCTTTTTCATTATTAAAACCGGAAATCCTCACGGCAATACCGTTCATCCCCGGTAATTTCTCAAACCGGTATCAGTCATCCGTTTTCGGTAGGGCAGCCAATGTTTCCTTAGCTGAAGCGATATGTTCATTCCGGGTATCCTGTATCACATGCCCGTCTTTCAGAACAATGGTCCGACTGCTGTAAGCCGATAACTCCGGATTATGTGTCACAAACACGATGGTACGCCCACGGGCATGTAAATCCTGAAACAACGTCAGAATTTCAAAAGAAGTACGGGAATCCAGATTCCCCGTTGCCTCATCCGCCAATATCAATACCGGATCATTAACCAAAGCCCGGGCAATGGCCACACGTTGCTGCTGTCCCCCCGACATCTGATTCGATTTATGGTAAAGCCGGTCCTGCAGACTAACAGCATTCAAAGCTTCAATAGCCCGGCGTTCCCGCTCTTTGGCTGAAACAGCCGCATTATACATCAACGGCAATTCAACATTCTCAATGGCTGTTGTCTTAGGTAACAAATTATAAGATTGAAAAACAAAACCGATCTTATGATTCCGCAGTTCCGCCCGCTCGTTCTTTCCCATCTGCCGTACCGAATAGCCATCCAGCCAATACTCGCCTGTCGTCGGAGTATCCAGACATCCCAGAAGATTCAGCAATGTAGACTTTCCCGAACCGCTTGTCCCCATGATCGTGACAAACTCTCCGGCCTGTATGGAAAATGATATTCCGCGCAAAGCGTGAACAATTTCATCTCCTACAACAAAATCCCGTTTGATATCCTTTAATTCTATAATCGCATTCATCACTCATTTATATTTATCTGTCTTTCCGGCTATCCCCAACAAACCACTCATTTACAATTATGAAACACATTTAGGCGATCGCAAATTACCTGTTATTACTTTTCACCTTGTTTCCAGGCCTCTCTCCTTTTATCTGCCATCAATCTGTCGTCTCTTACTTTTTATTTTTCTTATCGCTTCCCGGCGGTTTAGGCATAAACGGACTGGATTCGGTTTCTCCGGTTTGCGGAGGCCCCATAGCCGGTTTACCCGTTTGCATCCCGATCACGACCTCCTCTCCTTCCTGCAAGCCGTTTACCACCTCCACAACAGAGGTCAACAAAGTACCTAACCGAACCTCTTTCTGTTCCAACGTATCTCCTTTCTTCACCCACACCGTTTTTTGCAATGCCGGATTTTCTACCTGTACCGGTTCCAAAATAACTCCGCTTGCTTCAGCAACCTGATAATCGGGGACAAACTTCAGGGCCTTCGGAGAAATTGTCAGCACACCGTTCTTTTCCAGGGTATAAATAGATACCGTCGCCGTCAATCCCGGCTTCAGCTTTAGATCGGGATTCGGTGCGCTGATAACGACTTCATAAGTCACGACGTTCGACTCGACAGTCGCTTCCAGGCGTACCTGAGTTACCACTCCCTCAAAAATATCGTTCGGATAGGCATCTACAGAGAATGTCACCCGCTGTCCGTCCATCACCTGACCGATATCGGCCTCATCTACATCCGCAATTACCTGCATCTCCGTCAAATCTTTAGCAATTGTGAACAAAGTCGGTGTTTCGAAACCGGCAGCAACCGTCTGTCCTTCTTCCACTTCCCGGCTGATCACGACACCGTCAATCGGACTGGTTATCACAGCATACCCCAGATTACGCCTTACCTTTACAATATCTGCTTTGGATTTGTCATAAGTGCTTTTCGCTTTTTCGTAATTATAGGTCGCACTCTCGTAATCGGTATCACTGATCAGTTTTTTCTCAAAAAGTACCTTGCTCCGGGCATAATTTTTCTGCTGATAATCATATTCGGCCTTGGCATTCGCCAATTGAGCCTCCTGTGATTCCAGTTCGGCCTGTAAAGTCACTTTATCCATTTCTGCTATCAACTGCCCTTTTTTTACGACACTATTGTAATCGACGTAAATTTTATCTACGATTCCGGATACCTGGGTACCGACATCGACTTTCGTCACCGGCTCAACCGTTCCTGTTGCAGAGACCATATTCGAAATACGTTCTCTTTTCACCTGTGTTGTCTCCCAGCTGAGTGCTCTCCCGGGCGAAGCTCCCAGAAAAAAATAGCAGACAACTCCGATAACCGCTACTCCGGCAATTCCTAAAACAATCTTTTTCATTTTCATATCGTTTTATTTATCGATTTCTTTAATTAATTCAACTGTATCCCTTTTCCCTGGTAAAAATTCAGCAATTGTAAATTCAATACAGCCATATATTTGGCTTGTACCAATTCTTGTTGTGCTGCCAGCAAATTATTTTTTTCAGTCAACAATTCTACCGTATTTTTCATGCCGAGATTAAACTGTTCTTCCACCAGGCTATAACTCTGCATGGCAGCCTTTACGCTTTCCATGGCAGCTTTATAACGATTTTGCGAAGACAGGGCATCCAAATACACCGTCTCAACGGTTTTCAACAACTCCTTTTGGGAATTTAAATAATCCAATTCTGCATTTTCGACACTCAATTGAGCCAGTTTTACTGCCGATTTGTTCTTACGGTTACCGGCAATGGGTACGCTCAGAGTAACTCCTACACTCTCGTTGAAATTATGCCTTAACTGATCTGAAAAAGAGTAACCGGAACCGGAAACATGACTTGTACCTATACCTGCCGTCAAATTCAAAGAAGGAAGATAACCGGCCTTTGCAATAGCAACATCGCTCTGTGCTGACACTACCGACAAACGGCTCCCCGCAATTTCCGGCATAAAATCCAATGCCGCCGTATATACCTCTTGTTTCGACGGTAATAGTTTCAATACATCGCTCTCCGACAGAGAAGGAATATTCAAACGGATATCGTCCATTATATTCAATTCAAGCAATTGCTTTAAAGACAACCTGTTTTCCTCTAAAGTCGCCCGGGCCGCCACCGTTTGATACTTATCGGTGCTGTACTGGGATTCCAGTTGGGCCAAATCGCTTTTCGAAATCGAACCGGCCGTATACAACTGCCGGGCACGCTCACACTGTTGTCTGGAAACTTCTTCGGTGTTTTTATTGATTCCGACTGATTCCATCGCATATAATACCTGCAAGAAACTTTCCGTGATTGCGATCTCTATATTGTTTTCAGCTTCCCGGATATACAGTTCCTGTATCTGATTCTGTAATTCCTGCTGACGAACCTGTTTTCGTAATTGTCCTCCCTGATACAAGGCAACGGAAGAACTGAATCCGTAATTTCCACTATAACTGTTCTCGTCAGCCTCCACGGACTTCGGACGATTTACCCAATTGTGCGAACTTGAGAAGGAAAGAGAAGGGAATAATTGTGCTTTACTTTTCAAATACTGCTCCCGGTTCTCCTCCAAAGAGATTTTGCTTTTCTTCACCTGGATATTTTGCTCGCGGGCATATCGGATACACCTTGACAAATTCCACTCTTCCGGTTTATCCTGGGCTTTTACCCCTACAGGGGAAAATGCCAGCCAAATCATTATCGAAGTTATAACCCCTTTCATATCTTTTATTGTATTTTATACAAACAAAAATAGAAAGCGATCATTTTAAGGACAATTTTATTCGACACAGGCCAGCTATTTATCGACTGATTTCCCTTTTTTACCTATCAAACCACATCTGAAGAACAGGATATACGACACCCCGTTATAAAAAATGCCGGTATTCTACGCAAGAACACCGACATTCACTATAATTCATTATAACCGCTTACAACTCTCCGATCCCCTGCCGGATAATTTCCGGCTCATCTCCCGTACAATCCACAACTGTAGAAGCTACATTATGCCCATAGCCGCCATCGATAACCAAATCGACCGATCTGCAATATTTCTCGTGAATCAATTCCGGATCTGTCGTATATTCGACAATTTCGTCATCATCATGCACCGAAGTCGTAAGCAAAGGATTACCCAATTCCTCCACAATAGCCATTGCGATATAATTGGCCGGAATTCTGATTCCAATCGTTTTTCTGCGATTCATCAGAACATTAGGCAGCTTTGTCGTCGCATTCAATATAAATGTAAAAGGCCCGGGAAGGCAACGTTTCATTATTTTGAAAACCTCATCGCTCACCTTAGCATAGGTCGCAATATTACTCAAATCCCGGCATATCATCGAAAAACTGGCTTTTTCCGGCTTTATCCCCTTCAATGCAGCAATCCGCTGGACAGCTTTTACGTTATTGATATCACACCCGATAGCATATACAGTGTCCGTCGGATAAATAATGATTCCGCCTTTTCGCAGCAGACTTACAATTTTGAGGATATCCCTTTCATTGGGATTATCTTCAAATAATTTAATCAGCATAATATAGAGTCTCAAAGTCAAAGAGTCTCAAAGTCATCAAGCCTATTCCAGACCGGTGCCCTTGAGACTCTTTTGCCGGAATCCGGCAAAAATTATGAATTTACTTTCTGATAGTCCTCCAAAAACTTTGCCAAACCACTATCTGTCAAGGGATGCTTTAACAATCCCTTGATTGCTGCTAACGGGCAAGTAGCAACATCTGCTCCGGCTTCCATACATTGAATGATATGCTGCGTTGACCGTATCGAAGCAGCCAACACCTGCGTTTTAAATCCATAATAACCATACATATCTACAATCTTCACCACTAACTCAACGCCATCACTGGCAATATCATCCAAACGCCCTACAAAAGGAGAAACATAAGTTGCACCGGCTTTCGCAGCCAACAATGCCTGTCCCGGAGAAAATACCAACGTACAGTTGGTACGGATCCCTTTTCCGGTAAAATATTTAATGGCCCGGATTCCGTCTGCAATACAGGGAACTTTTACAACTATATTCGGATGCAAAGCAGCCAATTCCTCTCCCTCTTTAATCATTCCCTCATAATCGGTAGCGATCACCTCTGCACTTACATCTCCATTGACAATCTTGCAAATTTCGACATAATGCTTTTTGCAGTTTTCCTCTCCTTTAATACCCTCTTTCGCCATTAAAGAAGGATTTGTTGTAACACCGTCTAAAACTCCAAGCTCGTTTGCTTCCCGGATTTGATCTAAGTTTGCTGTATCTATAAAAAATTTCATAGTTTAGATTTTATTAATTAAAAAAGTCCGCATACGTTAGCGTTAGTGACGAAACAAAATTATGATTTTATCCCTAAAAAACGGCAGAAGAGGAGAAATATTTCTTTATTAGGTTCTAAACTCCGTTTGCAACCTACTTCTGAGGTAATATTTCAATCCAATAGCCATCCGGATCACAGATAAAATACAACCCCATCTGCACATTTTCATAACAGATACATCCCATCTCCCTGTGATAAGCACGTACCTGCTCATAATCTCCGGCTACCCGAAGACACAGATGATATTCTCCTTCTCCCAAATCATAAGGTTCTTTACGATCTTTAAGCCATGTCAATTCCAACGAAAAACCGGTCTCCCCATCCCCCAGATATACCAATATAAAAGAACCGTCTGCCGCCACTTTACGACGTATTTCTTTCAATCCCAAAGCCTTATTATAAAAGGCAATACTTTTGTCCAAATCCAATACATTAAAATTGAAATGATCAAACCTGCTCTTGATTTCCATAACTTTTATTTTTAATTCCTGTTTATAGCCTCTCCCGAAAAGAAAAATAACTTAAAATTCAACCGACATGCCGGGATGTGTCAATACAATGAATTCCGTTCCATGATTCTCCGCATATTCCCGAAAAGCATTTGCTTTCGCATACCTTTCCCAAAAATGCATCGGAACAAATTTCCGGACCGGAATACGATCTATAAACTGTTTTGCGCCTGACATATAATCCGCTCCCAAACGAGGATCAACCGGAAACATCGCCAAATCCAAAAAATCGGCATCCTTTGCCAAAACAGCCACTTCCCGCAAAAAAGCTTTTTCCGCTTCTTCCACTTCCTGTTCGGTAGATTCCTCTCTCCAATGCCAGTTATTCAAATCTCCGGCATGAAATATACGCTTCCCCTCTGTATGCAATAAAAAAGAAATGCCGACATCCGTCGATCCATATGCTTTAATCCGTAAGAAATCATCCTGCCATGTTTCTCCCTTATCCAACCAAACCACATCATCTTCCCACTCTTTATTTCCTTTTCGTATGTCCGAAGAAAGGATATAACGAAGATTTTTCTTCTCCGACCAACCGAATATCTCCGGATTAAAATGATCGGGGTGTGCGTGGGAAGCGAGTATATACATTCTTTTCTCCGTATTCCTCAAATATTCATGAACAGTTCCCTCTTTTCCCTTCCAACCGCTGTCTTTATAATAATCGATCACAACGACGATATTGTCATTCTCGAGTATAAAACCACTGTGGTATACATAAATAAGCTTCATAACCGATTCTATATTGTAGTCTTATCAAAATTAGCTCAAAAATCAATACCGACAAATGTAAAAACGGATTTAATTGTAAACAGGCCATATCCGCCGGTTTAAGCGGAATTATTGATCCGCAACTGACACTTTTCGATCGCTCCATCCTGAAATGCCGATTTATTCTGATCTACGGTTCTTCTTTCTCTGTACAGCGAGAATGGTATGTTCCGCCTAAAACTGTAAATCTAAAATCAACCATGTATATCTCGTTTGTTGATGAAAAAAGCTGTCGTTTCCAACAGCTTTTATATCCTTAAATTTTTATCTTCAGTTTCTGGCCCGGCCTTATATCTTTAACGTCGTTCTCACTGATTCCGTTCCAACGCATAATATCCCGGTTTGTCACTCCCGGATATTTTTTGGCTATCGTCCAAAGATTCTCTCCTTTTTTAACAGTATAATATACAAATTCGCCGTCTATTGTTTCCACCTTCGGAACGTCCGTTTCATTCGTCACTTTCCCTCTATAGCTGGCCTTATCTTTATACTTCCCGACTTTACTGTTAGGTACATATACCACCAGCTTCTGACCAACCCGGATCGTCAAACGTCTGTTCAGGTTATTCCAATATTTCAAATCAGCCAGACGAACATTGAATTTAGCAGCAATCGCTCCCGGGACATCCCCGCTCCTAACGGTATAAACCAACCGGGCTTTATCCCCCGTCACACTCGCAACATGGGCATAACGTTTAAAACGGTCGTTCGGATTAGCCGTCCGGTCGCTATTGTCAAAATACACATTGCGCTTATAGGCAAAAATCGTATCCTGATTATCGATAAAATTACCGACATAATTATAAGGCATTTTCAAAACATACGACTTTCCTAACCCGGCCGGAATAATATCTTTAGTATATTGTGGATTTACATCACGTAACTCTTCCACTGAAATATCCATATTCTTACATATCTGGTCAAAATGAAGGGCGTCCTCAACCACAATCGTATCACAAATCGGAGGTAAAGTACTCTCTATCGGATAAATATTATGTTCCTTGCTGTAATTGAAAGCGTATATTGCTGCAATAAATGCAGGTACATATCCGCGGGTCTCCTTCGGCAAATGGTAATATATATCCCAATAATTCTTTTTCCCGCCGGAACGCCGGATGGCCTTGTTGACATTTCCAGGACCGCAATTATAAGCAGCTATCACCAGTATCCAGTCTTCATATATGCTGTACAAATCGTTCAAATAACGTACAGCTGCCTGTGTCGATTTCACCGGATCGAAACGTTCATCGATAAACGAGTTGATTTCCAGTTTATACATCTTCCCTGTCGGATACATAAACTGCCATAATCCGCAAGCCCCGGCCCGGGAGCGGGCAACCGGATTCAAGGCACTTTCGATTACCGGTAGATATTTCAATTCCAAAGGCATACAGTTAGCCGCCAAAGCTTCTTCGAAAATCGGGAAATAATATTCACTTGCCCCCAGCATCGTCGCTACCTGCATCCGTTTCCGTACCGTATACAAATCGATAAAATTCCGGACAATATTATTATAAGACAAATTTATAGCAGGATTCAGGGAATCCAACCGCAACAGATAAAGAGAATCCGGGAATTCCGGAACGGTTTTCAACATCTCTGCAATATAGGCCGAATCGACATAAGTATCTGTTTTCTTCTGGTTTTGCAACCATTGAAGATAGTAATTATCGATCGTCTGAATAAAAGAAGGCTGAATACTATCCGTCAACTGCCCTTCGGACTTCAACATACTACTATCCTCTACCGACACAAGCTCCTGACCTCCGGCAATCTTACATACACATAAAAATACAATCCAAACCAACAAACGCATAATTCAATCCGATTAAAAAGTTAAGGTTAAAGTCAGTCCTACCATTCCACCCGAAGAAGGACTGTAAAAAGAAGAAGGTTGTATATTCAACGAAAGATCGTCGTCTATTTCAAAATCATAAAAATGAGCAAAAACACAGGCATCGATAATTTGCAAAGCATAGATTGCTCCCATTGTAATGTAAAGCAAATCCCGGTTACGTTTGAAATTATCTTTCTTATTCTGTAACTGACGCTTAAAATTAGACTGCTGCTGAGGTGTAAAATTCTCAACATCTCCTCCGACATATACCTTATCCCAAGATGGATTTTCAGGATAAGGAGTATTGGGATCTTTGGCTTTCTCTTCCAAATAAACGGTATAGTCCACAAAAGCATTCTTATATTTCTTAAATTGCTTGGTATTCCAACTGATACCATATACCGTAGCTCCGATACCACCATACAGAATAGGTACTTTCCACCACTGTCCGTTATAAATCTGTCCGGACCCCGGAAGGGCCAAAGCCATATAGGTCGCTTTTTTGGGAGAATGCGGCTTTTTGGTAATTTTTTCAGCAACAATAAGTGTATCTGTCGTTACTACGGTCGCCGTATCCGCACTGCTTTCCACATTTTGAGCCCGGACACTGACACATGCCAACAATACCGATATGACTATTAAAAATGCTCTCACTTATTTCTCCCGCTTATCCGTTAGCCTTCGATTTTATCCAACAACTCTATTATTTTTTCCAGTTCTTCATCAGACTTAAAAGAAATAACGATTTTTCCTTTTCCGGCCTCGTTCCGCTTCAATTCTACTTTCGTATCGAAACGACGGGACAAATGTTTCTGTAATTCGATATAATCTCCCAGCTCATTTTTTTGCTTCCCTGCTTGCGGAGCATCCGTTTCCGGTTTTTCAGGCCGCGGATTGGCCAACTCTCGCACAATCTCTTCCACCTTCCGTACAGAGAAATCGTACTTCAGAATCTGCTCGAAAATCATAAACTGGGTATCCGGATCCTCTATATTTATAATGGCCCGGGCATGCCCCATACTGATTTTTTTATCCCGTATCGCCAACTGTATCTGTGCCGGTAATTTCAATAAACGCAAATAATTGGCAATAGTTGCCCTCTTCTTCCCCACACGATCACTCAATGCATCCTGTGTCAGACTGCATTCATCCAATAAACGCTGGTAACTGATAGCCACCTCAATTGCATTCAGGTCTTCCCGCTGAATATTCTCAATCAAAGCCAGCTCCAACAAGCTTTCATCTTCTGTCTTGCGAATATATGCAGGTATCGTCGTCAAACCGGCAATCTTAGAAGCCCGGAAACGTCTTTCACCGGCAATAATCTCGTATTTTCCCTCTTCTACCGTCCTTACGGTAATGGGTTGTACAATCCCTATTGATTTTATGGAAGCCGCTAACTCATTCAATGCTTCCTCGTCAAATTCCGTTCTCGGTTGAAAAGGATTCGGACGGATATCTTCCAATTGCAGCTCTTGAATAGCCGACACAGCCTGAACCCGGGGTTTCGGATCTTCTGCCGCATCTGTTATCAAAGCACCCAAACCCCTTCCTAATGCACTTTTTTTCACCATATTCAAAATGTTATCGCTGTCAGAACAGCATTAGAATATTAACAAACAAAACGTCTCAGTTCTTTACCTCATTGCTGTTTTATCCAGCAATTCTTTTGCCAAATTCAGATAATTCACCGTTCCCCGGCATTCTGCATCGTAAAGAATTACCGGTTGACCGTAACTCGGAGCCTCGGCTAATTTGGTATTCCGCTGAATCATCGTTTCAAAAACCATATCTTCAAAATGTTTTTTGACTTCTGCAGCAACCTGGTTGGATAACCTCAACCGGGCATCGTACATCGTCAATACAAACCCTTCTATCTCCAGGCTTGTATTCAATCGTTTTTGAATGATCTTTATCGTATTCAACAATTTACCCAATCCTTCCAACGCCAGATACTCACACTGCACCGGAATAATTACCGAATCCGCAGCAGTCAGAGAATTTACCGTAATCAATCCCAACGAAGGGGAACAGTCGATTAAAATATAATCATAGTCATCGCGGACAGAATCAAGAATACCGGATAAAACCTTTTCCCGGTTTTCAAAATTCAACATTTCCAACTCCGCCCCGACCAAATCAATATTCGAAGGTAACAAAAACAAACCGTCAATTTCAGTCTTCAAAATTGCTTTCTTAGGCTCCAGACCGTCCACAATACATTCATAAATTGTAGAACTGTCCAGTTCTTTCAGCTCATATCCCAACCCTGACGTCGCATTCCCCTGTGGGTCGGCATCTACCAGCAAAACCTTTTTTTCTAATACAGCCAAACTTGCCGCCAGATTAACGGAAGTCGTCGTTTTTCCTACACCACCTTTTTGATTAGCAATAGCAATAATTTTAGACATAAATGACCATTTTATATTATGTCGTAAAAATACATATAAAAAGCAAACCTTACTGTTTTTTGCCTGATTTTTTAATAACAACTCCTGCCTTTTTACTAACAACCATTATTAATACGTTATATTTCAATAACATACAAATCAGCACGCTTCTCTTCTGAAAATCCGGAATACCCTTCATCCAAAATACAAAATTGTTTGCTAATTTTATGCCGCTTAAACAAGGAAAAATATGTTGCTGGTGATTCATTTCTTATATCCTGAATTTTTATACGGTCTTTTCGCTCTATCCATACCGATTATCCTGCATTTTTTCAGTTTTAAGAAATATAAAAAAATATATTTCAGCAATTTCAATTTTCTGGCCTCACTCCAACAACAGAAAAAAAACAGTTCCAGGCTAAAGAATCTGTTATTGCTACTGTTACGCCTGACCGTACTGGCTGCGATCGTCATTGCATTTGCCAATCCCTATTCCGCAACCCGCACTGTTTCTGCCGGCAACAACGGCGAAAAGCCACAAGTCGTCATATACCTGGACAATTCATTTTCAATGTCAAACACAGGAAGTAAAGGGATATTATTGGAAGAAGCCAAAAAACAAATACTCGATATTCTCAATACCTACCCACCCGGCATATCGTTTACCCTGTTGACGAATGACCCTCTGCAATCGGTCAATAAAACAAAAGAGGAAATCCAGACCGTTACAGGAATTGTCAAAACGACCTCCCGTAACAAGAAACTTTCCGACTTATTCAAAGAAGCCGGAGAAATAAGTGCCGGAAAAAGAACAACATTTTTCCTGCTTTCCGATTTCCAAACCCGCAATTGCGACTTTCAGAGCATCTCTCCCGATTCATTGATAGAACCGGTATTTCTGCTGTTGGAACCGGAAAACCGGAATAATCTCTACATAAAAGAGGTATCTTTCGATCAGGCTTTCCACAAAAAAAATCAAAACGATAAAATTTCAATTCACCTCGTCAATTCATCCCCGAAAGATTTTAACAACGTACCGGTAAGCCTGACCATCAATGACAAGAAAAAAAGCATCAGTAAAGTAAATCTTCCAGCAGGAAGCGAACGATCCGTTGAAATCAGTTATTTAAATACAGAAAACGGCTTTTATAAAGGCTGTGTAGAAATTACCGATTTTCCATTGATATTCGACAATACATTCTATTTCAGCTATAAGATCGACGATAAAATCAATGTCCTCTGCATCGAACAGGACAAACATTGTCCCTATTTCGGAAAACTTTTTTCCGACACTTCATCCTATTCGATCTCCTATGTCAATATCAACCAAACGGCAAACATCGATTTTCAAAAATACAATCTGATTATCCTGGACAGGCTTTCAACCACCTGGACAGGCCTGGAAAGCGCACTCGAAAATTATGTCATTGCAGGAGGGAACCTGCTATTTTTACCGGGAACAGAAATTTCAGCCAACACCTTGAATCAATTACTGCAAAAAATACATGCCCCGCAATTCGGCAAAGCCGATAGTAACACAGTGATCACTCATCTGGAAAGCGAAGCCTTCCTTTTTAAAGACGCATTCGAAAAACAGGATAAAAACACGACCTTGCCTTCCGTCAACCTTTTTTACCCGTTGCAAATTACGGCAAACAGCGAAAAATTACTGACGGACAAAAAAGGGAATACGCTGTTTTCGGCCTATACTTACGGTAGCGGAAATATATATACTTCAGCTTTTTCCTTCGAACCGGAAAACAGCGACCTGGTCTTCCATCCGCTCTTCGTACCTCTGCTGGTAAATATGGCTTATAACATCAACTCAAACCTAAAAAACTCATGGACGATTCATTCCGATGAACGCATTGTCATCAACGGTAAGAACTTGCCGGACAATACCCCGTTGAAAATTACCGGACAACATTCACAATTGGAATTCATTCCGGAAATCCGAAAAGACATCAGTGGTAATCTGATATTACAAAACACCGAAAACCTGGAAAATGCAGGTCTGTACGAAGTCATCGCCGGAAACCGAATCATCGATGTATTGGCTTGCAATTTCGACCGCACAGAATCCCAACTGCATTTTTGCAACCTGCAGGAATTACAAAAACAATTTCCCAAAGCCCGGGTAGAAAATATCAAAACGACACAATTCGACCGTAACAGCGAAATTGTAAAAGAAATAGTCTCCGAAGACAATAACAAATACCTGACTCGCTGGTTTCTGCTCCTGGCAGTAATCGCTCTATTGGCAGAACAATGGGTATGGAGAAGAAAATTACAATGACCAATGAACATCTACGAAAATATAACACAAGAATTACGGCAAGCCGGTAGTCCCGACAAAGCCGCTCATCTTTCCCGTTTTTTCAAAACCGGAAAAGGAGAATACGGAGAAGGCGACCGGTTTATCGGTGTCACAGTACCCCGGCAAAGGAATATTGCCCAGAAATATACAGACGCTGATTTCAGTGTACTTGAAAAACTGATCCGTTCTCCCTGGCACGAAGAACGTTTGACGGCTCTGCTGATTTTAGTGTACAAATTTCATAAATGCAAGACAGAAGAAGGCCGGAAAACCTATGTCGACTTCTATATTTCCCATACGGAATATATCAACAACTGGGACCTGGTCGATCTGTCCTGTTACAAATTACTGGGCGAATGGTTTATGGGCAAAGACCGGTCCTTATTATACGAATGGGCAAAATCAGAACATCTGTGGCAACAACGCATCGCAATGGTTACCTGCATGCATTTCGTCCGGCAAGGGGACTTCAAAGATTGTCTGGCAATTGCAGACCTGCTTTTGCAACATCCGCACGATCTGATACAAAAAGCCGTCGGCTGGCTACTCCGGGAAACCGGTAAAAAAGACGAAAAAACGCTGGTGGATTTTCTGGCATCCCGTTACTCTAAAATGCCCCGGACGATGCTCCGGTATGCCATCGAACGTTTCCCGGAAGAAACGAGAAAAAAATATCGTATAAAAAAATAGCCCTTAAAATTCCAAAAGCCGTAAAAATTATTGATCTGGCACAGTAACATGACAATTTATCACAAATTCTTTATCTTATGATTAGTTTCTTACAGGTTGAAAATCTCAGTAAACGTTTCGGTGAACAATTATTGTTTGAGGGTATCTCTTTCGGTATCGGAAAAAATCAGAAAACCGCCTTAATCGCCAAAAACGGTATGGGGAAATCCACCCTGTTACAGATTATTGCCGGCAAAGATATACCTGAAAGCGGAAGTGTCATTTTCAGAAACGACATATCCATCGGATACCTGCAACAGAATCCCGATTTAAACGACAACAATACGATTTTTGAAGAAGTTTTCAGTTCCGATTCCCCGATACTGAATATTATCAAGGAATATGAAAAAGCGATTGCAACAAACAACCTGAAGCAACTGGAACTTCTCATTCCACAGATGGATGCCCAATCAGCCTGGGACTATGATACGACAATCAAGCAAATCCTGTCAGAATTGAAAGTCGACACCTACGAAAAAAAAATCGCCAATCTTTCCGGAGGACAGAAAAAAAGAGTCGGATTAGCTAAAGTACTGATCAGTAATCCCGATTTTCTGATATTGGACGAGCCGACAAACCACCTGGATATCGAAATGACCGAATGGTTGGAGAATTACCTTGAAAAATCGAATACAACATTACTCATGGTTACCCATGACCGGTATTTCCTGGACCGGGTCTGCTCCAATATCATTGAAATAGATGATTTCGGTATTTTCAATTATGAGGGAAACTATTCTTATTACCTGGAAAAAAGGGCTCAACGGATAGCAACACGAAATGCTACCATCGATAAAGCCCGGAATTTATTGCGTACCGAACAGGAATGGATGCGCAGAATGCCGCAAGCCCGCAGCCATAAAGCACAATACCGGATCGATAACTTTTATAAGCTTCAGGAAACAGCTTCCCAGAAAACCGATGAAAAAAAACTGGAACTGGACATAAAAGGACAACGGTTAGGGAAAAAAATACTGGAATTGGAACACATCAGCAAAAGCTATGAAGACCAATGCCTGATTGACGACTTCTCCTATAAATTCGTCCGGGGTGAAAAAATCGGAATTGTAGGAAAAAACGGCGTCGGGAAATCCACTTTTCTGAATATCATTACCCGTAATCTGGAACCCGATCGGGGAAAAATCGACATAGGAGAAACCGTCGTTTACGGCTATTACAAGCAATCAGGCATCGAATTTTCTGAAACAGACCGGGTCATCGACATTGTAAAAAATATTGCCGAACGAATCGATTTGGGCAACGACCGTATCATGTCGGCCTCACAATTTCTGGAATATTTCATGTTTACCGACAAACAGCAGTATTCATTAGTAAGCAAGCTTAGCGGAGGCGAACGCCGACGTTTGTATCTGCTTACCGTTTTGATGAGTAACCCCAATTTCCTGATTCTGGACGAGCCGACAAACGATCTGGATATTATCACCCTAAACGTACTGGAAGACTACCTGCAAAGCTTTAAAGGCTGCTTGCTGATCGTATCCCACGACCGCTTTTTTGTAGACAAAGTAGTCGACAGGGTATTTGCTTTTGAAGGGAACGGAAAAATCAAAGACTTCCCCGGGAATTATACCATATATAAAAACCACAAAGAAGAAGAGGAAGAAGAAAAACAACGGGCAAAAAAGCAAACACCCAAAGAACCCAAGTCCGCTCCGTCAGACAATCTCTCCAAAAAAAGAAAACTTAGCTTTAAAGAACAACAGGAAATGCTCCGATTAGAGCAAGAAATCGAATCCCTGACGAATGAAAAAACGGAAATCGAGTCTGCACTAAGTTCCGGCAGTCTTTCTACAGAAGAATTAGTCCGGAAGTCAGAACGTATCAGCGAAGTGATAGCCTTACTCGACGAAAAAGAAATGCGCTGGCTGGAACTTAGCGAAATATAAAAATTCTTCCTATATTTACAGAAGACCTAAAGGCTCACTTGTTTATTTTAACGTTTCAGACATTCAAATACACAATACCATGCGGAAGATTATCGAAAATTTTCTGGAAAAATACCGTATTCCGGCAGATGCCGGATTTCTGATCGCCGTTAGCGGCGGTGCCGACTCCATTTCCTTGTTGCATCTTTTCAAATACATGAATTTACGGATTCAGGCACTTCATTGTAATTTCGGATTACGGGGAAAAGAATCCAACATGGATGAACAATTCGTCAAGCGGTTTTGTGATAGCTACGGCATTCCCTTAAGTGTAAAAAAATTCGATACCCTCGGATATGCCCGGCAAAACAGTCTGAGTATCGAAATGGCTGCCCGTGAACTGCGCTACAACTGGTTCCGGGAAATGAAAGAAAAGAAAAAAATGGACTATATCGTCACCGGCCACCATGCCGACGACCTGGCAGAAACGGTACTGATTAATATGTGCAGAGGTACCAGTATCAAAGGTTTGACAGGTATCAAGCCCATAAACGGCGACCTGCTGCGCCCCCTGCTCGATTGTTCCAGAACCGATATCTTACAATATATACAAGACAACCAATTGGGTTACCGGACGGACTCAACCAACAATTCCCTGGATTTTGTCCGGAACAAAATCAGACACCGGATTATTCCCGTATGTAAAGAAATCAATCCGGCATTTTTAAATATCATCCGCGAAAACTGTGAAACCTTAAAAGAAACGGAACAAATCTACCGATATGCCATCGGGCAATTAAAAACGCAGGTCATGGAGCATCAGGGAGAAGAAATACTGATACATATCGGAAAAACATTGGCCACTCCGGCCCCATGCACATTGCTTTACGAACTTTTGACTCCTTTCGGGTTCAACAAAACGCAGATCAGAGACATATTCAACAGTCGGGACGCCTTATCCGGAAAACAATTTCTTTCCGAAAATTATACACTCGTAAAAGGCAGAACCTACTGGCGCATGTTTTGTCACACCACCCAAACGGTAACGAATATCGAAATTCCAAAACCGGGAGAATACACAATTAACGATAAACATTACCGATTCGAAATCATCCCCCGAACACCGGATTTCCAAATTCCGGACGATTCATCGATTGCCTGCCTGGATGCGGATAAACTCGGCTTCCCTTTGAAAATCAGAAATTGGGAAAAAGGAGATCGCTTTTGCCCGCTCGGTATGAAAAAACTACAAAAAAAAATAAGTGATTTTTTTATCGACCAAAAATTCAGCACCAAACAAAAGAAAGATTGCCTTCTCCTCTTATCCGGGGAACACATTGCCTGGGTGATCGGACATCGTCCGGACGAACGTTTCAAAATTATTTCTGTTACCCAAAACATCCTGAAAATCTCCGTATCGGACAAAACGGCAACGCAAAAAACGTAGCAAACGAATAGACATTCCAAAACACAAATAAAAAGAGGCCGAAGCCTCTTTTTAAACACACTAACAATAAATTTACTACACTTATAAAGCAATATATTCCTATATCGTGCTGCAAATATAAAAACTTAAAACGTTTGCACAAAACATTTTTAAGAAAAAAAAGGAAAAAACTTACATTTTTTTGAGAAACAGAAGTATTTAATTATAAGTTATTATCTACTCTTGGCCTTTTTCTATTTCATTTAATTCTATTTGCAAGCCAGAAGCATACCCTGCTATTTTTAATTTTGATTTTTATTTCTACCTTTGTGACTATCATTGTTTTAAAACTTATCTGATCATGAAAAACAAAAAACGGATTATATACATCCTTATTTCATTACTTTTAGCCGGTCTGCTTTCATCATGTGCCATCGACCGTAAATGTCCGGCTTATACTCAGGCTCCTGCAAACACGATTTCACATACAGTCTGAGCTTAAAAACGACAGAATTGATTGTAATCGTTTGAGTTAATTTTTCTGTCGGTTTTAATTCCTTTATGCATATAATAAAATGCTTTATTATAAATTTGAGGAAAATTTTGAATTTGTATCACCTAATAAAACAACGAAAATGTCAAAAATTAAAGTTGGTATCAACGGATTCGGACGTATCGGACGTTTGGTATTCCGCGCTGCAATGGGCAGAAATGATATTGAGATCGTAGGTATTAACGACCTGATCGATGTAGACTACATGGTTTATATGTTGAAATACGACACGATGCACGGTCGTTTCAACGGAACCGCAGAAGCAAAAGACGGCAAATTGGTTGTTAACGGCCAAGCTATCCGCGTAACTGCAGAAAAAGATCCGGCAAACCTGAAATGGAATGAAGTAGGTGCTGAATACGTTGTTGAATCAACCGGTCTTTTCCTGACCAAAGAAAAAGCTGAAGCACATATCAAAGCCGGAGCAAAACGTGTTGTTATGTCAGCTCCGTCAAAAGACGATACCCCAATGTTCGTAATGGGTGTAAACAACAAAAAATATGCAGGTGAAACTATTGTATCCAATGCATCTTGTACAACCAACTGCCTGGCTCCGTTAACCAAAGTTATCAATGATAAATTCGGTATTATCGAAGGTTTGATGACCACAGTTCACGCTACAACCGCTACCCAAAAAACAGTTGACGGTCCTTCTATGAAAGACTGGAGAGGTGGTCGTGCTGCTGCCGGTAACATTATTCCTTCTTCTACCGGTGCCGCAAAAGCTGTAGGTAAAGTTATTCCGGAATTGAACGGTAAACTGACCGGTATGGCTTTCCGGGTTCCGACATTGGACGTATCTGTTGTAGATTTAACTTGTCGTTTGGCTAAAGAAGCATCTTACGATGAAATCAAAGCTGCTGTAAAAGAAGCTTCTGAAGGTGAATTGAAAGGTATTCTGGGATATACTGAAGAAGAAGTCGTTTCTTCTGACTTTCTGGGAGATGCCCGTACTTCTATCTTCGATGCCAAAGCCGGTATCGCTTTGAATAAAAACTTCGTGAAACTTGTTTCCTGGTATGACAACGAATGGGGTTATTCAAACAAAGTATTGGAATTGATCGTTCACATGTCTACCGTTAAGTAATAGAATTACCACAACGAAAATAAAAAAGGATACTGGTTTCAGTATCCTTTTTTTGAAACACTTACATCGGTTTCCCGGAGATTATTTCAATCACGGAGTGATTGAACTCCAAGCCCCTGAAAATGTACCAAATTTCATATTTACCCGGTAAAAACGGCATATTTACATAAGTCATAACGTTTAAGTTCATAAATCTCAATGAACTCTGCCCCTCATTCAGCTCATCATCGCTGTATTTTACCATCTCTTCATGCCTTTGATCCCGCATCTTTTTCATCTGCTCACAAACATCAGGAGAAAGTGGTATCTTATTTCCTTCTTCTTCATCAAAAAGTTTCCCCGAAACGATCTTGTTCTGACTTACAATTCTTACATAGAACACCATGTCGTCCCGACACGCTTACCGACATCCTATTCGACCAACTGGAGGAGAAGCAGCGCCAGAAAGAAACCGTACGGAAAATGCAGGCAGACGGCATTCCCCTGACCAAAATTGCCGACTACCTCGGATTGTCTCAATACCAATTAAAAAAAATAATCGGGAATTTGGAAGGTCAAAAGGAACAGGCAGACTGATTATGCATCACATCATCTCCTAAACACAATATTTCTACGAATCCGGACATTTCCCTGCACGAGAAAAGCCTCAGAGCCAATGGGCAACCAGAACAGATAAAACTCATTCATTTATTCAGATACAATAAACCGGGGTTGTGATAAAGCACACCCCCGATTCAAAACATAGCCGGATATACGTTCATATAAATTGCAAATTGCCAGGCAACCTGATTCGTTATCAGATTTTCTAATCGTAAATTGTAAATCTAAAATTAAAAAGGTCGTATTCCAACGTTTTTATCTATATATTTTCCATTATTTACACAAAAAATCGATCTGTTTCTGAATAGCATGTGTACACACCGGACAGAACTGATCTGTTTTATGCAAATTATTCATCAGGCAGTTTTGCCAGGGCCGGTAAACACCTTTTTGTACGTATCCCCCGCCTTCATATACCCCTAAAGCCTGCATATCCTTTGTATTCAGCGGAGTCGGTATTTGTGTTTTGGCATCCAGCATACGGTACCAGTCTTTTCTCTCAAAATCAACCAATGTTGTCAGATTTTCTTCCCATGGTTCGACATCCAGCGGATACATGTCATTATAAGAAACATTCCCTACATATTCATCTCCCAATCCCAACAATACGTGCCCGAATTCATGTACATAAATTTTTCCCGTACGGGTCGGATGATGCGCCGCACTGATTCCATAAAAATTATAAATACCTCCTCCTCCGTATTTTTGGGTATTTGATAAAATATAGATATAATCATAAGGAACATGAGCTGCAATATCCCGTACATTCTGGAAGTCTTCCACCATTTGATAACGTTCCGAATCAAATGTATAATAAGCTCCCTTTAAAGCCGTCCTTCTCCAGATATGTTCCCCCGGTATGGTCACACCGCTTTCTTCTGACGGAGCCCATACGGCACGGATATTGAAACGGGAAGCATTTTCTTTATAAGGTGAATAGGTGAAAAATTCCCCGGCAAACGTATTGCACGCTTCCATAAATTTCTCTTTCTCGTTGGCAGAATATCCCTCCGGCAACAAGACAATATCCACCCGGTGTTCCGGATTCCCATTGTATCTTACCTCGAAAGTCTCGTATTTCGGAATAAATTTTCTAATAAAATAACTATTTACCCGAATATCATATTCGAATTTTTTCTCAAATTTTCCTTTCTTGTTTCTGGCATATAATTCCAATTTCACATCTTTTTTAGGAAACGGGAACACTACGGATTCCGGCATACATTTGGATGTTTCCATCGCCTCGGGAGTCGTTTGCCACTCATTAAAAAGTGTACAGTACGAACGGGAATAGAGCAACTCTCCACTAGCGGCATCCCATATCTTAAACATCTGATTTCCGTAACCGGAATCATCGATCAAAGAAGTCTTGGAACCGGCCCAATAAGGCTCTTCTATCAACTCGTCAAAAAAGTAATTTTCAGATTCCTGATTTCCGCAATGATAAAAATCAAAACGCATTGTCTTATCCTGAAAATACTTATCGAACTGCGCATCGGCAGAAAAACTGACAGCCCATGCAAAAAACAAAGAAAAAAGGAATTTATTCATAACGTTACAATTGATTTTCAGCAAAAATAATGATTAATATGAATAAAAAAGAGATTGCCGCGAGACAATCTCTTTTTAACTTTATTTTTTCCCATACTCCCAATAAAGCATCAGCAAGTGTGCCGAAGACCAACTGAAATGAGGGGCTTTCAAAAGTCCTCCGTCATGGGTTCCGTAATTTTCATGAATAGGAGCTCCCTCCGTCAGTCCCTGCAACCGGGTAAACACCTGATCGGTATATGTATCCGCTTCTTTTATATAGCCATACTTCCGGATACCGGAAATACCGAAATACACCTGATCCAACCAAATCGGACCTCTCCAGTATCCTTTCGGTAAAAACTTCGGGTGATCGGCAGCCAAAGTCGGGAAAGGTATATAAGTCGAAAACTTACTGGTATCTGCAATGATCTTCATGGCAGCCTCCACTTGTTCTTTGGAAGCCAGCCCCGTCCATATCGGCGTCCAACCTTCAGGTCCTTCTACCCTTACCAAATCTCCGTTCAAAACCCGATCAAAGAAGTAACCTTGTTGCGGATCGAAAAAATAAGTCCGGATTTTTTCACGATAATCGGGCTCCTCAAAGCTTTCACCGATTATTCCGGCCATCTCTTGTAAAAGCTCGTATTCATATCCCAGATAAGCATTCAAATCGACAGATTCCTGATTAAAGCTCCAGGCATTCTCAGCATTCCGGACCATAGTGGCCTCGTCAAAGCGAACCGCATTATCCATACCGCTCTCCCATTTAGCGGCTTCTTCGGTTCCGTCAGTTGCACCGAACTCACAAATACCGTTCCGGTCATGATCCCGGTATTGATACCACCAACGGTAATATTTCAACAATTGAGGATACATTTCACGGATAAATGCCGTATCTCCCGTATGACGAAACACTTCCATCACAGCCCAGGCTGCCAAAGGCGGTTTGCTATCGCGATAATTATTTTCACGTTTATCGCTATAGATACAATCGGCTATCATTCCGTACTCATCCTGATAATCGAACATGGAACGAATTTGATTCTTTGCCAATTCAGGCTCAAAATGTACGGTTGCAACGGCCTGTTTCCAGGTATCCCAAGCCCAAAAGCCGACAAAATATCCAACGGCATGTGAAGGCACCATTCCGTCATGCAGCATATCTCCCTTACTGCTCCGCCAATTAGCCAAAAGCGTTACCATCGCCTTCACGGCTACGCGGTCATAAGCAGCAGGCATATCTGTCCGCAAAACACTGGAAAGGTAATTGTTCCATCTGCTGCAATGAGCCGCCTTTTCGGCTTTTATGTTTTCCAGGATTGTTTCAGCCACCGGTAATCCGGCTTCCATTTCCTCCTTCGTATTAAAAAAGGAGAAAACAGCCGCCCGCACATCGGCAACCTGCTTAAATGAAGCTTTATATACGGAAGACATTTGCATCAATTCCGCATCGTTCTGAAAAGTCACCGCAGCAACTTCTCCCCGAGGCAAATAAATGATCAGACTTTTATCACGGACTTCCACCGTATCGTCTTCATCCCAAAGTTTCCCCTCGAAAAACCAGTCGATCTTCCGATTGCTTTCACATACGAGCAAGGCATGATTCTTATCCGTAAAAAAGAGCCGCTGAACTATGCGAATATCCGAGAAACTACTCTGCATATACAGTTGTCCCGGGAAATAAGCCATACTGTCAGCCTGAAAAGCTTCCGGTGAAACGACTTTGCCGTTATCAATAAATCCCGGTCTCACCAATGAGCGGCTTAACCAATGACGATTATCCAAATCGAAAGGACCGCAAAATCCATTCGTAAATTTCTCTGCCGTCGGGAGCGTAAACCCCATCCAGGCACCCTGATCGGTAAACCAACCGGCCCCTCCACGAATTGTTTCAGGCGTGTAATTGATGTCCAAAATGTTCGGATACTTCAGGGCCTGTTCTTCTTTACAAGCTTCGTTACGGCAACATCCGAACGCTGCTAAAGCCACAAACCCAATCCACCAGAATTTTTTCATTGCATTTATTTTTTAACCTAACTATTTTATTTCTACTTCCCGTAGCCTTTTTTAGAAAGCTTTAAAGGCTCATCTCCGGACCGTAAAGGTACGATCGTAAAGGAATAATGCTTATTATCCGGAGTAATCGTATATTCTGGATGCGTTTGCGCTCCCCAGGATGTATCTCCGCCGACCCCCATCTGCTGTAAATCGATATTGAACCATACCATATCCTGTTTCAGGATACTCCCGCCGTGCTTTCTTTCAACATTCGGGCTGACATGCATAATATCCTGCATCGGGAAATTCCAGGCGCTCACATTCAATGGTTGTGCCCCGATAACCAATATCCCATTTCCGTCATTATTCCGTAAAGTACACCAGCGTACATCCGACTTATTGGCCGTTTCCTGCGGGCGCACATAAGGATGAAATTGCTCCCACACCGTAGCTTTATATAAATCGATATCGGCAGAAGACTTCCGGTCGAAATAGTTTTCATGCGGTCCGCGTCCAAACCAGGTCATCTGATCGTATTCACTCTGCAATATCATCCGCATCCCGTAACGAGGCATTTCAGGCAAAGCCTTCTGTCCGGCCAGAAATACATTGTCGACATTCACGGCTCCGTCTGCATATACAGTATATACGACCTTATATACAGAAGCCTGTTCCGGCATCCGATAAACAGCGGATACAATCACCCGGTTACCGGAGGAATGAGTTTCCAGTTGCTGCAAAACCATCTCCTTACCTGCATTCAGCCAGGTCCCACACCGTTGCATCATGCGATTGGCAACATCATTATCCGTTTGTGCCCGCCAGAAATTAGCGCGCAATCCTTCTTTCAACATTTCTTTCCCGTCATATTTCAATCCGGTAAGGTCTCCGGTTTCTTCCGAAAAACGAACTTCAAAAGTCGCACCGGAAACCCGGATTTGCTTATTCTCCTTCGTCAAAGCCAGAGTGCCTTCAATTGCAGGTGCAACAGGTGCCAATACCTCCACCGGCAATAAGAATTGTTCACTGGCTGCCAGATGACCTTGAGGAACAAGGTCGGTTGCTTGTTTGGTACGGGCCTCAAGATGTAAGAAATATTCCGTACCGGCCAACGGTTGTAAAACGGGTAGCGGCAGTTCCACTATTGCAAACCCGTGAGGTTGCACCTCCGGTACATTTAAAAGACCTTGTGCTACCACTTTTCCGTCAGCTTTTATTTTCCAAATAAAATCGTAGACACCGGAAGTCACAAAATCATTCCGGTTGGTTATTTTCAGACGATTGGGCTGGAAAGGCTCACCGGCGAAATGGATACCCTGATACACCTTTTTCACTTCCCAGATATGGGGATGTAAGAAACGGTTGGCAGCAACCAATCCGTTAGCACAGAAATTAGAATCGTTTTTCACGCCCACATATCCCATATCACCGCCGTATCCCCAGATCGGATTCCCGTTTTTATCTTTTATAGCAAAAGTTTGGTCAACCCAATCCCAGATAAAGCCCCCCTGCAATTGATCGTACTTGTATACAAGGTCCCAATAATCCTGCAGATTTCCGACACTATTTCCCATTGCATGTGCATACTCGCACAAAATCAATGGTTCCGAACGTCTTTGATTGGCATGTTCGCGTAAACGCCATATCCGGGCATACATCGGACAATAAATGTCGGTCGCGCCTTCACGGCCCGAACCTTCATATTGTACCGGACGAGTCGTATCCCGTTGTTTGGTCCAGTGATACGTTGTTTCGAAATGCTCTCCGTAACCGGATTCATTCCCCAAAGACCAGGTAATGACGGATGTATAGTTTTTGTCCCGTTCTACCATGCGGCTCATTCTTTCCATAAATGGAGTTATCCACTCCGGAGTAGTTGCCAATGTGCCGACTTCAGTATCTTCCATACCGTGTGACTCCAGATTGGCTTCATCAACCAGATAAATACCATATTCATCGCACAATTCGTACCACTCTTCTATATTCGGATAATGACTGCAACGTACCGCATTGATATTGAATTGCTTCATCAAAGTGATATCGTGTAGCATACTTTCATAGCTGACACTTCTTCCTTTATGCGGATCGTGCTCATGACGATTGACCCCTTTGATAAAGACAGGCACCCCGTTCACCTGCAACATGCCGTTACGGATTTCCACCGTCCGGAAGCCCAAGCGATGAGCCACAGATTCGGTCACTTTACCCGCAGGATTCAACGTATTGATCACCAATGTATACAATTCCGGCGTTTCAGCCGTCCATCTCCGGGCATCCATCACCTTTTTCGAAAATACATGTAGGGTATCCGAAACGGATTTTACTACCGATTTTTCCGAAAAGATCACCCGGTCCTTGTCCAGCAATTTCACTTCAAAAGCAGTCCCCGGTGTCAGTCCCCGTTTTTCAGCCATTACTTTCACCTGAAAATCCCCGTTCCGGTAATTATCTACCAATTGCTGTGAAATTTCAAAATCACGCATACGCGACAACGGACGGGCGATCAGCCATACGTCCCGCTCAATACCGCTATATCTCCAATAATCCTGACATTCAAGGTAGGAACCGTCACTGTAACGATATACCTCTACAGCCAATTTATTTTTTCCCTTTTTTACCAAGCGGGTAATATCAAATTCCGCCGGTAAACGGCTGTCTTCACTATATCCGACAAATTCCCCGTTTAACCAGCAATAAAAAGCCGATTCAACACCGCCGAAATGTAAAATAATATCTTTACCCGTCCAGTTTTCAGGCAATGTAAATTCCCGGATATAAGATCCGACAGGATTATAATCTGCCGGGATATGAGGCGGATTTGCCGGGAAAGGATATTTTGTATCCGTATATATCGGAGCATCGAATCCTTGTAATTCCCAACTTCCCGGAACCTCTATCCTGTTCCATCCTTTGGTCTTAAACCCTTTTTTATAAAAATCCTGCGGACGGCTGGCCGGATTTACGGAGTATTTAAATTGCCATATACCGTTTAAGGATACCCGCGAAGCAGCCTTCCGTTCCTTAGCAACAGCATCAGCCTCTTTGGTATAGGGAATAAAATGAGCATGCATCCGCTCCCGGTTTATTTGATTAACAGCCGGATTTTCTCTTTCCATTCCTGTGTACTGCGCTTTTCCGACAAAACAAGACAGTAGAACCCATACAATGAAGATATATCTTTTCATCTCAAATCCATTAAAAATTACAACATCTATCCCATTATAGCAACTTTAGGTCGCCATTCTATATATTTTCCCAGTTGATAAAAATCAGATCGTACAAAAAAAAGTAACCAGAAAAGGTACGGTAAAATCTACCGTTATACCGTGAAAAATCGATACAACGACAAATTCCTTACCTGAAGTCTGGGTGATAATCGGTAAAGTCGTATCCATTGTCGTCGCTCCTCCCACAGATATAGGCGCCAGTTTCCCAAAGTAACGCACCAAAAAGGGGGCAGCCAGCAATGTCACCAACTCCCGGATAATATTGGAAGCCAAAGCGATTGTCCCCAGCTCGGCTCCCTTATATTGCGTAATAAAAATAGAAGACAACGAATAGTAACCAAATCCGGAACCTACAGCCAGGCAATCAGTCATGCTTCTGTGCTGCAAGAAAAAGCTAATCAAGGCAGAACCGGCCAATGTTCCCAGAATTGTTCCCAGCGGAACCAATGCAATTCTTATGTTTTGCTGCCGCAATGCCCGCAATGCTTTTTTATCACTTCCAATACTGACACCTACCAAAAACATCAAAACATACAAAGCATACAAAGTCGGATCATTTTCTGTAATAAAACCCGGCATCTCAACAAATCGTCCGAGTACAGCTCCCAGTACAAAAAAAGTTACTATAATTAAACTTCCTAACATATATTCCCCACGTTTAAAACAATTCCTCTGATTCAAATGACGAATGAGGATTTCTTTTCTAATTGACGACTTTTGACAATGATTATTTCTTTTATTGCCAATTCGTAATCTTTTTTATTTTGAAAAATAAAATTTATAAATCCCCCAGGCACACAATACACTCCCGACAATAGCTCCGAATGTAATAACCAAAGCATCTAAGCCTATCGTATCCAGATTATCCATAATCTGATCGTTCGTACCTACACTCAATCCTAACAAAAACAATAAGGCGAATATGGCAAGAGTAATCAGTTTCTGAACAAATTTCAGATTTTTCTCCCGGAACAAATATCCCAACAGGATACCACTTACCATTAATCCTATTACTATCAGCATAATTTCAGTATGACGTTATATAAAACGCACGCAATTTACAATTTTTTTTAAAAAGTGGAATGCCCCAAAAGCGGGACATTCCACCCAGCCTAATCTAACTATTTTTTTATCTGTCCATTTGAATCAATCTCACCCTGCGGAGTAAAAAAGAAATTATTCGTAGCAGGATTAAATTTTCTACCCACAGCAGCTAAGGCTGATTCTGCCTTGCCCCAACGGCGTAAATCATAGAAACGGTAGTTTTCCAGTGCAAATTCTACAATACGTTCGTGCTCGATCTGTGCTCTTACTTCAGCCTGAGAAGAACCTTTCATTCCCGGCATATTGGCACGAGCTCTCACCTCATCAATCAATGGTTTAGCCAATTCCGGATGATTAAGTTCATTATATGCCTCTGCCCGCATCAACAATACATTGGCATAACGCATTAATATGATATTCATAGCTGTTTCATAAGTAGACATTCCCGAATATTTAACCGGAAGATATTTCCGGAATACCGGTTTGTTAACCTCAAACAAGTCGTCATAATTCCAATCCCATACTTTTTCAGGACTACCGTTAAAATAATCATCTTTGAACCAAAGAGTACTATACAAACGACTATCATAACGTCCCATCAATGAAATTTTACCTTCTTTCTTGAACTCATTAAATAACATATCTGAAGGTAATATTCCTTCCCAACCACCTAACTCTGAAGATGCAACCCAATACTGAGTCTGATGCTTGTAATATGCATTACCGGATGTCGTAGGAGAGAACTGAACCTCCAATAAAGATTCTACGGAATTTTCATTTGAACCGTCAAACATTCCGATCCATTTATTCATCGGAACCAAGCTATAACCTACAAAATTTTCAGGTTTCAATACTTCTACGGCACTTGTCAAAAATTCATCTTTACGGGTCGGTTCTTCATACGCCCTTGTTAAATAAGCATAACCTAAGTAAGCATTAGCCGTTGCAGAAGTAACCCGTCCTTTATCTGAATCACCTCGTGTCATCGGTAATTTGGTGGCTGCATATTCGAAATCCTTCATGATAAAATCCCAGGCATAGTCCCGAGAAGATAAAGCCTTATCAATATCCGACTCTGAAGTAATGTATTTTTCACGTACAATAATCTTCTCCCAGTTCATTAACAAAACCATATGATAATAACCTCTCATAAAGCGGGCTTCGGCAATAATACGCTCCTGCATACCTTGCTCAAATACGGCAGGATCCATAGCACTGACTTTATCTATTACCTGATTGGAATAACTTAAGCCCCAATAATTGTAACTCCATATACTCGCAGGCGTACTACTAGTCATAGTATAACTAAAATTATAAATAGAAGTCATATAACCATAACTGGAAGCACCTTTCCCCATCTCAACTACATCTTCCCGAAAAGGTTCAAATACAAATTTCAATTCATGGAATTCCCAGCTTCCTCCATAATACAATTGTGAATAAGCCGCTGACAATCCGGAAAGAGCCTCACTTTGAGTTTTCCAATAGTTACCCGATGTTGATTGATCTGGAGATTCAACTGTCAGAAAATCCTCACATCCTGACAATCCCAGTAATAACATGGGTATATATATCAGATTTAATATCTTTCTCATAATCAATATTTTTATCAGTTATTAAAAAGTTACTTGCAAGCCGAAAACGAACGACTTAGTAAACGGATAAATATTACTATCAATACCTGTATTTAATACATTACTTTGTGCAAATTCAGGATCTACACCACTGTATTTCGTCCAAGTCCACAGATTATCTGCACTCACATATACCCGGATTTTCTCCATATTGATCTTATTCAACCACATTTTCGGCAATGTGTATCCTACCTGAACCTGGCGCAGACGAATAAAATCTCCGTCTTCTAAGAAACGATCTGATTCACGTATATTATCATTCGGATCTCCTAAAACAGCACGTGGCATAGTAGTATTCCGGTTCTCAGGTGTCCAAGCTCTCAGTGTCGAACGAGACATATTATATACTTCATTCATTCCTTCAATTTTTGTCCGCGTACCATTAAAAATCTTATGTCCCCAACCACTGCCAATTAAGGCAGAAAAATCAAATCCTTTATATTGGGCTCCCAATGATAAATTGGCTTCTACTTTGGGCATACCGCTGCCCATCTCAACTTTATCATCACCGTCTATCACTCCGTTATTATCTTTATCCTTAAAACGAATATCTCCGGGCTTTGCATTCGGCTGAATAAGCTTGCCGTCCTTACTATGGGCATATACTTCTGCCATATTCTGGAAAATACCGTCTGTCTCATAAAGATAGAACGTTGCAACTGATTTTCCCTTACGTGTCTGAGTTGCAGAGAATCCACCGTAAAGAATCTGATCCGGGTTAGCCATTTTCACAACCTTATTTTTTAAATAAGTAACATTGAAACCGGCGTTCCAACTAAATTCTCCAATCATATCCCGGTAGTTAACATCAAATTCAACTCCTGAATTCCGCATCGTTCCTACATTCAAAATCGGATTAGCTATACCAGCAGAAGGCGCTAATTTTTTAGTAATCAACAAATCTATGGTTTTATTATTAAAATAATTAAGAGCTCCCGACAACTTTCCATCAAACAAACCGTAATCAAAACCGATATTTATAGACTGACTGGTTTCCCACTTAATTTCCCGGTTTTCCATATCATTCGCAATTGTTGCCAACCAAGGATTTTTACCTGTCCCCTGTACATATCCCAAACTTCCGCCGTTACCTTGAGTCATCAATGCTAAGTAAGCATATGAATCTAAAACATTTTCATTACCTAAACGTCCCCAGCTTCCCCGCAATTTTAAATTAGAAATAACACCGTCTTTGGGAAAAAATTCTTCTTCACTGATTCTCCAGCCCAATGCAACCGACGGGAAAGTTCCCCAACGGGAATCCGGTCCGAATTTTGAGGAAGCATCACGACGAACAGTCACCTGTAACAAATAACGATCTTTGAAAGAGTAATTCAAACGTCCAAAATAAGAAAGGCGATTATATATCGTATTCGTACCTTCTCCGGAAAAGGTACCACCATTAGCAGCATTCGGAGTATTCCAATTCGGATTCGGGAAACCAGCAGGAATATCCTCACCATCAACTGTCGTTTTTCCTTCCCCCGTCAAAGTATTATAATTACTCTTTTCCATAGAAACAGAAACACCGGCCATAAAAGTAACAGCATGTTGATTGAATTTTTTATTAAATGTCAAATAATTATCAACAGTCTGGTTTTCCCAATAAGAACGTTTTTCTATTACTATCGGGAATTTTACAGATTCCGTCGGACTTGATTGATAATCCGGAGTATGATAATAATACTGGGTATTTGTACCATTATAATAATAAGCAGTCTTGAATTGTAACCATTCTGTAAAATTAGCTGTTACAGAAAATGTTGCCACAACATCCTGTGTTTTTGTACGATTATTTTTAAAATGTGCGTCAGCTACGGGATTATGTGTCGCAGCCAATCCATCGTCCATATTAGCAATACCGTAACCATATTTCTGTGTAGGATCCAATACAGGAGTTAAAGGACTTGAACGATACACTTCCGTTAACGAGAAATCAGGATCACTATATCTTTTAGCCGTATATGTCAAACCTGCTGAAATATCAAAAATAGATTTTTTTGTATCTACTTTCATACGTGCATTCTGCATAAGATACTTATTATCCAACACCACACCTTGCTCATCATATATATTGGCTGATATAGAGAATTGAGTATTCTCACTACCGCCACGTACTGATACGTTATGACTTTGTGAATAACCTGTACGGAACACCTCATCCTGCCAATCAGTATCAGCCGTTGCATCTTTAGTTACATAAGCAGGCAAAGGCAAGGGCTTAGCATACATATTATATTGCTCATACATCATACGACCCATGGTTTTAAAACCTTTTGCGTCCAGCATATCAAAAAGATTAGTCACCTTCTTCAAAGATACGTAAGAGTTAATATCAACCTTCACTTCGCCTTTTTTTCCACTTTTAGTAGTAATGATAACTACACCATTAGCAGCAACAGACCCGTAAATAGCAGCAGCAGCACCATCCTTTAATACCTCCATCGATTTGATATCATTAGGGGCTAATGTAGAAATATCTCCGGGGAAACCATCTATAATATACAAAGGCTCACTACTGCCATAAGTACCGAATCCTCTAATTTTCACATAAACACCCTGGCCAGCCAATCCACCAAATTTAGAAACACTTACACCGGCAACTTGCCCCTGTAATGCTTCAGCAATATTAATTGTTGATTTTTCAGCCAATTTTTCAGCATCTACAGAAGTAATCGCACCGGTCAAATCACTCTTCTTCATTGTACCGTACCCGATCACCACCACTTCTTCCAACTGCTCTACATCTTCCAATAAAGTGATTTTAAGATTATTCTGGCCTGTTACCGGAACTTCCTGTGTTTTATAACCGGTAAAAGACACGACCAATACGTTTCCTTTATCCACGATCAATTCAAAATTACCGTCAATATCAGTAGCGACACCGTTAGTCGTCCCTTTGATCAGGATATTTACGCCGGGAATTGTGATTCCCTTATTATCAACCACCGTACCCTTCAACGAATAACTTTGCGCCATTGCCCCGAAAGGTATAAACCAAACGAGCATCATAAGCAGTACTTGTTGCAAGTACTTCATCTTACCTATTGCTTTATTTTTCATGCTATATTATTTAGATTTAATATTTATCACTTTTCCGATACCGTCTGTCCGGCTTTGATATCGTATCCCCACGCATCGTAAGCTATTCCATCTACCTCACATTCACCGCCAGCAGATACTGTAATTTTAATCCAGGCATTGCAAATTTTTCCGGACACTTTACCGGACAGGCTGATTTTCGCACCGATATAAGCTGTTTTTCCTTCCCATTCCGTATAGGCTCCGGAATACAATACCGGCATATATACGTAATTAGCATCATCCGCCCATTCAGGATTAGCAACCCAAGACGCACCTTCTCCAATTACAGCCCCTTCTTCCAGCGGTGTGATATGGATCAAATCGCCTTCTGCCACACCGATAATATCCTGTCCGTAATTGTCAAAATGAATTCTCTTGGCACTGGGAGCTGTTCCAACTGCAACAGAAGTCTGGAAGAAACCGGCAACCTGCACTTCATTGAGCATAACGGCCAACCAATTCTGTTTATCCATATCTACGGTACCTTTAAAATCGGCAATATACACAATCGTATTGTCCGGTTCTGGTTCCGGTTCCGGCTTCGGTTCTTCAACCTTTTCTGCCTCCACAGGAACTTCTAAATTCAAATGAGAAACCTTGGCATTCTGAGACATAAAATCGATCTTTAAAAGTTTTGTCATACCTGCTTCTACTGCATCAGCTTCCACTGTACAACTAAATTCAAAAGAACGCTTTCCTTTTTCTATCGTAAAATGTTCCCGGGAAAAGGTCACTTTATCAGCACTCACCTCACTATTATCAGCAACCTTTACTTCAAACCCGATGGCTTCCGGAGATTTCGCATCGACAGCCACACTCAACTGAACCGTTGCAGCCTCCGTCGCTCCCTGGGCAAAGAAAACTTTAGCAGGTACCGCTGCCGCTGCCGAACTCACTTCCTTCAAATCAATGGCATTATCGTCATCACTACAGCCCTGAATAATCAGAAAACTGCACACAACCAATAACGCTTGTAAAACATACTTTTTCATTTGTTCTGGTGTTTATATTTATTGATAATAAAAAATCGTTACGCAAAAATAGAATGGCAACTACACAATCGTTTTAAATTTTACACATTCCGAGCCTACAAAAAGCTATTTTACAGGTATTTTAAATCTACACGCCACAAACCAATATACTATAAACCAATAAAATAACTTTTTGCAGAAATCTACATTTCAGATATTTTTCAAATACGAAATAAAAATTTACTCGGGATCAGAAATAAACAATGTATAATCTTCAAATTCGCCGGAATCAATATAACCGCATCCCCCATTATCGATATCTGTATCGGGTTTAGCAAAGAAACCGACCCGGATACCGGTCAGACCGACCGACGCATCCGCCGGAATAGTAATCTCACCTGTCAACGGATTAGCAGCAGCAGCTTTATCCATATCCTGACGCAAAATAAGTTCGTCTTTCCCGTCAAAACGCCCGTCCCGGTTCCAGTCGATAAAGAATACAATTTCATAAATATCCCCATCTCCTGTTTTCCACCAATCCGGAGTCAACTTGTAGCTATAGGTTTCCCCTTTTACCGCTTCTCCCCGAATATCAGAATAATTCACAACGGCAGAATTTCCATAATAGTCGGCAGCATCGGCAGTCAAAACCGCATTGTTGATGCCGGCAAATTCAAACCCATTGATTCCGGCATACATACCCCAGTTCGACTCGGGCAAACAATATTCCGGACGCGGAGAACGAATAGCTCCCATCGTAATATTGCATACGATATAAGAGGTATCGGCAAAAACGGCATCAGAACTACTCATATCGATACGGATTTTTTGTGCGTCCCCATCGGCAAAGTTTTCCTGCAAAATAATCAGTTTCCCATACGTCTTGCTATTGCCTTTACCAATCCACAGGGTAGACTTTTCTATCCTAAAATGCTTATTCAACTTAGCCGTTGTCTCTCCGTTTACCGATAACAAAATATGTGTATCCTCGTTTACCGGACGGTCGGCTATAACATCAAATACGACCGGGATATCCTTATCCTGCAACACAACATCCCGCATATGAAGTCCCCCTACCGTCAATTTCACCGCAGGTGCAGGCGTATCGCTCTCACACGAAAAAAGCAGAGCGGCAAGCGGAATCAATACTAAATATATTCTTTTCATATCTCTAATTCTTAATTGTTAATTTACCTATTTGTCAGCCGTCTGATTGCCCGGGAACACGCCCCATGATACAACCAAACGCTCGACAAATAATCCCTTAATCCCTGTTCATCTTGAAACCCAATGATATTTCAAATGACTTTTTGGACAAATCCGACAATTCCCCGGTATTGATTCCATAACAAGCTCCTACCGTCAACATTTTAATAACCTCTACGTTCGCCATAATATTTATCCCCTGGTTTTCACGGTAAGTTGCACCAACTCCGGCCAGATTCCGGTAACCGAACATCGCCCCGGCTTCATAAAAATTATCAAATTTATTATTGTAGCAATACATCGCCAGCGGACGGATGTACCAGTTTTTAGAGACGGAAATATCATAGGAGCCGGTGAAATAACAATTGGCCATATTCGTTTCATCCGTATAAAACGAAATATACGAACTGGCGCCAACCACTAATCTTTTCCAACGGTAAGTCAAACCGAATCCTCCGATAAAATTACTTCTATCGTAATTTTCAAGTACCATACCATTATCGCTGTTAACGGCATCTTCTAACGAATAATGCCATATTTCCGCTCCCAGATACAGACCGAATCCCAGATAGGATTGTTCACTTATCCGGATATTTACATCGGCATTCGCTCCGATGATGTTGTTATGCCGGTGTCCTACTTTTTCGAAATCACCTTTAACACCGACTCCGACAAATTTATTGAATCCATAACGGGCATTGAATCCGGTTGTTTTCGGAGCCCCTTTAAAGCCCGACCATTTCTCACCATACAATACCAGTGCACTGATACCTTTCTGACCGCTCTCGTAAGAGGGATTCACCAACTCCGGATGCTTCGCCAATTCCAGGTATTGAGATGCCGTTTGTGCCCAGATAGTTCCTGCCATACAGCAAGCTACTATTACCAATATAATTTTTTTCATTGTTACTTACTTTATCGTTTAAGCAGCAGGGAAGCAGGTTACAGGCAAAAGCCCGTAACCCGCTTTTGCTTTTATTTTCTGATCACTTCCACGAAGCTCTTAACAGCCTGAGGTTTACCATTCTCTACATACTTCAAGATATAGTAATAAGTACCGGCAGGCAGGTCTCTCATATCGAAATCATCGTAATAATCTTTGGTTTCATAGATAACGACTCCCTGCTGATTGTACATCACCAGACTCTTCTTGATCCCGGCCAATTCCGGAATACGGAAAATACAATCATGTGTACCGTCGGATACGACCAAGTCCATGATCTTCATATCGGCCCCCTTACGAACAATCTGCATTGTTGCTGTTTTGTATCCGCGATAATTCTGATCCTGGATTTCAGCAAACACCGTATATTCGCCCGGAGCATAGGGTAACTGTGCGAAACCGTTGTAAGTCACATCCACAGCCAATCCGGCAGGATTCGTTTCAACAGCAGCCGTTTTCGTATTCCCGTCATAGGTAAAACGCAAATCGGAAATGCGAACGACAGCCAACGCTTTGGTAATCTCCATTTCACCGGTCGTAACAATGTCGTAATTTTCATCGATAATCTGAATAGCGTATTCGTAAATACCGCCGTCGACAACCGTATTCGTCACTTCTCCGTCTTTCCGGTAAATAATCTCATAATCCAGATTTTCCGGAACAGTCGTAAATTCCAGATCGTGATGATTACCGTCATAAACAAATCTGTCTTTTTGAATCTTCACTTCCGGTGCAGCCGGTTTAATAACCATAGTTTCCCAGACAACACCTTCGTAATTTACATCCGTAATCGTAGCGATGACAGTATGTTCTCCGACTTCTACCGCACCTTCCTCACTTCCGTTATAAGTAACTCTCGTTTCAAGGTCTGCCGGTATAGTCTTCACCTTAGCAACATATTTCGGAGTACCGTCAAAGATGTATTCCCGTTCCAGTATAATGCTTACAGTTCCGTCTATTTTCCGGATAGCGAATTCGGTTTCCAAAGGTTCTGCCATATAATTATCGGCTTCCAACTCGGCAATCAACACATAATTACCGCTATTCTTCGGCTCAGCCACCTCTACACCGTTCTGCATATATTTCACCGTTACCATATCTTCATATCCGGCAGGAACAGTAGTAACCTCTGCCTTCAATGTCTCACCGGTATAATTCTGACGTAAATTGGAAGCAACGATCTGAATCGGCATTTTACGTATTTCCAACTGAGCATGAACATCCTCCACGCTATACGGAATCGTTCCGGCATAAGACGCAGTTACATCGTAGATACCGGCATCTTTCGGAGTTACTTCCACACCGTTCTGCTTGTATTCGACACGGATATCATTTTTCAATTCAGACGGAGTAGCTGTAAAATCAATCGATTTTACCTGACCGTCATACTCCTGCACCAGATTATCCAATTGAATAGCGCCGAATGCCTTGGAAGTAATAGTCAGTACTTCACTCTTGACACTCCTGTTTCCATCGGCATCTTCTGCAACCAACGTTACCATGGCAGCTCCTTTCACCTTGAAACTTACAGTCGGATTCGTCTCAGTCGAAACAGCAGGCTCTCCGTTGTCAAAAGTCCATGTATAGTTTACAGCAGCAACCGAACGGTTGGTAAAACTTACCGGTTCACCGACAGCAGCGGCTTTGGCACTGGCCATAAAATCAGCCTTGATAAATTCCCTGGCTTCGATAAAAGCCGGCATTACTTTCGTATCGGTCTTTCCGAATTCATCCGTTACTTTCAGGGTTACATCATATTTTCCAGGCGTTGCATAAGTTACAACCGGATTTTCCATTGTACTGGTAGCCGGAACACCACCTTCAAATGTCCATTCCAAAGATTGAATAGTAGCAGTTGCCGTAGAAGTCGAAGCAAAGTTTACTTCTTCACTTACTGCACATAACGTTTTATCCGTTGTAAAATCAGCCGATACTTTGGCCAAGTTGACTACGATAAAGCGATTTTCCTGCAACGTCTTTGCCGTTCCCCCCTGAGGTGTTACAACAACCTGTACATCATAAGCACCTGCAGCTGCATAGCTGACAACCGGTTGTGCTTCAGTACTGGTAGTGGTCTTAGCTCCTGCAAATGTCCAGGCGTATGCAGCACCTTCCGGAGCCCCTTCTACACTCAGGATTACCGTTTCGTTTTCACGTACTGCCGGTTTATCGGCAACGATATTCATCACCAATTCGTCATCCCCTCCTGCAGCTCCGATACGTACGGCATAATCCTCTGTCGTCCAAGCCTGTCCGCCACATGGGTTAGATACAGCATCATAGCCATCAACCAAAATCCTCATTCTAACCAATCGGTCAGACAATCCAGAAGGTACTGTTATTGTCCCTGTCTGAGCACTTGTCGTTGTTGATTCAACTCTTATAACTTGCTCCTCTCCTGCAAACTCTCCATTATCATTCCAATCAATCCATACAGTTAAATGTACATCACTATAAGGTACTGTTATACTATAATGAACCGTTTCTCCGGGAGTCATTATAAAAGGCGCCAAGTTTGTAAAATCAAATACACCTGTAGAACTACTTCCATCCCTCTCCACATCATTACTGATTTCTCCAAATTGAACTGATCGTAAAAATACACCTGCCCATGGATTTATAGCAGGTATACAGGCCGTTTTCAAAGCAGAAACAACAATCACAACACTTTTCGTCTGCGTTTCTCCGTTACCGGTCACAGTCAATGTAACCGTATACGTACCGGCAGCCGCAAAAGCATGTGTTGCATTTTCCGTCGTAACAGCTCCCGAACCGTCACCGAAATCCCAACTATAAGTTTCAGCCCCGATCGAGGTATTTGTAAATACAACATCCGTACCGCTGTTCACCTTTGTCGACGAAGCGGTAAAAGCAGCTCTCAGCAAGAAAGGGTTCACTGTAATGTAATTGCTCTTCTTCACTGCACGCTGTGATCCGTCGTTTAACGTAGCAACCAAGGTCACGTCGTAACTGCCGGAAGTTGCATAACTGACAGCCGGCGTTGCCACAGCAGAGGTTGCAGGCGTGCCGCCCTCGAAAGTCCATGAGTACCCTGTCACCGAGCCGGTTCCTGTTGCAGATGCACTGAAATCGACAGCCGATCCTGCAAAGACTTCCATTGGAGTAGCCGTAAAATCAACATTTACCTCAGGAGCTTTCTCTCCGACCGTGATAAAATCATACATCGTAATATTCTTCTTCACTCCACCTTCCAAGGTCAATTCCAAAGTAACATCGTATACACCTTCTGCTGCATAAGTCACTTCAGCCGGTTTCCGGTCCGTACTTTGAGCCGGCGTTCCGCCATTAAATGTCCATTTATAACCGGTCACATTCTCATCGGTAATCTGATTGACAAAAGCGGTAAACTGTACGGGTTCGGCAATCGCCGGATTGGTATTGTCCGCCACGATATAGCCGGTCGGACGTTCCTTCTTTACGATAACCGTATAATCTTCCAGTTCTCCCATACTTTCCATTTGATCACACGGAGTACGGTAGTTGTAATAAGAGGTACGCACCCGCATACGGGTTGCACCTTCTTTGGCATCTGCCGGTACGGTTATCATAATTTCGGCAGGTTTTGCATCATCCTGATAACGGGCAATCGTTTCGGTTGCTTCGTCGAATGTACCGTCCTGATTCCAATCCACCCAAGCCATTACTTTGGCAGGGGTTCCATCCATACTTAAATCCACCACAAACGGCAGGGCACTGTCTTTGGACAATACAAAAGCAAAATCCGTATAGTCATTCACCCATTTTTCAGGCGCATGAGTCGTCTCATGTTTTTGATCTCCGACAGCCACATTGATAATGGAATAATAACTTCCTTTATCCGCGATCTGACAATAAGTATTTGTATTTTCATACACATTGATCAGCATCGGCTGAATAAGTGTATGGGTTGCACCGTTGACATCGGTAATCTTTAACACGACTTCGTAAAGTCCGGCCTGATTATAAAATACATCGGGCGGAGTCTGTCCGCTGAATGTGGCAGGCATACCGCCTTCAAACGACCATTCCCAGGCAGCGATTCCGGCAGAACTTTCCGAACGGTCGATAAAGTTCACACTACCGCCTTTCACAATATCGGTAGACGAAGCCTCGAATCTTGCCAGGGTAGTAGCCGGATTGACTACAATAAAGTTTTTCTTCTCGACAATCTTCTTCTCTCCTCCCTGTAAGGTCAATTCCAAAACCACCGGATGTACACCGACCTCCGTATATTGTACCGGAGCAGGAACACGTTCACCGGAAGTTGCAGGTGTTGCTCCCTCGAAAATCCATTTATAAGATTCAACACCGGCTTCGGTGATTTCATTGATATTAGCCCGGAAAGTCACATATTCCCCGTTCTTGATATTCTGTTTATCGGCCAAAATATCTCCTGATTTTGCAGGCTGACTGATGACCAATGAATAATCTTCTACTTCTCCGTAATATCCTTCATCCTCACAAGGTTTAAGTACCTTATCTCCGATTTTTACCCTTACACGCATACCAACAATACCTTCTGCTGCATCTTCCGGCACGGTAACCGTCAAATGTTCCGGTTTGTCGTAATTGGAAATATAACTGGCTACAACTTCAGCATCTTCAAAGGTACCGTTACCGTTCCAATCGATCCAAGCCATTACGCGGGCTTCCTGATTATTGGTGTTCAGATCCACATCGAAAGGTAAAACCTCACCTTTTTGGGCAGCAAACTGTACTGTACGGCTATAATCCGTGTAATTACCGGATTCGGATGCATTATTCTGTTCTCCGAAAATCACATTCTTGATATAGCAATAAGTATTTTCTGTCGGAGGTGTTACGCTTACCTGACAATAATCTCTATAATCGGCCGGGAACACGGTCACGCCCGGTGTCGCAAAACGGGTATGTACACGTCCTTTTTCATCCGTTACTTTTAATATCACCTCATAATCTCCGGCTGTTGCATAAGTCACCTCTCCCGGATGCTGACCTTCGAATGAAGCAGGCTGACCTCCCTCGAAAGTCCATTCCCATTTTGCAACATCGAACGAACCGGTAGACGCATCCGTAAACATTACTTTTCCACCTTCTACCAAACTGGATGCAGAAACCGTATAATCGGCTTTCAACATAACAGGCTCAATCGTAATGTAATCTTTACGAGTCAAAGTAATAGTCGTATCGGCTGTTTTTACTTCCAATCCGACAGCATAAGAACCGGCCGTATGATACGTAATTTTACCGGGCTTCTCTCCCTCGAATACAGCAGGCGTTCCACCCTCAAAAGTCCATTTATAGCTTTCTACCGGCAAAGCCGAATAGCTATAGTTTGTAAAATCAATATCAAAACCTTCGTATGTCAGGGTTTTGTCGGCAGCAAACGAAACCATAAGGTTTTGCTGTGTCTGTGCCCCTGCCATGATCGGTTCATCAAACATTTCATTGTAAGCATAGTCCTTAACAATATAGGATTGACCGTCAGCGGCAACCTCAATCCGGATCCATCCGTAACGGGTATGTCCCTGAAAATCGTACTTAATACCGATATAGGCTTCCTTATCGCGCCAAACGGTATAATCCGGATGATGAATAAAATGCTCGTCCGGCCAATCACCGCCGTCCACCCAATTAGAAGCACCTCCGATAATCTCTCCCGCTTTCACCGGTGCAATATTCCGGCTGGTACCCTCGCAAATCAACGGAGCACCGTAAGTCTCCAAACGCAAAGACAATCTGTCATTAATATCATACCATACTCCGTAAGCGTTACCGTCAATCTCCAAAATTGTCCAGGTATTGTAGCGGGAACATTCGAAATTAGGTATATCCACATACACAACTTTATAAGGATCCAAAAACTCGAATGCCAGACGTACATCTTTTTTCGCCAAATTCGTACCGGCTACAAATGCAGCATCTTTAAATGAAAACTTCAGATTCTTCACAGAAGCTGCTTTATCATGGGCTGCTGCTTTACCGTTTACTTTCAGCACAACTTTTTCATCCCCTCTCAATTCAGCAACCAGGGTCAGTCCTTCTCCCAATCCATCAAACGTATAATCGGTCCCGGCCTGTAATACACCGGAAGTCTTGGCAAATTTTCCAAAAACCAGATCGATCACGACAGAATCCGTTACTGCACCGTCATTATTTATTCCCTCATGGAAAGTCGTATTTTTAGCCACTAAAAACGGCGGCTCTAAAGTTCCGTTATCGCCTGCACGCACCGGAGTCATCGGTCCGGAATGATAAGCCAGATCTTTTACAGTATAGGAAGAACCGTCGGCTGTAACCTCCAAGCGCATCCAACCGAAATGGAAATTACCCTCCAATTGGAATGCAAAACCGAGATAAGCTTCTTTTCCGGCCCAATCCGTATAATTAGGTCCAAAAATCCAGTGCTCGTTCGGCCAATCACCACCGATGTTCCATAAATCTTCATTCGCAATCAGGTAACCTTTATCCAAAGGTTTCACAAATGCAGTGCTTTCCCCCGCATTGGTACAAATTATATTTTGCTTATAAGCTTCCAAACGCAATGCCCCTTCGTCATCAAACCACACTGCAAAGTCGATCTCTTTATGTCCGGCTACCGGGAAAATATGAGTAAATGTATTGCTTGCATTACAAATAACGTCCTCAATATCCACATATACGATACCGAAAGGATCCCGGAAATAAATATTGAACTTATGTTCCTTTTCCTCTACGGGTTTTGTAAAAGCAGCATCTTTAAATGCAATGTTCCAATCTTTTATGCTATCGGCAGCCGCATGATTCTGAGCTTTACCGATCAATTGTATCTGCGCCGTTACTTTATCGATCACCTGCACGGCAACACTCAATCCGGCCGGTAAACCATCAGCCGTATAATGAGTACCTGCCGTCAATTTCTCTCCGGCTGCCACAGCAAACTCCGCTCCTTTTACCGATACAGATACAGAATCCAGACTACCGTCGTTAATAACAGGTTCGTATAACTCTGTTGTCGTCCAAGCCAGATAAGGTTTCTGATCTTTTTTCTTATAACCGGCCTGAATAGGTTCACCCGGAGCTTCATTATAAGCCCAATCTTCCACCGTCATCATATTGCCGTCGGCCTCGAAACGGATACCGATCCAACCGTAATGCAACAATCCGTCATTCACAAACTGAATACCGACATAAGCGGTTTTTCCAACCCAATCCAAATAAGTATCAGATTTTACATCCAGCATACTTTCGTCGATTTCCGGCTGTGGAACACCTGTTTTCTGTTGTTTCCATTCCATACCTTCCATCAATGTCTCCCCTATCGTCTGCCCGAACTCCAAAGCTACGATATTTGAAGTTCCTTTATGAACAATCAACGGATTGTTCGCACTTACCAATTTGTATTTTCCGCCCAATTTTTCAGCATACCACACTTCATAATCGGCATTACCGATACCGAAACTGAATTCTCCCCAACTTCCGCTCGGTGCACACCACAAATCATCCATATCATTATAGAAAATATCATACGGATTTTTAAACACAATCTTTATCTTCTGTGAAAGACCTCCGATCTTAGCATTGCTTACCAACGCTTTATTCAAGTCGATTTTTATCGTTTTTCCATCCGCCTCACTGTGCTGTACAGCTTTACCGCTGATATCGATCACTCCATTCGTTTTATCTGTCAAAGAAATTTTAACAGCCAAACCTTCAGGTATGCCGGTAATTGTATAATCGGTTCCAGCCACCAAAAGACCGGATTTTGTAAACTCCGAAGTTACCCCGGATATTTTCAGGGATACTTTTTCATTTACAGTTCCGTCATTTACCACATCCTCAACAACTTCCGACGGAGATACCTGTACCTTTTCCTGAATACCGTCAGCCGTTTCCCCGGCTTTGATCGCTCCTCCCGGTTCCGTATTATAAGCCCAGTCATGAATCGTATATCCTTTACCGTCCGCATTGAAACTGATATTCATCCAGCCGTAAAGCGTCTCTCCATTTACAACGAATTGTATGCCGACATAAGCATTCTGCCCCACCCATTCGTTATAATCCGGCGATTTCAAATCAAAAACACCTGCATATTCATCCGCCGGCGTTCCCCAACTTGCATTCTCATCAATAACCTCACCCAAGATCAACGGCTTGATATTCAATGTTCCCGGATAAATAACAAGCGGTTTTTTATAGCTCTGCAATTTATAAGCATCTACAATATCGCTGTTATTGGAATACCAGGCTCCGTATTCTGCATTGCCTGCCCCTAAAGAAAAGAATTTCCAGGTATTCGCAGGAGAAATGGAAATATTCCCGGCATCACCATATATAATAGTATAAGTATCCCGGAAAGTATAGTTCAAAGTAAAGGTCGGATTCAGGATTGTCCCCTCCGTTAACATCGAATTTTTCAGGGTTACGGAAAAAGAACCGTTATTAGCTGCTGCATGAGCTGCAAATTTTCCGGTAAGTTCACCTTCCAGATAATTTTCAGGAGCCGCTTTTAATTTCAGGGTCACACCTTCCGGCAAATCTTTTACCGTATAATCCGTTGCTGCCAGATATTCACCTTCCGCTACTTTTAAATTACAATCGCGCAATAAAATTTTATATACAGCCGTAAACGAACCGTCGTTCGCAGCAGCTTCACGTATTGTATTTTCTGCAACTTCAATCCGCGGCGTCGGCTCTGTATAGAACACCTTTTTGTGGTTTTCCTCCTGCCATAAGGTAACGCGTGCCTCATGCATCAAAGCCTCTTTCATACGAGCTACCTGTCCTTTGGTGAAATTCTTGTATTCACGAGGATAGTTCATAAAATTACACACGTCTATCACTTCACCGAAAGGGTTCTTATCGCCTTCCCGAAGATTCGAGTTCTTAAGATGAACCGGCGTGTCGTCTATCTCATCATTCGGATAAGTATACTCACCGTTCTCACATCCTTCAAACGTATGCATCAAATTAAAAAAGTGCCCGAACTCATGGGTCAATACGGAACGGAACTCCGAATCGGTATTCGTTCCGATATAACTTCCGTTGTATACGACACGGGCCAGGTTCGCATCACTCATCCTGACAGAAGGATACCAGGCCACACCCGAGTTATTGGTAGCTCCATCATTGTACAAATCCTGCATGATGTATACATTCATATACCGGTAGTTATCCCAGGCATATTTTTGTATCTCGGCATCGTATCCGCCACCGTTACCGAATCCCGAGTTCCAATCATGAAAGGTAACACCGGTCGTCGGATTTCCGTCCGGATCTTTTTCTGCCAGACGAAATGTTATTTTCAGGGGACATTTAAAAGGATCCCGCTCCGGATGCAACTGTTGCCAGTCAGCCTGCAATCCCCAATAATCCTTATTGGTTTCCACCAAAGCATTCCGGATAAGATCGACAGTTATTTTTGCCCCGTTGTCATACTCTGCACCAAAAACATGGAATACGACCGGTATTACATATTCAAAATCGTCCGGCGGGGTTGTCACCCGAACCGATTTTGCACGCGATTTCAAAGGACGGGTCTTCAAATACTCCGCTTCTTCTCTTGCAGCGACCTCATTTACTTCCGAGGCTCTACAATCTAAACATTTTTCTCCCGGTCGATGATTATGTTTTGGCGAGGATTGCCCCATCGCAATACAAATCATACAAAACCACAGGAAAAAAGTCAAAAAAATTTTAGCTTTGTTCATACTCAATTATGGTTTGATTGTTAATTTCAGTCAATTTTCCGAATACAATATTAATTAAACCACCTCCAACGAAATCGTTTTCGTTTTTATATGAGTACTACAAAACGGGATTTTAAAGACGTTTTATACCTACATTACAAAAATTAAACATCTTATTTACAACCAGATGATAACAAAATTTAACCTACATTCAGGCCAATTTATATAAATAATGATAAAAAATTTAGAAAGTTCTGCAAAACCCTTCCAATATTACATCTTTTTCATGTATTCATTCAATCCCTCGTCCGTTTCCAAACCCAACTTTTTACGCAACCGGTAACGGGCCATATTGACGGTTTTGGGAGTCGAACCGACCAAAAGTGCAATTTCCTTGGTCGTAAAATCGATTCGCAATAGAGAGGCAAGTTGTTTCTCGTTTTTGGATAAATCCGGATGGGCTTCTGTCAGACGCACGACAAATTCAGCATTAATACGATCGATTTCCGTAATCAAAGAACCGAGATTATCTTCTTTATTCTGGTATTGGGTAATAAAAGCATTTATTGTTTTCAATTGCGCCTTTACATCAGGTTTGGCTTCCTTATAAGACTCTTTGATCATCGATTTGATTTTTTCGATCAATTCGTTCTTACTACGCACATAACAGGCAAAGTTCGTCAATTCTTTTTTACTATGTTCCAACTCGATCTGGACATTCTCACGTTCCTTCTCTGTTTTTTCGAGTTGAAGCTGCATCATTTCTTTCTGTTGCGCTTCAATTTTTTGAGTAGCTTCCAATAAGATCAATTTGCGACGCTGCCGCACCCTCCATACAACGAAAGAAAGACACAATAAAATCCCCAAGCCGATAGCCAGCATTACCGACATATCCCGCTGAAGTCCTTTAATCTTCAATTCCTTTTGCTTCAGATTCAATTCCTGCTGCTGCGATTTAAAACGCCGGTCCGCGACATTCAGTTCGATTTCCCGGATTTTCCGCTCCGACAGCATAACCTTTTCTATTTCATAAAGGCTCTGCATGCATTCGTAGGCTTTCTTATAATTGCCGAGTGCATTATAAACCCAGGTCTGATAGCGGTAATTATCACAAATCAACTCTTTTGCACTTAAATTATTGGCCAGAATAAAAGCATTCTGCAACCATTCCAAGGCTTTGTTGTAATCCCGCTTATTAAAATACTGCGTGGCCAGATTATTGTAATTTTCCGCCAACGACCAATTTGCTCCCAAGGACCTGTTGATTTGAACGGCTTCTTCCAGCCATTTGATTTTTTCATCCGGATTTTCTTCCAGCAATCCCAGGTTGTTCAGATTCGCCGCCACATTTTTGGAATCGTTCAGTTCACGATTAATCTTGAGAGCGTATTTAAAACACTCTTCTGCCTTCGGATTATTTTCCGAGCGTTCATAAGCCAATCCTTTGGCATTATAACACCTGGCTATTCCTGAAGAATCCTGCAATTCCCAAAAATATTCCAGCCCTTTATCTACAAATTGAAAAGCTTTCTTAACATCCCCGAGACTGATATACAAATAACTGATATTTACATGAATCTCTGCTAACAATCCTTTATTATCGGCCGGACATTTATCCAATGCATTATAAAACGCTTCAAAGCCCATATCGAACGATCCCAGATTGATGTAAGAACGTCCCAGTGCCAGCAGCGACAAACAAATAAGATTTGCATCCCCCGACAATTCGGCTTTCAATATTGCCGTATTGGAATACGAAACAGCCTTTACCGGATCTGCATAAGTACTTTGATGCGCCCTACGAATATATTCGTCCACCTCTTTCTTTAACAGTTCTTTCTGCCCCGGCTCCTCCCCCCGAGCCGAAAACAATAATAAAAAAGTAAAAACAAATAATATATACCCTTTCATCGCACCGTAATATTCTATAAAGTGATACCTGCTTAGCAAGCATGTATCACCCTCTTTAACCACCTCTTTATCAGAAAATCCCAAAGTTGTCGTTTGAAAAAAGCAGATTTTTAACTCACCCACTAAAAACAAAACAAATATAAGCATATAAAGTCAAAAGCACTCCTTACAAACAGTTAAAAAGTTCATTTTAACACTCTTAATCATTCTGATTCAAAATATTCTTCCTCAAAAAATAACATAATTCAGGTAACAATACATGCTTGCTAAACGTATACAAAAAATTTGTGGATTCTAAATTTGAAACTGACCATTTGAAATAACTTTTGGAAAGACAAGTCTTTAAATAATAAGTTCACTTTTTCAGCATCAAACTGATCAGCAGAATTACACACTGGGACGGACTCATTGTGTAATTTTTCCGCTACAAGCATTGTCTTTACAGAAAACATAAGATATTTCAACAGAGTTCAAATAAATTTGATTCTGCATTCAACTTGCATTATCTTTGCAAAAAATTGGTTGTAGCTTTACAATATTTATACAAGTTTAGTATTGCGTTCGATTTACGCCATCTTTGTCTGACAAAACCAAAACATACATGTTTTCTTTAAAAAAATTACTACCGTCTATTTTGCTATTAGCAATTTATCTTATTGCCGATGAATTCCTGCCTCCGCTTCCTGCCCTCATCTGTCTGAGCGGCCTGGGTATCGGAGAATTTCTTTACACCCGTTTTAAGGAAAAATCGACAGACTGGCTGATTTTACTGCTAACCGTCCTATTTTGTGTGCCTGTATTATTAAATCTATACAAAATCCAAGTTTCTTCTTTAAATCTGAATACAATTATTATTGAAGCCGGACTATGGCTCTTTACAGGCATACTTGCCTTTTCAAAAGCGAATCCGCTTTCAACCCTCCCCGCTCCGGCCCGCAAAAGTATTCAATTCAGTCCGGAACAACAGCGGGCTATGAAAATGTCCCTTAAATACCTGTTCTATTTATTAAGCGGCCACCTGGTACTCATATTTTGCGCTTACTTTTTATTATCTTCCGAATTACAGACATTTATTGGGGGTCCTTTGCTCTATATTCTTATCGGTATCTTTTTACTCCTTCTATTCTGTAAAAAATACCTACAGATGAAAAAATACAACAAAGAAGAATGGCTACCTCTTGTAAATGAAAAAGGAGAAGTTACCGGAAAAGCCCCCCGTAGTATCTGTCACTCCGGTTCCCGACTGCTTCATCCGGTAGTCCATTTACAAATCATCAATGCAAAGAATGAAATTTTCCTGCAAAAAAGAAGCATGAAAAAAGACTTGCTGCCCGGTATGTGGGATACGGCTGTCGGTGGTCATATCGGTGTCAATGAAAAACTTGAAGATGCCTTAAAGCGTGAAACGTTTGAAGAGCTGGGCATCACAGAATTCGAAGCTCGTTTCAACGGTTCCTATCTTTGGGAAAGTCCCCGCGAAAAAGAATTGGTATTTTCTTTTTTCTGTACCCGTTACAACCGGATAAACATCAATAACGACGAAGTTGACGAAGGCCGGTTTTGGCCGAAAGCAGAGATCGAAGCCCATCTCGACAAAAATATTTTTACCCCCAATTTTATCTACGAATATCGGCAAATCATTGAACCACAGCTAAGAGAAGTATCGAACAGGAAAAATAAATAATCCCTGTTAATTTTTATTTCTTCGCTCACGATCTTCAATTTAATTCGTTTCTTTGTAGGTACGATTATTCTTGATTTACGATTTATGATTTTCCTTTTTTACAAGGAAGAATGGCAGGTCCAGCCAGAATCTACAATTAAAATATATCTTAATTGAAGATTTTCCCAAAAAATCGGGTTGGTTCATACGCATAATCTAAAATCGTAAATCCAAAGTCTACAATTTATATGTACATTTTCAGGAAACGATGAACGACAATATTCTCGAAAAACTCAAAATTCTTGCAGAATCGGCCAAATACGACGTTTCGTGCGCCTCCAGCGGTACGACCCGGCGCAATAAGGCCAACGGCATCGGCAATGCTACCGGCTGGGGTATTTGTCACAGTTTTGCTGAAGACGGACGTTGTATCTCTCTGCTGAAAATTATGCTGACCAACTTCTGTATGTACGATTGTGCCTACTGCGTCAACCGCCGCAGTAACGACATCCCGAGAGCTACCTTTTCCGTTTCCGAACTGGTAAATCTCACTATCGAGTTTTACCGCCGCAATTATATAGAAGGTCTGTTTTTAAGCTCCGGTGTCGTGCGAAATCCGGACTATACAATGGAACGTCTGGTCCGTATCGCCAAAGACCTCCGTCTCCAATACCGCTTCAACGGTTATATCCATCTGAAAAGTATTCCGGGTGCCAGCAAAGAACTCGTCGACGAAGCCGGGCGATATGCCGACCGGTTAAGTGTAAACATAGAAATCCCCAATGAGACAAGCCTGCAAAAATTGGCTCCGGAAAAGGATTTTCCAAGTGTTTTTGCCCCTATGCGTTATATAAAGCAAGGCATATTGGAAAATCTCGAAGACCGGAAAAAATTCAGGAAAGTACCTCGTTTTGCCCCTGCCGGACAAAGTACTCAAATGATTGTCGGTGCGACTCCCGAAACGGATAGAGAAATTTTACGGTTATCCTCGGCTTTGTATCACCGCCCGACCATGAAACGGGTATATTATTCCGGTTTTGTTCCGGTAAACACTTACGACAAAAGGCTGCCGATGCTCAAACAGCCTCCGCTGGTAAGGGAAAACCGGTTGTATCAGGCGGATTGGCTGATGCGTTTTTATCAATTCAAAGCCGAAGAAATAGTCGATGACGCCTACCCGAATCTCGATTTGGAAATCGATCCCAAACTGGCCTGGGCATTGCGCCACCCTGAAAAATTTCCGGTGGATATCAATAAAGCTGAGTATGAACTGATCCTAAGAGTACCGGGTATCGGCGTAAAATCGGCCCAACTGATTATTGCTTCCCGGCGTTACGGACGAATAGGTATTTTCCAATTGAAAAAAATGGGTATCGTACTGAAAAAAGCCCAATATTTTATCACCTGTCACGAATTGCCCTTACAGACGATAAATGAAGTACATCCCGATTACATCCGGAAAATATTGACCCCAAAAACAAAGGGGAAAAAAGAAGATGACAGGCAATTAAAAATCCCTTTTGAAAATTACATATAACAATCACAGTTACTCCGCTATGACCATCTTTACCTATGATAAAAGTTTCGAAGGTTTGTTATGCGCCGTATTCGAATCTTATATTCACAAATTGAAACCGGATATACTGCTTGAGGAAGGTACCCCTCTCCCCCTATTTTATGACCGGAATATCACTATTGCAACGAACGACAGTAAAGCCGAACGGGTATGGAAAAGCCTGGAAAAAAAAGTAACTCCGGGAGGCCTCCGCATACTCCGTGCAACCTGGTTATCGGAATTAGACGGCATTGACATGCTCCTTTTCCGTTATATATGTAAAAATATCGATGCTTCCCGGTCTGTAGAAATGAATTTCGGAGATCCGGATGTACTGGAAATATCCAAAATCTGGAAAAAAGTAGATCATGAGAGAGTCCGGGCCACTCAGTTTATCCGTTTCAGCAAAACGGCAGATAATATCTTTTTCGCTGTATTCGAACCACTCTATAATGTTTTACCGTTAGTGATTCCTCATTTTACAGACCGATTCCGCGACCAAAAATGGTTAATTTACGATGTAAAAAGAAAATACGGCTACTATTACAATTTAAAAGAGGCAACGGAAGTCAGCTTTGATGAAGAACTTCCGCATCTGTTTACAGGCAAACCGGCAGAAGAGCTACTTGCTGAAGATGAAAAACAATTTCAACGACTCTGGAAAGCTTATTTCCAGTCCATCACCATCCGCGAACGCATCAATCCTAAGCTACACCGCCAGAATATGCCGGCCCGGTTCTGGAAATTCTTACCTGAAAAGCAATAGGGTATTAAATCAAAAAAGGCGCCTCCCGGCGCCTTTTTATTCTATTGAAATTTATCCTAAATAGGTCTTTAACAACTTACTGCGTGAAGAATGACGCAAACGGCGGATTGCTTTTTCCTTGATCTGACGGACCCGCTCTCGAGTCAATCCGAATTGTTCGCCGATTTCTTCCAAAGTCATTTCCTGTGTATTGATACCGAAAAACGATTTGATAATGTCTCTTTCCCGTTCTGTCAATGTAGACAAAGCACGTTCTACTTCCGTAGATAAAGATTCATTGATCAGCGTACGGTCGGCTACCGGTGAATCATCGTTTACCAAAACATCCAGCAAACTGTTGTCCTCACCTTCTACAAACGGAGCATCCACAGAAATATGACGTCCGGAAACACGCAACGTATCGGCAACCTTCTCTGCCGGTAAATCCAACGTATCTGCCAACTCCTCGGGAGAAGGACGGCGTTCGTTTTCCTGTTCGAAACGGGAATAAGCCTTATTGATTTTATTCAAAGATCCCACCTGATTCAACGGCAAACGTACAATACGCGATTGTTCGGCTAAAGCTTGTAAAATCGACTGCCGGATCCACCATACTGCATAAGAAATAAACTTGAATCCCCGGGTCTCATCGAATTTCTCTGCAGCCTTGATCAATCCCAAATTACCTTCATTAATCAAATCCGGTAGACTCAGTCCTTGATTTTGATATTGCTTGGCGACGGATACCACAAAACGTAAATTAGCCCTCGTCAACTTCTCCAACGCTTTTTGATCTCCCTTCCTGATTCGTTGTGCTAATTCAACTTCCTCTTCAACCGTGATCAAGTCTTCCTTACCAATTTCTTGTAAATACTTGTCGAGGGATGCACTTTCCCTGTTGGTTATTGACTTTGTAATTTTTAGTTGTCTCATACTATATTTTTATACCACCGCAAATATTTCGCAAAGGTAGTCTTTTTTATTCATATACCAATGTCGGAAACTTGCCGATATTCAATATTAACATTTTTTAATTCAACAATGAAAACGCGAAATATTCAACCTTTCCGCGTGGACTTACCGCCGTAACAAACACGCCGTTATCTCCTACAGAACTTATCGCCCGGCTTAAATCTTCCTGATCATAAATTACATTATTGTTAATCTTGACAATGATGTATCCTTTATCCAGGCCGGCAGCTTTAAACTTACCATTTTGGATTTCTGTAATCTTTACGCCCTTATTCAGACGATAGCGATAACGGTCTTCCTTTGTCAACGGACTTACTTTTACACCCAATACACCGAATTCCTGAGCCTGTTCTAAAGCTGTATCTCCATAAGAATTCTGTAAAGTAACATCAACGAGTTTTTCCTGTCCTCCTCTCTTTATTTTCAACTGTATCTCTGACCCGGGATGATATTTTCCCAGTTGCTCATAAAATTCCGGCGTGGTTTTTACATCGATGCCATTTATTCCCTGGATAATATCTCCTTTCTTTATTCCGGCTTTCTGGGCGGCACCTCCGCTCACGACTTCCCCCACATATATACCGGACGTTTCTTTGACTCCCAGGCCCTCTGCCAATACCGGAGTCAATTCTCCCATACGGATACCCAGTACACCCCGTTGTACCTTCCCGTAATCTTTCAGGTCGGTTACAACCTTTCGCGCAATATTCACCGGTATGGCAAACGCATATCCCGAATATGCCCCAGTCGGAGATTGTATCAGGGTATTGATACCGATCAGTTCGCCTTTAGCATTCACTAAAGCACCACCGCTATTCCCCGGATTGATAGCAGCATCGGTCTGCAAAAAAGACTCCAGGCTCATCTGTCCCCGGCTCATACCGAGATCCCTGGCTTTTGCACTGATAATTCCGGCAGTCACGGTAGAGGTCAGATTATAAGGATTACCGACAGCTAACACCCATTCTCCCAAAGCAACCTCATCCGAATTTCCATACTCTACATATGCAAGATTTTTCCCGTCGATTTTCAGCAAAGCGATATCCGTAATCGGATCCTGCCCGATTAATTTGGCCTCGTATTCTTTTTTATCATTCAATACAACGACAATTTTATCAGCATCTTTAATGACATGATTATTCGTAATAATATATCCGTCATCCGAAATAATTACCCCCGAACCATATCCCATCGCCATAGGGACCTCCCGGCTTTGAGAAGGAGTTCCGAACCAAAAATCCAACAATGAATTTCCGACAAACTCCCTTCCCATCTGCATGGTTTTCACGTGTACTACTCCCGGTACTGACTTTTTGGCAGCCTCCCTTAAATCAACACTTCCGGCTCCGCCGACGGTATTTTCCGGCTCCGGCCGATAAGCAACTGATTTGATACCGGGGCCGACAATTTCATGCCGGATTTCCGGAGTAACTTGTTTATCTTTCAGGCTATCTGCAATAAAAAATGCGATAAACCCACCTGCAATTCCCAACAAAAGACTGATTACTGTTTTTTTTACATCCATATCTTCCTCATTTTAATTATTCAACTATTTACAACAAAACACGCCTTATACATCTTGCCTTCCTGTTGTACGACAATTTATGCAATATCTTTGCCAAGAGACTATTAATAAAATCTTAATTAGTAAAGCTTAACTTTGAAATGCATTTGTTAAATGTTAAAACGAAAGTTTTAGCTGTAGATTTCAGACCCAAAAATCCGATAACGAATCGGGTTGCAAGCCATTTTAAATTTACAATTTATATAAACTTAAATACGGGTCTTTTCCGGAAACAGTGCAGAGTTGTGCGTAAAACCGCAAATTAAAAAATCCTGTAAATCTTTCGGTTTACAGGATTTTTCAGTATAATCAAAAATAAACTATTCTTTTTCTTCCGTAAGAGGCTCGCCTTTAAAAACAGCCAATGCTTTTCCTTTTGAAAACAGCGTTAATGTATGCTCTTTTATTCCACAACTATCCGTACTTTCCAGCATCTTAAAAAATGCCGACTCCACCTGCATATCCGGGCAAGCCATACGGGTAGCTCCCATCTGGGAGAATTTCAATTTTGTACCATCCAATTCATAGCCACCGAAAAAACGGTTACAACCGGCCATCCCTATTGCCCTTTTATCTGTTGCGTTAAACTGAATATAAACCTGACTCCGTTCTTCCTGTAAATCCACTTTTTTCCCATCCAAGGTTTGCAATACCCATTTCATACCCGTCAGATCTACTTTCTTATCAGCCGAATCACAGGAGGTAAATCCCAAACCAATCATACCTATCAGAATTAACAATGTCTTCATCATTTTATTTTCATTTTATTATTACTGTCACTATATTATCAAAACTTATGCCAAAATGACAAAAAACAGAAAACTTTATTCACTTATTTTTTCCCAAATACTCTTTAACCGTGCTTTCAAAGAAAACTTTTCCGGGATATTAAAATCCGATTCCGTTATAAAAAACCGGTGAATAAGCGACCAATTCGTAGTAGTTCTGATTAAAATTATATAAATAACAACGTATATAATAATTATTCTGTGTCTGATAAAAATTTCCTTGCAGCGTAATCAGGTCCGGCTGTCCGGTTCCATACGGTACAACGGCAAACATATAGTCGTAGTTCCCTTGCTTCACTTCAGCTTCTCCCACATACGCCTTATTTTTAAAATCATATTGCAGCTTTTGGGAAGGCAATAACTGCCAGTCTGAGAATTTGCCGTAAACATAGACATCGGCCTGCGGTATCTGCTCCGGATAATATATGGCAAAATGTACCGTCACATAATCGGCTTCCAGTTCCGGATCGTTTGTATTCTCTGCCTCAATCCGGTAATTACCATGAAGAGTCGGCAACGGAACATAATTCGTATAAACAGAAGCCGGCTGTAAAATAAAATTATATACCCCCTGTGGGCCCCGAATAACGTCTTTTACATATTGCGTATAATAAACCAAGCTGGAACACTGAAAATTACGAAATGGAGCCAATCCGTTAAATATATTATTCTGGCCGTTGCCATACACCAATTGCCCGTCACGGACAAAAGTCGGCGTAAACGCCCGCCTGCTGTGAGGATCCTGATTCTGGGTTACATATACTTTCAGATCCCGGATCGGATTGTATACCGGCAAATTATCATAGTTTACCGTAAAATTCAATTGCTGGGAAGTTTGCAAATACTGCGGGATCGTTGCTGTCGTCAGATTGGCTTGTATTGTTGCCTTGGGTTCCACCACCGAAAAACGCTGTGAAATCACAGGCGTATCTGATTGGGCATCGTTAAAAACCTGTAAAAGATAATTTCCGGACAACTTCATACTGACATTTTCATTCGGCAATGTCAACGTAAAATGCGTATAAGCAACCACCGTATTGAAAGAAGAATTATAATCTTCCAACGGATTACTGAAAAATCCGTTCAGATAGGTAAAAGGACTCAGATTCGAACTATTCCAGTCCGGATCACAATGCTGAATTTTGTAAGTATATGAATTAATATCAGGACTCAAATCATCGAATGAAAACAATAAAGGGGTAGCTCCCCCCAATTCAATGACAGGTTCTGCAAAAGGCTTACCTTCCGGATAGCACTGTACCGTCCGTATGTAATCCGGCTGGGCAAATCCCCCGGTTATAATACCACTCAAAAGCAAAAACAAAAAAAATCTCATATCCGGCAAATTTAAAATCCAATTAACGACAAAATTACGTAATAGGTTTGTATATTTGTGGCTAATTTGGAAAAATTAGACTTCAGCATCTAATATAATTAAACTATTTAATATAATATAACATGTCCAAGGTAATCAAATTAAAAAAAGGCCTTGATATAAAGTTGAACGGAGAAGCCGAAAAAACGGTTCTACAAGCAGAATCATGCGATTTATATGCTGTAAAGCCGACCGATTTCAGGACACTGACTCCCCGACTTGCTGTCAAGGTTGGTGATGTAGTAAAAGCGGGCGATGTTTTATTTACGGATAAAGCGAATCCCGAAATTAAATTCACAGCTCCGGTCAGCGGCACAATCGCTGCCGTTACGAGAGGAGAAAGGAGAAAACTGCTGGAAGTCGTCGTAAAAGCCGACGCCGAAATTACGTATAAAGATTTCGGAAAAGCAGATGTCAACTCTTTAAGCCGGGAAGAAATTATTTCCAAATTAATGGATAGCGGTGTTTGGCCGATGATCATCCAGCGCCCTTATGGAATCATCGCTAATCCGGAAATTACCCCCAAAGCAGTTTTCATTTCCACTTTCGACACAGCTCCTTTGGCTCCGGACTTCGAATTGGTACTGAAAAACGAAGAGAAAAATCTTCAGGCCGGTATCGACTGTCTGAAAAAAATCAGCGGAAAAGATGTAAATATCGGAGTGAAAGAAGGCACAACCATGAATTCCGTTTTTACCCGTTTGAAAAACACGGTGATCACTTATTTTGACGGTCCGCATCCGGCCGGAAATGTCGGTATACAAATCAATCATGTAAATCCGATCAACAAAGGAGAACATGTGTGGACGGTCAATATACAGGACCTGGCGATTATCGGACGTCTGTTTACCGAAGGGTATTTTGACGCACAAAAAATCATTGCATTGACCGGTTCCGAAGTAAAAAAACCGATTTATTACCATACGATCTTAGGGGCTAAAGTAGCATGCCTGACGGAAGGCAATCTGAAAAATCAGGTGCACCAGCGTATCATTTCCGGAAACGTATTGACCGGAGAGAAGGTTACTTCTGACAACTTCATCGGTTACTATGCCAACCAGATTACAGTTATACCGGAAGGCGACTGTTATGAATTCTTGGGTTGGGCAACTCCCGGATTCAACAAGTTTTCAGCTTCCAAGCTATTTCCTTCATTTCTTTTCCCGAACAAGCATTATTCACTCGACGCAAATTACCACGGAGAAAGAAGGGCTTTTGTTGTATCCGGACAATATGAAAAAGTACTACCGATGGATATTCTGCCCGTATACCTGTTAAAAGCCGTTTTAGCCGGTGATATTGATAATATGGAGCAATTGGGTATCTACGAAGTACTTCCCGAAGATATGGCTTTGTGTGAATTTGTCTGCACGTCCAAAACTCCGGTACAGAAAATTCTCGAGCAAGGTATTGAACTGATGATGAAAGAAACCAACTAAATTGACGATTGATGATTGACGATTTACGATTTATCATACAAAAATTTTAATCGTAAATCAAAAATCGTAAATCAAAAATCAAAAAATAATAAAAATGAATTGTTTAAGGAATTTCTTAGATAAGCAAAAACCCAAATTCGAAAAAGGAGGGAAATTACAAAAATTCCACTCTGTTTTTACGGGTTTCGAGTCTTTTCTTTTTGTGCCGAACCGCACAACGACCTCCGGGGCTCATATCCGTGACGCTGTCGATCTGAAAAGAACGATGATTGTTGTCGTTATGGCTTTGATACCGGCCTTATTATTCGGTATCTACAACGTCGGATACCAGCATTTCAACGCATTAGGTCTGTTGGGAGAAACCGGTATGTGGCAACTGTTCTTCTACGGATTATGGAAAGTGTTGCCGATGATTATCGTTTCCTACGTTGTCGGTTTAGGAATTGAATTTGCTGTGGCCCAGGTAAAAGGGCATGAAATCAACGAAGGTTTTCTGGTTTCGGGGCTGTTGATTCCGATGATTATGCCGGTGGAAGCTCCTCTGTGGATGGTTGCTTTATCAACGGCTTTTGCCGTTATTATCGGTAAAGAAATTTTCGGCGGAACAGGAATGAATATCTGGAATCCGGCCTTGCTGGCCCGGGCCTTTTTCTTCTTTTCCTACCCGTCTATGATTTCCGGTGACCAGGTATGGATTGCCAGCGATACGGCCGACGCCATTTCTCAGGCGACACCGCTGGCACAGATGGCATTGGGACAACCGTTAAGCTATAGCACAGCCGACATGTTTTGGGGCCTCATCCCGGGTTCTATCGGAGAAACATCGACCTTTTGTGTATTACTCGGTGCAATTCTGTTGCTCATGACCAATGTTGCCAGTTGGCGGACCATGTTGTCGGTATTTGCAGGAGGTTTCTTAATGGCTTGGGCATTCCAGTCGATTTCAGGTGTCGAAGCTTACCAGCAATTGCTGATGGGAGGTTTCGCCTTCGGAGCCGTATTTATGGCTACAGACCCGGTAACCTCTGCTCAAACCAATACAGGTAAATACATTTACGGATTACTCATCGGTGCTATGGCTATCATTATCCGCTGTATCAACCCCGGGTATCCGGAAGGTATGATGTTGGCGATATTACTGATGAATACCTTTGCTCCGCTGATCGACTGGCTTGTCGTACAATCCAACATTAAACGCCGGTTAAAGAGAGCTAAAGCCATTGTAAATTGATGATTGATGATTGACGATTAATTTTCTTTCGTAAATCTAAAATCTAAAATCTAAAATTGAAATAAATTATGAATAGACAAGGAAATACATATACATTCCTGTATTCAGTAGTTCTGGTAGTAGTCGTTGCAGCATTACTATCCGTGATATCTCTTTCTCTGCAACCGCGCCAAAACGAAAATAAGCAAAATGAAAAGAGACAGAATATTCTGAGTGCAATCCACATTTCCTCTACGGCAGAAAATTCAGCCGAATTGTTCGACAAATACATCAAAGAGCAATTTATTGTGAATGCAAAAGGGAAAAAAGTAGAAGGCAATGCTTTCAATGTAAGCATTGCGACACAATACAATCTTCCGGTTGAAAAAAGGGAATTACCGGTTTTTGTAGCGGAGATCGAGGGGGCGGTCAAATACATATTACCGATATACGGTGCCGGTCTTTGGGGTCCCATCTGGGGATATATCTCGTTGGATGCCAATAAAGACAACATCTACGGTACGTTCTTTGACCACCAGGGCGAAACGCCGGGCTTGGGTGCTGAAATTACAACACCGCAATTCAACAATCAATTTCAGAACAAGCAGGTATTTTCCGGTGATCAACTGGTAGGTATAGCTGTCGTTAAAGGCGGCAATGCTACCGGTACACACGAAGTAGATGCCATTTCAGGCGGTACGATTACCTCCAAAGGAGTGGAGAAAATGCTTAAAAATTACTTAACCTATTACGAACCGTTTTTAAAACAAAAATAAAATGAGCGCATTATTTTCAGCTAAGAACCGGGAATTTCTGCTCGGTCCTCTGAGTAAGAACAATCCGGTAATCGTACAGGTGCTTGGTATCTGTTCTGCTCTTGCCGTTACAGCCAAGCTGGAGCCCGCTATCGTGATGGGACTTTCAGTAACCGCCGTAACCGCTTTCGCAAATGTGATCCTTTCTTTACTGAGAAATACGATTCCTACACGTATCCGTATCATCGTACAATTGGTCGTTGTGGCCGCTCTGGTAATCATTGTTGACCAGTTACTGAAAGCTTTTGCTTACGAAGTCAGCAAACAGCTTTCCGTATATGTCGGACTGATCATTACCAACTGTATCATCATGGGACGTATCGAAGCTTTTGCTTTGGCAAACAAACCCTGGCCTTCCCTTTTGGACGGCATCGGTAACGGATTGGGATATGGTATCATTCTGATAATCGTAGCCTTTTTCCGCGAATTATTCGGCTCCGGCACCCTTTACGGTTTCCGCATCATTCCTGAATCATGGTACGTAAAAAACGGTGGTTTCTATGCCAACAACGGTTTGATGATCATGCCGGCCATGGCATTGATCCTGGTCGGCCTGATCATTTGGGTACACCGTTCCAGAAATAAGGAGTTAATAGAAAAATAAAGTCTGTCGACTTATTTACGTTATTTAAAGAAGACACTGAAACATGGAAAATCTATTAAACATATTCGTCCGTTCGATCTTCATCGACAATATGATCTTCGCCTACTTCTTAGGTATGTGTTCATATCTGGCCGTTTCGAAGACCGTGAAAACCTCTTTCGGACTGGGTATAGCAGTTATATTCGTTTTGTTTATCACTGTTCCGGTCAACTACCTGTTGGATAATTTCGTATTGAAACCCGGTGCTTTACAATGGCTGTTGGGCGAACAGGCTGCAGGAATCGATCTGAGCTTCCTGAGCTTTATCATGTTCATCGCCATCATTGCAGCAATGGTACAATTGGTTGAAATGGTTGTTGAGAAATTCGCTCCGGCCTTATACAATCAATTGGGTATATTCCTACCCTTGATTGCAGTAAACTGCGCCATTATGGGTGCGTCTTTGTTTATGCAACAGCGCAACTATGCCAATGTACTCGAAGCAACGACTTTCGGATTAGGTTCCGGTATAGGCTGGCTGCTCGCTATCGTATGTATTGCTGCTATCCGCGAAAAACTGAAATATTCCAATATCCCGGCTCCGTTACGCGGCATCGGTATCACATTTATCATTACCGGTTTAATGGCGATCTCTTTTATGAGTTTCCTGGGTATCGACCTGGACAAAATGAAAGCAGAATCCGCCCAAACCGAAACGGCACAAATCCTACCGGCAACCGCTCCGGAGAATGAATCTGTTACGGGGAATGACAAAGCAAATGCAAATACAGGCACTGTGGAGACACCTTCATCGGAAACAGAAAGCACTGCTGAAGCGGAATAATCTTAAAATTTAAAATCTAAAATTTAAAATCAAGATGATACTTTTAGCAATAAATACAACAATCATTACTGCCGGGATTGTAGTATTCCTGATCGTAACCCTGATTCTGGTGGGCATGCTTCTATTTGCCAAGGCTAAACTGACAGCAAAAGGAGACGTACAAGTCAGCATCAATAACGGTGAACGGGTAATTACTACAGAACCGGGAAGTTCTTTGCTCTCGACATTGGGAGCACAAAAAATATTCCTGCCTTCGGCTTGCGGAGGAAAAGGTTCCTGCGGTATGTGTAAATGCCAGGTTTTATCCGGAGCAGGAAGCATTCTGCCGACAGAAACCGGTTTTTTCTCTTACAAACAGCAACACGACGACTGGCGTCTGGCCTGTCAGGTAAAAGTAAAGGAAAACATAGAAATGCGTATACCTGAGGCTGTATTGGGTATCAAGAAATGGGAATGCACCGTCGTTTCCAACCGGAATATCTCGACCTTCCTGAAAGAATTTGTTGTAAAATTACCGGAAGGGGAAAACCTGAAATTCAAATCCGGAGGTTATATTCAAATTGACGTTCCGGCTATCGACGTGGATTTCAAAGACATGGACATTGATGCCAGGTACAAAGGCGACTGGGAACGGATGAAGATGTTCGATTTGAAAATGCGTAACCCGGAACCGACCTACCGCGCTTATTCAATGGCCAACTCTCCGGCAGAAGGCAATATCATCATGCTGAACATCCGTATCGCCACTCCTCCGATCGACCGGGCTACGAAAACGTTCATGCCTGTCAATCCCGGAGTTTGCTCGTCATACATCTTTACCCGCAAACCGGGTGACAAAGTAACGATTTCCGGACCTTACGGTGAGTTCTTCCTCCGCGAAACCGACAATGAAATGATGTTTATCGGCGGTGGTGCGGGTATGGCCCCGATGCGTTCACATATTTTCAATCTTTTCCACACCATGCACACCAAACGGAAAGTTTCTTTCTGGTACGGTGCCCGTGCTTTACAGGAAGCCCCCTATGTGGATGAATTCAACAAAATACAAGAAGAAAACCCGAATTTCCATTGGACGCTGGCCCTCGACAGACCGGATCCGGAAGCCGATGCCGCCGGCGTAGCTTATAAACCCGGGTTCGTGCATCAGGTGATTTTTGAGAACTACCTCAAAAACCACGAAAATCCGGAAGATATTGAATACTACCTCTGTGGACCTCCTATGATGATTGCAGCAGTTACCAAAATGCTGTACGATCTGGGAGTACCCGACGAGAACGTCATGTACGATAACTTCGGAGGTTAATAAAAAGGAACTGAGTTTCATTTTTGATGTAGAAAATCGTGATAAAATGTATTTTTTATCACGATTTTTCTTTCCTACCAAACATTTTCTTCTCCGATATACGCCGATTTGCGAGAGATTCAAAATTCAATCCCTCATCTTAATATGATTGATAATCTACATAATCGACGTTAACGAAAGAGGCAGAATCATCTGCCGTCAAATGTCAACGTTGTTATTTGACGGCTACTTGAAAAAGGAACATATGCCTGCAGGTCCACTTATCCCGGAATAAAACGGAACGGTGCCCCTCATCCGTTTTGGAAGCCCTACAACATACAAAAAGAAGACTTGAATAATCTGACTGATGCGTTAGTTGATATTGATAAAGACCTCCATATCCGGCAGGCAGGCAGATAGAAACTACACAATGAATTATTTTTTTCTTTCAAATTTGCATATTATAACTTATTTATAGTATATTGCACAAACATCTCCTGAAAGAAGATCATTTTATTAGATTTTCATTCATTTCAATTGTTAATACAATTGTTATATTTTAAAATACTATATTATTTGTTTTTAATACGTTATATAATCAATTAGAATTTTATATATTACTATATATAAAATTGTCAAATTATTTATTAACCTAAAAACTTTTGAATTATGAAAAAGAATTCTCTCAAATTAATGGTTCTATTAGGATTGTGTATTTCCGGTATTCTTTTTTCATGTAATAACGAAAAAAATCTTTCAGAACCGGTTAAAGGTAATCTTCAAAAATTTGAGGATTACAAAATTTTTGGAAAATCCCATAATGAGTTGTTAAGCCATGCGAATGATCATTTTATTGTTACCCGGAGCAACAATAACATGTCATTGGAAGACGGGCTTCAATACCTGGCAAATTTCCAAAAAGAGCATGTAAACGAAATGTCTATTGACGATGAAGCAAAGGCTTTGTTGAAAGCTGGTCTGGATGAATATAAGGACTTTTATGCGCAAGATCAGCTATACAATATGAGTTTACTTTCTACCCAGAGTAGCTCAGAAGGTTTATTAAAAGACAAAATTGGACAGATTTATGAAGCAGGGGTAATAGACCATTTCGAACATGACGGTTTACTTACTCTCTGTGATGCTTCCTTGGCAAATTATAACGGGGAATTGTCTGTTGCAGAATTTAAGGCAATTATAGCCGATCTGATTACAAAGTGGGAAGCACAACATTATACCGAAGAAAGTAAATACGGCAGAACTTTGGCTATTGCATTATCGGTATCCGAATCATCAATGGATTGGTGGTCAGAAAATACCGTAGAAACAAGGGCTTTACCTTTATGGGTAGGTGCTGATGTTATAGGAGCAGTACTAGGTGCTGCTTCGAGTGTAGTGAATCAACTTGTTCTTTCTGACAATGAATTTAGTTGGACAAGCCTTGGTTGGCAAACAGTTAGTGGTGCCGCGATAGGCTCGACAGGAGTCGTAACAAAGGTTGGGAAATGGATATCTAACTTATTTTAAGAAAGCAATGACAACAGTAGATATTATTTCGTCAATTGTAACTATCTTGCTCGCTGGAATTTTTGCACAACCTCTTGGAAGGAAATTAGTTGACTGGCAAAAAAAGAGAGAAGAGCAAAGAAAACAAAGAAAACAGAACAAAAATCAGGGACAGGATGCCCACAATGGAAAGTGAGTCATTAACCATTTAAACAATAAAAAGAGGGAAATCCCGGAATAATAATTTCGGTTTCCCTCTTTTTTCGATCTCCGGAAGCCATCGGTTTAGGAGGCCTGTTTAGCTTTTGTTCCAATTAACCACTGAAAAACAGATAATCGAAATAAATAAAAAAACGATCGAAGTACGGAAGCTGCTTTTTTCATGCGCTAAAACAAACCATAAATTTCCGGTATCCTCTCCCCACCCGCTTTTCCATAAATATAAACATATTTTATAGCTTCGGAAAGGCTTAAATTCATTTACACCTGTTATCTTTGCCTAATCAGCAATTTAAATAACACCATGAAAAGAATGATTTATTTCCTCGCGGCTTTTGTGTGCCTCCCACTATGCCTTCTGGCTCAAGACGATAGTAAATATCTGGCAGGTGCCGTTCCCGTTGTCAACGGCAAAGTCGTTTTCACCAAAACCATATCCGTTCCCGGCCTGTCGCAAGACGAAATTTTCAAGCGCATACAACAATGGACCAGCGAGCGGTTTGTTACCGATAAAGAACAAAAAGGCAGAATATTATATTCGGATCAGACAAAAGGGGATATCGCCTGCTGGGGAGAAGAATACCTCACTTTCAACAAAGCAGCTCTTTCTTTGGACAGAACGCTCATTACCTACCAGATGATCATCACCTGCGAGCCCGGGGAATGTAACTTAAAAATTACGGCTATTCGCTACAGCTACAATGTTGCCAATAAGAACGAACCGGAAAAATACATGGCCGAAGAACTTATTACAGATGAATACACCCTGAATAAAAACAAAGATAAACTGATCCGTAAAACCGGCAAATTCAGAACCCACACCATCGATATGGTCGATCAGCTATTTACGGATGCAGCCGCTGTTCTGACCGCAGGGCAACCCTCCACAGCACCGGCAACTACACCGCCGGCAATAACCACTCCAAAACCGGAAACTCCGGCTTCACAACTGACAGCCCATATTCCGACAGCAGCGGCAACAAGCGGAGCATTGCAAGGCTACCGTCAAATCGCTCCGGACAGAATTCCCGGAAATATAATCAAAATGCTTTCCGAAGACTGGATGCTGATCACTGCAGGTAACGACAGCCGTTTCAATATGATGACAGCCAGTTGGGGAGGTTTGGGACATTTATACAACAAACCCGTAAGCATTTGCTTCATTAATCCTGCCCGTTATACCTATCAGTTGATGGAATCCGGAGATACCTATACTCTTAGTTTCTATACCGAAGCCTACCGGGATGCATTGAACTATTGCGGTCACAATTCCGGTAAAGACGGCGATAAGGTAAAGGCAGCCGGCCTTACCCCCATCACCACGCCTTCCGGAGCCAAAGCCTTCTCCGAGGCCTGGCTTATCCTCGAATGCAAAAAACTGGTATCCCAGTCACTAATCCCCGAAGCCCTCGCCGATCCTACCCTAAAAACACAATGGAGCGGCAAACCCATGCACAAAATGTACATCGGCGAAATCCTGAACGTATGGGTGAAATAATAATTTAAGATACAACAAAAAATGGCGTTATCCGGAGAACCGGACAACGCCATTTTCATTTTAAACCAATCAGCTAACATTCCCTTCTTCCTACCTCCCCTTCCTCTAGAAATCATTACAACAACTTAACTTTACAATCCTAAAGCCTTTACAGAACTTCAATGCCGTGATTACAGCTATTCTCTAAATCTGGCTCTTTTTACCTTTTTATTGTTCGATATCAAGTCTCAATGCCGTGATTACAGCTATTCTCTAAATCTTACGATGACGGCGGATATGTTGATTACCGCTTGTCTCAATGCCGTGATTACAGCTATTCTCTAAATCCGGTTGAAGCTTTGCTTCGATACGAGCATTCTGGGTCTCAATGCCGTGATTACAGCTATTCTCTAAATCTTTTGTATTTTAAGACGAGAAACCAAGAGTTCGTCTCAATGCCGTGATTACAGCTATTCTCTAAATCAATAAAAAGGGGCTGATGACTGAATTTGATAATCATGTCTCAATGCCGTGATTACAGCTATTCTCTAAATCTGAGCGTAGCGATAAGAAAAAGTTGAAACCTTATGTCTCAATGCCGTGATTACAGCTATTCTCTAAATCTGAGCGTAGCGATAAGAAAAAGTTGAAACCTTATGTCTCAATGCCGTGATTACAGCTATTCTCTAAATCTGAGCGTAGCGATAAGAAAAAGTTGAAACCTTATGTCTCAATGCCGTGATTACAGCTATTCTCTAAATCAAACGTTGGTAGTTACCGAGGATACCATGAATAGTCTCAATGCCGTGATTACAGCTATTCTCTAAATCGTTCAAGATGGAGTGATTGTGGCGTTTACGTACTGTCTCAATGCCGTGATTACAGCTATTCTCTAAATCACGCAACCAAACCGGTATTATCTGCTAATGATACGTCTCAATGCCGTGATTACAGCTATTCTCTAAATCTTACGATATCTACGGCATCGCCCGAGAAGAGTTGTCTCAATGCCGTGATTACAGCTATTCTCTAAATCCTGTGCCACAGACTTACAAAATGCCGGTATCATGTCTCAATGCCGTGATTACAGCTATTCTCTAAATCTTATAAAAAGTTAAACAACGTACAGCGGTAAAATGTCTCAATGCCGTGATTACAGCTATTCTCTAAATCTTAGATGTTGATATTACATCTTTGGATAGATATTTGTCTCAATGCCGTGATTACAGCTATTCTCTAAATCCTCATCATTATCAATAATAACTAAAAATTTTTACATTTCATATTTTTCTTTCTTTGCGCTTCCACCAAACTTTTTTCTTTTATTTTATCATCTTTCGCAAAAGTAATATTTTTTTTAATAAAACATTTATAAAAATGCGATAGATACAATATAAGACATTAAAAATAAACAAATTACGACTCAGATGTATTTCGAAACCAATTACAAATTTTATCATTCACTGATAATTTGCGAAATCTTCCTTTTTATTAAAAACATAAATCACTTACTTACAATGCAATACATCAAAGAACTTTTTATCATTCAATATCCATTTTTCGCAAATCAAAACCGTTAAAATCATAGATATTTCTTTTGCGAAAAAATAATATCTTTTATCTATGCAACCGATGTACTTTATACTTCGCTATCAGACATATTACAGATCTCCCCTTTTTCGCAAATGTTCATACCATATAAACATTAGTTATATACTCTTTTCGCTTAGGTAATCTCACGATTTTAGCAAAACATTCCATACATAACGGATAGTATATCACGGTATCCTCCCTACCACAAATCAATTGTCCAATAGCCTCCTGGATTTTCAAAAACTGCACCGGAGTAAACATACATTCAAATACACTCAAATTTACTCTAACTCCATATTTCTCCAATAATTTTGTAATTCCAGCTCTTCTTTTATCATCACTCACATCATAAGCAACCACACAAAATATCCGTTTTGTTCTTTTCATATACCCCCTCCTACCATTTTGCTATATAAGGTTTATAATAAGCCTCTTCATTAACATATGCAGCAATTTCCTTAGCTTGCCGATAAATAATCCGACTAAATTTTATTTCCTCTCCCCTGTATTTTTCATATCGATTGATTCTTTCCAATACATTTTGTACCAACAATTTTCTGGTTTTATCCGATAATAATGTATTATTCATACTCAATGGCTCACCTTTTTGTATCAAACTAATTACAACACGATCAACAGCCTGTGTTCTAAAAAGTTCTATTACATCAAACACAAAAGCCGGTTTACCGGACTGTCGCACATGGAGTACTCCCAACATAGGATTTAACTGAACACCTAATAATGCTTGCCATACCCGGGCATATAAAAGGGCATACCCATAATTCAACAAAGAATTTACCAAATCTGTCGCCCCTTTTCGCTCCCGTGATTCAAATTCAACCCCATCATCCGAAATTAATAATCTGATATAGCCCCAATATTGTACTGCTCCTGCTGATTCCAAAGCAGATAAAGGAATAACATAGTTCCCATCTCTCTGTTTAAAATGCTTTACCTTATCAATAATTTCCTCCAAGCGCACGCATACCTCAGCATATTTTTCAGCCAAAGCTCCAGCTAATACTTTATGATATTTATGAAAATATTTTACCAGATTCAACTGATTTTTCAGTTTTCCATAAATAATCTTTGTAGCTAAATAAGCCCTTCTTTCTATAGGCATGATAACCTGTTTCTCCCACAATGTACTTTCCATGTAGGAAGGGCTTAGGATCGAACCGTAATGCTTTCCAGTACCATCGAAAAAATCAATCGGAATCTTATTCCGCATACAATATTGAATAGCATTGGTAGAGATGGTCACCCCCTTTACAACAACAGTAATATGCTCCAATGCCCGGGACGGATTTTTATGAATCACCTTCCCCTTTAATCTGACAGAAATGCCCCGATTCGTCAAACCAACAAAACACCCATAAGAATTTATCACCAAATCAGTCCCCTCTCCTTCTTTCTTTTGATATTCCCGCTTTTTCCGTTCAATCAATAGCTTATTTTTCTCTTTCTCCGGCTTTTTACTTCTCTTTTCCTGTTTAGCTGAAGTATAAGCAGACAATATCTCTGCGATAAGTACACCTCTCTTCTTATTATTCTCCTCCGCAAAAAAAGTGATCACATTCAAACATTCTCCCAAAATCTTTTTATTCGGAAAAATCAAACTTTGCTTTCTCACCAGATCTTTCAGTTTTTCCCTTAAGACCCGATCCAATTGCAACAATAACTTTGTAGCAAGTAATTTACCATAATAATTCCGAATCCCTTGTAATGTTTCCAGACTTTTTTTAGTAACTCCACCTTCTTCGAGTACAATAGACCGAATCCGTTCTTCCAAATCATCCCGTTTAGATTTAGAGATAGTGATTCCGGTTCTTTTTAAAGTAATCCCTAAAAATTCCACTCCGCTTTTCACGTCGGTAATCACCGGATCGTTGAGTTTTAACAACAGATGCTCTGTCAAAAACTTCGTGGCTTGTTTCTGCATTTGTTCTGCCTGTTCCCGTTTTTCACAAAAAATCAGAAAATCATCTGCATACCGCACATAGGAATCAGTTCTTACCGCAATAAACTTATCAAATGAATGCAAATACAAATTGGCCAATAAAGGAGAAAGCACAGCTCCCTGGGGCACTCCACAGGTAATCTCATTCCACTTCAATTTCTTATTCACCACTCCCATTTTAACACACAATGCAATCAACCGTACCACTTCTTCATCCTGAATCAGTTTCTGAACTTTTTCAAAAAGCAGACTATGGTCGATCGTATCAAAATAGTCATCAATATCCAATTGAAGTATCCAATTATTCTTCTTTATCCGGAACTCACTCATCGTACGCTTAATCGCCTGGACATGCCCTTTCCCGGGACGATAACCGTAACTATTATTCAGGAAGATTTTTTCAAAATAAGGTTCGATCAAATTTTTAATCGCCTGCTGCACAATTTTGTCTTTCACGGACAATAGTCCCAGCTTCCGCTTCTCTGAATCCTTCTTCGGGATCTCCACCCGCAAATAAGGTTCGGGATTCCAACTTCTCGTTTTCAACTGCCTGGTCAATTCCTGAATCTGTTTTTCCGCCTCCTTTTCAAAATCTGCCACAGTCATCCCATCAATGCCTCCTGCCGAATTCTTCTGCTTCACCAACAGCCAGGCATTCCGTAACGTCTGTTCATTGCATAATATTTGAAAAAGGATATCCATATAATGTTAACAAGCCTTCAAACAACCATATCCAACATTCGTTTTGGCTCCAATTCCCCGTTCTAGTAATATATATTTAAACAATTCAAGTTTTTTATCAGCTTGAATCAATCCATCTTTCAGATCAAAATTAAACCGGAATTTAATTCCAGGTAAAATTTTCAAAAATGAAACAGGGTTGGGATTTTTAAGCAAGCTTTTAGAATAATCCTCACTCAAAGTTGCATGAGGAGCTAATGTATCAATTCCTAAAAACTTACCCTTCCTACCAAGAATAAAGGCATCATAAAAAATATCCCTTTTATAAATTCCCAAAGGTTCTTCATTCGTATTCATTCCCCTAAAAATCTCATTTTCCAAATCCTTAATAGAAAAACCAGTATTTTCAATTTTCAATTTTTCCAATAGAGAGATTACATAATTTTCTTTTTCCTCTCTCAACTGCTTTGTTTTTACGGAATCCTCATTATCCTCCTGGTCATACTGAGGAAAAACACTCCGTATACATCCTTTAATAGAGGAACCCGGAATTGCGGGCATACCAGTCGTATAGTCGAAATAAAATCCTAATTTCAAACCAGTATCTTCTTTTTCACCTCTCTCATGTATCCAACCAATCCCTGTTAACAACCCAGGATAAACCGTCTCTAATTCAAAATAATGTTCTGTTGAAGAATAGAAACAATTCTCCACATCCTCATATTGAGAAAATTCACCCTCATCTATATTAAATCCTTTTTCCCAATACAAACGGTTATATTTTAAACCTAAATTACCATTCATATTATTTATCTTTTTTAATACCATAAGTACGGATCATCATTTTCAAAGCAACCGAAGCATCTACAATCCATTGTATATGATCATTTAAACGAAGATCTTCTCGAACCACCATTTCTTTCAATTCTTCAGCATTTTTTCCCAAATTTCTTTCCGGAAACTCTGATAATACTTCTCCAATAGCAGTTAATATAATTTTTCTGGAATTATGATAATAAATAATAGCAGACTTCAATCCTAAGTTAATGACAATCGCTCCAAAACCAGCTAAATAAGCTTCATATTCCGATTTATCAACTAACCATACTCCTTCATTATTCTTTTTTAATATACCTGTTGATTGTAACGCTTTATCTGCAGCAACCAACATTTTTTCCATTCTCTTCTTATTAATCATGAAATCCCCCTTTCTATACTTCTTTTACATTTTTAACAACACAATAACCATAACCAATCGAACCGTTAGCGCCAATTTGTACACATTTACCCATCTTTATCAATTCATCAAAAAAGTTATTAGCATCCGATTCTTTCGATAGATCATTGGCATAACTACTTACAAAAAAGATAAACCGACTTTGGCGAGGCACTATCTGTTCATAGAAAAGATTCTTACTTTCACCATTATTCAAATAATTTCTGGCAACAACCGGTAAATTATAATCACTTACCAAATCTTTAAATTCCTGATCTGAAAAGATAACCCAATCTTCAGAAGGGAAAAGCTTTTTCATTATATCGGTCACTTTATTATTAGAAGAGAATCGATCTGCATATTCTATAAAATATTGACCTCTGATGTTATTTCCATCTGAAGTACAAGGCAAATTCACATTGCTTTCCTTCAATTTTTTCGTCATCTTTGTTAGATTTTGAAAAAATTCTATCTGTTCACTATTTTCAAACATGATCTTTGCCATATCACAAATTTTATTCAGGATCATAGGACATGTTGCCAGAAAATAAGGACGTATATTACTCCTCATCGGCAAAGCCAATAACATAGCATCATGAAATATTGTCTCTCCCTTTACCACTTTCCGTTTTCCAGGGGATTGATTTTCCTCACTCTTTTTCTGTCCGGCCGGATTCTCACTTCCAAAAATTAATTCTATTTTATTAAACTTATCTTTATCTTCTCCCCATTGTATTCTGGCATATTCTCTTAAAGCCCCCTTTAAGCTAGAGGCATTAATTATCGGAGTTTCATCAATATGATCACGCTGAACTAAATTGTCAATAATCCCTTGATCACTTTTTCCATTTCCAACGTGTAAATTTGTTTGACAACAAATTAAATAGGCATTTACTTGATTTTTCATATCTCTTTATTTTTATAATTCTATCCGACAATAATTATACCCAATCCGATGAAAAGGATGATTAATTATACCTTCTACAAATTTGTTTACATTATGACAATAAAATACAGCTCCCCTTGTCACCAGTTTTATATCTTCACTTTTACGGGGCAGTTGGCTTACGGCAGTCCGCTTCTCATCTGTATCAAAGGCCATATATTTTGTCCTGTCCATATCACTAAAATCAGTCATTTTTGTCAAGGTTCGGATATAACGAAAATTCAATGTATCGATCAAGGCAAACTCACAATACCGCAGTAATTCTTCTGGTATAAAACAATCTGACAATAATACAACTCTACCCTCTGATTCTGGATATTCTTCTAATTTTACCTCAAAACTAAAATCTTCTTTAAAAATTTTCACTCTAAACTCACTCTGATCTCCTCCCATAAAGGCCAGAAAAGAAACATTTTCTTTCAATTCCTTTTCGGTTTGTATATACATGCAAAAAGAAAATTCCTTAGCCATACTATAACGTATCTGTTTAAAGAATCCTTTATCATCATCAATATCCTCTCTATTCTTCAAGTTTCCGACCTGTTCCTTGCTAAAAAAAATTTCATCATAAGTTAAAATATTCTCTCTTTCATTCATTTTATAACGCCATGCTTTTGGACGCTCATGTTTATAATCAAAAGCTAACAAACGGGGTGCTAAAGCTTGTCGGTTTACTACACCCGAAATAACACGTTCTGCTTTCCAGGGTCTATATTGAATCTGAGTCCATTTTTCTTTATCCTCTAGTTGGAAATATAATCCAGCCTCTTCCATTAGCCCATATTTTTCATGCCAAAGAAACAGTGGAGAAAGACGCTCAATAATTCCGATCGGACGATCCGTCCCATCAAAACCATAAGCTCCAATCAATTGAGTTAACTCTAATTTATCATCAGAATTTTTCAATGATAATAATCCACTTCGTAAAGCATATCTCAACATTCCTAAGATAGTTGTTTGCTGAGGTATTGGACGTGACTCTACCCTATAGTTGGCACGCTCATCATCATCTACAAATGTCTTTTCTCCTCCCAAAAAATAAGTACCAACCGGTTTTATACATATTTTATAAGTAAATCCCATAATTCGTTATTTTACTTCTTCTAAACCATTAATAAATTTAACTATCCGCAATACATCATATATCAACAACATCGGATCGGTTTTTTCTGATAATATAATAGTATATATTTCTTCTACTAACTTTTCAACCTTACCCAAAAAAGAATCTTTTGCATCCTCCTGGTACCCTTCGACATTATGAATAAAAAACTGTTGTATTCTATCTTTTTTATTCTGTATAGTAATGTTGTCCAATAATTTTTGTTTTTCAATATTTCCAATCATTGCTTTAAACACAGCCTGATGTCCTCTTAAGCAACGCGTTACTCCCCATAGAACATTCTCATCTAAATTCTCATAAGTCAACAACTCTTCAAACTTCTCCCATAGAGTTGAACCGAAATGCATACAAAAATCAAAATCAGATCCACTATGACGTAAAATTTTACAACGGATTCCATTCCCACCATTAGCTTTCATTTCATACATCAAATCAAAAGCTGCCTGATGTGCCTCTCCTAATGGATACTTATAATAAGTAATAGATACCCCAAAGGACAAAGTTGGCAATATGCCTCCCTCTTTTTGCTCCCCAAGCAATTCACTCATACAAGCAGTAAAATCAACATTCAATTCTTCCAACAAATGAAACAAAGTATTATTTTCTTCTTCATCTCTTAATGGAGCAAAGAAAAATAGGTCGTCTCCTCCCGCATATACAGGGATTCCCCCATAAGTTTTGATTCTTTTAGCCGCTCCTTTTGCCCATTTGAATAAAGCATTCGACACCTCTTGTATGGCATTCTCTGAAGAATCTGGATGAGTCTGAAGATAATAATCTATATATCTTTGGTTAAACTTCCCCATTTTATCACCATCCGATTGAATTACAGCCACATACTTATGGTGATTTTTAAAGTTCTCAGGAAATGCTGCTTTTATTCCTTCCAAGAAATCAGTATCTTCAGCTTCATCTGTCATTATTATTTTATTCCAAACCAACTTCTCATATTTTACCCGATCTAATCCATATAGGCCTTTAGTGGCAATTTCAACTAAAGAAGGCATCCGCTTCATTTGATTTTCAACAAAAGCTTTTTCATACAACGCCATCTTTGGAATCATCCGGAATAGATCAGTTAGTTTAAAAGTCCCATAGGGAGTTACTTTCCCTTGCAATTCAATGGTATTAAATACTTGATCTAATAATGTCAGAAAATTTTTTTCTTTCTTGTCTTCTTCTGGTAGAACTGAAACATCGAGAACAAAATAATAAATCAGCAAATAATCTTTCAAAAATTTTCGAAGAACCTCTACCGGATAATCTCCGATTTTAGATAAAATGTTCCCTTTTTCATCTATTCCGATAATCTCTTTCAATAATTCTTCCCGGGCTTCCTCTATCAAAGCATCCAGATCCGGGACAGAATTATCCTTACAGTAATATACAAGATGGTCCGGATACAGTCCAACTCCTTGTAATTCAAAATTGTCTTCTGAATATGGAATGATAATTTGTTCTCTGTTTCCTACTTTAGAAACTAAAATTTTCATCAGAGTCGAAAAAAGGAAACTACTCATCCATGTTTCACGTGTTTTTCTCGCTTTTATTAAAGTATTCACTATCGGCCCGATAGTCATGCAAATATATTTTCTCATCCTACTTTTTATTAAATATTTTTGTATATCCTAATGGAGCATCATCATTCTCATATTGTATTTTTTCTTTGCTAACATCCGATCTCCCTGCTTGTCTAGCATTCGAATAATTATACTTACGAGTACATAAGGCATCATTTAAAGCGTATTCAATAAATTCAGGTAAAGAAAAATCTTTCGGAATAACTAACTCTTCTATGGCTTTTTTATTCTGAAAGATCCTAACCTTTCTTGCACTTTTTTTTCCTCTACTTTTTAAATAATAAGAAAAACAAAAACCTTTTCCTTTTATTTCATCAGGAATGTCATTTCCAAGTAAATAAATCGTTTGTCCAATCACTTTAAATAATAAAGGAGAAGCTATACGCTGAATACTTTTATTACAACTGTCTATTTCAATAATCAATTTTTCCTTTTTATCCTCACTATTAACTAGAAATTCATACTGTTCTGCAAGTCCCAAAACAGCTCTTAAATAAATATAGTTCGGTTCTGGAACATCCTCCCACACAGCTTTGCTATCATCATACCAAGGTGCATGATCTGCCTTTAAAGGGACAACGTTATGTACAGCTCTTTTAATAAACCTTTTCTCCCAACGATATTTTTCTTTCATACGAAGTCCATAACGGAACATCTTAGCCTTGGCATACGTTTCTCCTCCTAATTTAGCTCTCCCAGACTTCAACAATCTGTAATCTTTCTGGATGGTTTGGAAGAAAGTACGTTGTGTATTTTTCACTTCTTTACTATAGGCAAAAGCAAAATTGGCTTTCCATACTTTCTCTAAGTCTGTTAATGTCCATGTATTGTACACACCACTTTCATCTGCTTTAGCCAACACCATAAATCCTCCAAATCCTTTACTCTGCCGTGTTCCAAAATTTGTACACGCAAAAAATTCCCGGATATAAACTTCTAGCAAATGATTTATATCCTGATAAAAACTTCTACACGTCAAATTTATCCACCCTGGATATAAAATTCCTTTCTTTTCCAGCTTCTCCCAAACTCCACTCTGAAATTTAAAATTTGCTCCAGAACCTGTGATTAATTTTACTTTCTGCTCTTCCTGGGCAAAAAAAGGAGTTCCGTCTAAACAACGTATACCCTTACTAATTATTTCATCATACCGTTTATCATTTTTTTCATCTTCAGCATTATTATACAATTGAGCAGTAATATAATACATCCGTGATTCATTACTGTAGTTATATTCAGCATTTTTCCCTTTCAATTCTAATTCCAAACATTGATTGTCAAAGTGCTGATCTTTTCCTGCCAATCGGATTGTACTTCCCTCTACTATATAACTTTCCGGGATAATATTCATCTTATAATCTAAAGCAGGATGAGCTCCTTCCCCTATAAACCAATTTTTCATGGCAGCTATTAAACATCCCCGTCCATATTCATCCAACTGATCCCATTCTTTTCTCTGCAAGCGGGGAAGTTGACTATTCCAATTTTTCGCTTCTTCAGTCCACCGGCATAATTGAGTGATCCATTCTGCATCGTATAGATCATATTTACCAGAATTATTTTCCTCCTGTGTACATGTCTTTCCTAACTTCGTCAAGATAAATCGATCAAGCCGTGGTTTTACCTCCGAAGCCCGCAAAGTAGCCCCTGCTTGCTGCCACTGAAAGTGGATCAAGGGCGTATGCTGTTTTAGTTTTACTTCCAGTCTATACATATAATTATTGTTTGAAATAACTTTTCAATTCCTGAATACTTTGATTCAATTTTTGCAATTCCTCTTTTATAGGTTCGACTTCTCCAGCAACAAGACGATCTTCCATATTTATCAACTTTTTCTCTAACTCTTCCAACCTATACATTCCTCTGTCCAGTAATTTCATTTTTTGCTTTCGTTGAAATTCATTATCACTGTATTCATCTTCCAGTTCCTTCTCTTTTAAACGAGTTGTACATTTCACCATAATAGTCATTACGATCAAATAGGCAATAAATGCTAAAGTCATCGCAGTTATTACAATTAATAGCTTTAAATAACAAAGACGGTAAAAACATGCAAACAAAATAATTAACACCAGCAGGAATATTCCAAAAACACCTGCCAACAACGATTCTTTTTTCATAACTTCGTTTTTCTATACTTTAACCACAAATAAATACCTATTGTCACCATCAAAAGTATGGGAACCTGAATAGCCAGCGACCGTCCCTCAAATTCACTCTGAAAAATAGAATTCATCCCAAAAAATCCGGTAATAATCGTAGCAGGCAAAAACAACGCAGCCAATACATTTAAATGAGCCCCCTGTTCGTTCCGGTTGGAGTCGATTAATAAAGAGATATACTGATGCAATTCACCGATTTCAGACTCCAAATCTTCTATCTGTTCTTCTATCTGAAATTGTTTTCCTAAAATCTGATACAACTCGATACCTTGCTCCTGAGAAGTAACCGACCGGAAAAAAATCTGATTCACAAACCGGATATATTCTTTATACAAGGAAGCTATTTTTATCGCATTATCCCTGTAATTCTCTTTCGTCAACTGACTTAAAACCGTCACCTCACCTGAAAAACGCAGCATGGAAGCTCTTTGTACCAAAACCAATTCTATCATCCGAGAATAAACGGTTCGCATGTAAACCTGTAATACATCTTTTGCGAATAAATTTTCATCTGTAAGTAACACCATCGAATAACGTGAAACCCCATAAAGACTTCCCGTTCCTTGCCAACGCGTATAAGTAGCCATCTTTAAAAGTTCTGCTTTCATTTCTCCGTTACTACAACAAGGGAAATCAGCATCGACAAACACATATTTATACCAAAAGTCTTTTTCCAGAAATTTTTCAAAATGTTTTTTTTGCTGTTCTTCTTTATTTTTTTCTCTTATTTCCTCCAATAGATCCCCAGGTATCCGGAATTCTTTAGCTACATCATCATTTCCATACCAACAATTGACAAACATTCTGTCGTCAATCACCGGTGTGATTTCCAAATTCTGCATCAGATCAGAAATCAAATTACAAATAAACGCCCCCGGACACCAAGTTGAATCCGTCCGATAGCCTTTAAAATCTTCCTGATACCTGAATTTTTCTCCTTCCAACCCCTCAATCCGGATAGATTCTGCAATTTCACCTCTCCCCTCAATATCCGCATAAAAAGGCGGAAATATCCGGCGACCATACTGGTTTATATCCAAAATAGCCTGAGGTTCTTTATAATCTGTATTTTCCAAATAAAAAGTCAGCATCCCTACTCCGGTAGAATAAAAATTCAGATTAATGGAATCTACCCGCAACCGATAATGGAATCTACGAGATTTTACTTCACCTTTATCCTTAGTGATATCAATATGATAAAAAACTTTTTTATACTTCGGTTCTTTTCGTTCATAATGTTTCAATAGAGTATTTTCATTGGTACTATCGTACAGAACAGGATGCACAAATTCAAAATAATAATTTTTTTCATTATATAACTCCTGCTTTTCCTGTTCATCCGGCTCTGAATTCGCTTCCCATTCACTATATGACTGCGGTTGTATCTGCCCGAGATTCACTTCTTCTGAAAAAGTCGCATATTCGCGACCTAGAACGTCCCATTTAAATGGAAAATAAAAAATATGATAACTATTCACAGTAATATACTTTATAATCTGACGTTTCAACCTCAGGATACGTTCCACATCCCACTTCCCCTTTGTTCCTATATAACCGGAAGGTCCTCCCCCATAATACAGAGGAGGCGGCTGAATTTTATCTTTAATGTAAATATCAATTAATTTATCGGTCCTTTTTCCATAATAGCACAAGGTTTCATCAGTATAAACCAATAAACTTTCATATGGCCAGAGACGATCACAAATAGGGGAAAAGCGATCCGAAAAAGCACGAACGATTTTCAAATTAGCATATTCTTCGAGATTTTCGGCAATCGCTCTCTCGGCCAATTGTTCTTCATTTGGGGTTACCCCCTGAGCCGCCCGATCTTCCCGACGTATTCTATCAATTTCTTCCCGAACAGCCCCCCTCTTCAGCATACCCGGAATATACTCCGAATCATTAGCTGCTACCAAAAACTGCCACCGGGTCAAAGGATATTCCAGCAAAGCAGCTACCTGCTCCAAAGAAGAAGGACGCCCACTATAATCACCGTGGTGATCAATCCGAACATAATTGGTATATCGGGAAGCTATCCCATCATCCTGTAACTCTACCCCAAAAATAGTTGTCTCAGGCTGATTCCCATATTTTTCCAACTCTTCTCTATATGCAGATAAAACAGCTTTCTCCCAATTCAAATGCCGATCAAAAAAACAGATTCCTTGCTGTTCTAACAAAACAGCTATCTCCATCATCTCCAAATCATATCCTCCTAATAAAAAAATCTTTATTTTCATATATTCGACATTTATATTTGTTCATTGCGATAATTTTTCCAACTATTTATCCGATATTGGCCGAGGCCGTATATGGTGTCGTTACCGACCCCGAGTTCCTGCATATATAACATCAATTGCCGGTAGTCAGAAGTACGGTCGGAATAGTCTATCTCCCCGATATAACCGTGAAAAAGTATCGATTTTTTCTCCCCTTCTTTTGGGGTTCCTGCTAATGAGATTCTTTCCAGTGCTGCCCTTTGTAACAAAGGAATACACGCCCGCTCCAAGTAATGGTCGATACATTCGTATGCCTCCCGGCAATAGGCAGCATTTTCCGGATATACATACAACACGGCTAATTTCAAACTACGAAAGGCCACAGAACGCACAAACTGATAATAGCTGGGAAAACCGTTCAACTTTTCCTGATAACCCGAACTTCTTACTTTACCGAGTCGGTTTTCATGCAGCAAAACGGGTGTCTGAAAAGAAATTGTCAGACCCGGAAAACACTTGAACCGGGCAAAATCCTCAAATGTAACCGGCATTTGTAACTTTTCCACTTTCTTTGTAGTTTCGGAAGCAATCCGCCGGATCCCCAAAACCGGATGCCGTTCACAAATATCCACCAAGTTAAAAGGCTCCATCGGATGCCCTATTCCTCTGGCACACATTTGCCGTAATGCTTCAACGTAATATTTATAATAAACGGCATGGTTTCCTATCAATAACAAAGAAAAAGACAATATCTCTCCCCGGCGGATAAATCGTCGGGGTTCATAGGCATGCATTAATTCCGGTCCTAACTTGAGCACAAGCCCTTTAGGGAAACCTCCAGTCAAATTTTTATATAAAGGATGAGTTTCTTTCAGCGGAAAACGTTCAAGGACATCCAGCAAAGAAATATCCTTCCTTACGCAAACGTTTGCACAGGCATATAATAAATTATTCCGTATCACAGCTCCCGGCCATGCATTCCAAAAGCCATCGTTCTTTGCCATAATACGCACCTCTAAGCGATGATAAACCAAGGATTCGATATATTGATTCCAGTTTTCCATTAATTATATTATATGAATTATAAATAAATACACAACAATTGTATTTGCAATATAATCATTAATTTCTATTAAAACAACTAAATGTATACAAAAAAAAGAGATCATTACTGATCTCTTTTTCTAAAATTCTTGCAAAAATCTAACGCATAGCTTTCAGATTCAGCGCATACAAAATGATAAAAACGACGGTAAATAAGGCCGAGAATAGCATTCCCATAACGACAATCATCGAAAAGCCGGCAAAATAGGGTACAACGAAAAGCAGCAGCAATTGAGCGACAGTATAAATATAAAATCCGATACGACGAAGGGAAAACATCAGAATAGCTCCGCATAAACTCAATAAAGAAAGTACCAGACTAATTACAGCTATGGACTTTGCATGCATCATCGTCGCCTGCATAACCTCCTGCGATGAACTCAAGATACCGGAAAGAAAAGAAGTTCCGGCTCCGGATTCCATATTATCCATCATAGTATTGAGCTGCTCGGTCTGAGCACTCACATCCACCAGATTTGTAAACAAAAGACTAAATAATTGGGATAGTACGCCCCAACCGCTACCGATAAAGGTTAAAATACACAATACGGTCAAAAATGTAGGCCGCTTCAATTGATTTGTTTCAAAAGGATTTTCCATAATTTCTTATTTTTATTACTACAAAAATAAAGAAAAAAAGGAAAGATGTATAAGGGAAACTAAAAACCTCATAATTTTCTCTTTCAGGTAATTCGAAATACAGTCTGTAGATTTTAAATCAAAACCACAATTTTTGCGGATTTTCAGATCGTCAGATTTCCCATAGATCAAAAGTTTCAGTGATCGTTTACACCCCAAATCAACATTGACAAATGACTCCGGTCGTTAATTAAAAATGAATCTGTAGTATCTGTAAAATCTGCGGATCCGATCGTAAATGAATACCGGAATATCCGAATCCGGAACCTGAGATTCAAACGTTTTCAGAATTCCTCCGGAAAATTTGTTAAGTCCGAATGAAACCTCTACATTTGAGAAAAATTTCTACAAATTTAATAGCAGTTATGAAAAGAGATACAGTAATATTTGATCTGATTGAAAAAGAATGCCATCGCCAAAAAGAAGGTATTGAGCTGATTGCTTCAGAAAATTTTGTCAGTGAAGAAGTAATGCAGGCTATGGGGTCCTGCCTGACCAACAAATATGCAGAAGGTTATCCCGGAGCCCGTTATTACGGCGGTTGTCAAATTGTAGACCAGACAGAACAGTTGGCTATTGACCGGGCTTGCAAATTATTCGGAGCCGAATATGCAAACGTTCAGCCGCATTCCGGCGCACAGGCTAATGCAGCTGTTTTCTTCGCCTGTATGAAACCGGGCGATACTTTTTTGGGTTTGGATTTAGCTCACGGAGGTCACCTGTCACACGGTTCTCCCGTTAACCTTTCCGGTATCAACTACAAACCCGTTCCTTATCATGTAAAAGAGGAAACCGGCAGGGTTGATTATGACGAAATGGAAAAACTGGCCTTGGAACATCAGCCCAAAATGATCGTTTGCGGAGCTTCTGCCTATTCCAGAGACTGGGATTACAAACGCATGCGTGAAATCGCCGACAAAGTAAATGCTTTATTGATGTGCGATATGTCCCATCCGGCCGGTTTAATCGCCAAAGGCTTGTTGAACAACCCGTTTGAATATTGTCACATCATAACGACCACGACTCACAAAACATTGCGGGGACCGCGCGGAGGTATGATTCTTCTGCCCAAAGATTTCCCGAACCCATGGGGACAAACAACACCGAAAGGCGAAATCAAAATGATGTCACAAGTACTCAATTTTGCCGTATTCCCGGGACAACAAGGCGGTCCGCTGGAACATGTCATTGCTGCCAAAGCCGTTGCCTTTGAAGAAGCTCTTTCTGATTCATATACCGAATATGCTGTACAGATGCAAAAGAATGCCAAAGCTATGGCTCAGGCTTTCATTGACAAAGGATACAAAGTTGTTTCAGGCGGCACTGACAATCATTGCATGCTGATCGATTTACGTACAAAATTCCCGGAATTAACCGGTAAAAAGGCTGAAAATACATTGGTAAAAGCCGATATTACCATCAACAAGAATATGGTACCGTTTGACAGCCGTTCTCCGTTCCAGACATCCGGTATACGCGTCGGCACACCTGCTATTACAACCCGCGGACTGAAAGAAGCCGATATGACTGTAATTGTAGATATGATCGACCGGATCCTGTCGAACATCGATGATGAGAATGTCATTGCACAAGTAAAGAAAGAAGTGAACGCCATGATGAATCCACGTCCGATGTTTGCCTGGTAAGCATCAAAATTAAAAATAAAAAACCGAAGGTTCAGCCTTCGGTTTTTTTATATCACATTTTTTATTTCAAGATTTTAAAAGCAATATCGAGATAACGGTCCAGATCGATTGTCTTTTCCCGGTTATACTCATCGCTCCGCTTATGTCCCAAACGAACAACGATGGCATTTTTCTGTGGGATAGCAAAAATATACTGTCCCCCTAATCCCCGAAATGCAGGGAATTGCATTCCTTTATAATGCACAATCCATATCTGAAAGCCGTAATAATCCAACGCCCCGTCCCCGAACTCATTTTCCAGATAGGCAGCCGGAGCCATCGCTTCCGCCATATAAGCTTCAGAAACCAATTGACGCCCATTCCAATTCCCGTTATGCAACATCAAACGGGCAAAACGAGCCACATCCCGGGCCGTCGTATTAAAGCAGCAATAAGATTTTTCATCTCCTCCCTTCTTATCCAAATTCCACAAGGCATCGTTGCAGGCCTGCATCGGTTTCCAAAGTTTCTCCTGTGCATAATCACTGATCGTACGGCCGGTGGCCGCTTCCAAAACAAACGATAAAAGCTGGGTATCCCCGCTCTTATATGAATACTGCTTTCCCGGTTCCGTTTCCGGCTCGAGTCCCATAACCAACTCCCGTATATTGTCCCCGTAATAGGCCTGCGTCGTCTTGGAAAAAAGAGCCGTATAAGCCTCGTCCCAATTTAAACCCGAACTCATCGTCAATAAATTACGCACCGTAATCCTGGATTTTTCACCTTGCTGAAATTCCGGCAGATACTTACCGACCGGATCATCCAGACTTTTGATATACCCTTCATCGCAGGCGACCCCGATCAACAACCCCACAATACTTTTCGTCGCGGAAAAAATATTCGATAAGGTTCGAGGAGTCCAGTCTTCCCGGTATTCCTCATACAAAATACTGTCATTTTGTATAACCAGAAAAGCCACGGTTTTCAACTCGTCAAGATAAGCATTATCGGCACTGTCCAAAACATAGGTGTTACAATCCGGAGCAACCGGCCATTCCCAGCATGTATCCGGTTTTTCAACCGTATGGGAGGCAAACAAATAGGTATCGGAAATATCCGGATACCAATGAATCAATGCCTCCCGCATATAGGTAGGCATACATAAAAAGAACAGGGCGATCAGTACCAATATGGCCGAACTGATCCGCAACCGCTTTCTGCTCATCATAATCATTTACTTTTTTTGTCAAACCTGCATAAATCCTCCGTCTTCAAGCCGGAAGGCAAAAAACGATCTATATTACCTCCATTCATATATATATTGCGGACAATCGTGGAACTGATAAAAGTGTGTTCGGTCGATGTCAAAATAAAAACCGTCTCTATTTCCGAATCCATGGCCCGGTTAGCCTGCCCTACAGCCCGTTCGTACTCAAAATCAGCCGCCGTTCTCAAACCTCTGATAATAATAGGCGCTCCCATCTCTTTACAAAAATCAACGGTCAAGCCGGAATAAGGTTCTACAATAACCCGATCCGTATAAGAGAAAACTTTCTGTATTAATTGCACCCGGCTATCGACATCCAGAAATTCCTTTTTCAGAGCATTCACTCCGACAGCAATCACAATTTTATCGAAAATCTTCAACCCCCGGTTTACAATTTCTTCATGACCGACAGTAAAAGGATCAAAAGAACCGGGAAATACTGCTATTTTTTCCATAATTTAAAATCAAAGGTCGGAAGAGACAAAAAGCCTGGAAAGGATGAACAGCAACATATCCGGCATTTTAACACCTCAGACCGGTTTAAGGATACAAACATAGATAAACAAACGTTATAAACGAAAGAAAAAAAAGAAAAAGTGCCGACAAACTTACAGTTTATAATCTATCTTATCGTTCCAAGAATAAATACTGAAATTTTTCTATAATTTTCTTAGAATTTGATACAATTTCGGATTTTATTTAATAAGTTTGTAGAGTTCTAAAAACAATTATTTTGCCCTCGCCCAATGAACACAGCAGGACAAACCACACAATAAACATCTAACGAATTAATACAGTTATTGTTATGACTAAGAAACTACTGATCAGAGATCTTACGTTACGTGACGGGCAGCAATCTTCTTTCGCAACCCGTATGAATCAACAACAGGTAGACCGGGTATTACCTTACTACAAAAATGCGGGCTTCTATGCCATGGAAGTATGGGGTGGTGCCGTACCCGATTCCGTAATGCGTTACCTGAATGAAAACCCCTGGGACAGATTAGAGAAAATCAAAGCTGCAATCGGCGATGTTTCTAAATTAACCGCTCTTTCCCGGGGTCGTAACCTTTTCGGATACGCTCCTTACACCGATCAAATTATCGACGGATTCTGTAAAAACGCTATTGAATCGGGGCTGGGTATCATGCGTATCTTTGACGCTCTGAATGACGTAAACAATGTAAAGTCAACTGTAAAATACGTTAAACAATACGGCGGTATTGCCGATTGTGCCGTTTGCTATACAATCGACCCCAAATATCCGAAGCTCGGCTTTTTCGATAAGCTGAAAGGAAAAAAGAATCCGGAACCGGTTTTTACCAATGAATACTTTCTGAATAAAGCCAAGGAAATGGAAGCGTTAGGTGCTGATATGATCACGATTAAAGACATGAGTGGTTTGGTGCCTCCTTCCCGCATAGCAGAATTAATACCTTTATTCAAACAAAATCTGAAAGTTCCTATTGATTTTCATACCCATTGTACGCCGGGTTATGGTTTAGGAGCCGTTTTGATGTCTATCATCAAAGGTGTAGACATCGTAGATACCAATATCTGGAATTTTGCAGGCGGTCCTGCAGCTCCGGCCATCGAATTAGTCTATATTTTCTGTAAGAAACTCGGCGTAGAACTGGATATCAACATGGAAGCCGTTGCTCAGATCAACAAAGAGCTGTTGGGTATCCGTAAAGAATTGGAAGCTTTCGATGCTGTTAAGCAAATCCCGAATCCGTTCAATCCACTGACCGATACACTCCCGGCTGAAATCGATAAACTGTTTGATAAAGCCATCCAGGCTGCACAAACGAATGACGAAACAACCTTACTGGATGCGTGTCATGCTATTGAAGCTTATTTCAATTTCCCGAAACCGAACGAATTGGTCAAGAAAGCTGAAATCCCCGGAGGTATGTATACCAACATGGTCGCTCAGTTGAAACAACTGAATTCCATGGATATTCTGGAAAAAGCGATGGAGTTGATCCCGACAGTACGTTTATCTGCCGGTTTGCCTCCTTTGGTTACTCCTACCAGTCAGATTGTAGGTGCTCAAGCTGTAAACTGTGCATTGGACATCAAAGCCGGGAAACCGATGTATTCCAATGTCTCCAACCAGTTTGTCGCATTGGTTAAAGGCGAATACGGAAAAACACCGGTTCCCGTTGATCCGGAATTCCGCTTGAAAATTGCCGGTGTCCGGGAAGAAACCCCTTATGATACCTCCAAATACCAAATGCAGCCCAACCCGACTTTAGCGGAAGCCGGAGGTGTAAAACTGGCTGAAAATGAAAAAGAAATATTGTTGCTGGAATTGTTCCCGCAAGTTGCTAAAAACTTCCTGACCAAACAAAAAGAAGCCCGTTATCAGGCACAACACAAAACTGAAGAAGTAAAACAAGAAACGACTGCGGTTAAACAGGAAGAACCGATCACCGGAAAAGTAGTGGAAGCTCCGATGCCGGGGAATATCTTTAAAATACAGGTAAAACCCGGTGATGCAATAACAAAAGGACAATCTGTAATTATCCTCGAAGCCATGAAGATGGAAAACAACATAGCTTCAGACTACGCCGGAACCGTAAAGCGTATATTCGTTAAAGAAGGAGCCAGCGTTCAGGCCGGTGCCAAATTAATCGAAATCGAAGCTTAACGGCAACTATATGATAAAAAATCCGGTGGAATATTCCACCGGATTTTTTGTTATCTTTGTCCCCCAAAATCCATACTATGAAAACAAGTCGTCAGGGAGCTCGTCGTTCCTCTCCCAAAAATCAAACTTTAGAGGTAACGGAAGAAAATACTTTATTGAATTTTTTACTGCTATCTTTGAATCACCTGAGCCGGACGACGGTTAAATCCCTGCTTGCGCACCGGCAAATCAGTATCAACGGCCGTATGACGACCCAGTTCGATAAGCCTTTGAAAAAAGGAGATAAAGTCACTGTCGGATTCGATAAAGCAAATTTGCCGTTCAGCCACCCTAAAATAGAGATCGTATACGAAGACGATTCCCTGATCGTCGTCAATAAAGCAGCCGGCCTGCTGTCGATGGCTACGGATAAGATCCGGGAAAAAACGGCTTACCACATTCTCAGTGAATATGTAAAAAGAAAAAATCCATATCACCGGATCTTTATACTCCATCGTCTGGACCGCGAAACTTCGGGCCTGATGATGTTTGCCAAAAACCAAAATGTTCAGGAAAAATTACAACGGCATTGGAACGAAGCGATCACGGAACGAAAATACGTCGCCGTTGTCGAAGGTAAACCGAAGCAGGAAGAAGGTACCCTAAAATCTTATATATCCGAAAACACGGCTTTAGTTGTACATAAAGCTTCTGCCGAAGAGGGTAAATTAGCCATTACGCATTACCGGGTGTTAAAAAGCAACCAACAATTTTCTCTCCTGGAATTGGAATTGGAAACCGGCAGAAAAAACCAGATCCGGGTACACATGCAGGAAGCCGGATGTCCCGTTACCGGAGACAAAAAATACGGAGCCCGTTATAATCCGTTGAACCGATTATGTTTACATGCTTTTAAACTCCATTTTATCCATCCGGAAAGCGGGAAAGAAATGACATTCGAAACAGTAATCCCCAAGCATTTTCTATTGCAGGTAAAAAACAGGCAAAGCTAAAAGCTTTTGGATTTACGACTTTTGAGTAAACGTATAAAAATTACACACTGGGACGGACTCATTGTGTAATTTCAATTTACAACAAAAACATATAATACATTGATAATAAAGCATATAAATATTACATTATGCTCCTTTTTTTCGTACTGAACCGATTTGGAAAATCCCAATCGACCGATTTAATGCCGGATTTTACTGACAATTTAAAAACAAATCTTTCCAGCATGCTCTAAAACCGGAAATCATAAAACCGGAAAGCCGATTTTCTCTCCTTCAGCCGCTGCATTTTCACGAATATTTTCCGGAGAATCTCCGGTTGCCTGAATAGCGACATTATTTATACGTGCAAACTGATGCCCATTGCGGAAATCCTCATAACGCTCTTCCAGCATTTCTCTGAAAAGCTCTTCCCGATTTTCCGGCGTCGAATCCTCCAATTCTTCCTCCGCCTCTTCCAGCATATCCAATATAAATTCAGCAGCCCAGCTTCCCAACTCTTTTTCTTTATTCCAATCCGGGTTGAATTCGTTCAACAACCGGAATACCTCTTGTAAATATCCGGAATTTCCCCAATCTTCATATACCTGAAGAATTTCTTCATTATCGGCATATTCAGCCAACTCTTTTTGCCAATCGGTCTTATTCATTTGTAGTTAAGATTAAATCCAATATGAGTATCAAAAGTAACAAAAAGTTTATTGTTCCCGGCAGAATTTACATATTTCCGGAAAAAAATGAGCAAACAATTTTTCTAACTGTCGTTCATGTTCCGTCAAAAAAACAATAGCTTCCTCCGGATCTACCGGCAACTTTTTATATTCTGCCATTATCCGAAGCGATTGCTTCAATCCCCGTAACGAAGCATAACGATTCAGCCTGTCCGTCAGAATAAAATGCCACACGAATCGTTTTATACGTACCGGCAAATAAAAATAATTCCGCACAAGCGACAAATAGAAACGAAACGTAAAGTAGCGAAGTGAAATTCCGGAATATTGCCGGAAATTACGTGCCAATAAGTAATCGAAAAACATATCGGTCATTACCCCCGCATATCTGCCGAATTTCACCTTAGCCAAAGCCACAGCTTGCTTAACATCCGCATGGTGATCCGCAAAATCATCAATCGACCGGTGCAACAAAATTCCCTGTCGGATATGGGCCGGATAATTTTCGTAAGATCGGCCCTTTACGGCATCTCCGATAAAATTACCGACTTGAATTTGTCCGTTTTTTCCCGAAAGCAATATATGAGCCAGATAATTCATACCTAAATTTTACAACAAAAGTAATGTTTAAAATTCTTGATTTACGATTTTTGATTTACGATTCCATGCATTTGGATAGGTTATTCATTTATTTCATACAAATCTCATTTTTCAAAAAAAGTAGTTTTGTATGATCAGTCAAAATCGTACATCTAAAACATCTGTCTTTCAATTTAAAATTTGCCAAAAGGAACGTATATTTGTCGGACAAATAAAAAACAATGAAAACAATCCTGTTTTACACGCTGATTTTCTTTTCACTTTTGACTCTATCCTGTAGCAGTAGTCGCAAAATGACAACTTCCCGGGTATCAACCGCACAACTGTCCCAAAAGCTAGGGTTTAAGGTCACCCGGAAAGATGATCTGAAACTCTATAGTGAAGCTGTAAAATGGCTGGGAGTTCCCTACAAATACGGAGGAAATACGAAAACAGGGGTAGATTGTTCCGGGCTCACCTGCAATATCTACCGTAATGCTTACAACATCAAATTAGAACGTACTGTAGCAGGAATGTATAAAAAAAATTGCCGGAAAATCGGACGTGCCAAACTCCGGCCCGGCGATCTGGTATTTTTCAATACGGCTAAAACACACAAATCTGTCAGTCATGTCGGCATCTTTTTAAAAAACAACATATTTATTCATTCCACGACCCATAGTGGCGTACGTCTCAATACGTTAGACGAAACCTATTACAAAAAGAAATGGATTAATGGTGGAAAAGTAAGAAATTTCCGTTAGGATTTTTAATATAAATTTATTTTATTTGTCTTTCGGTATTTGTGCATATTTATGAAATTTTGTGGAATATCAAAAACAAACAATTTACATTTATAGTAATTATAAGCCTTAACACCGTGTCATATGGAGAACATGACGGAAATATTAGATTTGTTGAAGCGGGGAGAGAAAAAAGGCTTACAGTTACTGTTCCATAAATTTTACAAGCCTTTGGTTATGTATGCCATGAAATATGTACACAGACAGGACGAAGCCGAAGACATGGTACAGGAAGTCTTCATTAAATTCTGGGAAAAAAACAGTTTTATCTCGGTTGCTTCTCAATTGAAAGCTTATCTTTATCAGGCCGTACGGAATCATTGCCTGAACTATCTCGAAAAAAATGCAAATCATCGCCTTGAGAATTCATTTGAACGGATAGAAATTACAGAAGAGGAAATGTCGGAAGAAGCCATTTGGAATCTCCGCATGGAGGAAATATATCAGGAAATTAACAATCTCCCTCCGCGTTCCCGGGAAATCTTTATTGCTATCGTTTTTCATAATAAAAAATATAAAGAAATCGCCGGAGAATTGAATATTTCTGTCAATACAGTAAAAACGATTCTTTCCCGTGCAATGCTTACCCTTAAAAACAATCTGAATAAAAAATCTTATCTGTTTTTACTCTTTATCGCTAAATTTAAATAAAAAATATAAAAATCTTGTCACCCGTTTTTGTTTTTTTCCTGTCATAGGAGAAAAAACAATATGGTAAAAATTCCGTCCTATATTATCTGCTTATTGATTGATTCCCTGAAAGGACGGCTTAATTCGTCCGATTCCCGCCGCCTGCAAAAGTGGTTGGAAACACATCCGGAACATCAAACAGAAATCGGAAGATTAAAAGATACCTATAAAAACACGACGGATGCTATTCGTTTCAAAAATATAGATACCAACAAAGCCTGGGCTACAATCAATTCCCGTACAGCTCCACGTGCCCGATGGAGAAGAAAAGTCATTTTACATCGTTATGAAATTGCAGCGGGGCTTATATTTCCGTTAGTGATCGGTATTATTTTACTTCAACATCCAGGAGTGAACGAACAAATCACACCGGCTATCACTGCCGAAACTCCAGAATGTTCGCCGGAGCATTCTACCCAAGCAATATTGGAATTATCGAGCGGAGAACAAATTGTTTTGGATAAATCTGTCAATCAAAAAATTCAGAGTGCCGAGGGTCTCATTGTCGGAATAGACTCTACCAATACCATAGCCATTACACATGCCGGAGATTCGGTTAAAGCATCTGAAAAACCGAACCGTATTTACGTTCCGGTCGGCGGAGAATACAGCATCATCTTGTGTGACGGTACTAAAGTTTGGGTCAATTCCGACAGTCGTCTTACGTTTCCCAATCACTTTTACGGTCCGGAGCGGACCGTTGAGTTAAGCGGAGAAGCTTATTTTGAAGTTTCCAAAAACGGTAAGCCTTTCATCGTCAACACAGGCTCTTCTTCCATACGGGTTTTGGGTACGGCTTTCAATGTATGCAGTTATCACGACGAAAAATCGGAACAAATTACACTTGTAAACGGAGCCGTAAAAGTAAAAGTCGGTGAAAAAAATTACCCACTCCGTCCGGGACAACAACTGATTTCCCGAAAATCATCGGAAAAAGTAGAAATCAAAGAAGTCGATACGGAGTTATACACATCCTGGCGGAACGATTTATTCCGTTTTGTAGACCTTCCGATTGAAGATATTACACTAAAACTCAAACGCTGGTATAATGTCTGTTTCATTTTTAAAAATGAGCAATGCAAAAAATACCGGTTTACCGGCGCTGCCCGAAAAGACGGAGACTTACAGGAACTCTTACGCCGGATAGAGGCAACAAACCCCAATATACAATTCAAAATAAATAACAATGAAATAGAGATAATACAAAAATAAGGAGTGCGCTAACACTCCTCATTCCAGCTAACCAAATGTCTGTTCGTAACAACAGACAATATTACTAACTTCAAAAACAAATGTATGGAAAAAATCCGAAAGCCAAGAGTACTTTCCAGAAAAATTTCGGGAAAGATGCTGCGTGTGACTCAGTTTGTATTTTTCCTGACCTTGGGCCTGACCTTGCAAGTTTCTGCCCATACCTCAGCTCAGGTAGTACACCTCAAAGAACAGGAGCATACCCTGAAAGCCCTTTTTGAGGAAGTCGAAAAACAAGCCGGTTTACTGACCTTTTTCAGTAACAACGAGTTGGATATGTACCGCAAAGTACAGATTGAAAAAGCGAATTTCACGGTAAAGGAGTTATATGACCTCATTTTAAAAGGCACTCATCTTCAAGCCGAAATCACCAGTACCTATGTCATTATCCGGCCCAGTCAAGCCAATCAGCAACAGCAGAAAAGCAATCCGGACGAACGAACAATTACCGGGAAAGTAACCGATGAGCAAGGTGAACCTCTCCCCGGCGTGACAATTATGATCATAGGCACGACCTCCGGAACGGCAACTGACGTCGAAGGGAAGTACACCCTGAAAGTCAGAGCCGGAAATACTCTGAAATTCTCGTTTGTAGGAATGAAAGACCAAACAGTTCGTATTGCCGACAAAAATGTCATTGATGTTACACTTAAACCGGATAGTGAAACACTGGAAGAAGTGGTTGTAACCGGAATGGCACAAATGGACAAGCGACTCTTTACGGGAGCCACCGACCGTTTGTCGGCCGATCAGGTCATCGTACAGGGTTTACCTGATGTAAGCCGGGCTCTCGAAGGCCGTTCAGCCGGTGTATCCGTACAAAATGTTTCAGGGACATTCGGTACGGCACCTAAAATCCGCGTACGGGGAGCTACTTCTATCTATGGAAGCAGCAAACCGTTGTGGGTTGTAGACGGTGTTGTCATGGAGGATGTTGTTGAACTGGGAGCCGACGAACTATCCTCGGGAGATGCCGTTACACTCATCAGTTCTGCAATTGCCGGTTTAAGTGCCGACGACATTGAAAATTTTCAAATTTTAAAGGACGGCTCTGCTACTTCAATCTACGGAGCCAGGGCCATGGCGGGTGTTGTCGTCATTACGACCAAACGGGGCAAAGCGGGCGTAAGCCACATCAATTACACCGGAGAATTATCCATGCGGCTGGTTCCTGACTATTCTACGTTCAACATCATGAACTCCCAGGACCAGATGAGTGTTTATAATGAAATGTATCAGAAAGGCTGGCTAAGCTTTGCCAAAACCTATCGGGCATCGGAAAGCGGCGTGTACGGGAAAATGTACAAACTGATGAACACTTATGATCCGGTATCCGGGACATGGGCACTGGCAAATACACCGGAAGCCCGGAATAAATATTTGCAGGAAGCTGAAATGCGGAATACGGACTGGTTCAATGAATTATTTCGGAATTCACTGACGCAAAATCATTCTATCAGTATCAGCTCCGGTACTGAAAAAGCCAGATATTACGCTTCAATGAGTATATATCACGATCCGGGATGGTCAAAAGCCAGTTCGGTAAACCGTTATACGGCCAATGCCAATGCTTCTTATGACATTTTACCGAATCTTACCCTCAGTCTGCTTACAAACGGCTCTTACCGGGATCAACAAGCTCCGGGAACACTTAGCCAGCAAGTCGACGTTGTCAGCGGAGAAGTAAAACGGGATTTCGATATAAACCCGTACAGTTATGCTTTGAACACCTCCAGAGCGCTGGCGGTAAAAGATGCAAAAGGGTACACTTACTATACCCGAAACTACGCTCCGTTCAACATATTACATGAATTGGAAAACAATTACATCGATCTGAACATGGTAGATCTGAAATTCCAGGGAGAGTTGAAATGGAAAATACGAACCGGCCTGGAAGTCAGCATGGTCGGAGCAGTTAAATACCAGAATTCCTCACAGGAACATCACATCAAAGATCAGTCCAACCAAGCACAAGCCTACCGTGAAATGAGCGATGCGACAATTCGCGACGCCAACCCTTTCCTGTACACCGATCCGGACATTGCCTATTCCTTACCTGTAAGCATATTACCGGAAGGCGGTATCTACAAACGTACCAATTACAAAATGTTCGGGACGGATTTTCGGGCAACATTAAGTTTTAACAAAGTTTTCAACGAAACGCATATTACCAATTTTTTCGGCGGTATGGAAACCAATTCGGTAGAACGTCAAGCCACCTGGTTTATGGGAATGGGATATCAATACGATATGGGAGGTAATCCGTTCTTTAACTACTATGCTTTCAAACAATTGGCCGAAGAGAACGGACAATATTACCAAAATACAAGCACAACTTCCCGCAATGTCGCATTTTTCGGAACAGCCACGTATTCCTACAAAGGAATCTATACCTTAAACGGAACCTTACGCTACGAAGGATCAAACAAACTGGGTAAATCAAGAAGTTCCCGCTGGCTCCCGACCTGGAATATCGCTCTCGCCTGGAATGCACATGAAGAATCATTTTTTGAAAGTTTAAAACCTGCGGTTTCACACCTTACTTTCAGAACATCCTACAGCTTGACTGCCGACCGGGGACCGGCCTCCGTATCCAATTCAAGAGCCATATATACCAGTTACACCCCCTGGCGTCCTTCCTCTACGGTAAAAGAGCCGGGATTGGAAATCAGTTCTTTGGAAAACAGCGAACTGACTTACGAAAAAAAACACGAATTGAATATTGGATTGGACTTCGGTTTTTTAGATAACCGGATCAACCTTAGTAGTGATTATTACACCCGTAATAACTACGACCTGATCGGTTTAATCAACACACAAGGTGCCGGAGGTGAAACCATCAAATACGCCAATGTCGCTTCCATGAAATCGAGTGGATTCGAATTTACCCTCTCGACAAAAAATATCAAACTCCCCAATTTTACCTGGAGTACCGATTTGATCTTTTCCAAAAATAAAAACACAGTGACGAAACTGGATGCCCGCTCCAGAGTTATCGACCTGGTATCCGGTAATGGTTTTGCACGGAAAAACTATCCGGTACGTTCTCTGTTTTCAATGCCGTTCAAAGGATTGAATAAGGACGGTTTGCCGACATTCCTGAATCACAAAGGTGAAATTACGATTACGGATATCAATTTCCAGGAACGGGACATGGTTGACTTCCTAAAATACGAAGGTCCGACCGACCCGACAATTACAGGAAGTTTGGGAAATATTTTCACTTACAAAAATCTCAAATTAAACGTTTTTATAACCTACTCGTTCGGCAATGTTATCCGTCTGGATCCGGTATTCAGCAGTTCTTATTCCGATTTGGACGCCATGCCCAAAGAATTTAAAAACCGTTGGATGATGCCGGGCGATGAAGCTCACACCGATATTCCGGTCATTGCCAGTAACCGCCAGGATAAAGACATCAAAAATCTCAGGTATGCATACAATGCTTACAATTACTCGGATGCCCGAATTGCAGACGGAGGCTTTATCCGGATGAAAGAAATATCGCTTACCTACGATTTCCCTCAAAAATTCATCCGCCGGCTCAACCTGAACAACCTGTCCCTGAAAGCACAGGCAACGAACTTATTTCTGCTTTATGCGGATTCGAAACTGAACGGCCAGGACCCGGAGTTTTTCCGCTCCGGAGGGGTTTCTGCCCCGGTACCCAGGCAATTTACATTTACTCTGAGGTTTGGATTTTAATACATACAGATTATGAAAAAGAAAAATATAATTATCCCCCTGCTTTTTATAGCATCGTTGCTGGCCAGTTCCTGTAACGACTTTCTGGATAAGATGCCGGACAACCGGGCAGAACTGACAACAGAACAAAAAATTACCCGTCTGTTGGTATCGGCCTATCCAAGCGCCTCTTTCAGTATGCTGGCAGAAATGATGTCAGATAATACCCAAGACAATGGAACATTATATTCGGCCTATTCCCTGATGGACGAGGAAGCTTATCATTGGCAGGATGTGACGGAAGTAAGCCAGGATTCGCCCCAATATATCTGGGACAACTACTACCTGGCGATTGCTTCGGCAAACCATGCTATAAAGGCTATTGAGGAACTGGGCATGGACAAAAACAGTCCCCAAAAAGGCGAAGCCTTATTGTGTCGTGCCTATGCTCATTTTATCCTGGTGAATTTATTTTGCCAACATTACAATACGGCAACCAGCACCCGGGATATGGGTATTCCCTATGTAGAGGAACCGGAAACAACCGTATCCAAAAATTACGACCGCGGAACCGTTGCCGATGTCTACGCTAAAATTGCCGAAGATATCGAAGCCGGAATCCCCCTGATCGACGACCAAATCTATACCGTCCCCCGTTATCATTTCAACTACAAAGCAGCCTGTGCTTTTGCATCCCGTTTTTACTTATGGTATGAGAAATACGACAAAGTCATCCGATACGCCACATTAGCATTGGGAGAAACACCTGACGAAGTGATGCGGGATTTTAACGGCGACGCAAAAACCTCCGACTGGAACTGGCGAATCAATAATTATGTCAGTGCAGAACTCAACAGCAATCTGCTGCTATTGCCCGCCAAATCCTACTGGCCTATTATACACGGTCCTTATAGCCAGGGAGAACGGTATGGTCACGCCCGTTCCATTGCCAAAACCCAAACTTTCTGGTCACCTGGGTTATGGGGAGAAAACCTGAGTGCCTACAATACGGTTTTCGGCTCTACACCAAAAATGGTATATCCTAAATTAGGAGCTTTTGTCGAATATACGGATAAAGTTGCGGGAACGGGCTTCATTAATCTGGTGTATCCGGCATTTACAACAGATGAAGCTATTTTATGCCGGGCAGAAGCCTATGTCTACCGGCAAGAATATGCCCGGGCCCTTGCCGACATGCAAACCTGGCTGAAAGGACACACGACAACAGGCGGAAGCCTGAGCCTGGATAATATCAAAAACTATTATGCCCAGGATCTTACGACGAAGAAACCGTTGCATCCGAAATTCACCTTAGAGACAGGACTTCAGGAAAGCTTTATCCATTTCATTCTCCATTGCAGACGAATCGAAAATATACACGAAGGATTACGGTGGTTCGACATCAAACGCTACGGTATTGAAATCGCCCACAACCGCCACGGTAAAACGGACGACGTACTGACAACCGACGATCTCCGCCGGGCGATCCAGATTCCGTCATCCGTCATCAGCGCAGGCATGCCCGCCAATCCGAGATAATTACAAAACTTATAACCGAAATAATATGAAAAGAACAGTTATTTATACGCTTCTCCTTTTCTCTCTGGCCCCCCTCTTTTACGGTTGCTCAGAAGACGATCCCGGCGGAAAATCCATTTTCGAACCTTCGGAAGTAAAACGCACCGAATTTGATCTTTGGCTATTGGACAATTACGTCAATGCCTATAACATCGACATGAAGTATCGGATGGAAGACGTTATATCGGATATGACGTTCAACCTGGTACCGGCCAGTCTGGAAAATTCCATCAAAATATCCAAGCTGATAAAGCATCTCTGGCTGGAAGTTTATGACGAAGTAGCCGGGGTCGATTTCATGCGTACCTATGTTCCTAAAGTGATTCACCTGATCGGTTCTCCGGCTATCGATGCCGAAGCACAAACCGAAGTATTGGGGACAGCCGAAGGCGGATTGATGGTCACGTTATACAAGGTCAATGAACTGAATACGGAAAACATCGACAGTCTGAATTATTTTTATTTCAAGACAATGCATCACGAATTCGCTCACATTCTCCATCAAACTAAAAATTACCCCAAAGACTTCGAGAAAATCACGACCTCCGATTACTCTCCCACAGGCTGGATGAACCGGACAGAAAAAGAAGCCTGGAAAATGGGATTTGTTTCCAAATATGCCAGCAGTGAGCCGCAGGAAGATTTTGTCGAGATCATCGCTATCTATCTAACCAGCAACAATGAAGCCTGGCAAGAAATATTAAAAGGGGCCGGCACTGACGGTAGTGAAATTATCCAGAAAAAGTTCGGTATTGTACGCAACTGGCTGAAAAACTCCTGGAATATCAATATCGACGATCTGCGGAAAGTCGTAGAACGCCGTTCTTCAGAAATCGGCAATATCGATTACGACCTCGACGAATAACGTGAAACGAAACCGATAAATGTTTGTTTACTAAAAGTACTATTATGAAAAAACTACCATACCTGCTCATCTTCGGCTTCCTGTTAGGTTTACAATCCTGTGTACAGGACGAAGAGGATATCTTTAACAAACCGGCAGCAGAACGTCTTTCTGAAGCCCTGCAAGCCTACCAAAAGATTCTGACTGCTCCTGAAAACGGCTGGGTTATGGAATATTACCCCAAAGGCGATTGTTCTTACGGGGGATATACCGTACTACTTTCCTTCACTGAAGAAGATGTAACTGTCGCCTCGGAAATCTCTTCCAGGTCCGCCAAAAGCCTGTATTCATTGAAAGAAGATATGGGACCGGTATTGAGTTTCGATACCTACAACGAGATCTTCCACTTCTTTTCCGATCCCGCTATTCCCGGACTTCCCGGATTAGGCTATGAAGGGGATTACGAATTCATATTCATGGGACAGGAAAACAATGAACTGATATTAAAAGGGAAAAAGACGGGAAATACTTTCCGTATGCATCCCCTGTCCAAAAATCAAAGCTGGGAACAAACGTTGAACGATCTCAAAAGTATCATCCGTACAATTACCCCTCCCGACTACTATGGTTATGGCCTGACAGTAGAAAATACGGAGATATTCTTGACACAGACCGGACGGGCACTGACGACAGAACCCAACGGCAGAAATTTTGAAATTGACTATATCGAAGGCAAGGATACGCTGACAATCAACGCCCCCTTTATTTATACCACCAGCGGTATCAAACTCTACCAACCGATTCAGATCGGCGGAAAAACCCTGCAATACTTTGATTGGTCCGAAATCGAACGTACTTTGGTTTGTTCGGACAACGACGTAAATGCCCGGATTACCTTTGATCCGATGCCCCTCAATAAAAGATTCTGTTACACAAAAGAAGAGTGGTACTTCCACACCGGTATCATGAGTTCTCCCTTCCGGGAAAAATGGAAAGAAGCCGGTGAATTAGTTCAATCAGGACAAGGACTCCGAATTTACCAGGCTTATCTAAGTTACAATGCAGAACTCGAAGCACAGATTCTGAACGTCGTACTCACCGATGGTTATAACCTGTATGAATGTTTGTTGTTGATTTATTGCCGGCCTGTAAAATGGACTGACGATCAACTTGAGATCGAATTCACCGGAAAAGTAGATGATAACGGAAATGCTTTCTACAACTCCGGAGGAGAAGCTATTCTTCAAATGCTAAACGGTAAATACACCATCACTTGTGATAATCCGTCCAAACCGGCCGTGATTATGTTTAAGTCAACTGACAAACAGGATGTATGGTTTCAGTTATCGCTAGAAAAAGTATATAACCTATAAAATTCACATATGAATATGGAAAAAATTAAATACCTCATCCTGATTTTCTGCCTGTTTTTGGCAGCTTGCGATTCGGATGACAACAAAACCGATTCGTCCGAACTGGAAGTTATTTCTTCCGACCTATCCATAGAGGCTGTCGGAGGAACGGGCACGATCGAAGTATTCTCCGCTGGTGCCTGGAGTGCAACATCCAATAAAACATGGTGTACCGTAACCGTTTCAGGCAAAATCGTACATGTGACCGTCCCGGAAAACCCGACCATCTCTTCCCGGATAGCCCTGATTACCATCAAAGCCCCCGAAGGAAATAAAACAATACCGGTATCCCAGCAAGGTTCCATTATTGCTCTTTCCCAACCGAAACTGACTTTAGGTGCTTCGGGTAAAACCAAAAACGTCACTGTTCAGAGCAATCTGAAATGGACTGCCAGCAGCAAAGACAGATGGTGTCATATCTATATCACAGACGATACATTAAAAGTATCCGCCGATCATTATGACAATACGGACCCCCGGACAACACAAATCACATTAAGTGCCGGGAAAAATACCAAAATACTATCGGTATCCCAGCGCAATCAAGGGGATTTCATGCTTGAAAAATGGTCGGATACCGACCTGGGCGCCACCCTTCCAGCCACGGAGGAAAATATGCAAAACCCCGATTATCAACAGACTTGGGGTGACATGTATCAATGGGGACGCAATGTGACATTTTCCAGAGATATTTTACCGTCAGTCGTTATGACAAATGCTTCAATAACTGCGCAAGCCGCACAGACGATGACGGAATTTATAGGAAGTGAACTGACGCCTTTTGACTGGTTGAGTGACGGGAGTGCAACCACCCTCCCCGCTACCGGAAACTCGTACGTCTGGAAAGACCGTGCGGGTCAGGAACCCTGCCCGGACGGTTGGCGATTACCTCTCGATTACGAAGCCCGGCAAATATTTCCTTACGGAGAAATAGAAGGACGGTACGTAGTCATTGACCGCTGCACAAATACGGAAGTTTTGGATGCAGCCGGTACGTCTTATACCTGTGTTTCTGTAGGCGACGGTAATTATACCAAATACGCAATTAAAAAATTCGGCACCGAGAATGCCTATGTAATGAAATACGAATGGAAGACAGGCCCCTATAACAACGGTTATCTGAAAGTGACCGAAATCCGGGGAGATGCTTACACCGATTTTACCAACTCAGAGGAAGCCGAAGCTTTATTTTCCGCCAGTGACGAACAAGCGACAAAAATATTTCCGGCCAGCGGTTATCTCTATTGCAACACAGCAACTGCGACTTCTTTAGGTGTCAGTTGTAATTATTGGACAGCTTCTCCCTATAAAGAATACGCCACTTATGTGAGCGCGACGAACTTCCAGCTTCATGTGGACGCATTGTATTGTCCCCGGTCGTTAGGATGCCAGATCCGTTGTATCAAAGCCGAATAATACCCTAAACCTATACTTTCTCACAATTAAATTATCGATTATGAAAAAAACAAATTACAACACAAAAAGTTGGTTTTGTCTGCTAAGTGCATTGACATTACTGCTGGTCATAACCGTAACCGGATGTAAAGACGACGACAAGAGTCCCGATCCTACCCTGGAAATACAAAAGAACACGATGAGCTTCCTGCAAACGGGAGGAAATGACGTTATCGAAATCACAACCAATCAGAACTGGTCATTCAATACTCCCCCGGCCTGGCTGACACTATCCGAAACTTCCGGAAAAAAAGATGCTACAGTTACCGTAACTGCTACAGAAAATAAAGATTATGCTCCCCGGGAATTCACCCTTATCGTTACAGCCGGTTCATTGAGCGGACGAGTTGTCGTATCCCAGCCTGGCCTAGACCCGGTATTAAGCGTAAACCCGAAGAATATCGGTTTTGAAGTAGACGGCGGAACAGAAACCGTATCCGTTACTTCCAATGTTACCTGGACGCCCCAATTATCCGATGGTGCCGATGGCTGGCTGACAATTACCGTATCCGAAGATAAAACCGGTATAACCATTACATCGGCACCGAATACGACTGCCGAACAAAGAGAAGCCACCCTGACTCTCGAAGGCAATCAGGAAAAAAGCGATGTCGTTACCATCATTCAGGACGGTCCTGCCAATATGACGATTACGGCATTGCGGGCCCTGGCAGCCAACAGTAAAACGGACTATACATATGTTACCGGACTTGTAACTTCTGACAACACCGGCAAAAATATCGGCGACAACCAAATGATCATACAAGACGGTACCGGTAACGCGATCACCCTGCAATTTACAGAAGAACATAATATCGCACCCGGTACTCAGGTCGATGTATTATTAAACGGAGGCAGCAGAACAACAGTAAACGGCCTGACAACCATTAACAATTTGAAAACCGCTAATATTACCTCTGTACCGACAGCGACAATCACTATAAACCCGACTGTAAAAACCATCGCAGAGATACTTGCCGGAGAAGCCGGAGACGGTTTGCTGGTAAAAATCGAAAATGTCGAATTCAAAGATATAACTCAAACATACGGCAATCAGCCTATCCTCTGGAACGGAACGGAAGAATTACCTCTCGCTGTAGCCGCGACAGCGACATTCCGGAAACAAAAAGTCGCTGCTAAAAACGGAGCGATTATCGGGCATATCACTAATGCGGAAAGCTGGAAATTAGTATTGAGAAATACAGAAGATACCGAAAACATGACGAATGACAGACTGTATGACAAATCCCGGCTCAAATTAAGCATTGTCAGCTACGCGTTCGGAAACCAGGGAGGTAAACTTCCGGTCGACATTACAACAGATACCGATATCACCTGGACGGCCACGGTGTCCGCAGGTGCCGCCTGGTGTACATTACAACCGGCAACCGGTTCGGGTTCAGGTTCATTCATTGTCACTACCGAAGCCTATTCCGGTGATAACGAACGTACGGCAACCGTTACCGTAACGGCTCCCGATCTCGACCCGGTAACTCTTGAAATCATACAGACTCCGACAGCCAAAAGGGAATTTGTCCTGTCCAGGTGGTCAAACAGCAATTTAGGTGCAAAATTACCGGCAACGGAAGAAAATATGTCAGGTCCTGACTACAAAGACACCTGGGGGATGTATTACCAATGGGGGCGAAATGTCGGATTCCCTCATTCCGGAGCTGAAACCACGATTGCCGCCAATGAATCAATTACGGCAGAACAAGCACAGGAGATGACAGAATTTATTACCTCAAACGGCGACTGGCTGACCAACCCGGGATCGGAAAGCGTATGGAACGACCGGGCAGGCTCCTATCCATGTCCTTCCGGTTACCGGTTACCCAATCAAATGGATTTATTACGTATCTATCCTTCTTCGGAAGACAAAGGGACATTCAGCAATTCCCAGAGCGTCGTTATCTATGAACGCCTGGAAGACAGACCCGGAGTACCCGACCGTACCTTATACGTTTATGAAGGAAACTCTAAAATCTACGCGATAAAGAAATTTGAAACGGCTGATGCATACATACTTCGTTTCGAAATGCTGGGAGAAGTAGGTAAAAATCTATACTTGAAAATTACTGAAATTCTAGCAGATGAAAATACCGTATTCGACAATGCAACAGATGCAGAAGCCTTATTTGCAGAAGCCACAGAATCTGAAGTCCGGATATTCCCGGCAGCCGGAATGTTGAACATGAGTGACGGAGCAACCTTACTGGCTCCGGGTGCTGCCGCCTGGTACTGGCTTGATAAAAAGATGCGTTGCATGTATATACTCAACACAACACGCATCAATGAAGCCGGGGCAATCTGCGGCTATGCAACACCGTTACGTTGCATTATGGAATAATACCGAAATATTCCGGGAACCCAAACAATGAAAACGATCAGGAGTCGGTAAAGCTTGCTTTACCACTCCTTCTCCCGGATTTTATGACACGATTTTAATTTGAAGCATATGAAACTAATAAGTTATATAATACTGTTATTCACTTTATTTCTAACAGGATGCGACTCGGATGACAATACGGGGAAATCCATTCTGGATTTAGGAATTCAGGATATTTCGTTTGAAGCGAACGGAGGAAGCCGGGAGGTTTCCATCAACCTGAACGGTAACTGGCAAGCCGTATCCGACAAAAGCTGGTGTACAGTAGGGAAAAACGCTAATAAACTAACCCTGACAGCTCCCTTAAACCTAACAATAGCCACAAGAACAGCTGTAATCACAATAACCGAAGGAAACGGTGAGGGTACATTTACCGTTATTCAAGCCGGTTCGAAATTTGATATTTTCCCGGAAAAACTTTATGTCCCTGCCTCCGGAAAAGGTGTACCCATTGCCATCAAGGGAAATGTAGAGTGGAAAGCCCAAACGGATGAAAGCTGGTGCCACCCGGTAGCGCAGGGAGATACCCTTATGATCTCCGCCGATACTTACAAAGACGAGCAAAAAGCGCGTTATGCAACCGTTACGGTACAGGTCGACGGCCAGAATGCAAGGATCATTCCGGTCATTCAAACTCATTACAAAGATTTCAATCTTGAAAAATGGTCAGATACGAATGAAGGAGCAACTCTCCCTTCCACACCGACCAACTTATCCGGAAAACAATTTAAACAAGCCTGGGGAAATTATTACCAATGGGGCAGAAATGTGGAATTTCCTTGCGAAAATGTAACAACAGTCACAACAATAGCCGCCAATTCCGACATTACAGCAGCCCAGGCCCAGCAAATGCCGGAATTCATTACTCACGTGGATGATTGGTTGTGTGACGGTAGCCTTACCACTAAACTTCCCACTCTTGAAAATACATACGGCTGGACAGACCGGTCCGGTAGCAATCCTTGCCGGAATGGCTATCGTCTGCCTTATGATTACGAATGTTTACGGATATTCCCCGGTGATGAGACTCCATTTAAAAACAAGGAACGGATGGAAGGTAAGGATGTTCTCGATATCATAGGCACAGAATACGACTATGTATCCATTTCTGACGGAGCATCGAAGATTTATATCATAAAAATGTTCGGGACATCCGAAGCTTATGTTATACGGTATGAATTCAAAGGCATATCTTCCTACAACGGCTGGATCAGGCTTACAGAAATAAAAGGAAATGCCGACACTGATTTTCAAACCGCAGGAGAAGCGGAAAACCTGTTTACAAACGCCACAAGATCCGCCGAGCTTTGTTTTCCGATTTGCGGAGTACTTTGGGGGGAAAACGCCGAAGTTGCCAGTCCCGGTACCAGCGGTTATTGGAACAATACTCCGTCCTATGAATACAAAACGGCAGCCAATGCGTATGTGCTTTCCAACATAGCCGTCAGCTACGCCACCTCATACAGACGTTCACTGGGATGTATGATACGAGGGATCAAAGAATAACCGGCCGGACGGTTATGCCTTGGTTAAACACCGAGTTTTCTCCGGAATGTTAGACATATTTAGGCTAAAAACGAAAATACGGGATAGTAATTATCCCGTATTTTCAAACATTATACATATTTCTCAAGTACATTTTTCAACTGTACCGATTGCATAACTCCGCTTTGCCTCCAAACCATCTCCCCTTTCTTAAAGATCATCAGGGTCGGTACAGATTGAATCTGATGATTCATAACCAATGCCCGGTTTGACTCTCCGTCTACATCTATCGTAATAATATGGATTTTATCTCCCATATCCTTTTTCAACTCTTCGAGTATCGGGTGCATGGCTTTACACGGACCGCACCAGGTAGCAAAAAAATCCACCAGCACCGGTTTATCACCTTTTATTAATTCTTCAAATTTCCCCATAGCTATTTTGATTTAGTTTTCTATTTATACTCAATAGCCCGGGGCAGGGTTACATCCGATCAAGGCAATACCGTTCCGTCCTCGTTCACTCTGACATAAATATCCCGTTCGCCTTGCTCCAGTTCAAAGAGGTAATAAGAACCGTCGGCTGCACTTTCAATAAAATCAATGTCGTCAATCCGGTAAGCGGCATACTGTGTACGAATGGTTTCGAGTACAACAGCCGGAACATCCGATTGCCGGACCTCCCATTCGGTATATAACCACTGGTTCTGACTGTCAAATTTTACTTCCTTATACCTATTGTCATGATAAATATCGACTTCCAGTATACCTTTTTCAATTTCATATTCAACAATCCGGGCACCGGCATAATGTGTATTTAAATAATCCGTTACAGCCTGAGGCAAACCGGCAGAAGGTACATGGCTCCCGTCGTCGCCCACAACGGTTTTTACCAGAGTGCCGTTCTCCGTATAATACAAATCCACCTCTTGCTTGCCTTGTTCAACCTCGATTACATAAACCGTTTCCATTCCGGCCCGCTCGAGCATATCCACGTCGTCAACATGCCATTGTGCATATTCACCGGCAGCAAAAGCCGTTTTAATGGCCTCCGGTAAAGCGCTGAAACGGATATCACTTTCCGTCATATACCAATTACCGGTATTATCAAACCAAGCTTCTTTTTCTACTCCGTTTTCATAGAATTCTGCTACAACATAATTTCCCTTCCGCTCCCACTCTTTGGGTGTAATACCCGGATATTTCTGCTCGAAAGCGCGGGTCACCGGCTCTTCCGGTTTATAATGATCGTCATCATTACTACAAGCCACAAATGGCAAAGAAAAAATCAAACCTAAAATAAATAATACAGTTTTCATATCCTTAGCGTTTATTGGTTAATAATCAATCGTCAAACCTGACAAATACTTGCGCAAGATTAAATTTCAACTCCAATCGGTTTGCCAGTTTCACCTCGTAACCGTTTTTGTCTTTATCGATACTCCATACAGCTATACCGGAAAAGTTCTTTGACAGATAATCTGCGATTTTAGCCGGGAGAACAGACACCGGCAAAGCGGTTTTATGCCCGTCGATTTCTTTCCACTGTCCGTTTTTATCAAAATCCAGATCAAAACCGTTCGTCAGAATGACATCGTACTGATTTCCTTCCCAGAACTCTTTTTCAATCTTAATATGAGATACGCCTGTAGCCGGAAAATGTTTACGTATAAACTCCCGGGCCGTTTGAGGCAATTGAAGGGTATCCGTCGTATACACTTTCTTATCGGCAAAAACTGCCTGTACCAAAAATAAACTGACTACTATCAGAAAAAATACTCTTTTCATATCGTTTATATTTTAAATTTACGATACAAAGAAAATATCGAATTTGGGAAACATTTGGGAATAGAAATATTTTTCCGGAAAACTTAGTAAGTTGCGATTTCGGATTTACGATCGGTTTAAATACGATTTGGCAGAGCACTTCGCTGAAATGAGAACAGATTCATTTCAAACAAATCAAAAATAATAATCCATTGAAACAGAATAGCCAAAACCCTATAAATCTGTAAAATCAGCGGAATCTATAAAAAATGCGAATCCGAAACGGACAATTTATTCCCCTATATACTTCAGTATATCCTCCGGCCGGTTCACAATATGAACGGCACCGTTATCCATCAGTTCCTTGCAAGGACGAAAGCCCCAGGAGACTCCAATAGGAGTGACTCCGCTATGGATTGCCGTTTGCATATCTACACAGGAATCTCCGACATAAAGTGTATCGTCTTGGCCGGCCCCTGTCGTTCCCAATATTTCATTTACGATAGCCGGGTCCGGCTTAGCGGGAACTCCTTCGCGTTGTCCCAATACGACCTGAAAAATTCCCTCTCCGAAATAAGTACGGATTAATTCCCGCGTAGCATCCTGATATTTATTCGATGCCACTGCCAGCATCAATCCACGGTGCTTAAGTTCTTTCAACAACTCCGGAATTCCCGGATAGGGTTTGGTTTTATCCATCATATGTCCGGAATAATAGGCAACGAACTCGGCCCGGACATGCATAATTTCGTTTTCCGTACGTGCATCTTCAGGCAATGCCCGCTCTATTAATTTCGTAATACCGTTTCCCACCATATAACGATAGTCCTCCGTTACATGTTCCTGATAACCGAATTTCCGCAAAGCATAATTGGCACTGACTGCCAAATCCTCCAGAGAATTCAATAATGTCCCGTCCAAATCAAATATTACTAATTTCATTTTCATTACCATTTAAAATCAAAAGAACCCGATTGACAAAAGTAACGATTTATTGCTGCAATTTGTTCCGCAAGCGACCGGAAAAGTTTTAATCTGCCAAAGCGTATTGCTCAATTCCGGATTCAGGTAACACGTCTTCTCCTGCTCCGGTCGACAAATCCGGTCCGGAACCGTAAAAACCGAAATAAACAAAACGATTTTATTCAGAATAAAAATACAAATCCACCGGTTGTTCCTTTTTTCTCTTTAATCTTTTTCATTTCAACTGAAAGTCTGTAATTTTGCCGATACATAAACAACCGATGAACAACCGTACCCTCCCTTCCTCCCTGGCTGAATTACAACAGCAATACCGTCTATTGGAACAGGAATACGCTTATGAAAAAGAAAGCTACCTCCAAAAATCCAGAACGGGAGGGATTTTACATAAGATACGGCAGGGTTTCTGCTGGTATCCGGTCGGAGCCGGACGCAACTATTACAATTCATTGAACCTGCCGGTCATCGAAATTACAAAAGAGAGTGATGATGACACGGAACATAACTTCGAATACGGGCGTCCGGTTTGTTTTTTTACGCCGGATGCAGCGGGAAACCAACGCTACTTCAGTTTCAACGGTACAATCAGCTATGTAGACGGCAACCGCATGGTCGTGGTTTTACCCAATACCTCAGTGGCCACAACATTGCAGCAATGCACGGATTTAGGCATACAACTTTATTTCGACGAAACGACATACAAAACCATGTTTGCAGCCCTGAACGAAGTGATGCAGGCTAAAGACAACCGTTTGGCAGAGCTTCGCGAAATCATATTGGGCAAACAAACGGCCTCTTTCCGGAATATACCGCCGATGCGCTTTCCCTGGCTCAACCGGAAACAAGAAGAAGCCGTCAACCGGATTCTTTATACCAAAGACACCGGTATCGTTCACGGTCCTCCCGGAACGGGGAAAACCACTACGCTCGTCGAAGCTGTATATGAAACATTACACAAAGAAAATCAAGTTCTGGTCTGCGCCCAAAGTAATACAGCCGTCGACTGGATTGCCGAAAAACTGACAGACCGCGGAATTCCTGTTCTTCGGATCGGAAATCCGACGCGGGTCAATGACAAAATGCTTTCTTTCAGCTACGAACGTCGTTTCGAAGCACATCCCGATTACCCCGAATTATGGAAAATCAGAAAGATGATCCGGGAAGCCATCGGCATAATACATAAAGCAGAAGGACAACATCGCAAAATACAATACGACCGTTTGCTCCAGCTACGTCACCGGGCTACCGAGCTGGAAATCGGAATCGACCGCGATTTATTTGCCGAAGCCAGAGTAATTGCCTGTACTCTGGTCGGAGCTGCCAACCGTTTACTGGCAAATAAACGTTTCAGCACCCTCTTTATCGACGAAGCATCACAAGCCCTGGAAGCAGCCTGTTGGATTGCAATAAGCAAAACCGAACGGGTCATTTTTGCCGGCGACCACTGTCAGTTACCACCGACGGTAAAATGCCCCGAAGCGGCACGAGGCGGGCTCGAACAGACATTAATGCAAAAAGTGGTCCGACGTCAGCCATCGGCCGTAACCCTCTTACAAACCCAATACCGTATGCATGAAGCCATAATGGCTTTTCCTTCCCGTTGGTTTTATCACAATCGTCTGGAAGCTGCACCGGAAGTAAAGCACCGAAGCATTCTCGAGTATGATTCGCCATTGGTATGGATAGATACCGCCGAACCGGAAGCAGCGGAAGAAACTGCGGGAGACAGCATGAGCCGCATGAATAAAAATGAGGCTGCATTACTGATCGAACACCTCCGGACATATATTGAAAAAATCGGGATGAGCCGTATTCTGGAAGAACGAATCGATTTCGGATTAATTTCTCCATACAAAGCACAGGTATACTATATCCGAAGACTCCTCAAAGCCGACCGTTTTTTCAAGCCTTTCCGGTCTCTGATTACAGTAAACTCCGTAGATGGCTTTCAAGGACAGGAACGCGATGTCATTTTTGTCAGTCTTGTAAGGGCAAATGAAGCAGGAAACATCGGTTTTTTAAATGATTTGCGCCGCATGAACGTTGCCATAACCCGTGCCCGCATGAAACTCATTATTCTGGGAAATTCCACGACACTCACCCGACACCCGTTCTACCGTTCTCTTTTCGAATACATCACTACCTATTCCTTCTGATACAAAAATGATGACGCCCGTCATAACGATAATCTATCCGTAAACCATACATATCCGTTATCGACTTAACGATGGCCAAGCCTAAGCCTGTCGATTCCTTTTTACCTCCTGCATGATAAAAACGCTGAAACACCTTTTTATCGTCGAGAGGTCCGTCAACAGCATCATTAGCAAACCGGACCTCATCAACCGTAATTCCGATATTCACAGCCCCGCAATCCGGACTATGGACAATCGCATTTTTAAGTAAATTCGTCATTAAAACAACAGACAGCATTTCATTCATCTGACAGCTAAACACGCCTTCCTCCTTTATTTCGATCCGGATATTCCGGTAAGCATAAATATCTTTAAAATCATCTGCCGCTCCATGCAATATTGTATTAAATACCACATTTTTAACCTCCGTATACTGACGATTTTCAATACGGGACAACAACAACAAAGATTTATTCAAACGAATAATCCGGTCGAGAGTTTGATGTATATCTCCGATTTCATTCAGCAACTCTTCCGTACAAGCCGGACTCTCTGCCAATAACTCCAGTTTATTCCGGCAAATGGCCAAAGGTGTCTGCAATTCATGGGAAGCATTTTCAATAAATCGCTTCTGCTCATGAAATACGGTCTCATTCCGCCCGGCCATCTCTGCGATTGCCTTATTCAAACGCCTGAATTCCGTTACCCGGGTTTCGTTTACCAAAGGTGCATTGGGTTTACCCACCGTAAAATTATCCAGCCACCCCATCAAAGCATAAAATGGCCGGAAACTTTTCCGGAACATCCAATGGGAAACAAATAAAATACAGATGACCACCGCAACATACAAATAAACAATCGACCATAAAATCGATTCCAGCATATCATCTTCCTCTATAATGGAGGTCATGATCGTCAACTCGTAATACTGTCCGTTTTCCGTCTTAAAAGCAGTTCTCAACAATCGTACAGGCTCATCGTCCATTTCATACTCATTAAAAGCCTCCGTCGTCTCAAAATGCTCCCGATAATGTTTACCCACGTCAGCAGGAATCTCCGTAATATAATAACGGGTAAGAATATCCGTATGACTGCGCGGTATGTCTGCATCCCGCAACATCTGTTTGATAACGATCTTTTTATAATTTTTCAGGCTATCGTCCGTCTCGTCGTACACCTCGTCTACAATCTGAAAATAGAAAAATACCGACCAGAAAGCCATAATTATTAAAACGACAATTGCCAAACGTCCTATTGTATAGTGAATCAGTTTCATACTTAAAAATCAGTCCCCTTTTGTATTCATTTTATATCCGAAACCGTAAACGGCTTTTATTTCCGGCAAAGCTCCCGCTGTTTTCATCTTCTTTCTCAGGTTCTTTACCTGAGAATAAATAAAATCAAAACTATCCGCTTGATCTATACAATCCCCCCAGACAGCCTCGGCTAAAGCTTCCTTATGAATCAAACGATCCGGATTCGTCACAAAATAATAAAGCAGATCAAATTCTTTTCTATTCAGCACCAATTCAGCATCATTGACAAAAACAATATGCCGGTCGGGAAAAACATGCAAATTTTCCAATACAATAGACACATCACCGTCATTTTGCTTACGCCGGATAACAGATTTCACCCGGGCATGCAGTTCCGCCAGATGGAAAGGTTTAGCCAGATAATCGTCCGCCCCCAGATCCAATCCGGTCACTTTATCTTCAATCGAATCCTTGGCTGAAATAATGATAACGCTTTCTTTCTTACGCATTTTTTTCAACTCTTCCAACAAAGCCAGACCGTTTCCATCCGGTAGCATAATATCCAACAACACACAGTCGTAATCATAATCATTCAGCTTTTCCATAGCTGTCCGGTAATCTGCCGCCCACTCCGCAATAAACCGTTCCTTCTCCAGGGAACGCACAATTGTTCCCCGCAAACTATCTTCATCTTCAATAACAAGCACTTTCATATCTTTCCTATTTTTGCAAATCTAAGCAAATATTTAGGAAAGATTCTGGAATCTTCCGATTTTAACCCCGCTTAAAAAAGAATCGACTGATTGACGATTCAGGATTGCTCCCGCCGATTCATTTTTAATTTACGATCGGAATAAACTGTGTTTATTCAAGGATGTTTTGCCGGAGTCAGAATACATCTGTTTTAAACCGGACAAAGCAAAACTAACTGTTCGGATCGAGAGACAGAATCGTAAATCGTCAATCAAAAACTCATTCATATTTCCGGACCACTTCTTCCAATTGTTCCGAAGGCATTTCGCCACTTTGCCGCCATACCTGATCCCCGTCATAAAATAACAGGAATGTCGGTACAGATTGTATTCGGTAATATTCCAACAACCTCGCATTCTGCGGGGCATCGATATCATACCTTTCTACGATCAGGTGTTCACTGTTTTCTTTTTCCAAAGCATCCAAAATCGGTCGCATTCGTTGACAATGAGGACACCAATTCGCATAGAATTGAACTAAAACCGGTTTTTTCCCCTTTAGGATTCCATTTAACCTGACCATTTCTACCTCTCTGTTAACAATCATCCTTCTCAAATTTCAACTCTCCCTTCGTCTATTATTTCCCATTTCTCTTTTATTTCTACTGATACCCGGATAGTACTCTCCGTCTCAAAAAGAATACTCATACGTACGATCTGCCCCGGACGAAAAAGCAAACGGTTATCATTAATGACGAATTGACTTACTTTCTCAGCACCTTTCAATTTCACATCAACGACAGCCGGATGATCTTTATAAGTCGGGAAGGTGTTTACGCCGACCCAATAATCACCGGGACCGATATATTTCAAATCGGTTGTTTTATATACGGATGTCGTATCTGAAAGTTCACTTTCCAACCCGTCTAATTGCATATAATTATTTCTACGAATACGAATTTCCCGGGCAATTTGTTGCACAGAAAACTCCAAGCCGGTAACCCATTCCGGCGGATTAATAACTTTGATTTCCAAACGGGAAACAATCATCTGCAATTGTACAGGCAAATCAACCACACCCCAAAGATTTCCCCGAAGAATATCTATCAGATAAACCGGAGGCTCCAAATGATCCTCAATCCGGAAAACGGCTTGTAATATCCCGGAATCCATAAACTGCCAGTTCATTAATTTGTGATCCAATAAATTCCCGGCAAATAAAAAATAATAGCTCCCCGGTCTCAAAAATTCCGAAATAACCGGATGTTCACGACAGTAATTATAATCATAAACAAAAGAAGTATCTATATGGTTTTCCCGGAATGCCAATAATTCCAGCCGATCGGTAAAATTATAATAAGGCTTGTAATCCGCAGCCTCATCCCCCTCGAAAGCATAAGCTACGTCCTGCATTTTAAAACGCCCCTCTGCTCCTGCCACCTCCCGGGAACATTCCTTTTCGTCCGTACAAGCTATACCCCCAAAAAGGATACACCCTATGATCCAATATCCGGTAATCTTCATCATTTTTGCGGTATTAAAGGAAAATCCGGCCATACGATATTCTGCCAATCGAAAGCGAAAAAATAAACGCAGGTAAATTCAAAACTCAACAATGCCCCGTAACTACTGTTTACGGTTGCAAACAAATTTACATACCGGTCCGGTAATAATTCTACCGGCACTAACTTTGTTCTTTCCTCCCCGTTCCGGGCATGAAACACCAGTTCAATTTCAGATGTTTCTCCGGCAGATGGAAAAATATATAAATCGAACAGAGCAGTAACCTGCTGGTGAGGTTTTTCATTTTTCACAATAAAAACCTCTGCCGGAGCATCCCCCGGTTCTGAATACTCACCTTCCAGCGTAATGCGACGGTCGATATTTTTCACCGACATACGGATCGTATCGATTTCCAGGGGGACACCGTCAATCTTTATAAACAAACGGCTGACAACATGGTGCAATTCGACCGCTACAGTCTCGATAACCTCTCCGACCGCCGTCTCCGTCTGCCCCAGAAAATAAGGCAGAGACAATCCGGTCTCCGGATAATTCAACCAGACGTCAGAAGGACGTGTGATACCCTCCTGTAATATACCCCCACTCTCAGCCCGTGCATTTCCTACAAAATAAAAACGGTACTTTCCGATCTCTAATTCCGTATCCAATAACTTTGATTCGGTATAAGTCGTTCCCGGAGATTTTCCCTCCTCCAATTCCCGGATTTCCTGCTCATTCAAATCTGCCAATTTATCGTAAAAGACATATTCCCCTTTCATATCCTGTTTGAAAGCAAATATTTGCAGATCTCTGATATAGGTCGCAAAATCATAAATTCCCCGGGTCGACATGCTCAACCTTATCATTTTTCGGTTTGCCGGCAAAGAAGAGGTATCATCGGAACAAGCCGCCAGTAATATTCCTGTCAAAAAAAAGAGTATATACCTCATATTCTTCAGATTTAAATCTTATCTCATTGCAAAAGGAAATCGGAAACAATGCTATTTTTCTTTACCGGCTTCACATCCGTACGCCCTACCGATTGAAAACGACAACTGACCTGAATATCCTCCGAACCCACCAAACGAAAAGAAACCGATTTTCCCTGATACAGTAGATTATCTGCCGCATCAAAACAACTCACATTCAGAAAAGAACTGTCCGTTGACGAGACAGACGGAAACGATTTAAAATGAATCGTCGGACTCGTTCCGGGCTGCAACTCTGTCAATTCTGTAAAAATTGGCGGTATAGCAGGCTTTTTCCGGATAACCAGATTTAAGTACACGCCCTCCGCCGTATTTTCCAAAACCGCCCGGATTCGTTTTACTTCCTGCGGCACCTGCTGTATTGTCAATGCAATCCGACAAGTAAGAATCAGAAAGGCAGAACCGATTCTTTTCTGTTCTCCGGCTTTTACATAACCCGACCCGTAATACAAATCAGGCGGCTGCACCCCTCCGGTATACTCAATCAAAGTACTGTCTTTCGTGCGTTGTCCCCCCATAAACCGGATATGTTCCGGTTCTCCGTTCCCGATTGTCACCAATTGATAATATCCTGCAGGTACACTGAAAATATGTTCGTCCGGATCCGCTTTCGGTCCTTCTATCCCTATCTGACATACCAGGGAATCTCCTTCTGCCAATTGACGAAAAAACAACACTTGCGAACTGTCTATTGTAACATCAGATGTCAACGTCAAACGGGTAAAAGGATCCGGGTCCGGTAAATTGCCGATTTCTCCGGTATTATCCGAACATCCGAAACAAAGGACACCCAAGCCGATTAACAATTTTCTCATTTATAGGGCTATAATTAGATGATTATTCCGGGTTCCTGATCTACATTCCACTCGACATCGGCTGAAATTGAAAGCGTCAAATCTACTTTCCATACCCCTCCCGACTGATTAGCATCGATGGTCGCTGTCAATTTCGTAATCGTATTACTCTTCAACGTATATTCATTCTGCAAGGGAATATCAATTACCTGTCCGTTATCGAGATAAAAAGTCAATGTAAAAGCAGACTGTTGTCCTGCAACCGTAGGCAAAGCGATCACTCCTATCGGCAACTGCGGCTGATCCTCCGTAAACATATACTCGTTCGACGAAACAACTGAAATAATCCGGTTACTCAGAAAATCTCCGGTCATATCGAATGCTCCGTATGTATTTTGAATTCCGACATCGATACGCTTCACCGCAGAAGGTACATTTTCCAGCGTCAGGTAAAACATAGCTACTTTCCGGAAAAGTGTCAATTGCGGCGTTACCGGCATAGCACTTCCCAATACGATCCGTTCCGTCTGTCCGAAAAACAGACGTGGTGCGGTATTACCCGATACGACCGAAGCAATTACCTGGTCCATCGTATTCCCGATAACAGCTCCGGTCAGATTCGCATTCTCTAACTCCATACCCGTCGAATCGAGCATATTTCCAAGCCCTACAATCATGTAATTACCGATAGGCAGATTATCGAAATCGACATCCTTCGGTTCTGTAAATCCGGCATTACTTCCGGTAGTGCTATTGGTTAATGCATCCAATTGCTCTTTATCCAGCGAAGCGGTTTCCGTCAACAAATAAATACCGTTCGTATTCTCCCGGAACAAAAACAAATCCAGAGATTTGACATAATTAATCAATTTTTCCCCCGTTACAGTTCCAACCCGTCCGGTAACCGATAATTCTATTCTCCCGGGACCTTCACCCGGTTTTCCCGATTGGTCGCTATTGTCATCATTACATGCCGCCAGTAAAACGACACCTAAAATAAATATCACTCCATAAAAACGTCTCATAATATTTAATTTTAAATCAATGTATCACAAACTTTTCCCGGTTCCTGCACCCGTGATTTATAATCCATTATAACATTCAGGCACAATATCCCCGTGTGCTATTTATACCCTAATAACGGACAGTTAGTTACACAATACCGGAAAATTATAAAACCAGCCGGATTACAGATTTTAAATAGAACTTCGAAAACAAAGTTGAGAAAGGGAAACGATCGGATTGATTATAAACCGTAAATTGTAAATCAAAAATGCAAAAATTCCGTAAAACCCGAAGAAGTTATATCTTTGTTTCACGATAAACCGATTGGAACCATGCTAATTATTCTTTCACCTGCCAAGTCAATGGATATGAATCCGGTAGCCAATGCCCCTGCCGGAACGAAACCGCAATTTCAGAGCGATGCAGAATTTATCGCATCCAAAATGCAGGAATATTCCCGTGACCAACTACAAATTCTACTTCAGATCAGTAATAAGCTTACAGATATCAATTATGAAAGATACAGGGATTTCGGCTTGAATACGACACCGGCAAAACCGGCTTTACTGGCCTATACGGGAAATGTTTTCCAACACATCAATCCGTCTACATTTACCGATAAAGATTTCCGGTATGCACAAGACCACCTGCGCATCATCTCAACCCTATACGGTCTCGTCAAACCACTCGACTTAATCAAAGCCTATCGCATTGCTTTCAAAATAAAACTGAAAGGAATAGAAGAAAAAGATTTATACGAATACTGGTTGCCCAAACTCACCACCCCCTTAATTGAAGCGACACAAAAAAGCGGGAATATTTTAATTAACCTGGCCAGCCTGGATGTTCTCGGAGCCTTGGATATGAAAATGCTGAACGAGAAAGTCAGGGTCATTACGCCGGAATTTAAAGAATTTCGGAATGGGAAATATGAAACCATCCGTACTTACGCTAAAATGGCCCGGGGTGAAATGACCCGTTACATCCTGTTAAACCGAATCGAAGAACCGGAAAAAATCAAGCAATTCGAATGGGATGCTTTCCGATTTAATGCAAAACTTTCCGATAATACGAATTACATCTTCGTAAAATCTTAATAAAATGCAAATTCGGAAAGACAATAGAATTGTTTTTAATGAGCCCCGCAGATTTCGCCGATTCTACAAATTTATTTCCGATTTCCGATATCGGATATACAATTGGAATTAACCCTTTTCCGGGAAAACGTTCTGTTGAAGCAAAAAAATCTGTTTTAAACAAAATAAAGCAAAATAACCATTGCTACTGCAAAAGAATCAAAAATCAAAATTACACAAATGAGTCCGTCCCAGCGTGTAATTTTATGCGGATCTTTCAAACTTGCAGGCTACATTTTTCTATGCTTTACGAAAATCCGTTCTTTCCATAGAAGGAAGGACAAGGAATAGCCTTGTACTTTTTCTTGGTGCTATTCCAGAAAAGAAACATAAACGACACTTCATGCGCCCCGTTACCTACGGTTTCCAGTTTAGATATCGTCCAATCGAAACTATAAGCGACCCGGAAATATTTCGTATCATAGCCAACCATAAAAAGCATGGCGCTCAACGGACGATCGAAATTCTGACGATACCAGGCCCCCGCTATAAAATCTCCATACGTACAATAAGCCCCGTAGTTCATTTGTTGGTGAACACTTTGTTTCTGATACATCAAAAGAGGATTTATTGTCAACTTCACCGGCCAATGCAAACCGAACATTTTCCCGCTTCTCACCCCGATCTCCATCCCGGCATGTACTGTATATTTCATCGGTAAATGGGCATCACTTCCAAAAGCCAGAGAAGGCTCTCCGATATGCTGTACCGAAGCACCAAAATGATAAGGTCCGAAAAAACCGAGTACTCCCGCACTGAAATCACAGGTAACTTTTTTATATTTCTGCGGGTCATCGGCAGGATTATGCGGATAAATCGAACCGTAAATCGGATCGATCATATCAGGAAATTCCAATTTCGACATGTCCAGGGAATTCTGTATCATCGAAGCTCCTACCGCAAACCGCAAACCGGCATCTTCCGGACGAATCTTCACCAAATAAGAATACATCCCGCTTACGGTCAATGTTTTCAATGCTCCGGCACCCTGACGGTCCTGTTCTATTCTTACGCCTACCCCACTATTCCATTTGTATAAATGAGTATCAAACGAAAAAGAATAAGTTACATACGGATTTCCCATCTCCGGCCACTGATTCCGGTAATTCATAATAATACGATGGTATTGTTGCGAACCGGCAAAAGCAGGATTCAGATCAAGCTGATTCGCAAAAAACTGCGAATACTGCAAATCCTGGGCACAAAGCCTACCTCCCCCGATAAACAATAATATACACAACAATCTCCACATAATATCCATATTATCTAATCAACATCAACGTACCTTTACCCAACACCTTTCCACCACTGTAAGCAACCCATACATAGGCACCGGGCAAACAATCAACACCTTCATACACTCCGTTCCATCCCCCTTCAAAACCAATCATTTTAGTCTTATATACCAATTCTCCCCACCGGTTATAAATATACATCTCGAAAGGCTCCGAGAAATTGACATCCTTCAGATAAAAACGGGAATTTTCCCCGCTGCTATTCGGTAAAAAGGCATTCGGAGCATAATAATGTACCGGACGAATTACCTCCACCGTTTTCCGGGTAGTACAACCGACCCGGTCGGTCACCTCTACACTGTACGATCCTTCGTCGCTGATCTCACAGGACTCTCCCAATATGCCGTTGGACCACCGAATCGAATAAGGCCCGTACACTTCATCCGGATTCACTTCGAAAAGATGACGTTGCCCCGCATACAAATAGAGCGTATCCGGCAATTCGAATACCGGTCGCGGATGGACGGCAAAAACAGCCTCCGTTACACAACCGTACGGATTGGTTCCCCGCAATACATACTGTCCGACCTCGGAAATCTGGCGGTACGCCTGATTATAACCGTCATTCCACACAAAAGGATAACCGCTGCAATCGACAGATATGGTTTCTCCCGCACACACTTCTTTTCCTTCGATAACCAAAGGCCCGATGACAGAAAAACGGATGGTGTCGGAACCTTCACATCCCCATATATCTCTGACAGTAAGCTTATATTCATATTCTCCGGGATCCCGGAAAACAACCTCTCCGGTAGCATTTCCCGTTTGCCGGACACTATTTTCGGGATACCAGAACAAGGTATCGAACGCCGCTGTTACATAGCGTCCTTCGATCCGGTAAGTAAGGTCTTCCCGACAGACATCCACCACTTTATCCTCCGGCAAATACACTTCCGGTAATGCTTTTACAGCAACACTCATCCGGCAAGTATCGGAATTCGAAGGCCCGATAACTTCACACATATATTCGGCATCCTCTGTCAGACCGGACAACTTCCAGATATTGCTTCGGGATACTTCCATAAGCTCGCCGTTTCTATACCACCTATACTCCTCTGCCTCCCCCTGTACCTTCACATCGAAATCCACACCTTCTCCAAAACAAAGAATTATTTTACGTTCCTCCGGAGAAAGAATCTTCATCCTATCCGAAACGACAACCGTGGCCACTGTAGCACATCCCAGCCGGTCGGCTACAACCACTTCATACTCTCCGGCTTCGCTAACCGTATATTCTGTATCCGTACTACCGTCCTGCCAACGGATTTGATAAGGCGCATACTTCGGATCCAGTAACGGTTGCAGCAATAACGTCTCTCCTTTCAATATCAGCAACGTATCCGGCAAACTCAATTCCGGTAAAGGATGGACGGAAAAATAAGCATCGGCCTGGCATCCCAGGGTATCCTCCAGATGGACACTCACGCTTCCAGTATCCCTCAATTCCCGGTAAGCCGCTCCATATCCGTCGCTCCACACAAAATCGTAATCCAGGCAATCCACATGAATGGCTTCCCCGTAACAGACGTCCCGGCTCGCTACCGTCGGTCCGTCGGATACTGTCACGTTCATCGTATCCTTACTCTCACATCCTAAAGCATCAAGAACAGTCGCTTCGAATAAATATTTCCCGGAATGTGTAAAACGCAAAACAGCCGAAGAATAACTCAAATCCGTCACATTGGTATCGGGCGACCAGCGGATGTCTTCCAACCAACCTGTACGGTATTCCACCGGAATCTCCAATATCTTTTCCGCTGCATCGCATTTACCGATAATCGTATCTGCCGGTAATGCAATCCGGGGTAACGGCACTGAAGTTACGTATTCGTAATCCTCCTCCCGGCAACCGTAACCATCTTCCAGGGAAACCTCGAAATAAAGAATTTCCGGATCCTGATCCGAAGGTACATAAACGGCATGCAAAGGATCGGTAACATCCAAATCTACATCTCCATCCCACCGGATCGTTCCGGGAGTCGCTTCCGCCACATTCAAAGGAAGCGTATGGCAACGCCCTGTCATATCCGTTCTCTTTTCCAGACGGACAATGGGTTGCGGAGCGATTTTGACGGTTCTGTCCGCATTTGCAGCACAACCGGTAGTCGCATCTGTGTAAGTATATACAACCTGATAATCAATCGATTTATCGGTAAGTTGCAACACCGTTTCCGGAAAACCATTCACGATATACTGTCCTCCGGAAGGCCAAGCCTGATTCAAAGCCAGAGAATCAAAACAATATCCCACCATTTCCGGAAGCACCAGATTCACTTCCGGCAATTCCTGATATATTACCTCCTTTTCCAACGAATTCCGGCAACCGGTAAGTAAATCCGTATGTACCAGATTAATTTTTCCGCCTTCTCCTACTCCGTTCCAATTTACCTGTATTACTCTATCGGTTGAGTTTCCGATGATTTCCGCCCCTGCAAAAGTCCAGGCATAAGCCACACCGTTCGCTACGCCACTGCTATATTCCTGAAGATAAGAACCCCGGCAAACCGCTAAATTTCCATTGAACAGCACTTGCGGTAACGAATTCACCGTAAAAGAAATATAACAAGAATCCGCATCGGCAACCCCTGTAACCTCACACAGATACTCTCCTGATACGGTCTGATCTTCCGGACAATAGAAATTATCGTACGAAGCGGCAAGCAACCGCCCGTCCAGATACCAACGATACATCAGGTCTTTTCCAACAGCCTCCACCCTGAAAGTTGCCTGTTCCCCATAACATACCGCAACAGCCTGACGTTTAGGCGAAGTCACGATTGTCTTCTCATAGACCCTCAATACCGAATTCCGGGAAAAATACCCGCATTTATTAGCAACCGTAACCGTATATTTCCCACTATCTTCCACTTTTGCCGGCAAAAACTCCAGTATTGGCCTGTTTTCTCCCCTCAAAGGTACAGCATCTTTTGCCCAGCTATAAGAAAGCGAGCTTCCGGAAGCCGTCACCTCAATGGCATAATCCGTTCCTTCAATGACAATACTATCCACAGCACTGATCGAATGCACATCCGGTACATCCAACACAACCAATGTCAAGGCAAAAGTCGTATCCCCGCAATCCCGCCACACATGACAATAATAAGTACCCGCATCCCCGGGCTGTACATCCCGAAAACGTAACACCTGACCGGCACCTTTAATCGTATCGTTCACCCCGCTATCGTTCCGGTACCATGTGTACACAGCCGGCTCGTCTCCATAACAAGGAGAATCATACGGAACCACCTCCACCAAATAAGCATAACTACTTCCGGCACATATGGTATCCGGCGAAGAATTCGCCAGCCGGTAATCGCCGACATCAAGTGTCGTATATACGGTATCGGTTCCACAGGTACCGCTGACTATACACATAAAATACAATGTATCCACATAATGTAAGGCTTCCTGAACAAATGTGGCCGAATCACAAGCCTGTTTTACGCCATCTCGATGCCATTCGTAAGTGAGATGATCTCCCTCCGCCCGAACAGTCAGCGTCTCCGACGTATCTTTACTGGCATGCTTATAGGTCGGAGCACCGACAATCAGAGTTGACGGCAACACGTCCAACTCGTATTCCAGACGGGCAGTCCCGCACGACGATGTAATATCACAAAAATAAGTACCGGCATCCCGGGGGCGCACATCCCGCAATTGCAGGAAAGGATCGAGCGTACCGACATAACCGGCATTCTCTTTACTCCACACATAACGCAGCGATTCACCGTCAGCAACTGCAGTAAACATGACATCCTCTCCCGGACACACGGGAGCTAAAGGTGGAGCAGGAGTCACCACCAACGGCTTATATACATCTACATGTACTGTGTCTTCCCGAACTCCGCATACTCCGGTCGTCCGGCAAATATAATCCCCCGCATCGGCAGCAGCCAAAGCCGTCAGCTCCAATGCCGCATCACTCCCTTTCACACTTCCTTTAAAGCGCCATTCATAAGCCATACCGGGAGCCCCCTTTTTCACTTCCAGACGTATGTTTTCTCCCGGACAAACAGCCGTATCCCGGCTAATTTCTATATTTTCGAGTGACCTTAAAATGGAAACGTCAGTTTTTCCGTTTTTACTCCGGTTACAGATATCTGTAACCACAATTTCATATACTCCCGCTTGCCCCGGAGTGATTCCGGCAATCGTCGCTTTATCCCCATTCACCACAAAAGCCCGGGGACCCATCCACTGGTAAGAAATGCCTTCCCCGCTGACCGAAGCACTCAGATTCACCGTTCCACCTTCGCATACTGCGGTATCAGGCGTAAAAGACAAGGCTCCCATTTCCGGATAAACGTTCAGGCTGACCTCTCCGCTATTCCGGGCACACCGGCTCTCCACTTCATATTTATATACCCCGGAGCTAACGACATCGTTCACATACAAAATCCTTTGATCGCTGACCGTCCCGTCAGGCAATATCCATTTCCAGGTTACATTCTCTTCAAAATTTGTCCGTAATTCAAGAACCTGATCCGTATGAGTACAAACCGTCCGGCTGGCAGGGACATTGACCGCCAGTTCACTTTCAACCCTCAGTGTCCGATAAACGGTAGCCGTACCGCAGATACTCGTTATATGACACCGATAGCGTCCTGCTCCGTCCGCCGTAATACCGGAATTAGAATACTCCCGGCTATCTCCGCCGGTCCAATTTTCTGCCGAAGGTCCTGACCAAGCATAAGCAATATTCTCTCCACCCGCCCTGACTGACAAACGCACCGGATCTCCGATACACAGCTCCAACACAGAATCTGCCGGAGCTACCTGTAACTGCGGTTTCACAACCACGGCAACACTCTTTTCGTCATTACCGCACACATTCTCGACTTTACAGGTATAATTACCGCCATCAACCGGCAAAACATCATTCAAAATCAAAGTCTCCCCGTTCCAGGGTATTCTTTTCGAATCCTTCTGCCAGGAATAAGTCAATCCCGAAGCGACATCCGCACCCGTCAGGATACGCACATCTTCTCCTTCACAATACAACGTCTTATCCACACTCAAAGAGGCTAATACGGGTTTTCGGAGTACCGATACGGTTAATTCCAGCCGGGCCGTACCACAGGTTCCCGTTATCTCACAGATGTATGTTCCGGCATCGGCTTCCGAAAAATCCGCAAAAGAAAGCGCTTTTTTATCACTCACCTCCCGTCCGTTAAATTTCCAGGAATACTGTATATCCGAACTCGCCGTACACCCCACCGGTAACAATTCTGCCGAATAAGCATATTTTACTCCCTCGCATAAAACGACGGATTTATTTTCTGTCAAATGAATATAATCGTCTACATTCACCGGTATTGCAATCCAGGATTTTCCACATTTACCGGTAACGGTACACACATAAAGGTAAGTTCCGGCCTCTCCTATATCGGGAATATTCAACACCGGTCCCCGACCGACCTCCACATCCCCTATTGTCCACACATACTCATTAGCTTCTCCTTCTGCATTGACAAACAGGTTCACAGGCGAATGCGGCTGTACATACTGTGCCGGACTCCGGGAAACAATCCGGGTGGCATCCCATACCCCCAGGTTACAAACGATTCTTTTCTCATTTCCGGGACATCCGTTCGTATAGACACACACATAGTCACCGGCTGCCGCACTGGTAACGGAAGTCAGAATCAAATCCTGATCTGCGGTTCCAATCGGCATTCCATCGCGAAACCATTCGTAATATCCTCCCGTTCCTTCCTTTTTTACCTTAAACGCAACTGTTTCCCCGGGACAGACCTCAGCCTTATCTGCCAAAGGGGTGATGTTTCCTTCCGGCCGGATCAGCAAACTAGTCGTATAAGGCTGCGAATGACCGCAGCGATCTGTCACCCAACAGATATATATTCCGGCATCCGTCGCCTGCACATTATTTATAATCATTGGATTGGCCGGCACACGCTGTCCGGCAGGAGTCATCCATACATAGCGGAGACTGTTGCCCCCACCCGATAAGGTAAACGATACCGATTCCCCGGCACACACCTCCCGGTTTCCGGGACCGCGAAGTCCGTCCAAATCATTCATTAAACCGACATTTACAGAATCCTGTAAAGTATGACCGCATTCATCGGTTACCGTCACTTTATATTGGCCGGCATCTGCCGGAGTTACAAGATCGATAAATAAATCTGCTGTCGAAGCTGTCCGGGGGCCCGTCCATAAATACGTCACATACCTTTCGGCATCCGTATTGACCGATGCCGAAAGAGTTACATCCGTTCCGGCACATACCGTCTGATCGCCGGTCACATTCAACGTTGTTAATTCCGGCTTTACCCCGATCTCCACCAACTGCGCTTCGCTATCGTCACAAGCATTACGGGCCCATACCCTGAATTTCATAGCCTTATTTACCGTTACCTGAAACGATTCTCCCGACGTTTTGGTATACGTTATTCCGGTCTCAACGTCTTCCCACAACAACGAAGCGCCCACATTATCTGTCCAGGCATTCAATGTCACACTTGTCCCTGTACAAACCAATGTATCCGATACCGAAACATCCCGCAAATTCGGTTTTTCCGCTACTTCCAACACCCGGAATATCGTTTGAAGGCCACTGCATCCGGCCAGATCCATCACCCGGCAAGTATATTGTCCGGCGTCCGCCAGATTTGCAGAAGACTTATAATACAAAGCCGAATCAGCCGTATAAGGCCTGAATCCCGAACCGGGACCGCTCCATTTATAACCGATGGCATACCCGGTAAAACAATCCGCATCCAATGTTGCCTTTTCCCCCACACAAACCCGGACCGTATCCCGTAATTTACCATTCAACCGCACTTTTTCCCGGATAGCCAGATCGAATTCCACCGTATCCGGTTTACAAACCCCCTGTACGACATAACGATAATGCCCGGCATCCGTCAATTGCGCACCCGGGATCGAAAGTCGCGGAGTCGTACTCTTTGTTTGATAAACCCCGCTTTCCAACTTACTCCAAAGATAGGTCAACGTACCGCTTCCATATACATCCGGCTGTATATTGACATTCGTTCCTTCACAATACTCCGGCGACCTCAACGGACCGATTTCCACCTGAGGACTGACTTTTACGACAACCGAATCGATTACAACCGACACGGGCGTAAAGGAAATATCATCCACGGCAAAGTCATTACCGTTCCTGTCCGTACATTTATTCCGTAAGGAAATAGTTATTCGCCCCGTATTGAGAGCCTGATAAGTCGTATAATATTGCAGCCACTTCCCCTGATCAAAATAACTGATCTGATTGTTCTTACCATAGCAAGGCACTTCCTGATTTCCGATTCTGAAATACAACAAGGGACTGGCATTTCCCGTTCCCCGGTTCACCCAATTCACCCATGTGGAAAAAGCATAAATTTCCCCGGCAACCACTTGTATATCCTGTGTCCATACAATGCGGTTGCGCGACGGATCTCCATTACCGATCAGCATCTCACCCCTCCCCGTCGTATGATCTCCGAGACTGATAAAATTAGGATGATAAGTCTGCGGGTTTCTACCGACCACATAGGTTCCTTCGTCCCATAATTCCGAACCGGCATTCCAGGGTGTAGTATTGACAAAGCGATATTCCGTCGTAAAACCGGTTCTCCCGGCTTCAAAATCTCCGTTGGTCACCAATTCCGGACTCCGGCTCAAATACCGGAACGATAAAACGTACTTCTTCGTTTTTTTCGGACTGACAACCAAATCCCGCATCCTCGACACCACAGCTCCCGTCTCCACATCAATCCATTCATAAGACAGGATATCCTTATCCGCATATTTCGGATCACAAGACAAACGCACACTTTCACCGACACAGATCGTATCCGCCACACGCATTCCCAGATAAAATGTATCCAGCTCAACCCGGTCTCCTATACTCTGAGAAAAAGAAGGATAAGCAAATAATAAAGCAAAAAGGCCGATGAAAAAAATATATATATGATTTGATTTATTCCTGACACTCATAACGACAAAGAAATTTGCGCGCAAATTAATTCACAAATTTAATTAATTATAGAACAATCTAGCATTTTTTTACAACAATTACACCCAAAACAGGGCTCAAAATATATTTTTTATCTTTGTTTGGAATTTCAGATAAAGATTTGAAAATTTGAAGATTCAAAAGCGGAAACTCTGAGAACAAAGAAAAAGAGAGACATTTTACAAAAACGAAATATGAAAATAGTTATATTGACCGGTGCCGGAATGAGTGCCGAAAGCGGAATCAAAACATTCCGGGACAGCGATGGATTATGGGAAAATTATCGGATCGAAGATGTCTGTACTCCCGAAGCTTTGGAACGCAACCCGGAACTCGTCAATAATTTTTACAACGAAAGACGCAAGCAACTTTATAAAGCCCAGCCCAATGCCGGACATATCGGACTGGCAGAGCTAGATCATTATTTCAATGTGCAGATCATCACCCAAAACATTGATGACTTACATGAACGGGCAGGCAGCAAACATGTGTTGCACCTGCATGGCGAACTGAAAAAAGTAAGAAGCAGTAAAAACCCCAGTCTGATATATGACCTGGAAGACTGGGAACTAAAACCGGGAACCCGTTGTGAAGACGGATCGTTACTACGTCCTCATGTCGTATTTTTCGGAGAAGCAGTCCCCAATATAGAGCCGGCTACAGAACTTGTCCGCCAGGCCGACATTTTTGTCGTTATCGGAACCTCCTTAGCCGTATATCCTGCAGCCAGCCTGCTCAGCTATGCCCCCGACGGCATTCCTGTTTTCGTCATTGATCCCAAAATTCCACAGCAAGCCCGGCAATGGGGATTTCACCTCATTGAAAAAGGAGCTTCTGCAGGGGTGGAAGAATTGAAAAAAATACTTCTGACAAGCAACCGGCATTAAAACCCGACATACATCTGCTTTCAGATAACAATAAATAACAGCATCAAAAAATCGAATGCATTTAAATCAATCACAAATTATATATGGGAAGAGGAAAAAAACCAGTATTGGAAAATGTTGAAATAAAAAAAATAGCAGCAGAAGGTAAATCCATTGCCTACGTCGATGAAAAAGTACTATTCGTCCCCAACACCGTACCGGGAGACATCGTCGATGTGCAAGTAACACGTAAGAGAAAAAGCTTCCTGGAAGGATTTGTAATCAACATCCGCAAACTTTCCGAATGGAGAACCGAGCCGTTTTGTGCTCATTTTGGTATTTGCGGCGGTTGTAAATGGCAAAACCTCCCTTACGAGAAACAACTTGAATTCAAACAGCAGGAAGTCATCGACAACTTACAACGCATCGGAAAAATAGAATTACAAAACATTCGTCCGATCATCGGTTCCCCGAAAACCCGGGAATACCGCAATAAACTCGAATTCACATTTTGCAACAAACGTTTTTTGACACGGGAAGAAATCGGACGGGACGAATCAATCGCACGTACACCGGCTGTAGGCTTCCACGTTCCGGGATTATTCGACAAGATCGTAGATATCGAAACCTGTTACCTGCAAGGCTTTCCTTCTAATGAGATCCGTAACTTTATCAGACAATATGCTATCACCCAAGGACTCCCTTTCTTTGATATCCGGAATCAGGAAGGTTTTTTGCGTACATTAATCATCCGAACGGCATCTACCGGCGACACCATGGTTATCCTCGCCTTTTTCCATGAAGACCGGGAAGCCCGGGAAGCCCTGCTAAACACATTACTACAACAGTTCCCCCGGATTACATCCCTGATGTATGTCATCAATGAAAAGGCCAACGATACAATCACCGATCAGGAAATCATCTGCTATCACGGGCAGGATCACATCTTCGAAGCCATGGAGGACCTGAAATTCAAAATCGGTCCGAAATCCTTTTATCAAACCAATTCAGAACAGGCTTACAAGCTCTATTGCCAGACACGTGAATTAGCCGGCCTGACCGGAAAAGAAACCGTATACGACTTATATACCGGCACCGGAACCATTGCCAATTTCGTTGCCCGGAACGCAGCCCGGGTGATCGGTATCGAATATGTCCCGGAAGCCATCGAAGATGCTAAAATCAACTCTGCACTGAACAACATCACCAACACCCTCTTCTACGCAGGAGATATGAAAGATGTATTAAACGATGAATTCATCCGGGAGCACGGACATCCGGACGTAATCATTACAGATCCTCCCCGTGCCGGGATGCACCCGGATGTCGTACAAACCATACTGAACGCGGCCCCCGGGCGAATCGTCTATGTCAGTTGCAACTCTGCCACGCAAGCCAGAGACCTGCAACAGATGGATTCCCAATATAAAGTAACGGCCGTTCAGCCCGTTGACATGTTCCCCCACACACATCACGTAGAGAACATCGTACTTCTGGAAAAAAGATAATCCTTCTGCTGCAAGTGGTTTAAAAATAAAAGATAGATAAAAACTTTCGGTTCCGATTAAAAAATTCAATCTAAACCGAAAGTTTATCTTTTACCCAGCCGTTCCCGGCCGTAAAGCAAATCATCAAAAATATCTGCAAATCATTTCAATATACCTGATTTTCCGATTATTTTTCCAGATAAGCACGGATCATCCAGGCTGTCTTCTCCTTCTTTTCTATCATATCTTCCAGAAAATTAGTCGTACCGGCATCATCCGTATCTTCTTCTTTTTCCAACTGTTCGATATCTTTCCTTATCTCGCGGATTAAAGTATCGTTATCCTCACTCAGAATAGCCAACATTTTTTTGGCTTCCGGCAACGGTTCCGTTTCGCAATGTTCTTTGATACGATTGTGTTCGAGATAGCCGGCCAACGACCCGAGAGGACGTTCGTCCAAAGAGCGGATTCGTTCAGCGATAGAATCGATATCCTCTATCAGACCGTTATACAAATCTTCCATAAAAACATGGTATGAATGGAAACTTACGCCTTTTACATTCCAATGGTAATTCCAAGTTTTTGCCAACAATACAAAATGATCTGCCAACAGATTATTCAATACCGTTTTACTGGCTTTCACTGTTTTGGGTTCCAACCCGATATTTGCTGCCATAATAAACTTCATTTAAAATTAAACTTCTTTTTAGTATGCCTATAAACGCAGGAAAACAACTTTTGTTACACAAATTCAGGAAGAGTTTCGCTGCTGCCTCTCCGAATTCCCCTATTCCGGTTTGTATCCGGACACCATTTTCACACGGCCAGACAATTCAGAAACAGCTCTTCCGCATTGTCCCACAGTTCATAGCTTATAGAATTAAATCATAAATAAATCTTAAATTTATTTTATTTTCCTATATTTGTAAAAATTACGTGTGTGTATTCATGAAAAACACTTTACTATTTTTGTTTTGGTTTGTCATTACTATATCTTGTTGCGGACAAGATTCAATAAGAGGGAAATATGTACTATTATTCAATTCTGCCAGTTTCAACGACCACTGGACGCAAACTCTGCGAACAGAAATCAAGCAAAACCTTACGCGGGACTTCAAAGATATTTCCTGTTACAGTGAAGAACTATCCATACCGACCTTACAAAACGAAAAAGAAGCAGAAGCACTGCGATCAAAATTACTGTCACGCTATAAAAAGCGTCCGGAACTAGTCATTTTCATCGGAGATCCGGGATGGATCGTATGTACGCCCATTTTCAAAAAAGCCTGGAAAGGTATACCCGCTTTAGTATGTTATTCCAGAGCCCGCTTACCTCTGACCCTAAAAGCTCTTCTCAACAAAGAAATCCTGACAGACTCCAACAGCATTCTGGCCGAAGACTTCAACAAAGGATATGAAGTAACCACCTTACAGGTCCCTTTCTATGTCAAAGAAACCGTTGCTGTCATGCAACAGATTCTTCCCCACATGAAAAGCCTGGCATTCATTTCCGACGATCGTTTTATCAGTATGGAAGCAAGACAAGCCGTAAAACAGAGCATACAGGAGTATTATCCCGGATTGCAATTGATACAATTGCGGTCCGACCAGATTTCCACGGAAAAATTACTTGATACGTTACAACAATTCGACAAAACGACAGGTATTCTCTATTTTTCCTGGTTCAGGCAATTCGAAGCCCAGGACAAAACAAGCCTGGTCGACAACATACAAAACATCATTTGCAACTTTGCCAAAGTACCTGTTTTCACGTTAAAGGATCAGGAAGACAGAAATAATTGTATCGGAGGCCACTACATCCGTGCCGCCGACCTGATCAAAACGGCCTACCAACGTATCAAACTTATACTTCAAGGTACCCCAGCCTCCTCCTTACCACCCGGCAACAGTGGTGTCGCGCAAACTTATATCGACTATCCCCACCTACTGTGGTACAATATCGACCCGCACCTTCTTCCCAAAAACGCCGTATACCTCAACACCCGACCCACCCTTTACGATAGCTACAAAGCCCATATTTGGTCGGGCATCATCATGCTGCTCATTCTGATTATCTTCTATTCCCATTTCCAGCATCGTAATGTATTACAGCGCAAATTAATGCAGCGCATGACCGACGGGCTGGAAAATCCCGTCCTACTGATCAATGAGTACGGAATTATCCGTAAACTGGTCAATAAATCCAGACATACCACCCATTTTCTGGGTGAAGGACAAATAGAAGGAACCAACCTGAAAAAACTCTTCCGCAATCCCCAGGATGCGACAGCACTCCTGGAACAAATCCGACAAGTCATCGTTACCGGAGAAACCCAGCGAGCCAACCTGAACATCATAAACCTTTCCGGAGACCCGATGTTTCTGCATACATTAATCATACACTATGATTCCCGACATGTTATCTGTCTGGTTCACGATATCTCCGAATCGGAAAACCGCCGGCTGACAGATGAAGAAAATCTAAAATTTCTCGATTCCGTTCTGAACAGTATGCCTGTACCGACAAGCGTAAAACACCTGGGCAATGAGATAAAATATGTCATTTGGAACAAAAGCTCGGAACGACTATTTCAAACAAAAAACGAAACATTGATCGGAACAACGGGAAAAGACGTCCTGCCTCCGGAAGTTTTCCGGACATTTTCGGGCTTAGACCAGGAATTCATCCAAAATCCGGCTTCGTTTCCCCGGCTTTTTACCCTTAAAATAAAAGACCAGGAAGAACAGAAAATCCTGATGTATAAAAAAATCATCCGCCGCGGTTCCCAAACATGGCTGGTCAGTTCTGCTCTCGACTTGACAGAATCCGAACGCAACCGCCGTGAATTGGAAGAAATTGCCCAAAAATATGAAATGGTCACGCAGGCCGTAAACCTCCTGACCTGGACGATAGATACCAAGACTGATACGTTACACTTCGAAATGGGAGATCGCAAACTGACAGACACCATAGAACTCCCTTCGAGCATTAAGATCGATAACTACACATTTCAGTATATCACTCCGGAATACCGCGCTAAAATACGAAAAGCAATGCTCAACATTATCGCCGGCCGGACAGAAATCTACCACGAACAATACTGTTGCCAGATACAGGATTCACACAAACCGGTTTGGATGGAAAGCTATGCCATTATAGGCAAACGCGACCCCAAAACCAAACGTCCGACAACCATTGTCGGCGCATCGATGTACATCAACGAGCGCAAGCAACTCGAGCAGGAGCTAATCAGAGCCAAAGAAAAAGCAGAGGAAAGCAACCGGCTGAAATCAGCTTTCCTGGCCAATATGAGTCATGAAATCCGCACCCCGTTAAACGCAATCGTCGGCTTTTCAGGACTACTCGTCAACACCGAAGATTCCAAAGAAAAAAACGAGTATGTTAACATTATTGAAAATAACAATCAATTACTGTTGCAACTGATTAACGATATTCTCGACCTTTCCAAAATCGAAGCCGGGATACTGGAATTTTCTTATGCGCCTACGGATATCAATAAAATGTGTTATGAAATCGAACAAAGCTTTCTGCTCAAAATGCAGAACAAAAAAGTCGCACTGAAATACACGAAACACATGGATACCTGTGTTATCTCTACGGATTACAACCGGGTGGTACAGGTAATCACAAACTTCCTCACCAACGCCGTAAAATTTACCGCCACAGGCGAAATCACCTTCGGATACGAGCTAAAAGACCCGGAAACCCTTTACTTTTTTGTTTCCGATACCGGTTGTGGCATTCCAGCCGATCAACAGCAAAAAATCTTCGGCCGTTTTGTCAAGCTCAATTCTTTTAAACAAGGCACCGGCCTCGGCCTGGCGATCTGCGAAATGATTATCACCCATCTGAAAGGAAAAATCGGCGTTATTTCCCAACCAGGCAAAGGCTCGACCTTTTGGTTTACTCTCCCCTATCAACCGGCAGAGCTACCCGGCAGGAAAGAACCGGAAACCGGTATCGTTCAACAATCTTTATTAACCATAAAGCCGATCATCTTAATTGCAGAAGACAATCCCAGCAATTTCCAGCTATTCGAATCCATTCTGAAAAAAGAGTATCAGTTAGTACATGCATGGAACGGACAAGAAGCTGTCAAACTGTTCAAGACCACCCACCCGCATCTGATATTGATGGATATCAAAATGCCCGGAATGGACGGTTACGAAGCAACCCGGGAAATTCGTAAATACTCAGATACGATTCCGATTATTGCTGTAACGGCTTATGCATTTGCAACGGACGAATCCCAGATCAAACAAAACGGATTCACGGATTACACGGCTAAACCGGTAAATGCAATCGGTCTGAAAAAGCTGATTATTCAGTATCTGCAAAAATACCTCATACTATAACCGGCAAAAATAATCCCAGCCGAAAAACGACTGGGATTACCTACGCCTTGCTTTTTGTTTTAATTTCTCCGCTCAAAGCCGTCAATCTGATAATAAAGATCAGCACGACTATCCCCCAAGAGGTATTTCGCAAAATGGAACCACATCTTACGAACATAAAAATCCCGTTGCACACCTCTAAATCCATGCCGCTGTCCCGGTAACACTGCTATATCGAAATTCTTCCCTGCTTTTATCAATGCATCGGCCATCCGGAGCGTATTTCCCGGATGTACATTATTATCAATGTCTCCTGTCACCAACAACAAATAGCCTTTAAAATTACGTGCCAATTCCTGATTTGTCGGCACTTTCGTTTTAAAGCTAATCTCCTCCCGGTCTCCGTTTACCGTATCTTTTATTGTCTTTTTCTCCTCTTTCACTCCGTGATGTGTCTCTCCCCACCATTTATTATAGATATTATTATCATGATTCCCCGCAGACGATACTGCCGCCGTATAAAAATCAGGATAAGTACACAAAGCAGCCGTCGACATAAAGCCTCCGCCGGAATGTCCGAAAATACCGACCTTTGTGATATCGATAAACGGGAAACGATCTGCCAATTGCTCTATACCATACTTATCGTCAGCCAGTGCATAATCCCGTAAATTATCGTACCCATAGGTATGATACCATTTATCCCGCTGCGGACTTCCTCCCCGATGCCCGAAATTCACAACGATAAAGCCGACCTGAGCCAAAGCCGCATTATAAACACCCGAAACACTGAAATCCAAAACCATCGCCTCCGTCTGCGGACCGGGATATACATACGAAATTATCGGGTAGTGCTTTGTCGAATCAAAATCATAAGGTTTCCACATGACACCGTATAAATCGGTTACACCATCCCGTGCCTTTACCACAAAGCGTTCCGGCATCTTCCATCCCGTCTCATACAAACGCCGCAAATCCGGACGTGCTAATTCCATAATCTCCCGGCCGTTATTATCCCGTAAAACAGAGCGCGGCTCCAAATCCACCCGGGAATAATTATCCACCATATAACGGCAGGATTTCGGCATTACGGTCTTGTGATTTGCATCTTCCGCAGTCAATAACGTTACACCGCCTCCGTCGATGGGGGCTTTGTAAACAAAAGCATAATAAGGATTGCGTCCTTTTTCCTTACCGTATCCTTCAAAATAAAGCATACGTCCTACCGTATCAATTTTTACCATCTGACCGGCGACCCAATTGCCCGCCGTAATCCGGTTTTTCAAATTACCGTCTGCATCATAGTGATAAAAATGTCCCCAACCGGTACGTTCAGACCACCAGATAATATCCTTCCCTTCATTTAAAAAAGCCGCCTCATACATCTGATCGTTAAAATAGGGCTTTGCCTTTTCACTAATCAACACTTTCGATTCTCCCGTTTCCGTATTGGCTTTACAAATCTCCAACTCATCACAGGTACGACGACGGCGCTCAAAGAAAATCTGCCCGGATTCTTTTCCGGCATGTAAAACACCCAAGGATTGATCTTTCCATTTATCGGTATTGATTTTCACCTGCTTCCGACTCTGCACATCGATCACGCTAAGCTCATACTGCGGCACCTCCTTATCGCCGGCCATAGCATAACGGTATTCCTCCAATTTCGGTCTGTCGGCCAATACATCGATCACCCATAAATCCTTTACCTTCCGGTTGTCCGAACGGACAACATACAATTTTTTGGAATCCTTAAACCAACGTGCACGCGCCCAGCCCCGCTCATTCGTCGTATCCCGCTCTTTATAAGCATAAGAGAAAAACGGTTCTCCGTCCGTCGTCAACTGAATTTCAACCGAATCTTTATCTCCCGTCTTCATCAAATAAAGATTATGTCTCCGGGCAAATACAATATAGGTACTGTCCGGAGAAAAAGACATCCACTTATTCTCCTTTTCCTTCTTCACCGAGTCTTTCTGCACCAACTTCTTCGTGTAAATATCATACTCATAATTAAAATCTTCCACCTTAAATTTAACCGTCCGTTCATCCTTTTTAAACTCGATATCCTTGACCGGCAAATTTCTGTAATTATATGGTTTATTGGTCATCTTAGTCAACTCTCCCATCAGATACATATTCTCGAAAAGAAAATCTTTGGTCCGCCGGGCAGGGTCCACAAAATAATATTGCACACCGTCACCCGTCCGGTAAGAATACCAAAATTTATCGCTGTCTTCCAAAAAATGAGGGGATACCTGTAAAGACCCGACCTCGTCAGCCACCTTTCTGAATTTTTCCGCTGCCCGGAAATTAGCCTTCTGTGCCTGTGTCCCGCAAACAACAAAACAAACCAGCAGGATTGTCATCCATTTTTTATTCATATTTATTTTTTTTATGTTTAAAAATTCCATCCCTTACACACATACGTTCTCCATCGGCAGACAATAATAGGAAAAAAGAAATAAAAAACATTATTTTTGTGAAACAAAAACAAACAAAATCATCCAGGCAATTCATGGAATACAGTGTACTATCACCGGATACAGAGCCCCGGTTTAAAGAAATCCAAAAACGCATCAGGCGTTTGCAAAACAGAGGGAATATCGAAAGTTTGGAACACTTGGGGATAAATACCGAAAACCAGATCGGAGCCAGCTTCTTATCTTTGAAGACCTTAGCTGCCTGTTATCAACCCGATGAAAACCTGGCAATCCTTCTTTGGAATACCTGTAAAAGAGAAGAGCAAATCGTCGCCTGCCTCCTACTTCCTAAAAAAATAAATAAAGAAAAAATTACACAATTAATTCAAAGTTGCTACAATACAGAACTCGCTGAATATTTCGGTTCCCTGTATCTTTGTCATCAGGAAAATTTAAAAGAAATAGCATCGGAATGGAGTGATTCGAACATCCCTTTCCAACAAATTGCAGCTTTGACTGCCTGTGCCCGCCATCTGATCTTATACAAATCAGCCCCTGTAATTTCGGCTGATTTTCTCAAATTACTGTCTCACAAAGACTATACGGACAAATATGTAAAACTGGTTGCAAGCCGTTATTCCTAAAAAAGAAAAAAGAAAGAACTGTTAATATTAATTAATGTTAAACAGGCGTTATAAATTTCTTGGGGGTAATTTTTAATGGGAAATCTTTGTTACATTTGTAACGAAATTAGAGAAAAAAAGTATTAATTAATCATTTAATATAACAAACATGTCAAAATTAGATTTAAGTAAGTATGGCATTACGGGAGTAAAAGAGATTGTTTACAATCCCTCCTATGACGAGTTGTTCAAAGCTGAAACCGATCCTACACTGACCGGATATGAAAAAGGCCAGGTAACCGAATTGGGTGCAGTAAATGTAATGACAGGTGTATATACCGGCCGTTCTCCTAAAGATAAATTCTTTGTAATGGATGAAACCAGCAAAGATACAGTATGGTGGACTTCCGAAGAGTACAAAAACGACAATAAACCGGTAGATGCAAAATGCTGGAAAGCTGTAAAAGAAATTGCCGTAAAAGAATTATCAAACAAAAAATTGTATGTTGTTGACGCATTCTGCGGGGCAAATGCAAACAGCCGTCTGAAATTGCGCTTTATCATGGAAGTTGCATGGCAGGCACACTTCGTAAAGAACATGTTCATTCGCCCGAGTGAAGAAGAACTGGCAAATTTCGGCGAACCTGATTTCGTAATCATGAACGCTTCCAAAGCTAAAGTTGAAAACTACAAAGATCTGGGCCTGAATTCAGAAACAGCGGTAGTATTCAACCTGACAGAAAAAATCCAGGTAATCATCAACACTTGGTATGGTGGTGAAATGAAGAAAGGTATGTTCTCTTATATGAACTATCTGCTTCCGTTACACGGTATGGCTTCTATGCACTGCTCTGCCAATACTGATCTGAACGGTCAAAATACGGCCATCTTCTTCGGTTTGTCGGGCACCGGAAAAACCACTTTATCAACTGACCCGAAACGTTTATTGATCGGAGACGACGAACACGGCTGGGATGACGACGGAGTATTCAACTTCGAAGGCGGTTGCTACGCTAAAGTAATCAACCTGAGCAAAGAAGCAGAGCCGGATATTTACAACGCCATCAAACGCGACGCTTTATTGGAAAACGTAACTGTCGATGCAAACGGCAAAATTGATTTCGCCGATAAGAGCGTAACCGAAAACACCCGTGTTTCTTATCCGATCTATCATATTACCAACATCGTTAAACCGGTATCCAAAGGTCCGGCTGCCAAACAAGTCATTTTCTTATCAGCCGACGCATTCGGTGTATTGCCTCCGGTATCTATTCTGAATGCAGAACAGACCAAATATTATTTCCTGTCCGGATTTACAGCTAAATTAGCCGGTACGGAACGCGGTATTACCGAACCGACGCCGACATTCTCTGCCTGCTTCGGAGCTGCTTTCTTATCATTGCACCCGACCAAGTATGCAGAAGAATTGGTGAAGAAAATGGAAAAATCAGGTGCAAAAGCTTATCTGGTAAATACCGGCTGGAACGGAAGCGGAAAACGTATTTCCATCAAAGATACCCGCGGTATCATCGATGCAATTCTGGACGGTTCTATCGACAAAGCCCCGACCAAGACCATTCCGTATTTCGATTTCGTTGTGCCGACAGCCTTACCGGGCGTTGATCCGAAGATCCTCGATCCTCGCGACACTTACGCTAATGCAAGCGAATGGGAAACCAAAGCCAAAGATTTATCTGAACGTTTTATCAAAAACTTCAAAAAATTCGAAGGCAATACAGCAGGTAAAGCATTGGTTGCTGCCGGTCCGAAATTATAATAACGGATTCTTTATTCATACAAAACTCCCGGCAAAACCGGGAGTTTTTTTATACAAGGCCTAAATAAAAAAGCAGTTCGGAAGAACTGCTTTTTCATTACTTCAATTTCTCTGTTATCCCAGATATCCTTTCATGATTCCCCGCTTACTGTTACGGACAAACATGATGATCTCATCTCTTTCCTTGGAAGCAGGCATTTCAGCTTCTATTCTCTCGATGGCATCCGAATTATTCAACCCGGATTGATAAAGAATACGATAAATATCCTGAATTTCATTGATTTTCTCATTGGTAAATTCCCGGCGGCGCAAACCGATAGAATTCACACCCGCATAAGAAAGCGGCAAACGTCCGGCTTTTACATAAGGAGGTACATCCTTACCGATCAAGGAACCGCCCTGAATCATAACATGCTTACCGATATGGACAAACTGATGCACAGCACTCATTCCGCCTAAAATAGCGTAATCATCCACCACAACCTCACCCGCTAATTGACAAGCATTCGTTATAATACAGTTATTACCGATGGTACAATCGTGAGCGATATGGGCATAAGCCATAATCAAACAATTATTTCCTATTTGTGTAACTCCTTTAGCTGCAGTCCCGCGATTAACAGTCACGCATTCGCGGATTGTCGTATTATCACCTATCTTTACAATAGATTTTTCTCCTTTGAACTTTAAGTCCTGGGGAACGGCTGCAATAACAGCTCCCGGAAAAATCTTGCAATTCTTACCGATATAAGTTCCTTCCAGAATCGTTACATTTGAACCGATACGCGTCCCTTCCTCAATTACGACATTTTTATCTATCGTTACAAACGGCTCTATCACCACGTTGTCTGCAATCTGTGCTTCGGGATGAACGTATGCCAACGGTTGTTTCATTCGTTTATTGTTTTAGTTACTAAATAAAATTCCAGCCTGCAAATATAATATTAGTTCTTGGTTTTTGCTACTTGAGCCATAAATTCTCCTTCGCAAACCAGTTTTTTACCGACGAAAGCATATCCTTTCATCGTCACAATGCCACGTTTTACAGGGGCCAGCGTGATTAATTTAAAAATCAACGTATCTCCCGGCACTACTTTTTTACGAAATTTTATTCCGTCTATTTTCATAAAATAAGTCGAGTAATTCTCCGGATCAGGCACCCCGCTCAACACCAGAATTCCTCCGCACTGTGCCATTGCTTCCACAATCAACACACCCGGCATTACCGGCTCTTCCGGAAAATGACCGACAAAGAAAGGTTCGTTCATGGTGACATTCTTACATCCGATCACCATATCATCCGTTACCTTGTAAATCTTATCCACCAGCAAGAAAGGCGGACGATGAGGCAGCAAAGCACGGATTTTATTGATATCCATCAAAGGTTCTTTCTCGAAATCGATATTTATCGGATATGCATCGTCTTTTTCCTCGTTCAATACCGCCTTGTATATCTTCTGTGCCATGGCCGTATTCGCTTTATGTCCCGGTCTCTCTGCAATCACACGTCCCTTTATAAAACGACCGCACAACGCCAGGTCTCCGATAACATCCAGCAATTTGTGACGGGCCGGCTCATTTCCAAAATAAAGCTCCAGATTATTCAAAATGCCTTGACGCACTTCGATGTCCTCATATCCGAATTGCTTGGCCAAACGGTCGATCTCCTCTGCTGAAACCTCTTTATCCACAATAACAATGGCATTCTGCAAATCTCCTCCTTTAATCAGGTTATTGGCAAAAAGAAACTCCACTTCCCGTAAAAAAACAAAAGTACGGCACGGAGCAATTTCTTTTGCAAAATCCGAATGCTGTGCAGAATAAGTGGCATATTGCATCGACAAATAAGGAGAATCATAAGCAACAACCAGATTTATACTATAATCCGTATCCGGCAGTAATGTAATCTTCGTTTGCGCATCTTCAGAAACGAACTCCATTTTCTCCTTCACCTCAAAATAGCGTCGTTCTGCCGTCTGCTCCTGAATACCGGCCTTTTCAATAGCCTCGACATAAAAACGGGAACTACCGTCCAGGATCGGAAATTCTTCCCCTTCCAGTTCGATATCGCAATTATCGATACCGCAACCGTAAAGAGCTGCCATGGCATGTTCCATGGTATATATGCATATACCGTCTTTTTCCAGGCAACTGGCACGTTCCACAAACTTCACATATTCAGCCAAAGCCGGTACAACCGGCCTACCTTCCACATCTGTTCTTATAATTTTATAACCGGAATTTTCTTCTGCCGGTTTAAAAGTCACGCATACTTCTTTTCCCGTATGCAACCCTTTACCCTTTAGGGAAAACTCTGCTTTTAGCGTACGTTGTTTTACTGACATTATTGTTTTGACTTTAATGTTTGAATTTCTTTTTCCATTTCCCGGATACGTGTATATAATTCAGGGAATTTTCTGAATAGTACGTAACATTTCTGATATTGACCGGCATCAAATGCCGGAGCACCCATAACAACAGCCCCATCAGCAATTTTACCACCGATTCCCGCCTGCCCGGCAATCTTCACCCCGTTTCCGACCTCCAAATGCCCGGCAACTCCGGCCTGTCCTCCTAACATACAATTTGCACCGATCTTAGCCGTCCCGGCAATACCACACTGAGAAGCCATCACCGTATTCTCTCCGACAACCACATTGTGGGCAATCTGAATCAGATTATCCAATTTTACACCTTTACCGATACGGGTCGATCCCATCGTTGCCCGGTCGATACAAGTATTAGCTCCGATTTCCACATGATCTTCAATAATCACATTTCCAATCTGAGCTACTTTATTATACCCTTCGGAAGAAGGAGCAAACCCAAAACCATCCGCACCGATCACAGTTCCGGCATGAATCGTACATCCGTTACCCACAACACAACCGTGATAAATCTTCACTCCGGCAAAAATAGTCGTATTGTCTCCGATCGTCACCCCATCTCCGATATAAGCCTGGGGGTAAATCTTTACATGATTGCCAATACGCACACCTTTACCGATATAAGCAAAAGCGCCGACATAGGGTTTTTCCCCAATGACGGCGTTCTCACTAATATATGACGGTTGTTCTATTCCACTTGGCTGCGGACGCATATTCTCATACATCTGCAATAATTTTGCGATAGCTTCATAAGCAGAAGCCACACGTATCAATGTGCACGATACGGCATGAGCAGCCACAAAATCCTGATTTACCAAAACGACAGATGCCTCCGTCGTATATATATAATGCTCGTATTTCGGATTAGCTAAAAAAGCGAGCGTATTCGGCCTTCCTTCCTCAATCTTGGAAACATTATTCACACATACCTCCGGATCACCCTCTACAACTCCGTTTAATAAAGCTGCTATATCCTTTGCTTTAAATTCCATAAAATTAAAATTTCGGCAAACTTACAAATTTTATTTGTAACTCAATAAGTTTATTACAAATATGTTTCGTTTTTACCTCCCCATTTTCAATACAACACACTAAAAAACAACACATTACAACAAACCTTTAAAAAGTATGCCTGACTTCTGGCAAAACATCCCGGCAAAAACCTATAAAACCAATAAACTTTTATCCACTTAATATTTTGTTTTTCAATAATTAGTATTACATTTGCACTGATTTTAAGCGATCACAAACACGAGGGGACGAAGTCGTCCCCTTTTGTTATAGAAAAAAATCAATATACGATACTGTAAAACGAATCTAAAGCTTGTCAGAAATCAGTAATTTGACAAAGAAACGAACGGATGAAAACTGTAGAAGAAATAAAAACGATCACAGAAGGGATCATCGGTGATTCCGAATTATTTGTAGTTGAAATCAAAGTTTTAAAAAACAATATCATCGAAATTTTCATCGACTCTCCGAAAGGTATAAATATCGACACCTGCAGCCGGATCAGTCGGCAAATAGAAGCCTGTCTGGACAGGGAAGATGAAGATTTCGAACTTACAGTCTCCAGTGCCGGTATCGGTTATCCTTTTAAAGTCGCCGGCCAATACCAAAAAAACATCGGCAACAAAGTCGTCGTGAAAACGGTAGATACCCTCCGGGCAGAAGGTATTTTAAAAGCCTATGACGGAGAAAAAATTATACTGGAATGCGAAGAGAAAAGACCGGTAGAAGGCAAAAAGAAAAAAGAAACTGTTAAAGTCGAAAAAACAATTCTTTTATCCGATATCAAAGAAATTAAGGATGTCGTCGAGATAAAATAACACGGTCGTCAAAAGGAAGGAAGAAAGAAAAATAAATAATCAAAATAAAAGCTAAAAAGCCAAATGGAAAATCTTAATTTAGTAGAATCATTTGCCGAATTTAAAGAATTCAAAAACATTGACAGAGCTACTTTAATGAGTGTATTGGAAGATATTTTCAGAAATATGCTCTTGAAAAAATATGGAACAGACGAAAATTTTGACATTATCATTAATATTGACAAAGGAGACCTGGAAATCTGGAGAAACCGGATAGTTGTTGAAGACAAAGATTTACAGAATCCGAACACGGAAATCGCTTTAAGCGAAGCCAAGAAAATTGATGAAGATTACGAAATCGGAGAAGACGTTACCGACGAAGTAAAATTGAAAGATTTCGGCCGGCGTTCCGTACTTGCTTTAAGACAAAACCTCTCTTCCAGAATCCTGGAACTGGAAAAAGACAACATTTACACCAAATACAAAGACAGAGTAGGCCAGATCATTTTAGGAGAAGTATATCAGGTGTGGAAAAAAGAAATACTTGTTCTCGATGATGAAGGCAACGAACTGATTATTCCCAAGCAAGAACAGATTCCCTCTGACTTCTTCAAAAAAGGAGATACGATTAAAGCAGTCGTTATCCGGGTAGAAATGCGGAATTCAAATCCCTATATCATCCTTTCCAGAACTTCACCTGTATTTTTGGAAAGACTTTTCGAGAATGAAGTACCGGAAATATTCGACGGCCTGATCACAATTAAAAATATCGTACGGGCTCCGGGAGAACGGGCTAAAGTTGCAGTCGAATCCTATGACGATCGTATCGATCCGGTCGGAGCTTGTGTCGGTATGAAAGGTTCCCGTATACACGGTATCGTACGTGAATTGAGAAACGAGAATATCGATGTCATCAATTACACCAATAATCTCCAATTATACATTACACGTGCATTGAATCCGGCTAAGATCAACCACATTGAAATCGACGATAAAAACAAAAAAGCCAATGTTTACCTGAATCCGGAAGAAGTTTCTCTGGCAATCGGGAAAGGCGGTCTCAACATCAAATTAGCCAGTCAGCTGACCGGTTATGAAATCGACGTGTACAGAGAATTCGACGAAGCCCAGGAAGAAGAGGATGTGAACCTCGACGAATTCAAAGACGAAATCGAACCGTGGGTCATCGACGAATTGAAAAAAGTCGGATGTGATACAGCGAAGAGTGTACTGGAATTAAACGAAGATGAACTCGAAAAGAGAACAGATCTCGAAATCGAAACCATACGCGAAGTAATCAGTATATTGAAGGCAGAGTTCGAATAATTCCGCCGAAAACAATCTTGTAAAAAATTAAAATCTCTATATGCCAGTAAGATTAAGTAAAATAGCCAGAGAATTTAACGTAGGAGTCGCTACAATTGTAGAATTCCTGCATGAAAAAGGGATCAAGATATCTTCTGATCCCAACACCAAACTCTCTGACGAAAATTATGCCCTGGTGGCTAAAGAATTTTCTTCAGACAGCGAAGTGAAAAAGGAATCCACAATGGTTGACCTGAAAAATACCCGTAAGAAAAAAGAAACCGTTTCCATTGACGACATGGGTATTATCACGGAAAAGAACGATGATGAGGAAGAGTTCATTTCTGTAAAAGACGAAGTAAAACTGGAAAACAAAATCAAAGTAGTCGATCACATTGATTTAAACACACCGGCCAAAGTGCAGAAAGAACCGGAAGCAGAACCCGTTCAGCAGCAACCGGAGCCGGAACCGAAAGAAACAGAAAAGCCTGTTGCCGAAGAAAAAACGACACAGGAAGTTCCTGCTGTTAAACCGGAGGAAGAAAAAGAGAATACAGAAACCGATAACAACGAGACACCGTTTAAAATTACGCAACCGACAGTCAAAGACGTCAAAGTCGTAGGCAGCATTGATCTCGACTCCATTAATCAACGTACCCGTCCTCCGAAAAAAAGCAAACAGGAGAAAGAAAGGGATCGTAAAGAATTGAAAAAAGTAAACCGGGTCGCTGTGCCGGTCAGGACAGAAACCCAAAATACCAATACGAATACCAATTCCGAAGAAAACTCGGAAGATGACGGAGACATCCGGAAAAAACGGAAAAGGATTCATCGTTCGGATGAAAAAGTAGCTGTTAATCCTTCAAACGATAAAAACAGCAAAATCGAAGAGAATAAAAAGAAACTCAAAAAACTGAAGAAAAAGAAACAGGACAAAACCGAAATTTCGGAAGAAGATGTCGACAAGCAAATTAAAGACACCTTCGCACGTCTCGGAAATAAAGGTAAATCTGCTGCTTCCAAACACCGCCGTGACAAACGGGATGCCGTGCAACAAAAATTGCAGGCAGAAATGGAACAGGAAGAAAAAGATAAAAGCGTTCTGAAACTGACGGAATTCGTTACCGTTGCTGAATTGGCAACCATGATGAGCACACCGGTAACGGATATTATATCGGCTTGCATGAGTTTAGGCTTATTTGTTTCCATCAACCAACGTCTGGATGCCGAAACCATTAACCTGGTAGCCGATGAATTCGGTTTCTCCGTTGAATTCGTCAGTATCGATATTCAGGAAGCAATTGAAGAAGAGGAAGATTCCGCTGAAAACATGCTCCCGCGTCCGCCGATCGTAACCGTTATGGGACACGTCGATCATGGTAAAACATCATTGCTCGACTACATCCGCAAAACCAATGTGATTGCAGGCGAAGCCGGAGGTATCACCCAGCATATCGGTGCCTACAACGTAAAATTGTCTGACGGTCGTGCTGTAACTTTCCTGGATACTCCGGGACACGAGGCATTTACCGCTATGCGTGCCCGCGGTGCGCAAGTAACGGATATCGCCATCATCATTATTGCAGCCGATGACAATGTCATGCCGCAAACCATTGAAGCCATAAACCATGCAAGTGCAGCGGGAGTGCCCATCGTATTTGCGATCAACAAAATTGATAAACCCGGAGCTAATCCGGACAAAATCCGTGAAGAACTGGCCAATATGAATTACCTCGTCGAAGAATGGGGAGGTAAATACCAATGTCAGGAAATTGCAGCCAAAAAAGGTCTGCATATCGAGGAACTGCTGGAAAAAGTATTGCTGGAAGCCGAATTGCTCGACTTAAAAGCCAATCCGCACAAAAAGGCCGTCGGTTCTATCATCGAATCTTCTTTGGACAAAGGACGGGGATATATTGCTACCGTATTGGTACAATCCGGTACTCTAAAAGTAGGTGATGTTGTTCTTGCCGGTCAATATTTCGGCCACGTAAAGGCCATGTTCAACGAAAGAGGTATAAAGCTGGAAAAAGCTGGTCCGTCAGAACCGACATTGATCCTTGGATTAAACGGCGCACCCCAGGCAGGAGACAAATTCAACGTAATGGCCAACGAAAAAGAGGCCCGTCTCCTGGCAAACAAACGCGAGCAATTACAACGCGAACAAGGCTTGCGTACGCAAAAACATATTACATTGGATGAAATCGGCCGACGGATTGCCATCGGTAACTTCCAGGAATTGAATATCATCGTAAAAGCCGACGTGGATGGATCGATAGAAGCCCTTTCCGACTCCCTGATCAAGCTGTCTACGGATGAAATTCAAGTAAATGTAATCCACAAAGCTGTCGGACAAATTTCCGAAGGAGACGTCATGCTGGCAGCGGCTTCCAATGCCATCATCGTCGGATTCCAGGTACGTCCTTCCATGAGTGCACGGAAGTTAGCGGAAAAAGAGCAAATCGATATCCGCCTATATTCTATTATTTACACCGCCATTGAAGAAATCAAAGCTGCTATGGAGGGTATGTTATCCCCGGAAATCAAAGAAGAAGTCGTAGCGACAGTCGAAGTACTGGAAACATTCAAAATTTCAAAAGTCGGTACAATTGCCGGGTGTATCGTACGTGACGGAAAAATCGCCCGTTCTTCCAAGATTCGCATCATTCGTGACGGTATTGTAATTTATACAGGCGAACTCGGTTCTTTAAAACGTTTCAAAGACGACGTGAAAGAAGTTTCCAAAGGCTTTGAATGCGGTCTGAACATTACGAACTACAACGACTTACGTATCGGAGATATGATCGAAGCTTTTGAAGAAGTAGAAATTAAAAAGACCTTATAATCCCATTGAAGGTCATTTCCACAGAAACCTGTAAAGCTTCGGTCAATACCGGACTTTACAGGTTTTCTTTTTCCAGCGCGGCAAAAACTTTTGCTTTTGTATATTCGTAAAACTCTTAATACAACAATGTGTAAAAATTAAATCCTATGAATAACATAGCAAAAATTTTAGACGACAAACAGGAATACTACCTCAGTCACACCTGTAAAACCATAGACAAACAACTCATACATGCTCCCTCTCCCGACTTTGTAAGTGAAGTATGGAGCAATTCCGACCGGAATATTCCCGTACTGAAAAGCTTACAAACACTCTTTAGTCACGGCCGTTTAGCTGATACAGGCTATCTTTCCATTCTTCCGGTCGATCAGGGAATAGAGCACACGGCCGGAGCCTCATTCGCTCCCAATCCCCTTTACTTTGACCCGGAAAACATCATCCGTCTGGCAATAGAAGGCGGTTGTAATGCCATAGCCTCCACATTTGGGGTACTCGGTTCTGTCGCCCGGAAATACGCACATAAAATTCCGTTTATCGTAAAAATCAACCACAATGAATTGTTGAGCTATCCCAACAGCTACGACCAGATCTTATTCGGTACTATCGATGAAGCCTGGAACATGGGAGCTGTTGCTGTCGGAGCGACCGTTTATTTCGGTTCGGTTGAAAGCCGGCGACAAATCATCGAAATAGCCCGGGCATTCGAATACGCCCATAAAAAAGGAATGGCTACCATTCTGTGGTGTTACTTGCGTAACCCTGCCTTTAAAACGGAACAAACCGACTTCCATACGGCTGCCGATCTTACCGGACAGGCCAATCACCTGGGTGTTACAATCGAAGCCGATATCATCAAACAAAAATTACCCGAAACAAACGGTGGGTTTACCACCTTGCACTTTGCCAAATCGGATCCCCGTATGTACTCGGCATTGAGCAGTGAGCACCCGATCGACAGATGCCGTTATCAGGTGGCCAATTGCTACATGGGACGTGCCGGCCTGATCAACTCCGGAGGGGAATCACACGGAGATACGGATTTACAGGAAGCCATTATAACCGCCGTTATCAATAAACGAGCAGGAGGTATGGGCCTGATCAGCGGCCGCAAAGCCTTTCAAAAACCGTTGGCAGACGGAGTACGCCTGCTCAATGCTATTCAGGATGTATACCTGGACAAAAGCATTACGCTGGCATAATACAAATCCATACATATTTAATTTTAATCGATAAACATGAAGAAAATAGTATTACTTCGCCACGGCGAAAGTACCTGGAATAAAGAAAACCGTTTTACCGGATGGACGGATGTTGATCTAACGGAAAAAGGAATCGAAGAAGCAGTAAAAGCCGGAAATCTATTGAAAGAAAAAGGTTTTCAGTTTGAAAAAGCCTACACTTCCTTTCTGAAACGGGCAGTAAAAACCCTGAATGTCGTACTCGACCGGATGGACCTCGATTGGATTCCCGTAGAAAAAACCTGGCGGTTAAACGAAAAGCATTACGGTAACCTGCAAGGCTTGAACAAAAGCGAAACAGCCGCTAAATACGGAGAAGAACAAGTATTGATCTGGCGCCGTAGTTACGACATCGCTCCGCCGGCACTCCAGGAAAACGATCCGCGAAATCCGCGTCTGGACATCCGCTATATGGGAATTCAAAGCGATCATCTCCCGTTGACGGAATCCCTGAAAGACACGGTCGAACGTATACTTCCTTACTGGAAAGAAGTAATCGTTCCGACATTACAACATTTCGACCAGCTCCTGGTTGTAGCTCACGGCAACAGCCTGAGAGGAATTATAAAATACCTCAAAAATATTCCGGACAATGAGATTGTAAAACTAAACCTCCCGACAGCCGTTCCCTATGTATTTGAATTCGACGATACGTTAAAATTACAAAAAGATTACTTCCTCGGCGATCCCGAAGAAATCCGTAAAATGATGGAAGCTGTCGCCAAACAAGGCCAGAAAAAATAATTTATGATTTATGATTTTTGATTTACGATTCTTATCAACCGGTAAATTCCGCAAATCTCACAAACGAACTTTCAAATCAGCCATAAACGGGTTCAGGAGATAATCTGCAACCGTAAATCAAAAATCATAAATCATCTTTCCTTCCTCCCGCCACTGCTGATTCAAAGTTAAATTCAGCGTTGAATAACTTTCGGATATTTATTGTTAAAGCGGTAGCCCACCCCCAGCATCAGAAAATTAGGCGTACTGAAATCGTGAATACTATAACCGACATGAACAAAAGAACTTCGGGTAACGGCAATTTTCAATGCCAAAATCTGATAAAAAGCCTTCAAATCCCCTTTTCCGTGTAAGACATTACCGCCGACACCGATTCCGATCGTAAAATAAGGCATCACATATTCCGCCCGGCCCGAAATACCCAATGCCAGTTGTTGATGGAGCGGAGGCTTATAAAACTCCTGTGTCGTACCGACAATATAATCCTCTGTAAAAACATTGGCACTTCCATCGTATACCCCATCCAACGACAATCCGATACGGAACTTATATCCGATATTATACATCGGATTAAAATTGAAGCCGAACACCGTATAGGCCTCCGGTGAAGCCACCTGCTTATCACCGAAAATAACCCCTTTCCGGCGCCACGAACCGAACAACACCAAATCGTAACTGATATGACGGGGAAACTTCGGTACAAAAGGCTTAAACAAAGACTTACCCAGTAAATCCTCTTTTCTGTTGATATTATATACCAAACCTATTTTCAAATCGACGGTATTCAAACCCGCATTCGGAATACGCGTATTACCGTTGGAAAAATGACTCAACGTCACACCGGTCATCAAATCCAAATGCCGGAAAAGACGCCAGTTTAAATAAAAATTAGTATTGATATAGGCATTTGTACTCGACCCGATCACCTTATTATAATTGTTTTTTCCGTAATCGTACGGTTTCCATCCCACTGAAAATCCGAAATTCCACTCATAATTAAGTGACAAATAAGAAGTAAAACGGGTGATACGTGCCCCCTGAAGCAAATAAAATGCAACCGGATTTCCTATTTCCTTCCGGTCCCCGAACGTATAGTAAGCCAATCCGGCCCCCTGGTATGCCCCTCCGTAAATCCGGTCGGCACAGGTATTGGGACGAAATTGAAACGAATAATTCAGATGAGAGGAAAAGGTATGTTTGATCGGTTTCCGATACATATTCTCTCCCCGCAGAAAAGAATTTGTCGTAAAAATATACCCCGGACGGGCTTCTACACTTAATCGATGAATAAAGCGACGCGAAAACGGCAGAGAAGCCGTATCGGAAGCAAAGTAATCAACCGCTTCTTTTTTTTCAGGCAACGATACGGTCGCCCCTCCCGCCCCTCCGGGAATAAGTATCCCTTCTTCTGCACAGGCTATACCGGACAAATAAAAAAGCATCACACCCAAAAGGGATATCACGTTCCACATCTGCATCTTACTTTTCATATAACTTCCCAAGCCTTATTTTACAATAGATATGCAGGAGCATTTTTTTCCAATAAGGTGCAAATATAATGATAATAAAATTGATAATACCTTACAAACAGTTAAGAAAAAAGGAGGTAAACCGCACAGATACTTAAATTTCACCCTCCACTTCTTCCTCTATAAACTCATCCCGGATCCGGGTATTTCTTGCTCACCTCCCTTAACTGCTTGAATTATGGAAAAAGGGAAAGCCTGTAAAAATACCGTAAAAATCCATTCGCTAAATCCGAGTTGCAGGTTAAAATATTTCATACTACATTGCATCCGCGAAATCAATGAACAACTTATTGGGAGCTTCAAATTTATTACATCTGAAACAGTAAACATCCTTTATTCCTCAATTATGTGGGTTACAATATTATTAGCTTCGATCGGAATATCTCTATCAGGACTTATTATTTCTGTTACATTTTACGGCGAAAATATAAAAGAATGCTGGAAAGAAACACTCATCTCATCCCTTTTAATTATTCCTGTTTTTATGTGTGTCATTTCACTATCGGTAATCGTACCGTTCGGACTGTCTGCATTGGGCATTGCTAATGAATATATACTCCTCGTGTTAATTATCAGTATGCCAATTATGACGACACCCATATTCTTATACAAGTACATTGTCATCCCGTTATATTATCTCTTATTCCGGAAAAAAGAAATGAATCCTGAATACACCAAACTTTTGACCGATAACGACTGTCATGGAAAAGTTTTTGTCATTAAAAACTCCAATATTGCATGTACTATGGGGATAACAAAGAAAAGTCAAATAATAATGATTGGTTCTAATCTTATAGAAAATCTGTCTAAAGATGAATATACAGGTATTTTACTCCACGAAATTGGACATATCAAATACAAGCATTTACGTAAACTCATACTTATCGACATTGTCGGCGTATATATTACCATGCTCACCGGTTTTCTTGCATCCTACAGCAGCAACAAGAATCCCTATGTCATCGTCGCTGCAATCGGATTAGCCGGAGGGTTAATACCATTTCTCAGAATAATAATGAAGCAATATGAGAAAAAAGCAGATGGTTACGCAGTTCAAATTATTGGTGCTGATACATATATATCGGCTCTTACAAAATTAAACGGACTCTTTGCGGGCAGAATGGATAAATACGATATTGAACATCCCAGATTAAAAGATAGAATTGAAAATATAAAAAAATGTTGCAAAAACCGACATTAACATATTCACAATGGCATTTTTCAGGTGATTCCAAACCTCTGTATGCAACACCTCCCGGCAATCCTTCCATTCGAATCCCGGTACATTAAAAAAAGAGCTAATCGATCCGATTAACTCTTTAACTTCAGCGGAGAGAAGGGGATTCGAACCCCTGATACCCTTTTGAGGTATACCCGCTTTCCAGGCGAGCCAGTTCAGCCACTCCTGCATCTCTCCAATACAGCGGGGCAAAGATAGAAAAAAAAGTAAATAATATAACAAGAACCCGAATTATTTTCAATCTAAAAAGGATAACCGATGGCCAGATTCAATACTAATCCGTCTCTGAAATCATAATTCCTGATATTAAAATATCCGGGTTTCCCCGTATTATAAGGAGCATGCAAGGCCACGCCCAAATCTGCCCGGATAACGATATAAGTAATATCGTAACGTAACCCGAAGCCGGTCCCCAAGGCAATTTCCCGCCACAAATCTTTCAAGCGGAATTCCCCGCCGGGACGTTCCTTTTCTTTCCGCAACAACCAAACATTTCCGGCATCGACAAATACAGCTCCATTCAACCGGCCGGCAATTTTAAAACGATAACCGATATTTCCTTCCAGCTTAATATCTCCGGTCTGATCCAGGTAAGCCGTCACCGACCGTTTTTCCGGATGATAGCTTCCCGGTCCGATCGATCGGATCTGAAAAGCCCGGATACTGTTGGCTCCTCCGATATAAAACTGCTCGCTGTAAGGCATCACTCTCGAATTTCCGTATGCATAGCCGATTCCTCCCATAAGCCGCATAGCCACCTGACTGTTTTCGGATACCTGACGATATTTGATAATCTCACTCGTCAATTTCAAAAATTGTGAATAGCGATTTCCCAATATCTCACGCCCTTCTCCCCTTTTCCCGGCCAGATACTGAATACCGGAAATAATATTCCCGGCCTGTGTAATGGAAGTTTGCCAGAAAAGCCGGTTGGGATTCCGGTAGGTCGCCGCCCGGTCAAAAGTATAGGTATACGACATCGACGGTATAAACTGATCTTTAAAACTCAGGGCTATCGCCGGATTTTTGTTCAGGGTAGAATCAAACTCATGTGACGTTCGCAACAAATGAGTATAATTCAATTTGAAAGGCACCACCGAATGATAATTCCGCCGGGAAGAATTAAAATCATAAGTAGCGCTTCCCCAAAACGAAATCATTCGAAAATAGCTATGCCGGTTCAGAAAATCCGTTCCGATCTGAAAATGAGTCCTCTCCTGACGATCCTTTCCTGATTTCAGAAAGCCGGGTACCAGCAAGCGCGGAACCGACAAATTCAGATTGACGCCCAACTCATAAGAGTTAATCAACCCGGAACGGCCTTTCGTCGTCTTTTCCCCTCCGACTTGCCATTCATAGGCTCCGGTCAATTTTAAAGAAAAAGTTTCCGCCCGTTTAAACATATTCTTATTATTCAAACTCAAGATCAATCCCGGCCCCAATAAATTATTCGATTTTGAGGCGATATCGACTTCCACTTCCGTTTCTATCGGCAAGGCATAATCCGCCGATATCTTATAATCCAGCTTACGTCCGTATGAAGTATCGACCGGATTGATCGTCAAATTGACGAATTTAAATACCCCCAGTTGCACGATTCCGCTTTGGGTCCGGTTTTGACGGCGGGCCGTATACAATTGTCCGGGACGCACTTTCACGGCCTGAGACAAGATTTTCGGTTTTAATGTCTGGGGAGGCGAATAATCCATTTGCAGGCGATCGTATTCCAAGGTATCCCGCCGGTCCGAATCGTCGTTCCCGAATAATGAAACGTCCACATTCCGTATTGTATAGGGATGAAAAGCCACTTCCGGGATACCCTGCTTTAATCCGATACGCAAATCGACTTCCCCGTGCCGCCGGGTGGTATCCGCCAAAAATTCGATATACTGGGGCTGAAAATAATAATATCCCCGATTGCGTAATATATCCGATATGCGTTGTCGTTCCTGCTCCAGCACATTTACATCATACTGTTCGCCGGCCTTGAGCAAGCTAAACCGCATCGACTGCCTGACCAAAGAATCCATCTGTCCTTTCCATCCCCATAAATCGACGGAACTATAACGGAAAGGATCGGGTAACTTCACCCAATAACTGATTTTGGCCTTTTTCGGATTGCGTTTACGGGGAATAATCTCATAACGGCTTTCCAGACCGAAAAAACCGAAATCTTTCATATTGTTTTCCACCATCTTCAACCTCAATTCAGGTTGTACATCCGATATCAGTACCGGTTCTTTCGCCAACTTACGATAAAGCCACCATTTGAGCCCTTTTTCTTTCTTTATATGCCAGTTATACACCCACAAACCGATCGGGAACGGACTTCTGACATAAGGTGCAAACAAAGGATTGTTAGGCGGATAAGACATCGGTGACGTCAATGCGGATTTCTCCGGCCCTTTCAGCTTCAACTTCGGCGGAGTTTCAATTTTCATTTTCTTTACACCGATATACAGCACCTCCCCGTCTGTCAGTTTTTTCGTTGTAGAACAAGAAAAAAACAACAGACAGAAAAAGGACAATAGGATACAGTTTCTCATCATTTCCTGGTTTCCCGTTTTGACTTTCGTATAAACAAATCCTTTACTTTCCGGAAACTCTTTCGCAACACAATACCGACACCCGTTTGGGTCACCTCTCCTTCCAGAACACTTTCATAATTGGTATGACGAAATACCTTTAAAAACCAATTCCGGTTCTTGGTAAACATATATTCAATAGCGATATCATCAACCAAATTATCTTCCATACTGCTTCCCGGATCATTATCCGCAGATATACGTCCTCCGATCTTTACATTCACCTTATCATTGAACAATTGCTTCGAAAACTGATAAGAATAATCGGTACGTTTCGTTTCCTGTCCTCCGGCCCCGATCTGATTATAAGTATCGATACCGAACGTCAACCCGGCATTCTTCAAATATTTACGACTCCACTGATTCAATTCTTTTTCCACAAAATTATTCAGCGTATTGTTGGCAGTACTTCCCGTATTGACAGTACCGGGTCCTGAATACGTCCCATATATCAGCAGATTCATAGCCTGTTTCGTCCTTTCTTCCGGAGAGAAAGCCGCCAATTGCACCTGAATAGCCTGATCATTGGGAGCCGCCAGATCAAAAGTAATCTGCGGTTGCTGCAAATTTCCCTGAATCAGAATCATAGCATCGAAATTCACCAGGCGGGAAGATTGATTATCCTCCGTCACACTGACCCTTACCGATTCGCTGGCCGTAATGTGAAATGCCGGATTATCGACAGGCCCGGTCCACTCGACATAGCTGCCGCTCTGTATGGTAAACAGTTTATTCCCCACCACCGGTATTGCATAACGTACAGTACCTCCTGCCAACGTATACTTACCGCTTAAATTATTTCCTTCCTCGGGAGTAATCGAAAAAATCAAATTACCCCCTCCCTGAATAGCAATCTGGTTATCCCCCCCTTCCGACAAATCCACATTCACATTCACGGCATCTCCGATCTCGATAAACACTTTCATATTGAAACTTCCGGTATTCACCCGATTGGTCAACAAATCCTTTTCCAGTAACGTTGTATCCCGAAAAGAAACAAAACGCACCAAATCCACACTCCGGTCCTTTAATTCAGGGGAAGAATTACGTAACACATAATTGATTGCCGTATTATTCAGCAATTTGACATTCCCGGTCAACTTCAGGTGGTCGAAAGGTCCCTGGATAGAAGCCGACAAATCGGTATATGCCTTTCCATACACCATCGACTCCGGATTGGCCTTCACGTTCACAATCTGGAAATCCCTGGCAGCAAGAGTCAAATCCATCCCCATCCTCGTCAAGGGCATCACGGTAACCGAACCGTCCACTGTCAGTGCATGCCGGTTCGGTGCCCAAAAACCGAACTTCTCGAAAAGAATCTTTCCGCTTTTTACCGGAATATAAGTCGTATCCAATACAAATCCGGTCCCCAGCATCGTTATATCTGCTTTGGCATCCCGGAAAGCAATTCCTCCGTTGACCGACATATTATCCATCGTTCCCCGGAGGTCTATCTTCCCTTGTAATTCTCCCGTCAACCGTAACAAATCCGACGGTAAAAAAGCATTGACGACGGATAACGGTAAAGAAGGCAGATCTACATCCACGGTAATCTCCCTGTTCCGGTCAGAAGTCGAGAAATCACCTTTGGCCACAGCCCTCGGTTTATCATCCAGATAAAGGGTAAAATCGACGGAATGATCCGTAAACCGGTTAGCCGCACTATAACTGACATCCAGATTAACATCCCCGATCCGCTGTTGTTGGTAATAAAAATTCAGAATATTAAAATCCCCTTCGGCTATCGTATGTCCATCCACCGTATAAAACAACAAATCCGTTCCTAGAATACCTTGTATATCCGGCACAAAAGGAATCATATTCGAAACCGAAGCCAGATCAATGCCATTGATTTCCACCTGAAGACGTCTTTTCTCATCTCCGTGGTCTTCCAAAGACTGCAAACTGATCAACTTCTCCTGATAAGCCATACGCAAGTCCGCAGTCATCACCCCTCCCTTATAAAAATTCAATTCATTACCGGCGTTGACCATCCATTTCGTATATCCCAGAACCGGATCATGCGGAAAAAAGTTAACCGAAAAAGAACTATCCCGGAAAGTAAACGCCGCTCCGAAATCCACACCGACCTGCCCCTCCTTATTCTTCTGCAACGCAGCAAGCTTAAAACGGTTATCCCGAACAGAGCCGTAGAGCACGACATCATACAAATCTTTTACAATCCCTTGTGGATTGAGAACTTTAACACGATAATCCATGCCATTCTCCTGCTGATGCAAAGAGATACATACGGAATCGAATTTCACCTTATCCAAAACAGGTCCGACAATCATGGCCTCCATATTCACCCCTTCGCCTTTTTGTGAAGCGGATTTCAACGACACCTCTTTAAAACGAATGCCCCGGGCCTGCAAATAACGTCCCATGACATTATCGACACTTCCTTCTATTGTCAGTGTATAATAAGGTAACAATGCCTGTATGCTATCCATTGCCAAACGCCGCTGCCGCACCTGTCGCTGAATCTCGCCGACGGCATTTCCCAACATCGCCGAAATCTCCGTCACAGCCGTATCGCTCCTGAATGCCAGCCGGAAATCACCGGAAACCAAATCCGCTTCCGTTTCTGCCGGTTCACTGTCCAGGCGCAAAGTTAAACCGCCTAAATCATAAGAATTACGGGCATCCTCAACCTTCACCTGACGGATATCCGTATTCAACAATATTTCTCCCTGCCTCCCCAGACTTGCTTTAATATCGAAATTCATCCCGACAGAAAATTCTTCAGCCACCCAATGCAGTTCCTGCAAAGCGACTTTTTCTACCTTTCCGTTTACATCCACAGCATACCTTTTCCCGATAGAATCGGCTTTAAAGGCTATCTCCGACAACAATGCCGGATCACCGCTCTTCAACAGCCCGTTTATACGGGGCCCCTGCACATCGGTTGCCAATAAAATATCCCGGTAACGATGTCCTTTATAAACCAATTCCCGTAAATCGAGAGTCAAACGGGCATTAGCCTTTCCGAACCGATACCCGTGCCCCGTCAACTTAATATCCGTCGTCAATATTCCGAGAGAATCCGCAGGCAAAAAACGTCCGATATCAAAACGGTCCGATACCAAACGTACATCATACCCTTCATTCTTCACGTCATAACTGCCGTCTACAGTAACACAGCCGGCTTCCCGGCAAAGTTCCAGACGGGGATGTAACACCCCTGCCCCGGCACGAGCCACCAAAGACAACCGCATCTGATCCGGTATGCGGAATCGCTTATTCTTTTCATTCAAAAAAGAAACATCCTGAATATTTCCCTCCAGATTCAAAACTCCGGCAAGATTATTCAAATCACGGAATGAAGCCACCTCCCCCGTACCCGACAAATCGAAATTACCGGGCATCACGGCCATAAACTTCCGGATACCGATACGATCCTCCCGATAAGAAATATCCATATCGAACTTTACACTTTTTCTCTCCATCCCCAACGGCATCTGCGCCCAAAACAAACGGACATCCTCCATCCCCACCGAAGCTTCCAGAACAACCCGCAAAGGCTCGGTTTTGCCTATCTCCGCCAACGGAGCATCGGACAAAGCGTTCAAACGTATACTAGTGTATGGGGTCCGGATGCTGACATTTCCCAACTCGGTCCGTTCCTCACCCATATCGACATTCGCCTGCATCTTTTCAATCCGTCCACCTTGCGCCCTCACAACCTGCAAACGACTCAAATCAGCCTTTACAACAGCTCCCCGATTATATACGCTATCGATCCGAAGTCCGATATCCGTCAAAGTAAGCTCAAACTTTTTATTTTCAGTTCCCGACATTGAAAAAGCCGAATTTTCCAATTCCAGATGGCCGGCTTCTACGGTCCATAAGCCGGCAGTATCCGGAGATACCGCCCCCTGTACCGGACTTACACTCTGCGTATCCATTGGAATCAAATCGCAAACACCTCCCGACAAATTCACAGAATCGACATTCACCTGCCGGTGCACCATATCGACAACACCTCCGGCAATTATTCCTTTTCCAACTCCGGCATACAAACGCGACAAAGCCTCCGAGGTCATTGTATAATATACCCGATCGATCTCCAATTGCCGGATAACAAATGTCCAGTCGAATGAAGAAGCATTTTTTATAGTATCCCGATCTTCCCTGCTCACGCCGGTCGCAAGAAACACATCTCCTCCGGAACACAACAGACGGCTGATATCCACACGTTTCTCCCGCAAGCTAACCACATCCGCCTGCAACCCGACCCGATCGGTACGTACTTTCAAAACCATACCGGTAGTGTCGTTTCTCAAATTCAACACCACATCTTCCAGTTGTAAATCATCTACGGCAATCTGTCCCCACATTAAACGGCCTATCCCCGCATTCAGACGTAAACGTCCCAGATAAGCCAACGTATCGGTATTCGTTTTTCCCGCATATACCCTTTTCAAAGATAAATCTACCGGAAATTTCAAAGATAACTCTCCGATCCCGACCGTCATATCCCAGCGCGAGGCTGCATATTCCACCACCCTGTTCTTTATATAACGCTGTACGGCAGGTATATAAAGCAAGCTAACCAGCAGTAGAATCAACGCCACAAGAACCCCCAGCGTCCGAAAAAGATATTTAAAAAACTTCCTCATACTTCAGCCCGATACATACAGTTTAAAGATAAAAAGTCAAACATCAAAAATAAAGAAATAATATGGGAAAAAGAGGATGTGTCAAAAGTAAACTTTTGACACATCCCCTTCATGAGTGACCAGTCACAGCTCTTCTGTATTAAGAAGGCATATTATTTTCCCAATCGGGGTTCTGAACGACTCCGAAACCGGCGTTTACTTCGGAAGCAGGTATCGGATATACAAAGGCTGCCACATTAAAATCCTTATAGCTGCCATTGGATACACTGATCAGCATTCCGGTACGCCGTGCATCATACCAGCGGAAACCTTCTTCGAAAAACTCCCGTCTCCGCTCCTGGGCGATGAAATCCAGCAAATCAGCAGTTCCCGAAGGTAAGTCCGTAACCGCAGTGATAGCCGGATTTCGCTTGGCCGTATACAGCAAAGCTTTTTGTGCTTCACCCGTATTGTTCAGATGGGCATAAGCTTCCGCCTCAATCAGCTTCATCTCTGAAATCCGGAACACCGGTATATTATTGACAGCTTGAGAAGTCGGTATACCGTCGAATTTTTTCGGATGCCGCGTTTTTACATCGATCAGCTTCAGCCGGACATCATCTGCACCGAAAATTTTGACAACCGTATCGGTAAGAGCACCCCTGTAGCTGCCATACAGCGTATTCAACGAATTAGCCGACAAATTATCGTTCTCCGATTTGGCAATTGTAAAAATATCTTCGTCACTGATGGCCGTCGACGACCACATCTTCAAATAAGCCTCATTGGAAATCTCCGTAGCATTCCGTAAAATAACGGCTGAATCGGCTGCAACGATCGCCCGGTTATAATTCTCCATATACAACGACACCCGGGCCTCCAAAGCATAAATAGCCGCACGGTTCATATAATACTGATCCGGCAAAATAACATCGTCCTCATTATTCAGATTGTAATTGTCAACATAAGTATACCATTTGGCAGATTCTGCTATGTCTGCCAATATATTGGCATAAGTTGCATCCACAGTCGCCCGTTCTACCTTTGTAAAAGAAGGAATGGGTTCTTCTCCCGGCAATACGATCCCCAATTGAGAATTGGCTTCCCCCGCTTTATAAGGCAAAGCAAATACGTTGACCAACACATGCTGAGACAAAGCTCTCAATGCATAGCACTGAGAGATGTACGAATGCAAGCTGGCCACATCCTTATCCGATAAATGCAAAGACCCGGCCTTTTCCAACACGGCTTTAGCTCCTGCAATCGTACGGGTAGCCCGGTCGAGCACCTGATAGCCTCCCAGCCAGATTTCGTCCAGATTCCCGTCGGTATCCGAAAAATTATACCGGTTGATAGACAGGAAATGACCTGTTGAAGCACTGGCAACAGCATTGTCTGCAGCCATATCTCCCAAAGCTACGACATTTCTTCCGTAAAAATAATAATAGCCGAAAGCATAGTACATACCGTTCATGCCGTTCTGTACATCCTGCACCGTTTTGTATGCATCGTCCGTAGGTACATTCTGGAAATTGTCCAAATCCAGAAAATCATTACAGGAACATAACAGCAATACGGGCAGCCCGATTAAATATTTCAATTTATTTTTCATATACTGATTTTTTAATTATAAGCCGTCGGACGGCAATTGTATTTTATCTTTTAAAAACCGATGGTTACACCGAACATGATATTCCGCGGTGTCGGATAATTCCACCATTGTATACCGTTAGCGCCGATACCTGCAGGATCGAATCCCCGGAAATTCTTGGCACAGAAAGTATACAGATTGTCAGCCGTCATAAAAACACGGGCCGATCCCAAATGAGCCATATCCGTAATACGTTTCGGCAATGTATACCCCAAAGACATCGTCCGGATCTTCAAATAACGCCCGTTCATCAAAAAGCGGGTAGAAGCGTTGTTAGCCGCAGAGCCGTCTCCGAATACAAAGCGCGGCACGTCCGTACGGTCTCCCGGTTTCTGCCAGCGATGGTCATATACATACCGGGTGGTATTATCAAATCCGGAACCTCCGATCTGTTCGTCATACGTCAGATTATCTCCGTAAATCTTACCGCCTAATGAATAATTCAACTGAAATGAAAAATCAAACCCTTTATAACTCATACGACTGATAATACTCCCCTGAAATTTAGGACTGGCAGCTCCGACATAACGCTTGCCGGCTTCGTTGTAATTCTTCGTAATTTCGCTTCCTGTTGTTCCTTTATACCATTGTGCTTCTCCGGTTTGCGGATCCACACCGGCATATTTCTTCATCTTAAACGTATAAATATCACGTCCTTTCTCGACAATTGTAATCGCCCCCTCTATAGGTTCGTCCGTACTCAACTTGACAATCTTATTCTTATTGTGAGAAGCGACCAAACTCAAATCCCAATTAAAACCGTTCAAGCGCAAAACCTTGGCATTAATCGTAAACTCAATACCCTGATTTTCCAGTTTACCGATATTTTTAGGTATCGTCTCCAATCCGGTAGTCCGGGATACGGGCACCAGAAATACCATATCCTTGGTCCGGTGGTAATAATAATCGAATTCCAAAGTAATACGGTCCAGGAAAGAAACATCCAGTCCGACATTGAATTTATTCGTCTGCTCCCATTTCAACTTGGGATTCCCCTGCTGCTCGTGTGCACTTCCCGGCAGACCGTTGTAATTATAGCCGAATCCGAACAAATTCCGGGAAGCATACCAACCGTGGGCAAATGCCGAATCCCCGACATCCTGATTACCGGAAGTACCGTAACTGGCTCGTAAAGTCAGGTTGTTCATCCAGGATTTTACCGATGCCATATAATCTTCTTCCGTCAAACGGTATTTGACTCCGACAGACCAGAATCCGGCCCATCTGTGATCCTTTCCGAAACGGGAAGAACCGTCGGCCCGGGCACTGGCAGAGAAATAATATTTATTCATATAATCGTATTGGCCGTTAAAAAAGAAGGAAGCCAACGCAAAATCATTTTTACTGGTCGAGGCAGAACTGGGCACAGCAGCATTCGCCACCTGGTTCATATTGAACAACGGATAATTGGAAGCTGCCAGGTAAGAAAGATTTTCCTTCGTTTTCTGTACTTCCTGACCAACCATCAGATTGAGATTGTGCACGTCGTTTATCGACTTGATATAACTCAATGTATTGGTGATACTGAGCAATGTACGGGTTGTCGTACCCTGTTCGCCCAAACCCCTCATATCCGCACCCTGCGGCTGCAAAAACGACCAATACCCGAATTCTTTCAAATCATAAAAATCAATACCGATACGGGAATTAAAAATCAAATCCGGCCGGAAATTTACCGTCAGATAAGGAGTAATTGTCGCACGGTACTGTTTCCCCTCACTCTTATCTCCGTATTTGCTTCGTTGAGCCACAGGATTATATCCGTTAAGGGTATTGAAATTCCAATCTCCGTTCTCATCTTTCACCGGTATCAAAGGAGATTGCATATAAGCCTGGGTAATCGGGTCGGAAAAATAACCGCCCCCAGCACCCATATTGGTTTTGGTATAAGAAAGATTCAAAGCAAATCCGTAACTGATCAGTTTACTGGGAGACTGGGAAAAATTAAAACGTCCGGAATAACGCTCCAGGTCCTTACCGATCACCAATGCTTTATTATTAAAATAGTTGAAAGACGTATAGAACTTAGGAGCCGTTTCCGTATTACCCCCTCCCTGTAAATCGAGATTGTATTCCTGAACGAATCCGACACGGGTCACCTCGTCAAACCAATTGGTATTCGTCTTTCCGTCGGTTTCCAGATAAGCATACATCATATCCTTCATACCTTCCGGAGTATAAGGGAAATAACCGCCGAACACCACGTTATTATAATAAGCGGCATTACCGCCCTCCCCATACAATTCGTAATCGTTCATCAACCCTTCCACCTGTAATTCGGTGTAACGTTTTGCATCCAACGGTTTATAAGCTTTAGGAATGGAAGGTTTCATCTCCATACCCAATTTAACCGTCAGGTTCACCTGCAACTTTCCGGCCCGGCCCTTCTTTGTCGTAATGACGATTACCCCGTTAGCAGCCCGGGCTCCATAAATAGAAGTTGCCGTAGCGTCTTTCAATACGGTCATCGATTCGATATCCGAAGGACTTAATGTAGAAAGCGGAGACAACGATTGCGATTCGGAAGAACGCATCCCCATTGTTTCTGCCGTAACAGGAACACCGTCAATCACATACAAAGGCTGTGTACCGGAATTCAAAGAATTACGTCCCCGGATGAAAATGGTTGCCGGAGCACCGGGTTGTCCGGAAGATACATTCATCTGTAATCCGGGCACGGTTCCCTCCAGCGCTTTGATCGGATTGGCATCCGTCTTATCGGCAATATCCTTGGAACCCACAGTAGAAGCTGCCCCCGTAAATGCTTTTTTACGGGTCACTCCATAACCGGTCACCACAACTTCTTCCAGATTCTGTGCATCACTCTCCAAAGCAACATTAATCACCTGACGATTGCCGACAGTCTCGTTCTGCGTTTTCATGCCGACAAAAGAAAAAATAAGTACATCTGAAGGCGCTGCTTCAATTGTGTAACGACCGTTCACGTCCGTAGCCGTTCCGGTCTGCGTTCCTTTTATCACAACGGAAACGCCGGGCAGCGGAAGCCCGTCACTTATATCCGTCACAATACCGCTGATTGTACGCGTCTGAGCGTAACTCACCTGTAAACCGATAAAAAACAGGAGAGACAATAAACCGATTAGTTTTCTCATAAATGTTAGTTTAGATTAGTTATAAAAACCTGCTATTGCAACTTTTTTTGATTTGTTTAACGAATTCCAACGTTATCGGTTTCAATACCTCTTAATTTTAACAAAATAAAAAAGAGGACCGTAGTCCTCTTTTACATTCGTTAGTAAATTAAAACATCAATTTACTTCGATCATCTTGTTCTTAATGGCATACATGACCAATGCCGCCGTATTGCGGCAACCGGTTTTACTCAATAAATTAGCCCGATGCTTATCTACCGTCCGCTTACTGATAAACAAAGCCTCTGCAATCTCCTGATTGGATTCCCCCTTGCAAACATGGTATAAAATCTCCATCTCCCTATCGGATAATTCATTATCAGGAACATCTGCGGTAGTTTTACTGTTATCCCGCATATTATTCAGAATATTGAACAGCAACTCTTCCGAAAAAAAATTCTCCCCGGCGGCTACCTTCTGAATTCCCTTGATGACATTTTCGATCCCGGTGTTCTTCAGCATAAAGCCCTTGGCTCCGGCATCGATCATCTGATAGTAGTATTGCTCGTCCCCATACATCGACAGGACAATGATTTTCAATTCCGGATGCAAATGCAAAGCTTCCCGGGTGGCCTCGATCCCATTCATTTCAGGCATCTCAATATCCATCAGCACCACATCACATTCCGTTAATGGTAAATTTTCAATAAATTCCCGTCCGTTCGAAGCTTCGTAAATATGCTTTACGAAATCCTGTGTCGACAACAGCAGCTTCAACCCTTCCCTGAACAGCTTATGGTCATCTACCAGATAAAGTTTCAATTTCTGCATATACTTTCTATAATAAGTAATCTGTCAAAATTAATTATACGTTCCAAGGTTGCAACATTCTATATTCAAAAAGGCTACGTAAATATTAAATAAGTCCATGAATTCATCACAACTTAATAAATGCCTTCGCCTGCATACCTTTTCCCCGTTCACTCATTATCTCAATTCCCCCGTTACCGGACTTGAGACGATATTGCATATTATCCAACCCCATACCGTATTTTGTAGCCTGACGGCTCACATCAAAACCGATACCGTTATCGGTATATGTCAAATATATAATTTCATCGGTAAGCTTCAATTCGATACGGATTTTATCCGCCTCGGCATGACGCAAAGTATTATTGATCAATTCACAAATCACCCGGTACATAATCACCTCTACATTATAACCGAACCGGCGGTTTCCGATATTGGTTGTAAAACTGATATCGAGAGCTTTTGCCGAACGCAATTTCTTAATAAAAGAATCGACGGCATCCTTCAACCCGAAATTATTCAAAATGTGGGGACTGATATTGGCAGAGATATCCCTCACACTGATAATAGCCTCATCTACGGCTTGTTTCAGATTTTGTTTTATTTTTTCATTCACTTCCGGTTTGGCATCCCCGCTTAATCCCGACAACAACATTTTTACGACACTCAACAAAGGCCCGAGCCCATCGTGCAACTCCTTGGCAAACCGTTGCCGCTCCCGCTCCTCTGTCCGAATGACAGCCGAAAGCACTTTATTTTCCGTTTCCCGGCGAATCTCATCCAGACGTCTCATAAACTGAAAAATCTTCCGGATATAAAACACGCCGATCAACAACACCAAAGAAATCACAAAAGCCAGACACTTCTGCACCACAGCCAACTCCTCTTCCCATTCCGGGTAGATTGTAGGGAAAAGTTCGAATATACGGGACACCACCATCAATATAAATCCCGTTGAAATCAATATCCAGGAAGCATTGAACTTCGTCCGTTTAAACAAGCTGATAGCAATTGCCGCTGCCAGTACCTGAAACAACAACGACATATATACCAGAATAGTAGATAGCATAAATTTGTATTATAGCATTATAAGAATTCCTTGCAGCACCCTCCGACTCTCATTCAAACGGTAAATTTATAATTTTTTACGGACAAACATCCTAACTGCTTAAAACGGATAACCGATCGCAATATTGAAAACCGTATGCTTCATCCATTTGCCGTTATCAAACAATACGAAACGGCTATTTTCAGGTTTCGCCGGATCAGACACTTTTATACCCCAATCGAAGCGCAGCAGGAAAAAACTGGCATCCAGACGTAACCCCGTCCCTGTGCCGATAGCCAGTTGCCGGTAAAAATCAGCCCCCAGCGTTGCCCCTTTACGGTCTTCGTATTTAGTTATATTCCACACATTGCCGATATCCACAAACAAAGCCCCCTCCAATAACCAAAAAAGCTTGAACCGGTATTCCACATTCGCTTCCAATTTAAAATCCCCGACACTATTCGGATAATTATCCGTCGCTACATAAGCTCCGGGACCTAAAGTCCGCGCCTGCCAAGCCCTTATCCCGTTCGCACCGCCTCCGTAAAAAGCTTCTTCCACCGGCAACACCTTCATATTCCCGTAAGGATAACCGCAACCGATGAAAAAACGATACACTATGGTATTGGCCCGGTTCAGATAATGGTGAAAACGATATTCTCCATCGGCCTTTACATACTGGGCATATTGTACCCCCAAAGCTTCGTAATATGAATCGCCGCTGCTCTTGATACGCTTCACCCCGAACATATTATCGACAGCCCAAAGCAAATTACCGGAACTTTCCACACTGCTCCTGAAATAATTGTAACTTCCGGGAGTATTCAACTGCTGATCGGTAAAAATAGTCATAAAGTTAGCCGAAAAAATCAAGTGACTCCGGTAAGCACTCTTTATATAATCACTTTTCAAACCAGACAGAAAAGCAGAATCCACCTTCTGCATCATCACATAATTCAGATCGACCAAATCGAAATTATACCGCCACCTCTTATCCGCTTTACGCCACAAATAACCGAATTTCACACTCGCTACCCGACGGTCATAAAAAGGTGTATATTCATAGCTATAAGACAGGGACACCGACGTCTTAGGAGCAAAATTGCGACGGAAATCCTTCATCTTAAAAATCGGTAGCCAAAATTGAGGCGTGATAAACTTCAACTCGGCACCCAATTCCCGGGTACTGAAAATTTTATTTTCATTCAACTGCTCCTTCTTCAAAGCCCCCCATATACTAAAAGTCAGATTTTCTCCCCCTTGAAACAAATTCCGGTGATTATAAGTCAGATTACCTCCGACCCCTATATTACCCGAATTATGCGTTCCCTCCAGAAAAACATTATACGACTGACGCTTCATCGGTATCAACTGTACATCACAAACCAAAGATTTTACTCCCGTCGTATCCACCTTCTCCTTAAAAACAATATTGATAAACTTAAAGAGATTTAAAGCCTGCAAACGCGAATAAGAATCGACAACCTTTTGTACATTATAAAGCTCTCCCTCTTTGAATTGAATCGTTTCCTCAATTAACTTCGGCTTGATTTTCAACTTATCGCGGTAGATGATCCCATATCCCCCATAAGTCGTATCTACATATGAAGAATCCGCACCGGACGCCAGATACAGCGGATCATAATCGAAATTGATATTGATTTCGCCTATCCTGAACTTCCGGTAGGCAGAGGAATCCGCAGGATTACCGATCACACTCAACAACAAATGGGCTTTATCAACCTCCTGTCCCTGAATAGTATCCGCATAAAACTGGATGAAATTTTTAGAGAAATTGAAATATCCTTTTTCCCGAAGCATACGCGTAACCCGTTCCCGTTCCGATTCCAACAAATCCATATCCAAGGGTTTACCCGTCTTCAACAGACTATGTACCGAATCGGCCAGGACAATTTGCATCAGCTCCGTCGAATCCTCCAGCTGATTCTGCACATAATCCTGCTTATCCCGGTATCCGAACTCCTCGATTACCGTCTGTTTTCCCGGAGATATCCGGTATTCCACATTTGCTTTCTTATTTTTATAGATAACGGTATCCGATATCGAAGCATGATAATACCCCTTATTATTCAGATACAACTTCAGTTGTGCCAGACTCCGCTGCGTATGAAAATCATTATAAACGACAGGAGCTTCTCCAATCGTACGCAACCACTTGTTAAAGCGTTTCTCTCCGTTACGGCCGCTTAAATTATACATCCCCAAATGAAAGCGCAGTACCCCTAAAATACGGGTATTGGGTTTCTGCCGAATATTTTTCTTTAAATCCGACCGGCTAACGGCTTTATCGTCCGTTTTAACAGTCACTTTATTGAGCAAATATTCATTTTCACCGATATATTTCGTCGGGGAACAAGCATAAAACAACAACAACAACAGACCGACAAATACGATCTTATATCCGGTATACCTCTCCAACTATCAAAAATGTTATTATTTTTGTAAGCGAAATACAACTCATTCGGATTTAGGTTTCAAAATAAGGAAATACCTAAATCTGAAATTCCGATTCACAGTATGCTAAGCAAACATGTAACAAAAATAATCCAAAGTCTTGAAAAAAAGAAATTCAGAGATAAATATAATCTCTTCAAGACAGAAGGTGGAAAATTGGTAAGCGAACTGCTGCAATCCGATCTGAAAATCGATATGCTGTTGGCTTATCCGCAATGGCTTGCATCACATCCGGACATACAAGGGGTACGGGAAATTGTAGAAGTAAACGAACGGGAAATGCATACCATTTCCAATTTCCAGTCATTACCGGAAGTAATAGCATTAGCCGAAATTCCGGAATACCGGTACACAGAAACCGAGATCCGGCAATCCCTTTCCCTGGTTCTAAACGGCATTCAGGACCCGGGAAATCTGGGTACGATATTACGGGTAGCCGATTGGTTCGGAATCCGGTACGTTTTTTGCGATATGGATTGCGCCGGAGCATTCAGTCCGAAATGTGTTCAAGCCAGCATGGGAGCTGTTTTCCGGGTGAAAACGATCTATACGAACCTGGTCGGTTTGCTGAAAAAATTCAGCTCCCCGGAATTCCATTGCTATGGAACCTTTCTGAACGGAGAAAATATTTATAAAACGGAATTATCAGCCAAAGGCTTTATCATTATGGGCAACGAAGGCAGAGGTATTTGTCCGGAACTCGAATCCTGCATCGACAGTAAACTGACCATTCCGAGTTTTGCTGACAGTACTTATTCGACGGAATCGCTGAATGTAGGAGTCGCTACCGGTATTATTTTATCGGAATTCAAACGGAACAACTAATTTTAAATAACGTAAAAATAATCAAATCAATTAAAACGCTAAATATGAAAAAACTGTTTATTCTTTTGGCCGTTTGCCTGGGTACATTGACCTGTATGGCACAATCTCCGCTGAATTTCGGTATTCACGGAGGTATTTCCAACACCAAAATCAAAGTAAAAGACGTACCTACTGTGTTAAAAAACGGTTCCAATACCGGCTACATGTTCGGTGTATTTGCCCGTGTCAACCTGGGACCGCTATATGTAGAGCCCTCTTTAAACTACTCGCATAAAGAGGGAGAAGTGAAAGGAGACGGTTATAGCAGTTCCCTGAAATACAATTCGTTCGACATTCCGTTAATGGTAGGGCTGCATATCTTAGACTTACCGATCGTAAAACTCAGGGCTTATCTGGGACCGGTTGTGTCTTTTACAGGTAAATTAAAATGGGACAAAGGAGACTTCGGCAATGCAATCGACAACGACAAAACCATGTGGAACGGAAAAATCGGTGTCGGTGTCGACGTATGGAAATTGACCTTCGATATCGACTATGAGAAGGGACTCAAAAAATTCCAGAACGACGAAATCAAAATCAAAGCTCCCCGTTCCTTTAATTTTACCCTTGGATTCAAGATCATCTAAAAACGAATCGTAAATTACAGAATCGTAATACATAAAAAGAGTCGCAAACCATTCGGGATTTTGCGACTCTTTATTTAGGAATACAAATACTTTAAAACAAACGGATATAATTCTCATTCATGTTTCTTATAATTCTCTACCTGCTCTAAAACTTTCTGAAAGACTTCCTCGTCCCACTGGGGCGGGTAACCCTCTTTGTAGAGAAGGTAAGTAAGCTGGCTGGCGAGTTTGCTTTTTAGGTTGTCATTATTCAACCAATCTGCATAGATGGCGGTATCATCTATTAGAATTTTGATTTTCTTAGCCAATTCTATACAACGATCATCCGCATACTCAAAGTTATGCTTGTCACGAACTTCTACAAGGACATCAAAAAATGCTTTCTCTTCGAAAGTGATACCCAAAACCTTGAATTTCTCGCTGTCAGCTTTTAGTTCTTTCAGAATATTCATTAACTTGTTCGAAAGTCCGTTGATTTTGTATGAAACGATATCACATACCTCATTCACTACGTTCTGTGTCACTTCGTTGGTAAATGTCAGCTTATCACGTGTATTATAGGCATCTATCGTATCTTCAAGCATTTTCTGGAAATGTTCAGCCTGAATCTTGTTTGTCCGGCTGTATGCTCTGATGGCTTTAGCGACAAGTTTACAAAGAATCTGGAACTTGGTGAATGGCATTTTTATTTCATCGACCTCTTTGGCAAATGAGTCGCTGAAAATATTTTCTTCAACACCTTCATTTATTACTCGTTCTACACCACTTGCAAGAATTGCTTCCTGAACCATCTGTTCCACGTGCCTGTTCATGTTCTCCGTATCGTGCTCTGTGGTGGTCATTTTGTTCACGTATGAGCAGATACCCATAAAGCATTGGCTCCATGTTACTTCTTCGTCTGTCAGAATACCGGCTGGGTTACAGATATTATAAGCAGAGCGCAGCCGTTTAACATGTTCCTTGAAAAGTTTGAGGAAGGAAATCTCTCCTTTTCGTTCCACACTGTTGGCAAGGACATATTCAGCCGCTTCCTGAATGAACTGAAGTCGGGCAAGGTCATTGTTCCCGAAAAAACGGTCAAATACCAACCCAGACAATCGCTCTTGCAAAAGTTGCAATTCGTTCTGCAATACTTCACGTGCAACCTCCAAATCTTCCTGAGGTCCGACTTCACCACCATATTTTTTCATGGCCTTTTTCATCTCTTCGCGGATACCTATGTAGTCGATGATAAAGCCACACTCTTTTGTGCCGAATTTACGGTTTACACGCGAAATGGTCTGAATAAGCGTATGTTTAGATAGCGGTTTGTCGTTGTAAAGCATCGTCAGGCATGGTACATCGAATCCGGTAATCCACATATCTACATTGATGGAGATATGGAAATTCGATTTTTCCGATTTGAACTCTGCATCAAGAAACTTACGATATTCCTTGTCGCCAAGCAGATTGTAAAGTTCATTTTCATCATCCTTGTCACGTGTCATGACCATATTGACAAAAGCGATGTCGCTAAGTTTTTCCTTTTCGTCTGCAGTCAATATAAGTTCGTTCAATGCTTTCTTCTTCTCAAACCAGTCAGGCTGCATCTCCCGCATGATTTTATACAACCTGAATGCTATTTTGCGGTCGGCGCAAGTAATCATAGCCTTTTGCAAACGGTCTGTTGTCTCAGTCCGACGCTTATAGTCTTCGATAATGTCTTTGGCAACACGATGCAGGACATCTTCATCACCGATAATCACCTCCATACTTGACATGGCGGCCTTGCTCTTGGCAATATCCTCCGGCGTTGCCCCTTCGTCTGCACATAGGCGATAATACTTTTCTACTTTCTCTGCCTGTTCTTTATTGAGGAACACACGAGCTAATCGAGGATCATATTTGATTGGGACAGTGATGCCGTCATCCTCTGACTCCTTCATCGTATATTGATCTACAACCTTCCCAAATACATGTACAGTTTCGTCAATGGGTGTTCCTGTAAAACCTACAAATGTAGCGTTCGGCAATGCATCCCGCAGATATTTGGCAAAGCCATATGTGATTTTCGCTCCTATCTTGTCGGCTTCTCCTTCGGTTTGGATGGATAGTTTAGAACCTATATTATTTTGGGAGCGATGCGCTTCATCACTTAGGCAAATGACATTGGAACGCTCTGCAAGCAATCCTGTAGTCTCTGCGAATTTCTGAATCGTGGTAATATAGACCCCGCCAGTCTTGCGCATACTCATCTCTTCTGCAAGTTCCTTTCTTGTTTCAAAGACTTTTACAGCTTCGTCTTCAAGGTATTGTTTCGAACGGCAGAATAGTTTTCCGGTCTGTGTCTCCAAATCCTCCCTATCTACTATGATGAGAATAGTAGGGCTACCCAGTTGCTTTCTGCATCGCAAAGCCAATTGGCGGGCAAGGAACAACATTGTATATGTTTTTCCACACCCTGTGGCTCCGAAATATGTACCGCCCTTACCATCACCTCCGACAGAACGCAAATGATTCAGAATATGGTCTCGCAGTTTGCGTGTAGCAAAGAACTGTGGATAACGGCATACAATTTCAGTCGTGTCATCCTCTTTTGTAGGATCAGGGAAATAAACATAGTCCCGCAATATCTCCAATATACGTTCCGGAGAAAGTGCTCCGCGAATAAGTGTACGCAGTGTGTCAAGTCCCTTTCCTGCTTTGTCTTCATTATCAATCTTTTTCCATTCGTAGAAAAATTCAAATGGCGTGTATGTCGTACCCAAAGCATTTTTTGCACCGTCGCTAATTACCGCCAATGCACAATATTTCAGCAATACCGGAATATCCCGCATATAGCGTGTGCAAATCTGCGTATGCGCATCGCGTATAGTAGCGTTTTGTTTGGTCGGGTTTTTCAACTCGATAATACAGACGGGTATGCCGTTTATGAAAAGCAATATGTCAGGACGGCGATTTTCACGTCCCTGTTCCATAACAAACTGATTGACACAACGGAAAATATTATGGTCGGGATGCTTAAAGTCGATATATTCCAAACGAAACGGATTATCCCGACCATCGCTATATGCAAAGTCATAACCGTCACGATAAAGCAAAAAAGTATTCCGGAGAGCGTAATAGTCATTCTGACCGCCTATATTGCGCAAATTGGCGACAATGCCGTCCATCTCGGAGGATGTCAAATTCTTATCCTTGTATTGATCAGCAAGAAAACTTCTTAAATCCTCTTCGATGAGTGGGTCGGTATATTTTCTGTGAATGTCATCACCAAATGCATATTGCCAATGTGTCTCACGGAGGAGCTCGATGGTTGCTTCCTCGAATTGACTTTCATAATATTTCCCTTTGTTTGCCATAATCGCTGCTATTTAAGAATGTATGACATGTTGAAGCAATGCCGGACAAACTTCGCGTGAAAGTCTGTCAGCTTCTTCTGCTATTTGCTTTGCTTCATTTGCGCATTTATAGATATTGACGATTGCACGCTGAACATCAATTGGTGGAATAGGTATCTTACAACGCTTCATATCCTCAAATGAAAAAGCCTCACGAGCACTTCCCCATGAATTGAAACGGGCATAACGATCGAATTCCGCTCGACAGAACCATAAGTAAATAAAATTTGGTAAAATATTTTCTTCATCCACGTTGAATACAGACGAAATAGATGAAACAATATAAGTTTTATCTGAATCGTTCAATCCTAAACTCATTTTATCTCCACGGCGAGAGGTGTCAGATACAAAAGCGATTTCTTTAGGCTTTACCAATTTATACGAATTTAACGAGACTCCATCCAAATTCGCTTTTGTTTCAATCAAACCTTTCGATGTTGCTATTCCACGAACTTCCTTTTCTGTAAATTTGCCGTTCAAATTGCGTTCATTGCATTCTTCAATGTATGGCCCTATCTCCTGCAAAGGATATTTATGCTTCAATTCCTGAATATAGCTTTGGCAGACTTGCATAAGCGGAGCCGCCTCAGCCTCGTTTTGTTCTTTGATCTCTCTAAATGCTTTCCATGCATTCACCACTTTCTGTTGTTCATCAGGTGATGGCAGCGGAATTTCAATATCAAGGAAACGCGGCCAATCCAAGTTGGCTCGAACACTGGAATCGCTAATGAACCAACCATAACGATCACTCTCGGCTCGATTAAAATACATGAAAAAGTATTCTGGCAAAACTTTCTTATCATCGTTGATGACAAATGTTGTATATGCAGGAGAGACTAAAGCAGGTTGTTCATTGTCGTATAATCCGATGCGAATACAGATGTCTCTCCCAGTCTGCATCCCACTAAATACAAACATTCTTTTTGTGACAATTTTATATTTGGCTATATCTACTCCATCCAAATTTGCAACAGTCGGCATAAATGTTTTGTCTCGATTTATACCGATTACAGGATAGTTGACACTCGCAGAGTTCCTTTCATCACATTGTTCGATATAATCTCCGAGCCTAACCCATTTTACATTACTCGCTCCCATATCACTCCTCCATTCCGTGTTGTTCCAAGAAGAAACGTTTTTGCTGTTCTATCTCTCTGCTCAACTCTTCTTCCGTTGGCATATAGGCCATATATTGGGCTGCAAAAAGTTGCTCGCTACCGTTAAGGACAGAGTATTTTGCCATTACCTTGTCGGTCTCGGTACAGAGCAGTATGCCTATTGTCGGGTTATCATTCTCATCTTTTACAAGGTCGTCATACATTCGTACATACATATCCAATTGCCCCACATCTGCGTGAGCCAGAGGATGTGTTTTCAATTCAAACAACACGTAACGCTTGAGCTTAATGTTATAGAACACAAGATCAATGTAAAAATCACCAGTATCCGTTGAAATGTGTTTCTGCCTGTCGACAAATGCGAAACCACGTCCCAATTCCATGATAAATTGTTGCAGATGATCTATTAAGGCTTGTTCCAACTGGCTTTCGTCATATTTGCTATCCTTGCGAAAACCTAAAAACTCGGCAACCACCGGACTCTTTATATATTCCAATGGATCATTGACTTCAATATCGGGGGATGGCAATGCCAGCCCTTCCCTTACACAAGCCATACGGCGGCCATAGTATTGTGTACCGATGTTGCGATTGAGTGTCCTCACACTCCACATCTGTTCCGATGCCTCTTTTACATACCACTCTCTGGCCTTAGGGTCTGCAACCTGTATAATCGAGCGGAAGTGCGACCATGTCAGATTGTGAACACGCGTGTTCACAATCTCCAAATCATTAAAACACAGGTAAAATTGGCGGAAGTAATCCAAATTGCGTTTACTGAATGTACTACCGTATTTAGGTACCAGTTGCTCTGCTAATGTTTTAATCAACCGGGTGCCATACTGCGCACGAACTTCTCCATGCTGTTCTTCTTCCACTATTCGCCGCCCAATGTGCCAATAGGTAAGTACAGCAATCTGATTAGCTGCCGCATATGCCTGTTGACGGCCTTGTTCAATGATACTCCGGATATCAGAAACCAGTTTATCAGTTGTCATACCATGTTGCAGCTTATTCTTTTCCATAACCTAAAACTTTGAAAGCGTTTATAAGTTCCGTTTCGTTTGCATCCCATCTTTTCTTCAATTCATCAAATTTACAACTCATTTCTGAAAGGGCAGACTTATAGTCTATTTCCGTATCACGGTCTATAAATTCAATGTATCTGGATGGCACGAGAGAAAATCCCTTTTCTTGAATTTCGTTACGATGTGCAGCATAGTATAATTCCGGCTCGGCATACTCGGCAAAATTCTCGGTTTGCCAATCGAGGTATATCTGACGCACTCTGTCTATTTCCGTCTCCGACAAGCGGACGTATTTCTTTTCATATATGTTATTGTTCCATGTCCGCAAGTCAATGAAAAGAATTTCACCTGTACGGTCGCGAAGTTGTCTGCCATGCCATGGACCGCCTTTCTTATTGTTGTTTAAAATCCAAAGGGTGACGGATATATCGGTAGAATAGAACATATTTCGCGGCAAAACGATAATAGCTTCTACTTTGTCGCTTTCGATTAGCTGTTTGCGTATTCCCTGCGTATCACTATCATCCAAAGCACCATTGGCAAGCAGGAATCCTGCGATTCCACGACTGACATTCAATTTGTTCAAGATATGAAGAATCCACGCATAGTTGGCATTGCTGGCAGGAGGAACTCCATAGCCTTGCCATCGGGGATCAGTCTCAAAACCTCCGTATTCGGCATATTTCTTCAAATTGAACGGCGGGTTAGCCATGATGTAATCAAACTTAAGTTCCTTATGCTGGTCATCAGAGAAAGTGGACACGGCTCTATCGCCCAAATGGTAAGAGATACCTCGTATAGCCAGATTCATCTTTGCAAGGCGATAAGTTGCCGGTTCTGATTCCTGCCCATACACATTGACGGCTTTCGTATTTCCACCGTGGGCCTCTATGAACTTTGCAGCTTGAACAAACATACCTCCGGAACCACAGCAAGGGTCATAGACTGTCCCATCAAAAGGCTCAATAAGAGATGCGATAAGCTCTACGATAGAATGTGGTGTATAAAATTCTCCTTCCTCTTTGTCTGCGTTTATAGAAAAAGCCTGCAAAAAATACTCATATACACGTCCTATGAGGTCGTGATCATTAAATTTCTGTGGGTCTATCTTGTTTATCTCATCCACTACGCTTTTCAGAACTCCCGGTTCAAGGGCTGTTTTCGTAAAAATCTGCTGCGGAAGGGCATTTTTCAATTTAGGTTCGTTGTCATCCAAAGTCTTTATGGCCGTATCGAAAGCGATAGCCATGCCGGTAGGTAATGTAAGAATCAGTTTGTCCCAAAATGTTTCATCTGTCAGGAAAAACACTCCGTCCTGCATATATTGATTGGGACGAGAAAGTTGCAACTCAATGAAATCCGTATCATTAATGCCTTGAACTTCCACTATCTCATGCCTGATTTTCTCCTTTTGCTGTTTGAACCGTTCTCCTATGAATTTCAGGAATACAAGGGTCAACAGCAAGTCGCGTTTATCTGTCATGGCTGCACGCCCACGCAGACTGTTACGACAGTTGAAAAGTATCGTTTCAAGAGTTTCTTCCTTTACCGGTTTATTCTGTTTCTTAGCCATTCTATTATTTTATCAGTTCAGTATTTAACTTAAAAGCATTTGCATCAATCCCCATTTGGTAAATCTTAATATCAGGGTTCAGTTTCCGTGCAACGCTTATTATTTTTGATTTCTCATCTGTATTCATATTGATTCCCAAATAAACGGACTCGAAACACTCTCCTCCGATTTTAGAAAAAGCTCGTACTTCCTTCCAATCTATCGAACCTTTATCATCATTCTGATCCGGTAATGCCATATATATGGGACTAGGGTCTAAAATAAATAGCCTAACCTCTTGTTCATGCTCCCAAGCTTTTGCCTTTGTGGATAACTGATAATGGAAGAAATCTTTTGCATCCCTGAAATAATCAGGCTTCTCTATAATATCCTTGTATTGCACTTCCACCTCAGAACAACCAATCATGACTGTTCCTTGTATTCTCGAAAGAGACTTTTGGGCTTTCTCCATATCCAAACCAATACAGATACCTTGATGTTTGCTATAATAGCTCCACATCAAGATTGAATCATATATTTTGGAAAGACTACATATCCATGCCCTTTCTCTTGTTCTACGAAATGGATCTCTTCTTAATTCTTCGATTATTTCCAGAGTCCATCCTCCACACGCTTCCTTCGGAACATTGGAGAAATCAATTAATGATGGGTGACAATCAAATGGGTCGTTCAACTGCATAGCATTGGTAAATTGAAGATTACTATTATGCAACATCATCAATCCGCCATTGAAATCAAGATATTTATATAATTTGACTGCTCCCATATATTATTCCGTTCTTAATAAGTCATCCACGGTTACACCCAAAACTTTGGATATTTCAATTAGCGTTTCCACATTGGGTTGTGTTGTATTGGTAACCCATTTGGAGATTATAGCGGGATCTTTATCCAATTGTTCAGAGAGCCATTTATTACTCTTGTTTTTCTCTGCAAGAATAACTTTGATGCGATTTATTAATTTGCGTTCCATATTAGATATTTTATTCCATCTATATGAATCCAAAGGTATCCATTCTTTTGATTGTCTCGGTTATATTTTGTGGAAATGTTGCAATAAAATGATGAAATAGTCAATTGCTACTTGGCAAATAATGGTAACCTCTATTTCTCGACTTTGGAGGGGAAGATTTCTGCAAGTAGTTTTGGGTTGTTTTTATGTCGGTATGTCCTAACAGTCTGCTGACGGTTTCAATCGGCACTCCGTTGGATAGCAGAATGGTGGTTGCTGCCGAATGCCGGGCAGTGTGATAGGTAAGGTGCGTTTTTATACCACACAGCCCGGCGATGGTTTTCAGTATCGTGTTGCTCGGCATAGGGAACACTTTGTTGTCCGTTATCATGCCTTTGTACTTTTCGATTATTCTTAGAGATACATCCAACAGACGGATATTGGATTCCGTGTTGGTCTTCTTTCTTCGGGTGATAATCCAAAGATTGCCGTCAAAGAATGTTTGCAAATTGTCATTGGTCAGGTTCTTGACATCAGAATATGCCAAACCTGTGAAGCTGGAAAACAGGAACAAGTCCCGGACAAGCTCGTGCGTCTTGTCGGGCATTTCGATATTCATCATGGTGTTTATCTCTTCTTTTGTGACAACAGGGTTTCCTGCTTGACACCGATACCGAGATAGGCATCTTCGAGTTTGACAGCGGTGACATATCCGTCCGTCTGCATCAGTTCCTGATAACGGCGATTTACCTCCACCCGGATTTTATCAACGGCAATGTTGATTTTCTGTGCTTCGACACTCTTGTCCGAAGCACGGTTGTTTTTCACCTCCCACAATCGCAGGGGAACATCCATTTTGCAGCTGAACTGCTTGATCTCACCGTCAACGATAAGACGGCACATCAAAAGCAGGTTGCCATTGGGCTTTTCGCTACCTTTCTTCACGTAGAATAACACTTTGAATATACTTCGCATAACTCTCTCTTTTTTTTGTTACAAAATTAGTTTATAGTGAGTTAGCGACAGATAAGACAAATTATGCCAAACGGTAAAATCTTTCGGTTTCGCAAGAAATTTTCATCATACCAAGGGTAATGATGTGGTAACAGAACTCTTGCGCCGTTTGTCTATATTATGGTTTCCTTTGGCTTTTTGTCAAGAGAAAAATATAGCGTAACGAACACATTTTTCAGTCGGTTCGCTACGATTTTTTCAATTTTGACTTCTCGTTATGTGTTTATTTTATATTTTCAATGAAAAAACTGCTATAACCCGGAAATAAAGTCTTTTCATTCGCCGGTCACTTCCTGTAGGCCGGCATTGAAGACCATAAGTTGTATTGTATCTGCCATTTGTGGCATTTCAGGGAGTAGTTCACTACATGCTTGTCTGGCATCGGGTAGTTTCATCAATTCTGAAAAGCCTTTTTGCATCCATTCTCTTTTGGGCAGATCGTCGTCCGGAAGGTTATCGTGCAGCAACTGTTAGTAGCTGATGGATAACACAATCTGTTTGCTATCGGATTTTTACAAAAACCTTCCCATAAGCCCACTGAGCTACTTCCACTGCATTTTCTTCCGGCTCTGCTGGATAATCGTTCCGAAGCCATGTCCAGGGTTCTTCCATCGCATACCAGTCGATATCCTGGACTTGCACACCGTTCAGGCGTTGTCCCAACATGTCAAAATAGGCCTTCCAGCGGGGATAATAAAAATCTTTCAGCAAACCGGACCATTCCCGGTGGGAATAATCACGCAAACCGCCTTCATCTGCCGCTTTCCGGTTCCCCCACGTTGTAATTTGTACCCGGGCATTCCATTCATACAACCTCTTCTCATCCTCTGTCCGTCCGATTTTCCGCGCCTGTGCAATCCAGTTGCCGACTTTGAATTCCCGGCGTGTAGTCAAAAGACTGTCCTGCACCAAAATCAAATCCAGAAATTCCCGGCTCAACCTTTGGAAATCAGCCTTTTTACCCGCACGGTATGCCGCCGTAACTTCTTTTTGCAGCCGATTTCCACGATCAGCAATAGCCTGTCGTACCACATCGACCAAATCATATTCGAAATTATTATTACCGGCATAACGGTCAGCCACCGACAACATCAGCTTCGCAGCCTTCTCCGATTCCTCCGGTGGGTAATACATACGGGAACTTCCCCAACTGGAAGCACTGTGCACTTCCTCAGCCGGACGGGCACAAAATACAGACTCCACAGTTCCTTCCCGGATATCCGGACAATTGTAAACCGTCTCCGACAATATTTGCCAGACTTGCCGCAAGCGGGAATCGTCACATCCATAACGGGCCTTCACATACCCCTCCACCCACTCTTCCTTTGTAAATTTTTCCGGCCGCCAGGGCAACTCCAGCAACAGCTCGTACATCACCGGATTATTCTCAATCCCCTCCATTGTAATTCCGACTCCGCACAAAGTACCTTTCCGCAACTCCCGGGCAGCATAAAATCCGTCGATCACCCGGTCCATCCGCCCGTACATCCCGACATTACCACCGAAATTCAACAACATACAATACAACCAGTCGTGCTTTCCATAACCGTTCTCCCGGTACCAGGGCGACTCCTTATCACCCCACATCGGACGATTCTCGCTGCTAAGATCCAATACCAACATATCTCCGGCTTCAATAGCATCCAATATCTGCGGCCGGGGATTGGCCTGCCAGGCCTGAATAACCCAGACAGCCGAAGAATTAGCACGCTTCATGGCTTCCAGAATCGATTTGCCGGCAGCAGCCAGATCAACCCCCTCCGTATTTCCTCCCTCGTGAAAAGGATCCATACTGTAAAACCGGGCTTTCCCGAACAGCTTTTCCATTTCCGCATAGTACAAACCAGCAACACGCTGAAATGCCGGGTCTTCCGGTTGCAGAAAAGCAGGACGGGTAAAACCACACCACTTACCCGGATCGGTTACATTCAGCCCCAGTTTCTCCTTCACATCATGAGGTACCATACCGGCATACCCCGGGAAAACGGGTTCTATACCGAATTCCCGCATCCGGTTTAAAATACGCTGTTGCAATTGCACCTGCTGTTTATACCAATTTTCCGGGTTAGGACCTCCCCACCCTTCCAGATTATTCATGTGCCACCAGGCTAAAAATCCCGGACCGGCAATAAACTTTCCGATCTCCTCCGCACTATACCCCAACTGCAACAACACATTGCGCCAAACCGTTTCCGTTCCGGTCAATGCCAGAGGCAGATTTATCCCATGCAATGCCATCCAGTCGAGCTCTTTCTCCCAACGCTCCCAATCCCAAAACGCCATCGAATAGGAATAAGTACAATAATTCAGGTCATACCGGTACTTCAACGATGTTTCCCGGCGTTCCCTTTTTTCGACAGGAGGTAAAACAGCAGGTAATTTTGCTTTCATACCGTTCCAGGACAAATGAATTCCGGCATAATACTTCAAATACCAGTTCACACCAGTAGCGATACTGACATAATTGTTTCCCCGCACAACCACCCGGTCCCCATCCTGATCCAGCTCAAAAAAATCCGTATTACCTTCAACCAGCTCAATCTTAAACTTCTTTGAAGCCCCCGGATCTATCCGGTCCAGCAACTCATGAACCGGTGAGGCATTCCCAAGATAGCCCGACAACAAAAAAATAAATAAACAGATACTTTTCATATTTCGTTTTATCAGATTTTAATGTAGATTTTTCTGTTATACAACACCCTGGCCACACACCAGTTCAAAAATACAAACAATACAGCATACACCAGAGAAGCAAAATAAGGATTCAGCCAGGAAGCCAAACCGACGGAATAAATGTAACCCTGCAAACTGATATATTCTCCTTGCCGGAAAAAATGAACATACCCCAAAACAATCGCCAGCACATCTGCCAATACATATATAAACAACGGATTAACCCCGAAAGCCTCAAAAAAACGACTCCAATGCTTATACCCCTTTACATCTATGACAAAAATCAGCAATGCCAACAACTGTGAAGCCAACCCACAGGTAACCAGCACGTAAGTAGGACTCCATATTTTCTTATTTATCGGACAACCGTATTGCAGCAGAAAACCGGCAAATAAAATAAGAGTTCCGAAAATAAAAAGCCGTTGTATACGCAGCGTATTATCCTTAGCCTCCACCAACGCCCTGCCGATAAACATCCCCAACAACACATGCGCCACACAAGGCAAAGCACTCAACAAACCTTCCGGGTCGAAAGCAATGCGGGTCCCGTCCGGTAACCATTCGCCATACAAATGATTCACACCGAATACGGTCCGGTCTACCACGGCAATAATATTATCCGCTGACCGGGCGAACCCGTCTCCTGCCCATAAAATAAAAAAATAACCCGATAAAATGCCGAATGCAGCCCCAAGATAATACTTCGGCTTTATCCAAAGACTCAACAAAGCTCCCCCCAGATAAGCAATCGCCAATCGTTGCATAACACCCAATATCCGCAACCGGTCAAAAGGAAATAAATTCAAGGTAAGCCGTTCGCCCAAAGGCATCTCCTCCGGACTACAGACAGCCGAGAACCACAAAGCAAACCAATTGATCCCGACTCCGATCAAAAAAATAACCGTAGCCCGGCGAAAAATCTTTACGGCTGCTTCCCCGGAAAAAGTGAAATCGTATTTCCGCAAAGAAAAATACATGGATACCCCCATAATAAACATGAAAAAAGGGAACACTAAATCGGTAGGAGTCAGTCCGTTCCAGGAAGCATGGCACAAAGGCGCATATACAGCTCCCCACGAACCGGGATCATTCACCAAAATCATACCCGCTATCGTAATACCCCGCAATACATCCAGTGCCAATAAACGATTTGTCTGTTTTGTCATATCATACATCTAAAAAAAACGCAAGCTACATCTCAATACATTTTTTTACAAAGAAAAAGAAAATGTAAGAATTTATGCCGTACAAATAAATAAAAATGCATTTTTTATTCCTTTTTTTGGAATTTACAAGATTTTGACTTTTCTTTGCAACATCAATTCAATCCGTAAGAAAGATTGTTTGAATTATAAAGAGGAGTTGAGAGACGGGCTCTATGAAACTCCGACAACCTCAGAACTTTCTGAAAGGTGCCAAAACCCGTCCTGAAAATCAGGAATTATAATTTAAACCGAGAAGCAGATGAAAACAGACAGTCATTCAGTAAAAGTGTCCACAAAAGTATTTCAGGCAACCTATTCTTTTCTTAACGGTTTCTTCATGTATATGCGCTGTATGCGCTGATCTTTTATTTTTCCCCGCCAATAACGGCTTATATTATAGCCGGACGAAAAACTAAAGTACCCGGACGGAAGGGAGTTTCCGCTTGTATACGATAGATTTTTCGACCTTAAACTTATTGTATCAAATTTCAATTTTAATTCCATGGCTAAGTCATACGCTGAAATAAACGAAAAAATAAAGAAAGGAACGGCTGTCGTGTTAACGGCAGAAGAAGTAGCGGAACTATCCCGTACATTATCCCCCAAAGAAATTGCACAAAAAGTAGATGTCGTAACAACAGGTACTTTCGGAGCAATGTGCTCGTCCGGTGCATTTATCAACTTCGGACACGCCAATCCACCCATCCGGATGGAAAAAATCGAATTGAACGGTGTGAGAGTAAGCGGCGGATTGGCAGCGGTAGACACCTACATAGGAGCAACCGACTGCAACCCCGAGCGTCCCGCATACGGTGGTGCCCATATCATCGAAGACCTGATCAACGGTAAAGATATTTTACTGGAAGCTTGGGGAAAAGGCACCGACTGTTACCCGCGTAAACACATCAAAACGGTCATCAATAAAGACACCGTCAACGAAGCCATCCTTTACAATCCGAGAAACGCATATCAAAATTACAATGTAGCGACCAATACCACGGACCAGCTTAAATACACTTACATGGGAACCCTGCTTCCCCGTATGCGCAATGCGTCCTACAGTACGGCCGGAGAACTGTCTCCCCTGATCAACGATCCGGAATGCCGGACGATCGGGTTAGGCACCCGGATCTTCCTTGGCGGTACAGAAGGTTACGTCACCTGGAACGGAACACAGTTTCATTCGACAAAAGAAGTAAACGAATATGGCATACCGACAAGCAACGCCCGTACCATTGCCGTAATCGGAGATCTTAAAAATATGAGTAGCGAATACCTCCGGGCCGCTTATTATGAAAAATACGGAATAAGCCTGTTTGTCGGCATCGGTATCCCCATTCCCATACTGGACGAAGATCTGGCCCGCAGAGTCTCCATCCGTAACGAACAGATCGAAACGACGATCGTAGATTATGGAAACGGAAATCAGATACTGGGCAAAACGAACTATGCCGCATTACACAGCGGAGAAATTGAAATCAAAGGACAAAAAGTCCGGACGGCTCCGGTTTCCAGCCTGGCAAAAGCCCGGGAAATCGCTGCAATGCTAAAAAAACGGATTGCCGGAGGCCATTTCCAACTGACAGAACCCGTTCGTCCGATGCCGACGAACACCGGGCTGAAATCATTGCTCGAAACCAAACCGGAAAATTGAAACCACAAACACTGAAACACGAATCCTATGATAAAAAAAGTTGTATTATCGTTCCCGGTAGATGCTACCGACAGATCGTTGATGTACGATCTCGTAAAACGATACGATATCCGAATCAATATATTAAAAGCAGAAATTGAAGCCGGAAAATCCGGAAAATTACTTGTAGAACTGGAAGCTGACGAACTGTTGCTGGAACAAGGTCTTGCCTTTCTGACCGACAACGGAGTTACCGTCAGCCCGCTGGCAAGTAAAATTTCATACGACGAAAGCCGGTGTATCAATTGCGGCAACTGTGCTTCGGCCTGCTTTTCCCATGCGCTGACAATCGGAGAACCGGATTGGAAACTCAAATTCAACCCGGAAAAATGCATCGTCTGTAAGCTTTGTCTGAAATCATGCCCGTTAAAACTTTTCCGGATCGAATTTTCGGAATAAGGCTTCAACGCGGACAAATGTCTGTACAATATCAAACTTTGCTCATTTTTCGATACCAAAGCTGGAAGAAAATTTATAATTTTATGATCGAGAATAAACCCTAAACCTTACAGATCATGGAATATAAAAACAGAACCTATCGGGAACATTTTCGGGAAGGTCGCTGGACCAGCTTTGTCGTAAAATGCAAAGAATCGGACTTGTGGATCGGTATAGATAAAACATCATACCGCCCTGAGATGCCTGAATACAGCAATACATTGATCACAGAACTGCGGGATACCATGGAAAAGTATCTGCAAAAAGATCCCTGTTATCTGACATCACTGGTACCTTACGACGCCAAACCCGATGCTCCGGCCATATTTACACAAATGTCCGAAATCTCCCACCGGACCAATATCGGACCGATGAGTGCCGTTGCCGGTGCCATTGCTCTGTATATTGCAAATGCACTGAAAAGGCATTTCGGAGTTAAAGAAGTAATCATTGAAAACGGAGGGGATATCTATGCCGATATTCTGGAAGACATTGACGTATCGGTATTCGCAGGAGCTTCTCCCCTCTCCGAGAAAGTGGGATTACACATCAACGCGTCACAAGCGCCGTTGGGTATCTGTACCTCTTCCGGTACAGTCGGACCGTCATTAAGCTTCGGAAAAGCCGACGCAGTAATGATTATTTGTAAAGATGTATTGTTAGCTGACAGCTATGCCACCGCCTTTGCTAATTTTGTCAGAAAAGCCGAGGATATAAATCCGGTACTGGAAAAAATCGGAAAAATAGAAGATATTATCTCGGCTGTTCTGATCAAAGACGATAAAATGGGGGCTGTCGGTAAATTTGAACTCAAGTTTTTTAACTAACTTCCGGACATATATACCGGCAGGTTTTACGACCTGCCGTATTTAAAGCTCCGGATCTATATTGTAGTATATATGCTGAGAAAGCTATTAAAAGAGAAAATACTCATCTTAGACGGAGCCACAGGCACGGCTATTCAGAAATTCGGACTGACTGAAAAAGATTTCAGAGGACAACGTTTTGTCACTCACCCGGTAAACCTGAAAGGTAACAACGATATATTGAACCTGACAAAACCGGAAGTCATTCAGTCCATACACCGGTCTTACATAGAAGCAGGTGCTGATATTATCGAAACCAATACGTTCAATTCCAATGCAATCTCCCAGGAAGAGTATCATTGCAGTGAACTGGTATATACGCTGAATTACGAAGGAGCCCGCCTGGCAAAACAAACCGCTTCACTGGCCAATCGTCCGGTATTTGTTGCCGGCAGTATCGGCCCGACCTCCAAAACTCTATCCCTGTCTCCGGACGTCAATCATCCGGAATTCCGTCCGGTAGATTTTGATACCTTGACAGCGGCTTACACGACCCAAATAAATGGATTGATCGACGGCGGAGCCGACTTACTGCTGATTGAAACGGTATTCGACGGACTGAATGCCAAAGCCGCACTGTACGCCATCGACCGGGTACAACAGGAGAAAGGAACGACTATACCGGTCATGGTTTCCGCTACCGTTAACGACAAAAGCGGACGTACCCTGACAGGCCAATCCTTAGAAGCGCTGTACACAGCCCTTGCCCATTACCCGCTATTGAGCTTCGGATTGAATTGTTCGTTCGGAGCTCCCGACCTACAGCCTTTCGTCGAGCGGCTCTCTGCCGTTTTGCCCTGCTATCTGAGCTTATATCCCAACGCCGGACTACCGAACGAGATGGGTGAATACGACGAAAGTCCGGCCTTTACAGCCCAATGCCTGCAAAACATGGCCCGGGAAGGGTTACTGAACATCGCAGGCGGTTGCTGCGGTACCACCCCGGAACACATCCGGGCCATACACGATGCCATGACCGGCATCCCCCCGCGTCAGCCCCAATCCCCAACCTCACACTTGGTTGTCAGCGGTTTGGAACCGGTTGTCGTCGATAAAAACCAAAACAACTTTATCAACATCGGCGAACGTACCAATGTCGCAGGATCGGCAAAATTTGCCAGACTGATTCATGACCGGGCTTATGAAGAAGCAGCCGGCATTGCCCGGAAACAAATTGAGGACGGAGCTTCAGTCATCGATATCAATATGGACGATGCCATGCTGGACAGTGCCAAAGAAATGGCGACATTCACACGCATTATCAGCAACGACCCCGATATCGCCAAAGCCGCCCTGATGATCGATTCGTCCGACTGGAACACCATACTCGCCGGCCTGAAAAATGCACAGGGAAAATGTATCGTCAACTCCATCAGCCTGAAAGAAGGAGAAGGCGAATTTCTGCGTAAAGCATCCGAAATCAGACGTCTGGGGGCTGCCGTCGTCGTTATGGCTTTCGACGAAAAAGGACAGGCCGTAAGCTACGAGCGAAAAATCAGTATTTGCAGCCGGGCCTATCGTCTGCTCACACAGAAAGCCGGATTTCACCCCGAAAACATCATTTTCGACGTCAATATCCTGGCTATAGGCACCGGCCTGGAAGAACACAACAACTATGCTGTAGACTACATACGCGCTGTAAAATGGATCAAGGAAAATCTTCCGGGATGTAAAACCTCCGGAGGAGTCTCCAACCTCTCTTTCTCATTTCGCGGAAACAGTCCGGTAAGAGAAGCCATGCATTCGGTTTTCCTGTATCATGCCATAAACGCCGGTCTGGATATGGCAATCGTCAATCCTTCCATGCTACAGGTATACGACGAAATCGAGCCGGAACTATTGCAAGCGGTTGAAGCCGTCGTACTTAACAAATATCCGGAAGCCACCGAAAAACTGATCGAACTAGCTGAAAAAATCAAAGCAAACAAAACAACAGGAAAAAATATAAAAAACGAAACATGGCGGGAACGCAGCCTGGAAGAACGCCTCAGTTATGCACTCGTAAAAGGTATCAAGGACTATCTTCCCGCCGACATTGAAGAAGCCCTCTCCCGATACCCCTCTCCTGTTGAAATCATCGAAGGCCCTTTGATGAAAGGCATGGATAAAATAGGTACCCTGTTCGGAGAAGGCAAAATGTTTTTACCTCAGGTCGTTAAATCGGCCCGGATTATGAAAGAGGCTGTCGCCATATTACAACCGGAAATCGAACGCCACAACCAAAGCGGTAACCGGAATATTAAACGAAATAAAATTGTAATCGCAACAGCCAAAGGAGATGTTCACGATATCGGGAAAAACATCGTCAGTATCGTACTGACCTGTAACAATATGGAAGTTATCGATCTGGGAGTCATGGTCGACAACCAACGCATCCTGGAAGCAATACACACCTACAAGCCCGACGTTATCGGAATCAGCGGACTCATCACGCCCTCCCTGAGTGAAATGGAAGCCTTGTGTGAATTGTTACAAAAAGAAAACATCCGGATACCGTTAGTGGTAGGAGGTGCAACCACTTCCTCCGTACACACGGCCGTCAAACTGGCCCCCAAATACAACTATGGGGTGATACACGGAGGAGATGCCTCCCGGACCGCCGGAATAATCAAACGCTTTCTACAACACCCGGATGCCTACCTTCAGGAAATAAAAACCGAACAGGCTAAAATCCGCGAAGCTTACCGGCTATCACATACGGAATGTATTTCCTATCCGGAAGCGATTTCCCGAAAACCGATATTCACCCCGGAAAGTTACAGACAACCGGAAAATTTTGGGGAACACAACTTAACCGTAAAACACTTAGACCTGGGAGAACTCGCAGAACGCATCGACTGGACGCCTTTTTTTCATTTCTGGGGATTCAAAGGTAAATTTCCGGAAATCATCTACACCCGGGAAGAAGCCGAAAAAACCTATCAGGCAGCCCTCGAAATGCTCGGCCGGATCATTGCCGGCCAGGAATTCGATGCTTCACTCGTCGTACGTTTTTTCAATGCTCATACGGAAAACGACACCATTATTCTCGATAACGGACACAGATTACCGATGCTACGGCAACAAAGCGACAGTCCGGTTTGCCTCTGCCTGTCGGATTTTATCTCTCCACAAGCTGATCAACCGAGTACGATCGGTGTTTTTTGCCTGAAAGTATCGGACCGGCACAACTGTCCGGACTGCCGGGATTTCGAGCATTTGCTTCGGGAAAGTCTCTGTGCCCGCCTGACAGAAGCTTTAGCCGTATGGATGCAGGAACAAGTAAATGACGGATTACAGATGATCCGGCCGGCCTTCGGCTATCCGGCCTGTCCCGACCACTCCCTGAAAAAAGAAGTATTCGAACTATTGGATGCCCCGGAAAAAATAGGCGTTACCCTGACCCCTTCCTATGCTATCACACCTTCGACCAGCATTTGCGGTATGCTCATCGCACACCCGGAAGCCCGGTATTTCGGTATCGGAGAAATCGGACCGGATCAGTTTGCGGCTTATTGTAAAAACAAAGGAATATCAGAAACAGAGGGGAAACGCCTATTAAGCCATATTATAAAATAGCAACTGCCCGTAAAGGCGGATATCCGTAAAACCAGAACGGAAGTATGCGAAATTAAAAAAACACCCGGACCCGTTTTTACATACAAACAATCATTTTAATAAACCGACAATGAAAATAACAGATATATTAAATCGGGAAGCAAGCCCGTTTGCTTCCTTCGAATTGGTTCCTCCCCTGCGGGGCAGCGATGTACATAAACTATATGAATCCATAGAACCCCTGATGGATTTCAATCCTCCTTTTCTCAATATCACCTTCCATCGGGATGAAATCGAATTTCGCCCAAAACCGGACGGTACATTCGAAAAAATTACGGTCACGAAACGTCCCGGATCAGTCGCTATTGCAGCCGCTATTATGAAAAAATTCAAAATAGAGGTAGTCCCCCACCTGATTTGTGGAGGTGCTTCAAAACATAAACTCGAAAACGACCTGATTGATCTCAACTTTCTGGATATCCAAAATGTTGTCGCCCTTCGCGGAGACGCAATACCCGGTCAAAAATTTTTCACCCCCGAACCGGATGGCTACCGATATAGTTGTGAACTGGTAGAGCATATCCACAACATGAACCGGGGTAAATACCTGGACACCACCTTAACCGATACCGTCCCGACCAATTTCTGCATCGGAGTAGCCGGCTATCCAGAAAAACATTACGAAGCACCGAATGCCGAAACCGACATCTGCAACCTCAAACACAAAGTACAGGCCGGAGCCGATTACATCGTTACTCAAATGTTTTTCGACAACACCAGATTTTTCAGCTTCGTTGAAAAATGCAGGGCTGCAGGGATTACGGTCCCCATCATACCCGGATTAAAACCGATTTCCACTCAAAAACATATCGAAATGCTTCCACGCACATTCAGCATCGATATCCCGGAAGAACTGATGAAAGAAATCCGGAAATGCAAAGACAATAAAGAAATCTATCAAGTCGGTATCGAATGGTGTACCATGCAAAGTAAAGAACTATTGTCCCGGGGCGCTCCGGCAATCCATTACTACACCATGGGCAAAGCCGACAATATCCGTAAAATCCTGACTGCCGTATTCTAAACTCATAATAAGTGATAGGAACAATATTATTTGTTCCTATCAACTTCTGCTAAGGCAACACAATCCGGTCTATCACATAAGGATTATACCCCAATTTCAAAATATTTTTTGCCTCCCTTTGCCGGATTGAGTTCGAAATATCAAAATGCAAAGCCTGCAAAATATAATAAATCCGATTCATCAAATCCCGGGAAAAAGGACAACATCCATTGTTGATAAAATAGGTATGAAGAGAATCTCTAAACCAACCGGATGTACTGCCCGAACTCAAAATATTAGCATCTTCAAAGACAATCTTACACAACAATTCCAAAGGAATAATTTCTTTTCCGTTTACCCACATAGGCAAAGTAAGGGCTGCAAACGGATAAAGAGCCGGCTGATACAACCGGGAACCGTAATCGATTTCTATGGGTTTCTTCTCTTCCCAACAAGAAACGACAATATACGTTTTCTCTTTCAGATCTACAACCCGGAAAGACTCTTTATAATAAGGTCCGGCAACCACTCTTACTCCGTAAGGATAATAAAGCATCAATGTCTTCTTATTCATAACTTTTTTCTTTATAGCATACACATACTTGAACATTCTTTTTACCCCAGAACGCACAGAAGTCCTATAAAGCTAGAAGTTATATTTCGTTAAAAATTTGTTTTCACTTTATATAAAACACACAGTTTAAGTTAAATAACACACATATTTGTAAAAATAATTTTAATTATCATATAAAGTGTAAAAATAAAATAGGTACGAATCATTCATAGACAACATTAATAATTATATGAAACTAAATATATTAGAGAAAAAGAAGATTTTTTTTATTATTTACCGATTTACAGAAAACAATATTGATAAAAAACGGTATCATTATACATCTGCATAATTATCATAAACTTACAAATAAAACATACTTTATCTTTACATATAATTGTTTTTAACTTCGTTTTTTACTCATTTTTCTGCAACTTTTAAAAAATATTTAAAACAAACTTCATTTTATCACACCTACCGACGGCACCTTTGAAAACATACCATATTTTAAAACCATACAACAATTTTATTTCTGTACTCTTTCTGTGCAGCACACTTTTCCGTCGATAGCATCTCCGGAATCTTACAAATTTACTTTTGTATAAAATTAATCATATTTTAAATCTTTGATTGTAAATTCTAAATTATCTTTAATCTAAAATCCACAATTTCCGAATCCCGGGTTTTCATCCGCCTTCCCATTAAAAATACGATACAAAACATTAGCAATAAGCCCATTACCGGCCCCGTCTTTCATGTAACATTATTGTAACAAAAGCGTAACATCAGCTTCACAATGCCTTTGTAATATTGCAACAGGAAAACAGAGATCAATTAAACGACAATAAAATGAACAAATTCTTAATTATTATTCTGGCTTTAGCCTTAACGGCATGCGGTAATTCGAAAAAATCGGGGAAAAATACGGCTTCAGACATCACCCTTACGGGAGCCGGCGCAACATTCCCTTTGCCTTACTACAATCTGGCCTTCAAAACGTATAAAGATTCGACCGGAGTTAGCGTAACCTACGGAGGAATCGGCAGTGGCGGAGGAATCAGAAGCTTAAAAGACAAAATTGTCGACTTTGCCGGAAGCGATGCTTTTCTATCTGCAAAAGAAATGGAAGAAATGCCAGCTCCCACCATTCATATCCCGACTTGCATGGGAGCTGTCGTACTGGCCTATAATCTCCCCGAAGTAAAAGACCTGCGGTTGAACGGTAAAATTATCGCCGATATATACCTGGGAAAAATCAACCGTTGGAACGATTCTCAAATACAGGCGGTCAATCCCGGCATTACACTTCCGGATAAAGCCATCAATGCCGTATATCGGTCGGACGGCAGTGGAACCACCTATGTTTTCAGCGATTATCTGTCAAAAGTGAGTCAGGATTGGAATACCCAGGTCGGTACCGGAAAAGCGTTAAAATGGCCGGCAGGTATTGCAGCTAAAGGTAATCCCGGAGTTGCAGGAACCATCAGCCAAACAGAAGGTGCCATCGGTTACATCGGATCCGAATATGCATTTGCCTTAAAAATACCCGTTGCCCTCTTACAGAACAAAGCAGGTAATTTCATTACTCCAAGCACTGAAAGCATATCCGCAGCAGCTCAGACGGAACTACCGGCAGACACGCGCACGATGATAACCGATTCTCCGGCGGCCGATGCTTATCCGATCAGTTGCTTTACCTGGATCCTCATCTATAAAGAGCAAAACTATAACAACCGGAAAAAAGAACAAGCTGAAGCTACGGTAAAACTGTTGAACTGGATGCTGGGAGACGAAGCACAAAGCCTGACCACAAAAGTACACTACTCTCCGCTACCGGTCAGTGCCAAAGATAATGCAAAACTTTTGCTGCAATCGGTAACTTATAATGGAATTCCCCTTTCTGAATAATATTTCATACTCAACATCATTGTAAATGCGGGATTATATTTTTAAACGGCTCCTATTTGTCTGCGCCCTGATTATCATACTGATATGCGGAGGAATGTTCTACTCCTTAATCAGCGGAGCGACTCCGGCCTTCGAGCATTTCGGATTCTTCCGGTTCATCGGTTCCACCGAATGGGACCCGCATCCGGATGCAGAACAATACGGAGCCTTATCTTTCATCACCGGTACGGTACTTACTTCGTTTCTGGCATTGCTGTTTTGTATCCCTTTCTCCCTGCCGGTAGCTTTATTCACCGGAGAGTATTTCAAAGGTAAAAAAATCGCTTCTGTCATCAGTGCCGTCATAGATCTGTTAGCCGGTATTCCTTCTATCGTCTACGGTTTATGGGGATTTTACACCTTACGTCCGCTGATCACCGACCTCGGTTTATCTTCACAAGGCTTCGGAATACTCACGGCCTCCCTCGTTCTGGCCATCATGATTATTCCCTACGCAGCCTCACTGAGTTCCGAATTTATCTCCATGGTGCCCAAAGAACTGAAAGAAGGTGCTTACAGTCTGGGAGCGACCCGCCTGGATGTCATCCGTAACGTTATTTTTCCGGTTTCCGGATCGGGTATCTTCGCCAGCTATATACTGGCATTGGGAAGAGCCTTGGGAGAAACAATGGCAGTCACCATGCTGATCGGGAATACAAACAACCTTCCCGACTCACTGACAGCTACCGGTAACACCATGGCCAGTGTCATCGCCAACCAATTCGGAGAAGCGGATGGTCTGAAACTGAGTTCTCTGATTGGAATCGGCTTACTCCTATTCCTGATTACCGCTATAATCAACTTTATCGGTAAAATGATTATGAAAGTATATAGCTGATGATTTCCCCGATGTATTTGGATATGAACAGACAAAACCGACAGATAACCGCTTAAAAAAGAACATATGTCAGCATTAGGTTACCGAACATTTAAAGACCGGCTCTTTTTCTGGAGTGTCTGCTTTTTCGCTTCTCTTACAGCTATTCCCCTATTCTTAATCATTTGGGAAGTTGTCAAAAAGGGATACAAACAAATCAACCTCCGTTTTTTCGTAGAAACAGCTCCGAGTACATTGGACGCCATGCTTGCCCGCAATAGCGGTGAACTGATTCCAGGCGGTATTGCCAACGGCATTACCGGTACATTGATGATGGTAGCCATGGCCTCTGTTATCGCTATCCCGGTTGGTATTTTGGGAGGTGTATACCTGGCCGAAAAGCCGAAAGCCGTCTTTACTTCCGTTATCCGTTTTCTGACAGACCTGGTGCAAGGAAGTCCGTCGATAGTGATCGGTATCATTGCTTACAGTTGGGTTGTAAAACCCTTGGGCAGTTATTCCGCCATTGCCGGAAGTACAGCACTGGCCATTATGATGCTCCCCCTGATCATCCGCTCCACGGAAGAGACATTGAAAATGCTGCCCGGAAGCTTAAAGGAAGCCGGACTGGCACTAGGTTGTTCGTACACCAGTGTTGTAATAAAAGTATTGATTCCTTCGGCATTCGGAGGCTTGTTTACCGGCATACTACTGGCCATCTCCCGGGTTATGGGAGAAACAGCTCCTCTGATGCTGACGGCCTTGGGCAGTTCCGCCATCAACTGGGATGTACTCCAACCGACAAGTGCAGTACCGCTGCTGATCTGGGAGTTTTACAACGATCCCAACCTGATTGATATGATCTGGAGCTCATCATTATTCTTACTTTTATTGATACTGGTACTGAATATCATTGCCAAACAGGTAGCTAAAAAATGGAAAACGGCTTAATAATTAAAATGAAAATCATCTATGATTCCTATTGAAGATCCTATATTACAACTGAAACACGTCTCCATATCTTACACTCCCGGTAAAAATGCCGTGAATGACGTAAATGCCGACATAAAAAAGAAGCGGATTACGGCTATCATGGGCCCTTCCGGATGCGGTAAGAGCACCCTTCTCCGGGCCATCAACCGGATGCACGAACTATACCCGGATATCCGGATATCGGGAGAAATTCTGATGGACAACCGGAACATTTTAAAAATGAACCCCATGGAAGTAAGACGGATTGCCGGCATGGTATTCCAACGTCCCAACCCGTTTCCGACCATGAGCATTTACGATAATGTACTCGCCGGTTATAAACTGAACGGAATCCGTCTTTCCAAACGTGAAAAAGACGAACTGGTAGAAAACTGCCTGACAAACGTCGGACTTTGGAACGAAGTAAAAGATTCCCTGCTCAAAAAAGGCACTTTCCTCTCCGGCGGACAGCAACAACGGCTTTGCATCGCAAGGGCTCTGGCTCTGAAACCAGAAGTCTTACTGATGGACGAACCGACCTCAGCCCTGGACCCGATTGCCACCAATCGCATAGAAGAACTATTATTGCAATTAAAAGAAGAGGTTACCATCATCATTGTAACCCACAATATGTCCCAGGCAGCACGGATTTCCGACTATTCCATGTTTATGTACCTCGGAGAACTGATCGAATATGACAAAACCAAAAACATGTTCACCAATCCGAAAGACAAAAGGACAGAAGAATACCTCAACGGACAATTCGGCTAATCCCCGGACAACAGACATTTTAGCTATGAACATAAGAGAAAAATTTTTTGAAAGAATCAACCAGGACTTTGAAGTCTTGTCGAAAATAGTCATCCAGCAAATCAATCAAACGGCCAGATTATTGGATGATAACTCCGATCCGGAGTTATATACCGAAATAGACAACACAGAACGCATCATCGACAGCCTGGATGTCAAACTGCGCAACGAAGTGATAAACGTCATCGTCCTCTATAGTCCGCGAGCGACAGACCTGCGCAAAATCATGTCCTACTACGATATGACGGCTTACCTCGAACGCATCGGCGACCTGCTGATGAACATAAGGAGATTCATGCAGCAAATCGATTTGAAAGGAGCTGTCTTCCCTCATTTTCACGCAGATTTATCAAAATTACTGTCATCAGCCGAAAACATGACACAAAATGCTATATTTGCTTTTACATGCCAGGATAATAAATTGGCTAAAGATACGATTGATTTGGACGATATGGTCGACACCTTACACCACGACATCATCCGGCGGCTGCGCGGCTACGGCAATCAGACACTGAAAGAGCAGCATCTGACCGATATTCTTTGCCTCAGCGGAATCTCCTACAACATTGAACGTATCGGAGACAATGCGACAAATATTGCAGAAGCTGCCATATACCTGATGGAAGGAAAAAATATCAAACACCGGGAAAATGAAGGAAAAGACATTCTGATGGCCGGAAGCGAAGGGGAAATGAGAGACCAATAACTTCAATCTTTTAACTTTGGATTATACAGTATTATGGAACGTAAAAAAATTTTAGTCGTCGACGATGAAGAGGATTTATGCGAAATCCTGCAGTTCAATCTCGAAAGCGAAGGCTTTGCCGTAGATATCGCCAATTCTGCCGAAGAAGCACTTAAAATCATTTCTGCCGACTATCAGCTTGTCCTGTTGGATGTCATGATGGAAGGCATGTCCGGATTCAAAATGGCAGAAAAAGTACGTAAAGAATTGCATCTGAATGTACCGATAATCTTCCTGACAGCCAAAGATACGGAAAACGATATGCTCACCGGCTTCAGCCTGGGAGCGGACGACTATATTCCCAAACCGTTTTCCATCAAAGAAGTCAGCGCCAGAGTGAAAGCCGTCTTAAAAAGAAGCGGAAACGCCGATATACCGGAAATAAAACGTATTGTGGAAGCGGGCGACCTATTGATCGACCTGACAACCAAAAATGTAACGTTAAACGGAAAATCCATACTGTTGACGAAAAAAGAATTCGAAATACTCAGTACAATGGCACAATCTCCGGGACGCATATTCTCCAGAGAGGATTTTCTGAGCAAAGTCTGGAATGATGACGGTTATGTACTGGAAAGAACCGTCGATGTACACATCACCCGATTGCGTAAAAAACTCGGCGATTTCGGAAAACACATCATCAATCGTTCCGGCTACGGCTATTGCTTTGAACTTTAAAATTAACAACATCATATCACCCGGTGAGTCCTGCAAGGACCGGCCGGAATAAACCATAAACCGTATTCTCCATGCGTTTATCTTATAAAAAGAAACTGTTCCTCTATTTCTTCCTGGTATTCACCGTATTTACAGCGGTTATCGTTCTCGTTCAAAGAAACCGGGAAAAAATATACAAAACGGAAAACCTGCGTACCAACTTGAATGCTTACGCAGAAGTCATCGCCAATTATATCCAAAAGAAAAATCTGCATTCTGTAACAGAGATGGATTCTGTTAATCAGATACTCTCCCTGCTCCCTCCTGATTTACGAGTCACCATTGTCGATCAGAAAGGAGAAGTACTATTCGATAACACCGTTATCGATGACCGGGAATTGGAAAATCACCTGAGCCGGCCCGAAATATCTTCGGCACTCATCCACGGCAACGGCTCAACCATCCGTTTCTCGGCCACCAACGACATGGACTACTACTACTACGCACGCTTCACCGCACCCTACTTTACCCGCGTAGCCCTTCCTTATAACATCACTCTCAAAGATTTCCTGGAAGGCGACAACATCTTCATGTACTTTATCGTATTGCTTTTCTTCATTGCCCTGATATCCCTATTGTATCTGGCCGACCGTTTCGGGAGGGCAATTACAGGACTTAACGAATTTATCACGTCTGCTGAAAACGACCAGCCCGATTACGATAAAATCAGCTTCCCGGATACGGAATTAGGAGAAATCGGAAATAAAATCATTGCAAACTATAAATTGTTGCAGGAAAGCAAAAATCAGCTCAATCAGGAAAAAGAAAAATTACTCCGCCATTTTCATTACTCGGAAGAAGGAATTTGTATTTTCACCGCCGACCAGAAAAAAATTTATGCCAACACCCACTTTATCCAATACGTCAATACCATATTGGACGAACCGACATTCGACGTTGATATGATCCTCGAGGAACCGGATTTCAAAGACCTGCGGATATTCCTGAAAAAACATACCCCTGTCAATCCGCAAGCCAACACCCTTCCCATCTATCAAAGCAAAATATCGAAAAACGGTAAGCACTTCGCCGTCAAATTACTGATATTCACAGACAATTGTTTCGAAATCACCCTGAACAATATTTCCTCCTCAGAAAAAAACCGGCTGTTGAAACAGGAAATGACCAATAACATTGCCCATGAATTAAAAACACCGGTAAGCAGCATACGGGGATACATCGAAACACTACTGGAACAGCAAAACATCGATCCGGCCAAACAAAAATTTTTCCTGGAACGTACCTATACCCAGGTCATTCGTCTCTCCGAACTGATACGGGACGTTGCTCTGATTACCAAAACCGAAGAAGCGGCGGATCTATTTGAAAAAGAAGACGTAAACATCAGGGACACGATCAACGAAGTCACCAACGACCTGCAAAATCAAATTCAGAACAACCGCATCACAGTACAGAATCACGTTGAAGAAGCAGTCGAAATTGAAGGAAATCATACCTTGTTATATTCCATTTTCCAAAACCTGATCGATAATGCGATCAACTACGCCGGAGAAGGCATCACCATCAGTATCGACAAATATGCAGAAGACAATGAATTCTACTATTTCTCCCTGTACGACACAGGACGTGGGGTAGACGAAGCTCATCTCGAACGGATATTCGATCGCTTCTATCGTATAAACGAAGGCCGGAGCCGGAAAAACGGAGGTTCGGGATTAGGCCTGTCCATCGTAAAAAATGCCGTATTATTCCATAAAGGACAGATTTCCGCCAAAAACCGGAAAAGCGGCGGACTGGAATTTATATTCTCCTTACGCAAAAGATTGTTTTAAATAAATCTAAACCAAAGGTAAAACAGCAGAGAAGCGACTCCCCTTTCCGGCCTGAGAAACAACTTCAATACGGCCGGAAAGTCTCTCCATAATCACTTTACTGATAGCAAGCCCCAAGCCCGTACCTTGGGCAAATTCATCTGTCTTATAAAAACGATCAAAAATCAACATCAGATGTCCCTCATCTATTCCCCGTCCGGAATCTTCTACATACACAACCACTTCCTGTTCCTCCCGCCGGATCTCACAGCCCAAAGTTATATAGCCTTCTGACGTAAATTTATTCGCATTACTTAAAAAATTGGAAATCACCTGGTTAAAACGAAGCTTGTCGATATTCACCCGAACCGGCAACTCCTCTTCCATCACCAGATTAAATTGTAAATGAGAATGGAGTACGACCTGATGAGTACGGTATATTTCCTTCAACACCTTCGTAAGATCGTACTCCTCGATATGAAACTCCATATTCCCGGAATCCAGACGGGATATTTCCAACACATCTCCGATCAGCTTAAGTAAGGAATCTGAACTTTGATTAATAATCGAGAGAATTTCCTTTCTTTCATCCTCGCCGACAGCAGAATCTTCACTAAGCAACAAATTGGTAAAACCCACAATCGCATTCAAAGGTGTGCGGATTTCATGACTCATATTCGCCAGAAACGATTGCTTCAACTCCGCTTGTTCGGCCAATTCTTTCGCTTTGATCAATTCCTGCTCACGCTCCACCACCCCCTGGATGCTCTGGATAATACCGGCTATAATTAATTGTCCCGCATTATCCGTCATACTATTGCAACGGATCTCATACCACCGGTATGCCTGACTATCGTCAAAGCACAATCGCAAACGCTGAATAACAATACGCCGCCCGTGAATTTCCCCGAATACCCGATGAATAAAAATCAAATCCTCAGGATGAACGAATTTCAAAAAATCCGTTAAGACATAAACCAGTTGCGATATCCCGGTCAATGCTATAATATTCCGGTCGAAATGCAACTCCTTTCCCCTGATATTCCACAACGAAATATGACCGCCGTGAATCGAAAGCGATAAATGCTCCTGAATTTTTTTCAAAGCTTTCATATCCATTCGCTCCATCCGCGACTTATAACGCACCTGAACTAAACTGACGACCAAAACGATAAACACAACCACAAACAACCCAAAACCGATATACAAATCCTTGCGATAACGGACATAAAACGGATAATTGATAACTTTTGTCCCCAACGGAATATATTTCGCATCAAATACATCGAAAACAGAGAAATAAGTCCAATCAATAACATACTCCTTTTTCAAGGGTTGTATTTTAGGCTCTTCTATATTTTTTCCCAACAATAACGGCAATGCCAACTGCGCAGCGGCAGCGGCCGAATTCTCGTCTGTCGCCATATATCCCCCGATAATCTTCAGTTGTTCGTTAAAGCCCTCCCGAATACAACTGAAAGCCGGGATATTCAAAATATAAGGCACCAAAACAATATCCGAACGATCCATTAAAAACGTCTGATAATACTGGGTATCTTTCAATTGACTCATAGCGGTTATCATGGAAAATCCCTGCATATAACGAAACGGAAAAAGATCGATGGTAGGAGCAATCTTCTCTCTTAGTTTGAAATTCGGATATTCCGGAATCGAATCCCATTCCAGCAGCTTTTTTATCTTCTCATAAATCACTTCATTACCGATTCCCCATTCCCTGCCCCAAAAATGAATACTGTTTCTGTCTACCTGTTCTTTCAGAACCTTGTACGACTGACGCCCCAGATAGGTCAGTTCCAGATTGTAAATGATATTGATATTGTCCCGGTTATACAACCTCCGGATGAAATCTATATTTTTTTGAAAATCAGGCACATCACTAAGCATATAAACCCGGTCGTCCTTATAATTTTCAAGTACCGGCCCGTTGGGATAATGCACATTACAAAGAATCACCGGAAGCTCTTTCAGGATAGGATGCTCCGTCATCAGTAAAGCATACGAAGACTGATCGCCCACTGCCAGTAATAAATCAGGCATATCATCCGCCAATGTATTCAGAAAGCTCCTTGTCTTCTCAATTTCCTGCTGCTCATTCAATGGCCCGCAATCCAGATAAAACACCTGTGTTTCTACCTCCACACCGTCCTGACTCAATTGTTTCTCCAGCAATTCCTGAAATTTTCCGTACACACCGGTATCCTCCGTAAAAGAATGCAACAAAACAATCCGCCTCTTTACCTCCTCTTTATTTTGAATTCCCCAATACCATATCCCCCCAAATAAAAGACAGAAAAGAACCGCACAAAAAAAATAACTGTATCTCCTTCTTACCGAAATCATCTATTGTATCAGCGAATTAAAATAATATGGCACAGTAACCGTCACCCCGGACGGCAATTTCCCTACTCCTGCCGGATGATGAAATCATATCAACTACCGGTAATAGCGATTGCGAATATAAAAATTATTCCCCGAATCTAAGCTTTTCTAAAACAGGAAAATAACGGAATTAACTCAATACCCGTAAAACAACAGATCATATCGGACCGGATCCGTTTTTTCGGATGGTATCGTTTAAAACGACAAAGTCCGGATGGTTTACCGGCACACCGGAAACAAAAAGCAGGAAAATGAATCGGAAAGGAGCTGACAAAAGTAAAACGAATCGTACCGAACTGAGATACAAAATAAATCAGGGGAATAGTACTGCAAATGCCTACGTACATTTGCAGCACTATTTTCCCCTTCCTATCGGTAATTATTTATTTTTAACGTATTTTTCCAACCACCGGTAAGTTTCCCACGCTTGATGCAATATGGATTCTTTGGCTACATAACCGTGACTTTCATAAGGCAGCAACACCAAACGCACCGTACCGCCGTTCCCCCGGAGAGCCGTATACAAACGCTCGCTTTGCATCGTGAAAGTACCCGTATTATTGTCGGCTTGTCCGTGAATCAGTAAAATCGGAGTCTTCAATTTATCCGCTTTTACAAAAGGCGACATTTTCAGATAAACCTCCGGAGCTTCCCAAAAAGTACGCATTTCATTTTGGAAACCAAAAGGAGTCAGTGTCCGGTTATAGGCTCCGCTGCGGGCTATGCCGGCCGCAAACAGATCACAATTGGCCAATAGATTGGCTGTCATAAAAGCACCGTAGGAATGACCGCCCACAGCCATTCGTTTCGGATCACCTACTCCCATCTCCACCAGCTTATCGACAGCCGCTTTGGCATTGGCAACCAGTTGTTCGACATAAGTATCGTTAGGCTCTTTTTCACCTTCTCCGATAATGGGGAACGAAGCGTTGTTCAATACGGCATAACCTTCCGCCACCCAAAGGATCGGGGACGTCCGGGTATAACGGATAAATTGATTCGGGGCATCCCTTCGCTGGCCGGCATTGGCACTGCTTTTATACTCCGAAGGATAAGCCCAGATCAAAACCGGCAAAGGTCCGTTCTCCTTCTTATACCCGGCAGGTAAAAACAACGTTCCACTCAACTTCACGCCATCGTTCCGGGTATACTCGACCACCTGTTTGGTTACCCCCTTCATCCCCGGATAAGGATCGGGAAAATCAGTCAAAGCCACCTGTTTTTTCTTTTTGAAATTCACCAGATAATAATTCGGTGCTTCTGTATTGGATTCCCTGGAAGTAATGATTTCCCCTTTGAGCAAATCCGGATAAGCCACCGGATACTCGTACCAGGGATCCTCCGATTGCCACAAACGGGTGGTTCGGTTCGTCCCCAACCGACGGGCATCAATAAACGGATAAGCACCCCGGGGCGAGTATCCGCGCCCGCTGAAATACACCGTCTTATATTTATCACCGCTAAACACCACATATTGTCCGAAAGCATTTTTAGTCGTAACCAACCTACCGCAATCCGCATACAAATCCTCTGCACTCTGATCGTAAACAACCTGCATTTTTCCCGGTTCGGAAGGATCGAACAGACAACATTTTTTCTGACGGGTATCGTAATCATACGTCATCAAAAAAGCATGCCGGGCATCCCCCCAAAAAATATCGTCATATCGTTTCTCCGTTTTTACCAGCTCCCGGGCCTGACCTTCAAAAGGAGCTTCCAGAAACATCACCCGGTCCCGGAATTCCGCCTTAACCTTACCGTTTCCGCCATCCAAAGGCTCTACCCAATACAGGGTTGCCGGTTGATCGGCCCGCCAATCGTATCCGCGAGGCTCGGGAGAAGCCGAATTATTACTGATATACTCATATTCTACCAAAGGTTTCTGATAAACCTGCTTCACCGACTTCCCTTCCGGATCCCGGATCTCAATTGTAGACGGGAAAAAAGTATACGGAACAACATACGAATAAGGACGGTTCAGATACCGTACCAAAAGATATTTTCCATCCGGAGAATAAGTTGCCGGCAGATACACCGCTGCTTTTCCGTTCGGCATAAACTCTCCGTTATCGGCAGATACGATACCCAGCTCCGAGGTAGCGTAATAATCGAACACCGATTCACTGTACGCATCAGTCAGTAAATCCTGATATGTCGGCGCCTGATTGCTCTTTCCTTCGCTCGTCTGAATGACGGGAACGATATTCTGCATCTTATCCGCAGGCATTGCTCCCCGGTTCGCAGGAATCAAAGCTACCACAAGGTACTTACTGTCGGGTGACCAACTATACATCCCCGGCCCGAAAAAGAAATTCAGCTTTCGTCCGGTCAGCAACCGGGCCCTCAAGTCGGCAACATCTACCACCCATAAATAAATACCGTCCGGCCGCTCTTCACAAACAGCGACACGGCTGCCATCCGGCGACCACTTATAACTAATCAGGTTGACATCCGCCGGAAAACCGGTAATCACGCCCTCCTTCACTTTCTTTCCCGGTAAAGATTTGATTTCCAGTTCTTTTATTTTTGTCCTCATCTTCGGACAATTCGTTGCAGCCAACACACGCCGGCCGGCCAGTTTCAACTCGGCTTGAGCCTGCTCCCGGATCGCAGGAATATCCGTTTGCCGGATAATCAGATAACAATCCATACGCGGACTGAGAGAGAAAGCCGGAGTAGCCGGAGCAAGAACCAAATCTTCCACGGCTTTCGGCGGATGCTGATAACCGCTCTGTCCCAGCGTCGGAAGAGCCGGCAAAGCAAATAACAGACCTAAAAAAACAGAAAAAAATGTATTTCGCATAATCGTATCAATTATATGGTTCAATATTAAAATCTCATTCAGAAAGCCGGATGTGAGGATCACATGCCAATTTACACAAAACCGTATACAATAGCTTGGAAACATCCTCCATAATTTCAGGCGTCAGCGTTTCAGGCACATCCTGGGGTACATGATAATACGTTCTTCCCACCTTATTCCGGGTACCCAGCGAAAAAGCCGGTACACCGTTAAAATTGAAAATCTCACCGTCCGTATACATCCTGCCCGAAGCTTTGCTGTAATCCGAAGTATGTAAAATCCGGCGGAGATACTGTTCATTTGCTTCCGTAAAATATTTTTTCAATTCAGGAAAAGTATTCACCCCTCCTACCCGCAACTCCGTTCCATTCCCCACCATATCCAGATTGAACATACATAATGTTTTCTCCAAAGGGAAAAGCGGATGTTTGACATAGAACTTAGACCCCAGCATTCCCGGCTCCTCTGCCCCGAACAGAATAAACACCACCGGACGCAAAGGTTTAACCCCGCTCTGTGCAAAAGCCTTAGCCGTCTCCATCACAATAGCACTACCCGAAGCATTGTCCAAAGCCCCGGGGAAGAGAATACCCGGACACCCCAGATGATCCAGGTGAGCACCTATGATAATCGGTGCATCCTTCAACCGCTTGTCTGTCCCCGGAATATAACCGATCACATTCTGAGTCTGGCTCGGCGCATGAAAAGACCGGAACATCATCTCCACTTCTTTCCCCGTCAATACCATGGAATGAGGACGCTTATCGCCTCTGATCTTATCCTTCAGAGTCCGCGCTGTCCAGGATGTTCCGGTCAATAAATCGTTCACCACCTTATCGCTGACATGGCAATAAATAAAACCGTCATTATAGAGAATTCCGGGATGGGAAAATTTTCCGGTAAACAAAGCCCCTGCGGCACCATGACTGACCGCATTTTTAATCTTATAAACAGAGCCCGAATAAAATTCATCCCAACGGGCATACGCCTGATTCTCACGCTCACAAGGCACTCCCGGTTCGATGACCACAATCTTTCCCCGCACATCAATCCCGGCATAATCGTCATACCCCAAATCCGGTGCCGTAATACCGAAGCCCACATAAACGGGTTCACCTTTCAATACGCCGGAAGCCGTATGTGTACCCGGATAATAATCGTCCGGCATCCGGTAAGTTACATCCATATCCTCTCCTTTCACCTTCAGCACTCCGGCATCCTTGACATCGGTATATTGTACGGGAAAATTCTGAAAATAAAACCCGTTATCCCCTCCCGGTGTCAGTCCCCAGGCGGAGAAATAATTCGCAGCCCAATGAGCACAACGGGTATATTCCGGTGATCCGGCCAAGCGTCCCTTATGTTCCGGTTTACACATTTCATAAACGAACTCCATGATTTCATTGCTGGAAACAGAGTGAAACGCTTTATCGAAAGCCGTATATTCACGCTGGGCCTGGGACATAAACATACCGATACACAAACCCAGACAAAGTATATATTTTTTTATCATATCTTTCTTTTTTAGGAAAGAACTGCCCCGAAAGACAGCTCCTTCGATCAACTGTAAACTAACCCTATTGCAATATAATGTATCAATAACCGGGATTTTGTTGCGACTCCCGGTCTTTTAACGGCAACAACTCCAATTCCCGTTCATTGATCGGATAAATGGTCTGGAAAAAATCAAAAGGAATCACTCCACTCTCCAGATTATCCGTATGTCCTTTTTCATCCTTTTCCTGTGGAGTACGCCAGCGGATCACCGGTTTACGGTTTCTCCACAAATCCCAGGCCCTGCTGCCCTCGCCGTACAACTCGACAGCACGTTCGTAAAGGACATCCTCCAATGTTACCCTTGTATTGTACTTATCCGGATCGGTCGTCGTCCTCTCCCTGCGCAAATCTCCCAAATAATCCCTTGCCTTTTTCATATCATTTACCTTCAACGCGGCTTCGGCTGCTATCAGATACACCTCGCTCAACCGCAACACCTTCGGGTTATTGATTTTGATATTTCCTTCCCGGCCCGGATATTTACCGGAGATATAATAACACTTATCCTTACTTGAATACCGGAGTAACTTAAAACGTACATCTTCAGGATCGGCTTCTGCCAAATCCAGAAAATCCCGGGTAGGCACCACCGTCTTATAGCCCGCCTCCGAACAAATCCATCCCAACGAAGTATAACCGGCATTGTCCTCCAGGGAAGTAGGCAACTCCAACAAAGACTCCGAGCCGTATTCCTTTCCCCAGGAAGCGACATATTCGTCACGCGAATAAAGTTCACAACCGCTGTTTTTAATGACATCTTCGGCTGCCGCAAGAGCCAGTGCGTCCTTTTCCATATACAGGTACACCTTAGCCTGCAAAGCGCGCCCTCCCCAATAATCGAAATAACCGTTTCGCTTCTTTACTGACAACAAAGGCACGGCTTCCTCCAACTCCGTACAGATAAAACCATACACGTCGGACACCTTACTCCTGTAAAACACCTCCCTTACATCCTTGTAAGCTTTCCCGGCAACACGAATACCCAACGCATCGGATTTGATTGTGCCTTTACCGAGATTACCGTACATCGGACCGTACATACGAACCAGATCAAAATGCAGCAAAGCCCGCAACGTCCTCAATTCGGCAATCAACGCTTTCTTTTCAGGCGTATTCTCCAGTTTATCCGCCTTCTCGATAATCAGATTGATATCCTGTACCCCCAGATATATCAACCGGTAAAAACCGGTGCCGGCAGATACTTTAGTTAAACCGTAAGCATAAAAATACTTTAAATGCTGGCTTCCCCAGGACGGTTCCATCATATGATCCCCCATCAGATCGGCCACAAATGTATATTCTCCCGCATAATAGGAAGAACTGGTCAACACCTCATAAACACCTTCCGTAGCAATCCTGAGATCGGAAACGGAATTGATCAGATTAGCGTCTCCGGCAGAATTCGAGGGTGAAATATCTAAAAAATCATTGCCGCAGGAACAACACAGCAAGCTGAACAACACGGCTATATATAATTTCATTTTCATAATTCGTCGATTTTAAAATTGAACCTGAATACCGAAACGGTAAGACTTAATCGCCGGATAACTGGAGCCTGAATTCGTATTACCCGTATAACTCACTTCCGGATTGATGTAATTATATTTATAGAAAGTCAGTACATCTGTGGCATTAAAATAAACCTTGGTATTGGCAATCCCCCATCTCTCCATCCACCTTTTCGGCAAATTATAAGAAAGAGAAATATTCTTTACCCGCAAATGGTCGGTAGAATGAATATAGCGGCTGGAATATTCCTGGGACTGGTAAGGATTATTGTAAATAATCAAAGGCTTTGAAGCCTTGTCGCCGGGCTTTCTCCATACCCCTTCAGCGGCATTCTTGGACGGATTGTAAGTACCGATATAACGACCGTCGGCACTCAAACGGTCCAGATTGTGAAACATATTTCCTCCCAAAGTAAACGTCAGCAAAAACGACAATTCGATTCCCTGGTAAGAAAAACGGTTGGTCATACCCCCGTAAAAATCCGGATATGCCTTACAAAGCACCACCCGGTTCGATTCTGCCACCTTACTGGTGGTACTTCCATCCTTCACCGGAGTCTTCCCGTCAGGGCCGTAAACATTCTTATACCACAAAGGACGTCCGGTTTGTCCGTCAACACCGGCCCATTCCCGCATATAGAATGAATAAAGCTTTTCTCCCTCCCGGAAAATACGCTGGGAACTGATCACATCGTCTTTCAGAGACTCCACTTTGGCCGTCATCCAGGAAATATTGAAATCGGTGCTCCAGTTAAAACCCTCCCCGACAACATTCTGGCTGCTTAAAGTCAGTTCCACGCCGGAATTTCTCAACCGGCCTTCGTTAACCAATATACTGGAAAAACCCGTATTGACAGAAACCGAAGCATTGTTCAGCAAATTATCCGTCATCTTGTTATAATACTCTATACCGCCGGACAAACGGGAACCGAACAAGCGAAAATCGATCCCGGCATTCCAGGTATAGGAATGTTCCCAGGTCAGCTTCGGATTTCCTACCGTTTTCAGGAAAAAAACAGGATTCCCGTTGTATTTGTTCTCCAGAGAAAATAAAGACTGGGATCCGAAATAAGTGGAAGGTAAATTTCCGGTCGTTCCGAAAGAAACCTTCAACCGCAGATTATCTATCCACGTCACCGGCTTCATAAACTTTTCCTGCGACATCGTCCAGGCTGCCGAGGCTGCAAAGAAATTTCCCCAACGCTCTTTCAGCGCCAAACGGGAAGATCCGTCACGACGCACACTACCAGAAAGATAATATTTATTCTTGTAATTGTAATCGGCTTTCAGCAACCAGGAAACCAACCGGTCGTCACTATATGCCCCGCCGACCTCTGCAGCGTTGGCCGCATTATCCAATTGCAGAAACTTATCGGAAATAAAACCCGTTCCATAGGCGCCGAAATATTTATTTTTATACTTCTTGGCCTCATATCCTCCCAATACTGTCAGATTATGCTGCCCGAAAGATTTGGTAAAATTCAGGGTATTGGACGTCGTCAAATCGTATACCTTCGTCAGATACTCACCCAGATTTCCTTTTTCGTTCCGGCCGTCATGACTGTCGATCCCCGAAAAGGAAGACTCCGTCAGATGCAGATAGTCGATGCCGTTCACCGTACGGAAAGTCAGCCAGTCGGTAAAGTCAATCGTCAGAGAAACCGTCGTCATACTCCGGAAGTTCGAGGATTCCCTCACCTGCTCCCGTACATTCTTCTTATAATTCGGAATTTTGGTAACGAAACCGGGATACCGGTAATATTCCCCGTTCGGCATATAAACCGGTGCCGTCGGATTGGTATTCTTCACTCCCCAGATCGGATTCGAATAATAACCTCCGGAAGCCGTACCCGACTGATCCGTTTGGGCTAAAGTCTGGTTGATGGCATACTTGATTTGTTTATTTACCCGGCTTTCCACATTGATTTTCCCGGTCACCCGCTGAAACTTGCTGGTAGGCAGCAAACCGACTTGTTTCATATACCCAAAAGAAGAGAAAAATTTCAGCTTATCGTTTCCTCCCCGGGCCGAAAAATTGAAACGGTCCTCCTTTCCGGTACTGAATAAAGCTTTTGCCCAATCGGTATTGCGAGCATGGGACAAATATTTTTTAGGGTCTGCCTGCTTATAATCAAAAGACCCGTCCAACGGATCGTCCGGATGAATCACCTTGGCCCGGCTATTCAGGTTACTGTAAGCATAGGCCATCGCATCCTCCACAATCCCGGCATTTCCGGCATCGTAAGCGGCTTGCCCCGGCAAAGCGTTCCGGTCATAGAGATAACGGTTTTTCAAGCCTTCCAAAGCATATTCCGTATACTCCTTCCCGGTCATATACAAACCGAACAACTCATGCGGCATAGCCGTTGTCGTCCAACCGTGCTCATAATCGGCATTAAAAACGGTTTTACCCGCACGCCCCTGCTTCGTGGTAATAATAATGACCCCGTTTGCAGCCCGGGAGCCGTAAAGGGAAGTGGCGGCAGCGTCCTTCAAAACGGTCATCGATTCGATATCATTCGGATTCAGAGCCGTCATCACATTGGAAGAAGACATCACCTGCGACATATCCCCGGAAATCACCGGTACCCCGTCGATCACATACAACGGCTCTATATTACCGTTGATCGATCCGATACCGCGAATCTGCACCGTAGCCTTGGCGCCCGGTTGCCCGTCGGTCTGGGTAATACGCACCCCCGCCACATACCCCTGCAAAGCCTTCTCTGCCGAAACAGGTGCCGATTCCCTCATAATCTGATCTCCTTTCACCACAGCGGCAGACCCCGTAAACGACTCCTTCTTTACCGTCCCATAAGCCACCACCATAACCTCCTCCATCGTCTCCACCATTTCTTCCATAACGATATGCAATTCGGTCCGGTCGCCCAACACGATCTTTTGGGGCACCATGCCCACATAACTGACACTCAGCTCGGTTTCCGGTTTATCGGGTACCTGAAAGGAAAATTTTCCGTTTATATCCGTAGTCCCTCCGTAAGTCGTTCCCTTCACCATAATAGTAACCCCGGGAAGCAACTCCTTTCTTTTATCCATCACCGTTCCCTGAATCGTCCGCATTTTTTGCTGTGCAGCAGCAAATTTCACCCGGTTGTCGGGCATCTTTTTCCGGATCACGATAGCATCGTTCGTCACACTGTATTCCAGATTTGTATTTTTCAGCACCTCCTTCATCACCACCTCCATATTCTCATTTTCCACCGATACATTCAATCCCTTAAAAGGCGCCACATCCTGATTGCTGTACAAAAATACGAACTTGGTTTGCTTTCGTAAGTTCCATAAAATTTCTTCCAAAGAAGCGTTCTCCATCTTTACCGTCAGCTTCTGTGCCTCCAACTCGATAAAAGATTGCATTGCAAGGCAAAACAAGATCAAAAAAGAAAATTTCATGGTCAACCACAATTTTTTTATTTTCCCGGACGGAGGGAAAACGTTTTCACTTACTTTTTTCATAACTTTGTAATGTTTATTAAGATTAAACAACCAGTAAGGGCGAGACCGGTGCTGCAACATCGGCTCGTCCTGTTTTTATTTAGCACGTACCACATATTTTCCGTCCCGTTGCACGATCTCCACCTTCCTCAACCCCGTAATCATATCCAACACCGCAGTCAAATCCCTGGAACGTTCGATATTCCCTGAAATCCTCATATCTGCGGCAACTTCATCGGCAAAGACAAACTCCACATCATACCATTTGGTCAGATCCTTCATCACATCTTCCAGACGCTGATTCCAAAAAACAAACATCCGGTCCATCCAGGCCACATACAACGAAGGATCGACTTCTTCCACCTTCTGCTGTCTGGATTTCCGGTCCAGGCTATATTGCTGAGCCGGTTTCAACTCCACATTCCGGTCACGCACCCCGTCTGCAACAATCCGCACCGATCCGGTCAGCAAAGTCGTATATACGGTTTCCTCATCAGAATAGGCCTTGACATCGAAACGAGTACCCAACACTTCCACATCGATCCGGTCGGTTTCCACGATAAAAGGACAATCTTTTGCTTTCTTCACATCGAAATAAGCCTCTCCTTCCAGAAATACACGCCGTTCCTTCTCTCCGAAAGCCAACGGGAAACGCAACCGGCTGTCTGCATTCAGCCACACCCGGGTGCTGTCCGGCAAAATAACCTGATACTCCTTTCCCCTCGGTACCTTCAACACATTATACTTCTCGCCCGTACCCCCTTTCGGACAGGCAGTTCCGAAACTCAACACACCGTTCTGATTATAAACCGCCCCGTACTCATCCGGCAAAGACAGTTTATCGTCCTCCTCCAACAAAATCTGTTGTCCGCTGGCTAACTGCAAAACCACCTCCATCGGATCGGACACGGTGAAATCGTTTCCAGCCACCTCCAAAACCTCAGGCCGGAATGCACCTGTACGCAATAAAACTGTCGCCGTAACGATGCCGAGCATCACAATCGAAGCCACCGCACCCCACCACCGGATCACCCCCAAACGCCTGCCTCGTTTCTCCTCCCGTATCTTTCCGAACACCGAATGATAAGCCCTCTCCTCGTCTATTCCTTGCCGAACCGATTGTTCCTTATAATAACGCTCCAACTGTCTCAATTCATGGCGGTGATCCCCGGTTTCCAGCCACTGCTGCAACCGTTCCATATCGGCAGCCTCCACCTCTTCTCCACACAAATAGGCTGCAATAATTTCCCACATCCTGTCGTTTCTAAAATCCATCTTTACCAATTTTATAATCTTTCCCTTAAACACACATTTCTCCACTTTATACCCAAAAGACACACAAACTTTCCGATCGTATGACAAAAAGTGTAATTATTTTTTAATTTTTTTCTTATCCGGTATCTATCCGATCACAGCATTACCCCAAAACAACAACCACCGGAAAAATACACCCGAAACGGCAACCGCCATTGCCTCGCACACGACCGCATTTACCCGGTCTTTTCCGCAATACAAGCCCCTCCGTAAAGACGGTATCAGGCATAAACTCAAAAACAGGCTTAAGGACATCCGGATATGAAATTTTCAGGGACACAGCTACCGGAATAACCGCATCCGGGAAACGGATACCTTCAAATGACTCACCGGGAAACAGTTTTAACGACACTCCGGACATTACATTCCGCTATCTTCCGGAACAAATTTCCACCCTCCGGTAAAAAAATGCAAAAGCAACATAGAATAAGTTTTTCCGGCCAGCTTTTCCCGCAACGTCTTAAAAGCTCTCCCCATCTGCGTACGGACGGTATTTACGGAAATATTCAAAGCATCGGCAGCCTCCTGGTACTTTTTCCCCTCCACGCAACACATCATAAAAATACGCCGGCATTGCTCCGGCAATTCGGCAATAGCCTTATACACCGCCTCCTTTTCCTCTGTCTCCTCCTCCTTGTCTGTCTCCTCCTCTTCCCGGTTCTTCCATACCTCCTCCAGCTTCCTAACGCGGTACCGCTCATCGCGGATATGGTTGAGGCACGCATTCTTCACCGCCCGGAACAGATAACTGTCCAGAGAAGAATGTACATTCTTATATTTTTTTTCGCACCAGAAATTGACAAAAAACTCCTGCACCACATCTTCCGCCTTCCCCAAATCCTTCAACAAACTATAGGCAAAAGCCACCAGATCCGCATAATACATCCTGAACAAACCCTGATAGGCCCGCTCATCCCCGCAACAGACTTTTTCCAATAATTTATCTTTTTCCACCATAATCGATCAGATACACAGGCAAAAATATAAAAAATGCAATATATCGTTTTTATTAACTCCAATATTACACGAAAAAAACACAAATAGCACCCGGGGACGGGGCTAAAGTGCTACTTTTGTCAGCATTTTATACATTTCTGCTAAACCACGCTCCAGCATTACCCGCAGTCCCCGGATTTTATATATTTTACGATGGAGTATCTGTAAATGCTGCCCCATCACAACACGCATTAAATTTAACCATTCTATAAATTTGCAAAAAACACACTGAATATCAAAATTAAATGCCATAATACAAATAAGTTCGGGGGATTCCCGTAACAACAAAATACATTCGTGAAAATATAAAATACATAACTAAAACAGGAAATATGCGTATGTAAGTCATTATTGTATCAGGAATATGAAGCTCTTGAATATAATCCGGCGTATTCATCCAGAGACAGCTTTTTTGAAATGTATGGCTGTCTTACTATCTTATTTTTTCGGAAATTACGTCACCGGACATTTTCACGAAAATTCCGGTTATATCGGTGCTATACTGGCTTGTACCTCTTCTATTGTCGTATTGCAGGAAAATGATCTGAAAAATTCGCTTCATAACGGCTGGCTGAGGGTATTGGGTACTTTTATGGGAGCTCTTATCGCCTGGATATATCTACTGTTTTATCCATTTACGATTATCGGAATGATTGTTGCCGTATTTATTCTGGAAGTGATTTGTATGCTTTTAAAGGTTCCCGACAATGGGAAAATGGCTACGATCACGTTATCCGTGATTCTTATTATCTCCCGGGAATATCCGGATCTGCCTCCATGGGCGAACGGACTTTTACGTTTCAGCGAATCGGCTGTCGGAGCCGGCATCGGTATCTTTATGGTGTGGCTGGAATATATATTTCAGAAATTCCGGACCATCTGGAAAAATGTAGACATCCCGAATAAAAGAATATAGACAACATACGAGAGTCTTGTGTTATCCGCACAGGACGAACCGGAATTAATAAGATAATTCCGGCGGAGACCGTTTATACCGGACCATCGCGTTCCTGTCAGGCTGTAAACAGAGAGATGAGTGTGTATAACACCGGGCCTGCTTCTCCCGGAACATTCCAAATAATAAAAACGGCAAATAAAATTGCTTATCTTATTTATTGTATTACCTTTGTCTGCAATTAGAGTTATGAATCATTATCGTTATAGTTCTTCTTTACATATTAAGCAGGTCTCTCCTTTAATTATCCTTCTCTCTAATTCAGTATTTATTTAAAAAATTTCAAATGAACATTTACATTTCAGGTTTGAGCTACGGCACAAATGATGCAGACTTAAACGAATTATTTACAGGGTACGGAGACGTTTCTTCAGCTAAAATCATATCAGACAGATATACCGGAAAATCCAGAGGATTCGGTTTCGTTGAAATGCAAAACGATACAGAAGGCCAAAAAGCAATCGACGAACTTAACGGAACAGAATACGACGGTAAAACAATTATGGTAAATATTGCGCGTCCCCGGACAGAAAGACCGTCAAACGGCGGATACCGTGAAAGACGATAATAGTTGCGAATAATATTCACATCCCTATCCTATACAACAGAAAATAAATTTTCTGTTGTATACAATTAGGAAACAGTATACAGCAATTAAGTTCAATTTACTCTCCCTCCTCAATGTTGTATCAGGTTCTTGCAAGCCTGTATCTTTCCATTCTGAAATAGATTTATTAAACTTTTTTGTTCTCGTTTTATCATAACAAAAATTTATGAAATCATTTTTTATTGGAAACACTGAGGTTAAAATACCTATTATCCAAGGGGGTATGGGAATCGGCATTTCATTATCCGGTCTGGCCTCTGCCGTTGCTAACGAAGGAGGTATAGGCGTTATCTCCTGTGCCGGATTAGGATTACTATACTCCGAAGAAAAAGGGGATTACGCCCAAAAATGCATCCGGGGATTAGAAGAAGAAATCCGGAAAGCACGTCAAAAAACAAACGGGATTATCGGTGTAAATATTATGGGAGTCCTTTCTAATTATGCCGATATGGTTTGTACGGCTATCAGGGAAAAAGCCGATATTATATTTTCCGGAGCAGGCTTGCCGCTCGATTTGCCTTCCTATTTGACTCAAGGAAGCAGTACGAAATTAATACCCATTGTCTCTTCTGCAAGAGCAGCAAAAATTATTTGTGACAAATGGCAAAAAAATTACGCTTATCTGCCGGATGCGATTGTAGTCGAGGGACCAAAAGCAGGCGGACACCTAGGTTTCAAGAAAGCCCAACTGAAGGATGAAAATTATGCCCTGGAATCACTGGTTCCCCAAGTGTTAACGACAATATCCGCTTATAAAGACATAAAAAACATTCCGGTAATTGCTGCTGGCGGTATATCCACCGGTAAAGATATTGCCCGCTTTTTTAAGCTCGGTGCTTCAGCCGTGCAGCTGGGAAGTATTTTTGTTACGACATGGGAGTGTGATGCGGCCCAGGCTTTTAAAGATGTGTATCTGCATGCAAAATCCACAGATATAATCATTATCGAAAGTCCTGTCGGCATGCCGGGACGAGCCATCAACGGAGAATTTCTCCGCAGGGTGGAAAAAGGGTTGGAAAAACCTGCATGTTGTCCGTTGCATTGTATCAAAACCTGCGATTATACGCAAAGCCCTTATTGTATTATGGCCGCACTATATAATGCAGCCATTGGCCATATGACCAAAGGATATGCCTTTGCAGGCAGCAATGCCTATCTGGCAGAAAAAATAAGAAGTGTAAAAGAAGTAATCCACACTTTAAAAAAGGATTTTTTTTCAGCTTCTCACTGTCTGGCCTGAGAAAGAAGGAATTTTGACAAAATCCTCTCCGTTGCAGACCGGGATGAAGCATTTGTATAACTGCTGTTTTCTATACAGCAAAAATAATAGATATGACATTTAAAGAATTAAATATAGCCGCACCTATTTTAGCAGCTATTGAAGAAAAAGGATATACCGTACCGACACCTATCCAGGAAAAAGCAATTCCTGCCGCACTGGCCCAAAGGGATGTGCTGGGGTGTGCCCAAACAGGAACAGGTAAAACCGCCTCGTTTGCAATACCCATCATACAACATATACAAACAGACAAAGAGACGATGAACCGGAAGGGTATCAAAGCCCTGATCCTGACTCCCACCCGGGAGCTGGCATTACAGATCAGTGAATGTATCGGCGACTATGCCAAATACACCCGTGTACATCACGGAGTTATATTCGGAGGAGTAAACCAGCATCCACAGGTAAAGATGTTACAGAAAGGTACGGATATACTCGTAGCTACTCCGGGACGTCTGCTCGATTTAATGAATCAGGGGTATATACATTTGGAAAGCGTACAGTATTTTGTACTCGACGAGGCCGACAGGATGCTCGACATGGGATTCATTCACGATATCAAACGGATTTTACCCAAACTGCCGAAAGCAAAGCAAACCCTGTTTTTTTCAGCGACGATGCCGCCCAGTATCGTTTCTCTGACAAGCACTTTACTGAAAAATCCGGTAAAAATACAAATAACACCCGTGTCATCAACCACCGATACGGTCGAGCAATTCATTTATTTTGTAAAAAAAGAAGAAAAAGGACACCTCCTGATTTCACTCTTACGAAAAGCAGAAAATCAATCGGTACTTGTCTTTTCACGTACCAAACACAATGCCGACCGGATTGTACGGTCGTTGAACAAAGCTGGTATCGGAAGCCAGGCCATTCATGGCAACAAAAGCCAGGCAGCCAGGCAAGCGGCATTGGGAAATTTTAAATCGGGCAGAACACGGGTGATGGTAGCGACAGACATCGCTTCCCGGGGAATCGACATCAATGAATTACCGCTGGTGATCAATTATGACCTCCCCGACGTCCCTGAAACCTACGTACACCGTATCGGACGAACCGGAAGAGCGGGAAACACAGGAACGGCACTCACTTTTTGCTCTCAGGAAGAACGTAAACTGGTCAATAACATTCAAAAATTAACAGGCAAGAAACTCTGCAAAGCCGAACTTTCAGCCTGATGCACAGATTTTAAATTACACTGAATTCTATCCGGATTCAAAAAAATTATTCATTCACATCATAAATTAAATACATATTATATGGCAAGACCTGCAATTCTCGGTAAGCGTGAAAATGAAAAGAAAAAACAAGCCCGGAGAGTGGAAAAACAAAACAGAAAAGAGGAAAGAAAGCGATCCGGTAAAGTGAGTAATTTCGATGATATGATAGCCTACGTCGATGAAAACGGCATGATCACATCCACGCCCCCGGAAAACAATTGCAAGAAGAAGGAAATAGATCAGGAGGAAATCAGGATATCGACACCTAAAAAGGAAGCACAAGCCGTTCTGAAAGGACGAATAGAACATTTAAACACATCAAAAGGTTACGGTTTTATAAAGGACCTTTCAGGAACAGATAAATATTTTTTTCATGTGAGCAATGTAGTGAACGATATTGCCGAGAACGATATTGTAACGTTCGATCTGGAACGCGGCAAAAGAGGCATGAATGCAATAAATATTTGTACTATAGATAGATCAGCGTCCTGATATCTCCTATCTCCGACCAAAGGTCATTATGAAGGTGAAGATAAACCGTTTTCAGAAAAAATATGACAATCCTAAAATACAATTTAAAATATGGATAAAAATAAAAACATCCGTTCTGAAAAAAGTTCATCCAACCAGTCGGCTGAAAATGCATTGAATGAATATAAAAAGAGAATAGGTGAAGTAATTCATGTCGCCATCAGCGCACGAACTACCTTCGAATTCCCAGCCTATCTGTCTCAGGAAGAAATCGACATTCGCATAGAAAACTATAAAAAACGACACAGTTTAAGATCGGGAGGATGGTAAAGCAATCATAATCAAATACAAATAGCACTTTACCCCCGTCCCCGAATGTTGTTGACCCGACAACCCGGCAAAATCCGGACATTACATTGGCTGATGATGAACGGGAGGTCGGTGGACTCGGTATTTTCCTGATCCGTCAGGTGATGGATGAAGTGGAGTATATACGCGAAAATGGAGAAAATGTGCTGAGAATGAAAATGTATCTGACAGTTTAAGCTTTGCTTTAAAGGTTCATTCCGCTTACGTCTGAAGTTGCTTCGCAATTGTTTACAAACCGGAATCGGAGGTCAGTAAATAAAAGTTTCTTTCCGGAAAAGAACAAAATATATTTGTAACAGAGGCCTGCGGGCTCTTTTTTACCTATTGCAAGTAATTTATTAAATGCTCTGAAAATGTATACACAAAGTGAGGCAAGTAAGAATTTATCTCCTCGAAAAGTACATGTTGCCTGTAAACAGTTGAGGTCGTTTGCTGATAACCGGGAAAGAACTGTTATGCAACGGGTGTTGATAGAATCTATATATAACAGAATGCCGGAACAGAATGTTAAAGTAATGCAAAGAACTAAAGATGAAGCATTAAGTCATTTCGGAATTACAGAATATGTACCTGAAATCAATAAGGCCTATGTCGAAGGACGATTACGTGCATGCATGGGGAAAGGAGTACAAATTAATGCAATAACATTAGGTTATCTATCTCGGGTTATCAATAATACCAATGATATAAAAAAGAAATTAGAAAAGATAGGACAATTCATCAATTTATGGAATGACAATAATGCAGATGATAAGATTGATGTCGTGTTATTTTTTGACTTAAAGAAAGCTAAAAGACAGGCAACACCTACAGAGGCGAGGTTCACCTCAGCCCGGGCTAACGAAAGATGGCAACAATTAAGACAGCAGGCGGACAATATAGAAGGTGACATTTGTTACATAGGACATGATCAGAGCAGAGCTAGGAGTTTAGAAAGTGGTATTGATGAGTTTGTTCTACATAATAATAAACTTCCTGATTTTTTCACTCTTAATTTAGTTCAAAATCAAAAAACTTACTCATTTGAAAATAATTACAATTATATAAATAGTTTAAATTGTAATTATATAAAGATTTGTCACACTGATATTATCTTCAATTTAAATCAAAATCCTCAGGCTTACCAAACCAGACAAATAAGGAATCGTCAGATCAAAGGAACTAAAGATGAAGTGACATTTTTAATGCGAAATAAAAATTTTATATTTGTGACACCTTTTCTATTGTTAAAAAAGGATCTTCCTGCTATTGATAAAAACAAATTGATAAGCATGGGGGTTCCACAAGAGAGAGGAGAAGAAATAAGGCAGAATTGGGACCATATAAAGGCAGATGGGCACGGATAATTATGTTAGGAGTATACATCTTTACACTAATATAGTACTATTATTAACATAAGGCACTTATATACCAGATTATACCAAATTCCAAAGGAACCTTTCCTCTTCTGATTAAAACTTTACGTTTCGTTTCCATTGCGGTCCCGAACCAGGTCCGGGATGACAATAATAATAGTACCATTAAAATTAATAGCTGAAATGATAATTTATAATGAATATCCCCTTTTGTTGTATACTTCATTTAATGAGAACAATGCAGTGAAAGAATTGCCTTTTAAAGTCCAAAAGGAAGGTACAATTAGCACTTTACCCCCGTCCCCGGGTGCTATTGAATTCTAAAAATAACTTTTCCTCAAATTTTTAATTTCTAAAATAGTATCGGTCATTTTCGTACATTACTACACTTCGAGGATCTCCATTTAAAAACTGCCAGTCCTATCCCTATTATAACAAATGGAATACTTAACAATTGCCCCATATTAAAAAACATTCCATCCTCAAAACCGACTTGGTTCTCTTTCGTAAATTCGATAAAAAATCTGGCCAGAAATATCAAAGCAATAGCTAATCCCGTAAAAAAACCATAAGCAACTCTACTTCTTAATGCTTTAAACAATATCCACAAAACAATGAAAATAAACAAATAAGCCAAAGCCTCATACAACTGGCTGGGATGACGCGGTATAAAATCAATACGCTTAAAAATAAAAGCAAAAGGAGCGGTTGATTCTTTTCCTATAATCTCAGAATTCATTAAATTACCAAATCGAATAAAAGCCCCCGTTAAAGGTGCTACTATCGCAACTTTATCTATAGTTCCTAAATAATTCAGTTTATATTTCTTACTATACAAATACAGGGCTATCAAAACACCCATAGTTCCGCCATGACTCGCCAACCCCTGATAACCGACAAATTTGAAACCAGGTTGAAATTTAAAAGGTAATATAATTTCCAACGGATGTTTACTGAAATAATCCCAGTCATAAAACAGGCAATGCCCTAAACGGGCTCCAATAACAATACCCAAAACAGCATAAACAAACAGAGAATAAACTTTTTCTTGAGGTATATTTTCCAGTTTATACAACTTTGCTACTAAATTGTAGCCAATAAATATCCCTAAAGCAAACAAACAACTGTAATAACGTAATTCAATTACGCCTAAATTTAAAAAAACGGGATCGACATTCCAATTAATATACATTAACATCTTAATTGCAAAATTGATTAAATTCAGATTGATTTATAACACACTCCTTTTTCTTTTCCAATATCCTTTTTTCAAGAATATATTTACCCTGTGTATTGCATGCTTCTTTTAATTTACAAATAAAACAATTCGGACATTCCGGTAAATCTATTTTATTCCAAATATCAGCCTCGTTAAAATCTGAAAGTATTTCAAAAGAAATATTTCGTTTTAAAAATTGTCTGTCTTTTCCTTGACTAAGATAATTAAAAACACTTGATTACTTCATCATAATAGGTGTCTTTTTGAATTTTGGATGTTTTAATATAATAATTTAAATATTTCAAAGCTTTATTATAATCCTTAATAAGGAAACAAAATATAGTCATAAAATAAGAAAGTGGAATAGTCGACCAATAATGAACATGCTTAAACTCTATTTTCAATCTCTCTCTCATTTTAAAATCATAAAAATCCAAACAGTCCATTTTTATAGATACTATCATAACTTCATATTTCCCGGCCTTTTTATATATATGGCTACCTGAAGAAGATTGTCCATTGAGCTGTTAAAGTTATATTGATCTGTGTTTTCTTTGTAACTATTAATATCAAAACGACATAATCGTGGGGTTCGTTAGAACTCTCAATAAACATTTGCTCACGTCCGGCTGATCTGAATTATAAAGACGACGCTCAGACACCATTAAGCTCTCCAGGCCTTGTTTTACCAAGCCTTGTAAACCTTGTTCCCCATTTGTGATTTCAGAAATTATTTCCGAAATTTGTTCATGTGTAAATTCCATAATAATTCATTTTTGAAAGTTGCATTACAAAAATAATTAAACTTGGGATTTACACACTTTTTGAAACACTATCTTCCGGTCTTTGGTAACTCGGAGCATTAATGGGTGTTCGCCATTGGATAATGTTTTTGATTTGTAACAAACCACTGAAATAGAGGCATTCATGGCTAAATTCTGGTTTAAACCTCGGTTTAAACAGATGGTTCAAAACCACAAAAAACAGGGAAAAGAAAAAAGGTAGTCACTTTCGTAACTACCTGTGATTGAGAGCGGAAAACGGGACTCAAACCCGCGACCCCCAGCTTGGAAGGCTAGTGCTCTATCGACTGAGCTATTTCCGCGTGATGCAGGTTTTTCCCTTTAGGCGGCTTTACGTTTTTTCTTTGAGTGAAAGTATTCAAAGAATTTCCCGTGGCAGGACAGGTTTGTGTGGCCCGTCGATCCGTAAAGGGGAACCTTGTAAATTTTGAATTGCGAAAAACGAAATCATCGGATGCCTTGTATCCGCAATTTAAAATTTGTGGGGAGAGCAGGATTCGAACCTACGAAGACATAAGTCAGCAGAGTTACAGTCTGCCCCAGTTGGCCGCTTTGGTATCTCCCCATCTTATCAAAGAACTGTTGTTTCTTTTGCGGGTACAAAGATAGCCCTTTGTTTTTAAACCGCAAATTTTTCACCTAAAAAATTACACATAACAAACCTACAATCTATAACTCTATTTCAGACTCTCTGATTGATAACGTTTTCCTGTTATAGAATACAATTTATCACCGGAATTTTGCGGTTCATCCTTGTACCAGGTAAGATCGTATTGCTTATCCCGTCCATTTTCCCGGTATTTTATACGAAGCTGTACTGAATCCTGTGCCTCTGTCTGAATAGAAGAGACCGGGAAAGCCACGACTCCACGATAGGCATAATTACTCATATCTCTGAACGCATTGTGACGGAATTCCAGCAGAATACGTCCATCCTCGGTTTTCTGCGGGTGTTGTGCCAGATTCACCATATGTTTCAAACCGGGCAGTCCCCCGCCGAATACAAAATCGAAAGTCAGATAATCGTGTTTGATCCAAGCCTTATCCAATATTACCGGATCGTTTCCCAAACTATCCGATATAGAGGCGGAAAAAGGAATAACATCTTTCGTCAGTACTTTATAAACATCCACAACTTTCACATAATAATCGTACATACTACTGGTGTCAGCATCTCCCAAAATTGAAAAAGTAACAATAACCCGGTCTTTGTCTTCCAGATAATTCGGAGAAACATTCGAGGCGGACGGAAATAACACCGCTCCTAAATCAGTACTGATCGTATAGGAACTCCCTTCTTTATTTACGACACCGTAATCTCCGTAAAGATCGTTTAGACTATAACCGTCGTCATCGCAAGACGATAACAGTATATTCAGTAACAACAAAGTAAAAAATGCAATAAACAAATACTTCGCTTTTGTAAATCCTTTAAAAAAAGATTTGTTTTTATTTGCAGCAACCTGTTCTGTCTTCATTATACTCGCCGTTTTCATGCTTTTATTTTTTCATTATTGTTCATAAATTCTGTTTAATAGATGTATAAAAACAACAGAAGTTGCGTAGAATAAGAAATTTTAACTAAAAGAGGAAAACTTATGGTTATCATTCCTCCTCCCATCGAATCAGATTCACTGAAAAATTAGTAATTTAGAGACGGTTTTATACATACACGATCAATCATGGACAAACTTATCGTCGGAATCGGAGAGATTCTATGGGATATGCTACCCGAAGGGAAAAAACTGGGTGGTGCTCCCGCCAATTTTGCTTATCATGCCGGTCAGTCGGGATTAAACAGTTGTGTTGTCAGTGCAATCGGTAACGACAATGCAGGCCGGGAGATATTGGAACACCTGAAAATGAAAAAATTAAATTACAGTATCCGACAAACCGATTATCCGACGGGCAGTGTGTTGGTTCATTTAGATGAGGCAGGGATTCCGTGTTATGAAATCCAACAGCAAGTGGCTTGGGATAATGTTGCCTATACCCCGGAACTGGAAGAGATCGCAGCCCGAACCAATGCGGTATGTTTCGGTACGCTGGCGCAACGCGAGGAGGTGTCCCGCGTCACGATAAACCGCTTTCTCGACCGTATGCCAGACGGAGACAAACAATATAAAATATTCGATATCAATCTCCGGCAGCATTTTTATAACCGGGAAATACTCGCGCAATCGTTCCGCAGATGCAACATTTTGAAGTTAAACGATGAAGAATTAGTGATTATCCGGAATATGTTCGGTTATAAACAAACGGATACTCAGGCTATCTGCAACGCTCTGCGCTCGGATTACGATCTGAAAATAGTGATTTTGACCTGCGGGGTAAACGGCAGTTATATATTTACCTGCGAGGGAAATTCGTTTTACGAAACTCCCCGTATACAGGTACGGGATACTGTCGGTGCCGGAGATTCTTTCACTGCGACATTCTGTGCAGCCTTGCTCAAAAACCGGAATCTCCGGGAAGCCCATCGTCTGGCTGTAGAAGTTTCAGCCTATGTCTGTACACAAGACGGCGCAATGCCCCCGTTGCCCGATCACCTGAAATATTAAACACAGAGCCCCTTCACCGGGGCTCTGTCCTTATGCAGTCAAAATTCCGCTGAACAATAACCAAGCCATTAAAAGCGTAAAAAACACATTGAATGTCTGTGCGCCGATAAAAGCATAGGTAGAGCGCCTGTTTTCCGAGGTCAGTAAACTGCGGAAATCGGTTTCCAGACCAATCGAGGTGAACGCCAAAGCAAACCACATCCCCTGAATATTTTTCAAAATAGGAGTAGTCTCTTTGACGACTTCAGGTGATACCGCAAAGGAAAAAATCAATGAAGCAGCCACAAAACCCAGGACAAATTTCGGGAACCGCAGCCAAATCACCTTTAAACCCGGTTTTTCTTCCTCAACACCTTCTTTTTTCGTATACGACCAATAAATACTGATGGCAAAAGCAGCCACTCCCAGCAATACATTCTGTGAAAACTTTACAATCGTGCTCGTCTGCAAAGCTACGTCCCCATAAATTGCCCCCGTAGCCGCAACAGCTCCTGTCGTATCGATCGTACCTCCGATCCAGGCTCCGGCCATCGGTTCCGACAACCCCATTAACTTCGCCAGTACAGGTAATATAATAATCATAGGCACCGCTACCACCATTACCAGCGACACGACATAAGACAGTTTTTTCTTATCTCCCTTGATAGCTCCGGCCGTAGCAACCGCTGCCGACACACCGCAAATAGATACGGCACTCGACAACATCAAAGCCATTTCTTTATCGATTTTCATTTTCCGGCAAAGCCAAAAACAAAAATTCCAAACCACAAACACCACGACACAAGACTGGATCAATCCCAGAGCTCCCGCTTCAAGTAAATCACCGAATAAAACATTTGTTCCGAGCAATACCAATCCGATCTTTACAAAAAGTTCAGAAGAAAGCGAATCTTTCAACCATTTCGGCAAGGTAAATATATTACTGATAAAAAGTCCTAGCAATAAACTGAATATCACGGTTTCGAATCCCCAGGTCTTTAAAAATTTATTGCCGCCGACAACCATCGCTATCAACGTCAGAAAAAAGACGACCGGGAAACTGTAAACCACTGCAGTCCATCTCTTACCGGAAAACAAACCGGCGATCAACGCCAGACAAAACATAAAACCGAATACGATCAGGGAATGCCCGACATTATCCAAGGCTATTACCTTATTCAACAATATTTCTGCATCCGGCCATGCAAACGAAGGCCAGGTCGGTTTAAACTGACACACAATCAATAAAATAATCAACCACCCGACAACCGTAGCCGTCCAATCTTCCGTTAATTTAAATCGCTTCATTTTTTTATCATTTTTTTCGCTGCAAAAATGAACATTCTTTCTCAAATTTTAATAGGCATTTTTGCTGATTCCCTCTTTATTTTAGCCTCATGTTTTCATTGCCGGTTTACAATTTCAGGCCAGATCCGGCAGATTTTACAGACAAGAATGAGCTATAGACGACCTCATATATCGCGAGGAAGCGACAGCTGACATCGATCCGGAAAAAATGCAATTCACACCCTATTTACCTACAAATCAATATCTTTCATTCAATCCTTCAGTTTAATTCCCAGATGAACAACTAACCCTTCTATGTTGAAACGGGAAAAAACGGCATTTTTCAGCTTATTATTTCCGGGAATAACAACCCTATTATAGGCTATAGAAAAGTCGGCCGCCGTAAGGTCCGTATTATGAAACATCGCTCCGGACAAATCACATTGTCCGAAAAAACTTCCTTGCAGATTGGCATTTGCAAAATCCGCACCTGCCATATCACACATTGTAAAAGACGTTTTTATCATTTTCATCCTTCTGAAATTGACATAACGCATCTGACATTGCCCGAAACGAAAAGAGGAAAAAAGATTGCAGGAAGAAAAATCCGTTCCCGTGAGTTTACATTCTTTAAAAAGAACATCGTAAAACGCCGTATATTTTAGCTTGGAAAGTGAAAAATCACAAGTATCATAAAAAGCTGTTGTGTCTTTTTTACCGACACATATACATCGTCCCGAACCAAAGCAACAGAACAACAAACGTTATACTTTCCCTTTAAGCATTCAACCTTTTACCGGAAACTTCGTTAAACAAAAAAACAAAAATACAATGACAACCCTTCAGATTATCTCAGCTTTTTTTGTCATATCCGGTTTCGTATGTGCCGGAATTATCGCCTTGCATATACGGAAACACCCGCAACCGATGAGAATCATGGAAGCCGTATGGCCACTGACCGGACTTTGGGCCAGTTGGCTGGCCCTGTGGGCCTATTATGCTTTCGGGAAAGCATCCGCGCGTTCTGATTCTTCGATGAATATGAACGATATGCCCGGAATGGATAGGTCTGAAATGAACAGAAATCACATAAATAATAAAACCATCCGCCCCCATTGGCAGCAAACAACCCTTTCGACACTTCATTGCGGAGCCGGATGCTCATTAGCCGATATCACCGGGGAATGGTTCACCTTCTTTATCCCTCTGTATATCGGCGGCAGCCTGCTGGCCGGCCAATGGGTACTCGACTATATCCTGGCCTTAATCATCGGTATATTTTTTCAATATGCAGCGATACAATCAATGGAACATTTACCGATACTTCAGGGTATCCGGAAAGCATTTAAAGTCGATTTTCTTTCACTCACTGCCTGGCAAACAGGTATGTACGGTTGCATGGCTCTGTTTATTTTCGGATTCAACAGCGGTTTCCTTCCACCGAAAACCTCCTGGGAATTTTGGTTTATCATGCAACTCGCCATGTGTGCCGGTTTCCTGACCTCTTATCCTGTCAACAAACTTCTGATCAAAGCCGGTATAAAACACGGTATGTAGAAAATCTTTTTTTGTTCGGTTAGTTTTTTGTAATTTAGCCGTCTGAATTAAAAAAATAGAATATGTTTTCACAAGACGAATTCAAGAAATATGCTGTAAGACACAAAGGGATCAACAGTTTGACACTGGAAAAATTCCAATCTGTGACCAATAGCTATTTAACCCCGAATATCATTGAAGAACGTCAATTGAATATTGCTTCAATGGACGTTTTTTCCCGCTTGATGATGGACCGCATTATCTTCCTCGGTGTACCTATCGACGACGATGTCGCCAACATTATCATGGCTCAATTGCTGTTTCTGGAAACTTCCGATCCCGGAAAAGACATCCAGATTTATTTCAACAGCCCCGGAGGATCGGTTTATGCCGGATTGGGGATTTACGATACCATGCAATACATATCGTGTGATGTTGCAACGACCTGTACAGGCCTGGCAGCTTCTATGAGTGCCGTACTGCTGACCGCAGGTACAAAAGGAAAACGCTCGGCTTTGCGCCATTCCCGCATCATGATCCATCAGCCGCTGGGAGGAGCCCAGGGGCAAGCTTCAGATATCGAGATCACAGCCCGGGAAATACAAAAACTGAAAAAAGAATTGTTCACAATCATCGCCGACCATTCCGGTAATCCTTATAAGAAAGTAGAAAAAGATTCCGATCGTGACTACTGGATGACTGCCCAGGAAGCGATGGACTACGGCATGATCGATAAAGTATTAATCAGAGAAAAAAAGAATGAAAATGCAGGATAAGTGCTCGTTTTGCGGTCGTTTCCGCAATGAAGTCGACTTATTGATTGCAGGAACCGACGGATTTATTTGCGACCAGTGTGCTACCCAGGCTTTCGAGATCGTCAAAGAAGAGATGAAGAGTAAATCGACTCTCGACCTGAACAATATCGAAGTAAAAAAACCGATGGAGATCAAGGCTTTTCTTGACCAATATGTCGTGGGACAGGACGAGGCTAAAAAACACATAGCTGTTGCCGTATACAATCATTACAAACGACTCACCCAAAAGGGACAGGACGACGATGTGGAAATCGAGAAATCCAATATCATCATGGTCGGACGCACCGGAACCGGAAAAACACTTTTGGCCCGCACCATTGCTAAAATGCTGCACGTGCCGTTTACGATTGTGGATGCTACGGTATTAACGGAAGCGGGGTATGTCGGAGAGGATATCGAATCGATCCTGACCCGCCTGTTACAAGCAGCCGACTATGACGTCGAAGCTGCTGAAAAAGGAATCGTATTTATCGACGAACTGGATAAAATCGCCCGCAAAGGCGACAATCCGTCGATTACCCGCGATGTAAGCGGAGAAGGGGTGCAGCAAGGACTTCTGAAATTACTGGAAGGCTCGGTTGTAAATGTTCCTCCCCAGGGCGGACGTAAGCATCCCGAGCAAAAAATGATTCCCGTAAATACAAAAAACATATTGTTTATCTGCGGAGGCGCTTTCGACGGTATCGAGCGTAAAATTGCATTACGCCTGAATACCAAAGTAGTCGGATTTAATGCCAGCCAGAATAATGCCATGATCGACCGGGACAATTTCTTACAATATATCGCTCCCCAGGATTTGAAAGCTTTCGGACTGATACCGGAAATCATCGGCCGGCTTCCGATTCTGACCTATCTGGAACCGTTGGACAGGGCAACATTGCGGAATATCCTGACAGAGCCGAAAAATGCTATTATCCGTCAATATATCAAGCTGTTCGAATTGGACGGCATTGCCCTGAAATTCGATGAAGAGGTATATGAATATATTGTAGACAAGGCTGTCGAATTCAAACTCGGGGCACGCGGATTGCGCTCTATTTGCGAGGCCATCATGACTGATCTGATGTATGAGGTGCCCTCGGGGACTCAAAAAAGCATTACAGTAACCAAAGCTTATGCAGAGAAGCGACTCAGCCACCTCAATGCACAACAACTAAGAGCCTGAAATAAAAAAAGCGAATCTTCCGATTCGCTTTTTTTATTTAAACATCATATAAGGAATTTTGGTAAGTCCCTCCGCCAACTGATTGATTCCTTTCTCCAATTTTCCTTTCAGCATCATTTTCAGCATCATATTCATTTCTGCCAGAAAAGTAAGCCGCAAGCGCGTATCGTAAGGACCGTTCTCCAGCAACTGTATCCATAGGTTAAACTCAAAAGGCACACTCCCGTCTCCCCCGATCTTTATCAGCTTAGGTTCTTCTTTTTCTATTATTTTTACTGCTACATCCCCAAGTCCTTTTACTTTAAAAGTACATCTATCCTCTTCAAAACGGATATCCTCGATCTTATCACTCACCTCTTTCATCTGCTCCTGTCCTACCCCCATTTGCTTTGCCATATTCACCACTGTCCCGATACGATTGAAATCCGACAAAAAGGAATATACGCTATCGATCGTACTGTCAATTTTTACAATCTCGCTTACAATTTTTACTTCTGCCATAAATAAAACATTTCATAACATTCACGCTATCAACTTTCCCCTGTGATGTCTTGTCTTTCTGATTTTTATTGATATGTTTCCGGGCTCTTCCGCCATTCTTTCAGCTTCTCGACATCGGCCTCCTGTACATATCCCGTCTTCACGGCCAGATCGATCATCGCATTATAATTACTCAACGTTGTCAATTCACAAGCGGCTGCCTTAAAATTATCGGTTGCCTTCTGAAAACCATAAGTAAATATCGCCGCCATACCCAACACTTCACAACCGGCTTTCCGCAACGCCTCGACAGCCTGTAGGCTGGAACCGCCCGTAGATATCAGATCTTCAATAACCACAACCTTTTGTCCGGCTTTGTATTCCCCTTCGATCAGATTTTCCAATCCGTGCGATTTTGCAGAAGAACGTATATATATAAAAGGTAAATTCAGTTCCTGAGCTACCAATACCCCCTGGGCAATCGCTCCCGTAGCAACTCCGGCAATTACTTCAGCCTGCGGATACTTTTCGCGTACGACAGCCGCAAACTGATCACGGATATACGAACGTACCTCCGGGTAAGACAAGGTCTTCCGGTTATCGCAATAAATCGGAGATTTCCAACCGGAAGCCCAGGTAAACGGATGAGCGGGTTCCAGTTTAATTGCTTTGATTTTCAATAAATGTAAGGCTACATTTTCAGCAACTGTACTCATTTTTACTATTTTTGTAAGGTTATTATTCAATGCTCATTATGTCGTTTCTTCCCCTAAAGGCCGAAACCAATATAACACCGCAAATGTACAAAGTATTTTTTAAAGAATCCTCCTTTCTGTTAACCGATAACCAATCCCGGTTAAAAAATGTTCCGGACTCTTTCGTCCATACAGATAGGGCAACGACCTGCAATCACATTTACACCCGATTACAGCAGGACGAAATTTTTCATATCACGATTTATCACCGGGACATCAGCCGTTTGTTCGAAGATTTCAAAGCCTGCTTTAAAGTAGTCGGAGCAGCAGGAGGTGTCGTCCGGCAAAACGACACCATACTTATGATAAAAAGGCTTGGCATGTACGATCTGCCCAAAGGACATATCGAACCCGGAGAAAATGCGGAAAAATGTGCCGTCCGCGAAGTTACCGAAGAATGCGGTGTACAGGGTCTGGAAACAGACATTCCCCTGAACGATACCTGGCATATCTATTACCGGGACGGGCAATGGCATCTGAAACACACCTATTGGTTTGTCATGCACTGCCCCCCTATCCAACATCTGACACCACAAACCGAAGAAGATATTGAAGAAGTATTCTGGTTGAAAACCGCCGATATTTCGCGTATTTTACCGAAAACCTACGCCTCTTTAAGACCGGTGCTGGAACAAATGCAGAAACAGGATTTTTGATTTACGATTTTTAGCGGACTTCCGGATTCCGTCCACTCCACAACTGAATCCGGAACCGGCAGATTTGTTACACCCCCAAAAAATCAAAACTACAATTTCTATCCGGTCCGCCGTTTTCTCCCAATTTTCAAATCTTATTTTCCCTCAAATGAAATCTGAAATTCAGGATCTGTCCCGGTGATATGTAATCAACCCCTGCATGGGGGCCGGCATAAACCTCCCCGGCTGTAAGCCGTTTTGCAATAACAGTCTTTCCAGTTGCGGGCGGAAAACACAGGCAACACTTCCGGTAAAGGATACCGGCAATTGCTGCGCCATTTTGTATTGCAGTATATTACGCCGGATAAATTCGTCGAAACTGCCGGAAACAAGTCCCTCTATATAAGGCATATCGATATGCGCAGACAGGAACGTAGTAAAAGTAGCCAAAAAACGATTGGCTAACGGGCGACCGTAAATCCGGTCCATTAATTCTGCATACGTCAATCCGGTTTCCCGAAAGAACAGTTGCTTCACTTCTCCCGGAGCCACGCCTTTCAACACATCCGCCAGCAATTTTTTTCCCAGGACAGCCCCGCTGCCTTCATCCCCGAGAATAAATCCCAAAGGAGAAACATTTTCACGAATCATTTCTCCGTCATAATAACAGGAATTAGACCCCGTACCCAAAATACAGACAATACCGGGGTTACAGCCACACAGCGCCCGGGCAGCTCCTTCGAGGTCCGTCATCACTTCAGCCTCTGCCGTTCCGAAACAACGACACAACGCCCTTCTTACAAATTCATTTTTTTCCGGGAAAGCACAACCGGCACCGTAAAACCACACCCGGCCTACCTGACGGGGCCGCCCCGCAAATTCCCGCTCCAACAAGCCGACAATCTCACTTTCCGACAAATACACCGGATTAATACCCGTCGTATGATACATTTCTTCCTTCCCGTCACTTACCACACACCACTGCGTTTTCGTCGAACCGCTATCTGCAATTACATAAGTCATATCGCACTACTTTATTCTTCTAAACAAAGATAGAACAATCTTAAAAACCGAAAACCGAAAACGGGAATTTATTTCAGGAAAAGCCATATATTTGATAAATTTATCGCCGCATAAATTTTACCGTTTAAATTTGTTATCGTTTTCGTGCAAAATATAAAGTAAGCTGCGTCGTTTATGGAAAAAATAATTACTTGCTTTATCACCGGCAGTCACACGGAAGACATCCGGAAAAATTACACTGAATTTTCCGGCTATCCGGAGGTAAAAACCGTTTATCTGGCAGGAGAGTCTTCACCTCTGCCCCATTTACAGCCGACAGGCGGCGGCTCTCTCTGCCAAACAGAAACATTGATCCGGCTGTCGGATATCTGCGATACGCCCTATTTATTACTATCCAACAAACCGACTACGATACGGTTAAAGCCTACGGCTTTAAAGCGATTTGTTCAAATAGCCCGGGCCACTTCCGCAGCTTTCGTATATGCCGATTATTATGAAGATAAAAACGGCCAGATATGTTCTCACCCATTGATCGGTTACCAACAAGGCAGCCTACGGGATGATTTCAATTTCGGTTCGCTGTGGTTCATCGACACCCGGCAATTTAAGGAAGCGGTTGCCCTTATGCAAATCCATTACCATGCTGCAGCCCTGTACGATTTACGGTTGAAATTATCTTTGCAAGGCAATATCGTACATATTCCGGAATATCTCTATACGGAAAAAGAACAGGATATCCGCAGAACCGGAGAAAAGCAATTTGACTATGTAAACCCACGTAACCGGGAAGTGCAAACTGAAATGGAGCAGGCCTGTACCCGCTATCTGAAAGATACAAGAGCCTGGCTTCCCCCCATGAGAAAAGACACCGATTTTTCTACCGGAAATTTTCCGGTAGAAGCCAGCGTTATCATCCCCGTACGCAACCGGGAGCGGACCATTGCCGATGCCGTACATTCTGCCCTGCAGCAAACAACAGATTTTGATTTTAACGTATTAGCCGTAGACAATCATTCCACCGACGGAACAACCCGGATATTGGAAGATATAGCCCGGAAAAATCCGAGACTAGTGCACCTGATCCCCGACCGGACCGACCTGGGGATCGGCGGATGCTGGAATCTGGCATTGCACGATTCCCGTTGCGGACGCTTCTGCATACAACTCGACAGCGACGACCTGTATATCGATACGTCTGTTATCCGACGCATCGTAACCGCTTTCTACCGGGAAAAAGCCGCTGCCGTTATCGGTTCCTATCGTATGGTCGATTTCCGGCTTCAGGAAATCCCGCCCGGTCTGATCGATCACCGGGAATGGACCCCGGAAAACGGACCTAACAACGCACTACGCATCAACGGATTTGGTGCTCCTCGGGCATTTTTCACACCCATCATCCGGGATATCGGTTTTCCCGATACCAGTTACGGCGAAGACTACGCAGCAGTTCTTGCCGTTTCGCGCAGTCACCGTATTGCCCGGATATTCGAACCGCTATACCTGTGCCGCCGATGGGAAGGTAATTCGGATGCTGCACTCAGTATCCAGCAGGAAAATAAAAACAATTATTACAAAGACTGGATCCGTTCTTCAGAAATCGCAGCACGGAGGAACTTAAGCGACAGATAATATGGAAATAAAAGTAGGTATACTCGCCCGACCTGAAATAAAAGTCCGTTTCAACGGCGCATACAAAAGATCCGATAACGGAAATATTTGCCGGGGAGAAATAGACCTCATACGAAAAGGACAGGACTTTTTCATACAAGCAGATTCGACCGAAGAACCGGTAAACTTACCGGTAACTTTCAGTCCTGTGGAGCCTGCCACCTCTTTTTTCGAGCTGGCAGACGTGACTATCGGCATTGATTTTCACTGGGAACGCAAAGAAAACCAGCAATTCCAGGGCACACTCACCTGCATTGAAGAATCCGGCCAGGTAAGGGTTATCAATATCCTCGACCTCGAGGATTATTTGCAAAGTGTTATCTCGTCCGAAATGAGTGCGACGTCCTCTTTGGAGTTATTGAAAACCCATGCCGTCATTTCACGCAGCTGGTTACTGGCTCAGCAAAATAAGGCAAAAGCCATTCGCCGGGATCATGCCGGTTACCGATCTTCCATCCATAAGGAAGACGAATACATCCGTTGGTTCGACCGGGAAGATCATACGAATTTTGACGTTTGTGCCGATGATCATTGCCAACGTTATCAAGGGATACAAAAAGCGACGACAGCCGCCGTACGCGAAGCTATCGCCGCCACCAGAGGAGAGGTGCTTTATTACAACAACACGATTTGCGACGCCCGTTTCTCCAAATGCTGCGGAGGTATTACCGAAAGTTTTGAAAATGTATGGGAGCCCCGCCCCCATCCTTATCTCAAAGCTATTTATGACAGCGCGAAACAACCCGGACAATGCGACATACACCGGGAAAGTGACACCGCCCGCTGGGTGGAAAGTCATCCGGACGTATTCTGCAACACAACCGACACCCATATACTATCTGAAGTACTGAACGATTATGACCGGGAAACCACAAATTTTTTCCGTTGGGAAGTCTCTTACCGAACCGAAGAAATTTCCGAATTGATAAGACAAAAATTATCCATCGATTTCGGGACCGTCACCGATCTCATTCCTATCGAAAGAGGAGCGTCGGGGCGATTGATACGGCTGAAAATAACGGGTACCCGGAAGACATTGATTATCGGTAAAGAACTGCTTATCCGGAAAGCCCTCTCGCCGACTCATTTATACAGTTCAGCATTTACCGTCGAGAAAATAACGGAGAACGGAAAAACCAGCGGTTTCCGTTTACGCGGTGCCGGCTGGGGACATGGCGTAGGACTTTGTCAAATCGGCGCAGCAGTGATGAGTGCCAAAGGATATAATTACCGGGAAATTCTGCAACATTATTTTCCCGGTACCGACATATTAAAAGCTTATGAATAAATCGTCCGACAAGATAAACCCGTGGTATTGGATATCTTCCCTCTATTTAGCGGAAGGCATCCCTTATATCGTTGTCATAACCGTTTCTGCCATTCTTTATAAACGGATGGAAATTTCCAACAGCGAACTGGCTTTATACACCAGTTGGCTCTATCTGCCATGGGTTATCAAGCCCCTGTGGAGTCCCATCGTCGACCTTTTCAAAACCAAACGTTGGTGGATCACGACCATGCAACTGGTTATCGGAACCGGTTTGGCAGGAGTAGCCCTCTCTTTACCCGGGCCGGACTTTTTCCGGTACTCGCTGGTCTTTTTCTGGTTGCTGGCTTTCAGTTCTGCAACTCACGACATAGCCGCCGACGGGTTTTATATGATCGGTCTCCACCCCAAAGACCAGGCTTATTTTGTCGGCATACGAAACACATTTTACCGGTTAGCACTCATTGTCGGCCAAGGCGGTGCCGTCATGCTGGCAGGACAACTCGAAAAACAGATGCCCGTCGCTTATGCCTGGGCAATTGCCATCGGCTTCCTGTCCGTTCTCTTTATTCTGTTTTTCATTTATCACCTGTTTGTACTCCCCCGGCCCACAGAAGACCGCAGTGCTGCAAGCGGGAAAAATATATGGCAGGAATTCTGGGATACATTCGCCAGCTTTTTCCGAAAAGACCACATCGGTATTGCACTGGCGTTTATGTTATTGTTCCGATTGGCAGAATCTCAATTACTAAAACTGGCTTCCCCCTTTATGCTCGATGAACGCGCGGCCGGAGGCCTGGGGCTTTCAACTTCCGTTGTCGGATTTATCTACGGAACTGTCGGTGTCATCGCACTGGCCCTGGGCGGCATTACAGGAGGAATACTTATCGCCCGTAACGGTCTAAAACGCTGGATATGGTGGATGACCGCCGCCATGAATTTACCCAACCTGGTATACGTCTGGCTCGCTCATGCCCAGCCGGAAAATATATTGCTTATATCTTCCTGTGTTGCTGTAGAACAATTCGGTTATGGCCTTGGCTTTACGGCCTATACCCTGTTTCTCATTTTATTCAGTGCGGGAAAATACAAAACAGCCCATTATGCGATTTGTACCGGCTTTATGGCTCTCGGTATGATGCTGCCCGGAATGATTTCCGGTTACATACAGGAAGCAAAAGGCTATCCCCGTTTTTTTCTATGGGTAATGCTTTGTACTATTCCAGCCTTTATCGTCGTCCGTTATCTCCGAATCCCTGAAAAAGAACAATTATGAATGCCTGGTTTTCTATTTCCATTCTAATCGCTTATTTTGTAATGCTGCTATTGATTTCGTGGTATACGGCACGACATTCAGACACGGCAGATTTTTATAAAGGCAGCAATAAATCACCCTGGTGGGCCGTAGCTTTCGGCATGATAGGGACCACTCTTTCCGGCGTCACCTTCATCTCCGTACCGGGTTGGGTGTCCTCACCCGCCAAAATGACTTATATGGCCGTTATATTGGGCAATTTTGCCGGCTACCTGATTATTGCCCAGGTATTGCTTCCCCTCTATTACAAATTAAGCCTGACCTCCATTTACACCTATATAGAAAAACGATTCGGGTATAAAGCCTATAAAACGAGTGCCGTACTATTTCTTTTATCCAAAATCATCGGGGCTGCTTTCCGACTGTTTATCGTAACCCTTGTATTGCAGATCACCATATTCGAACCCTTGCATATTCCGTTTATTTTTAACGCCTTTTTTTCTGTATTCATCATCTGGGCCTATACGTTTAAAGGAGGTATCAAAACCATTATCTGGACAGATTTGATACAAACATTTTTCCTGATTTTTGCCGTTATATTTACGATTTTTTCCATTCAGAAAGCCCTCGGCTTCTCTTTCGGAGATATGGTATCGGCAATTGCCGGGAACCCACAGTCACAAATATTCGACTTCTCTGATCCCTGGTCCAACCCGAACAATTTCTGGAAGCAATTCATAGCGGGTATCTTTATCGCCATTGTAATGAACGGACTCGATCAGGATATGATGCAAAAAAACCTCAGCCTTAAAAACATAAAAGAAGCCAAAAAGAATTTTCTTTCATTCAGTCTCGCGTTTATTCCTGTCAATTTCATATTCCTTTGTCTGGGAGTATTATTTTTTATTTATATGAATATCAACGGCATTCCTATTCCGGCCAAAACCGACAATATTTATCCCTTATTGGCAACCCAATATCTACCGGCAGCCACCGGTGTCTTTTTTATGCTGGGTGTCATTGCTGCAGCCTTCTCAAGTGCCAACTCAGCCCTTATTGCCATGACGACGTCCTTTACCGTGGATATTTACGGCATACAAAACAAAACCGAGCAACAACAAAAACGCATCCGGTTTTATACACATCTCGCCAATGCCGTCATCGTGGCACTAGTCATCGTAGCTTTCAATGCCTTTCACAACGAAAGCGTCGTGTATGCGATATTCAAATTTGCCGGCTACACCTACGGTCCGTTACTCGGACTGTTCTTTATCGGTATTTTATATAAAACTCAGGTATATGATAAAGCCATCCCTTATATCGCAGCTCTATCGATTGTTTTAACCATATTGATCGACCGTTACTCCACCACTCTATTCTACGGCTATCGTTTTGGCTTTGAAATACTTCTGGTCAATGGACTGATCACCATTATCGGCTTACTGCTGTTCCGGAAAAAACATCATGCCGCCCGACAATAAAATAAGCCCCCGGCGATTCTTTACAGGCAGAAATACAATCCTATTTCTGCCTGCATTTTTCATACTCTCTGAAAAATTACTGATTATTCATATGTATAGCCGTTTTTTAACACTCAAACAATAAACATAATTCCGTACAATTCGTTTTGTAACGAAGAAAAAAGTTATGAAATGAAATTTGCTTATATCGGCATACTACTATCTGTTTGTCTCTGCTCTTGTCTAAAAGAACAAGATAAGGATAAATGTTCGTTTGATTACACTGTAACAGTGGAAGTCAAAGACAAAAACTATTTCAATATCAGCGATTTTGTAGGTCTTTCTCCTGTAGATGAGCAACTGCCGTTCAGAATGTATGTCAGGGATCTTTCATACAGCTTACTGGAACAAACTACGGGTAATCCGATAACGACCGTTTCAGCACAACCGGTCACTCATAATGACCAGACAACATCCCTTATTTTCCCTTCATTTAAAGAGGGAGATTACATATTGGACATATCTGGGAATACAATAGCCTCTTCCAGGACAGACATTCCGGATTCACGCCGGATTTTACATCCGAACGGAGCAGAAGGCACTGATATTTATGTAGGCGGAGATACGTTGAGTTTCCATCCGAAAGCGACAAACCACTCCATTGAATTACAACGGACCAAAGGTTATCTGATGATTCAACTGGAAGGCGTTCCGGACAGTGTCAGTCAAATTGGCCTGCAACTGCAAAATGTATACGGAGAAACGGACCCCGCCCTGAATTATGCCGTAAAAACGTCCGTAAATAAACTCTTTACCCGGGAGCAGTCTTCTCTTACCAATCTGTCCCTATATGCGGCCCCTACGCCTGCAAATGAAGAATCGATTTTAAAACTGGCTTTTTACAGTTCCGACGCGACACGACCGTTTATGTATTTACCGGACATCGTTCTGAAAATAAAAAGAAATGAAATCTCATCCGTAAAAATAAATTATAAACCCGAAGGTGGCATTGAAATATGGGTATACGCCGATGGAGGATGGAGTCAACAACACAATATGGATTTGGAATGAATATTAATCTAATACGACAAATGATGAAAAAGTTTTTTTTAATAATGGCGGCAAGTATACTGATATTTGCTTGCTCAAAAGAGGAAGGCACCTCAATAGACGAACCTTCAGGACAGGTTATCGAACTAACGGCAGTAAATGAGCCGACGGACGGAAATGCAATAACCCGTACACGACCGCTGTATAGTCAGGAGGCTATACAGGAAATAGAAAGGGTGAGTATCTATGTTTTCAGCTATAATGCCAGTTCATCCGACTATTTTTACCTGAAAACCTATACCGTATCGGGTTGGAATAAAGGTTCAAGCTTCATGCGTTTTGCTGTTCCGGACAACGACAAGCTGGCTGCCGGCGACTACCAGTTTTTGGCTATCGGACGAGAGGCTACGGACAACTACAGAATTCCCACACCGGTTGTCGGCACAACCAAAATAAACGATATGATTGCCCACATAACTACTCCCGGACAAGAATCTGAAATTTTCGCCGGAACAAAACCGGTAACGGTATCTTCACAAGGGATTCGGATAACCATGCAAATGACCCGGAAAGTGGCCGGTGTATTGGGATATTTTAAAAATGTTCCTTACGATATAAACGGGAGTGCCGTAAAATATTTACGTCTGACTTTCACAAATGCAGATACGGCTGTCATCCTGGCCACCGGTAACGGAAGCAACCCAACGAATGCATCTTATATGCTGATCAATGCAGACCTCTCCGGACAAGCCAAAAATACGGATTTAGGGGTTTATACCGGCAACGATTTATCGGCACAAGGAGTCGTAAAAGTCGACAATTCTCAACTATACGGTAATTTCATGCTGCCCGTCGGTAATATTACATTGACATTAGGATTGTACGACGCCAGCGGAAATGCCCTGAAAACCTGGAGTGTACAAGACAATGGCAACACGACGTTCAATATTACGGCTAACCATTTTTATGGCCTGGGACAAAAAGTAAGCAAAGGTGATGTCACCGGTGGCGGTACTCCTGATCCCGGAGATGACGACGCTCCTGTAGACTTATTAAAAGATCAGGTTATCGTTATAACGGTAGATCCCAACTGGAATACCATTCATAATCTGACTATCAATTAAAATTCTAAGGTTGTCTGAAAAGTCCGGAATAGTGATGTTTATATCACGACACCATTATTTACCGGGTAAAAAAAACTTTTCAGACAACCCTATTACCGACAATAAACGGACCGGACAAAATTAAACCGAAATAGAATGACAAAGGTTATACACTGCATCTGGTGGTTGGGCATATTATGCTGGAGTTTGTCCGCTTGTTCGGACGATAAGCTACTCAACGAAAAAGGATTGGTAGAGGTGAAATTATCACTGAATACCGACATGAGTACCCGTGCATCATCGGATATCGGAGTGGCGACACATTCGGTAGACCGGATCCTGGTCCTCCCTTTCCAAAAAGTAAATTTGTCATTACCCGATACACAAAACGACAACTTTATTCCGGTCTGGCCCCTTGCCCGGCAATATAATATTCCGGTATTTCCATCTACAAATCTATCGTTCACTCTCGAGAACTCGAAAACGTACAAGATATTGGTTATCGGTTACAATCATGCAGACTACGACCATAATAACCCTTCCGGTAGTGGTAACCGGGTGATTCTTTCGGCACAACCGTTACCGACGACTTTGGCGAATTTCCAACTTTATCCGAAATTACCCAATCAAGTTCCTGAATTTTTTATCTGTTATGGAACTGCCTCTAAGGGAAGTACGACACTAGGTACTGTATTCGTTCCGGACGACGGAGTTACCCTGAGCGGTACCCTCGGACGTATCGTCAGCGGCCTGGGAGTGAAGATTACCAATATTCCTTCCTATGTGAACTCAGTAACCTTACTGGCCGACAATATGGTAAAAGCAATCCGGGTCGCAGATACGACAATTACAGTTATACAGACGACCGGAGATAATGAAAGCCGGGTCATCCGTCAACAAAACGTAGTCAACGGGACTGTCGATTTCGGTGTATTTCTATTGCCTTCAGGCAAAACCAATAAACTGACTTTTTACCTGGACATCGGTCTCGGCTCTTTAACCCAGCGATATACGATGTATATCGAAGATTCCAATGTTACACAAGGCGGGAAACTGATGTTACTCCCCAACGATGCTGTCATCGTTTCTGCCGGCTACGACAAAATAAATTACGGGTTTGTCATCACCCGTGACATCAACCTGGAAGATGATGTCTGGGACGGCATAAACCCGACACCTTGACTTTTACGATTATTGATATGAAATTACATTTGACACTCATCGGATTATTGGCCCTGCTGCTATTATCAGGTTGCGGCAAAACGGAATTATTGCCATCCGAAGATGATCCGGGATTTACTCCGGTTCCTGATGCAGATATACCTGAAGGGTATTTTGTCGTAACTTTTTCCGGATTTTCTCCGGATAGCCGGGCTGCCATCAACGACACCACCTACAGAGTACAATCTTTGCGCTATATTTTATACAAATCTACCGGAGAATTTGTCAAGGAACGCCTGGTGTTCTCAAAAAACGGTACAAGTACCCAATGGCCTCTTGCCGCCCAAAAAGACACACTGCCCAAAGGGTCATACCGGGCTGTTTTTTTAGGGAATACTGAAAAAACGCAATTCCCTTATGCCACCTCTTCTGCTGCAGTAAACTACAATGATATATTACTGAATTATACCACCACCTACAGCAATGCCCGGATAGCCTTACCCAATGCCGAATTCCGAAATAATTCCGAATATTATTGGGCAAATGTTACTTTTTCAGATGTTTCACCGACGCCCTATATTCTATTGCAAAGAATCATCGGGATGATGAATGTACACCGGAATGTCGTAGACGCACAGGATGCTTTAAACAAACTGGTCAATAACATCGTTACCCAAATCGGGTATAAAAATATCATTCAAAATACAGCCCAGGGACTATTGACAACAGAAATAAAAAATATCGTCGGAAGCAGAGTCGACGGAATTACGATCGGCCTGCTCGGAGGTATCGATGCCATTGTCAATCCGATTGTTGCCAATCTGATACAACCGGTTACGGATACGCTGTACAACCGTCTCCTAAAACAACTGGTCAATCAGATCGGTACGACCCTGGGAGCCAATGAGAATCAAAACGGTCTGTTAGGAGTTTTGGGAGAACTGCTCAATCCCTGGGAATTCAGCCAGGCACATACGGCCATTGTCACAATCAACGATTTCCCCAAAACCATCGATTTCAACCTGAACGTAACAGACAAATACACCGGACTCCACAACTTCCGCTACGATTTTGTCAACAACACCTTCTTTGCTCAAAAATGCTTGTATATTAAAGGTTTTTCCAACTTATTCGATATACGAAAAATCAATGTAATAAAAAAAGGCTTGTTGAGTGGAGTCGTATTCGACGGAATTGTAGACAGTCCGCTTTTATTAAACGGAGCATTTATCGATATCAACGATCCGCTATCCTATAATGTTCCTGCCAATCGCCGTTACAAGGCCGACTATTCGCTTTTGGATCTGGGCTTGAAGTCATATACACAACAAACCGACGGTAACCATTCACTCAGTGTCACCGTCCAACTTACGGAAATTGCTAACATTAACGGTATATTAGGAGGATTACCCATACTCAATACGATTTTAAATCTCGTTCTCAGCCCGATTAAAAATATTACCATCTCCGTTCCGCTTAACCTTCCGTTACTCGGCGTTGATAATTTAAAACTCAGCGGAGGATGGAGTACCCCCACATCGTATTAAAAGGGGACATTCTGGAAAATAAACGGTTCATAAACTAAAAAACAACATGAAAAAGATACTCGTGTTACTGTTCTGCTTCACTTCGGGAATGATTTACGGTCAGAAATGGGCCGTAAAGACCAATGCAGCCTATTGGGCTACAACTACCCTGAATATCGGCGGAGAAATGGCACTCGCGCCCCGGCAGACTCTCGATTTAACAGCGACCTACAATCCTTTCCGCTTTAGCGATAACAAAAAGATCATGCATTGGGCAGTACAACCCGAATGGCGTTACTGGACCTGCCGGCGTTTTATGGGACATTTCATCGGCATACATGCCCATGGAGGAAAATACAACGGAGGTTTGGAAAAATACCGCTATGAAGGTTGGTTTGCAGGCGGCGGTATATCATACGGCTATCAATGGATCATCGGAAAACACTGGAATCTGGAAACAGAAATCGGCGTCGGATATGCATATCTGGACTACGATAAATACCTACGGAACCGCTGCGGACGGTTTATCGATTCAGGACACCGTAATTATTGGGGACCGACCAAATTAAGTATCAGTTTTATGTACCTTTTTAAAGCCAGATAAAATGAACAGGTTTATAACTGTATGTTTCGGAATTATATGCATTATGTCTTTATGCAGTGCTGCACGTTTAACCGACAAACATCCGGGAGTGACTGTCTCACCCCAAAAATTGCAGCTATTCGTCGATCAGCAAACCGATCCATATACGATTAAGATCGCTTATACTCTGCATATCCCGCCACATTATATTCATTCTTGCGCCCGGCTGATATACAGGCCCTATTTTCTGACACCCGGACACCGTTATGACTTACCTACACTCGTCATTAGCGGTCGCGAAAATATCCGGCAAGAGAAAAGACTGGAAGAATTAAACGGTAACTACCGGGAGATTCCGAATGCCATTTATCTAAAAGCGGAGAAAGACAGTATGCAAATAGAACTATCGGACACTATTCCCTTTCAAGTGTGGATGGCACAGTCAAAATTACAGGCAGATATTATTTTAGAGGCCTGCGACCGGGAAAAAGAAACTGCAACCCTCATCCTGGCAGATGGAGCTATCTGGTTTCCCGAAGGCCCCGGTCCGGAATTAGTTAGTACGCCTGAAGCCATTCAATACACCAAAGATACCATAACAACGGAGAAAGTGGCTGTATTTAAATTTTACTATCCGCTTGCTCAGGATTTTTACGCTCCGGAATATGTCGGCAATGTAGAACGTATGCAAGCTATGAAAGATCTGATAAATTCACTCCGGAACAATCCGGATATGAAATTAAATAAAATCGTTATTACCGGAAGCAGCTCACCTATCGGCAATATGAATTTCAATGCCTGGCTGGCCGGTCAAAGAGCCCTATCGATCAAACAACAATTAGAGGAAAGTAAATTACTCCCACCTGAACACATTGTCGTCAACATGATAAATGAAGACTGGACAGGCCTGCGTAAATTGGTCAGTGATTCCGATCTCCCGGACAAAACAACAATTCTCCGGATTATAAACCGGAATTACAATGACGCCGAACGCAACAGATTGTTGCAGGCATTACCTCAATATAAATACATCCGGCTAAATATGTACCCGGACCTGCAAAAAGTAACCTGTATATTTTATTACACCCAACGCCAAGAGGAAACTAAAATTGTTCCTCAATAATTACCACTTTAAATTGTTTATTTTCTGCCATAAAAAGTATCTGATGTGTCTCATAACATATCAAATACTTTTTTTGTATCTAGTAAAATCATCTTTCTCTACACGATCAACCGATTAGTCCATATATCTCTCTTTCAGAAGCGTAAAGCACATTATCAATTCCAATAATCTTCCTTTAAAAACAACATAACATATATATATTATACTAAAATAAGAAGATTATATTTGCAAATAGACTTAGTTATTTTAATTTTGCATAATGTAATCAATATTAAAAATAAGAAAAAGAAACAGAAATAGAATAAATATTAAATATAAAAATTAAAGAGTTAAAACTTTTTGTTTATAATCTAGTATCGTAAAATCGCCAATTTTTTTTCTCTGCCAGATGATTTAACAAAATAGTTTAACTCCCCTATGGGGCGTGAACTATTGAATCTATGAGCGGGCAGAGACTGGTGTTTGGCGATACCTACGGTACTCGCGAAATAGAGGATATAATTCGCGCCCTTTGCACGTATTTCTCCAACTGAATTGATTTATAGTAATGATTTTTATATAGGATTTTCGGGAAGGAAATCACGAGGAGAGCATTTGAATATCTTAGCTAAGGCATTTAAATGATTGTAATTATAACACCTAAGCCCTCGCTCGTACTTATTGATAAATGTACGCTCAAACCCAAGAGCATAAGATAAAGCTTCTTGTGTATATCCGTGCACTTCTCTCATTTTCTTCACCCGAGCAATTATGTCTAACTCTATCTTAGTTCTCATAGTTATAAATTGAGTTACGAATGAAAAAATATTTTGTATACGATAGGTGGTGCAATTGTCCCATATTTTCTTGAGTTCAACTTATAAATGCAACTTTTTGGGTGCGGATAATAAGCAATAAAAACATTTATTTTTCAGAGAGGAAAGAGAGACAATGTCCCCCTTTCTCTCACTCTGAATGGATAAAGTTTGCTATCTTTGCTTTAATTGTCCGTCCAAAGAAAAAAAAGTTGCAGATGAGCAAACATATAACCGAGGAACAAAGGTATGCAATTTCTATGATGTTGCAAATACCGATGAGCAAAAAAGCAATAGCGGAAGCTATCGGAGTAGATAAAAGCACTGTTTACAGGGAGATAAAGCGCAATTGCGACGCCCGAAGTGGTAGCTATAGCATGGAGCTTGCCCAGCGAAAAGCAGACAGGCGCAAGCAGCAAAAACATCGCAAGGAAGTGCTTACACCGGCAATGAGAAAACGGATAATAAAGCTGTTGAAGAAAGGATTCAGCCCGGAGCAGATTGTCGGCAGGAGCCGCTTGGAGGGAATTGCGATGGTATCTCACGAAACGATATATCGCTGGATTTGGGAGGATAAGCGGCGGGGTGGCAAACTGCACAAATATCTTCGCAGACAAGGTCGCAGGTATGCCAAACGTGGTTCTAAAAATGCAGGGCGAGGATTTATCCCAGGCAGGGTGGATATTGATGAGCGTCCCGAGATAGTGGAACTGAAGGAGAGATTTGGTGATTTAGAGATAGATACAATTATTGGTAAGAACCACAAAGGTGCCATTCTTACCATTAACGACAGAGCAACAAGCAGGGTCTGGATACGCAAGTTGTCGGGAAAAGAAGCCATCCCGGTAGCTAAGATTGCAGTATGGGCACTGCGGAAAGTGAAAAACTTAATACACACAATTACGGCTGACAATGGAAAGGAGTTTGCAAAGCACGAGGAAATTGCGCAAAAATTGGAAATAAAATTCTATTTTTGCAAACCATACCACTCATGGGAACGTGGTGCCAATGAAAACACCAACGGGCTTATCAGGCAGTATATCCCAAAGGGTAAGGACTTTAGTGAAGTAACCAACAAACAGATTAAGTGGATTGAAAATAAACTCAATAATCGACCTCGTAAAAGACTTGGATACCTCACGCCAAACGAAAAATTTAAACAAATTATTAATCAGAATTCTGTTGCATTTGCAAGTTGAATTCAGCTTTTAATTTATATGTAAAATTTAGATAACCAGAGATAAGATATACAATTAAAATATGATCAAATGAGTAAATCAGAGCTTACGATATTTTCAGACTTGAATAATCTTCCGGAAGTTGAAGATTTCATTGAAAATCTGATTGATAAATTCGGGATAGAGGAAAATTTACGGGTCAGAATAATGCTTCCGGTAATAGAAGCCGTAAACAATGCTATTTTATTCGGAAATAAAAAAGATTCAAAAAAAACGGTAAAATTGACGGCTGCTATGAATAACCGGGAAATGATCATAACAGTTGAAGATGAAGGAGAAGGATTTGATTTCAGTCACATTCCGAATCCCACAACTCCTGAAAATTTAATGAAAACAACAGGCAGAGGTTTGTATCTGATGATGACTCTGACCGACAATTTGTTATTTACCCGAAACGGTGCAAAAGTAGAGATGACATTCGTATTAAATTAATATTCAAATTATGAAAACAATATGTACAACAATTATCGCATTACTTCTAGGCATGGTCATCGGTTATCTTTACCGGGACATGTATATCGAAAATGAAACATGGAAAAAAGAACAACTTCAAGAAATTGAAGAATACAACAAATCTTTTGAAGACAAGGATAAAACTTTGGAAATAATCAACTATAAAGAAGACGACTGGCTGGAAGTATGGCTGGAATATTTACAACAGCAGGAGTCCGAGCATTGCCATCCGGTATAACGAATATCGAAAAGATATAAACAGAAAGGAAGTATCTAACAAGTTTCAGACACTTCCTTCTCATTTGTATTCTCCGTTAGAGACAAGAATAAATAGACGATTCAACAAAGACGTATTCTTAATAACCATACTTTGCTTTTTATAAACACATTCTCCGCTATTCCCAAAAAACGAAAAAAGTGCTCTTTATATCCCCTATCTTGAAAAAAATCGGGACACACATACATATTTCACATACCCCTGTTAATCAAGAAAGCAGCATACAACAAATATGAAAAATTATTCCAAATATCTACAATAAAAACTCTGTTCCGAGTCTGGCTTATTGTCCCCCAAAATTACCGGTTAAATTTTTTATAATTAAAACAGAGAGAGTTGATCGGTCCGAAGACTTTTTACTTCGCGTTCTTTGACGATATCTCCTTCATTCAGCCGACCGATAAGCAAAGGAGATGTTTTATCGTGTTTTGCCGAATTACGCCGGGCTGTGGCATAATTTCCTTTGATAGCATAACAATAGATACATCCGTTCAAACAGGTTTCATAAGTGCCGATATCTATACTTTCCACACAAGCACAAATATTACGCTGGTTTTTATCTTTACGGGCTATAATGGGGTATCCCGTAATTTTTTCGACAAGCCTGTTATCCACACACAATCCGGCAGAAATTCCGAAAGCCGATAAATCGACTTTCGAGGTACAGGTTTCCAGGGTTATCGCAGGATAAGCATCTATTGTCTCCCGGAATGAAACAGCCATTTGTCTGATTTCCTCAGACAATAAAGGACGTATATTGAATTTACCGACAGCAGACCGGATGTGATGATAATGATCGATAAATCCGAGCATACATTTTTCAGTATGTTCTTTCAGCAATTCCGCTGTCTCTGCAAATTTTTCCCGGTGAAATTGCACCGTATAGATCCCGTTCGTTAAAATAGGATCATAACGCCAAATCACTCTTTCCCGGCCGATCTTATCGGCAAGCCGTTTAAATATTTCGATACGTTTATGAAACCGGAGCAAATTATTCTCAAGCTCACTCCCGTAAGGATTCAAAGTAAACTGGAAATAGAATTTATAATCTTTCAATAATTCAAGATTATCGAGCATCGGAGCCGGATTCTTCGTCCAGAAAACAATACAATCCACCACAACTGGTGATAGATTAATCCGGCTGATCCGATGAACATCAAACGGATTAGGGACAAGTACATATCCTTCCTTTATCCGGTTAAAAAACCACGGTGAATAAAAGGCCGGAATATCGGTTCTTCGGCTGGCACTGATTATCATAAAACGAATTTAGCAAAAAGCCGGGCATCACAACAGGATATGTTTATAAAAAATATAAAATAATCCGAAATGCCAGAATCAGATATACCCCGGACTCAATTCATCTGCAAACACCTCAATAACAAAAAGATATCCTTAATTGTCAAGAATTTACAATTGTATTCAATCCTGTTTTCCGATATGCAATAACCTTATCCAATATATACTTGCCATTTCACGGTCAGTTATTTTACTACCACTCACCGTCAATAAAATAAGGCAAAAAGAGCATTTCCGCCATTATTAAGCCAAAGAAAAACCGGATTTCAATTTTTCGATAACTTCTTTTACACTACTTATCTTACTGGCCAGATAGGCATTTTTCCCCGCGAAAGCATACCCTTTCGCCATGTTTCCTTTCGCCGCATTATACAGGGCTTTGATGATACAATAAGGACTTTTGGTATAATCGCATGTTTTTATACAATGAAACGGACATGAACGCGGTTTTTCTTTTCCTTCAGCCACCTTCCGGATAAATTCACCGTCAAAAGCACGTCCGGGCATACCCACCGGACTCTGGATAATACGAATATCCTTTTCTCCCGAATCAATATATACTTTCTTAAATTCAATGGAAGCATCACATTCTTCGGTCGGGACAAAAACCGACCCCATCTGTATAGCCGAAGCCCCCAAGTGTATAAATTTTGCAATATCCTCCGGTGTAGATATCCCTCCGGCTGCAATAACCGGAATATTTTTTCTGCCGGCATAGGTTTTAGCGACTTCAACCACTTCAGGTATAAGATGTTCAAGCGAATAATGCTCGTCTTCAATCTGTTCGCTTTTAAAACCGAGATGTCCTCCAGCCTTAGGTCCCTCCACGACAAGCGCATCCGGAAGATAATGGTAATTGTTTTCCCATTTTTCACAAATCACCTGTGCTGCCCGCGAAGAAGAAACAATAGGAACCAGCATCGTTTTACTGTCTTTATTCAGAAACGAGGGCAAATTGAGGGGAAGGCCGGCACCGGCAAAGATAATATCCGCTTTTTCGGCAATAGCCGTCCGCACCATATCGGAAAAATTAGAAAGGGCAACCATAATATTAACTCCTATTATCCCCTGTGTTTTTTCCCGGGCTTTATGAATTTCCTCTTTCAGTCCCAAAATACATTTCTCCAGATAATTTCCCCCGAATTGCGGATAAAGTAACCCCAAGCCGGCAGCCGAAATAACTCCGACCCCGCCTTCATTAGCAACTGCAGAGGCCAAACCGCTTAACGATACACCAACACCCATACCTCCTTGAATAATAGGTAATTTAATTTCATATTTACCAATAAAAAATGATCTCATATCTACATAATCATTGAAATTTGACATATCCCCTTTTTTTAATTCATACCATGAACCTATCGGGGCATTTATTCGCCGAACAAAGAAAGCTTATACCGGTCTAGTTCTACAATGAAAAGAATCAGAGCTAAAACTCCGAAAAAAATACACAGAAGAGAATGATCTGAATGAACTCACGTTGTTTATAGCGGTAAAGGTAGAAATATATTTACAATTTATATCCTCCGGAACCATAAAATCATTGTAAATATTAGATACCCATCCCCCCGTTTATAGCACTCCGGAAGATAGGATAGTCTCCCGAAAAGTGTGCAAATTTTTGCCTTTGGGCTATCTGCCGGAAAGAGAAAATCCCTGCCAATCATTGATTAGCAGGGATTTTTCTTGTTTTTGGCTTAACCTTCGGCGGAGAGAGGGGGATTCGAACCCCCGGTACCCTAATCGGATACGACAGTTTAGCAAACTGTTGGTTTCAGCCACTCACCCATCTCTCCTTGATGTTCTGTGCTGAATTGCGTCCACAAAAGTAGTGCTTTAAATTAAATCAGCAAACTTTTGCATCATTTTTTTAACGATGGTCCGCAAATCTTCGCGGCTTATTTGGAAGGCTGCGAGCATTTACGCATTTTATCCAACAATTGCCTGTGAAATTTACGTTCTACCCAATCCAATTTCGCAATTTTTTTAGCCGGGATAACTTCCAGTAATTTCTGATAATATTGTTTCTTGATATCCAGCATTTGCTGTTCCGCAGCCAAAGACCCCTCGACATATTTACGTGCATCGGCTTCTGTCAGGTTTTTGGTCTCCCGCATGACCTTCGCTTTTTTACGCATCTCCATATCTTTTTCCCGGATTTTTTTAAACATCTCGTTGTATAAAGGCCAGAATGAGACAGCCTCCTGAGGTGTAAGATCCAAAGCCTGCGTAAAAAATGCAGCTTTCTGAGCCTCGAATTCATCGCGCTTTTCTTCACTCAATTTATTATTTTGCGCCCATAGTGTCGTACCCGACAACAAACCTATAATTATTAACAAATATTTCATCATCCTATTAATAAAGTTCAGCATAAATCAAATCATAACTATTCACCTCCGTTGAAAGATATTCTAATATTTCCTCGCTGGTTGGATTAAAACTACTATCCAGCTCTATATCCTCTTTCCTGTCATTTGCCTCCTGTACAACTTCCGTACTTTCCTTTTTCAGCATGCGGGAATTATCTATAAAACGGGGCAGGACAATCTGCACCACAAACAGGGCCAACAAAAATATGGCAGCCAAACCGATATAAGGCTTTAGTATATGTACAAAACTTGTCCGCCGGGGCTTTTTCTCCTCTTTAACCCGTTCCATCACCTGATCCGTCAAATGATCGAAGTATCCATCCGGAACCGAGAAAGGATTTTTCTTTTTATATTTATCGTCAAAGTTTTCCATTGCTCCAAATTTTAAGGTTGAACCATCAGAAACAGTTATCGGCTATTCGCATACTTTCTTCTATTTTTTTCACGGCATTGTGATACGTCGCTTTCAATGTTCCTACCGCAACATCCAATACCTCTGCAATATCTTCATACGTCATATCGTCAAAATACTTCATATTGAATATCAAGCGTTGGCGGTCCGTCAATTTTAAAATAGCCCGTTGTAATTCTGCCTGAATTTCGTCTCCGCAAAACCAAGGGTCACTCTCAAGCGTATTCTCCAATACATCCGTAATTTCAGACGAATTTCCAAATACTTTCCGCCGCTTTTCATTCAGAAAATTAATCGCTTCATTCGTCGCAATCCGGTACATCCAGGTATACAATTTCGCTTCATACCTAAATTCTTTCAATCCCTGCCATACTTTTACAAAAACATTCTGTAGAATATCGTTGCAATCTTCATGACTGAGCACAATTTTCCGGATATGCCAATAAAGCTTTTCCTTATACTCATCTACAAGCAAGCGAAAGGCTTCTTCCTTTTTATTCTTAAGATGAAAAAGTTCTATAATCTCCTTGTCCTCCATGCCGGAAATTTTATTCTATTCTCTTTATATTGACAAATATCTGATCGAAAGGTTTACTTTCCACATTATTTTTTATCTCCACCCTTGTTGCAAATCCGAAAAACGACGCATTTTCCTGATAAAATAAGCATACACAATACTTTTTTTATAGATACACTTATCTTTCCGGTTTCCCGTTCCTTCAGTATATTCTTTTTTCAATTTACGAAAAGCCCGGTAAGCCTTCCACACAGAACGGGCATTGGCCCATTGTCCTTTTAACAAAAAAAGTGCAAACGCCGCCAAATCCAGTAAACGGCGCCACCATATAACCCGCCGCCAATTCGCAGCATCCAGATTTTTATACATCATCAGTAAATTGTTACGATAATTCAGAAACAATTTACGCGGGTGATTCATCGGTAAAGACCCCCCTCCCAAATGATAAACCACAGATTCAGGTTCAACTTTCAAAGTATACCCCCTATTACGCAAACGCCAGCAAAGGTCGATTTCTTCCATGTGGGCAAAAAAACGCTCATCCAAGCCACCACAGGTTAAATAGACGTCCCGGCGGATACAAAGAGCCGCCCCGGTACACCAAAATACTTCAGCCACGTCATCATATTGCCCTTCATCCTTCTCCGTCGTATCCAATATACGTCCGCGGCAAAAAGGAAATCCCCACTTATCGATATACCCGCCGCAGGCCCCTGCATATTCAAACCGTTTCTTTTCCTTCCAGGCAAGTACTTTAGGCTGGACGGCCGCAAGTCCGGAGTCTCCGTCCAAAAGAGCTATCATGGGTTCTAACCATCCCGGAGCCACCTCTACGTCACTATTCAACAAAACGACATACTCTTCTTCCACCTGTACAATCGCCCGGTTATATCCGCCGGCAAAACCGTAATTTTCAGAGAACCGAATGACATCCACATCCGGAAATCCGTCAGCTAGTAACGCCAATGAATCATCCGTAGAGCAGTTATCGGCAACGACAACCCGTCCCAAGGCCGGATTCGTATTCCGGATAACAGACGGCAAATATTCTCCCAGCAAATGCCGGCCGTTCCAATTTAAAATAATTACCGCTACCCGTGCCATATATTCAAGATTTGAAAATTCGGAGATTTAAAAGTTGAAAATGTAAATTCTGCAGGAAAATACTCCGGAACAGTTTACCATCAGCGATTTACATTCCGCTTGTGTTTCCATCGGCGATGGGACCACAGCCAATATTCAGGGGCTTCCTGTATCTGCTGTTCCAACAGGCGCATATGCATCCGAGTCAATTCCCCGGGTTGCAGTTTCACAGGTTCTTCACACAAATTCACGAAATCAACCTCATAATATCCCCGTTTCACCCTCCTCATGCGTAAAGAAATAACCGGAAGATTAAATTTCGTCGCAATCCGTTCTGTTCCTTCCAATACCGGCGTATCCTGATGCAAAAACTCCATCCAAAAATTCAGATTACCGCTATCGGGAGTCTGATCTCCGATAAAACCGGCCAAAAACAAATGTCCCTGCTGACAATCCCGGGCCAGCCGTCTGAATACCTCCTTCTTCGGAACCGGCTTCGCCCCGAAACGGGAGCGGACACGTATCATCAGGCGATTCATCACCTTATCATGAAGCGGTTTGTATAAGGTATAAAAATCAACATCTCCTTTCATCCATAACGAAAAAGACGCCATCCATTCCCAGTTTCCATAATGTCCCAATACTCCTATCACACTTTTTCCGGCATCGAAATAACGCTGTAATATTTCGACATGCTTGAATACACAACGGCGGCGGATCGCCCGTTCCGACATATGCCAGGGCTTATACATTTCTACGAAAAAATCACACAGATTGCGGTAAAAGCGCCGCTCGATTCTCCGCAATTCAGCTTCATTTTTTTCCGGAAAAGAATTACGCAGATTAACCCACACCACTTCCCGGCGATATCTTACAATATAGTATATAATATAATACAAGACATCCGAAAGCAAGTACAATAACCACAACGGCAAAAAACTTACCAGCCAGATCAGGCCATATAAAATATAAGAGAGCATAAGTTTCATTTCAGCTATCAAAGATAAAGCCTTTCCTACTCATATCCAAATACGGACTTATTTTGCCCGGAAAACGGTAAAATTTTGATTTATCCTGATTTTTACATTAATTTGCATAAGGAAATTTACAAATTTCAATCAGCGAAGTGTGCTTTAACCACTTAACATCCGGTTAAAATTTCCAATTCAGAATTCATAAAAACGACTATTTATGAAAATTATACTTTCTTTTCTCTTATTCGTTGGAATCGTTTCAACGCAGGCGCAAAAGCGGGAACAGATCACTTCCCCCGACGGACGGTTGCAATTAACCGTAGAAATCGGAAATATTATTACCTGGAGTGTAAAGACCGGAGACCAAACCATTATTGCTCCGTCTCCCCTTTCTGTCACGCTGGGGAACGGAGAAATCTGGGGACAGAATGCCCGCATACAGAAAACAAGCAAACAAACTGCCGACAACATCATCACAGCCCCTTTTTATAAAAAAAATCAAGTTGCCGACATTTACAATCAGTTGACATTGACATTCAAAGGCAACTGGGGATTGGTATTCAGGGTCTACGACGACGGCGTCGCCTACCGCTTCCGGAATCTGGCAGACAAGGCTTTTACAATTGTGAATGAAGAAGCCGCTTTTTGCTTTGATAAAGATTACAATACCATTGTACCTTATGTAAAAGCCCGCCATGACAAAGAGAAATCGTTCGAAACTCAATTTTTCAATTCCTTTGAAAATACATATACTCACACCTCTATTTCCCGGTTAAACAAAGATAAACTGATGTTCCTGCCCCTTGTCGTAGAACTGGAACAGAACCGAAAAGTATTGATCACAGAGGCGGATCTCGAAAGTTACCCCGGACTATATCTCAACAGCGGGCAAAAAGAACGTGCCCTGACCGGCGTATTTGCCCCCTACCCCAAGACGGTTGTACAAGGCGGTCACAATATGTTGCAAGGACTGGTTACAGCCCGGGAACCGTACATGGCAAAAGTAGAGGGGAAACGCGATTTCCCCTGGAGAATTGCAGTCATTTCCACCGACGATAAGCAACTGGCAGACTGCGACATGGTGTATCGTCTGGCCTCACCTTCCCGCATCGGAGACATCACCTGGATCAAACCGGGAAAAGTGGCCTGGGACTGGTGGAACGACTGGAATATCGACGGCGTGGATTTCAAAGCCGGCATCAACAACGACACCTATAAATATTACATCGACTTTGCTTCCCGCAACGGTATCGAATATGTGATTCTGGACGAAGGCTGGGCGGTAAACAAACAGGCCGATCTGTTGCAAGTCATACCGGAAATAAACATCCGGGAACTGGTCAATTATGCCATGGACAGAGAAGTCGGCATTATCCTTTGGGCCGGTTACGAAGCTTTCCGCAAAGATATGGAGAATGTATGCAGACATTATGCCAATATAGGTGTAAAAGGATTTAAAGTTGACTTTATGGACCGGGACGACCAGCAAGTCGTTGATTTTGTGTATGAAGCGGCAGCGACGGCAGCCCGTTATAATTTAGTATTGGATTTACACGGCATTTATAAACCGACGGGCTTACAACGCACTTATCCGAATGTGCTCAACAATGAAGGTGTATTCGGCCTGGAAAATGCCAAATGGGCTCCGGCTTCTACAGACCTTGTGACATATGACGTTACTATTCCGTTTATTCGCATGGCGGCCGGCCCGATGGACTACACACAAGGAGCTATGCGGAATGCAGCCAAAGGTGCTTATGCGCCGGTATATTCCGAACCGATGAGTCAGGGTACACGCTGCCGTCAGTTAGCGACCTACATTATTTTTGAATCCCCTTTGAATATGTTGTGTGACAATCCCAGCAACTACCTCCGTGAAAAAGAATCCCTGGAATTTATCGCCGGCATACCCGTTATCTGGGACGAAACACGTGTTCTGGAAGGGAAAATCGGAGAATACGTAACCATTGCCCGGCGTAAAGGTGCAAACTGGTATATCGGAGGCCTGACCAACTGGACCCCCCGGGAAACGACGCTCGATCTCAATTTCTTAGGTAACGATAAATATCAGGCTATCCTCTTTAAAGACGGTATAAATGCAGACCGTAGCGGAAGAGACTACAAGCGGGAGGAATTCGAATTGACAACGGATAAGCAAATTGTTATACAGGAAGCTCCGGGAGGCGGATTTGCCTTGGTACTGAAGAAAACCGAATAGGATTTAAAATTTACGATCGTTTTTTCGGAACAGGGAGAATTGGAAGTCCGGTCTAAATTCTACAATTCAATCGTTGAATTTATTTCGTTTGCGTAAAAAAATATATTTCTTTTCACAGAACTAAACCTAAAATCAGATAATTTCGTATTATCGAACGAAAAGAATGTTTATTTTTCTGCACACATATATATGATTGATTTTAAACCAATTACCCTAAAAGATAAAAACCTCATTACTTCATATACGCTGACTTACGCTCCACAGGATTGTGATTTTTCATTTGCTAATTTGTGCGCGTGGCATTTCAGTAATGACAGTAGCTTCGCCGAGGTTGAAAATTGTCTGGTCATCCGTTTTCGTATGGAAGACAACCGAGTCATTTACCTAATGCCTATCGGACAAGGTAACATCATGCATGTCATCGACCTGTTGGAACGGGAAGCTTCAGCAGAAGGTCAGCCTTTACGATTGCAAGGTCCTTATCCGGACACCCGGGATAAACTCGAAAAATACTATCCGACACTTTTCGAATATGATATACACCGGGATTATGCCGATTACATCTATAGCCGCTCGGCATTAGCGGAATTGAAAGGGAAATATTACCAACCCAAGAGAAACCATGTCAACAAATTTGTAAAAGAGCACGTATATCGTTATACAATGCTGACACCGGAGATGCTGCCTCAATGTCTCGAACTTGAATCCCGTTGGTGCATGGAGCACGACTACGTCGTACAGGCAAGCATGAAAGCCGAACGCCGGGCATTGACCTATAACATCCATCACTATGAAGAACTAGGGCTTTTGGGCGGAGCGATATGGGTCGGTGATAAAATGCTTGCCTTCACCTTCGGCTCTCCGGTCAATGAAACCACATTTGCAACACATGTTGAAAAAGCCACGATGAAAATAGACGGTACATACAGCATCATCAATAAAGAATTTGCCGCCCATCTTCCGGAGCAATATCTCTATATCAACCGGGAAGAAGACCTCGGTCTTCCGGGATTACGTCAGGCAAAACTCTCATACCATCCTGACATATTATTGGAAAAATGCATAGCGATAAAAAAATAGAAACACTCAAAGAAGGTACGATTAACCTTTGGCGCATTTGCTTCAATGACACGGAGGAATTTATCCGTTTTTATTTCGAACGGAAATACAAGGATGAAAATACAATCGGTATTGAAGAAAACGGACAAATCGTTTCCGTCCTGCAAATGCTTCCTTATACAATGACCTGGAATCAGCAAGAAGTTCCGGTTTCTTATATTTCCGGGGCATCGACACATCCCGATGCCCGTAATAAAGGATTGATGCAAAAACTGCTGACGGAAGCGTTTTTCACCATGAAAAACCGGAAATTCATTTTCAGCATACTGATTCCCCAGGAGGATTGGTTATACGACTATTACAGCCAGGCGGGTTATGCTCCGGTGTTCCGGTACACATCCGAAAATTATTATTTACCCGTCTACCATAAGCATCCTGCCGTAACTGCACTGACCGCTGCACAAACGCTCGCACAACGCCAGGAATTATACAAGTATTTCAACCGGAATATGCTACGTCGTCCCAATTGCGTACAGCATTCCTCCGAAGACTTCGATATCATTCTGGAAGACTTATACCTTTCAGGCGGAAGCTTACTGGTATTCCGGCATCCTTCGGGACAACCGGGTGGAATGGCATTCACTCTTCCCACCACGGATAATATCCGGATCAACGAATTACTGTATGATTCCGAAGAAGAGAAAAGTGCTCTGTTAAATACAGCGGCCGGAATATGGCATACGAATGAGATCAGCTGTAAAGTGCCGGCACGTTCCGGACACAGCAGCCGCAGAGGAATGGCACGGATCATCGACGCCCGCCAAGTACTCGGTATCTATGCGGCCAATCATCCCCATCAATCTGTCCTGCTTTTTTTATCCGACAAGCAGCTTCCTTTTAACAACGGATATTACCGGTTGAAAAACGGTCAGGTTTTCCGGACGGGCGCAGGTGTACAACGTCCTGATCTATCATTGGATATACAGGAACTAACCCAACTTGTTTTCCATTATCCGGCCTATATCAGCCTGATGCTGGATTAGTTCGTTTAAAACCATTTTTGACTTTTTCGGGTCAAATATTGTCTTTCTCATAGAATTTAACTAATTTCGTATGTTAATATAATAGTGAATTCTAACACGGCATACAAACTATGGAGCAAGACAACACGTTACTGAACGAAGAATTGAACAATACTTCCGAAGTACCAGCAAACGAAACGGAAAGCAATGTTCCGGAACAATTATCGTCAGAAACCGCAGAATCTCCGGATAAACCTGAAATCCCGAATGTAGATTTCACGTTATTGAGTACCCAGGAGATTGTTTCTGAATTACAAAAACTGATAGAGCAATACGCTCCGGGGCAAATAAAGACCGATCATCTTCCGGACATATTCGAGAAGCAGTATCAGAAAGAATTCGATCAGGCATTGGCAGACTTTACCGCCGACGGGACTCCTGCCACCGATTTCAAATACAAAAACGATGCCAAGGAGAAATTTTACAACCTCTGTAAAAGTCTGAAAGACAAAAAGGTGGCAATGGCTAAACAAACAGAGGCTGAACGGGAAAAGAATCTGGAGATCAAGCTTCAGCTAATCGAAGAATTGAAGGAACTCGTTCAAAAAGAGGAAGCTCTCAATAAAACATTCCAGGAATTCAAAGACATACAGGAACGCTGGCGGAATACCGGGCTTGTTCCTCAAGGCCAGGTAAATAACTTACTTGAAACCTACCATCATCACGTAGAAAATTTCTACAATTACATCAAGATCAATAAAGAATTACGGGATCTGGATTTAAAGAAAAATCTGGATGCCAAAATCAAACTCTGCGAAGAAGCCGAACAACTGATTGAGAAAAACGACATAAACGAAGCATTCAAACAATTACAGTTTTTGCATGCCCAATGGAAAGAGATCGGTCCGATCCCCAAAGAACAGCAAGAACCTATCTGGGAGCGTTTTAAAGCGGCCACCGGCAAAATCAATGAAAGCTACCACAATTTTTTCGAGACCTTAAAGCAAGAACAGGAAAATAACCTGAAAGTAAAAGAAGAAATCTGTGAAAAAGCAGCGGTTATTGCTGCTGCCGAATACAACGGAATTGCCGAATGGAATAACGGAGCCAAAGCGTTGCTTGATTTACAGGAAGAATGGAAACATTCCGGAACGGTTCCCCAAAAAGAACGCAACCGGATATTCAAAACTTTCCGGGCCTCCTGTGACGAATTTTTCAATCGCAAACGGGAATTTTACAAGCAAATGTTGGTTGACCAGGAAAAAAACCTGGAATTGAAAATCAAACTATGTGAAAAAGTAGAGGCTATCCAGGACAGCACGGAGTGGAAGACCACCACGGACAGAATTATTTCTTATCAAAAAGAATGGAAGAAAATCGGACCAGCACCCCGCAAATATTCCAATAAGGTCTGGATGCGCTTCCGGGCAGCCTGTGACACCTTCTTCAACAATAAAAAGGCTCATTTTAAAGATATCGATTCCGAACAGGAAAAAAATATGGAACTGAAAAAAGCCTTACTGGAAGAAGTAAAACAATTTACATTGTCCGAAAATACGGAAGCAAACATTCAAAAGCTGAAAGACTTCCAGACCCGCTGGAATGAAATCGGTTATGTTCCGATCAAATTCAAAGATTCCCTCCAGGATGAATTCAGGAATGCCATCAACACGTATTTCGATAAAATGAACCTGGACGAATTCGATAAAAATCTGGAAAAATACAGGGCGAAAATCAATGCACTGGATACAGATGAAAACAAAGAATTCAAAATCATCAATGAACGGGAGAAATTAGTTATAAAAATCAGACAGTTGGAAACAGATATCAATACCTGGGAAAACAACATCGGGTTCATAGCAAAATCCAATAAATCGGAAGGCTTGATCCGGGAGCTGAAAAATAAAATCGAAAAGACAAAACAACGCCTGGCTTTATTACAGGAAAAATTAAAAGCCCTCGATACATTGATTTAAAACACAATAAATGTGAAAATGCAGAGTTTACCCTCTGCATTTTTCGTTCATTTTCCCGCCCTTCTTTTCACTTTTCACTTTTAAATTTATTACCTTTGTCACTTTGATTGAAAAGACTAAAAATTCTGAATCGTGTCAACAAAGTATGTATTCGTTACCGGAGGTGTAGCCTCCTCGTTAGGAAAAGGTATTATCGCCTCCTCTCTGGCAAAATTGCTTCAGGCAAGGGGATATAAAGTAGCTAATCAAAAACTGGATCCATATATTAATATCGACCCAGGTACCCTCAATCCTTACGAACACGGAGAATGCTATGTCACGAACGATGGCGCTGAAACCGACCTGGATCTCGGACATTACGAACGTTTTACCGGCTGTCCGACCTCGCAGGCAAACAACATTACTACGGGAAGGATCTACCAAAACGTCATCAACAAAGAAAGAAGGGGGGATTACTTGGGAAAAACCGTTCAGATCGTACCCCACGTTACCGACGAAATCAAACGAAACATCAAATTATTGGGCAGCAAAGGTGAATACGACGTTGTCATTACCGAAATCGGCGGCACGGTCGGTGACATCGAATCTTTACCTTTTCTCGAAGCAGTTCGCCAGCTCAGATGGGAACTGGGAGAAAAATCGGTATTGATTCATTTGACACTGGTGCCCTACCTGTCCGCTTCCGGCGAATTGAAAACCAAACCGACACAACATTCTGTAAAATCGCTGTTGGAAATCGGAGTACAACCCGATATTCTGGTACTGCGTACGGAGCACAAGTTAAACAGTGATCTCAAACGGAAGGTCGCTTTATTCTGTAATGTACAACCGGAAGCCGTCATCGAATCGATAGATGTTTCTACGATCTATGAAGTGCCGATTAAGATGGAAGAGGAAAAACTGGATGAGATTGTTCTCGAAAAACTGGACCTTCCTCTTAACAGTGAGCCGGATCTCGATTCCTGGAAAAAATTCTTGTATAAATTAAAGAACTACCGTCAGGAAGTACAAATCGGTCTGGTCGGCAAATACGTAGAATTACACGATGCCTATAAATCCATTTCAGAGGCTTTTATTCATGCCGGAGCCGTCAATGACTGCAAAGTAAATATCCATTGGATTCACAGTGAAGCCCTGAATGAAGCAAATGTTGAAGCAACACTGAAAGATCTGCACGGAATTTTGGTTGCTCCCGGTTTCGGCCACCGGGGTATTAACGGCAAGCTGACAGCTATTCACTATGCCCGGACCAACAATATCCCTTTCTTCGGTATTTGCCTGGGCATGCAAATGGCAGTCATTGAATTTGCCCGCAATGTACTGAATCTGGAAGGTGCCGATTCGACCGAGATAGCGGCAAAAACCAAATATCCGGTAATCGATCTTATGGACAGCCAGAAAGATATAACGGAAAAAGGGGGAACGATGCGGCTCGGGGCTTACAAATGCGAACTGAAAGAAGGTTCTAAGGCTTATGAAGCTTATGGACAGAAAACCATTGAAGAAAGACATCGTCACCGTTACGAATTTAACAATGAATATAAAGAAGCTTTCGAAAAAGCAGGAATGATCACAACCGGCATCAATCCGGACACCGGACTGACGGAAATTATAGAAATACCCGGCCATAAATGGTTCGTCGGAACACAGTTTCATCCGGAATACAAGAGTACGGTCATCAAACCGCATCCTTTGTTTGTAGCCTTTATAAAAGCTTGTATATCTTAATACACCAGAGACCAGGAGTATTTACGGATTATTTTCCGCGTAAAGCTCCGATTTCTTTAACATAAAAATTTATAGACCCTTTAAATATGGATAAAAACACCATTTTCGGCTTAGTGCTTATTTTTTTAATCCTTATCGGATTTTCATATTTAACTCGTCCGAGTGAAGCAGAGCTTCAACGTGCCCAGGAGCAACGGGATTCCATCGCCCGCGTAGAAGCAGCAAGAGCGGCACAGGTTGCCGAGCAGGAAAAGAAAGATTTCGAATTGGCCCGGCAAAACGATTCGTTACCCCAAAATCAGAATACAGTCTTTGTACAAGATAGTCTGACGGAAAAAATCATTACTCTGGAAAATGCCAAAATCCGGCTCCAGATCAGTACCCTGGGAGGGCGCATCGTAAATGTGGATTTAAAAGACTACTGCACCCACGATTCCCTGCCGCTTATTTTATGGAACGAAAACAAAAGTACGTTCGGCCTGAATTTTTACGCCCGCAACAAACAGGTCAATACCGAAAAATATCTGTTTCAGCCCAATACAACTGAGTCCGTGCTCTACGCCGAGAACGGAGAACAGACATTATCGCTGAAACTCTATTCCGAGGACAATAAATACGTCGAATTTTTATATAAACTGGCTCCGGACAGTTATATGGCCGACTTCAGTATCCTCACCCACAATATGAATGATGTCATTGCTTCCAATTCTTCTTTCCTGACTCTATTCTGGGGAGCCGATATGCCGCAATTGGAAAAAAGCAAGGATTTTGAAAACCGCTATACCGGAGTGTATTATGATTTCTTAAGCGACGATGTAGAAAACATGTCCATGACATCCGATGAAAAAGAAACGTTGACCAATAAAATTAAATGGGTGGCATTCAAACAACAGTTTTTTACATCGGTATTGATCGCAGGCGAGTCATTTACCGACGTCAGTTTATCTACCCAGATAAGCAATGAACCCGGTTATCTGAAAAAAGTATACGCAGAGATTCCTCTGGTTTACGAAGGAAAAGCCAACGAAGCTTACAATATGAAATTTTTCTTTGGTCCGAATTCATTTCCTGTTTTAAAAGAATACGGTGCCGACATAGAATTACCTAAACTCGTAAACCTGGGATGGAAATGGGTGGCTTGGTTCAACCAATATGTTGTGATTCCTCTTTTCGGCTTTTTGGAAAATCATGTAACGACCAACTACGGTTTGATCATTCTATTATTGACGTTGATCATTAAGCTGGTACTTTTCCCTTTAACCTACAAATCCTATTTGTCACAGGCCAAAATGCGGGTACTGAAACCACAAATCGACGAAATCAATAAAAAATTCCCCAAAGAAAAAGCACTGGAACGCCAAAAAGCAACAATGGCCTTGTATAAAAAAGCCGGTGTAAATCCGATGGGAGGCTGTTTGCCGATGCTGTTGCAAATGCCGATTCTTATCGCCCTGTTCTGGTTCTTCCCCGGTGCAATAGAACTCCGGCAAAAAAGTTTCCTATGGGCCACCGACCTGGCTTCCTATGACTCCATCGCCACTCTGCCGTTCACCATACCGTTCTATGGTAATCATGTCAGTTTATTCTGCCTGTTGATGACAGCTACCAATATCATCTACATGATTATGAATAAGAAAAACCAGCCGCAAAACGATCAGTTGAAAGGCATGCAGACTATGATGTACCTCATGCCGATTATGTTCCTGTTTATTTTCAACAGCTACTCCTCCGGCTTGAGTTATTACTATTTCGTTGCCACGCTGATTACGATCATCCAGACATGGGTTATCCAGCGTTATGTAAACGATGAGAAATTGTTGCGGCAGATCGAATTGGCAAAATCCAAACCGGTAAAAAAATCCAAATTCCAGGAACGTCTGGAACAAATGCAACGGATGCAGGAACAACGCGCCAGAGAACAACAACAAAAGAAGAAAAAGAATTAAGAAATTTAGCTGAATATCCTAAACGGAGGAGTAAATAAAATTTTACTTCTCCGTTTTCTATTTTACTTCTAGCGGTTTCTCCTATTTTTTAAATTATTTCATAAAATAATTTTGTTTATATTATAAACTAATTTATTTTTGTATCAGAAATAAAAAAATAATCCCGATCTATTAATACGAATAACTATGGAAAACAAATCTCTCAATGAAAAAGAAAGTCTGGAACTGATCGCCCGCATGATTCAGAACACCCACAACAATCTGGAAAGCAGAGGTTATATTGGCTTGCTTGTCAATGGCTACTGCACACTCTTTATTTCGCTACTCGTTTATTTTCTCGTTCGTTACACGCACAACAATTACTATTTCCTGCTTTGGTTCGGCATCATCCTCATCGGCGGCCTCTGGGAATATTTCGAAAAACGTAATCATCCTAAAAGAGTGACCACTTTCATAGACCGGGTAGTCGGCTATGTTTGGATTGTTTTAGGTATTATGATATGGATAACTGCCGGTATCGCTTTTTTCGAACCTATTCCTGTTCTGTTGTTAATTGCTTTATTTGCCAATGCTGGAACAGCAATGACCGGACTGATCATTAAATTCAAAGCGTTGACAATCGGCGGATTTATCGGTATCGGACTATCTTTTTCCCTGATTTTCATTACCAGTCTGGAATGTATTCTGATTTTCGCCGCGATCTTCCTTTTCTGCATGATCATTCCGGGACATATATTACAACAGGCAGAAAAGAAAAATCGCATAAAATCAGAACGATATGTTTAAAGAACTGGATCCTTTATTGCATTCGGAATTACGACTGGCTATCATGTCGATTCTGATCTCTGTTGAAAGTGCCGACTTTGTTTTTCTCAAGGAACAAACAAAGGCAACTGCCGGCAATCTCAGTGTACAGATCGACAAGCTGAACAAAGCTGGATACATTGGCATCGAAAAAACATTCAAAGGAAAAATGCCGCAAACCATTTGTAAAATCCCGCCTGCCGGTTCTTCTGCTTTCGAAAGCTATATTGAAGCCTTGAAATCCTACATCGGAAAGTTAGAATAATAACTGACTTTAAATTGAACGACCTCACGGTCGTTGCAAATTTAAAAAAGAATAAACTATGAAAAAAATCTTTATCATCCTGGCCCTTGTACTCGAAGGCGGAATGAGTTCGTTTGCCGCTATCGCTTTACAGTATATACCGGAAGAACAGCGGGAAACGGTAAAACCTTATCTGGTATTTCCCTATTCCGCCGACACAGATATCCCCTCCATCACCCGTATCCCCAAGCTCATCATCCACAGTCCCGAAGACGAAGTCGTTCCCTATGCACAAGGAAAACAAGTATTTCAGGCCGCCCAGGAACCCAAAACATTTCTCTCCGTCCGGGGCAAACATCTGAAAGCTTTATTAGCGAAACCGGATCGGATTTTAGAACAAATCAATAACTTGACTAAATAACAAGCTATCATGGAAACAAACACAGAAAATCGGAAAAAAAGACTGAACAAACTCTACCGGCAAATTTTGATTTACATTGTCATTATGTTGTTCCTGACCTTTATCAATTACAATCAGACACCCGGACATTGGTGGGTTATCTGGCCGGCAGCCGGCTGGGGACTTGCTATCCTGTTACAAGCGATTTATACCTTCTTCCCTTCAGACGAAGAAGACGACTGATTTCGCCCTCCCTCTATCTTTTATTTAGGTAAGGGATTGAGGGTTCTACGTTTCGCTGCCTGTTCAAATCTGTAGGCTTGATCCGTTGTAAGGTCTCTCTTCACTTCCGGTGTCATATAATCCCTCGGGTCGATAGGAATCAAATTTATTCCGGCACTCTTCAATTTTCGTGCCGCAGCTTCAAAATCTTCTCCCCCATACGGTATTGCATAATAAATCGTTATCGTCGGAAATATTGTTGTCAATGTTATGATCTGAGGAGTACATCTCTCCAAACAAGGGAAATTATTAATTGTAATGGATAGCTTTCTTTCTCTTACTTCCAGCTCTGCCACTTCAGCCTCTAATTTTTGAAGTCTGGTTACGATCTGTTCTTCTGCATGCACTCCGTCTGAAGATTGTTCTTCAAACATTCGTTGACCAAAAACGGCTACTGCCCTGGTATGCGCTGGAAAAGCAAAATCGCGCTGGGCACTCATAGAAAAAGGTAATCTCACTTCCGCTATCCCCTTCTCTGTAGGAGCAATAGGAATAGGCTCTTCTTTTGCTCTGGCATCCAAAAATCTTAAAATATCTCCCAAAGTCCACGTATCACTTTGCACATTTATTTCTTTCAGCCAGCCTCGAATTTTTTCCTTAAATTTCATTCCATACCTGCTGTAAAAATCCTGAAGTTTGCTAATAAGAGATTCTAAATTTTTTTCACCCTCTCCCAAAGATACTCTTTTAGACAATGATTCATAATTTATCTTGCGTTGAACCAAATTCAAGCGTTCTCCCGTTCCATAGCTTCCCTTTCCGAAAATAATGTCCGGTTTTTGCCCCAACTTAGAAACCCAATCAGCAAAACAAGCCTGGATAGCCCTTTTATCCTCAAAATATTGTTGTGGTTTCCTCAATGAAGAAGGCGAAAAAATCCCCGATTCCTGATTTATCTGTCTTTCACAATACATCTTTCATCTGCATTTAAACAATAAAACCAAAAATAAAAACTCGTTATTTCTCCCCCAATAAATCCCTTCGAGATACCTGAATTATCTTTCCAATAGCCAAATTCGTTTCGGAATATATATTATCCAAGAAAACCGTTATCTTTGTCCATTATTTTATAAAGTGGCAGTGTGATTCTGATTTTTTAATTTAAACTAGTGGATATGAGAAAAAAATACTTACTGACAAGTATTCTGTTCATGTGTGTCGTTTTCCTGGCTACAGGTAAAAGCAAAGTATACAACATGGCCGATTTCGGTTTAAAAGCCAACAGCGGTGAAAATGCTTCCCCCCTATTGGTCCAAGCGATTGAAACCATAAAAGGCGAATACCACGAAGGGGATCGGATTACCCTTATTTTTCCGGCCGGAAGATATGATTTCCACGAAGCGGGAGCCAGCCGGCGCGAATATTATATTTCCAACCACGACCAGGTGAACCCGAAAATTGTCGGAATTGCTTTGGAAAATTTAAAACATGTCACCATCGACGGTCAGCATTCCGAATTTGTCTTTCACGGACGTATGATTCCTCTTTCGCTGCTGAATTCGGAAAACTGTACACTGAAAAATTTCAGTATCGATTTTGAAAACCCCCACATTGCCCAAATCAAAGTGATAAAAAATGATCCGCAGGAAGGGATCACATTTGAAGTAGCCCCGTGGGTAAAATACCGTATCGGAGAAGAAGGTTATTTCGAAACGACGGGAGAAGGCTGGGTAGCCCGTCAATCTACGGGAATTGCTTTTGAAGCCGAAAGCCGCCACATCGTATACAATACAAGCGATTTATTCTATAACACACAGGGAGCTCAGGAAGTAGCGCCCCGTACAATTCTGGCTCCGCAATGGAAAGACAAACGCCTCATACCGGGAACTGTCATTGCTATGCGCACCTGGTATCGCCCGACTCCGGGACTGTTTCTTTCCCACAACCGAAATACCCGTTTGCAAAATGTAAAAGTACATTATGCAGAAGGCATGGGCCTATTGGCCCAATTGTGCGAAAACATCACTTTAGACGGTTTCAGCGTGTGCCTGAAAGGGGAAAACGATCCCCGTTACTTCACCACCCAGGCCGATGCGACCCATTTTTCCGGATGCAAAGGTAAAATTATCTCCAAAAACGGACTGTATGAAGGTATGATGGACGACGCCATCAACATACACGGGACCTACCTGAAAGTGATCCGGCGCTTGGACAATAACACATTGGTAGGGAGATACATGCACGACCAAGCCTGGGGATTCGAATGGGGACGGCCGGGCGACGCCGTTCAATTCGTCAACTCGTCTACCATGGAGTTAGTCGGGAACGGCAACAAAATCAAAACGATTCATCCGTATGACAAAAAGGAGATAACCGGTGCCCGGGAATACCTGATCCAATTCGAACATCCCATAGATACGGCCATCAATGCCCGAACCGGTTGCGGAATAGAAAACCTTGAATGGACTCCGGAAGTTGTTTTCAGCAATAACACAGTCCGTAACAACAGAGCCCGGGGTGCCTTATTCAGTACACCGAAAAAGACCATCGTCGAAAACAATACGTTCGACCATACTTCCGGCACCGCCATTCTGCTCTGCGGCGACTGTAACGGCTGGTTTGAAACCGGAGCCTGCCGGGAAGTCATCATCCGCAATAACCGGTTTATCAACGCATTGACGAATATGTTCCAGTTCACCAATGCAATCATCTCCATCTATCCGGAAATTCCGGATCTGAAAGCCCAAAAATTATACTTCCACGGAGGTCCGGGTAAAGGTGTCATTATCGAAAACAACTTTTTCGAGACTTTCGACCAACCGGTCGTATATGCCAAATCTCTGGACGGATTTGTCTTTCGTAAAAATACGATCCGCCAGAATCAGGAATATCCGGCCTTCCATTGGAACAAAAAACGCTTTCTTTTTGAACGGGTCAAAAACATAGATATCCGTCACAATAAATTCGACGGCGGATTCGATTATCGGCGGGACGTTACTGAAAAATAAAGAAAACCGGGTTGTACTGATATGATACGACCCGGTTTCTTTAATTTAAGACAGAATCATCGCTTGATAATCATTCAAATTTTGTATAAATTTATTGCTCAATAAATGATCAGAATATCCTGCATTTTGACAATACAATTCGGAAGATTCTTTTGATTTATTAAAAAAGCAAAACATTTCTTTTATACTAACGTAAAACCAATAAAAAAGACATGAAAATTACAATGCATGGAAACCCGCTGACACTTGCGGGCCAACCGATTAAAGTAGGAGAAACAGCTCCGGTATTCACGGCTGCCGACCAAGGTTTAAAACCCGTCAGCCTGGATCAGTTCAAAGACAAGAAGGTGGTTATATCTGTATTCCCTTCTATAGATACGCCGGTATGCTCGGCACAGATGCACCGGTTCAATAAAATCGCAACGGAACTGAGTAATGATATCGTTATTATCGCCATCTCATGCGACCTGCCTTTTGCCCTTCACCGCTATTGCGCAGCCGAAGGCATCGACAGAGTGGTTACCTTGTCCGATTACAAAGATGTCGATTTCGGTAAAAAATACGGCTTTTTGATTGAAGAACTCCGGTTGTTGTCGCGGGGGATCGTTATCGTCGGTAAAGACCGGAAAGTCAAATACGTAGAATATGTTCCGGAAATCACGCACGAACCGGATTATGACAAAGCTATGGAAGCATTGAAAAAAATATAATTCATTTTTCTCCGATAAAAAAGTTGCCACGGCTGTGTCGCGGCAACTTTTTTTATATCCGGCTTTATAAACTTAAATTTGCTTCAATAAATTGATCATTTCAATAGCTGTAGCCACTGCTTCAAAACCTTTGTTTCCGGCTTTTGTTCCGGCCCTTTCTACGGCCTGCTCAATCGAATCCGTCGTCAGAATACCGAAAATCACCGGTACACCGGTACGCAATCCGACCTGCGCCACTCCTTTCGTCGCTTCATTGGCCACCATATCGAAATGAGGTGTCGCTCCCCGGATAACCGCTCCCAGGCAAATAACGGCATCGTATTTTCCGCTTTCCACCATTTTCTGCGCTGTCAGGGGAATTTCGAAAGCTCCCGGTACCCAGGCCAAGGTAATATCTTTTTCACATCCGCCGTGACGTACAAAGGCGTCGATTGCACCTCCCAGTAATTTACTGGTAATAAATTCATTAAAACGGCCGGCGACAATTCCTATACGCTGTCCTTCCGCCAATAATTTTCCTTCCAAAACATTCATAGTACCAAAATTTATATTTTTTTTTATTATTACATTATCAATCAATACATTACATGCCAGTTATTTGAAAATCAGTCTGAAACCTCTATTTCTCAGCCTTTTTCCAATCCCCTTTCACATGCAATATATGCCCCATTTTTTTGTATTTGGTATACATATAAAACTCATTTTTTTCATTACAGGTCATTTCTATCGGTTCCCGTCCGACCACTTCCAGTCCGTACCCATCCAATCCTCTTATCTTCAAAGGATTATTGGTCATAAGTATCATTTTCTTCACGCCTAAATCGGCCAAAATTTCCGCACCTGTACCGTATTCCCGCAAATCAGCCTTAAACCCGAGAGCCAGATTCGCTTCTACTGTATCCATACCTCCGTCCTGCAAATGATAAGCCCTTAATTTATTTATCAAACCGATTCCCCGGCCTTCCTGACGCAAATACAGCAATACACCCCGGCCATTCTTTTCTATTCTCCGTAAAGCTTCCGCCAGTTGTTCTCCGCAATCACAACGCAACGAACCGAAAGCATCCCCCGTCAGACATTCCGAATGTACCCGGCATAATACCGGCTCTCCGTCGGCCACATCTCCCTTCACCAAAGCGACATGGTGTTCTCCGTTGATCTTATTCACATATCCGTACGCTTTAAAAATACCGTATTTTGTAGGCATTTCGGCCTCCGTTACCCTTTCTACCAGAATTTCCGTTTTCCGGCGATAGGCAATCAGGTCAGCCACCGTTATTACTTTCAGACCGTGTTCCCGGGCAAACGCCAATAATTCGGTGGTACGCATCATCGTTCCGTCTTCCCGCATAATTTCGCAACATAAACCGCACTCCTTTAAGCCGGCAATCCGCATCAGGTCGACGGTCGCTTCAGTATGCCCCATCCGCTCCAAAACACCTCCCGGCTTGGCTTCCAACGGAAACATATGCCCCGGACGACGGAAGTCGGAAGGTTTTGCATCGTCTTCTACACATTTCATTGCCGTAACGGAGCGTTCCAGAGCCGAAATCCCCGTTGTCGTCGAGATATGATCGATAGACACGGTAAAAGCCGTCGCATGGTTATCCGTATTGTTTGCTACCATCTGTTGCAGATTCAGCTTCTCCGTCAATGCCCGCCCCATAGGCATACATATCAACCCTTTTGCATACGAAGCCATAAAATTGACATTTTCCAAGGTAGCGAATTCTGCCGCACATATCAAATCCCCCTCATTTTCCCTGTCGGGGTCATCTACAGCCACAATCATCTTCCCGGCCTTTAAATCGGCGACAGCTTCTTCTATTGTACTAAACTTAATCTCTTCCATATCATTATATTTTTATTTGTTGACCTATAAGCTTGTTTCTTAAAATCCATTCGCCTGCAAAAACTCCAGGGATAACCCCTTGTTTTCCTTGCCCATCAGTTTCTCCACATAACGGGCAATCATATCGTTCTCCAAATTGACAATATCTCCGGTGTGTTTTCCCGTTAATGTCGTTTCCTCCTGGGTATGGGGAATAACCGATACCCGAAATACCGCTTCATCGACGTAAGCGATCGTCAGACTAACCCCATCTACCGTTATCGAACCTTTCTCGATCATATATCTCAACAATTGCGCATCGGCCGATATCGTAATCCAAACGGCAATATCGTCCCGTTGTATATCTGTAATCCGTCCAGTTCCATCCACATGTCCGGCTACAATATGTCCTCCCAAACGGCTGCTCAAACAAAGTGCCCGTTCCAGATTTACCCGGTCCCCCGGCTTTAAAGTCCCCAGATTACTCCGTCGCATGGTCTCCGGCATTACATCCGCCCGAAATCCCCCGCCGGTCAGCGAAGTCACCGTCAGGCATACTCCATTGGTTGCAATACTGTCGCCCACCTTTGTATCTTCCAGTACTTTTTTTGCCTGTATTTCCAGGGCAACACTACGGCTGCTACGGGTAATACTTTTTATCTTACCGATTTCCTCTATTATTCCTGTAAACATACCATGTCAAAATCTAATGTTTTACAATCGGCCGGGCCATCAATAAAATATCCCTGCCTATCGCTTCCACAGCAAAAGGACTCAATTCCAACGCTTCTCCCATCCGCTTAAATCCCTCTCCTTCTACCGGAGTTTTAGCCGTTTTTCCTCCCACAATTTTCGGAGCGATAAAAGCATATACCTCATCTATCACTCCTGCTTTTACAAAGGTGTAATTCAACTCGCCTCCACCTTCCAGCAAAACAGAATCAATCCCCCTTGCGCCTAGTTTTTTCAATAAATCTGTAATATCTACACGACCGTCTTTTTCTTCACACAATAAAGTTCCGCCTCCGGCCTCCTGTATCATTTCCAATTGTTCCTCATCTGCCTGAACAGTATGAGCCACCAGTAGCGGAAAGACCCGGGCCGTCCGGACGACCTGCGAATCGAAAGCAACCGAAGCCTTACTATCCACAACAATACGTACCGGTTGTCTGTGTTCGCCTTCCAAACGGCAATTCAAAAGCGGATCATCAGTTTTCACTGTACCCGATCCGACCATAATCCCCATATACTCAGAACGCATCCGATGTACCCGGAGCCGCGCGTCGTCGCCGGTCACCCACCTGGCATCGCCGGTAAAGGCAGCAATCTTACCATCCAAAGTCATAGCCGTTTTCAGGGCAACCCAAGGCAGTCCGGTCGCAATATACTTCAAAAACACCCGGTTTTGCTCACGTAAAGCCTCCTCCTCAACCCCGGTAACAACTTCTATTCCGGCATTCACCAGTTTTTCCAATCCTTTACCTGCCACCAAAGGATTCGGATCTTCCAAACCGACCACAACCCGGGCGATCCCCTGTTCAATCACAGCATCCACACAGGGAGGCGTTTTCCCGTGATGACAACAAGGCTCCAATGTCACATACAGAGTAGCTCCTCTCGGATCTTCGATACAATTTTTAAACGCATTCCTCTCCGCGTGCAAGCCCCCGTAATATTCATGCCAACCTTCACCGATAATCCGGTCTCCACGAACAATCAAAGCCCCGACCAGAGGGTTGGGATTGACAAAACCTTTTCCTCTTTCAGCCAACTCCATCGCCCGCAGCATAAATTGCCTGTCAGCCTCTGTAAATTGCTTGTTTTCCATGTCCTGATTTTCAAAAAAAATACCCCGGATATAAATCCGGGGCATGATACTATATTAAAATCAAAGATATATACATATACCTTCCTATTCCTTCTATCATCCGGACTTTACCGTCGGTACCGGAATTTCACCGATTCAGTCCCTTAAAAGGGAGTCGCGGACTATCACCGCCGGTAGGGAATCACACCCTGCCCCGAAGAAATATTTATCACAAGCAAAAATAAACATTTTCAAAAGAATAAGCAAATCCGTTATATAAATTTTAAATTTACAGGTCAGGACCACCCTCTGCCGCTGTTTGCCATTCTAATTTAAAATCCGGTACCTGGTTTTACCGGAACAATACAAACCCGGAATTTTGATTTACCATTCAGCAGCCCGGTCAACAAAACCTCCATCACTTCTTGCCCAACAACCTTGAATTCCAATACTGAATCAAATTTTCAACCACATTTGCAACGTTACAAATCTTTTTACTATTTTAATTCAAAATTCAATCACACATACAAACATCTACGTATCAAACACATACACAACTTTATATCACCAAATTTCCCGGTCTCAAAAATAAAATAACATTTTTTAGCGCAAGTTTTTATTTTTTTATCGTCTATTCATATAAAGGACAAATTTTAAATGTCTGAAACAAACGACCTACTAGCTACTACTCAAGGTGTATAATTACTAAAACGTGCGACTATGAAAAAAATGTATCTGTTCATGCTACTGGCAATCGGCCTTTTGGTTGCCTGTGACGACGATGAAGACAACGTCATCACGTTATCCCTGGAAAATCCGACGTATATACTGAAAGCAGACACTCCGTTGGAAATCGTGCTAAACGCTTCTGAAAATATGGGAGGTCTGACAGCCGTACCTTTCCGGCTTTCCGGTTCTGCCGTAGAAGATGAGGACTATACCATCTCAGACAAAGAATTCGTTTTCTTACCCGCCACCCGGAGCGCACGCATTCGGATTACGCCAAAAGAAAACTATGCAAAAGACCGGGATATTATCCTTTCCCTGAATCCGGTAAACGGCTTTGAATTACAAGGGCACACTACTGCCACTGTCGCCGTAGAAGCACGGAAATCGGTAATCTGCAACTTTACCAGAGCGACAACCGATCTGTATACTTCGCGTGTCATCAAACTTAAAGTTACGGATGATGAAGGGAATCCCTGGTCTGCTGCCGGAGATCTGCACATTCCGTTTAAAACTGAAGGAACGGCAGAAGCCGGTACGCATTACACAATCGAAAATAATGTCAGCGAATTTGTCATACCGGCAGGCAAAGATGAAGCCACAATTACGATTAACTACCAAAATGCAGTGGAAAATTACGATCTGATACAATTGAGTGTCATCGAAAACAGCGGTGTCCACACCAGTACCACCGGTACGATAACGGTGCGGATCGTACAGCCCAACATCTTATCGGATATGATAGGCACCTGGACCTATGCCAACCAATTTATAAGTCTGGACCTTTTTGCCTGGTGGGTAAGCTATCCTGAAGACCTGGTTCATTTACCCGATAACGAATCCTCTGCCGGTACGTTACGTTTTATCTCGGAAGAGAGTGACTCCTTAGCCATCAATCTGACCGGAGACCTGGCTGAATATTTCAGGAGTACAAGTGTCAGTTTCTTGAAAGAAGTTCCTGAAATGTTGATGGAACAAGATTGGCTGGATGCTACGATAACTTATGCCACGCTGGGAAAAGCCAATGTAAATTTCTCCGCCGCTCACACCAGTGAACGTCCGGTTATGATCGGCTTCCGTTTCCCGGATGATTCAAAAAATATATTGGAAGTCAGAATCATCGACTACGAGCCGACAGATTTCTTAACAGCTTCTTACCAGGATATGTTGAACAGTCTGAGCGGAGATGATCTGCTCTATCCGATGAAAGATTTTTATCCCCTCGTTTTCAATTTTAGGCGTGAATAGCCGAAAACAGCCAGGCAGATAAAGAATTTACTTCTTTATCTGCCACCTTTTACCGAATCGAAATAAAAACCACTTTTAAAAGATCAAAAATATGCGCAACTTTATTACAGGAATACTATTCTTTATCCTGTGTACCCCCGGAGTATCCGGACAGGATAGGCTACTTGATCTGCTCAAACGGGAAATATCCCACCAGATGCAGGAATTACAGCAGCAAGAACTTCCCCCCTATTACATGAATTACCGGATGGTTGACGAATATGCTACCCGGATTACAACGGCTTTCGGTGTATTAATGGACGACACTTACAAGCACGAGCGTACGCTGGTTCCCCAGATTCGTATCGGAAGTAAAGAATTCGACAACTTCAAAAAAAGAGCAATGGGATGTAAGATCACCTTTTGGGAAGGTCCCTCCTATGCCGTTTTACCATTGGACGAAAACAACAATGAAAATGCAATTCGTCAGGCGATCTGGCAAGAAGTCAACAGCCGTTACAAATTTGCTGTAGAAATGTACCAGCAAGCCAAAGCCAGTATGAAGATCAACGTTGAAGAAGACGATAAATCTCCCTGTTTCAGTGAGGCTCCGATAGAAACTTATTACGAAGAACCGCTTCCGGACGCCCAATTACACATCAACCGGGAAGCCTGGATTAAACGACTGAAAGAAATCTCGGCCGTTTTCCAGAATCAACCCAAGCTCTTGGAAGGAGAAGCTTATCTGCAATACATCGTCAAACGCATCTATTTCATCGATACGGACGGTACGGCTGTCGTCCAAAATCAAACCCGGGCCAGAATACTGGTAAGCGGCATGACCAAAGCCGACGACGGTATGAAACTCCCCTTATCGCTCTCATATTTTGCCTATCGTCCGGAAGATCTTCCTTCCAATGAACAGATCATAGCCGAGACACAACAATTGGTCAAAAAATTATTGGAACTGAGAGAAGCTCCCATTGTAGAACCTTACACGGGCCCGGCGATTCTCTCCGGAGCATCGGGGGGTGTATTTTTCCACGAAATATTCGGTCACCGCATCGAAGGCCAGCGCATGAAGGAAGAAGACGATGCCCAAACATTCAAAACCATGGTCGGTAAACCGGTATTGCCTGCCGACATGCAGGTATATGCAGACCCGACATTGAAAGAATATGCCGGAGAAAAATTGAACGGACATTACAAATATGACGACCAGGGAGTAAAAGCCCAACGTGTAGATGTTGTTGTCGACGGAAAACTGAATGAGTTTTTAATGACCCGTACCCCTTTGGACGGACATCCCCGTTCCAACGGACATGCCCGGGCCGCACTCGGTTATGACCCGACTTCCAGACAATCGAATCTGATTGTAGAAACCAAAGATCCGAAAAGCGAGGCAGAACTGCGCCGTATGCTTATTGCCGAAGCCAAAGCACAAGGAAAAGAATACGGGTATTTTTTCAAAGAGGTGACCGGAGGATTTACGATGACCGGCAGGATGATGGCCAATTCATTTAATGTTATCCCGGTGGAAGTATACGAAATATATGTCGACGGGCGCCCGGATCGCCTGGTCAGAGGAGTAGACCTGATCGGAACACCGCTGTCGATGTTCTCCAACATTATACATGCAGGCGGAGAATCCCAGGTATTTACCGGGACCTGTGGAGCCGACTCGGGTGGAGTTCCGGTTACGGCAACCTCCCCCACCATCCTGGTCAAAAAAGTAGAAATGCAAAAGCAGGATAAATCCGCAGACTTACCTCCTATCCTGGAGAAACCGCTCAAATAACCGTTCTGACAAAAACTCATAAACTTATTCGCAATGAAAAATACACGATATATATTATTTCTGGTACTGCTGCTTTTCATCATTCCTTCACATGCCCAGCACAGGAACGATCAGATTATCTTTAAAGCGATGCAGGATGAACTGAAGCGAAATCTGGATCAGCTTTCGCTGCCGGACGTAGAAAAACCGTTCTTTATCTCCTATTCCATCGGAGCGATCCGTCAATATGAAATGCAAGGAGTGCTCGGGGCTATCACAAAAATCAACAACCAACCCGAGCAAATGATCGGATCTGTAAACGTATTATTGGGTGACTATACACGCACCAGCGACAGCAAATACCAAGGCAGATACAAAAGAACGATCATGCCGGCCGAAGCCGACTACGATCTGATCCGCCAATGCTTATGGCTGGGAACCGACGTCGCATTCAAAGACGCTTCCAAAGAACTGGCAGCCAAACTGACAGCACGCCAAAAAGAAATCAGCACGCCGGAAGAAGCCCGTTTAACCGATCTGGTAAAAATACAGCCGGTAGAGAAAATCATCGTTCCTGAAAAACCTTTTGTGGTAGATGAAGAACAATGGAAAGCCAATTTACGTACCCTGTCGTCCATCTTCGGTAAATATCCGGAATTGTACAATTCGTCCGTAACAATCAAAGGAATGGATATGGAGGTTTATCTTTCCACAACTGAAGGTACCCGGGTGAAACAACCGGTCCGTTACATCTGCCTACAAGCAGAAGCTTCTACCCGTACGGACGATGGCATTCAGATCAAGGACAGCTATTCGGCTATCGCCAATATTCCTGAGCAATTGCCGGATATGAACGAATTAAAAATCAAAATTACCGAATTTGCTGAAAGCCTGACGAAACTCCGGAATGCAGAGCCGGTAACTCAATTCTATTGCGGTCCGGTACTATTCGAGGACGGAGCTGCTGCTGCTATCCTTCAAAAAAATCTATTGACCCAAAACGGACTTTTTGCTTACCGGAAACCGGAAGACCGGTTCACAGCGGTCCAGAACAAGGTAAAACCCATCAATTCCCGGATCAATATGAAAATTATCGACAACAGAATTACGGTAAAGAGTTATAGTGATCTGGATCAATACAATGGAAAACCTCTTTACGGAGCGTACAGTATCGATGCCGAAGGAGTTGTTCCTCCGAAAGAACTGACCTTAGTGGAACATGGTATCTTCAAAAAAATGCTCAACGGACGCGTACCGGGACTGAATTGTGAAGAGACAACCGGAAGTTCTAAATATTATGCCTATCCGAGGGAAATACTATATACAACAGCTCCCGGCACCCTTCATATCTCGGCTGACAAAGGAGCGAAACCCGAAATGCTGAAAAAACAATTGATAAAAATAGCCAAAGAAGACGGTTTATCGTATGCATATATTGTACGGAGCATTGATCCGACAGCATCCGTCATCTACAGAGTCGATGTCAAAGACGGAAAAGAAACGCTGATGCGTTCCGCTGATATTTCTTCAGTCGAACTGAAAAATCTGAGACGTTTGGCTGGCATTTCGGCAAAGGAAAAAGTCACCGAATTCATGCTGGACGACTATGTACTGACTTCGATGATTTACCCGTCGGCTCTATTGGTGGAGGATGTTGAAATCAACAAAACGACGGTCACCAAAGAAAGTGCTCCGGTTCTGCAATTCCCCTTGAGCGAAAAGGTGGATAAATGAATCACGGGATACTGCAAAGCCGGGAACTTTGCAGTATCCTTGCCAGGTTGACAGATGCAATAAGTAAACACATCCGGAACTTCCGTTGGCAATATTATTAACTATGGGTATATATTTTGGAAAGGCGGAGATAGATGGACGAAGACAGAAACCTTAAAGCAATTAGGGAAGGTGACGAAAAGGCTTTCAAAGAACTTGTAAACAAGTACAAGGCCAAAATTGTCAATACCTGTTATGCATTCGTCCACAATCGGGAGGATGCCGAAGATCTTGCGCAAGAAGTGTTTATATCATTTTACCAATCCATCGGAAAATTTCGGGGAGAATGCAGTGTGTCAACATGGCTTCATCGGATAGCTGTCAATCTATGTATCGATTATCGCAAATCATTGCGGGGACGCATAAAAAAAATAAATGTAGAAGAATGGAATCTTAAAACAGAACCCTCTTCAGAAGATCCGTTGGCTTGGGAACACCTGGCTGAAGACGAAACGAAAACATTGCTCCACCAGGCTGTCGACAGCCTGCCAAAGAGACAACGCACAGCTTTAATTTTAAGTAAATATGAAAATTTATCCTATCAACAAATCGCCGATGTAATGGGCATTTCGGTTTCATCCGTAGAATCGCTCCTTTTCAGAGCAAAAAATAATCTGGAAAAAATTTTCAAAAGACTAAAATAAAACGGCTATGAAAATAGAATTTAAAAAACAGCTAATCTACTGGGCCAATATCATTCTGTTAACGGTAAATGTCACTTTTTTCATTTTCCTGTTTCCGGCAGGCAAAGATGAAATCCCGACAAGAAGCGAGACCGAACTTTCAAATGAGTTCATCAAAAACGAACTGGGATTTACAGACGGACAATTCCAACTGTTGATGGACGCCGATCGGGAAATCCAGTATAAATATCAAATCGTATTGAAACTATTGTGTCAAAATCGTTATCGCTTATTAAATGAATTGGCTAAGCCGTATCCTTCTGAAATACAAATGGACAGTCTGGCAGAAATGATCGGCTTCCTTCACCGGGCTTTAAAAAAGCAAACGATTGAACACCTTATGAACATCAAAAAAACTTGTACTCCGGAACAAACGGGCCGTCTGAACGACATTTTCAGACAAATGCTGGATATGGACCATTATTGTCCGTTCTGTAAAGAAAAATGTTCTGTAACTCAAAAAAACGAGCGCTATCCGGTATTCTTTCCCTACGATCACGAAGCAGAGGCTAAGATGAGGGAACAACTGGGACAACACTGAATATTTCAGGCGTGTTTGTTCTGACAAGGTGTGAATATTAAAACGGGAACGATCTCTGGTCAGGTATAAATGTTTCCGATTGTGTGTAAAAATGGTGCAATTGAAAATATACAATGTTATGGCGTGGGAAAAAATAATCGAAAAAGATAAAATTACATCCGTCAGTGATGAATTTTACGACAATGTGCTGAAAAAATTGAGAATACATATCCAATCCCGCAAAACAGAACGTTTTTTTCATAAAAAGCATATCTGGATGAGTGTGGCAGCAGGAATACTGCTGGGATTGATCATGCTGAATCTGCAGAACCACATACAGGAATCGGAATTGAAAATATCTCAAATGGAAGCCTGGATCAACCGCTACTACCTGGACGATATGGTCATAGAAAAAGTGGATTGTACCATTTTTTAAACTGACATAACCCTAAAACTACTAACCGCTAATCCATAAAATCATGAATTTAAGGAACATTTTCTTATTCATCTTGGTGATCTTGTTACCGGGACCGTTATCCTTACAGGCCCAATCCAGCAAGTTCACGCTTTCGGGGACGGTCATCGATGCCAAAACCGGAGAAACCATACCTTATGTGACGATTTTGGTCAAAGAATTATCCCTTTGGACAACCTCCGATGTCGACGGGAATTTTATCCTCAAAGACATCGCCGGAGGAGAATATACGCTGGAAGCCAAATGTCTGGGCTTCGAGGAGTATTCCGTCAGAATCATCATACGCCAGAACATATCCAAATACCAGCTAAAGCTCCAGGCACAGTCACTGGCATTGGATGAAGTGACCGTAACGGCCACCGATGCCAGAAAAATGAACAGTACGTCCAACATCAGCAAGACAGCCCTGGAACACTTACAAGCAGCCAATATTCAGGATGCTATGCAATTATTGCCCGGTTCCCTGACAAAAAACCCCCAACTGACAAGTGTCGCCAAAGTTACGATCCGGGACATCTCGGGTACGAACAGTGCCATCTCGCTGGGTACCTCCATTATTGTCGACGGAGCAAAAATTTCCAACGACGCCAACATGCAGATGGTATCGGGCGGTAATCCGGCCTCTTCCTCCACCAGCGGCACAGGAGTCGATGCCCGGCAAATTCCGGTAGACAACATCGAATCCATAGAAGTCATCAGAGGAGTCGCCTCTGCAGAATACGGTGACCTGAACTCCGGTGCCGTCATTGTCAAGACGAAAGCGGGGAAAGCCCCCTGGGAAGCCCGTTTTAAAACAGACCCACACCTGAAACAAGCCTCCCTGAGTAAAGGGTTTGCTTTAGGTCCGAACAAAGGATTTTTAAACTTCGATGCCGATTATGCCAAGGCATTGAGTGACATACGTACCCCCTCCCGCTCCTACGGCAGAGGTACGCTACAGATCGGTTACTCCAATATCTTCAACACCAAGGGCCGTCCTGTCAGTTTTAACGCCAAACTGAACGGTAGCATAACGATGGATAAAGTGAAAAAAGATCCGGACCAGTCTTTAGACGAATTGACCAAATCCGAAGACAACAAAATAGGATTGAATTTTTTCGGTAACTGGATGGTGAAAAAGCCTTGGCTTACCAGTCTGGAATACAGTGCCTCCGGCTCTTATGGACGTCAATACAACAGAAACAAAGAGTGGCATTCTGCTGTCAAACTGCCTAATACCAATGCGAAAGAACCGGGAGAACATCTGGGCGTATTACTGCCTTACGAATATTTCAGTGACTTGAGGATCGAAGGTATTCCGATTTATGCACAAGCCAAATTAACGGCCAATGTAACCGGGAAGTACGGTAAAATATACAATAATTTTATGCTCGGAGCGGAATGGACCACCAAGGGGAACCGGGGCGACGGCAAGACATTCGACTCACATTATCCGCCGGCCCAGAACCTGCGTCCCCGGCCTTTTAAAGACATTCCGTTCATTCACGAATACACCGGATTTGCAGAAGATAAAGTCATCCTTCCGTTCAGCGAAGAAATATCATTTCAATTTTCTGCCGGCGTACGCCTGACCAATATTGCCACTAAAGCTGCCGATTACGACATCACCGTCGACCCCCGCTTCAATGCTAAATTGACGCTGATCGACCGTAATTATAACCGGGAAGGTATACAATATCTGAGTGTCCGGGGCGGCTGGGGTATCCTTACCAAAATGCCGACCCTGGCCCACTTATACCCCGATCCGGTATATTCCGATCATATCAGCTTTAATTACAACGATGATGCCAATAACTATAATTTGACGGTGATCACCACCGATGTGCAAAAAACGGAAAACCCGAACCTGAAACTCCCCTCCAGTCGTAACATGGAAATCGGACTGGACCTGAAAGCATTCGGTATAACCGGAAATTTTACCTATTTTAAAGAGAAATTGACCCACGCATTTACATGGGAAAGTACGGCCCGTCCCTCCAACTACAGACAGTATAATTACGACCCGATGATGGGACGGCCGGAATACACAAACGGAGAGGTAACAGTAGGCGGTACACCGGTAGGGTATCAGACGATCAATACCTTTTTAGGTTACAGACTCCCCGGAAACGGTATGACCATCAATAAATGGGGGATCGAATACAACCTGGATTTCGGAAAAATCAATCCGCTCCAAACTTCTGTTATTATAGACGGGGCTTATTTCAATCAGAAAGAACACAACGATGTATTGCAAACAGGTTATGTAAGCGACATGGTCGACGGCAAACCTTACCCTTACATGGGCATCTACGCCGGAGGCAATGGCAGTAGCAACGGCACAAAAATGCAGCGCCTGAACACCAATATACGCCTCATTACCCATATCCCGCAATTGCGGTTGATCGTCACCTTATCCGGTCAATGCGTATGGATGGACAAAAACCAGGTATTTAACAAATACCGCGGGATCAACATGGTATACATGCAGGATGACGACGGAAATTATGTTTTCGGTGATCCGGGCAAAGACATGAAATACCTGAAATGTGTCAATCCGGTTGCTTATATGGACACCTACGGCATGGTTCATCTTTTCACCGACAAAGAGGCCAATGACCCCTTATTCCAGAAAATGATACTCAAAAACAGGGCCAGTACATTTGCAGAAAATGATCCCAGTCCCTATTTTATGCTGAATATGCGTCTGACCAAAGAAATCGGGAACTATGCTTCACTCTCATTCTACGCTAACAATTTCACCAATGCCCGGCCGAAACGCTATTTAAAAGCCAACGGTATGGATGTCAGAATGAACTCCGGAATTTTCTTCGGTGCAGAGATCAGCCTGAAATTTTAATACACACTTTAAAGCAGACGAACATGAAAACATATTATATTTTTAGTATCCTGACCTTATTTTTATGTACAGGATGCCTGAAAGAAGAGAAAATCGACACCCAAATCCGTATTGGGATCGAATTCCCGGAAGACTTCCAACATATCTCCCGAAGCGGTATCCCCGTCAAGCTGTATAACACTGCCTCCGGACGTTACTACACGTCTGTGACGAATGAAGAAGGCATAGCAAATCTGGACGTCGAATACGGCTTTTACGATGCCATCGTACAATATCAATTGACAGAGGAGTACAACACTTACGTTTTCAACGGAAGATACAGCGATATCGTATTGGCTCCCGGCCGGGAAGACATAAACGATTTTTACACCGTACCCCTGACCTATGCTTTGAAATCGAATCTGATTATCCGGGAAATTTATTTCGGAGGATGTATGACGGACGACGGCATTACATACAGCAATGACAATTACCTGGCTATTTACAACAACTCCGAACAAATAGCTTACCTGGACAGTATCTGCCTCGGATTTGTCGCACCGATTACCAGTGCCAGCAAAAGTAACTTCGTCAAACCGGACGGCACATTGATGGATTTACTGCCCGTAGCCATGATGGCCTGGCAAATACCCGGTAGCGGAACGGATTATCCGCTCCAACCGGGAGAAGAGGTCGTTATTGCAGTTAATGCAGTCAACCACAAAGCCAGACATACGGAATCCGTCGATCTGTCTCACGTAAAATTTGCATTCTACAATGTAAACCTCTCCATGCAGGAAGCCCCAGCCCCCGGAGTTATTTCATTGAACCTGATCTGGAAAGGTCCGGGAGAAGCTTACGGACTGGTGCCTAACGGCGGACCGGCAATGATTATGTTTAAAATTCCGGGCAACGCCACCGACTATGCTTCCGATGCCAGCCATCTGATGCAGGATCCCGTTACCCATACCGGTCTCTATCATCTGATGATAGATAAAGAATGGGTTGTAGACGGTATCGAATGTATTCAAAGCAAATCCGCTGTATACAAACGACTGACATCCAATGTAGATGCAGGATTCGTCTGTCAGGAAAAACTATATTCCGGTCTTTCTGTACAACGTAAGGTTGAAAAAACGGCAGACAACGGACAAATCATTTATATGGATAGCAACAATTCTTCGGAAGACGTCGAAGTCCTGCCGGCCAGCTTGAGAAACAAATAAACAGGCAATGCATTTATAACCGGAAACGCAACCGGGAAACATGACTAGATTACGAATGAAACCCATGGTTTCACTAAATAACAGCACAAATGAAAAATTCTAAAATATATCTGTTCAGCCTGGGAATTATACTTGCATTCACTGCAAATACCCTGGGACAGGAAAAGAATTACTACCGGATGGAACGTCTCAAAGCGAACAATCCGTGGATCACATCACACAATGCCGCCGGTCTCACGACGAACAGATCTGACCGGTTTTCCGTCGTAGAAGGCAGTTGGCAATACGAGAACGGCAAATTCAGAAATGTACAGGATCCCAGCAGTTTCAACCGCATGAGCTTACTCACAGAATCGATTTTACAATTGAATAAAGTTTATTTTTATGGAAAATTTTCATTCGATTATAATATTCGTAAGAATATGGGTTGGACCAATGTGCTCTCTACTTATAACACGCCCATTTATCTGGCCGACAGCGTTCCCGGGGAACAAACGATGGAAGTATACCGCATCGACGGAGGCGTAGGTTATCCGTTGGGAAAACATTTTGCCATAGGTGCGAAGATCGGTTATGAAACGACAAGTAATGCCAAACACAAAGATGCCCGTAATCAAAATACTTACATGAACCTTAATCTCTATCCGGGTATTATGTTTCAAACCGGTCCGTTACGTATCGGAGCCAACATGATCTACCAGAAAATGACCGAACTAGTCGATGTCAAGGTCATCGGCTCGGGTAAAATACATGAGATATTCGAATTCGAAGGCCTTTGGCATTACAAATCCTATATTATGACAGACGGAGGCGGCAGCATCGAGCGCGACTATCAGCAAGAAACCTACGGAGGATCTGTACAAGCCGAAATATTCAGCAAAAAATTCAGTTTTTTCAATGAATTCTCTTTCAGCCAACGCAAACAGGAAAGCTTTCCCAGCGGTTTTACCAATGAAAAAAGCGGAGAAATAAAAGAAAGAATATACGACTATAACGGACTTTTACATATAAACGGTAAAAAATACGATCATTACCTTTCACTCGCCCTCCGGACATCCAATTGCCTGATGTACGAAAACATTCAGCAAATAGAAATCATCGATCAAAATGAAGTGTGGGTACAATACGGCATCAAAAATAAAGCGTATACCGATGTCGTCAATGCTGATGTTTACTATCAGCTTTTCAGAAACCGTACAGCCTATAACAGCTCCTGGGATGCCCGTATAGGAGCCAGAGGATTCTCCGTCAAAAGAGGGTACAGGCTATACCCGGCTAAATTTACCCAGGAACTGGAAAATTACGAAGGCTATCTCTCTTTTAACAAAAACTTTCTACGCCATAAAGGCATGTTCGATTGCCGGATAGATTTGGCTTATACCATCGGAGACGGAAAACGGCTCGAAACAAAAACGGAAGCGACAGGTGAAATCCCGGATAACGACCAATACAAAAGGCGTGACGATTTACTGACCCGGGAATTCGAATACCTTACTTCCGATCGTTTCAGGGGAGGACTTAATATCCGCTACACCCGTTTCCTCAATAAAGCCAAAGGTATGAATTTATACGGAGATGCCAGATTTATATATAACCGTTCACTGAACGGCGAATTTCAAGACAAAACCAGAACAAACATACAGGCCCTCATCGGATTTGCTTTCTGACAAGCCCGTTGACTGATTTAAAGCCTGGTCTAAAACTGTAAATTTTAAATTATCTGACAACCCGATTCATGATCAGATTCTTTTAATCTAAAATTTACAATTAAAACATTGGTTTTTATTTTGAATATAGGGTATCAAAATGTGTTATTCATCATTTCAGCTTACATAAAATACAAACACCTAAATAAAATATCATGAAAAAAAATAGTTGGAAACATGTTCTGCAACTTGGCGTTATCGCTCTCATTGCAGGATTTATCTTGAAAGTATTCTTCGGAGGAGCCCCGGCCAATGTGGAAAGTTATTGTCCTTTCGGAGGATTAGAATCATTGGCGACCTATCTGAACACAGAAACCCTGGCTTGCAGTATGTCGGTCATTCAAATTACGATGGGTGTCATGCTCGCCGTATGTGTCATATTATTCAGCCGGCTTTTCTGCGGTTATGTCTGCCCGTTAGGGACCGTTTCCGAATGGTTGGGTAAATGGGGACGGAAAATGAAGATCAATCACACAATCCCAACCGCATCTGTTGCTGACAGAGCATTAAGAATCGTCAAATACATATTGCTTTTCTGGATATTCTACATGACATTAGCCAGCAGTGAACTGTTCTGTAAGAACTTTGACCCTTACTATGCGGTAGCCACCGGATTTCAAGGTGAAATCACAGTATGGATGTCCGTTATTTCCCTTCTTCTCCTCGTGGTCGGTAATCTGACGATCCGGATGTTCTGGTGTAAATACATATGCCCGCTGGGAGCCTTGAGTATCATATTCAAATTTACACTTACGTTTATCGCGATATTATTACTTACCGTATTGCTGAATTACACCGGCGTAGTTCATATCTCTGTCATTTGGGCATTGGGTATTACAAGTATTATCACTTATTTTTATGAAATCATTCTGCACAAGAGCAAAACCTTCCCGCTTCTGAATATTGTACGTGATAACGAAAAATGTAATCATTGTGGAGTATGTACAAAAAAATGCCCGCATGCCATTAACCTGACGAAAAGCAAAGTAATAAAAGACGTCGACTGTACACTTTGCGGAGAATGTATCGCTTCCTGCCATCAACAGGCACTTAGTGTCAACGGTAAAACCGCCTTCCGTTGGATACCTGCCGTACTGGTTGTTGTACTCTTCTTTTTCAGTATCTGGACAAGCAGCCATTGGGAATTGCCGACAATAAGCGAACGTTGGGGTGATACCTCCAAACACCTCGTTATGTTTGAAAAAGAAGGAATGCGAACAGTAAAATGTTACGGCAGTTCAAAAGCTTTCTCGGCTAAAATGCAACACGTACCGGGCGTTTACGGAGTAACGACCTATGTCAACCGTTTCGCAGTTCAAGTGTATTACGATCCTCAGGAAACAACTCAGGAAGAAGTTGAAAAAGCCATGTTTACCCCTACAAAGCGTAAACTCGAGACCCCACCGGCCGAAATCGATAAATTGAAAATCATCACATTAGGCGTTGAAAATCTTTTCGACAGGATGGACATTGTTTATCTGGGAAATATCATACGCAGCCACGGAGGTTTCTACGGCATTGTTTCCGAATACGACTGTCCTGTTCGTATCAAATTGTATATGGATATCAATAAACAAATTGACAAAAAGGAACTAAAATCAATTGTGGAAACCCCGGAATACGACATGCCGCAACACGGAGGAACCGTTCAGAAAATCAAATGTGATTACCGGTTGATATCTCTTTCTGAAAAAGTGGATACCATCGGACGACTGGAATTTTTACAGGAAATGTTTCCAAAATCCGGAACGACATTTAAACAAGCCGACGAAACTTACAAAGGAAAAGAAACAGCCGTATATGAAATAGAGTTCCCGCAACTGGATTTACCGATGTATCAGAATATGCTCCCTTATTTTGCCAATTTCATCTCTGTAAAACCGGGAATTATCGGATTCGAAACAGCATTGAAAATAGATGTACCGGTCATCCGGATCACCTATGCCAAAGAAGCTGCGACGGAAGAAGATATATGGAACATATTGCAGGAACCGCAATGGACAATCCATTACTCCGACGGGACAACAGAGGATATCAATGCTCCTTATAATTTTGAACAGCCGGGTACAACCCTGTCCCCGGATTCTCAATCTGCAGAAATAAAATAAAGATATGACTATCCGAATAAAATCCGTATTGTCCTTCCTCCTGCTCGTCCTGTTCCAGACAGGACGGGCGGATGAGGGCATGTGGCTGGTCAACCTGATGGCCCGGACCAACTACGAAGTTATGAAGACCCAAGGACTGCAACTGACAGCCCAGGACATTTACAGTGAAACGGCCCCCTCCTTAAAAGATGCCATCGTTGCCCTTGACAACGGGAGTTGTACCGGTAGCATCATTTCACATAACGGCCTGCTGATAACCAATCACCATTGTGCTTATAACGATATCCAACAATTGAGTAGTCTGGAACACGACTACCTGAAAAACGGATTCTGGGCCCAAAACTACCGGGAAGAAATACCGGTACCGGGCAAAACCGTCATGTTTCTCGACCGGATCATCGACATAACGGACGAGTACAAAGCAGAATTGGATAAGATGGAGAATCCGGCCTGGGAAAAAGGTTACCGCCCGTTAACGTCCCGGAAAATTAATTTTCAGCTGGAAAAGAAATACGCTAAAAAAGGATATGAAACCAGTTGTGTTTGTATGGCACGGGGAGAAAACTATTTTCTCTTTTATTACAAAATATACAAAGACATACGCCTGGTAGCCGCGCCTCCCTCCTGTTTCGGGACATTCGGAGGAGATACCGACAACTGGACCTGGCCACAACACAAAGGTGATTTTTCCCTTTACCGTGTATATACGTCTCCCGACGGAGAACCGGCAAAATACGACATAGCCAATATTCCGCTAAAACCCCGCAAAGTCCTCACACTATCTATTGCAGGCATACAACCGGGCGACTATGCGATGATCCTGGGCTACCCAGGCTCTACAACCCGCTACACCCCTTCCTGGGGAATCAAAGAAAAAATGGAACTGAAAAATCCCGCCGTAATACAGGCACGGCAGGCCAAACTGGACATACTGCGCAAAGCTATGGATGCCGACTCCCGGATGCAATTAGGCTATGCTTCCGAATATTTCTCCTGTAGCAATTACTGGAAATATGCCATCGGAGAAAATGAATACCTTCAGCGCTACCGGGTGATCGACCGCCAACGCCAGGAAGAAGCCAAACTTTTAACCTGGATCAATAGCAGGCCTGAACTTCGTGAAAAATACGGAAATATACTCGACGAGTTAGCAAAAATCTACACAGAAAGAATTCCGGAGGTCGCACCGACAGCTTATTATACCGAAACCCTACTGAATGGCCCGTATGTACGCAACCTCTTTTTCCGTTTCTACGGGACGGCTAAAGGCATGGAAATTGCAAAAAAACAACAACTACCTGCTGACGATCCGGAAATCATCGGATTGAAAAAAGACGGAAAAGAATTTTTCCGAACATTCGACAGCAAAACGGACCGGCAGGTTTTTGCTTCCATGCTCCGCCTCTATGCAGAAAATGTTTCTCCGGAAAAAATACCGGCCGAAGTATCCGGTCTTATCAGCAAATTCAAAAAAGACTACTCGAAACTGACCGATTACATATACGCCCGTTCAGTTCTGACCGATCCGCATCGGCTCGAAACATTCTTATCCCGCCGGGTAACCAAGGAGGCGATCTTCAAGGACCCGATTTACCAAATTCTGAATACGACTTTGGAGAGAGATTTCGAATGGAGAAAAGCCCTTGAGAAAAACGCACAGGAACTGTCGACTTACCGCACCCTTTACACCAAGGCTTTTATCGAAATGCGGACGGAACAGGGTATTCCATACTATCCGGACGCCAATTCGACCATGCGGATCACTTACGGTCAAATCGGAGGTTTCTCCCCCCGGGACGGGATTTACGACGACTATTGCTCCACCATCGTCGGATATACGGAAAAATACAAAAAAGGAGATTCCGAATTCGACCTGCTCCCGAGTTGTCTGAGCGCTATCCAACAAGGAAACTGGGGAAATTATGCCGATAAAGACGGACGTTTACACACAGGCTTTCTCTGTAATCTGGACATCACCGGAGGTAATTCCGGCAGTCCGGTAATGAACGCCCAGGGAGAACTTATCGGTCTGGCATACGACGGAAACTGGGAATCCATGGCAGGAGCCTTTTATTTCCATCCGAATTACAACAAATGTGTATGTGTAGATATCCGGTTTATACTCTGGATCATCGACAAATATGCCGGGGCTTCCCATCTGCTGGAAGAACTGAGCATTCATTCCTAAACTAACCCTTTCTATAATGAGGAAGAAGAACCCTTTTTACCGGGAACTTCTTCCTCTCTTCATATCTATCACCTTTTCAAAAGCCGAAATCATCCAGTTCGACCTCTTTCTGCTCGGACTCTTTAAATGGCTTCGCTTCCAGATGTACCGGGTTTCCTTCGACATGAATCGCCCGGAACGGCCGTACCGGACAGACGTATTCACACCCTCCGCATCCGACACAAATATCCGGATTTACATGCGGAATGGTCAAACCGTCTTCAAAAGGTACCATTGTTACGGCCTGAGTCGGACAATGCTCCGAACAAGCTCCGCAGCTCGTTTTATCCGTATTGACAATACAATTCTGTATCAGAAAAATAACTCTTCCTACCTGGGTCACATGTTTTTGTTCGACAGTTAAAGGTAAAATCGCTCCGTTAGGACAAACCTCCGAACAAACGGTACAATCAAAATTACAAAAACCGTCTTCAAAATACATCATAGGTTGCATCATCCCTCCCCAGCCATACTCTTTAAAAGCCGGCTTCAACACGTGTGAAGGGCATTTGGTAACACATAAATGACAAGCCGTACAATGCTTCAACAGATGTTCCACACTGACAGCCCCCGGAGGTGAGAGGGGATATTCACGCTTATAGGCTTGGGCAGGCTGTAAATTTTCCAAATGCTCCCGGGCCTTTACCTGCGGTATGACCAAGGCTGTCGCGACCGTCGTTGCCAGAAAACGTCGTTTCGATTCGTCTGTTACAGATTGCGGCCGGCCGGCTTTCTTTTTCCCTACAGTAAAGGAAACCGCCTGTTGTCTGCAATTCTCCAGACAATCGAAACAAGCCACACAACGACTGTAATCTACCGAATGTTCCTTGCTATCGATACATGAACCTTTACATTTTAAAGCACACAAACCGCAACCGTTACATTTCGACGTATCTATATGCACTTTAAATAAAGAATACCTCGATAAAAAGCCGAGCAATGTGCCCACCGGACAAAAGGTATTGCAGTACATACGGCCATACCGCCAGGACAAAATACCGACAACGCCGAAAGTTACCAATCCTACGATAAAAGCAAACAAGCTTAAGATCGTTACGTTGATATAATAGAAGGTATAATTACCGAATTTTGTAAATACCCAGGCCAATCCGTTATTTCCAGCTACATATAAAGGTTTGAATACATTTGTAATCATCCTCCCGTAAGCACTGTACGGATCTGTCAGACTCAATAAGAACGTGAAACCGACTAAAAAAGCAAGAATAACGATCCCTACAACCGACCAACGCAAAATTGTTCTTGCCGGACGATAGCCGTACTTTCTTCTTTTGTTCTGCCGCCTGGATAACCAGGCGATAACATCCTGAAATATCCCCATCGGACATACCGAAGAACAATAAACCCGTCCCAATAACAAAGTCAATATGATCCAAACAATCAGGATACCGGCACTCAAAGAAAGAACGGCCGGTACGATCTGAATCCGGGGTAGAAATGATTCTGTCCCGCTAATGCCTGCAAAATCTAAAAAACAAAACGTAAGCAGAACAAAAAATACCAACGATACAACAATTCGTAATTTTCGCAACATACCTCAAACAATCAAATGCTTACAAAATCCGAAAAAGTGATTTTAAATTATAAATTCCGGATTCCATACTAAAATAACCGGTAACGAACAATCCCGAATTCCGATCGTATATCCATCCGGGATCAGCCTCACACGATCAATCTAAAATCGTAAATCTACAATTTCAATCCTACATTTTTATTCTCTTCACTTTCAGCTTATCGATGGCCATTGTCCCGACCTCTAATTCTTCACCTTTCGACAAATGCCCCACAACATCCAGCGGCATGGATTCGATCTGATTGAAAAATTTGGTCGCAGCCGTATCTACCGCTACAATATCGGTAGAAAGAAACAACCCCTTGGGTGTCACCACATCGGCAGCTGACTTACCACGGGGACCGTTGGTCTTCATCACCCGGTAAGCATCTACGACATTCAAAACCGCCGGTTTATCCATCGTACAGATATCTGCAATACATTGTTGCAAGTCATTTTTGTGGAAATATCCCCGATCCCATACGATACCCATGTGGTTTTTCATGGCTATTGTCATTTTGGCCCCACCGTGATTCTTCAAAATAGGTACATTAATCCACACATCACTATCCAAAAGGGCTTTGTGAACCATCGCTTTTTTCAGGCTTTTAGCCCTGGGTAAATCGATTTCCCGGTAATAGCTTTCCTCGTGGGCCGGAACCACCTTGGCACCGGCAGCCGTAGCCGCATCTTCTATACCGCTATTCTTATAACATTTACGCCAATCGTCACAGGTATGATCGAATACAACCACTTCTTTGGCTCCCGCAGTAAAGCATTGCCGGATAATCTCGGCAACCAGATCCGGATTGGTATTCCCGGCTAACTCGGGAGTCTTATCCCAACCGATATTCGGTTTTACGACAACTTTCTGCCCCGCCTTCACAAACCGTCCCATTCCACCTATTTCGGAAATGGCTTTCCGGAACATATCCACCGGTTCACCCCCCATTACCGCCACTAAATCATAATTACTACCAGTCATACTGTTTTGAACCGTTTGAGCCAATACTTCCATAGGCCCGCTCATCTTTATCGTCGCAGCAGCTCCGGCAACAGCCAAAGCCTTCAAAAATTCTCGCCTATCCATATTATAATACTATTAAGAATCAAAAATTAATTTTTTATAAACCCCGTGATCCTGATTTGAAACTGTAAATTCCAGACTGCAAATTGTACACAAAGCCGGCCCCGCCTAAAACTGCAAATCAAAAATCACACAATGAGTCCGGCCCCGCATATAATTTTTATCCCAACTTATCCTATCAACATCGTAAGTCTAAAAATGCATTCTACAGTATCCAGGGGAAACGAAAACACGCTTCATCGTACAGACAGTAATCCGCTTTTCCGTTTACCGCAAAAGTTTTCACCAAAGCCGCCCCTGCCAGCAATTGCCTGGCATAGTTCAACGTCATTCCCGTCTTTACCCGGTCTTCTACCAGCAATATTTTTTTCCCCCTTACGTCAAACTTTATTTCTTCCAGTAAACGGGGGCTATCGTACAACGGCCTTTGACTGGCATCCCGTAAATTCAGCTTCAGCAACTGTATATCGATATTCAAGCGCTGATTCAACAAAGCCGCCGGAATAATACCGCCATTGGCAATGGCCACAATCATGTCAAACTCTTCTTTAAACTCCAGGGTACGGATCTTCTCCAATACTTCTGCAAAACTTTTAGAACTCATATTTTGCTAAAAGTTTAAGGACCAACCAACCTCCGGCTATCTGCACCAAAATACCCGGCAAACCTAATGTAAAATCCTGAATAGCAGCTTGTACATTCCCAGCCAAGCCCCATTCTGCAACTCCCCCCGCTAACTGATAAGCCAATACCACAAACGCAACGTGTAAAAGGGATAATTTATGGGTATAACCGGCAACAGCCGCCGCTGCAATCGCCAATAAAGAGGATTTAATCAACAAGACGGGCAAGACGGCAACAGGAGGCATTCCGAATAACAGACAATTTAACAGAGGTGAGCAGATAGCCGTCAATAATCCGACCCGGATACCGAACTTATAAGCTCCGATCAATGTAAAAAAATAAATCGGCAACAACATTTTTCCGCCCTCCGGAATAAAATGACACAACTGAGGTAAAAGTAAATTACCGAGAATAAAAGCAGCACCGAACAAATAGGTACGTGCATTGGATAAGCCCAGGCTTACCGGTCTGAATAAAATCGCTGAAACCATAATACACAAATTAAATTCCGCTATAAAATTTTAAGATAGTCAAAGATATTTTTTTTTAATATATATACAAAGCCGAAAAACGGAAAAATAGATGGGATTCCGAAGTATTTTCAGTATATTTCAGGACTAAAAAATAATAACGTTTGTAACGTTTCAATTTTTAAACAAAGGATGACATTTTGATTAAAAATTATTTAATTTTGTGTCTCAATAAAACATAAATTTTACTGATATGTACGGAAAATTTCAAGATTTCCTGAAGGCTGAAATCCAGTCCATCAAGGATGCAGGTTTGTATAAAACCGAAAGACTGATCGCAACACCACAAGGGGCTGAGATCAAATTAACCACAGGTGAAACTGTATTGAACTTTTGTGCAAACAATTACCTGGGCCTCTCTTCCGATCCACGAGTAATTGAAGGAGCCAAAAAGGGCTTAGACAGCCGTGGTTATGGAATGTCATCAGTACGTTTCATTTGCGGTACGCAGGACATCCACAAAGAACTTGAAGCCAAAATATCTAAATTCTTCCACACAGAAGATACGATCTTGTACGCAGCCTGTTTCGATGCAAACGGCGGTGTATTCGAACCATTGTTCGGTCAGGAAGATGCAATTATTTCCGATGAACTGAATCACGCTTCCATCATCGACGGCGTACGTTTGTGTAAAGCGGTTCGCTACCGTTACAAACATGCCAATATGGAAGATTTGGAAGAACAATTGAAATTAGCCCAGGCACAACGTTTCCGGATCATTGTTACTGACGGTGTATTTTCTATGGATGGAGATATTGCCAAACTAAATGAAATCTGTGACCTGGCAGAAAAATACGATGCTCTGGTTATGGTTGACGACAGCCATGCTTCCGGATTTATCGGCAAAACCGGACGGGGAACCGGAGAATATCACAATGTAATGGACCGTATAGACATCCTGACCGGAACACTCGGTAAAGCATTAGGCGGCGCTATGGGTGGCTATACGACAGGTAAAAAAGAAGTCATTGAAATGTTACGTCAACGTTCCAGACCTTATCTGTTCTCCAACTCATTGTCTCCGGCTATCTGCGGAGCTTCTATCGCTGTTTTCGATATGTTGAGTGCCAGCACGGAATTGAGAGACCGTGTGATGTCAAATGCAGAATACTTCCGTGCCAAATTAACGGAAGCCGGCTTCGACCTGAAACCGTCAGAATCAGCCATCTGTGCCCTGATGTTATACGACGCCGTATTGTCTCAGGAATTTGCTGCCGAATTACAAAAGGAACACATCTACGTAACCGGTTTCTATTATCCGGTAGTACCGAAAGGCCAGGCTCGTATCCGTATCCAACTATCTGCTGCTCATACCCGCGAACAATTGGATCGTGCTATCGCAGCTTTCATTAAAATCGGTAAAAAACTGAATGTAATCAAATAAAAGTTTCAGTAAACAGACCCTTAAAGCTGTCTTCAAACGAAGGCAGCTTTTTTATTTAAATCTCAAGATATATCCGGATATTGAACAGACAACAGTAAATCACAAGTCCATCCTATTCTTTCAACAAATCATTTACAAGCTTCTCAAAAAAACCTTTATAGGAAGAAATTCTGATTTTGCCTTCCCGTTTTTCTTTTTCTTCGATCTGGTAAGCGGCAATGGCAAACCAACGGGCTGCTTTATACCGAATGGATTTATCCTGACAATGCTCATTGATCTTTACCCCCCAGGCATATAACTCGGTCTCCGGTATCCGTTCTTCATTCCATCTTTCTTCCGCCAGTTCGGAAAACACCCGCCAATCTCCCACTTTTTCCGCCGCATTCATCCGGGCTTTGCGCAAAATATAATTCCGGTTCTCCACTTTTTCCTTTTTCAATCGCTTTCCGTATTCTTTAAAACCCTTTTCATCGAATACAAATTTTCCCTCTTGCTCCCGGATATAGCTCTCCGCCCCGGCTTCCCAGACTTCACGAACTTTATCATCAACCTCTTTTTCACCGAATAACGGATAAAACTCCGTCCGGTGGATATAAAAATCAGCAAACAAACCGGAGTCGGCAGCTTTAAAATGAGCCCGGAACAGTTTCCAATACTTCATTTCCTTTAATTTCTCCCACGAAAATTCTTCCAGATAATCTTTTGTGATACGTGCAGCCTCATCCGGCTTCCCGGCCCGTGCCAATAACTGAATATATGTTTCTATAAACTCCTTATCACGATATCCATCCCGGTATTTGGCAGCTACAGCCGTTAATCCCCTGCCTTCCATAGCTCGCCGGGCTTCCTCTACCAAGCCCGTCGTATCCGGCAATTCCACCACCTGATGAAGCATATTTCCGGCATTATCCAAAAAATACATTGCAAAAGAAAAATCGGAGGAGAAAGATTTTTCATCTGTTTTAGTCAGATCATAATCCACATTTACAAAATGGCGGTTAAAAAAGTCAGCAACTCCGGGGTCCCGGTACACGGTATTTCCCAATGCACGCCTTTCTTTCCCCAACTGACCGTATACGTCGACAAAAATCAACTTCCCTTCCAAACGGGCTTTTTCCAATACTTCCGGCCAGGGAATATTTATAAAAGTAATCCCTTTTGCTTTTTCCAACGCTTTTTCTCCTTCCTCAAGAAAACGGTCGGCAGACCACTCCCCTTCTGTCTTATAAATCACTTTTTTTTCCGGATTGACAAACAGATAAGCCGGAAAATTCTTTATCCCATACTGTTCTGCCCAGCCCCCCGTTGTATCATCGATCTCACAGGGAATAAAATACCGGTTATAGAAATCGGCAACCTTATCCAGATTAAATACGTTTTTCTCCATCCACAGGCATTTCCGGCAATCGGAACGGCGGAAATACATAAAAATCGTCTTACTCTCTTCCTGAGCAGCCCGGAATTGTTCATCTGAAAGAGATTTCACAAATTGTATGGAACGACTGTTATTTTGTTTGATCCGGGCTATTTCCTGGGCCTGTTTAGCGGCATCGGCCAATACTTGCGGATTACGCGCAACTTCCCGGGCATCGGCTGTTATCAGCAAATCCCCGAACGGCATAAAAAAAGCATAGACAGGAAAAGGGGTCAGTAATAATTTCGGTTCAAAACGTTTACCGGCTTCACTCTGCATATCCATATATATAGCAACCGAAGTCCGTCCCAGAAAATGCTTTATGTCCGGATTGGAAAATAATTTTTTGTCGGGCTGTACTCCGGCCGCAACCAACACCAATTTATTCTCTCTGACAGCCAACATATTTGCATCTTCCCAATTCATAACAGGCGACATTTGTTGAGCCGCACTTTTTTGTCCGCTATTTATAATAAGTAATAGAATACAGGTTATTCCTCCGATAATCCGATATGTAAGCTTCATTGTCATCGATTCAAATTCGTTCCGTTAATTCCGCTGCTGTTTCTACGATAAAAGTAGCCCCTGCTGTTTCAAATTCCTCCCGGCAACCGTAACCGTATAAAACTCCTACCGAATCTATACCCATTTCCCCGGCCGCTAAAATATCAAACTTCCGGTCACCGATCATAACACAACTCCTCCGGTCTGTTATGCCGGCCCGATTCAAAACATAAGTCATAACCTCTTCCTTCCGGTTACGCACCCCATCCAAACTGGCCCCGCCTATAAAATCAAAATAACGAGTCAAACCGAGGTCTTCTAAAATTTTTTCAGCAAAAATTTCGGGCTTAGAAGTACAAAGATATAATTTCTTTCCAGCCTCATGCCATGCTTTCAGTACTTCAGGAATCCCGTTATAAACCCGATTTTCATTGATTCCTTTTGCGACATATCTCTCCCTGTATTTTTCAATGGCCACCTCTGCCTGCTCTTCGGTAAGCCCATAAAAATCCATAAAAGAATCTTTTAACGGCGGACCTACAAACCGATTCAAACGGGCCCGGTCCGTCTCTTTAATGCCGCAACAGGCCAATGCATATTGTACGGATTTTGTCACTCCGACCCCCGAATCAATAATCGTACCGTCTAAATCCAATAAAATATGAGCGTATTCTTTGTTTACCATAAATCTTTAACTTTCAATATATTATATGAAATATCATAATCATACACATCGGTTTTTTCTACCTTTTTGATATAACGGACCACCCGTATCGTTATCGGTAATACCAAAACCTCATAAAGCGATTTAAGAACCGCCTGAGTCACAATCATAATCATCAATTCCCGGAATGGAATGAGTCCTCCGAAAGCTATGGGGAAAAAAATCAAAGAGTCCGCACTCTCCCCGAATAAAGTAGAGACAACAGCCCGGAGAGAAAAATGGCGTCCCCCTGAAGCAATCTTCATCCGGCTCATCACATAAGCATTCAAAAACGAACCGGCTAAAAAAGCGCAAAGGCTGGCCACCACAATACGAGGTGTCATCCCAAAAACAAAATTGAATCCGGATTCACCCTCCCAGAATGGTGCAGCCGGTAAAGCCACAGCCAGCTGAGCAAACCCGACGACCATAAAATTCATCGCAAACCCGCACCAAATAATCAAACGGGCTTTTTTAAAGCCCCATACTTCAGCAATACAATCATTAATAATATAAGATATGGGAAAAACAATGAGACCTGCTGTAGCTGTAATACCGCCAATCTGCACTACTTTAGTCTCCAACAAATTAGAGGCAATCAAACAAACGTTGAAAAGTACCCCCAAAAACATAAAAGGAACCGTTACTGTCTTTTGCATTTTCTTGTTTTTTACGTGGTTTATCAAGCACACGGGAAAAACAGGACTTTCCGTTTTTCCGAATGAGGTCACAAAAATAAAGTTTTTTATCCAATACTCAAAAACAGGACATTTACCTGTTGCAGATTCCACTAAACTTAGATTATAAATTGTAGATTGTAGATTGATGGTATACAAATTCGTTATCAGATTTTTGTAATCCAAAATCTACAATTTAAAATCACTTCATATTAGTTCGTTTTTTCCTTTTCAGGTAAACGGAAAGAAATCGTAACGTAGGTCAATTCCTCAGAGCCCGTATACGTCCATACGGGACCTTCGTCCAATAAACGAATCGCTTCTCTGTTGCAGGAATGGGTAATCCATTCTATTACCCGGATCCGGGAAGGCCGGCCGTTCTGATTAACAATAAACGAAAGACGGATATCACCTTGCAAACCAGCCTTCAGTGCATCCTCCGGATAGACCAAAGAGTTCCGCACAAAACGGTTAAGAACTTCAATCCCTCCCACCGGCATCGGTCCGCCCTCAACACTATTCTCTATCTTTACAAGCATATCACTATCTTCAGAAGTATCGGCAAGGACCTTTGCTTTTTTCAGAGCCGGCACTAAAGTCATCGTCTCTTTCTCCGCTTCCGTTTCGGAAGAATCTGTTAATGCTTCGGCACGATCTGCCACGCTTCTACTTTCCAGTGCGTTATAACTTACTACTGCCGCATGGGTACTGTCCCGGCTCTCTTCTTCATGCATGAAAGCTACAGAACGGGCCAATTGAGGTTGTATCTCCTGATGCGGTATAACCCACCAAATCATACCTCCTATTACACATACAGCAGCGGCAATAGCCCATGCTTTCCAAGCCATATGCCAACCTCCGTTCACACGTTTATGCAAACGTACAGTCAAATTATCCAACCCCTTTGCCGAATCGTCGACGGCGGTCAATCCTTCCAAGGCTTCAAACATAAACGGATCAGACAAAGCCTCCCGTTCCAGGCGGTTGGCTTTTTTCCCCCTCCGGTCCCCCCGAAGATATTCCATCAATCTATCCGTAAACTCCATTGATTAACAATTATACTATTTTTGCCTCAGATTTTATTAACATGAACGCCTGTAAACGAAAGAATTATACGATACCTTTCTTTTCCAGGCACAATTTCAGGTTACGTTTCCCATTCTGAATCAAACTCTTCACCAACTTCAACGAAAAACCGGTCGCCTCTTCTATTTCTTTGTAAGAACGATCCTCCATAAAAAAGCGATAAATACTGATCCGCTGTTTTTCAGGCAGGACTTCTATACATTTTCGTAAAACTTTTTCATTATGATCCTGTGCCTTTATATCATCCAGATTAAATTCATCGCAGAATTCCATAAAATTTTCATCTAAATTCACAGACAAATCCCGCGCACGCCGACGAAGTTCCTGTAAGCAACAATTCCGGACACAAGTGTATAGCCAGGCTTTAAAAAAACGGATCTCACTGTGTAAAACCTTTTCCAACAGCTCTTCAAAAATCTGCATGACAACATCCTGTGCATCCGCACTATTTTTAAGATATTTCAAGGCTACACCGTACACCAAGGGCATATACCGCTCATAAAGTATGGCAAATTGCTCCGGCTTACCGCTCTCCCGGTAAGCTGCCAGTAATTCTTCATCATTTATATTTCGGACAATCTTCCTCAACTGTACACCTATTGATTAAATACAAAGATGATTTTTTTTTCCGAAAATGCAAAAGATCAAATACAGAATATGAGTAAACTAAAGAAATAACATCAAAATCAATTGAGCTATAATGACACGGATAAACATAATTAAAGGATATACCGTTGCATAAGCCACAGATGGATTATCTCCGGGAGTTACAGCATTCGCATAATTCAAAGCCATCGGATTAGACATGCTGCCACATAACATTCCGGCAACAGAACCGAAATCAATTTTCATAAATTTTAAAGCCAGAGCCGCCACGACCACAACAGGCACAAAAGTAATAGCAAACCCGAGACCCAGCCACAGAAGCCCCTCTGCCCGGAAAACCGTTTCAAAGAAATGAGTACCGGCATCCAGCCCCAGACAAGCCAGATACATCGACAAGCCCAATCCCCGCAACATTAAATTTGCACTTCTGGTAGTATAAGTAATCATGTGCAAACGGGGACCGAACGCACCCATCAGTATCCCGACAATAATAGGACCGCCGGCTATTCCCAATTTTACAGGGTAACTGATTCCCGGTATGATAAAAGGTACGGTACCCAAAAACAATCCTAAAACAATACCGATAAACACAGCAACCAAATTCGGCTCTTTCAGGCTAAGTACCTTATTGCCAAGCACCTTCTCTACATTTAAAATAGCATTCGCTTCTCCGACAACCGTCAATTTATCCCCCAATTGCAACACCAGTTCCGGAGTCGCCAGCAATTCGACTCCTGCCCGGTATATACGGGTAATATTTATTCCGAAATGATTCCGTAACCGAAGCGATCCCAATCTTTTTCCGTTGATTTCAGAGCGGGTGACCAAAATACGTTGAGATATCAGTTGGCTATCAATTGCATTCCAGTCGATATCGTCCTTATTCCAATCGGCATGTTCCTGCTCGCCGAACAACATGGTCAGCTTATTGACATCTGCCTCCGAAGTAATAACCAGCAAACGGTCTCCTTCCCGCAATACGGTATCGGAGGTCGGTATCGTTACCTTCCCATCACGCCACAACCTGGAAATAACAAATTTATGATAAGCCAAAAGTGCAGTCTCTTTAACTGTTTTTCCGAAAATACCCGGATTACATACCTGAAAACCGACAATAAAAGGCGCATGCGCCTTGTTCTCATTTTCACCTGCATTCATACTCCGGCAAGGAAACAATTTCCGGACCACCACGATAGCCAAAATGACTCCGATAACCCCCAAAGGATAAGCGACAGCACAACCTAAAGCCGGATCCGTATCCTCCATATACAATTGCTTCAAAGTTTGCTGCGCAGCACCCAATGCCGGCGTATTTGTAACTGCTCCACTCAATATACCGGTCATATCCGCCAAAGATACCCCGCACACAAAATGAAAAACAATCGTCATCAATGTACCCAGAAAAACAACAGCCAATGCCAGCATATTCAATGTCATGCCTCCCTTACGAAAAGAACCGAAAAAACCGGGCCCCACCTGTAAACCTAAAGCATAGACAAAAATAATCAAACCGAAACTTTCCGCATAATTCAACATTTGCGGGTCTATAGCAAGCCCGAAATGTCCGCCCAATATTCCGACGAAAAAAACGAAAGTAACTCCCAATGAAATTCCCAGAATCTTCACTTTCCCCAAAACCAAGCCCACAGCCGTTATCAAAGAAAGCACGACAACTGCCTGAATAACCGAATGCTCAACAAAAAGTCCTCTTAACCATTCCATTGTCTATCTCAAATAAAACGCAACAAAGGTAGCACATTTTAAACAGAATTCAAGTTCGGTCGTTTCGGAATCATCTATCATAAAAAGACAAAACAAAACCGCCTGAAAAAACAGGCGGTTTCTCCATACTTGCTATATTTATACCTGATCGATCCGGATTTTTCCCTTGTTATCGGGAGTAAATACCAAACTTTTATTATATAGTTTTTGGGTGGTAAAATCAATAATTAGGCTCGGATCAAAAGGTTGACCGTTTATCCGCGTTTCGAAATGCAGATGCTCTGTCGTTGCACGACCGGTCCGCCCTTCTAAAGAAATAGGAGTACCGGCGGTTACTCTATCCCCTGCTTTTACCAAAAATCTGGAATTATGACCGTATACGGTCTCAAGCCCATTGTAATGTCGGATGACCACCACATTTCCATAACCACGGCTCTTACCCGCTATACGGACTATCCCATCAAAAGCCGCCCGTATCGTATCGTTGGCAAAAGTCTTCAAATCATACCCCGTATGATTTCTGCCGTGCCGCTTTCCATAAGGAGACAAAACCCGCGCATCAGGCAAAGGAAAGACAAAAGAGTTCTCGGCAATTTGTCCAAAATCGATAAATAATTCATCGCGTTTATAAAACAACTTATCCGTCTTAGCCCGTACCAGATATTTCTCTTCCAAAGTAAAATCCGCCGAAATATTTACCGCCATCGAAATAAACTCTACCGGTTGAGATATGTAATCAGCCATCACAACTTGAGGTACAACGACCAATTCTTCTGTAGAAAAAGGCTTGATTTCAGGATTAACCGGAGAAGGTTGCCAAGCAGTTATTCGCTGAGATGAACAAGAAGCGGATACGAAAGCTACAGCGAAAAGTACAAATATGAATAGACTGCTAAACTTCATTTTTTTTTAAATCACGTTCAATTGCTTTAATTGAAATAAGAACAAAGGACAAAGATAAAGAAAATACGCCTAACACACATAAAACCAGCGGCCAGGTCAACACTCTTTAACTTTTTATAAGCTAGATTAATTCTACAAATCCAACGACGAAAGTATGGCAAACTGCATATTCCAATCGTATATCTGCGATTTTAGATAAAATAAATCTGCCATCAAATCATTACACTATCTTTTTTGCGATATAAAATACATAACCGTAGAATTCTTTGTATCTGTGGTATAATTCCTCTTCATGATCCGAAGACGCAACAAACTCTTCGGCATTTTTATTTCCTGCATATTCAACCAGAAACTTTTCCCGGACCGTAGCCAGCGGAGCATAATAATGTTCAGTCCAGCAAATTTCAGGCAGAATGAAGGTAGCAACGGGAATATACCCCGCTTTCTGTATCCGGGCCACTTTATTGGGAATCGTATCTACCTCCGGATAAAGTTCCATCCAGAAATTATGAATTTCTGCCGGACGTTGTTCGGTAAACCACGAGATCTCGGAAACAGCAATATATCCTCCTGTTTTCAGATATTTACGCCACTCGTTCAGGCCCCTTTCAAAACCGATATTATAAATAGCGCCTTCCGACCAGATCAAGTCTAATTCTTCCTCCCGGAAAGGCAGATTGTCCATCGAACCAACAACACCTTTCACTCTGTCCTGAAGATTCAGTTTCCCGGCGTTACGGTTGAACCGGTCAATGAATCCCGGAAAAAAATCGATACCTGTAATATGTCCCGGTGCATGCTGTGCCAATACCATCGTCTGACCGCCCGTTCCACAACCGATGTCAGCGATATGGGAGTTATCGGTAAGGTTATCTATAAAACTCAACGCTTTAAGGGTTACTTCGGGGCTACCCGGTCCCTGCCGCTCCGTATTTAAAAAAAAGTCACAAATAAAATTAAAATCAAATTCGTGAATGTTTGTGATATTCTCATTATCCATTGTCTTCGTATATTTTGCATACACGGAAAGCATAACGATGCTTTCATCATTGTACGCGGATTAAAAACCTAATTTATAATAAACAGAAACTATCCTCGGGTAGAATTACCCGAAAATAAACCGAAAGACAATCTGTACAGGAAATACAGATTGTTTAACTCACCAAATCCGATTGAAATAGATTGTTTAACATGCGGCAAAGATAGGTAATATTTCGTCTGACAACAACTTTATTGCTAATAACAAACGAGTTAAAACAAACGAAAGCGACTCGCCTGCTTTTGTGTTCCCCCATTATCCTTCTAATTAGTTGCAATTTAAATTATATGCGGAACCCTATATAAAGAATTAACGTATTATTCCACATAAAAACAAAATATGAAATCAGGAGCATTGACCGGAAACTTAATGGTGTTGACCACAATTTTAATTTATAGCTTCAATACCAACTTTATGAAAGTCCTCATGCCGGACTGGATAGAAGCACAAGGATTAGTTTTAGCCCGTTGCACAGTCAGTTTGATCGGTTTCTGGATCATCGGTTTTTTTATAAAAGAAAAATCCGGCAACAAACCCAAACGAAAAGATATCGGTATGATGCTGCTGGGAGGTATTTTAGGTTTGGGGGGATACTTATTGCTATACATCACAGGTCTGGCACTGACAGGCCCTGTAGATGCTTTCGTCATCCGGACTTCTCAACCGATTATCGTACTGGCTTTAGCCGTTGTTTTTCTGGGTGCCCATTTTACCCGTTACAAGGCAATCGGTATACTGCTGGGGATTGCAGGCACCCTGTACGTCTCCCTTATGCCTCACAGCGGAAACGTAAAAGACTCTTTCACAGGCGACGCCCTGGTATTGGCTGCAACTATCTGCAACTCTTTCTTTTTAATACTTATAAAACCTTACACCCAAAAATTCAATGCCTTCACCGTCATGAAATGGATGAGCCTGTCTGCTTTTATCGTTGCTCTTCCATTCGGCTATCGTCAGTTGGCCCATGCCCATATATTCTCCGGAGAAGCTTCCGGGCTAATCTGGTTTGAACTCTGTTTCGTCCTTGTTATAACCACAATGGTAGCTTATTTTTTATCGGTAAAAGCCTTAAACTATATTACTCCGTTTGTAGAAAGCGCTTACATCTATCTACTACCGGTCACGGGAGCTATCGTTACCATTTTAATGGGACTGCAAAAATTCTCATGGCACGATCCGATTGCACTCGCATTGATCATCAGTGGTTTTATCCTGATCAACCAAAAACGTTCACACTCAACTACCCGCATTAAATAGCGGTGAAATACAAAAATAAGCCGTACCGGAAATCAAATCGTTTATTTCCGATACGGCTTTATTATTCCCGGAATACGAAAAATCAGATATTTACACCTATGATTCCTTTCCCGGAATGCTCTATAAAAGAAAGCATATACTCCAATTCCGAAGTAATAGGTATCAATTCCCGTATTCTCCTTATGGCATTCTCCAGACTGGTTCCACATTGGTATATCTGCCGGTAAGCCTTTGCTATATTATCGATAAGCTCTTCCGGAAAGTGCCCTTCCTTGGCCAAAATCACAGCATTGATACCATAATACGTTATCGGATTATGATCGGCCACAATATAAGGAGGAATATCTTTACTGGAACGGCATCCGTCTCTTACCAGCGCCCAACGGCCGACACGGCAGGCGTGCTTCAGAATAACCCCACTGCCCAGAATGGCCCTATCGTCTACAATACAATTTCCGGCTGTTTTGGCACCGTTACCGAATACACAATTATTGCCGACATGCGTATCATGAGCCAGATGCACTCCCTCCAGCAAAAAATTACCGTCCCCGATAATCGTACTGTCGGATTGTGCTGTTCCCCGGTTAATAATAACCTTTTCCCGGATCGTATTCTGATTCCCGATCTTCAACAGAGTATCCTCTCCTTTGAATTTAAAATCCTGCGGTGTTGCACCGATAATAGCCCCCTGATAGATCGTGTTACCGGCACCCATACGGGTACCGCTTAAAATACTGGCATACGGCATTATCGTACAATTATCACCAATCTCTACATTTTTATCAATATAGGCAAACGGGTGAACAGTGACATTCGTGCCGATTTTCGCCTCCGGATCGATATAAGCTAACGGACTGATCATAGTTTTTCAATTTTAATTCTTTATCTTTCGGTTGATTGTTCCGGATATTTTGTCACAAACAAAATCCGGAACCATAAATTAAAACGCAAATCACCTTACTCCACCTCCCAATGCATGGTAAAGATTTACGACGGCCTGCATCCGCTGAAACTCATCGGATATTCCCGATAACTGGGCACTCAGTAAAGACTGTTGAGCCGTCAGCACTTCCAGATAAGTCGTAGAAGAGCCCAACATCAACAATTCCTGCGTATATTCCACAGACTTTTCCAATGCACTTATCTGCTTGGCACGTTGCACCAATTTATCCGAAGCAGACTGGTACTGGCTCAAAGCATCGCTGACATCACTGCCGGCATTGAGCAAGGATTGTTCAAAACTTAACAAAGCTTCTTCCTGCTGTGCCTTGGCAATACGCAATCTGGCCAGGTTAGCCCCTCTGTTAAACAACGGTTGAGTAAGTGAACCGACAGCAGAAGCAATCATCTTTGCGGGATTAATAATCGTACTGCCGGCATCATTGGTCCATCCTCCTGACGCAGAAATCGTCAATTGAGGATAAAAAGCCGCACGGGCCTGGTTGGCATTGTAAAACGTGCCGGCAAGAGCCATTTCAGCCGCTCTCACATCCGGACGATTGGACAACAACTGCACCGGAATACCGACATTCAGTACTTCCGGCAAACGTTGTTCTTCCAATCTCCCCCGCTCAATTCTACGCGGCGCTTGTCTCAACAACATACACAAAGCATTTTCCGTCTCCCGGATCTGATTTTTCAAATCGGAAACAGAAGCTACAACCATATAATAATTGGCCTCGCTCTGCACGACTCCGGCTTCATTCACCATCGCACCGATTTTCATCGCTTTCATGGTTTCTATATTCTTTTCCCACAACAAAGCGGTTTCTTCCGTCACTTTAAGCTGCTTATCCAACATCAGCAACATATAATAATAATTGGCAATCGCAGCAACAACCTGGGTCTGTACTGCCTGCTGATAAGCCTCACTCTGCATCAATGCCGCTTTAGCCGCCCGTTTTGTGTTGAGCAGTTTACCGAAAAGGTCAATCTCCCAACTGGCCACAACAGGTAAAGAATAGGTCCAATTTCCCTTTCCTTTATCAAAACTACTTACTCCTCCCTGAGGCGATAAGCCCAATGAAGGCAGATAAGCCAGCCGCGACGACATCAAACTGGCCTGAGCCTCTTTTACACGCAGCATAGCCGTCTGTAAATCCGTATTTCTCTCCAATCCCAAACGAATCAAAGACTGCAATTGAGAATCCGTAAAAACCTCTTCCCAGGGCAAATCAGCCATATTGACGGTATCGGCTACAAGGGTATCACTCACAGATACCGGATCCCGGTATAACCCCCGGGCATCCATCTCCGGCGTATGATACTCTTTATATATGTTGCAACTACTCAAAAAAGCGGCAACACATACGGTATATAATAAAATATTCTTCTTCATCTGGCTCTTTATTTTGTATATTGTTCAATTTCAGACTCGATCTCTGAATTATCCAGATCATGCCACTCTATCGGCTTGAATTTTTCCTGGATATATTCGAAAGCCACAAATAAAGCCGGTACGATAAAAATCTGACAAATCATACCGATCAGCATACCTCCGATAGCTCCCGTACCCAAGGTACTGTTACCGTTAGCTCCGACTCCGTGTGCAAACATCAAAGGTATCAAGCCGATAACCATCGCCAGAGAAGTCATCAGAATCGGACGAAGACGTGCTGAAGCCCCGGATACGGCTGCATCCCGGATGCTCATCCCGGTTTTACGCCTATCCAAAGCGAACTCTGTAATCAAAATCGCATTCTTGGCCAGCAAACCGATCAGCATGATTAAAGCAATCTGCATATAAATATTGTTCTCAACACCCATCATCTGAGCAAAGATAAAACTTCCCATCAATCCCGAAGGCACGGACAAAATAACCACCAACGGCAAAATATAACTTTCGTATTGGGCACTCAACAGCAAATACACAAACACCAGACAGAGGGCAAATATCATTGCGGTAGTCGCTCCGCTACTCCCTTGCTCTTCCCGCGTCATTCCGGAAAACTCGTATCCGTAACCGGTAGGTAAGGCCTGAGCGGCAACCTCTTCAATAGCTTTAATCGCCTGTCCGGAACTATACCCGTCTGCCGGAGCCCCATTCACACTCATAGCGGTAAACATATTGAAACGCTTGATATTATCCGGCCCATACACCTTTCTCAATGTCATAAACTGAGTAATCGGCGCCATTTCATTCCCATTCCGGACTTTTACATTCTGCAAAGATTCCGGATTCATCCGATAACGGGGATCCGCCTGGATCATTACCCGGTAAAGTTTACCGAACCGGTTAAAATTGGACGCATAAATACCGCCGTAATATCCCTGTAATGTCGTCAGAATATCGTTCGGACTGATTCCCGCCTGTTTGCATTTAGCCGCATCGATATCGATCATATATTGAGGGAACGTCGGATTAAATGAAGTTTGAGCCGTGGCAATCTCCGGCCGTTCCAGCAATTTCTTCAGGAAATCCTGCGCCACCTCATAAAAAGCATTCAAATCCCCACCGGTCTTATCCTGCAAGTTAAACTCAAAACCGTTTGTAACACTGTATCCCGGAATCATCGGAGGTGAAAAAAACAATACCCGGGCATCCCGTATCGCCGTCTTAGCCTGCATATACAATTTTCCGATAACTGAATTCACATCCTGCCCCTTGGTACGTTCATCCCAATTTTTCAACTTCACGATCAGCGTACCGTAAGAGTTCCCTTGTCCGGCCAAAAAACTGTAACCGGTAATTTGGGTACGGTTTTTCACAGCAGGATCCGCCGCTACCAGGCTATCTACCTGCTTCATCACGTATTCGGTCCGTTCCTGCGATGTTCCCGGAGCCATATCTACTACCGCAAAAATCGTTCCGGTATCCTCATTCGGCACCAACCCGGTCGGCGTGGCATTCATCAACAACACCAGCACAACTACCGTCGCAACGACAATCATAAAAGATAAAAATCTGCGCCGGATAAAAAACAATACGCTCTTTTCATACTTCTTCAAAATCGTATCGTATGCCGTATTGAAGGCGATATGAAAACGCTCTACCAGAGAAATTTTCTTCGTCTTTTCCGCCTTTTTATCATGAGGCTTCAAAAAGATCGCACAAAGAGCAGGACTCAATGTCAAAGCATTTACAGCGGATAACCCGATCGAAATAGCCATGGTCAAACCGAACTGCCGGTAAAAAGTACCGGAAGTACCCGTCATAAAACTAACCGGTATAAATACAGCCATCATCACCAAAGTAATGGACACGATAGCTCCCCCCAATTCACTCATAGCGTCGATTGAAGCCAAACGAGCCGACTTATACCCCTGGTCCAGTTTGGCATGTACACCTTCCACCACCACAATCGCATCATCCACCACAATCGCAATGGCAAGCACCAAAGCACACAGTGTCAACAAATTCACACTAAAACCGATCAGATACAATACAAAGAAAGTACCGATTAATGCCACAGGAATGGCAATCGCCGGAATCAAGGTCGAACGTAAATCCTGTAAAAAAACATATACGACCAAAAACACCAGAATAAAAGCTTCGATAAGCGTTTTAAGTACTTCATGTATAGATGCAAACAAAAAGTCATTGGCATTGAGCAAGGTTGCCACCTTCACTCCTGAAGGCAAATCCTTTTCGATTTTATCCAGATAAGTACTGATATCGTTAATGATTTCGGTAGCATTAGAACCTGCCGTCTGATATATAATAGCCGTCACTCCGGGATGTCCGTTTACCTCATTGCTATAACCGTAGCTCAAACGCCCCAACTCAATATTGGCAATATCCTTCAATCTCAGAATTTCTCCATCGGGTGTCGCACGGATAACCATATTCTCAAATTCTTCCGTCGTCTGCAAACGCCCCTTGTATTTCATCACATATTGAAACGACTGATCCCCCCGCTCTCCGAATTGTCCGGGGGCAGCTTCAATATTCTGTTCCGCCAATGCCAGTGTCACGTCTTCAGGCATCAGCTTGTATTGTGCCATGACATCCGGTTTCAACCAAATACGCATGGAATAATCCGTACCCAAAACCGTAGCATCCCCGACACCGGGTATACGCTTAATTTCCGGGATAATATTGATATTGACATAGTTTTCCAAAAACTTTATGTCATACTGATCGTCCGAGCTGTAAAAAGAGAATCCCATCAACATACTGGTTTGCCGCTTGGAAGTAATAACTCCCACCTTAGTCACCTCCACCGGCAAAAATCCCTGAGCCTTAGCCACCCGGTTTTGTACATTGACGGCTGCCATATCGGGATCCGTACCCTGTTTAAAATACACATCGATAGCAGCCTCTCCCGTGTTGGTTGCGGTAGAAGTCATATACATCATGTTCTCTACTCCGTTTATCTGTTCCTCCAACGGAGCAATCACACTATTCAGTACCGTCTGGGCATTTGCTCCCGTATATGACGTAGACACATGAATGGTCGGAGGAGCAATGTCCGGATACTGGGAAACAGGCAGGGAGATCAGTCCCAATATACCCAATATGACGATCAGTATGGAAATCACTGTCGAAAGTACCGGACGGTTTATAAATTTATCTAATTTCATCTTTTCTGCTTTTAACGAATTACTTATTCACCTTTTTCACCTGCAGGCTGAGTCATCGCTTTCAATTTAGCCGCCGCCTGCTCCGGACTTATCGGATGTATTTGCATTCCCTCTCTCAAAGTTCCGACACCTTCAACAACAAGGCGATCCCCCGGATTCAATCCGGAAGTCACAATATAATTTTTTCCATCATCCAAATTAAACACCTGTATCTCCGTATTCTTCACCTTGGAATCAGCCTGCACCACATATACGAATTTTTTATCCTGCATTTCATAAGTCGCTTTCTGCGGAATAATAATCGCACTCGGAAGAACCGAAGGTATTTTGATCGAACCGGTACCACCGCTCCGTAAAAGATGCTGCGGATTTTTAAAAGCAGCACGCACACTTACGGCCCCTGTAGATTGATCGATCACCCCACTGATCGTCTCGATCTTTCCCCTTTCCGGATACAAAGAACCGTCGGCCAAAGCCAACCCGACCATCGGCATTTTCTCCAATATTCCGTTGGAAGAACCGTCCTGACGAATTAAATCCAGCAATTGTTTCTCCGTCATTGAAAAATAAACATACATCTCCGAAATATCGGAAACCGTAGTCAATGGGGTCGTCATACTCGGACTGACCAATGCACCGACACGGAACGGTATCGTACCGACAACTCCGTCGGAAGGACTCGTAACCTGTGTATAGGAAAGATTTTTCTCAGCATTGACCAGTTGTGCCCGAGCCTGTGCCAATGTTGCCTGTTGCGAAGCCAACGTATTCTCCGCCATCTGCAAATCGTAATTACTGATAATGTTCTTTTTAGCCAGTTCCCGCTTATTATCGACAGTCAATTGAGCCGTAGCGACAGCGGATTCAGCCACATTCACGGCAGCACGCGCCACATTCACGGCCTCCTCATACTGCACCGGATCGATAATAAACAACGTCTGCCCCTTCCGGACAACAGCACCTTCGTCTACACTCAATTTAGTAATAAAACCACTCACATTCGGCCTGATTTCCACATCCTGCCGCCCACGGATCGTAGCAGGATAAGAAGAGCTCAACACTACGGAATCCGGCTGTACTTCTACAACTGCATAATCCGGGAGCATACCGGTTCCCGTTTGTTGCTTACCGTTACAAGCAAAAAATACCAGGCACATCGACGCCAGCAAAAATTTACGGAAAGAATTCATCATTAATCTTTGAATTTTCATATCATTTGTTATTTGAAATATTCTATCAACCGATACTTTTAGTGAAGTTTTATTTTTTTGAGAGAACTTTATACAAAAATCATGCAAAACTACGACGAATCATACTCTCTATGTATAATAATTGTCAAAAAAAACTTTCCCCTCCACTAAATTTTGTTAAAAATATTTTATGTTAAAGAATATATTTCATAAAACCGGATTCTAAAACCGCTTCGGGCTATGGTTCTTTTTCGAAATTTCTTCCGAAAAGGATTAAAAAAATCCATTAAAACAACAAAACATTCGGAATTCATTTCTTGCATTTATATATTTGTGCCGTATTAGCAACTATCGGTATGGGTAAAAAAAAGACGTTATCGCATATATTGGCAATCCTTACCATCATCATCTGGGGAATCACCCTCATTTCGACGAAAGTATTGATATTAAACGGGCTGAGTCCGGCCGCCATCATGCTTTACCGTTTCGTGATAGCTTATGCCGTATTGTGGATACTTTATCCGCATTGGGGGAAAGTAACTCGTCTAAAGGACGAAGGCATACTTTTACTGACAGGCCTATCCGGAGGAACAATCTATTTCCTGACCGAAAACACGGCAGTTGGCATTACAAACACCTCTAACGTTGCATTAATCGTTACAACAGCCCCTTTGCTGACAGCTCTCATTGCAAACTTTACTTTAAAAAGCGAACCGCTAAAACGTAACACCCTATTCGGATCCGTCATTGCACTAACCGGTGTGTTTCTGATCGTATTCAACGGTAACTTTGTTCTCGAATTAAATCCGTGGGGCGATTTTCTCTCTTTTATCTCTGCACTATCATGGGCCCTTTATTCCATCTTAATCAAAGGAATAAGCTCCAAATACCCGATCCTGTTCATTACCCGGCGGGTATTCTTTTACAGTATACTCACGCTATTGCCCTGGTTCATCTACGAACCGCTTCATTGGGAGCCGGCCTTGTTCCTAAAGCCAGCCGTTCTGTTTAACCTACTTTTTCTCGGCGTTATCGCTTCTTCACTTTGCTTCTTTGTCTGGAACATGGTCATTAAAAACATTGGAGCCGTCCGGACAAACAACTACATCTATTTTATCAGTATCGTCACCATAGCCGTCTCCCGGTCGGTATTGGACGAAAAAATCACAGGGTATGCCATCGGAGGCGCAATACTTATTCTTTCAGGCGTCTATTTTGCAGACCATTCCCGGCACACAGTCAAACAAAAATAAAATTTAACATACTTTGAAAGATACTAACGTTTTATACCCGTGTTATTTCATGAAAAAATCGTTAATTTTGCTAAGCGAGTGATCAACATACGCTTGTTCACGAAACAAATTAAACAAATCTCCTATGTTCTTTACAACTGAAAACATCCTTCTTATAGGATCTATTTTATTGTTTGTCAGTCTTATAGTTGGTAAAACCGGATACCGTTTCGGAGTCCCCGCCCTTTTGTTATTTTTACTCGTCGGCATGTTATTCGGCAGTGACGGTTTAGGGATCCAGTTCAACAACCCCGGACAGGCTCAATTTATCGGAATGATTGCTTTAAGTATCATCCTGTTTTCGGGCGGCATGGATACCAAAATGTCGGAAATCCGCCCCGTATTAGGCGAAGGAGTCGTGCTCGCAACCGCAGGCGTATTTATGACAGCTTTCATTACCGGTGCTTTCGTTTATTGGATCTCTGCCAAAACAGGACAACACATCGCCCTGACACTGATAGAATCCCTGTTGCTGGCCTCGGTAATGTCTTCCACCGATTCCGCATCGGTATTCTCTATTTTGCGCTCCAAAAATTTACATTTGAAATACAATCTGCGCCCCATGCTGGAACTCGAAAGCGGTAGTAACGACCCAATGGCCTATCTGCTTACAATTCTCTTTATTCAAATGATACAATCTGCGGATATGGGAATCGGACAACTGGCGGGTGAATTAGTTATGCAATTGAGTGTCGGTGCCTTGTGCGGGTATTTTCTGGGCCGGTTAGCCATACTGATATTAAATAAAATCAATATCCAGTATGAATCGCTTTATCCGGTACTTTTATTATCACTCGTCTTCTTTGTATTTTCATTCACCAACCTATTGAGAGGAAACGGATATCTGGCCGTCTACATTGCAGGAGTCGTCGTGGGAAACCGTCCTTTCATACATAAAAAAAGTGTCACATCATTCTTCGACGGCTTTGCCTGGCTATGCCAGATCATCATGTTCCTGACCCTGGGATTATTGGTCAATCCGCACGAGCTTCTGGAAGTATCGAGCCTCGGTCTCCTGGTAGGTATATTCCTCATTCTGATTGCCCGCCCGGTAAGTGTTTTTCTATGCCTGTTACCCTTCCGGAAACTGCCTTTAAAAGGACGGCTTTTCGTATCCTGGGTCGGTCTTCGCGGAGCCGTACCCATTATTTTTGCAACCTATCCGCAAATTGCAGGTATCCCTCAAGCCAATCTGATCTTCAATGTCGTATTCTTCATCACAATATTATCCCTCGTCGTTCAAGGTATGAGCATACCCTGGGTAGCCAATCGGCTTCACTTAGCCTTGCCGGAACCCAAAACAGGCAACACGTTCGGGGTTGAGTTGCCGGAAGCGATCAAATCAGCCATGTCCGAGATCGAACTGACAGAGGATCTGCTTCGGAAAGGAGACCGCCTGATGAATCTGTCATTGCCGGACAATACACTTGTCGTCATGATACACCGGGGAAACAATTATATGGTTCCGACCGGAAAAACCAAACTTCAATCCGGAGATAAACTACTGGTTATCACAGACAACGACACAGCCCTTAAAGATACATACGAAAGTCTGGGCATACAGGATTATACAATCGAAAAAAATTAACCCATAACAGACAGAAATATGGACACATGGGATTTCATTCTAAGACTTATCGTCGCTTCCTGTTTCGGCGCCCTTATCGGACTTGACAGAGAATACCGGGCCAAAGAAGCCGGTTTGCGTACCCATTTTCTGGTTTGTTTAGGCAGTGCCCTGTTTATGCTCGTGTCACAACACGGTTTCAGGGATACGGTGAATACTCCGGGAGTTGCCCTCGATCCCAGCCGAATAGCCGCACAAGTCGTCAGCGGAATCGGCTTCCTCGGAGCCGGCACAATCATTATCCAGAAACAATTCGTAAGGGGATTGACTACCGCCGCAGGACTATGGGCAACAGCCGCTATCGGACTTGTTATCGGAGGAGGCATGTATTACATCGGTATTGCAGGAGTAATATTAGTTTTGGCAGGTCTGGAACTCACTCACTTTTTTTTACCCGGAGTGGGATTACACAGTATGTTGCTGGCATTCACAACAGTCAGAAAAGAAAACCTGGGGCTCATCACCAACCAAATCAATAGTTTGGGACACCGTATTGTAAATTACACAACGGAAGAAGAGCATTTCGGTGATACGACCACATTCAAAGTATCAATGATCATCAAGGTTCGCAAATTCGGAGAAGAAAGTACATTGTTTCAGTACATACAGTCTCTTCCGGACCTTACCATCAACAAAATGGAATAAAAAAAGAGTTCCGTACGGAACTCCATGCCGTATAATGCAAACCTCATTAAAACTGCAACAACATAGCCCCACAGGAATAACCGCCTCCAAAAACAGTCAATCCGACAAGATCACCTCGTTTCACTTTATCCAAATTTTCAGAAAGAGATATCGCACAACTCGGACACCCCGTATTCCCCCGGGTCTCAATATTCATTAAAAAACACGATTCCGGAAAACCGGTTTGATGGGCAATATTACGAATAATACGCTGATTAGCCTGATGAGAAGAAATATAATTCAAATCCTCCAGTTTTTTCCCACACCTCTCTCCTGCTTTCCGCAAGGCATCTACCATATAATGACAGGCATTCATAAACACATCACGTCCTTCCGGCATACTGATACCCCCGTCCTTCGGCAGTAAATGTACTGCTGACATCGCTTTCGGCAAATACCCCAACCCACGCGTATATATACTCAAAATCCGGGCATCTTTCTCACTGTACGATTCTGTTGAAATGAAGACAGCCACCGCTCCGTCTCCCCACAAATGCCCACTTTGCGGGTCCGTCTCATTGGCATATTTGGTGTTGTGCTCTGACGCAATAACCAAAGCTTTCCGGGCCTTTCCCAAAGCAAAATACCCCTCTGCAACCTCCATGGCATTGATAAAAGAAGAACAAGCCGAAGATACGCTCAAACACTGGGCATTTTCGATATGATAGCGATGCTGTATCGTATGAGCTGCCGTAGCTACAGTATCGTAAGGTGAATAAGTCGCTGCAACGATCAGATCTATCTCCTCCATGGGATAAGGCAAATCCTTTACCGCAACATCCACAGCCTTTACGGCCATTGTATTGGTATTTTCACCGATACCGGCTTTACTACGGGTTTTTATACCGGTACGCGAATAAATCCATTCATCATCCAACCCGTTTAAATCCTTAAAATGAGAGTTAGGTACAACATTTTCGGGTATGTAGTGCGAGATTTTATTAATATATAAATCCATCATTCCATTTATTTTCCAGCCAAAAATTTCACATTTTAAAGCAAATTGTGCAACAAAAAGTATGCCACAGGCAATAATCGGAGACACCGGTCTATGCTGTGACATACAAAAAGGTCACAAAATCCCGACTTCATACAGTTTGATTTTGTGACCTTTCACAATAAATCGATCATACAGCCTAATGTGAAATATCAGGCAATTCTTTATTGATGAATGCAATATCCTCCTGTGTCAATTTCACATCGACAGCATGGGCGTTCTCGATAGCCTGTACCGAATCCCGGGCACCCACCAAAGCAACGGTAATTCCCGGATGATCGATTGTCCATCTCAATACCAACTGGGATAAAGCAACGTTTTTCTCCCGTGCCAATGGACGAAGCTTATCCAGGAAAGCATTCGTTTGCCGGATACAGTTCTCCGTAAAAAAAGAATTATTTGCACGATGATCCCCTTCGGCAAATTTATATCCGGGCGTTATTTTTCCCGTCAACAAGCCTCGTTCCATAGGGCTATATGCCAATACCGATTTATTGTGTTTCATACACCAGGGTATTGTCGTCTCGTCCGTTTTCCGGTTTACCATACTGAACGGAATCTGATCCGAAACCAGATTGATATATTTTCCGGCTTCTTCCATCAAACTGACGTCGTAATTACAAACGCCGGCGTAACGGACCTTTCCCTGTTCAATTAAACGTTCCACAGCCTCAAAAGTCTCACTCTGCGGGGTCGTCTTATCCGGCCAATGTATCTGATAAAGATCGATATAATCGGTCTTCAACCGTCTCAAACTATCCTCGCACTCTTTGATGATACTTTCTTTGTCGGCATATTTATAAATATCTATCGGCTTTCCGCTATTATCTTTGCTTTTAAAAGCAAATTCTCCTTTCGCCAAATCCCAGCGCATACCGTATTTCGTCAATATCTGCACCTGATCCCGCGGGATAATTTCAAGCGCCTGCCCGACAATGCTCTCACTGGTCCCCTGACCATAGACCGGAGCCGTATCGATAGAAGTCACTCCTTCGTCAAAAGCAGCCCGGATAGCATGAACGGCTTTCATCCGGTCTGAAGAACCCCACATCCAGCCGCCTACAGCCCATGAACCGAAAGTAATCACCGACAATTCCAAATCTGTATTACCAATTTTCCGATATTCCATACTATTTAAATTTATTATCTGATTCAGGATTATCTACGAATATCCCGGGAGAAAGTTAATTTATTTTGTTCCTTTCCAAACTCAAATTCATTTCATTATGCATTCTTATAAATCAGCCCTCAGAAACAACCTGCCTTTTATCCTTCCGGTCAGAAGAATAATTATTCTCATAGTAATTTATAAATGCATTATTCACTACCCGGTTCCCGCCGGGTGTTGGATAATTTCCTGAAAAATACCAATCTCCGTCATGACCTTTACAAGCCTTACGAAGATTCGATATGGTCTGGTAGACGACCTCGATAGCGATCCCGCAATCCTTAGGCTTTACCATCTCTGCAATCTTCGACGAAATATCTTTATCGCTGAACGGAGCATAAATCTCCCGGACATAATTAACGATTTCTTCTTTCGGCCTATACTGCTGCTCCTTCGACTTCCGGTAAACATCCTCTATAATTTTTTCTTTTCCTCTTTCTTTCAGCAATTCAATGGCAGCATTGAAAGCGATAAACTCATCCATACGGGACATATCGATTCCATAACAATCCGGGTAACGAATCTGGGGAGAAGAAGAAACGATCACGATCTTTTTGGGGTTCAAGCGGCACAAAATCTTGATAATACTTTGCCTCAACGTCGTTCCCCTCACAATACTGTCGTCGATCACCACAATATTATCCACTCCTTCGACAATCGTACCATAAGTCGTATCATACACATGTGTCGCTAAATCGTTCCGGCTGTTATTCTCTGCAATAAAAGTCCTGAGCTTAATGTCTTTTATGGCTAATTTTTCTGTACGTATACGCCGGGATAAAATTTGATCAGCCCGATACGAAGATACATTATCATTTGTCCCCAGTAACTCTACACTTTTTTTGGAGTCCAAATAATCTTCCAGGCCTTCCAGCATCCCATAATAAGCAATTTCCGCCGTATTGGGAATATAAGAAAAAACGGTATTGTCCGTATCGTAATACACCGCCTGCAAAATCTGGTCCGTTAACAAATATCCCAGCATTTTACGTTCCCGGTAAATATCCCGGTCACTTCCCCTTGAAAAATAAATCCGCTCAAAAGAACAGGGAGTTATTTGATCCGCCCGCTCGATCTGCTCCAAAGTCATCTTTCCGTCTTTCTTAACGATCAAACTTTCACCGGCCATCAATTCCCGTACCTGATCCGTCTTGACATCTAAAATCGTCTGTATTACGGGACGTTCAGAAGCTACGACAATAATCTCGTCATCCGCATAATAAAATGCCGGACGTATCCCCCACCTGTCCCGAAACACAAAAGCATCCCCGCTTCCTGTCAGTCCGCAAATAACAAAACCGCCGTCCCACTTTTCAGAAGCTGTCCGGATGATGGAAGCCATATCCAGATGCTCTTCTATTACCCGGTTCAATTCAAGGCCGGATAAACCGCTGGAACTGTACTGTTCATACAACTTTTCCACATAACGATCCAACAAATAGCCGATCTGTTCCAAAATAATAAACGTATCTCCGCTATTCCGCGGATGCTGGCCTTTAGCTACAATATCCGCCAAAATTTCATCGACATTGGTAAGGTTAAAATTCCCGGCAAGGCAAAGATTCCGGCTACGCCAATTATTACGTCTTAAAAAGGGATGAACGTATGAAATACCAGACTTCCCGGTTGTACTGTAACGTAAATGCCCCAGATACAACTCCCCGACAAAAGGCAATTTATCCGGTTCCGTTACACCGTTTGCTTTTTGTACAGCCATCTGACGATTTACAGCATCAAACACCTCTGTAATAGCACTGCTTCCCAAGGCCCGTTCCCTGAAGATATATTCTTCCCCGGGCCGGGCATTCAACTTGACACAGGCCATTCCGGCCCCTTCTTGTCCCCGGTTGTGCTGCTTTTCCATCAACAGATAAAGCGTATTCAACCCATAAACTGAAGTTCCATACTTCTGCCGGTAATACTCTGCCGGTTTTAAAAGCCGGACGAGTGCTATCCCGCACTCATGTTTAATAGCATCGCTCATAAATTATTTTTAATCAGTAAGGTAACGGTGACTGCAACAAACAGGGCCTGGTATCCCCCGCATCCCATTTCCACGTTACTCATTGCAATTTTCGGTCTCATACAAATAATCCGGAAGAAATTTTTTCTATCATCTGGCTGATAACAACGTGAGCAATTCAAGCAGTCTCGGATTTAATCCTTTACTATTTTTAATCGCTTTATTAAAAGGTACATGTACAATTTTACCGTTTGTAATACCGATCATGATACTTTTCTGATCATCCAGCAAAGCATCTACAGCAGCTACCCCCAGGCGGCAGGCAGCTTCCCGGTCATAAGCCGTAGGACTTCCCCCCCTTTGTATATGTCCCAAAACCGATACCCGGACATCAAACTCCGGATGCTCCCGACTCACCTTCTCTGCTATTTTATAAGCACCACCCCCCTCATCCCCTTCGGCTACAATCACAATCCCACTGGAGTGATTCGGATCGTACTCTTCATTCACATATTGCTGCAATTCCTCAATATCATTTTTCAATTCTGGAACCAATATCACCTCTGCTCCGCTCGCAATTCCCGAACGCAAAGCTATAAAACCGGCATCCCGCCCCATTACTTCCACAAAAAACAGACGATTATGGGCACTGGCCGTATCTCTGATTTTATCAATCGCACAAATCGCCGTATTTACAGCCGTATCATAACCTATGGTATAATCTGTTCCGAAAAGATCATTATCAATCGTACCCGGTATACCAACAACCGGAATATCATATTCCTGCACTAACAAACCGGCACCGGTAAACGATCCGTCCCCACCAATCACGACCAGGCCGTCGATTTCAAAGGCTGCCAATTGTCCTACAGCCTTCATCCGCCCCGCCGGAGTGCGAAATTCCGCACTTCGTGCCGTTTTTAAAATCGTTCCTCCACGCTGAATAATATTACTTACATCCGAAGATTTTAAACGACGGATTTGTCCGTCAATCAGTCCCTGATAACCGCCGGAAATACCAAATACCTGACATCCATTATAAATACCGGCACGGACGACAGCCCGGATGGCAGCATTCATTCCCGGAGCATCTCCCCCGGACGTCAACACGCCTATTTTTTTCATCCCATTCATAATCGGCCAATTTTAATCGCTTCCCTTCATAACGTAAATTTTCGGTTAAAAGTTATCCGTTCCTCAACACCCCTAAATTTTCCCCCAGACAACATGCAAATATACATATTTTTCAAAACAATATCACAAAAAAACAGGGGCAATCCGACAAAAACATACAATATTTCACACAACACCCCCATTTTCACCAATCTATTTATCGATTATATATAATAATATACAATTCACCCCCCATTTTTATCCCATCACAAACAGAAAAGTATAAATTTTCATTTAGTGGACAGGTCATATTAAATTTTTGTATCTTTGGACCAAAATGAACCATACTTGTTCCAAGTAAATCACAATGCTCAATTTGCATTGACTATCAATCATTCAGAGAGTATCTATAACAACAAATGGAAGTCATACAACACAACCATCCCTGGAACGGATATTACGATCCGGACATATTGAATGAAAAGCTACGCCAATATCGTCGCCTCGGCCACATCGTCCCTCCCCGGAAAATCATAAAAAATGCAGACCAGATAGAAGGAATCCGGCGCAGTTCAGTCATCAACACCGCAGTGCTCGATCATATTGCAACTCATATACACTGCGGAATGACGACCCAGGAAATAGATAAACTGGTCTACGACTTTACAATAGCCCACAATGCTGTCCCTGCTCCGTTAAACTACGAAGGTTTTCCCAAAAGCGTATGCACCTCCATCAACGACGAAGTATGCCACGGCATACCTTCAGACGACATCATCTTAAAAGACGGAGATATCATTAACGTAGACGTTTCTACCATATTGGACGGTTATTTTTCGGATGCTTCCCGCATGTTTATGATCGGTAATGTCACCGCTGAAAGAAAACACCTGGTGCAAGTCACAAAAGAATGCCTGGAGTTAGGCGTTAAAGCCGCACGTCCCTGGGGATTTCTGGGAGATATCGGACAAGCGATACAGGAACATGCCGAAGCCAACGGTTATTCTGTAGTCCGTGACTTCTGCGGACATGGAGTAGGTCTGGAATTTCACGAAAAACCCGAAGTTGAGCATGTCGGACGTAAAGGAACAGGCATGCTGCTTGTTCCCGGTATGATATTTACGATCGAGCCCATGATCAACATGGGGACATACGAAATATTTATCGATGCGGACAACGACTGGACTGTCCTTACGGAAGACGGACTACCTTCCGCTCAATGGGAAAATACGGTTTTAATTACGGACAACGGATGTGAAATACTGACACATTGAAATAATTCCGGAATCATTTTCTGAAAATCAGCAATTTCTTTTCCGGTCCCGAATTATTTTTTATGTTTGTATATGAATATCCAATCCTCGTACAAACCAACAATAGTAAAGATGAAAAATACAATACTCCCGGTTATCGTATTTCTGCTTATATGCAACTCATGCGTATCCAAGAAAAAATACCTGGTTGCTGAAAACGGCCGTTTGGCAGCCATCGAACGAAGCGAAAATTTCCGGCAGAAATTAACCGACTGTACGAATGAAAATACCCGCCAATCACACCGGATCGACAGCCTGCTTGACGATACGACAGAACTGGGAGGAACGGTCAGAGCTTACAAAAAGTTGTTATATTCCAACAAATCCGAACAAGCCAAATTAAACACCATGCTCCAGGAAAAAATAGAGGAATTGAATGCCCGCCAGGCTACAATTCAAGAGCTGGAAGCCATGATCGAAACACAAAACCAAAAAGTTCAGAATTTATTGAACAGCGTTCAGGATGCTTTGATGGGATTCGGCAATGAAGAACTCACCGTCAGACAGAAAGACGGGAAAGTATATGTTGCCATGTCGGACAAGCTTTTATTTGAATCCGGCAGTGCAAAGGTGGATAAACGCGGAAAAGAAGCTCTGGCAAAGCTTGCCGAGGTATTAAACAAGCAAACGGACATCGATGTATTTATCGAAGGACACACCGACACCAAACCCATCAACACCGTCCAGTTCAAGGACAACTGGGACCTTAGCGTGATCCGTGCCACCTCTGTCGTACGCATACTGACAAAAGACTACAAAGTGAATCCGTTACAAATCCAGCCGACCGGCCGCGGCCAGTATATGCCCGTAGCCGACAACGCCACAGCCGAAGGCCGCAGCCTCAACCGCCGCACAGAAATCATCATGGCTCCCAAACTGGACAAACTGATGCAACTGCTGCAAAAATAAAAGTTTCGAATTTATCATTCCCGGATATTATCCACCCAGGTATTATTCAGATCGCTTTCCTTTCTGAATATACCTTTTGTATACTATTCCTTTCCCCTTTACCGATAAGATTTTAAATAAAATGTGAAAACACGTGGGTTTTCACCGTGGGAATATATTAATGAATTTCAAGTAGTTCATTCAGTTTATTATGTAGTATTTTGACAGGTTATTGTTATTCCGAAGTTCAAAATATGTAGTTTGGACGATGATATTAAAAATATAAAAATTAAATTTAAGTAATTGATAATCATGCTTGCAATTAAATTCTAATTTTGCACTAATTATTTATTCGAATATGAAATTGAATTCTTCCCGCGGAATTTCCACCCTGCATCAGTGGAGTCTGCTTTTATTTACCGCCCTTGCATTCGTGCTGCCGGCACAAGGTCAGGGCAACAAGCCTCTCAATATAAAAAGCGACTATCTTCTGGTGATAAATGCCTACACCTCTGATGCACCGTGGAGCAACGCACTTATCGAACCGGTCCAGAAATGGGTTTCGGCCGAACAGGGTGTCGCCCTCTTTGTCGAACATCTCAATATGCTGATGATAAGCGATACCGTGCAATTCGACAAGGTAAAGCGGGCTATTCTGAACAAATATTCAGACAAAGCTCCGAAAGCCGTAATGCTGTTGGGCAACCCTTCCCTGCTGCTAAAAGACGACATCCGGGCACTTTGGGGCGACCCGCCTGTGATCCTATGTGCGGAAGAAGATTATTTCGGCCCGGACTCGGTCTATATCGAAAAACTTCCGATTCCGGAAGGGGAGCGCGTGCCGCTCTCGACGTTGGCGGATCGATACAATATGACGGTTTTGCAAACTAAAATGTTCCCGAAGGACGATATCGAATTGTTGAAACGGATGGTTCCAGGCGTGAAAAAGGTGCTGCTGATTGGCGACGGCCGCTATATCAACCAGCAACTCAATTACGATATGGAGCGCCTGATGGCTAAGGAGTATCCGGACCTCGAATATCGTTTCCTCTCGGCGGCAGATATGTCTTTGGAGGAATTGATCGCCTGCCTGGAAACAGTAGATATAGACTCTACCGGCGTGCTGTTCTCTTCCTGGTTCAGCAAGTCGGACATCGCCGGGAACACCGTTCTCAATGCGAATTCATACCGGGTGATCTCCAATCTTTCCGTCCCGGTCTTTGCCATGAAACGTGCTGTCTTGGAAAACAGCAGCATGGTCGGAGGCTGCTTCCTCGATAAAACGCCATTTTTCACCCATTTACAGCAGACTATCGAGTCGGTATTGGCAAACACTCCCGCGCGGGACATTCCATTTTATATTCCGCCCAAAGCGGTTCCTACTTTCAGCTATCCTTCGCTGCTGTTGAAAGGCTTTTCCATAGACCAATGCCCGCCGGCCAGCCAATTCATAGACCGGCCTACATTCTACCAACGGAACAAAGCCTTGATTATCTCCGGTGGAGTTTTAATGGCGGCTTTGCTGTTTTTTCTTTATATGCACCACCGCGTTCGCTCGTTGAAAAAACTGAACGAGGCGCAGCGGCAGCAGGTGGAAGCCAACCGGGAACTGGCTAACCTTTTCGATAATATGCCGATCGCTTATATGAAAGCGAAACTCCTGCACGACCCATCGGGAGAGATCGCCGATCTGGAGATATGCCGGACGAACGGACGTTTTATTACTAATTTCGCCCGGAGCATCGAATCGGACCGCTACCTGGGAAGCGAACTTTTCGACGGGGATTTAAGTGTCACCTTACAACTTGCAAAATTGGCGGATGCTGAGAAGAGAGCAATTACCTACACGCAATACTTTTCCGAGTCGGATTCCTACCAGAACATCGTGGTAACGCCGGCCACAAAGGACGGTTATGTGGATGCCTATTACGTCAACGCGACAGAGCTGCACAAAGCCCAGCAAAAGCTCAACGATACGAACCATAAACTGGCCATGGCACTTGATGTCGCTAACATTGTGCCGTGGAACTGGAACCTGCGCGAGCACAAGATCCTCTGCGACGTAAACCGGCCCGTAGAGCTGAGCGACATGGTAAATCAAGTCGACGAGGAAAAATTGTCGGTACCGGACACGCAGTATTTCTCCAAGATACATAAGAAAGATCAACAGCGGGTGATGCAGGCTTACAGCGACCTGATTGAGGGGCGTTCGGAGAAAGTGAGCGAAGAGTACCGGGTCATATCGCGCGATAAGACCGGATATAAGATAGATTGGGTGGAAGCAAAGGCCACCGTGGAAGAACGCGACGCAGACGGCAAACCGCTTACCCTGGTCGGTTCATCGCTGGTCATTACACAGCGCAAGAAGATAGAGCAGGACCTGATCGATGCACGTGACAAAGCCGAAGAGTCAAACCGGCTCAAATCGGCTTTTCTGGCCAATATGAGCCATGAGATCCGCACACCGCTGAACGCTATCGTCGGTTTCTCCCACCTGCTCAATTCGACCGATGAGCCCGAAGACCGGGACGAGTTCGTCCGGATCATCGAAAATAATAACGAATTGCTGCTTCAACTGATCGGCGATATACTCGACCTGTCGAAGATCGAAGCCGGCACGCTGGAATTCGTCGAAGCCCCCGTAGACATAAACGCACTCATCGAAGAGACAGTCCGATCGCTGCAATTACGGGCAGAGGCGAAGGGTATTACGCTCCGGTTCGAAGAGAGACTGCCCGAATGCAATATCCTGACGGACCATAACAGACTGAGCCAACTGCTGACTAACCTGATCACCAATTCCATCAAGTTTACCAAAACGGGAGGTATCGCGGTCGGCTATGCGCTGCAAAAGGACGGAATGCTTCGTTTCCACGTTACCGATACCGGGTGCGGCATCGCCCCGGATAAACAGTCCGAAATTTTCATGCGGTTCGTCAAGCTGGACAGTTTCGCGCAAGGAACGGGGCTGGGTCTGCCCATTTGTAAGACCATCGTGACCCGGATGGGCGGCGAGATCGGAGTAGAATCCGAACCGGGCAAAGGTTCTACTTTCTGGTTTACCGTCCGCAATGTCCCGGCCGAACTGAATAAGAAAAACGTTCAGGAATACACACTTCAGGCCGTGACGAAAGATCAGGTCACAATCCTGATCGCCGAAGACAATATGAGTAATTTTAAATTATTCGAGACGATTCTCAAAAAGGATTACCGTATCCTCCATGCTTGGAACGGGCAGGAAGCGGTTGAATTATTCAAGGCCCACAATCCGCACATCCTATTGATGGATGTGAATATGCCCGTCATGGACGGATACGAAGCTACGGCCGAGATCCGTAAGATTTCGGCCGATGTGCCCATTCTGGCCATTACAGCTTATGCCTATGCTTCAGATGAACAGCGTATCCTCAGCCACGGGTTCGACGGATATGCCGCAAAACCGATCAACCCCAATGTGTTACGATCGAAAATCATCGACCTGCTCAGTGCGAGGGTAATGTTGTTATAAATACAAATAAATATTTATACCTAAGCAAAATTGACATACTCCCATGGTTATTTGTAACCGTGAATTTCAGCGTTTTGCTTTCCGTCATCCCGAATTCGTCCGTTATGGTGAAAGTAAGGCTGCATTTCCCTTCACGCTTATCACGAGTTGTGATAAGTGTGAAGGGAAATCAGGTTCTAAATATTGCAACTATTTGAATCTCAACAAAAAGTATCATCCATAATACCTTGTAAATAACACTTTTATTATATTTGCAAATGGAGCAATGAACATAGTGTCGCTCACACGTTCAAATATATCACCTGCGCACTTTGTCAATGATATTTTAAAAGATGATAATGAGACAGTTAAATAAAAAAAATAACAGTCGATTTCGCTGATATATTACGTTATCCAACAAATAAAATAATGAAAAATATGGAACTAACACTGAATTTAAATTCACGTTTGCAACCTATGCACAGACATGATTTGGAAGATGCACTTCAAGGAATTTTTGAAAAGGAGAAACTGGGAGAAGTGACGGGTGGAGGAACCCTCCAAAATCCCAAAGATGGAGAAATTGTGTCCTGTGACATAGAGATTCACCTAAATGATGATAACCAAAACAACATAAACCGTTTGGTGGAGCTCGTTAATAGAATAGGTATCCCTAAAGGATCGGCATTATTATGTATGGAGCCAGAAATTAAGATAGAAGTCGGAACTTTGGAAGGATTGGCTTATTACTCCAATGGAACGGAGTTGCCTAATGAGGTTTATGAGAATTGTAATATCAACTACGTCATTGAACAGATGGAAGCAGCAATGGAAGACATAGGTTGTTTATATAGTTATTGGGAAAGTAATGAATGGACAGCCTTGTATTTTTACGGGACTTCATTTGTTGAAATGAAACAAAAAATAGAACCATTTATTACTTCTTATCCTCTATGTCAAAAAAGTCGAATTGAGCAAATTGCATAGTTGGATAACAAACACCTCTGCCGCCTAACGGCTGCAAACTGCAAACCATTAGCACCCCCGAAAGACAAAAAATACAATGAATAGCCTTTTAACGCTATACATCTTTTTACTGTTGTGCGGAACGGTTTCCGCACAACAAATAGCAGAATGGAGCAATTGGCAGATTATAACGGATAACGCCGAAATTTGCACGGTTACCAAATCGTTACCTCTATTTCTCAAATAATTCGTTAAAAGTTTATTCCTCAATCGGTTAAATCAAATCGATAGAAATCTAAAATAACGAAATGGTAAATAAAATTAAACCTGGAATGTTTGATAAAGAACAACAAGAATTAAGAAAACACCAAAGCCGCAGGAAACCTGCGGCTTTACTAGCTTTTTCAGCTCGGATTCGTGCCCGAAACAAGAGTTGAACTTGCACGGCCTAACGGCCACTACCCCCTCAAAGTAGCGTGTCTACCAATTCCACCATCCGGGCTTTTCAAAATTTCAATGTGCCCAAAACAGGACTCGAACCTGCACATCCGTAAGGACACTAGTCCCTGAAACTAGCGCGTCTACCAATTTCGCCATTTGGGCTTTTTCTTTAGCGATGCAAAGATACAAACAATTCCGTTACCTCCAAATTTGCAGAGGATGAAATTACAAAAAAATTCATCCTCTGCTTTCGCTCCCACTCATATATCCGTAACCATTTCATTGGCAGCATCCAGTACATTATTCTCGAAACTATCCAAATAGATTTGAGTCGTTTTTTCAGAATCATGCCCGAGTCCTTCACTAATGACGGATATCGGTATCCCGGAACGTTTCGCAATCGAAGCCCATGAATGGCGGGCGACATAAGTTGTAAGCGGAACGCGCGAGCCCAATATCGATCCGACGGTTTTCAACCGGCGATTGATCTTCCGATAACTGTTTTTATACTGACTGAATTCATTTTTGCCCGGGAAAAGGATGATCGGAAAGATAAAAGCTTTCCGGTCGGTCAGATTATTGTATTTCCGTATAATCTCCATTGCCCGGTCCGTTAATTTTATATTCAGCTTCTGTCCCGTTTTCTGGCGCGAATAATAAATACGGTCGCCGACAATATTAGCTACCCTCAGGAATGCAATATCCTTAAATGACATGCCCCGCATATAAAAACTAAAAAGAAAGATATCCCGGGCCATTTCCAAATGAGGCATAGAAGACAAATCCAGATTTTTTATCTGGGCAATCTCATCCTTATATATTGCACGCTTTACTGTTTTCTCTTTCCGGATCGTAATCTTTTTAAAAGGATAATGATCTTCAGATACGATCCCATCTTTAATCGCCCGGTTAAAAACCGAACGAATGGTTCGGAGATAAAACGAAATGGTATTGATTTTACATCCCCGTTCCTGCAAATGGGCCTCGAAATTCCGTAAAAAACTGTAATTGACCTCTTCAAATGTCAGATTCTCTTTCCCGCAGAATCGCCGTAAAATACCCAGTGTTCCTTTATATACATTTGAATTTCCATTTTTTCCAACCCGTTCCAAAGAGGTGATAATCTCCCGGATATAGTCAAAGACAGGAACCCTTGACGTTTTATGATAATAAGCCTCAAAAATATCCTCAACAGAATAATTGATACCGGAAGCCTCACAATCCAAGATAATCTTTTTAAGCTTCATGATTTCACATTCTATACTGTAATTTATCCTTTGCCATTCCCTTCTTTGTTCCGGTGTGCCAAATTTTTCGTTAATCATAGATCTTTTCAGATCCCATTGCTCAAACATGATACGCTGAGGCAATTGGATAACACGTCTTCCCTTGTTGTGAAGAATTTTAATTACAATAGGACAGACTCCTTCACGAGTCATTTTTTGCTTGTCAATCATTACTTTTAATGTAGCCATAAGTGTATGTTTAAATAATAGTTCATGATCCTATAAGTATACGATTATCGGCACAATTGTTCTACAATTTGTACTGTAAAGCTAAAATCGATAAACATTTTTTACAATAAAATGCCAACAGGTCAAAAAATGAAAATTAAAAAGGTAGTATCAGACAATCTGCATGAATTGCATCAAAAGGACCTGACAAATGTTGGTACGGGGAATCGACGTATTTGATAATGACAAAAGCGACATCACCAACAAAGCATTAATCAGCATGCCTATATATGTTATCCACGCAAAATAACAATACCCCTCTTCGGTTATATAGTCAATACATCTACGCTTGCCCGAGAATGCCGCCACATTTCAGGTTTACTCACAAAAAAACCCTTCGAAACTTTTTATTTTCAAAGGGTTTGTCTTTTTTCTGTTGTCCCACCAGGACTCGAACCTGGACTGACAGAACCAAAATCTGCTGTGCTGCCATTACACAATGGGACAATCATTTCCTTCTAAGACGGTGCAAATGTAAAACTTTTTCTATTTCCTGCCAAAAAAAGTGCAGAATTTAAATCAAAATAATTATTTTCGTGCTTTGTAATTTTGGAATGATATGGATTTACAGGCACTTCCTGCCTGCTGAATTTTAATATTTTTTATCACAAAAAACAAGGAAAAATCAATTAATAGCCAATGTATAAGATTCAAAATCATCCGAATTTAAATTTCCAACTGATTAACAATCTGGTCGGTTGGGTAACATTCATTATTGCCAGTCTCACCTATATTTTTACGGTCGAGCCGACAGCCAGTCTGTGGGATTGTGGCGAATTCATCACCACATCTGTGGGATTGCAAGTAGGGCATCCTCCCGGAGCCCCGTTATTTATGATTATATCCCGCCTCTTTGCTATCTTCGCCCCCAGCCCTGAAAAGCAAGCGGCAATGATCAATTACATGTCAGCCCTTGCTTCAGGCTTTACGATACTGTTTTTATTCTGGAGTATCAGCCACCTGGCCCGTAAGCTGATTATTAAAACACAGGAATGCACCTTAGGTCAGGTGATTGCCGTCATGGGAGCCTCTCTGATCGGAGCATTGACCTATACTTTTACGGATACATTCTGGTTTTCCGCTGTGGAAGGAGAAGTATACGCCCTGTCTTCCCTGTTTACCGCACTGGTGTTCTGGGCGATCCTGAAATGGGAAAATGTAGCATTCGAACCTTACGCCAATCGCTGGCTCGTGCTGATTGCTTATTTAATCGGACTTTCCATCGGTGTACACCTATTGAACTTATTGGCCATTCCAGCCATCGTATTTGTATATTATTTTAAAAAATACACACCGACCAGGTCGGGGGTTATCAAAACAGGACTGATCTCTTTGGTTATCCTTGGGTTTACCAATTTCATATTTATCCCGGGTGTCGTAAAAATCGCCGGGTGGTTCGAACTGATGTTCGTCAACGGTATGGGGTTGCCCTTCAACACCGGCGTAATCATTTATGCCCTCCTGTTGATTATCGGTCTGACCTACGGAATCCGTTACACCTTGAATAAAAACAAAACGATCCTGAATACCATTTTTACTTGCTTTGTGGTTATGCTGATCGGATATTCTTCTTATTCCATGGTCGTTATCCGTTCTATCAGCGATCCTCCTATCGATGAAAACAGCCCGGATAATGTATTCGCCCTGTTATCCTACCTGAACCGGGATCAATACGGTGAAAATCCGTTATTTTACGGTCAATATTACAATGCTCCCCTACTCAAAATCGAAGAAGGGGCACCCAGATATTACCAAAATAAAAAAACAGGTAAATACGATGTCATCGGACATTCCCAGAAATTTGAATACGACAGCCGTTTCTGTACGTTCTTCCCCCGTATGCACAGCAGTCAGCGTCCTTATTTTGCTCAGGAATACGAAGCCTGGGGAGGTAAGCCCAACGGTCCTGTATACAGGGTCAACGGAGAAGACGTACAAAGCCCCAGCTTTATGAACAATCTGCGGTATTTCTTCAATTATCAGTTGGGGCACATGTACTGGCGGTATTTTATGTGGAATTTCTCCGGAAGACAAAACGATATACAAGGTTACGGTGACATCCGTTACGGAAACTGGATCACGGGTATTAAATTCCTGGATCAGCTTCGTTTGGGAAATCAATCTGAAATTCCCGACACCCTGAAAAATGAAAAAGCACTCAATAAATATTACATGCTTCCTTTCTTATTGGGATTATTGGGCATGTTCTACCAATACCGTAAAGGCCGGGAAGGGAAACAGGACTTTTGGGTAGTCATGTTGCTCTTCATCATGACAGGTATCGCTATCATCATCTTCCTGAATCAGACACCGCGGGAACCACGGGAACGGGATTACGCTTATGCCGGTTCGTTTTATGCCTATTCTATATGGATCGGTCTGGGCGTACTATCGTTATGGGAATTTTTACGCAAGCGCATGAAATCGGCTCCGGCAGCCGTAATAGTAACAGGAATCTGTCTGGTAGCCGTTCCGGTCAACATGGTTGCTCAAAACTGGGATGATCATAACCGTAGCGGACGGTACGCAACAATTGCCAATGCCAAGAACTACCTCAACTCCTGTGCACCGAATGCCATTCTCTTTACCTATGGGGACAATGATACATTCCCGTTATGGTATGCCCAGGAAGTAGAAGGGGTAAGAAGAGATATACGCATCGTTAATCTCAGCCTGCTTAACGGAGGCTGGTATATTGACCAAATCAACCGAAAAGCTTATGAAAGCGACAGAGTTCCGATTTCCCTCACCCACGATCAATATCACGACGGAGTACGGGAGTGGACTGTCGTTCAGGAGCAAATCAAATCTGCCAACCTGAAGGATGTCATGGCATTTGTTGCCAGCGATAACCCCAATACCAAGGTCAGGACTTACTCCGGTGAATCCCTGGATTACATCCCGACCCGCAATGTCTATATTCCGGTGGATTCGGCCAAAGTCATTGCAAACGGAACCGTACGTCCGGAAGACGCCGATAAAATCGTAAAACAGGTAACGATACCTTTAAAAGGCAATATGATCAGCAAATCCAGCCTGATGGTACTTGATATTCTGGCTACCAACAATTGGGAACGTCCTGTTTATTTCGGTATCGGTATGGGCCCGGACAGCTATATGGGATTCGAAAATTATTTCCAACTGGAAGGAGCCGCTTACCGCGTCGTTCCGATTTATACCAAAGCAACGGATTACTATGAGTACGGACAGATCGATTCGGATATACTCTATGATAACCTCATGAACAAATTCGAATGGGGCAATATCAAAGACCCGAAAGTAAACATCGATTATTTCCACGATAATAACATCGGGGTGATGAAATACCGGACCACCTTCTTACGCCTTGCAGAAAAACTACAGGAAGAGGGTAAGCACGAAAAAGCCATCGCCGTACTGGATAAAAGTCTGGAAGAACTTCCATTGTCGCAGATTCCGCCGGACAACAGCCTGATCAATTATATCCCGCTTTATTACACCTTAGGACAAACAGACAAGGCAAATCACCTGTTGAATGAGTTGGCAACGATCAACTACCAAACCTTGAGGTATATCAATTCCCTTTCACCGGAAGATGCCCATAGCGGGGATATACCACAGGACGAACGGATCAGTCTGAATGTTCTCCAGATTCTGATCAATTTTGCCAGCCGGGCAGGTCAGTCCGATGTGGCTAAAGAATGGGCCAATCAGGTAGAAAGCCTTTATAATCCGACTGCTATTCATCCTTACCAACCGGAATTGCAGAAGGAAATAAAGGATACCAATCGTCCGTCTTAACTTATTGAATTCTATCGTTGTCCCGAAAGTTCCGTTAACGGACCGTTTTGGGACAACTTTATTTTAAAACTAAAAATATTAATGACATGATTACAGTAGATCATATAAAAGAGCTAAAAGAGCGTGGTGACGCTTTGAGGAGGTATCTTTGACGTCGATCACAAAAAGATCGAATTAGAAGAAACGGAATTGCGCACTCAGGCTCCTGAATTCTGGAGCAATCCGAAAGAGGCAGAAGTCGTTATGCGGAAAGTCCGCGAATTAAAAAAATGGATTTCGGGATGTGAAGATATTCACCGGGCTGTCGGAGACCTGGAAGTACTTTTCGATTTCGCCAAAGAAGGCGAAGCCACGGAAGAAGAAGTCGAAAAGCAATACCGGCATGCATTGCAACTGATCGAGGACCTGGAATTGAAAAACATGTTGCGCGAGGAAGCAGATTCCATGAGTTGCGTATTGAAAATCAATTCGGGAGCCGGAGGTACGGAAAGCCAGGATTGGGCTTCCATGCTTATGCGGATGTATATCCGTTGGGCAGAAGACAACGGTTATAAATTAGCCATCAGTAACCTTCAGGACGGCGATGAAGCCGGTATTAAAACAGTGACAATGGAAATCGAAGGAGACTCGGCATACGGTTATTTAAAAGGTGAAAACGGCGTACACCGTCTGGTGCGGGTGTCTCCGTTCAATGCCCAGGGCAAACGAATGACCTCTTTCGCCTCTGTATTCGTTACCCCTTTGGTAGACGATTCAATCGACATTGTTATCAGCCAGGCAGCTATCAGTTGGGACACCTTCCGCTCCGGAGGTGCCGGAGGCCAGAATGTCAACAAAGTTGAATCGGGTGTACGTTTGCGCTATCAATACAAAGACCCGTATACCGGAGAAGAGGAAGAAATTCTGATTGAGAATACCGAAACCCGCGACCAACCGAAAAATAAAGAAAATGCACTGCGCCAATTGCGCTCCATTCTTTACGACAAAGAATTACAACATCGTATGGCTGAAAAAGAAAAAGTAGAAGCCAATAAGAAAAAAATCGAATGGGGATCGCAAATCCGCAGTTATGTTTTCGATGACCGAAGGGTAAAAGATCACCGGACAAACTACCAGACATCCAATGTGCAAGCGGTTATGGACGGCGATATCAATGATTTCATCAAAGCCTACCTCATGGAATTCGGCGGGGAAGGATAAAAAAATGGAGAATTAAAAATTCTCCATTTTTTATTTTTCTATCGTTTTTATTTCAACCAAAGTCCCTGTAATTCCGTTCTCGGTATGTAGACTTCGGCAACACCGCAAGAATAAGGTCCCAGGACATACTGCGGATAAGTAAAGCAAACCGCCGTCGGTGTCAGATTAAAAGCCGTAAATCCGTTTGTCAAGGTCGGTTTATCCGTAAAGCATCCTTGTTCATCTTTAAAATTACGAGCCAGCAAATCGTTGAGTTTTTCTGCTTCTTTAAAATTCAAAACCTGATCGGCAGCAACAAAAGCCTGCCGTTTGATATCGTAATTGAATGCATCAAAACCCGTCATACCATGGGCACCTCCCGTAAAAGTATATACCTGCATACGGACACTGATATAATTTTCATCCGCCATAAGGACGGTATCACTTACATACAACTGATAACTCCATACAGGCCGATTGATTGTATCTTTCTCAAACGTACTGAATAAATCGTCGGCATCTTTCTTCAATTGAGCCTGTAACGTATCAATGCGCTTCTGAATCGCCTCATTGACAGCCACACAGGCTTTATTTACTTTCGGATCGGCAGAAGAAAAAACACTTTTCTCTACATGCACTTCCCAATTCGGTGTCTCCTCAACAAACTTTACCTCAGACACATCAATTTGTACCGGTTTCTGACAACTTCCCAGCAGAAACACCAGGCCTGTCATTATCAATAAAATATTTTTCATTACTTATTTTTTTAGATTTTATACGGAGTATCCGGTTATTCGTTACACATATCGATAAAATAACGATGAAAAGAAGAATCATTCGTCAATTCCGGATGAAAAGACGTGGCGAGCATATTTTTTTCCCGGGCAGCTACTACATGCCCTTGAATTTCACACAGGACATCTACTCCGGCCCCGACTTTGGTCACATAGGGAGCCCGGATAAAAACCAAAGGAATCGGCTCGGAATTGACTGCCGGAATTAAAATATCCGTATCGAAACTATCAATTTGAGTCCCGTATGCATTTCTCCTTACCTTGATATTCATTACAGCCAAATGTTTCATCGGATCGTCTTCCAGTTCCTTTGCCAGCAATATCATTCCGGCACAAGTTCCCCATACCGGCAAACCGTTTTCGATCTTCTGCCGCAAGGGTTCCATCATACCGGTCCTTATCAGCAATTTACCGATCGTAGTACTCTCTCCTCCGGGCAAAATAATACCATCCAACTCCTCCAATTGCCCGGGATATCTGACATCCACAGCCTCATGTCCCAATCGTTCAATATGCAACTCATGTTCGACAAAAGCCCCTTGAAAGCCCAAAATTCCAATCTTTTTCATTCGATTATTCATTAAGCCAGGTATTTACACAAAATGTCCCAAGAATCAGTCTTTCCAGTAAAATAAAGCTTATCACTATGATTTCACCGCTGAAACTGATTTTTGGGACATCCTTATTACCAACCTCTTTCTGCGTACTTGTTTTCTAATGTTTTAATTTCAAGTCCGGACATCGGTTCTCCTAAGTTTTCGGACAATTCAGCCAACTTAGCCGGATCGTTGAAATAAGTAACAGCTTGTACGATAGCTCTGGCCCGTTTTGCCGGATCGCCTGATTTAAAAATACCGGATCCCACAAAAACACCTTCAGAACCCAACTGCATCATCAAGGCAGCATCAGCAGGAGTTGCAATACCACCGGCAGCAAAATTCACAACCGGCAACTTACCGTTTTCATGCACATATTTTACAAGTTCGAAAGGAGCTCCGAATTCTTTAGCCAAACTCATCAGTTCTTCAGCAGGTGCATTTTTTACCCGACGCATATCATCTGCAATCTGACGCATATGGGTAACAGCTTCCACAACATTTCCCGTTCCGGCTTCTCCCTTGGTACGGATCATAGCAGCACCTTCTCCAATACGGCGTAATGCCTCTCCCAGATTCCGGGCACCGCAAACGAAAGGTACTTTAAAAGCGGTCTTATCTACATGATACAACTCATCTGCCGGAGTCAGCACCTCACTCTCGTCTATAAAATCGATCCCTATCGCTTCCAATATCTGAGCTTCTACAAAATGTCCGATACGTACTTTGGCCATTACCGGAATAGAAACTGCCTTCTGAATTTCTTTTATCATCTGTGGATCCGACATACGGGCCACACCGCCGTCACGACGGATATCAGCCGGAACCCGTTCGAGCGCCATTACAGCACAGGCACCTGCAGCCTCAGCTACCTTAGCCTGCTCTGCGTTTGTCACATCCATAATAACTCCGCCTTTCAACATTTGTGCGAGGTTTTTATTTAATTCGTACTTTCCCATAAGGTTATATTTTATAAAATTAATATATAAGATATTATAAATCTCTGCATTTACGCAATATACATCTACGAGTTTCAAGTTCCAACATTCACCCCCTATTTCACTTACATATTTTAGGTAAAAAGTTGTAAAATCTCATTAAATGTTCGCAAATATAGGAATTTAGTTTAAGAAAAAAGAGAAAAAGCGTAAACAAAGAACTGAAAATAGAAGAGAAAAAGCAATAAAAAAAATGCAGGAGGTATTCCCTCCCGCATTTCTTTTATATAGAGCCGGATCAGCTTAAACGACGGGCTCCGTCACTGATTTTTACCGGATATATTTTCGGCTCTTTACCAAATTCCGCCTTAAATTTAGCAATTGCGGTCTCGATAAAGTGATCGTATTTGTCTTCCGGTACTAAATTGATGGTACAACCACCGAATCCACCTCCCATAATACGGGAACCGGTTACCCCGCATTCTTTAGCCACATCGTTGAGGAAATCCAGTTCCACCGTACTCACTTCATACAATTTACTCATACCGTAATGGGTTGCATATACATTCTTACCCACGGTCTCGTAATCTCCTTTTTTCAAAGCCTCGCAAGTGTCAATCAAACGCTGATTCTCCTGAATGGCATAAGTTGCCCGCATATAATCTTCTTCGCTGATTTTACCTTTTACTTCTTCCAGCATTTCCATGTTGGCATCTCCCAGCAATTTAACTTCCGGATGGTTTACCGCAATGGCAGCAGCAGCCCGTTCGCATGATTGCCGGCGTTTGTTGTAAGGAGAATCCACCAACTCGTGCTTGGTGACAGAATCCACCAGTACTACTTTATATCCTTTCGGATTAAACGGAACATATTCATATTCCATCGTACTGCAATCCAAACGGATCAGATTCCCCTCCTTACCGAAGATAGAAGCGAACTGGTCCATAATACCGCAATTCACCCCGCAGTAGTTATGTTCTGTTTTTTGGCCGACCAATACCAACGTTTTCTTGTCAAAACCGCAATTATAGATTTCATTCAAAGCAAATCCATAGGTACTCTCCAAAGCTGCCGATGAAGAAAGACCGGCTCCCAGAGGTACATCTCCTGCAAAAACAGTATCGAAACCTTCGATTTTTCCTCCCCTTTTCTGCATCTCCCGGCACACGCCGAAAATATAACATGCCCACGAAGCTTTCGGCTTATCTTCCTCACGAAGGCCGAATTCGGTATAATCATCCAAATCCACAGAATAAGCTCTTACCTTATCGGTTCCGTTCGGCTTGATCTCTGCCAGAATTCCTTTATCGATTGCTCCCGGGAGCACACATCCTCCGTTATAATCGGTATGTTCCCCGATCAGATTCACACGTCCCGGAGAAAAATACAACATACCTTCTGTTCCGAATTTTTCTTTGAATTTCGTTCTTACTATATTAGTATCCATACTACTTTTATCTTTATTGTTCATAATCCATTACTCAACCGGTATGTTCTTGTTGACATTTTTCGAACCGGCAATCGCATAATACAAAAGGTATACCAACGCTCCGAAAATAACCCAATAACTGGCCAGGTATGAAGAAACGTCGGCAACAACACCTTGCAGTAAAGGCAATAATCCGCCACCGCAAACCATCACCATGAAAATACCGGAAGCAGCTTCCGTATATTTACCCAAACCTTCCACAGCCAGGTTAAAGATACCACCCCACATAACGGAAGTACACAAACCGCACAACACAAGGAGCATGATACTAACCGGAATTTCTGCCATTCCGAAAGAAATATCAGACTGGAAAACAGGCATTTTAATCGTACTGGAGATCGGAGTAAACATAGCCGCCAATGTCAAAATAATACCCAAAGCGGAAACAAAAACAAGCATCGCCTTGCTGGATACTTTCGCTCCGATAGAAGCGCCTACCAAACGTCCGACAAGCATTAAAAACCAATAGGTACCGACTACCGAACCCGCTGTCGTCGTATCGATACCAAGTCCGCCTTCGGTAGCACTACCGGTCATAAACGGATTGATAAACATCTGGATACCGACTTCTATACCTACATACAGGAAAATAGCAATCGCTCCCAATTTAAAATGCCGGAATGACAAAGCACTGTGTTCATTCTTTTCAGCCGTTTTTTCACTGACAGTTTGGCGCGGTTCGGGAATATTCACAAAGAAAAGCACGATAAATGCCAGCGCAAAAATACCAAGCGCCAGAAATAATGCCGGATTTGCATCCTGAATTGTGGCCGTACTCACATTGCTACCGATCAGATAACCTACCAATACGGGAACAATAGTTGCATTCAATGAGTTAAAGGAACCACCGATCTGTATCAACTGATTTCCTTTATTTCCGCCGCCTCCCAGGGTATTCAACATCGGATTTACGACCGTGTTCAACATACACATGGAAAAACCGGCAACAAATGCACCGATCAAATAAATAGCAAAACTTTCAGCGATACCTGAAAAATACTGAATCCCAACCCCGACAAAACCGACGATAATAGCCGCTAAAGCCGTCTTTTTATATCCGATTCTCTGCAACAGGAAACCTGCAGGAATACCCATAAAAGCATAAGCGATAAAATTGGCCGCATAACCCAATGTAGCCATCAGGTTAGAAGCACCGAACTGGCTTTTGACGATGATGCCCATCGGATTTTGTAAACCGGTTACAAATGAAATCATACCGAAAAGCATGATCATCATTATAATAGGCAAAGTGTAGTTTTTTTTCTCTTGTGTCATAATTTAAAATATTTAGTGTAATGATTATTCTGGAATTATTTTTCTATACCGAATTTATAGATACATTTTTGTGTATAAACCTCCCCGGGATGCAATACCACTGAGGGGAAATGAGGTTTATTAGGACTATCCGGGAAATGTTGCGTTTCCAGGCAAATAGCACTCCGTTCCGGATAAGTCGCACCATACTTGCCCTCAAATCCGCCCAGCCAGTTGCCCGTATACAACTGAACCCCCGGTTCTGTCGTATATACTTCCAGGGTACGTCCGCTCTCGGGTTCTGTAACTTTAGCGGCAAAAGAAAGCTCACCTGTCTCTTTTTTGTTCAACACATAACAATGGTCATATCCCTTCCCGAAAACCAACTGCTCGAATTTGTCATCGATACGCTCTCCGACAACATGCGGAGTCCGGAAATCCATCGGGGTCCCGGCCACGGGGGCAATCTGTCCCGTCGGAACGGAAACGTTATCCATCGGGGTATAATGGTCTGCATTAATCGTCAGAATATGATTACAAATCGTAGGTGTAGGCTTGGCATTTCCGGCCAGATTAAAGAATGAATGCTGAGTCAGGTTGATGATCGTTGTCTTGTCGGTCATTGCCTGGTAAGAAATCTCCAAGGCATTATCATTGCTCAAGTGATAAATCACCTCTACAGATAAATTGCCCGGAAAACCTTCTTCACCATCTACCGACAAATAATTCAACTTTAACGTTTGCGAATTCAGTTGTTCAGCGTCCCAAACGACAGCATTAAAACCTGTTAAACCACCATGAAGCGTATTCGGCCCGTTGTTTATTGCCAATGTATATTCCTTCCCTTCCAGCGTAAATTTTCCTCCGGCAATCCGGTTACCATAACGTCCTACTAAAGACCCCAGGTATGGCTCCGGTGTATGCTGATAATCATGCAGACTACTGTGCCCCAATACAACATCGGCATAATCGCCGTTTTTATCCGGAGCCATTACTGCAACAACAAAACCTCCGTAATTGGTTACAGCAATTTCCATTTCATTTTTATTCTTCAAAATGAACAGGTCGGTTTCCTTCCCATTCACTTCCGCCTGGAAATCTTCACGCTTTAAAGCGATCCGACTTTTAGGCAATAAATTGTTAGGTGTCATAATTTTCGTTTATATAATAAATACCTTTCCGCACCCTTCAGGATTCGGAAATTTCTCAAATTTTTCTCCGTTATTTCTTCATCACACCGGCTTTCAATATATTTTCTACCGATCCGACATACATTTGCAAAAATAATCCGATTTTATACAATATCAAATAAAAAAGAGGTCTTTCGACCTCTTTTAGGAATATTTATGCAACAAATAATACAACAAATTAAAAATAAATAACTAAAGATAAGTTTTCAACCGGCGAATTCCTCCGTTTTCTTTCAACTTACGCAAGGCCTTCGATTTCACCTGACGTACCCGTTCACTGGTCAGTTTCAGTATTTCTCCGATTTCCTCCAAAGACATACCCGGCTTACCGTTTAAGCCGTAATACATACTGACAATCGTTGCCTCACGCTCATTCAGCATAGACAACGAACGTTCGATATCCTTTTTCAAAGAATCCTGAATCAAAGCGGTTTCCGGCGCAGGCATCACATTGTCACCGGCGATGTAAATATCGTACAGATTAATCGTTTCTTCTCCGGTTGTCAACGGAGCATCCATAGACAACGGCTTGACAGCAATCTTCATGTTTTCTTTTACATCTTCCGCGGAAATATCCATTTTTTCGGCAATTTCTTCCGCCGTAGGCTCCCGCTGATACTCCTGTTCCAGTAAAGTATAATATCTGTTTACTTTATTAATGGTACTGATTTTATTGAGAGGCAAACGAATCAGACGGGAATTTTCTGCAATAGCTTGTAAAATAGACTGCCGTATCCACCATACCGCATATGAAATAAACTTGAATCCTTTTGTTTCGTCAAAACATTCGGCCGCCTTCATCAATCCCAAATTCCCTTCGTTGATTAAATCACCCAAAGTCAGACCGTGATTCTGATATTGCTTGGCAACAGATACAACAAAGCGCAGATTACTCAACACCAACTTCTCCCGGGCTTGCCTGTTACCAGCCTTGATCTGCTTAGCTAAAACCACTTCTTCGTCGGGCGAAATTGCACGAATCTTACCTATCTCCTGTAAATACTTGTCGATGGAATAAGATTCTCTTTCGGTAATCTGTTTGACGATCTTCAATTGCCTCATAATAGCTTTATCCTCCTTGATTTAATCAATCAAAATAATTTATCATTTGACTCGCAATTACCCCATTATACGTGAAAAGAAAAAAAAAGTTTCAAAAAATAAATAAAAACACCTGCTTTTTCTCCCTTAAAAAAAATAGCATTTCTTTGTAGTAATCAAAAAAATCCATACTTTTGCAGTCCGAAGTTTGAAAATAATATTCAAAAAATAAGTGCAATGAAACGTACATTTCAACCATCTAACAGAAAGAGAAGAAACAAACATGGTTTCAGGGAAAGAATGTCTACTGCAAGCGGTAGAGCTGTATTAGCTAAAAGAAGAGCTAAAGGAAGAAAAAAGTTAACTGTATCTGACGAACACAGACACAAAGCTTAATCTTTTCAAGATATAAAAAGAGCTGCTCTGAGGGCAGCTTTTTTTATGCAATACTCCGGACTGTTTATGGAAATAATAAGGACAAAACCTCCGGGAATCGTTCCTACTATTTTTATTCACACAGAAATGCTTTAAATTTGTAGCATAAACAGATAGAATGGACAAGAACACAGAACAATGGAACGAAATAAATGAGTTATTATCGAAAAACGGTGCTCATTTAAATGTCCTGGAAGAGGAAATAGACATCGAAATTCAACGGGAATACTTCAACCTTGCTCATTCCATAACCAAAAAGCCCCGGAAATTCAAGCAACTCTGTAAAAAGTATACAGAAAACATCAACCAATTATTCGACGAAAATATACCGGAGAAACAAAAAAAAGAAATGCTCACCGTCCTGGCGACACTGGACGACATCTCCATTTACCGGGCTATCGAAAATTTTTCGAAACAGGACACTCCGCTAAAATCCTGGGCAACGGTAGCTCTTCAACAGTCACGGATGCTTATCCAATCCAATCTTCTCGAAGATCCTGAAATTTTTATTTCTACGGGATTGGGTGGACGAGGCAACCTGTTGCGTTATTTTTGCGTGTTTTTAAACCGGCAAAAAGAGAATTCCCTGGAGGAATTCCAGCAAAAAATCGTCCGCAACGAGACAGAAGCAGCCTTATCTCCTTTAAAAGGGGAACTGGAACAGATTCATTTTTCAACCGGTTACTCCACATTTACCGTTCTCATACCGCTGAATGCAGACCTGAAAATATTATTTTCGGGCATTGTCGAGGAATGCAACCTATACGGAAATTTTCTACACGAAAATATGATCATCACAAACGTGAAAAAATTGTCCGATGAAGAAATACAGAGCCTTCTCAAAAAGAAATAACCCAGGTTTAAAATTTTAGATTTCAGATTTTTGATTTTAGATTTACGATTATACCCATATCCTCCCCTGCAAAAAGAGGTGTCATAAATGATAAATCAAAAATAAATGCAGATTTCAGATCAAATAAATCCGATAACGAATCGGTTTGTCAAACAATTTCAGATTTACAGACCTACAATTTCGATTCGTTCTTCAATCGTGAGTCTACAATTTTACACGCAATTGCACAATTACATCAAAAAGTTTATTGTCTTCTACCTTAGTTACCGAAGAACCTAAATATTCCCGGTCCGGGTAATAAGTCATACCGGACTTCAAATAAAGCGTCACCGTAGAAAAAGGTTTCCAGTTTAAATTCACATAAGTACGTATCCCCCGGTCGAAATAAGCAGGAAAAGAATAACCGTACAAAACCGTATTCTCATAAGTATATATCCTGGAATAATAAGAATCCGTATCAAAATAAGCGACCCGGAAATACCCTTTGAATTTCGGAGAAGCTGCCGTATAAACCACATCCTGATAAATCATATATCCACTCTCCTTCCGCCCCCCTTTCTCATATAAAGAAAGATCAAACCGGGAGCGGAGTTCCCATTGCCGGTTTATCCGGGAGGTAAACTGATAGCGGAACTCTTCTTTCCGGCGAAGAACCGATCCCAATACCGCACCTTTTCTATCCTCCGGCTTTTTTTCCCGCTTATAACGAAAAAGATGTCCGAAAGCGGAACAGGTATAGCTTACAACAACCGATGTCTCCTGCCCGTATCCCGGCATAAAGGCATTGTAACGCGGACTGAAAAAATGAAACCAATCGTAATAAGCATTGATCTTCAGATTAGGGAAAAGAGTTAAATCCGCCCCCAGATATACACCTTCTTCATTCGAAGTATTCGAATATTCGCCAAATCCGCCCGCATAATGCGATACATACTTCTTATCATACCGGCGGTATAAGGCACATAAAGCCACTTTACTGCTACCGCTGAAACGCAATCCGTTCACCGTAGCCCAACCTCTCCGGGCTGCATAAGCCGTCTCTCCGAACAAATATATATTTCCCCATCCCGTTTTATAATCGGCACTGACTAAAAAACGGCGATTGCCGGTATCATGATACCGGCGATATACTTTATCTCCGATTTCGATTTCCGGATTGAAATCATAATACAGCGCATTCACCCCAAACCGCAACAAAGGAGTATTCCAACGTACCGAAGCCCCTGTCGTCAATTCCTTCAATACATTCTTTTTTTCACATTCGTTCTTATTCCGGTGATACCCGGAACGATACAATGCCGCAGTAAGTACATCATCATCGGTAAGACTATCCATTTCTAAAATGGTTCCGTCTGTCCTTTTATAAGAGAAAAACAATTCTGCCGTCACATCTTGCCATGGCTTTAAAGCGACGGCCATACCCCGCAGGTAATTATTCTCATCGGTAGAAGTATACGGAGCAATCCCCCGTGCCGACTTCTCATTTCCCAATGCCAATGCCGATTTTCCCGATGTAAAACCACTCCAGACCAAAAGCCCCTGTCCCCACTGTATCCGGTAATCCCCCAAAGCCAGCGTACGAATTCTTCCGCCGGCAGTAGCATATAAATGAAAAGAAAAGAAATCGAATCCGGTCTTTTGATAACGCGTAAAATAGGCTTCCCCCGGATCATTCTCCAACGTAATTCCCCCCTGTAAATGTTTTCCTATTTTCATCTTATATTTTACGAATGTTCCCAACGGTATGCCCCTGAAACGACTATCCAGTTTTTTCCGGTATTGTGCTTCTGTTTTAAAATTCCGGGGCGAATAAACTTTATACCCTTCCTGAAACGGCCAGGCAAGCTTACTTTGTGCGACAATTTCATGGGACATCGTTTTTTTGACAGCCCTTACCCTATCCCTTACGGATACATCTCCTATCCGGACAAAAGGCCGGATATTGGTCAAATCCTTTTTCCCGATACCGCCCACCAACAGCAATTCCTCCAAAGCGAGAAAGACCCCGTATTTTCTGCGAAATGCCAGTATATTGTCAATCTGATTGTCGGAAAGAAAAAACAACATTTTCAATGAATCGAAATCAGCCGTATTGATATCGAGCGGAGAAACCTGCAACTGAAGTAAACCAGAAACCATCTCTTCATAGCCTTCTTCCGAAGGCCGGATATCATTCGATTCCAGCAACTCTTCAATGTCAGCAAGTTCCTGTGGATACAATAAACCGATTGTACCCAGCAAAATAAATCCGATAAAAAACAACCGTTTCATTGTTCAAAACTTACCGCATAAACTGATACCAAGCGTATTCCCCCGCTGAGGATGTGTATTGTAATCCAGAGTCAGCTCCATAAAATCCAACAAACAACCGACTCCCGCATAAATCTTATTGTATCTGTTTTTCAGTCCACCACGAAAAGTCAGTAAATTATTATAGGTAAATGCAGTCCCCACCGAAAAATACCAGACCCCATCAATCCGGTCCGATTGCATAGCCAACAAAAACATACTGTCCGGTTGCCAGGAAACCGCAATAGCATAGGCTTCCGCTACATACAATTGTTCCGGAGCCGTCAACCGGGCGATATCCCCGGGATTATAAACATGTAAGCCACATAAGATATTTTCAGGTAAAGCAATCAGAATACCTGTCTCGAAAAAAAAAGCCTGGCGGACCTGCGGCTGCTTAGCTACAAATGAATATAAATAATCGATTTTTACCCCTATATTCAGGAAACGTCCCAAACGACGTCCGTATGCCAGTCCGATGAGTTGTTCATTGTATTTTTCATAACCGAAATGTGAATAAGTAATAGCCGGCACTCCCCATCGGGTAGGTAAGAGGGCAAACAGCGACTTTATACTGAGTTCATGTAATCCCAATACCTGCCGATAGGAAACGCCGACTGCAATCCGGTCTGTCCGGGAGATTCCGGCTTGATTTGAAAAAACACACCACGGGGAAAAAGAAGCACAGTCGACGTCAGCCATTCCGGAAAAGGGCGTAGCAGCGTCCTGCACCTGTGCCTGGATATTTGCTGCCGTTAAGAATATTAACACAAACAAACATCTCATATCCTCAAATTTACAAAATTTAAGGACATGAGCGGTAACGTTTATTTAATTATTTTTGGAAATAAATAAAATCAGTTGGTCTTATAAGTATATTTTACTTCTGCCAATTCTTTATTCGCATCCACAATTTTCTTTTTCAATGATTCCTTGTAAGCCACAACTTTCTTCTTCAGCTCAATATCTCCTACGGCTAAGATCTGTGTCGCCAGTATTCCGGCATTCATTGCCCCATTGATAGCCACCGTTGCCACAGGTATCCCCGGAGGCATCTGTACAATAGCCAGCAAGGCATCCATACCTTCCATTGAAGCTTTAATCGGCACACCAATAACCGGTACCGGAGTCATCGCAGCAATAACCCCGGGCAGATGTGCTGCCATTCCGGCTCCGGCGATAATGACCTCGATACCTCTGCCTGCCGCATTCGTAGCAAAAGATTCCACTTCTGCCGGAGTCCGATGTGCAGATAAGGCATTTATTTCAAACGGAATACAAAAATCATCCAATACCTTCGCTGCCTTCTCCATGACAGGCAAATCCGAAGTACTTCCCATAATAATACTTACTTTCGGTGTCATTTTATCATATATTAAATTCAAAATTGTACTTTTGTGCAAAGTAAATAAAAATGTAACGTAAACAAAAAAGAGATCGTTAGATTCTCCGGGTCATAAACAGTAATATACAATGAAAAAAATAAAATTACACGACAAAGAATTCAGATTGCTTCTTGAAGCTTCTGTTATAGATTCGGCCATACAAGAACTTGCACAAAAATTAAATCGGGATCTGGAAGGAGAAAAACCGTTATTTCTAAGTGTACTCAACGGCTCATTTATGTTTACTTCTGACCTGATCAAACAGATTACTGTTCCCGGAACTGAAATCTGTTTTATCAAAATAGCTTCTTATGCCGGCACTTGCTCTACAGGAAAAGTCCGGGAATTAATCGGCTTCAATAAAAACATCGAAGGCAGAACAATCGTTATCCTGGAAGACATGATCGATTCGGGAAATTCGATGGCTTATTTGCTGGATCTGCTGGCTGCCCGCCATCCGAAAAAAATTGTCGTAGCGACCATGTTCTATAAACCCAAAGCCCTGGTTTGCAAAATCCCGGTGGATTATTACGCATTATCTCTGGAAAATGACTTTGTCGTAGGACGGGGCCTCGACTATGACGATTTGGGACGCAATTTACCGGATTTATACATTCTGGACGACCAACCGGCAAATCACGCTTAATCTCATTTCCGTGACCGATTTCATTTTAAATTAATCACAATACCTATATGGCTTCAACGAATTTCATCGACTATGTAAAAATATTCTGCCGCGGCGGAGCGGGAGGAAAAGGTTCTGCACATTTACACCGGGATAAACTCACCGCAAAAGGCGGTCCCGACGGTGGAGACGGAGGACGCGGAGGCCATGTAATACTTCGGGGCAACCGGAACTACTGGACCCTTATCCACCTGAAATACCAACGTCACGTATTTGCCGGCGACGGAGAAAGCGGTAGTGAATCCCGCTGTACAGGAGCCGACGGAGAGGACAAGATTATCGATGTACCTCTGGGTACCGTTGCCAAAGATGCCGACACCGGAGAAGTCATATGTGAAGTCACTCAGGACCAGGAACAGGTCATCCTCGTAAAAGGAGGACGCGGCGGACTCGGTAACTGGAACTTCAAATCCGCCACCAACCAGACTCCCCGTTACGCACAACCCGGAGATCCCCGGGTAGAACGTACCGTCATCCTGGAATTAAAAGTACTGGCCGATGTCGGTTTGGTAGGACTCCCCAATGCCGGAAAATCGACCTTGTTATCTGTTGTTTCTGCCGCAAAACCGGAAATAGCCAATTACCCCTTTACCACTCTGGTTCCCAATCTGGGTATCGTATCCTACAGGGATGGTAAATCTTTTGTCATGGCCGATATTCCCGGTATCATTGAAGGGGCTCATCTCGGCAAAGGATTAGGAATCAGATTCCTTCGTCACATCGAGCGTAATTCCGTGCTTTTGTTCATGGTCGCCGTCGACTCAAATGACATTCATGCCGAATACAAAATCCTGCTGAACGAATTACGGGAATACAACCCGGAATTACTGGATAAAAAAAGAATCCTCGCAATCACCAAATGTGATTACGCAGACCAGGAACTGATCGAAGAGATTGAAAAAGACCTTCCGAAAATTCCTTATGTTTTCATATCCTCCGTTGCCGGAACCGGTATCACCGAGCTAAAAGATACATTGTGGAAAGCCCTCAATAGCTGATAAAAAATCCCCGCACCATACCATGCGGGGATTTTTCATCCGACACATCTACTTTTCTGTTTTATGCCTGCCTTTCAATACATCTATGACTTGCTCCAGACCGTATCCTTTCGCAATTAATAAAACCAAATAATGATACATCAAATCGGCGGCCTCATTCAAAAACAGATCTTCCCGGTCATCCTTCGCTTCTATCACTAACTCCACAGCCTCCTCTCCTACTTTTTGAGCGACCTTATTTATTCCTTTGGAAATTAAACGTGCCGTATAGGATTCTTCCGGAGATTCTTCTTTTCGTATCTTCAGATATTCCTGCAAATAAAAAAGGAAACCGGAGTGCCTGTTGGTTTCCCCCCAACAGGTATCCTTTCCGGTATGACATACCGGTCCTGCCGGAGCTACTTTTACCAACAACGCATCTTTGTCACAATCGGACCTTATCTCTTTTAAATACAGATAATGCCCGCTTTTTTCTCCCTTTACCCACAATCGCTGCCGGGAACGGCTGAAAAAACAAACTTTACCGGATTCTATCGTTTTTAGCAGCGAATCCCGGTTCATATAAGCCTGCATCAATACAACCTGTGTATTTATATCCTGTATGATAGCAGGAATCAATCCTTTTTCATCAAATTTCAAACTGTCTATATCCATTTTCATTTATTTAAAATACGCACTGACTCGTGAAATGACACACGGGGACGGACTCATTGTGTCATTTTTCCACGAGCTTATCTTTTAATTTAAAATCCAAAAACTACCATTAAATCACATCCTCACCGGTATTCCTTTCCCCTCCAGATACTCCTTAACTTCACCAACAGTCAATTCTCCATAATGGAATACACCTGCAGCTAAAGCGGCATCCGCTTTTCCGGTATCGAAAACCTCGTAAAAATCGGCCAGTTTTCCCGCTCCCCCCGAAGCAATAACCGGAATGCCGAGTTTTCCGGTAAGCCGGGCCAAAGTTTTACAGGCAAATCCGCGCCGGGTTCCGTCCTGACTCATTGCAGTAAACAAGATCTCACCTGCCCCCCGTTCTTCCGCTTCCTGCGCCCAACTGAAAAGTTCTTTTCCGGTTTTTTCCCGTCCTCCTTTGCCATACACCTGCCAAACCCCATCCTCTTCCCGGGCATCTATTGCCACAACGACACATTGCTTCCCAAAATTGTAAGACAACTGTCCGATTAATTCCGGACATCGCAAAGCAGCCGAATTCACCGATATTTTGTCCGCTCCCTTTTTCAATAAAAATTCGACATCTTTTTCTGTTGTAATACCTCCGCCCACCGTAAAAGGGATATTGACGGCGGCAGCAACACACCCGACCCAGACAGACTGTGTTTTCCGGACCTCACTACTTGCCGTGATATCCAAAAACACCAATTCGTCTGCACCCGCTTCCGAATAACGGGATGCCAGATCGCTAATGTCTCCGGCATCTTTCAAATCCAAAAAATTTATCCCTTTCACTGTTCTTCCGTTCAAAACATCCAGACACGGAATGATACGTTTCGCCAACATATGCTGATCTTTTAGTAATCCTCAAATAATCATTCTCAAAAATTTCACACCGACTTACAATCTGTAAAACCCGGTTGTCCGCCAACCGCCGGACATCAGACTTCAATTACCGAACAATTCTTCCAATTTGATCCGGTTTTCATAGATTGCCTTTCCTACAATTGCCCCATACATCCCCAGCTCCTCCAACCCGGCCAAATCAGCCATCCGCGATACTCCACCGGAAGCGATCAGCTTCAATACCGGATATTTCTTTCTCAACTCGCGGTACAAGCCAAGCGAGGCACCTTCCAGCGTTCCGTCTTTGGTGATATCTGTGCACATCAGATACTTCAGTTGCCCTTCATAAAAATCGACCAACTGATATACTGTCGTATCCGTCACTTTTTTCCAACCGTTAATGCACACCTTTTGATTCCAGACATCCGCCCCTATTATCAGGCGCTCTCCGCCATAACGGGCCAGCCATTGACACACCTGCTCCCGTGCGGATTGTGCCAGACTGCCGATACAGACAAAAGCTGCCCCGGCATCGAAAACCTTTCTGATATCCGTATCAGACTTAACACCCCCTCCGAAATCGACAATCAATCCGGTTTGTCTACAAATTTTAGCCAAAACAGCCTCATGTATAACCCCCGACGATTTCGCCCCGTCCAGATCGACCAGATGCAAACGCCTACAGCCGGCAGCTTCAAAACGCAAAGCAACTTCCAACGGATCTTCGGCATATATCTTACACTGACTGTAATTGCCCTTTGTCAGGCGAACACATTTTCCATTTATAATATCTATCGCAGGTATAATATCCATTTTCTATCTTTTATAAATTCAAACATTCAATATCCACAAATAAAATTCCGTAACACCATTTCACCCGTTCGTGAAGATTTTTCCGGATGAAACTGACAGCCATAAAAATTCTCTTTTCGAATGGCAGCCGCAAAACGGCATTGATAATTACAGACCGCTATCCGGTATCCATTATCCGGGACATAATAGGAATGCACGAAATACATCCATTCTTCGGATTGGCAACCGGTAAACAAACCGGACTCCAATTCATCTATAGTATTCCATCCTATATGAGGAATCTTTTGCATTCCCCTGATCTGCAAAACATCCAATGGAAAAATGTTCAATCCGGCCGTATCTCCTTCTTCCGTATATCTGCACATCAATTGCATACCTAAACAGATGCCCAGAACAGGTACTTTCAACTCCGGTATAACCTGATCCAAACCACAATCCCTCAATCGCTTCATGGCAACGGAAGCCTGTCCTACCCCCGGAAAAATCACCCGGTCAGCAGACTGTACAACCATAGGGTCCCGCGACAGAAGCACCTCGTATCCCAGGCGTTCTACAGCCCTTTGTACCGAAAATACATTCCCGGCACCATAATCGATAATCACTATTTTCATATCATACCTTTTGAGGAAGGCACCGTTATCCCCGTCTGCCGCACAGCGGCACGCACACTCCGGGCAAATGCCTTAAATATACTTTCAATCAAATGATGTGTATTCTCACCATCAGCTTTCACATGTAAATTACACATACACCCCTGACAAAATGAGGCAAAAAAATGCCGGATCATTTCCGTCGGACAATCCCCCACATATTCCCGGCTGAATTCCACCTCCCATTTCAAATACATTCGGCCTCCAAAATCCAGTAACACTTCCGTCTTCGAATCATCCATCGGCAAAGCAAAGCCATAACGCTCGATTCCTTTCTTGCTTCCTAAAGCCGTCCTAAAACATTCGCCCAAAACCAACCCCGTATCTTCTATCGTATGGTGCTCATCTACTTCCAGATCACCCCTGACCTCTATCTCCAAATCCACACCACCGTGCCGGGCAACCTGTAACAACATATGATCGAAAAAAGCGATTCCGGTATGTACCTTACCTCTCCCGCTCCCCTCCAGATTCAAACTGATCCGGACGTCTGTTTCCTCCGTTTTACGCACTCGTTCAACCCGACGGCTCCGTTGCTTCAAAAAAGCATAAATCATATTCCAATCCCGGGATACATATACGACAGGCAAATCCTTCCAATCCTGCATGCCTAAATATATTCCTTTTAACCCCATATTGGCAGCCAATTGCATATCGGTTAAACGATCCCCTATTACATAAGAATTCTCATAGTCCAGGTTCTCATTAAGATATTTTTCAACCAGTCCGATACCCGGCTTACGGCCAAAAGAATATTCTTCGGGTAAACTCGAATCGATTAATATCTCATCGAAGACAATGCCTTCTCCCTCCAGGGTTCTTTCCATCAATTGTTGTAAAGGCCAGAAAGTTTCTGCGGGAAAGCGACCTGTTCCCAAACCGTCCTGATTCGTCACCAATACCAAACGATAATCGGTTTCCTCTGCTATCTTCCGCAAAGCTCCGATAACACCCGGGAAAAAACAGAATTTACTCAACTCATCTACCTGAAAATCAGTTTCCGGTTCACGGATAATCGTACCGTCCCGGTCGATAAACAAAATCTTTTTTCTCATTCCGACGGATATAATTTATTTGTCCAGCAAGCCAGCAAACCCAATAACCGGTCATTTTCCTCACGGTTTCCCACTGTAATCCGTATCCCTCCGGTCAGTAAAGGAGGTATATCCCGCAAACGGGTAACGATCCCATTCCGGAGAAGAAACCGGTATAGCTCATCTGCCTGCGGGGAAGTTACGAGTATAAAATTTGCCTCGGAAGGGTATACTTTTTCAAAAATACCCGATTGCAAAAATGCCTGTAACAGACGCTCCCTCTCCCTCCGGATACAAGCAACGTTGTTCCGGAAACCGTCCCGGTCCTTTAATGTCCGTACAGCAGTCTGCTGGGCTAAAACGCCGATATTATAAGGTGGCTTCACCCGATTCAGAACAGCGATCAGCTTTTCGTTCGCAAATCCCATTCCCAAACGTAGCCCGGCCATTCCCCAGGCTTTCGACAACGTCTGTAAAACAAACAGATTCTCATACCGTTCCAGTAAACCGATAGCCGACGGCATATCTGTAAAATCGATATAAGCCTCATCTACGACAACCATGCAGTCCGACACCTTACATAAATTTTCAATATCGGATAAAGGAATGATATTCCCGACCGGGTTATGCGGCGTACATAAAAAAATAATCTTTGTGCAACAATCCCTCTGTTGCTCTACCTTCCGCCAATCCGGTAAAAAGTTCACTGTTAAATTTATTTTCCGGACCTCGACATCGTTGATTGCCGCACACACTTCATACATGGTGTAGCCCGGAGAAAAAACAATGATATTGTCTATCCCCGGCCGGCAAAGCGAACGGATCAATAAATCGATCAGCTCATCGCTTCCGTTTCCCAGAATCACATTTTCCGCCGCAACCTGCTTAAAATCGGCCAGAATAAATTTCAAACAACGCTGATAAGGGTCCGGATAACGATTGAATCCGTTTTCAAACGGACTCTCGTTCGCATCCAGAAAGACAGCATCCATATCCTCATATTCATCCCGGGCACAGCGGTAAGGCTTCAGTTCCCGGATATTTTTCCGTATTAAAGACTCTATTTCCATACGATTTTCTGTTATTTATCCTCCATTCTCACTTTCACGGCATTTTTATGAGCGAACAATTGTTCATTTTCAGCCATTGTCATAATGACAGGAGCCAGATACTTCAACCCGGCAGCCGTGATTTCCTGAAAAGTGATCTTTTTTATAAAGGCATCCAGATTTATCCCGCTATATGCCTTCGCATAAGCTGCTGTCGGTAAAGTATGATTGGTGCCGGAGGCATAGTCCCCGGCACTTTCCGGAGAATAATTACCCAAAAATACAGAACCGGCATTCTGTATATCCGGGATGTATTTTTTGTAATCGGCTACACACAAAATCAAATGCTCCGGGGCATATTCATTTACGACCCGTATACAACCGGCTATATCCGGCATAACGACAAACTTAGCGTATTGCAAAGCAGCAACAGCGACTTCCCTCCGGGGCAAAACGGCAAGTTGCCTTTCCAGTTCCCGCTCTACATCCGGAAGTATTTCCGGACAGCAAGTGACCAAAATGACCTGGCTATCCTTCCCGTGCTCTGCCTGCGAAAGCAAATCGGCAGCCACAAATCCGGGCCGGGACGACTCGTCTGCAACCACCATTACTTCGGAAGGGCCCGCCGGCATATCGATAGCCACACCATATTGCAAAGCCAGCTGTTTTGCCGCCGTCACATACTGATTACCGGGTCCGAAAATTTTATACACCTTAGGTACGGTTTGCGTTCCGAATACCATAGCGGCAATAGCCTGCATCCCTCCGATCTTATATATTTCAGTCACACCACAATAACGAGCTGCCCATAAAATCGCCGGATTAACGTTTCCTTCCCTGTCGGGGGGTGTACACATGACGATCCTACGACAACCGGCAATGCGGGCCGGAATAGCCTGCATCAATACCGACGAAAACAAAGGAGCGCTTCCTCCCGGAATATATAAACCGACCCTCTCGATGCCTCTCACTTCCATCCAACACCGGAATCCGGCTTCGTTCAAGTATTCGCATTTTTTCATCTTCTGTCCGTTATGAAAAGCTTCTATATGTCCCGCTGCCTGCCGGATAGCCTCTTTCAGTTCCTCCCGGATCATGCTCTCTGCCTTGTCCAATTCTTCCGGTGATACTCGTAAGTTTTCCAGATGCACCCGGTCGAAATACCAGGTATATTTTTTCACAGCCGCATCACCGGTCTTACCGACCTCAGTAAAAATATCCCGGCCGATTTTTTCCAGATCATCCGTTTTTATCCCCGGACGAACCAACAGATCCGCCAATTGCTCTTCAGATGGATTAATCAATGTTTTCATTTTATATGTCCGATTAAAATTAAAGAATCATTTTTTCGATAGGAATTATCAATATCCCTTCGGCACCTACCGCTTTCAACTTCCCGATCACTTCCCAAAATTCATTTTCCTGAACGACGGAATGTACCGAAACCCAACCTTTCTGACGGAGAGGCATAATTGTCGGACTCTTCATTCCCGGCAACAAAGCACACACTTCATCCAATACTTTTTCCGGAGTATTCAATAAAATGTATTTACTATTTTTAGAAGCTAACACAGCCTTGATCCGAAACACCAACTGATCCAGTATATCCTTTTTCTCTGTTTCCAGGTTTGGATTCGCCGCTAATATGGCCTGAGATTCGAATATCTTATACACTTCTTTCAAACCGTTCTTTACCAGTGTACTGCCGGTACTGACAACATCACAAATCGCATCCGACAACCCGATATTCGGTGCAATTTCGACAGAACCGGAAATCTCGTGTATTTCGGCTTCAATAGCATGCTCCGTCAGAAAGTCTTTTAACGTATTCGGATAGGAAGTTGCTATTTTCTTGCCTTGCAAATAAGACAAATCTTTGAACTCAACAGCCCTGGGCACTGCTATCGACAATCGGCAACGGGAAAAACCCAAATCCAAAACAGGAACAATACCGGTTTTCTTTTCTTTTTCGGTATTATCTCCGATAATGGCTATATCGGCAATCCCATCCCGTACATACTGAGGTATGTCTGAATTTCTCAGATACAATACTTCCAGTTGAAAATTAGAAGCCTGAGCTATCAACTGATCCTTACCCACATTGAGAGAAATACCACACTCTTTTAATAAAGTCAGGGAGTCTTCACTTAACCGACCCGATTTCTGAACAGCGATTTTTAAATTGGTCATAACGTTAGGATGATTTTAACGCTATACCTGAACCAGAAAGGAATATAAAAAAAGCCCGCCTGATTCAGGCGAGCTTACTATACTATTTAAGATTACAGCACAGGAGCATCATCTCACCTGAAAACAGCGATGACAATGATGATGATTATGATGTAATACAGATTTTCTCATTTTTTCAATTTTACAGGGACAAATGTAGAAGGAAATATGGATTATCCAAAATATACAGAACAAAATGTTACATTTTTAACAATCGAACGTATAAAAGCAGCCGGAAATGAAACAAGATACCCGTAAGATTTATCAAACCTTACGGGTATCCTGAATTCCGGGCATTCCTTGCACACTATAGCCGTAACAAACGGTCTACTGAATATAAAGGTTACCGCTTCTGATATCAACCAACACTTTTCCGTTGTATTTCTTATCTCCGACAAACCCGGTTTTCACAATTACATTCTTCTCTGATGCCGGCTGCTCTGTCAGCTTCAGACTGCGGGGTAAATCCATTCTCTTCAAAGCTTTATTATATCTAAGTTCCAGGTTATATCCGGCACCGTCCATAAAAGTCAGACCTACTTTTGTATAAGAACCTTTCACCTCTACGGCAGAAAAATTAAAATGGATATTCCGCACGTTAATTTCCCCATATTTCATATCCATCTTCAACTCGTCACCAATATCCTGTATCTCAAATTTCGTCGAACCGGCATTACCGTTCATACTCTCGATCTGTCCCAACTTCCACTCTCCGCCACGGGATGAAATGTTCAATCTGGTTACAGATTCCAGTGTCCCCGTACAATTATCCGGACTTATTTTTATCTCATTGGCATTATCGATCTTAATATCGCATCCCTTAAACTGCCCGTTCAGTTTATCCACATCGGTTATCCTCAAGCTCCCGTCAGATTGATTGATCTGCAATTCTCCTTCTTTCAAACTGCCTCCCTGAAAATTACCGGATTTGATATCCACAATCAAATCTCCGGAAAAATTATCGACAAATACGTTTCCTTCTTTATTAATCAAACGTAATTTTATTCCTTTCGGAATAATCACCTTATAATTTATTGCGATCTCGACTCCCGACAGCAATTGCTTAAAAGTCATGTCTTTTCCGATTGTCGTCTCCAGATTCAAAAAAGCACCGTTCACGACGTCCTTCACATCAATATACTCCATCAGCTCATCGGCTTTACTACCGGATTTTGCCGTCACAGCAATACTGGCTGAAACGGTAATCTGATCCGCCTCTTTTTGCTCGACTTCAATCTGTCCGTATTGATTGGAAATCACAACCTCTTTAATATCGCCTTTATCGAATGACTTCTGATATTCTTTTTTACTGGTTACAGCTTGTAAATTCAAGCTGATCACCATAATCCCTAAAATAATTAATATAGCCTTCATGGGTTTATTCTATTAAATACAATAATAAGCTTATTTGTTTTCTTCTTCCATTTTTTTATACCGGGCAGCCAGATAACCGATCATTTTACCAAAGGCTTCCATGGCCTGCAACGTTTGAGCCGACACCTCTTTCTTTTGCAACCGCAGCATCAAATGTCCATATAAAGCATTCAATGCCAATTCAACATCCGACACCTCATTCCCGACACCTGCTTTTGTCCGGAATTCCACCAGATTCATGGCAGCCCCGGAGACAATCTGCTGATAACGCATATCGTGAACCTCATGCAGCAAGAAAAAATGTAATTCCGTCAACTCATTCACATCATTTCTCAAAACCTGGATATGTCCGGCTTGCTCCACTTTTTCCATCCGCATCATTTCGATCAGATTGTCATACCAGTCGTACATTTCCTGTGCCGTTTTTTCATCCACCTGAAAACGAGCGATCAATTCGTTCTTTACCCGGTTGATATCCAAGCCCAATCCCCTCAACATATCCTCCACCTGCCACATATACAATATATATTCGGCAATATTACTCTTTTTTTTCTCTCTGGCTATTAACATGATACTTGTATTTAATCCTCCTCATCACAATTTTTCATCCGGTCGATCATCCGGCGGTCACGCTTCGTAGGACGACCGCTTCCTCTTTCCCGGTATTCAAAGCCCCATACCTTTGCCGCATTCAGCAAGTCCAACTGCTCCTGCGGTGTAATGTCCTCCACAAAATCTGCTGCCAGTTGAGCCGACATGCGTTTATCAGCAAGCTTTTTCACCAAAAAATGACGCTCGATAGGAGACATCCTCACCCGGACAATCTCACCGGCTCTCACTTCCCTCGACGCCTTCACATGCACATCTCCAATCCTTACATGTCCTTTGGCACATTCCTCAGCAGCCAACGTCCTTGTTTTGAAAATCCGGACAGCCCACAGCCATTTGTCTATCCTTACTCGATCTCCCTCTAACATACCTCTTAAATTATAGATTCGTGTCTTTCTATCGTTACAAAAATACAACCTCTCCGGTTAAAAAAGAATTTACTCCCCTCAACAAAACTCCTGCTCCGATAAATCTAAAATTACACAATGAGTCCGTCCCAGTGTGTAATTTCCAGGCCGGCTCTGTTTTCAGTTTAAAATCTGAAATTCCAGCCGGAACCGGTCGCACCCCCGGTCGTAAATCGTAAATCAAAAATCTTTAGGGTGCTATGATTCCGTTGTTATTCCGTAATTACCTTGCCGTTAAACATCGTCATCGTCTTCCCTAAGCCTTGCAATACAAAGCTAACGATAATCTCTTCACACCGGTGCAACATAGCCGGTAAATGTTTTTGTTCGTCTTCATGCCAGGTCCCCAGCACATAGTCGATCTGGTATCCTTTTGAAAATACATTCCCGATACCAAAACGCAAACGGGCATAATTATCCGTGCCGAGAATCAGATTGATATTTTTCAAGCCATTATGCCCTCCGTCACTACCTTGTCCCCGCAACCGAAGGGTTCCAAACGGCAATGCCAAATCATCGACAATTACCAACACGTTTTCCAACGCTATTTTTTCCCGCTGCATCCAATAACTCACGGCTTTTCCACTCAAATTCATATAGGTGTTCGGTTTCAGTAACACCAAAGAACGTCCTTTCAATTTGACTTCGGCAACAGCTCCGTAACGCATATCTTCAAAAACAGCATTGGACGCCTCAGCAAAGGCGTCCAACACACTAAATCCGATATTATGTCGCGTATCCTGATATTCGGGGCCGATATTACCCAACCCGACAATAAGATACTTCATAATTTCACTTCAAACTATTTTTTATCTTCTGCGGCTTTTGCAGCTCTTGTCATCTTAACCTGAGCAACAACCACCTCTTTTGCATTTACAATCTCGAATTTGTCGAAAGACAATTCTTTTACCTTGATTGATTTACCCAATCCCAAAGAAGTTACGTCAACATCCAACTCTCCCGGAAGATCAGCCGGAAGTGCTTTTACCTTCAATTTACGGATAACCTGCACCAATTTACCACCGGCTTGAACACCCTCTGCAAAACCTCTCAATTTCACAGGAATTTCCATTATAACCGGTTTATCAGCAGAAATCTGGAAAAAATCAATGTGTAATACACGATCTGTCACCGGATGAAATTGGATATCTCTCATTACAGCATTATAAGAAGTTCCGTTGATATCCAATTTTATCGTATATACCACCGGAGTATACAACAATTTAGAAAGATCTTTCTCTACAACAGAAAAATGTACATTTTCTCCACCACCATAAAGCACACAGGGAACTTTTGCATCTACTCTTACAGCTTTTGTTGCTTTCTTGCCTAAATCGTTTCTCTTTTCTCCTTTTAATTCAAATACTTGCATAATAACTCATATTACGTGCTACTCAAAAACAGGCCTAAACTCCGGGGGTATAAGCCAGCCTGTTTTCCCATCACACTATTTTCCATTATTCCCCGTTTAAAATCAGGTGGCAAAATTACAAAAATTATTGGAAAACAGAAATAAGCCGATATAAAAAATGAGGCCTCCCGGACTAGCATTAGCGTGTGTGTATTGGGAAAGATACTGCGTCATCCGAAAAGCCTCAAAATTTGTCATTTATTTACGCAAAAAAAACAGAGATGTTCTACTCTTTAATAACAATTAAATACCCCTAAAGTTTTTTGCAGGAACAAATAAAACCCCGAAAACCTTTTTTCTTTCAAATAATGATTTTATTTTTGCCCATTATTAATCAATAAAACCTAAAAGAAATGGCTTACGTTATATCTGATGATTGTATCTCTTGTGGTACATGCGAAGGAGAATGCCCGGTAGGAGCAATCTCTATGGGTGCTGATCATTATCAAATTGATCCGGATGCATGTACCGATTGTGGAACTTGTGCCGGAGTTTGTCCGGTGGAAGCCATCAAACAAGCTTAAGAAAAAATAAAAAAAGCGACTTTTTCAAGTCGCTTTTTTAATGGATGACAATATCCATCCGGACATCATTCCCGTCTATCGGGACCTCATCTACAAACTGGAAATCAAAACACAATCCGGCTTTATAAGCACGGCAATATTTTAAAATCCGATCGTAATAGCCTTTGCCCCGCCCCAAACGATTTCCCCGGGCATCAAAAGCCACTCCCGGGACAATTACAAAATCTATCAGGCTCAAATCCGTAAACAAAGTCCCGACCGGCTCCGGGATAGCAAATGCTTCCCCGGGACACAAGGCTTCTTCACTATCAAAATAACGCAATTCCAATTCGTCTCCCCGGACGCAAGGCAATAAAAACGTTTTCTCTCTTGCCCATTCGATAATAAAATCATGGGTATACACTTCATCTTCCATCGACCAATACCCCAACACCACCTCAGCCTGCTGGAAACACTCGTTTTGCTCCAGTTTTTTCCACAAAGGATAAGACATTTCTCTTTTTTCTTCCGGAGTATACCGCCTCTTCAGTTCCCGGATGTATTTTCTCAATTCTTTCTTTTCCATCTTTCAGATCAATTAAAGTTTATAGCCGGATATCCGCAATATTTTATGGTAATCCTGTTCTTTCATCAATGCTTCCATAGAAATGTCCTGCTTCTTCATATAGGACCGGATTATCCGGTATCCGTTCCATACGACAGCCTTACCGGGAGATTCTGCCGGCATTCCCGATGTAAAAGGAGCATCAAACAAAAATTTACGCAACAGCATCTGTCCTGTTCCAAATAAATATTCATTCTCGACCAGAAAATCCCACATCTGCTTCTCATTATCCTTACACCATTGCAACTGTTCCGCCGTATAATCGAACAACCTTTCCGGAGCATAGTCCGGCAATAATTTCTCCAACAAATAAATAACCTTCCCCTGATACAACATCCCGCTTACCAAATCATTGTGCCGGGGAATAAAAGGGAGCTCGGTACACAACCAGCCGAATAAGGCATCCTTCACAATATTTTCTCTCCCCATACGTCTCTGCATATACGCCGGTATAGGAGTCGCCAACATCCGGTAAAAAACACAATTTTCTCCCAAATAATTATCCAGACTGATTCCTATAAAGCTACTGTCTACAATGACCGATTGATTAAAACCGGAAATATGAGTATACAACTGCGGAATCCGACTGTCGGGGAAATAATAGGCGTAATAAGCAAAAGCCCGGGAAAATTCCTGTTCCTGCTCATACATATCTTTATATTTTACCTGTACAGAATCATATACCTCGTTAATGACCGAATCTTTCAAAAACAATGAAAACAATCCGGGAAGTTCCGGGTCATCTGCATTTCCCAATTGCAATACACCGGCAACATACACCTCAAAAAAAGCACCGTATTTCTCCCGCATTTTCTTCACATCCGGCTGCTCCTTATCCAATGCAAATACATCCCGGTCAAAACGAAGGATTTTTCTGTCTTTTAACAGCTTACTGACATCCGGACGCTTATCCGAATGACATCCCATAAACAAAAGAAAAAAAATTAAAAGAATATATTTAAACTTCATCTTATTTTTTATTCATTTTTAAAGGTAGAAATTGTAATTTTACGACAAAGATAAAACTTAAAATCAAAGGTAAAGCCTTAAAGACAAAAGATATACCAAATATAAATTTATGCGTATAGCCATACCTCAACTCAACTATCATACTGGAGATATTCAAAAAAACCAGGAAATCATGCTGCAAGCTATCCGAAAAGCACGCAGTGAAAAAGCAGATCTGATTGTTTTTCCGGAACTTGCCGTATGCGGACCGATGGCCGGCGATTGGCTCGAACGGGAAGATTTTATTGATGCATGCAGGATGGCCGTAGACCGGCTGGCAGAAGCCTGCGGACCGATGGCCGCTATTATCGGAGCCCCGAATCTGGATATATCCAATGGGATCATGTATAATTCAGCCTATTTTATTCAAAACGGCGAAGTTTGTGACGGTGTTCATAAAACGATTTTAAGCGATTACGATATCTTCAATGAAAGCCGTTATTTTGTCGCAGGGGAAGACAACTCATCCATTCGTTTCCGCAACCAAAACATCCGCATCTTATTCGACGAATACGAAACGGAATTTATCGAAAAACAGGACAGTCTGGTTATCTTTGTCGGTACCGCCCCATTTACGACGGACAGCCTTAATTATCGCAAAACAATACTGGAGAGTATATCCCGGAAATACGGTAAACCCATTGTATCTTTAAATTATACGGGCGGGGCAACCTCTGTTTTATTCGACGGCAATTCGATGGTATACACTCCCAAAGGCACATCGGTCTGTCAAATGCGCTCTTTTACCGAAGATTTCCAAACCATCGACCTGACTAAACTGAATAGTTTACCTCCGATAAAAAACAAACCGGATACACCGATTGCACTGATCCACAATGCCCTGGTAAACGGCATACGGGATTACTTCTACAAACACGGTTTTACCCGGGCTGTGCTCGGTTTGTCGGGAGGTATCGACTCGGCCGTTGTCGCAGCATTGGCAGCGGAAGCTCTTGGAAAAGACAAGGTGATGGGACTACTGATGCCTTCCGTTTATTCTACGGATCATTCCGTAACCGATGCCATCGAACTGGCCGAGAACATAGGTATGCCCTATGAAACCCTGCCGATTAAGGAAATATACAACGGTTATCTGCAAAGTCTTAAACCCCTTTTTAAAGACCTGCCTTTCAATGTAGCGGAAGAGAATTTACAGGCGCGTATCCGGGGGACTTTGGTTATGGCTGCCTCCAATAAATTCGGCTCTATTCTGTTGAATACCTCGAATAAAAGTGAGGCCGCAGTAGGATACGGAACTCTATACGGAGATATGTGCGGTTCCCTGTCTGTTATCGGCGACCTATACAAAACCGAAGTATATAAACTGGCCGTTTACCTGAATCGTGAAAAAACGATTATCCCGGAAAATACGATCCGGAAAGCACCTTCGGCCGAGTTACGGCCGGATCAGAAAGACCAGGACAGCCTTCCGCCCTATGATATTTTAGACACGATACTGAAACTATACGTGGAAGAAAACCGGTCGGCAAGAGAAATCAAAGCCCAAGGATACAATCCGGAAACCGTGGATCACATCATTCAATTGGTTACCCGTAACGAATACAAAAGGGCTCAATGTCCGCCTATTCTCAAAATCAGTAAAAAAGCATTCGGATCCGGCCGGAGAATGCCTTTCTAAAAACAAGTGCCATGCAAATCATTACTGACAATAACCTTCACAATCAGCTATGCCGGGTATGCATTGAAAACCCTCACTCGCTGTTGTCAGAACTCGACGAAAAAGCAAAACGGCAAATCGTCGAAGCCACTGTATGCATCTCCTACAAAAAAGGAGATATCATTTATGAGGAGGGAAATATGCCGATGGGGTTATTATGCCTTCTTACCGGCAAAGTCAAGATATTCAAAGCAGGTATCGGAGGCCGGCAACAAATCGTCCGTATGGCAAAACCGGTAGGCTTTATCGGCTACCGGGCTTTCTTTGCCGAAGAAATACATATCGCTTCAGCAGAAGCGATCGAAGATTCTATCGTTTGCCGCATAAAAACAGAGTTGATTTTCAATTTGGTCCGTACCACTCCCGACTTAGCGATGGACATTATCCGGGCTTTTGCTACCGACCTCGGCTTTTCCAATCGCCGGACTGTGACTCTTACCCAAAAGCACATCCGGGGACGCCTTGCCGAAGCATTGCTGGTACTGAAAGACACCTATGGCTATGAAGAAGACAACGCAACCCTCAAAGTATGCCTTACCCGGGAAGATTTAGCCAATCTGTCCAATATGACAACGGCAAACGCAATCCGAACCCTTTCCAACTTTGCCACAGAAGGCGTTGTAGAACTTGTCGGCAAAAAAATAAAAATTATACAAAAAGAAAAACTGGAACAAATCAATGAGCAAGGATAAAGTAATCTTCAAATTTACAGCTTTTAATTTACGATTTTAGAGTAAATGAATCTGATACAAAGTAAATCACCAGACCATTTTAAATTTACAAGGAGAAGCCGGATTTCAAAATTACAAACTCCCTTTCAAAGCAAATCACTTTTCGGATAACACACTCAGGTCCGAACGTTCATAGCGGTGCGTTCCGGGTAATGATTTTTTATAATTCCAGCAACAAATCGCTTCCCGGAAAGATTTTCCGGGATTATCAAGGAAAAAATCACGGATATAAGTATTGTATTCAAACTGCCTGTCAATTTCTGCCGTTTTTTGTTGTCCGCACATTTCAAACCACACGTTCACCGCTTCTGCATAAGTACTCCCGGCATGAGACTTCAGCCACTTTTGAAAAGCAACCCGGAAAGTAAAGGAAGGACCGACAATCTGCCGAAAAAAATGCCTGTGCCTTTCGGAACAAACCAGATTTTCTTCAATCCGGCTTTCAAGGGTAATCTCCCGCTGCCGGTGTCTTGCTCTATGCTGCACCACAGGCTGCAATTTCTCCCCTGTATCCAGAAAACACCGAATCCGCTCTGTCAGTTCTTCCTTGTTTCCGCAACTTGACAATCCGGATGCACGGCAAAAAGCGACCAACTCTTTCCGCAAATAATAATACTGTTTAAAAGTCGTGCTGTCTAAATCTGCACATAATAAAGGTCTCCCGGTCATTTTTTCAATTTTAAATGCAATATCGGAAAAGGATTTCCCTGTCCGTCCAATTCCGAACGACGAAAACGACGAAATCCCAAATGCTCGTAAAAACCGACAGCCTGTGGATTCTGCTCATTGACATCCACATAACGGACGCCCAATGACAAAGCCTGATTTATCATTTTTTTCCCCACCCCTCTTGCCCGGCACTGAGGATGTACAAACAACATCTCTAATTTATTCCCCTCTATTCCCATAAAAGCAACAGCCTTATCCCATTCGTCACAAATACAATAGACATTTTCCAACTGTTTTATCCCCTCTTTTACCAAAGGCCGCAAGGCTACAATATCAGATTCCGATAAAAAAAAATGTGTAGCCCGGACCGACAATTCCCACAATTTCACCAATTCATCCACTTTTTCCGGTTTAACCGGAATAATATCCTTATCCAAAACCATAAATTTTATACCTAATTATTTGCCTTCAAAAATAATTAAAAATTTAACACCCGATTCCTTGACTCGTACCTTAGGGCATAGTATATCTTTGCATCCGAAACATTTGCGCAAAAGTTTATGAGTGAGTATAAAATTAAATTTAAAATCGGTGAATTTTCCAGGCTCAACCGTGTAACAGTCAAAACCCTCCGCTATTATGAAGAAATCGGATTGCTGGTTCCTTACGAAACCGACGAATGGACAGGTTACCGTTACTATTCGGTAGAACAGTTCCAACAGGTGAATACCATCATCTATTTGAAACAGCTCGGTTTTTCTCTCGAAGAAATCCGGGACCTGTTTGCGACCGGTCGACATACACCCTCATTAGCTGCGATCGAAGCTAAAATCAGGCAATGTGAAGGCGAGCAAAAACAACTTCAACGGCGTTACAATGAACTCAACAGCTTGGCAAAATCCCTGCAAAAAGAAAAAAAAATGGAAAAAGTATTTATCAAATCGCTTCCGGCCATTATCGTAGCCAGTCATCGTCGTATCATCAACGGATACCGGGAATTATTCGATCTTTGCCCGAAAATTATCGGTCCGGAAATGGAACGACTGGGATGCACCTGTCCGGAGCCGGGTTATTGCTATACCATCGAACACAATAAAGAATACAACGAAAGCAACATCGACATCGAATACTGTGAATCTGTTAATGAAAAAAGGGAAGACTCAGAATTAATCCGCTTTAAAGAAATACCAGCCGTCCCTATAGCCGTCTGCATAAAACATCGCGGAGGGTACGAAACCTTTCCCCAAACATTTGCACAACTCTTTGAGTTTGTTGAACAAAACGGCTACAAAATCATAGATAGTCCCCGTTTCAGTTATATCGACGGCATCTGGAATAAAGAATCCGAAGAGGAATGGCTCTCCGAAATCGAAATTCCCGTAAGCATAGATTAACCCCCGAAAAACACAGAGGATCGTTCCTCTGTGTTTTACAACCCGATGCGTTCCAGATCGTCGGGAACAAACACATGGCCTGAAAAGACAGAGCAAGCCTCTCCGGTATATTTTTCTTTACGGAATACCAGGTTTTTATCTTCCGTATGGTATAAAACCAGATTTCGCACCTGCAAAGCTTCAGCCAGCTTTCCCGCATCCAATGCCGTACTGTGATGTTTCTCGTAAGGCGAAAAAATTTCCCGGTCGGCATACAGACAAAAAGCCTCTGACAACAGCCAATCAGCTCCTTCCACATATTTTCGGCAAACTTCATTGTAAGGTTCATCCCCCAAGCAAACCAATCTCTTCCCATCAGGCAATACAGCCCGGAAACCGAACTGCTTCATCTTTGTCGATGCAATATCAAAAAACTGTAACTCCATCCCCAGGGCTTCCGCCTTTTCCCCGTTCGTAACCTCATGTAAACGAATCCGGTCGCCCAAATACCGTACAATCTTCCGAGGCAAAGTCAATTGGCAAAAAACGGTCAATGCCTTCACGACTTCATCGTGTCCGTAAATTACAAAATCACCCGTATACTTTTCTTGCGACATCAGGGTAGCGATCTTTCGGATTACCCAAATTACCCCCAATACATGGTCCGTATGTGCATGTGTCACAAACATCCGGTGTATCCCGGTAAAGGGAATACCCGCTTTTTCAAGCTGATTGAAAATTCCGTTTCCTCCGCCGGCATCCACCAAAAAATATTCGTCCTCGTTCCGGAGGGCGAAACAGGTATTGTAGCACTTCGTTACCATGGCATTCCCTGTGCCTAACATAATTAATTCCATATCCGATTGACTTTATTACACGATAAAAATAATCCGTTTTTTTCAAATTCTATTTTTCTTCCCTAAACTTCCGGTATCTGTTTTCGGCTGCTTTCAACGGTCCATTCTCCACTTTGTCCGCCGGTTCAAAAAAGGACACATCAATATTGATTTTTCCTTTTTTAGTCTCCCTGCTCCAATTACCGATAATCCGTCCTTTATAAAGCAGTACCGGATAAAAAATCCCCCATCTGTTGAACGCTTTCGGATAATGCTGAGGATCCAAAACAGCACTCCGATCTTTATAACTGATCAAATATTCGTCGTAAGAAGGCAAAAAATGTATGTGGTCCCCGATAGCTTCCCGGCAAGATTCATGAATAAAAAATTCCTGTAATTCAAACTGCATGGTAATCAATTGATTTCCAATCGCCCCTATTGCCGATTTTGCTTCTGCAACCGTCAATCCGGACCACCATACGAAATCTTTCAGCGTCGCCGGAGAATGACTCCTGAAATAATTCAATGCCAATTTAGCCAATGCCTCGTCCTTGCTCAATTCCCGTACCGGAGCAACACGCTCCTCGATAAGGGCATAAGTCGGTTTTCCATCCCGGTCGGCACCGCTACAAATAATGCCTTCCACCTCTGCCCGAAGCATATAGCGTCTTACCCGTTCATCCTCCGTCAAAATTCCGGCTCTATTGAATTCAATCGTCATTTCTTCTTTCGTCAGGCTTTTGTTCCCCGACAATATTTTTCCCAGCAAATCATTACACCGGGTATATACATCCTCCGGAATATCAATCCCACTTGCTTTTGTCCACAAATCTACACACTTCTTTATGCGTGCTCCCGACAATTTCAACATCCACCGGATGTCCTCTCCCGCCACCCAATGCCAGGTAGGACGCATTATATGGGTACGTACAATTTCCCCCTTCTCCAAAGCTTCATTGACCATCCGAAGCGTTCCCCCTTCTATCCGCATCCCCACGGCCCATTTCGACATATCATAATCCTGTGCCTGTACAGCCCCCATCCACGCGACCAAATCACGCGGACATTTAAAAGCCGGAGTCGCCAGTTGCTGGCTTCTGAAACGCATTTGAGCAATTTTCTCCATAATCCTGGTTTTCGTTATTAAATTTTCTCTCGGCCAAAATCTGCGGCATATTGGCCATTGCCCATCCGACCAAGCCATCCAGATAAGGCATAAGACTATCCCCCCTCGGCGTCAGCCGATACTCCACACGAGGAGGCACTTCCGGATACACTTTACGACTGACCAAACCATCTGCTTCCAGAGTCCGGAGAGTAACGGCAAGCATCCGCTGTGAAATATCACCGATACTTTTCTGTATGTCACAGAAACGCATCACCTCATTCGCATGCAGCGTTGACAACACCAGCATTCCCCACTTACTACTCAAGCGACTGATTATATCCCGAACCGGGCAATCCGTTGTATGATGGAAATTTTGCATATTTTAACTTTACTTTATCCGCCTGTGCACCAACATTAGTAACACCCGTGTAAGTATCTTATCTACAGGTTTGTTCTTGTTTATCCGCCACAGACCCATTAACTTTACGATACAAAAATAATAAACTTACTAAAAATAACTATCATGACAAAGAAAATTGCTGTACTAGCTGTAAATCCTGTAAACGGCTTCGGTTTGTTTCAGTATCTCGAAACTTTCTTCGAAAAAGGTATTTCCTACAAAGTATTTGCTGTAGCCGACTCGACCTCCATCTCTACGAACTCCGGCATAAAACTGGAAGTCCATGACACAATTGCCCATCTCAAAGGACATGCTGACGAATACGATGCCTTGGTATTTGCCTGCGGAGATGCCATTCCGGTTTTTCAGAACAATGCAGACAAACCGTTCAACATCGATATGCTGGCCGTTATCAAAGAATTTGCAGAGCATAAAAAACTGATGATCGGCCATTGTGCAGCCGCATTACTGTTTGAAATAGCAGGCATCACCGAAGGCCGGAAACTGGCTGTACATCCGCTGGCTAAACCGGCAATACAGAAAGGTATTCCTACCGATGAAGCTTTCACTATCGACGGAAATTTCTATACCGCCCAATGCGAGCACAGTATTTCCTCTTTCCTACCCGAATTGCTGAAAGCTTTACAATAAGATAACGGCAGTCAACGGACATTCCTGTTTTTGATTTACGATTAAAGAAAAATACGCCTGAGAATCAGGAAGATTTACGGGCTCAATCTAAAATCGTAAATCAAAAATCATAAACCTGAAATCCATAAAGACAGTCAGTCCTCTCCCCAATATTCATAATGAATATTCCCGGGTTTCCATTTGTCTTTGATGGCAGGTGTTTCTGCGGGATAGCCAATAGGAATGACATTTAACGGAACGATATACTGAGGCAGACGGAGTATTTGTTGTACACTTTCAACCCTGTCCGGTATAGGATAAAGTCCTGTCCATACGGCTCCCAAACCTAAACCATGGGCGGCCAATAACAGATTTTCCGTAGCAGCAGAAGCATCTTGTATCCAGTAATCGGCGGCTTCACCCTCCAGAGCTTTGGTTAAATCACCGCAAACGACAATCGCCAGTGGTGCTTCAGCCGTCATTTTTGCATAAGGAAGAGTAGCGGCTAATTTTTCCAATGTTTCTTTCTCTCTCACAACAATAAAAGCCCAGGGTTGTTTGTTGACTGCGGAAGGAGCGGCCATGGCTGCCCGAAGCAATCGTTCGACTTTTTCTTCCTCGACGGCTTGTTGTTGATAAGCCCGGACACTTGTCCTGGTAGCGATGACATCCAGAATGGACGGTGAATCGCTTGAGGAAGGTGACTCATTTGTATCAAAAGCTATTTTTATGCACAGTATAACAAGTACAATAGCCAGCAATAGGTTCAGAACTTTAGACGTATTCATAATCAGAAGACTTTATTTGGTTTGTTGCGACAGTTTCAATAAGGTCCCGGTCGGACAGACGAAACGACAATACGGTCTTTGGATCACACAGGATAACAACAGAAAAACACAGGCCGCAATAATAATCGGCCAGGCAGCCTGATCAAACAGGAAAGCCGTAAAAAGCTCGTAGTCCATCAGCTGGAAACCGACCCCCAACCACATGAAAAACAAAAGTAAAAACCACAAACTTTCCCTGAAATAGGTCAGGTATATATTGATTTTTGCACTTATCGGCAATTTGTAAGGGACAGCTTTTCCGATTAATTCCTGTAAAGATCCCATAGGGCACAACCAGGAACAATAGTGGCTTTTTTTCCCCAATAACGGAAAGACAAAAGCAGCAATTAAAAGTAACAACGGAATAAGGGCGGTTCCGATACGGATACCATTGGAAAAATAGTTGGTCAGTAAAGGCAGTGATATAAAACTTCCACTCCAGAATCCCAAAATGACAACATTCAGTATCAATTGAAACAATCTGATTTTAGGAGATTTTGTCATCCAGGGAACGATCAGCCCCAACAGGACGACCAAGAGAACACAAAAAAATTTAAAATCCAGACTCGGAAGTATACTTTGACTGGATGCCGAAGGGACACTTTTCAAGTATTGCATGGCCCTTTGCACCGATAGAATAATGGCATCCGATGAAAATGTCGCCCCGGAAACGGCATCGACTTTTTTCTCCAGTGCTTCATCCGGAGACAGGTTATCCCACTGCGTAAGAAGTCCGTTATCAACGACATCTGCCAAAAATCCAGGCGTTTCGGAATTTTCCAGTACTACAATTTTAATAATACGCCCTTCTTTCAGATAAATATCAAGTGGTATATTTCCCCCATACCCGAAAATATCCTTAGCAATTTGACCGGTTGTCAGAATCTGGATTCCGTCAGCTGCCTGGCGGAGGGTAGCAATCGTATCCGATTGCCCGACAGGAATACTTTTTTTCGTCAACGGAATACCGAAAACTTTGTGTTCTTTATTTATGGCGACAGCCAGAAGTAGTAAAAGGCAAGTAAGTAACGAAACGATTTGCCGGATTTTTAAATATTTCATAAGTTGCACATACAGACCTTGGTTAATCCAATGCGAAGTTATATTTTTAATTGACAAATATTTGCAAATTCACTATTTTTTGCAATCCGATAACACTTGTTATGATTTCAATCGCATAATAAAAGTACTTCCTTTACCCAATTCACTCTGCACAGTAAGGGAGCCATTATGCGCCTCCACGAAATCCCGGGAAATGGAAAGACCTAAACCGCTACCTTGTACCTTGGTACCCGGAACCCGGAAATAATGGTCGAAAATACTTTTATGATAGCGCGGATCGATGCCTTTGCCAAAATCCTGCACATACATTTCAATGTAACCGTCACCGACACTACGGGCTCCGATGATAACCCGGCTGTTCTCATGAGAATAACGAATTGCATTACTCAACAAATTCGTCAGTACCCAGGCGATTTTTTCACTATCGACAAACAGTTTGTTTATCTTATCTTCGGGATATTCTACTTCTATCTGAATATTGAATTTCTCCGCCTGTACCTGATTGGCTTTAATGGCATATTCTATCAATTCTATCGGTTTTGTAATCTTAGGTTTCAATTGCAACTTACCGGATTCTACCTGGGTCATATTCAGCAATTCTCCGGTAATATCAAGCAATCGGTCCGCATTTTCTTTGATACTGCCGGACAATTCTTCCTGTTCAGGATTCAAAGCTCCGACCCGTTTGTCTTCCAACAATCTTAAACTCATCAATATAGCCGAAATCGGAGTCTTCAATTCATGCGAAATTGTCGAAATAAAAGTCGTTTTAGCCGAATCGAGCTCCTTAAATTCGGTAATATTTTTCAATAAAATAACATATCCCTTCTTTTCCGGAGTCCGGTTGTCCGTCTTTGTTTGGGTAATCGTCATGTATTTAGCCTGAAAATAGCTTTCTTTATTATCAGCATAAATTTTCAACGGTTCTTTTTTTCCCTGAGGAATATCTCCGATTAATTCCCGGATCAACTTTCTCAATAAATCGTTCCGCAAAGCGATTTCCTGGGCCGAATGCCGGAGCACATCGTTCCGCTTCAAACCAAACACATTCAACGCCTCATCATTGACAAACAAAATCTCCATCTCATTATTCAAACCGATAATCGGTTCGTTAATGCTATTGATAATCGTCTCCATATACTTTTTGGCAGCCATCATTTCAGCTAATGTACTGGCATGATAATCGGCAAGACGCTGAGCCATCCTGTTAAAATTCCGGGACACTTCGGCAAATTCCGCATTATCCCGGATATCCAAACGCTTTTCATAATTGTGATTCGCAATCTCCAGAATTGCATCTGTCAGTTCCTTAATCGGTTTATTAATAGCAGAAGGCAAGCGTAATAGCATGGTAAACCCGATAGCGATACAAGCGACGCCGACCACTGAAATCCAAATCAATGCACGGTATAACCCCGGACCGGCAGCCGGACTGTCCGGATCGGTTGCCGTCAATATCTGCAAATTTACCACCGCCAGTACAACCAGCAATACAATCATGGCAACCAAAACACCAATACCGATCGTTAATTTAGCTTTTATATTCATAATCAATTTGTTTATAAACACTATCCGCAAGCTTTCGTTATGCAAGTATAATCAAATCAATACTCATTTCTTTTAAAGCTCTCAAAAATTTTCGGTATTTTGAAATCTTCAATAATGAGGAAGGCATCTGAAAAGCCGGTTGTCCCATACACACGGTTGTAATCTGGCGACTACGGCAGATTTCGATAATCGTATCTATCACATGAGGCGATACTATTTGTACCACCTCCCCGCCCAGTTCCGTTGCCAGTTTAAAATGATTCAGCAAATGCCGTTGAGAGGCTAAATCAATACGGTCGGAACGCTCTCCGGGTGTCTGCACATAAAGTGTAATGAAAGTCGTGTTGTAATGCGTTGCCAACCGGGCAGCTTTACGGATAATATGACGGGGCGTTTTTTCATTTGTACTGATACAAGCTAAAAATTTCTCGTGACGAACCCCAACATCTCCCGATACGACCTCATTTTCCACCTTTTTTTCCACCCGGAAAGCCACTTCTTTCAAAGCCAGCTCCCGCAATTGAAGAATATTTTCGGTTTTAAAAAAATTATTTAACGCCACCTGTATTTTTTCCGGCCGGTAAACTTTTCCGGCCTTTAACCGATTTATCAACTCTTCCGCTGTCAAATCGATATTCACCACCTCATCGGCATCCTGCAAAACCTTATCGGGAATACGTTCTTTCACTTCAATTCCCGCAATACTTCTCACCTCTTCATTGAGACTTTCAATATGCTGGATATTGACTGCTGAAATCACATTGATTCCTGCATCCAATAATTCCAGTACATCCTGCCAGCGCTTTTCATTACGGCTTCCTTCGACATTGGTATGGGCGAGCTCATCTACAATCACCAATTCGGGATGCAAAAGAAGAATACGATCCAGGTCCATCTCTTCCAGCTCCTTGCCTTTGTAAAATATTCCTTTACGGGGAATCAGGGGCAAACCGTCCAGTAATATTTCGGTGCCTGCCCGTCCGTGTGTCTCGATATAACCGATCTGTACATCAATGCCGTTTTCCAGTAATTCATGCGCCTCCTGCAGCATACGATACGTCTTTCCGACTCCGGCTATCATACCGATGTATATCTTAAACTTTCCCCGCCGGGAACGCCTTATCAGGTCCAGAAAGTGTTGTACGTTTTCTTCTCTGCTCATAGAACGGTTTATAAATTCAACATTCGTAAAGTTTACAAAGCAGTCCTTCAGGTAAAGCCACCCGAAGAATGTATTCAGCCCGAAAGCTCCGGTTTTTAAAATCCGAGACCGACACCTCCGATCAAATAAGCCTTATCATAAACCGGCGACGCAATCGCCTGAATAAATACAGGAAATGAAAAACGATCCGTCACCTGCAGATATTTACTTGCCTTAAATGAAATATCGGTTATATTGGCTCCATCGGCATCATACATTCCTTGCCAGGGAGTAAAGCCGACAAGCGGGGTCAGTTGAATATCTGCCGGGCCATGAAAGCTGTACGATACAGAAATATAAGTGGAAAAAGCACGGTCCCCTTCATCGTTATCGTCTCCCCCCGCAAACATGGTCGCCCATCCCAGTGTCAAGGGGAACGTCTCACTGACAGAACAGCTCAATGCAGCCTCAAAATGATGATCATGCTTATAATCACCATAGGGACTACTGATCCCGTTCCACCAATAATCGGTCACCGCAATTCCGAAACGTCCCAAGGTATAACTTAAAGTCAGATCGACCTCCTGTGCTCCGTCCGTTTTTGTCAAACTTTGACTTCCCCAGGCTGTTAAGGCAAGATCTCCATAAGATACGCCCAGAGCCGGTTGTAACGAAAAACCGGAATTCTGGTAAGCTCCGCGCCAGATATAATCACTGACAAAATCAATCTTTCCGGTTACACCGAAGGTTGATTGTGCTTTCATTTCTGTCTTTATGACAATACCCAACACACAAAACAATATTATCTTTTTCATATCGATCACAAAAATTACAATTCTCTCATTTGTTTTTCCGAGCCTCTTCCAAGGCAATATTCAACCTCAATACATTTACTTTTTCCGTTCCCAATATACCCAGCAACGGCTTCTCTACAAGCTCGTCGACAATCGCTTTTACAGAGATAACATCCATCCCGCGGGCTTTAGCCACACGTTCCATCTGTACATAAGCACTTTCGGGCGTAATATGAGGGTCCAGGCCGGAACCGCTTGCCGTAACCATCTCGGCAGGCACATCTTTACGACTCAGATAGGGATGATAAACAAGAAAACTGTCGATACGGACATTCACTTCTGCCAGATATGCTTCATTCGTCGGGCCCTTATTACTCCCGCAAGAGTTAGCAGCATCATAACCGGCACCGGCACAGGAAGGACGTCCCCAGAAATAGCAGTCTTGGGTAAACATCTGTCCGACATTCGCGGCTCCGACAACCTTACTGTTCAATATAGCCACATCGGCATTTCCCGAATTCGGTCCGGCTACTTTGGCAAACAACCACAATATCAAAATATAAAATACCGAAAAGAAAAGACAAAAAACAACCGTAAGCCGCAATGATTTTATAAAGTTATTCATACTAAATTTCTATTAAATACATATAATAAATGATAACACACAAACGTCTCAATATACGCTGTATTCAGCGAATTTTGAAAATAAAACCGAAGTGCAACCATCATTAAAAGAACAAACCGATCAACAAATCGATCAACTTAATCCCTATAAACGGAACAATTACACCACCCAAGCCATATATCAACAGATTACGGCGAAGTAAAGCCGAAGCCCCGACCGGTTTATACTGCACTCCCCGCAATGCCAGCGGAATCAAAATCGGGATAATGATTGCGTTGAAAATGATTGCCGATAAAATGGCACTTTCCGGACTATGCAATCCCATGATATTCAATGCAGCCAACTCAGGAATCGATAACATAAACAAAGCGGGCACGATGGCAAAATACTTCGCCACATCATTGGCAATGGAAAAAGTAGTCAACGTACCACGGGTCATCAGCAACTGTTTACCGATCTCGACAATCTCGATCAACTTCGTCGGATCATTATCCAGATCCACCATATTACCGGCTTCCTTTGCCGCCTGAGTCCCACTGTTCATTGCAACCCCCACATTTGCCTGTGCCAATGCAGGTGCATCGTTTGTGCCATCTCCCATCATGGCGACCAACTTCCCGGCAGCCTGTTCCTTTTTGATGTATTCCATCTTATCTTCCGGTTTGGCCTCCGCAATAAAATCATCGACCCCGGCTTTTTCTGCAATATATTTAGCTGTCAAGGGATTATCACCGGTTACCATAACGGTTTTGACCCCCATCTTCCGCAAGCGTTCAAAACGAGCCTGAATGCCCGGCTTTATAACATCTTGTAATTCAATCACGCCGGCCACTTTTTTATCGACACACACAACCAGTGGCGTACCTCCGTTCGCTGTGATATTCTGTATCAGATCTGCCACTTCCGCAGGGAATACATATCCGGCAGATTCGGTCAGTTTACGAATGGTATCGAAAGCCCCTTTACGAATCTCGGTTCCGTCCTTCAAATTAATACCGGAGCAACGCGTTTCAGCCGAAAATTTAATCATCCGGGCCCCTTCCGTATGTAAATCACGCATACGGATTCCGGATTCATGGGCCAATTCGAGAATCGATTTCCCTTCCGGAGTCTCATCAGACACGGAAGAAAGTACACAAACCCTGACAAACGCCTGATGCTCCGCTTCGTTTACAGGATAAAACCGGGTCGCCTTACGATTACCGATTGTAATCGTTCCTGTCTTATCCAACAACAATGTATCTATGTCGCCGGCCGTTTCCACTGCTTTACCGGATTTAGTAATCACATTGGCACGCAATGCACGGTCCATTCCGGCAATACCGATAGCAGAAAGCAAACCGCCGATTGTCGTCGGAATCAGACAAACAAATAAAGACAGAAAAGAAGCGATCGTAATTACCGTTCCAGTATAATCGGCAAAAGGTTTCAGCGTCACACACACAATCACAAACACCAGCGTAAAAGCTGCCAGCAAAATGGTCAAAGCGATTTCATTCGGAGTTTTCTGCCGGGACGCCCCTTCTACAAGAGCAATCATCTTATCCAGAAAACTCTCTCCCGGTTGAGTCGTAACCAATACTTCAATACGGTCGGACAAAACTTTCGTTCCCCCGGTCACTGAACTTTTATCTCCGCCGGCTTCCCGAATGACAGGTGCCGATTCTCCCGTTATTGCACTCTCATCTATAGAAGCCAGCCCTTCTATAATTTCGCCGTCGGCAGGTACGATATCCCCCGCTTCGCAGATGAAAATATCCCCCTTCTTCAATTCAGAGCTGGTAACCGTTACAATTCTACCGTTTACCTGCAATTTTGCCGGAGTCTCTTCACGGGTTTTACGCAAACTATCGGCCTGGGCTTTACCGCGGGCCTCTGCAATCGCCTCTGCAAAATCAGCGAACAACAAGGTAACAAACAGGATTATAAAAACCCAGGTATTATAGGCAAACGAACCTTGCGAATCGTTAACAGCAGAATACAGCATCACAAAAAACATGACGACCGTGCAAACCTCCACCGTAAACATAATCGGATTCTTAATCATCAATCGCGGATTCAATTTCACGAATGATTGTTTCAAACTTTCCCTCACCTGATCTTTTTGAAACAGGGAGGATGTATTATTATTTCTCATATTTTAAATTTATTATTCCAACAAATCAAACCCCTTAAACCATATCCGGAAACACTTGAAATCCCCCGGTATCACAAACTGAGATGCTCGGCTATTGTGCTCAACGCCTGTACCGGGAAGAACGACAATGCAGCTACAATAAATATGACCGCAAAAGTCATCACACTGAAAGTCACCGTATCCGTCTTGAGTGTACCGGCACTTTCAGGTATAAACTTTTTCTGGGCCAACAACCCGGCGATGGCAACTTGCCCGACGATAGGCAGAAAACGTCCCAATATCAGTACCAAACCACAGGAAAAATTCCAGAACCAGGTGTTGTCACCCAAGCCTTCAAAACCGGATCCATTATTGGCAGCCGAGGAAGTATATTCATACAGCATCTCCCCCAATCCACGATATCCGGGATTATTCAACCATCCGCCTTCACCCGTCACAAATCCGGGAGCATGGACAAAAAGCCAGGCGGCCAATCCGGTTCCGACCAATATGATAAAAGGATGGAGCAAAGCAACGATAGAGGCTATCTTCATCTCCCGCGCTTCTACTTTTTTCCCCAGAAATTCAGGCGTACGTCCCACCATCAATCCGCTGATAAATACGGCTATGATTATAAACGTAAAATAATTCATCCATCCGACACCGACACCTCCGAACCAGGTGTTAATCTGCATATTCAGCATTTGAATCATACCGGAAAGCGGCATCATAGAATCATGCATCCCGTTAACCGAACCATTAGACGTAACCGTAGTCGTTACACTCCACAAAGCCGTCGCCCCTGCTCCCAAACGCACCTCTTTCCCCTCCATCGCTCCGTTTCCCTGTGCGATACCCATCTCATCTATCCGCGGATTTCCGCCCATTTCCTGGCTAACATTAATACCGACACCGATTAAATAGGCCACCAACATCACCCCATAAATACAATATCCCAACTTTCTACGGCGTAAATAAAATCCGAATGCAAGAACCATGGCCATCGGAATAATCAATATCGCTATACATTCCACCATATTCGTCAGGTAAGTCGGATTTTCCAAAGGATGAGAAGAATTGACCCCGAAATAGCCACCGCCGTTGGTCCCCAACTGCTTGATCGGCACAATCGCCGCCGTCGGTCCCTGTGAAACCAGTTGAGTCGTTCCTTCCAGCGTAGTAACTTCCATCTTACCGTCAAATCCCATCGGCGTTCCCTGAAGTATCAAAATAAAACCGACGATTAACGAAAGCGGCAACAGAATACGGGTGCAACTCAGTACCAAATAATTCCAGAAATTCCCGATTGTTTGGGTGGTCTTTGCCGCCAGAGCTTTCATAATTCCGGCCATCGCAGCCATACCGCAGGCAGCGGTAATGAATTGAAACAACATAATTACAAACAACTGGGTAAAATAAGTCAATCCGCTTTCACCGCTATAATGCTGCAGGTTACAGTTCACCATAAAGCTGATACAGGTATTGAATGCCTGATGAGCCGTCTGTCCGGGATTACCATCCGGATTCAGCGGCAAGACACCTTGCAGGACTAACAACAGCATTCCCCAAAGAAACCAACATAAATTCACCGTCAGTAAAGCTTTCAGAAACTGTTTCCAGTTCATCTCTTTTTCCGGATGAATACCACTCAATTTAAAAATCCAGCACTCGATGGGTTTCATGAAATCCATCCACGTCTTTTCACCTTTAAAAACTTTAGCAATATATTTTCCCAACGGATAACTGATCGCTACCATCAGAACAATTTGCACGATTACCCCTAAAATTTCCGCATTCATACTACATCATTTTAAAATTCTTCGGGCTTTATCAGCACATACAACAGATACCCGAACATCACAATACTGAGAATAAATAAAACCGTATACATCCTACAATTCCTCCTTTTTATTAAATCTTTTCAAACCAATCTATGCATTTGAAGAAAAACCAAAAGCAAGCAATCCCGCTCAGTACACACACTAAAAATCCAATCGAAATGAAGTCCATAATCATTTTATTAAATAAATATTATCATTAACCGATTGACGAATATGCCAAGCTCGTGCCACAACGACGACAGCATTCAAAACATTTTGATAGATAAAGAGATACAGAGAGAAGGGTAAAAATAAAAACAAAAAGACCTTTCCAAAATGAAAAGGTCCCTTACCAAAATGATACAGTTTTTAATTTATAAACCACGATTCGTGATTGTAGATTGACGATTGCAGATTCGAAAAATCCGATAACGAATCAGGCTGTCAAACAATTTACACACTGAAATACAGCGACAGCATCATGAAAGTCCGTATTCTTCAATTTTACGATATAAGGTCGTCAAACCGATTTTCAATAAACGGGACGCCTCTGTTTTATTACCGCGTGTATATTGAAGCACCCGGGCAATATGACGTTTCTCGACCGCTGCCAATTCAAATTCCGGATAATTCAGACTACCGGCATCGGCTACATGGATATTTTGCAACTCAAAAGGTAAGTCCTCCACTGTGAGCTGACCGTCACAAACGATCATACTACGTTCGATCACATTACGCAATTCCCGGATATTCCCTTTCCATTCGTTAGTTTGCAAAACATTCAAATAACCGGGAGTGATACTCCCGATCTCTTTATTCAGTTTTCGGGAGAAAAGACGCACAAAAGAACGGGCCAATAATTCGATATCTTCCCGACGCTCACGCAACGGAGGCAAATGAATTTGAAAAACGGACAAACGATAATACAGATCCTCTCTGAAATGTCCCTCTACAACCTCTTTTTTCAAATCGCGGTTGGTAGCAGAAATAATCCGCAGATCTACCTTAGTCGGTTTCGTATCCCCGATTTTAATATACTCTCCTGTTTCAAGCACCCGCAACAGTTTGGCTTGCAAATCGTAAGCCATTTCTCCGATTTCATCGAGAAAAATTGTTCCGTTATCTGCCACTTCAAAAAGTCCTTTTTTATCTTTTACAGCCCCGGTAAAGGCTCCCGCTTTATGCCCGAATAATTCACTTTCCAGTAAATCTTTGCTAAATGCAGAGCAATTGACGGCCATAAACGCACGTTCACGGCGACGACTGTTATAATGAATCGCCTGTGCAAATACTTCTTTCCCCGTCCCGGTTTCGCCTGTCAGTAATACAGTGACATCCGTTGCAGCAACTTTCTGTGCCAGTTTCACCGCTTCCTGCAAACAAGCCGATTTTCCCAGAATCATATCGAACGTCCCTATAACAGACACATCCTTACTTACATTTTCTCCTATATTTTTTTTGGCCTGTTCCATAGCCCGGCTGATCAGCGGGATGATCTTATTATTATCGTCACCTTTCGTAATATAATCAAAAGCCCCGTTTTTAATAGCCTGTACCCCATCCGGAATATTTCCGTGAGCCGTTAGTAAAATCACCTCAATTTCCGGATAAAGTCGTTTTATTGTGCTCACCAACTCCACCCCGTTCCCATCCGGCAAAAATACATCACACAGGGCCACCTGCGGCCGGTGCAGCTTCAACTGTTTCAACGTCGACTGACAATCGGCAGCCTGCCACACCTCATACCCCTCCAGCTCCATAATACGCGAAAGCAGCTTGCGTATTTGCGGCTCATCATCTATAATCAATATGCTGTCCATAAAGCAAAATTTAGTATGCAAAATTATAGATTCCCCAAGACCCCTGAAATCTTAATCCTATAAAATTAATACAAGTATGAACCGACTACCGTCAATACCATTCTAAAAACACGGCCGGCAACGGTCTCCGTTCAATAAAACCGTCAATATCAATGACAGGCGAAATATACGATTTCCGAATTTTATCCATAACTGATTCCGAGAGAGAAATCCGGACGGTAAATTTAATAAATTCCGCCATTCTTTATCACCTCATCCCCTGTAACGTCATCCGTTTGAAAAACTTACATTTAAAAATTTCATCTGTTCTGCCTGGAAATCAATTCTTTCCGCCGCAAATAAGATTTTCCTTTCTCTAAGGCTTACTTTTTAGTTTATTTTTTACCCTAACGATAACTTTTTCCGAAAAAAGGATACCTACTTTTGCAGCCTGAAATTAAGCATAAAGAGGAGATGATGCAGGACAATATTGACTTCGGGACAATGAATATCCCCAGATTATTTCGTAAAATGTTCATTCCGACCCTGTTGGGGATGGTTCTTGCAGCAACAATCACCATTGCCGACGGTATCTTTGTAGGCCGGGGGATAGGAAGTGATGCCCTCGCTGCCGTAAACATCGTCGCTCCTTTTTTCATGCTATCCACCGGCATAGGCCTGATGTTCGGTGTCGGAGCTTCAATCGTCGCCTCCATCCGCCTGTCACAGCACAAAATAAAAGTTGCCTGCATCAATATTACCCAGGCACTTTCCGTTTCTCTCTGCCTCACACTACTGTTATCCGCTGTCGTTATGGCATTCAGAACCGATGTCGCCTATCTGTTGGGAAGTTCGGAGGCCCTGTTGCCTTTGGTATTGGAATACATGAACTGGATCGTCCCCTTTCTGGCATTCAACATGCTGTTAAGTATAGGATTATTTGTTATCCGACTGGACGGCTCACCGACGTTCGCCATGCTATGCAGCGCTATTCCGGCCTTAATTAACCTTGTACTAGACTATGTTTTCGTATATCCGCTGGATTACGGCCTGGCAGGAGCTGCTTTGGCATCCGTAATCTCAGTTGTTATCGGTAGCATCATGATTCTGGTTTATTTACTGAAATATGCAAATGTATTACACCTCTACCGGCCGAAATTCACCCGTAAAAGCATACGCCTGACTGTAAGAAATATCGGCTATATGGTAAAATTAGGCTTTTCCGCATTCCTTAGTGAAGCTGCCATTGCCTGTATGTTATTGGTAGGGAATTACGTTTTCATTCACTATTTAGGCGAAAACGGTGTTGCTGCATACAGTGTCGCCTGCTACTGCTTTCCCATTGTTTTTATGATAAACAATGCTATAGCCCAGTCCACACAGCCCATCATCAGTTACAATTACGGAATAAAGCAATGGAAACGGGTAAAACAGGCATTCCGCCTCTCCGTAACCTATGCCGTGATATGCGGTTCGATTGCCACATTACTTACGATTGCCTTATGCACTGCTGTCGTAGCCTTATTTTTAGGAGATACCGGGCCGGCATATACAATTGCCGTACACGGGATTCCATGGTTCTCTCTCGGATTTATTTTCTTTGCACTTAATATCGTCTGCATCGGATATTATCAAAGCATCGAATCATTCCGGCCGGCAACGATTTTTACCGTATTGCGGGGCATTGTTATTTTATCCCTGAACTTTACTTGTCTTCCGCTTATTTTAGGGATTAAAGGCATCTGGTTAGCTGTCCCATTCACAGAATTATTTACCTTTGTAATCATTGTCCTCTATTATTTAAAACAAGGTAAAAAACAATGAAAGACAATACCTTCGAGAAAATAGCCGAACATTTTGCCGTCTCCGGGCAGGAAATCCGGCTGTTACTGAAAGACGCGGAAAAAATATCCTTTACCCCGAAAGATATTGTCGTCCATGAACGGGAAATAAACAGTAACCTGTATTTTATCACCCAAGGCGTATGGCGGGCATATACATTTAAAGACGGAGTCGAAGTGACGTTATGGTTTGTCTCCGAAGGAGAAATGGCTCTCTCTGTATGGGGATATACTTCGAATCTTCCTTCACACCTGACCCTGGAAGTCGTAACGGACAGCGAAGCCTATTGCCTGTCCAGATCCAAACTGGAACAACTGTTTCAGTCTTCTATTTCCCTGGCCAATTTAGGCCGGAAAATACTCGAAAATTTCATGCTTGAAATCGAGGTGGCCTGGCTGGACTCATACAATCGTACGGCCTTAGAACGCTATGTCACCCTCCTGGAAAAACAACCCGAAATCATCCGGGCTGTTCCTTTGAAATACATCGCGTCCTATCTGGGAATCACCGCTCAATCGCTCAGTCGTATCAGAAATCGTTTGGCGGGATTATCGAGGCATATTTAAGAAAGCCAGGTTTCTTCTACAATCTCCCCTTGTACACCAACAACCACTTTTTTAAGGGGTACTTTACGGCTTGCCTGTTCTGCTGCCATCCGGGCAATGCGTACCAGTCCTCCACAACAGGGAACCTCCATAATAACAACAGTCAATGTATTGATCCCGGCCGAATCGATCATACCGACGAGTTTGGCCACGTAAGATTCTTTATTACAGTCTAATTTGGGACAAGCAATTGCAAGCGTACGGTTCCGAAGGAAACGACGATGAAAATCCCCGTAGGCATAAGCCGTACAATCGGCTGCCAATACAACATCCGCACCTTGGAAATGACCGGCTTGGGGATTCAGCAGATGTAATTGCACCGGCCATTGACTAAGCTGTGACGGTAATTGAACTTCCCCATGAGTCGTCCCGGAAATTTTAGCCGGAGCGACAAAAGAACGGGACATACTACCGGGACATCCGCAAGGCAAAGGTTTTCCCATGCCGGATGAGGTTTCTCTATCCTCCGGGCCAGAAAGTAAAAAATTCATCATTATCCCGGACTCTTTCAAATAGTCAAGGGCCTGACGGACATAAGCCGTCTCTCCGTGTTTTTGTAAGTGTTCCAAATGGGCTTTAACGGTTTCTTCTCCCTGGGGCACAATCCGGGCCATTACAGCCCGCTCGTCATAAGGCATCGCTTCCCGTTCTTCTATCGTTATTGCTCCGGCAGGACATTCTCCGATACAAGCCCCCAAGCCGTCACAATAAAGTTCACTCACAATCCGGGCTTTTCCATCTATCAATTGTAAAGCTCCTTCATGACATCCGGCAACACAAGCACCACATCCATTACACAACGACTCGTCTATGCTGATAATTTTTCTCTTTCCTTTCATCAATTTACTATCTTTTTTGTACAAAGATAATAGCTCCGGCCTTCAATGAACGTCACATTTGTTACACCGTCCTTTAATAATTCCTAACAAACCGACATCTCTCCACCCAAATCGGCTAAGGAAACAACGATCTTTCCTCTGACTTTTCTGTTTTCTAAAGCTGCATGGGCTTCAGGCAACTGCCTGAAAGGAAAAACTTTACCAATCCTTACTTTTATGTCTTCCGTCCCAAGTAAAGAAGCTATCTTTTGCATTTCTCTTCCATTGGGATGTACAAGTATGTGATAATAATTCCGGATATACCGGTCCTGCATCACCTTTTCCGCTTCGTCTTTTTTATCCGAAGGCAACAATACAATCACCCCTTCCGGTTTGAGCACTTTTAATGAACGCACAAAATTTTCCCCTCCGATCGTATCCAGGATCAGGTCGAATCCGGAAGTAATCTCTTCAAACCGTTGATTTTTATAATCAATCACCTCATCTGCTCCGAGTTGTTTCACGCAACCGATATCTTCACCGGAAGCTGTTCCTATTACACAGGCCCCGAAAAATTTAGCGATCTGTACGGCAAAACTTCCGACTCCTCCGGCAGCCCCATGAACAAGCACCTTATCGCCTTGCTTCACATGCCCCCTGTCTACCAACGCCTGCCAGGCTGTCAAAGCCGCCAATGTAGCCCCGGCTGCATCCGTAAAAGAAATTCCGGACGGTTTCCGGGCCAGCTGGCCGGCGGGAGCCACAACATATTCAGCATAGGCACCTCCCCGCCCCGGAAAATTTACTGTTCCGAAAACAGCGTCTCCGGCTGAAAAATTCTCGACCCCCGGCCCTACCCGATCCACAATTCCGGAAATACTCCATCCCAATACCATCGGAGCATCCCCTTCATACCCGGAAGCCACCCCGCCCCCTCTGCGGGTTTTCACATCAATCGGATCAAGACCGATCGCTATAACCCGGACCGATACCTCTCCCGCCTTTACTTGCGGCTTCGAAATATCCTCCAATACAAAGTTCTCTATCCCTCCGAATTTCTTCAATACCATTGCCTTCATATCCTTACCTGATTTTTCAATTTATACCATATAATACTTTGCTTCCCGTAAATTTTTAATTTACGATTTACAATCTCATATTGTTCCCAAAGATTCCGATCTCCCGGTCAAAGAGAATCAAACTTTAAATTAAAAAATAACAGGCTGATTTATGCCGGCTTAAAATTCATACCGATTGGGATTTTTTCCGAAAACCGGGTCCGTTTGTACATATAACCGGAAATAAACATAAAGCTTTCTCTAAACAATATATCGGGAACAGCTTTACCGATAAGCTGCTCCCGATATATCAAATCATCATCGGAATATTTCTGGAATCAGAACCTGAAATCCCGTTCGCCTTTGGCAATTCTTTCCAGATTTTCCACAGCAATACAACGTACTTTCTCGTTAGGCACCCGCTGCATTTCTGCTTCAATCATCCGTTCTCCCTTCAAACGGGTCTCCGGCGAAGCATAATCTTCCAAATACTCTTTCAACGTCATCAAGGCATTCGGCTGACAGCAATTGGCTATCTGTCCTGACTTTACCAAAGACATAAAACGGTCGCCTGTACGTCCGGCACGATAACAAGCCGTACAAAAACTTGGAATATATCCTAAATCCAGCAACCACGACACCACCTCGTCCAAAGTACGGCGGTCGGAAACATCGAACTGAGAAGTCGTTTCATCAAATTCCTCCTTATTGACATATCCGCCGACACTGGTATGCGATCCGCCACTGATCTGCGACACACCGATATCCAGCACTTTTTCCCGGGAAGCTTGAGATTCCCGGGTAGAAACAATCATCCCGGTGTAAGGCACCGCAATCCGGATCACGGCTACAATTCGCCGGAAAATATCGTCGGGAACAGTATTGGCAAAATCATCCGTATCGATATCATCGGCATCACACAAACGAGGTACACTGATTGTGTGCGGTCCGACCCCGAATGTCGCTTCCAAATGTTCCGCATGCATCAGCAACCCGATAAAATCATAACGATAGGTATTCAATCCGTACAATACTCCAATACCCACGTCATCTATCCCTGCTTCCATCGCACGGTCCATCGCTTCGGTATGATAGGCGTAGTTGCTCTTAGGACCGCTGGGATGTAAAGCTTCGTAATTCTTCTTATGGTAAGTTTCCTGAAAAAGAATATAAGTACCTATTCCCGCATCCCGCAATTTCTGATAATTTTCCACCGTCGTTGCCGCAATATTGACATTCACGCGGCGGATAGCTCCGTTCTTATGCTTAATGGAATATATTGTCTTTATACTCTCCAGAATATACTCTATGGGATTCATCGCCGGATGCTCTCCGGCTTCAAGGGCAAGACGCTTATGTCCCATGTCCTGAAGGGCGATCACCTCCTGACGGATTTCCTCCTGGGTCAGTTTACGGCGTGCTATCGTCTTGTTTTTCGCATGATAGGGACAATAAACACAGCCATTCACACAGTAGTTGGATAAATACAGCGGAGCAAACATAACAATACGGTTGCCGTAAAATTTTTGCTTGATTTCTTTGGCAACCTCAAACATCTTCTCTATAAGACCGGGATCTTCGCATTCGAGCAACAAGGCTGCTTCACGATGTGTCAGTCCTTTACAATTCCGGGCCCGTTCTATCAGGCTTTCTATCAGCTGCCGGTTATTTTTATTGGCTTGGGCATATTCTATGGTAGATAAAATCTCTGCGTCGTCAATAAACTCCTCCGCTACTTTTGATTTTACATTGTACATATCTTCAGGCTTATAATCTAGTGCTAACAAAAGTACAAGATTTTACCCGATTGAAAGAATATTTTCAGAAAAAGAAGCTATAAATTCCGGAATTTACATTTCATTCCGGTCCGGCCCTCCTTTTACGCCGTTGGTCGCCTGTATCCCCAATGTGTCTCAAACATTTTATTCCTTCCGGTGACAACCTCTGGAAGCGGTGCAGAAGAAGCTGAAAGCCTGAATTCTCATGCTGTGCAGCTCAATTTTCCAGGATGACTTCCGTCTATAAATAAAGATAAAATTTTAGTATAAAATAAATTACATTTTTTATAACGGCAATTCAATTAATAATCTTACCTTTACCCCGTAATTGAGAAGAAATATTTTTGGTATTCGAAATTCTTAGACAACAGTAAATGTTTTATTGTTTTAACAGACTTTCCGTTCAATTTTTTTCAACCTCATTTATTTATTAATTATTTTTTCAAGTTTATTTACAATGAACATTTACATTTCAAATTTAAGTTTCGGCATAAGCGACGCCGATTTAAACCAGTTATTCAGCGAATACGGTGAAGTTTCTTCTGCTAAAGTCATTACAGACCGCGAAACAGGACGTTCCCGCGGCTTCGGCTTCGTAGAAATGTCTAACGACGAAGAAGCTGAAAAGGCTATTAACGAATTGAACCAAGCTGAATACGACGGTAAGGTTATCAATGTATCCGTAGCCAAACCCCGTGAAAACAGAGGCAACAATCGCGGTAACAACAGTCGCGGAGGTTACAACTCAAACCGCGGTGGAGGTTACAATTCCAATCGCAGATATTAATCTCGCATAAGGAGTGAAATACTCCGGAAATAAATAAAAATCGTACGGACGTCTGTTTGTACGATTTTTTTGATCTTACCCGCAAACCGGATGCTTGCCCTCGTCAGAGCAATATCGATAAAATACCCTTCTCCTTTTGAAAAACGATATTCACCCGTTTTTTCCGGTAACTCACCATCAGAGCATAAAATACGCACCTGATCCATCGGTTCAATCCGGAAATTTTCATTACTTTGTATCTGAAAATAAAATTAAAACATGCCGGAAAACAAATACGATGATCCTGTATTTTTTGAAAAATACAGTCAGATGAGCCGCTCTAAAGAAGGACTTCACGGTGCAGGAGAATGGGAAACCTTAAAAAAGTTATTGCCTGATTTCAACGGTAAAAGGGTGCTCGATTTAGGATGCGGCTACGGTTGGCATTGTATTTATGCCATAGAGCAAGGCGCCGTTTCTGTTACAGGTATCGACATATCCCAAAAAATGTTGGCTATAGCCCAAAAAAAGACGACATATCCACAAATCGAATACCTTTGCATGCCGATAGAAGACATTGATTTTAAACCCGGTAGCTTCGACATCGTCATGAGTTCGCTGGCGTTCCACTATCTCCGGTCTTTTGAAGATATTGTCCGAAAAGTAAACGCCTGCCTGACCGATGGGGGATTTTTCGTTTTTTCGGTAGAACATCCGGTCTTCACGGCTTATGGAACACAGGATTGGTATTCCGATAAAGATGGGAAAATCTTACACTTTCCGGTCGACAATTACTTTTACGAGGGAGAACGCAAAGCACATTTTTTAGGTGAAGAAGTGACAAAATATCACAAAACGCTTACAACTTATCTGAACGGCTTGCTGACGAACGGTTTTGAACTGTTAAACATCGTAGAACCTCAACCGCCTGTACGTATGCTTTCCATTGAAGGCATGAAAGACGAAATGCGCCGTCCCATGATGCTGATTATCGCTGCGCGGAAAAAAGAAAATCACAGATTGTAGAAATACAGGTATCCGATTAAAAAAGCGAATTAGCAAACAGGAGTTTTCCGGCGATTGACTGCCGGAACTCCCGTTCGTTATAAAGTCCTAGTCAGAGGCTATAGACAAAAACGAAACCTCTGAAAGACGGTAGAATTTCACACCTTACATATCGGTGTAAATTATCTTTCTTCTGTTTGCTGGCGTTTGACTTCTTCCAGAATTTTATGGATATCGATGCCTGTTTTCCGTGCCATATCTTTACCGCAATTTTCGTCGGCCTGATAGAAGCGGGCGATAGCCCGAATACGGATGTGTTCCGGGACATCGGCTGTCGCAGCCGTAAAATTAGAGGTCAGGCGGTCTTTTTCGTCAGCGGGAAGCAAACGATAAAGATCACCGGGCTGTGTGTAAAAATCGTGGTCCTGTTCGTAATGATCGGCAGCCCCCTCCAGTGAAAGCGGCGGATAGTTGTAATGTGTGTCGGAAACCGGTCCGTCGAAACTGTTGGGTTCGTAATTGACACTTCCTCCCCCATTTTCATCGACACGCATATAGCCGTCCCGGTGATAGTTGCTTACCGGACAATGGGGACGATTAACCGGAATCAAGTCTGCATTAACACCAAGCCGGTAACGATGTGCATCACCATAAGCAAAGAGGCGTCCTTGCAGCATTTTGTCGGGAGAGAATCCGATTCCCGGAACGACATCGGCCGGATTGAACGCAGCCTGTTCGACATCGGCAAAATAATTTTCGGGATTGCGGTTCAGCTCGATGATACCAACTTCAATGAGGGGATAGTCCTTGTGACTCCATACTTTCGTCAGATCGAAGGGATTGAAACGGTAAGTATGTGCTTCGTGTTCGGGCATAATCTGCACACACATTTTCCAACGCGGGAAATTACCTTTCTCGATATTCTCGAAAAGATCGCGTTGAGAGTGTTCCCGGTCTTTACCGACGATTTGCTCTGCTTCTGCATTAGTATAGTTAGCGATACCCTGCTGACTGATCATGTGAAATTTAACCCATACCCGTTCGTCCTTGTCATTGTAAAAACTGAATGTATGGCTGCCAAAACCATGTTGTTGCCGCATATTTTGAGGAATTCCGCGGTCACTCATCAATATCATTACCTGGTGAAGGGTTTCGGGAGAAAGACTCCAGAAATCCCACATTGCGGTATTGCTACGAAGGTTGGTTTTGGGGTCTCGCTTCTGGGTGTGAATAAAATCCGGAAATTTCAATGGATCACGGACAAAAAATACGGGAGTATTATTACCGACAAGATCCCAGTTACCGTCTTCGGTGTAAAATTTCAACGCAAATCCACGCACATCCCTTTCCGTATCGGCAGCACCTCTTTCTCCCGCTACAGTAGAAAAACGGGCAAACATTTCAGTTTTTTTACCGATTTCGGAAAAAATCTTTGCCCGGGTATAGCGGGTGATGTCGTGGGTGACGGTAAAAGTACCGAATGCACCGCAGCCTTTAGCATGTACAATACGTTCCGGAATACGTTCCCGGTTGAAATGGGCCAGCTTTTCAAGCAACCATACGTTTTCGAGTAATTCAGGACCTTTAGGCCCTGCCGTGCGGGAGTTCTTGTTATCGCCGACAGGAGAACCCGTTTGAGTGGTGAGTCGTTTTTTCTTTCTTTCCATAACATTTATTTTGAGGGTAAAAATATACGTGAAAGAGATCAACAGGAAGTTGATGTATAATTTCGGGTAAAACTTTCGACTAAAGGTAAAGAATATTAATTGCCTGGACCAATAATACAGATTAATTTATCACATAAAAGTATAATGTTTGTAAATTTTATTGTAAACTATTTGTTTTCTTTTGGCGATACCGGACGGATAACCCGGCAAGGATTTCCCACAGCCAATACGTTGGCCGGAATGTTTTTGGTTACGACACTGCCGGCTCCGATTGTCGTATTGTCGCCGATACTGACACCGGGTAAAAGAACGACGTGACCGCCGATCCATACGTTGTTACCGATAGTTATCGGCCGGGCGTATTCCAGACCGGCATTTCTTTGTCCGATATCCAGAGGATGGCCTGCTGTGTATATGCCGACATGGGGAGCGATAAAGACATTGTCACCGACCCGCACTTTAGCTGCATCCAGGATTACCAGATTTGTGTTGGCATAAAAATTTTCTCCGATTTCTATATTGTAGCCGTAATCACAAAAAAAAGGAGGTGTGAAAATGAAATTTTTTCCGGTTTTGCCTAATAATTTTTGCAGTATCTGCTTCTTTTCAGAAGATTGTTGAGGAGAGAGCTGATTGTATTGAAATAAAAGGGATTGACACTGTTCTCTTTCCAGTGCCAGCGCAGGATCATAATTAGCATCGTATAGTAAACCTTGTCTCGCTTTTTCTTTTTCTGTCATCGTTGCGGATTATAAATTGTTCTGTTATTGAATTATTTAGTATAATGGTCATAAACGGTCCTGGAAATTCGGGCAATAATGGAAGCATTTGTGTCGTCGTCTTCCATGGAGTCCATAATGAAGACGGCTATAACGAAATAATTACCGTTGGGGAGATAAACAAATCCCATGTCGTTATCACCGATTTTCAAGCCGGCCGCATTCCGGTCGGAACTGCCCGTTTTATGACCGACAAGAGTGCCGGACGGTAAAAGTCCTTTGAGTTTGTTCGCTCCGGTTGTTGTCTCAATTAAAATTTGCTCGAGAAAATCCTGGTAAGTTGCCGACAATAATTTTTTTTGCAGGAATTGCTCGAATAACAGAACTGCCGCGGAAGGGCGGGTTCTGTTCAGGGCCTGGTTGCCTGTCTGTTGATGCATTTGTGTTTCCGTAGCAACGATTACCATATCCGGGAAACCCAGATCTGCGATATATTGCTGGAGTCTTTCGATGCCTCCGATATAACGGATCAGTATATCACAGGCATTGTTATCGCTCAGGGATACACAGTATCGGAGCAATTCTTTAATCGATATATGAAAGTCACCCTCCGGTTGTTTGTCTCTCAGAGGACTGTAAGTATCGGGGTGCAGGTCTGCTTTGGATACATAAATTTCCGTTTCGAGTGGCAATTTTTGTCGGTCGAGATAATCACATACGGCCAATGCCAAAGGGAATTTAAAAGTACTTAACATGGCATACCCCTGATCGTCGTTCACAGAAACCGTTATTTTTCCATTGTATAATACAGCAACACCGATCATCGCTTTTTTATCTTTCAGGATGGAACGGATTTGTTTTTGCAATGTACCGGCTGTGCTGACCGAAAAAAACAAAAACACAGCCGATAGAGTTGTGAGAAGTTTCGTCATCGTTATTTTTTATACGGAATTTTATTTTCCGGCGAAGATATATTTTTCCAGTCTATTTAAGTATATTTGGTAGTGAATTTATACATATAGATCGTTGATTTTAAATTTACGATTTTAGATTTTAGATTGAACACACAACCCTCCTTATGTAAAAAGAGGAATAATAAATGATGATTGCGATGTCGGAACAGGAAACGATAGGTGTACTCGAAGTATATGAAGATGTTACCATGCGGGAAGCCCGTTTGGATGATGCAGCCCTTGTCTGGCAGGCCATATATGATCACCGGGATTATCTGAAGACCTGGCTGCCCTTTGTTTTGCGACTGCATACCATAGAAGATGAAGAAGCTTTTCTACGTGAAGTCCTTGCCGTACCTTTTGAAGAAAGGAATTTGGTGATGGTGATTGAAAAAAAAGGGGTATTTTGCGGCTTAATCGGCTTTGTGACGACCGACCGGGTCAATCATCGGACTGAAATCGGTTATTGGCTTTTGCCTGAATTTCAGGGACAGGGAATAATGACCCGCTGTGTGCGTTGCTTATGTGAATGGGCAGTGCAATACCGTGGCATGCAACGTATTCAGATCCGTTGTGCTGTCGGGAACGTACCCAGTAATGCGATTCCGAAACGCCTGGGATTTCGTTGGGAAGGAATCGAACGGGCCGGAGAATTAATGATTTCCGGAGAATATGCAAACCTCAATGTATACAGTATATTGAAAAATGAGATATTCCCGTAAATCCCACATTTAATAGTTTAGATTAAACACACATCCGGCCCTGTGAAAAAGAAAATCGTATATCATAAATGATCAACTACAATGTATTTTCCCTCAGCCCCAGCCGGTCGATATAATTCACATACCGGAAAGCAGGCATTCCCAAAGCCATTCCGGCATGAATCTGCCCTTCAATACCCAGCATTTTCTCCAAATGGCTCTTACGGTCCTGCTGAATAGCTGAACAGACAAAGCCCGTATAAAACTGACTTACTCCCAGGCACTCCGCCATCAACGATCCATTCTGATAAGCCAGGTTCGCATCCTGACATCCGAAACGGCTGGCTTGCGGCGTATGAATCAAAAGGACCGCTTTCGCATTCCGTAAAATCATATCATGACCTTGGGCATCCTCCCGTAATAACCGCTCAAACACCGGCTCGTAACGCAATGCATCGGGCATTGTCCATTTTACCAAAGGTCGTAATAAAGGATGCCGCATTTTTTTCAGAGCCTTACCGAATACCCCTAAAGTAAATTCTGTTATCAACCGTAATTTAGCCGGATCGGTGACCAAGGTAAATCCTACCTCCTGCGCATTACTGGCGGTCGGTGCCCGATAAGCCGCCTCTACAATCTGTGACAGTAAAGCTTCCGGCACCGGTTTTTCAGCAAAAGCCCGGTTCGACCGCCTGGCGCGGCACAGCAACATCATTTGCTCAGCTGCAGGATAATCTTTATAATCAAACGCATGTACTTTTTCCGGCGGAAAATCTGCATGTACGACAGCTCCTGTCGGACAGACCGCCACACAATGTCCGCAACGGATACAATTTTCCGGGGCTAACACCCGTATCTCCCCTCCTGTCTTCTCTTGTCCCAGAATCATAGAAGGACAAATTTTCACGCATTTCCCGCAACGGATACATTTCTCAATATCAATACTTAACATCAGTTCCATCGTCAATCTGTTTATCATTTCAGGTCAAAAATATCATTTCAGTTCCAAAGGCTGGCAAACCGGACAATAGTATACTGTTCCTCCCAAATAAGCCTCCCGGATAATCCCATGTCCGCAATTCGGACACGGCTCTTTGTATGTATTCTTAGATAAAATAACCTTATAACCTCCCCAATTCCCGAAAAAATCTTTTTCGGTATCCCGGCCCCCCAATTCAACCATATTTGCCAAAGTTCCTTTCATACTGTACAGCAAATCGGATTTTTCAAGATCCCCGAGAGTAGATACCTTGCGCCTGGGATGAATACCGGCATTGTATAAAATATCCTGTACAACCCCATTTCCAAGTCCCGGTATACGTTGTTCTGTCGCCAACAGAGCCTTGGCGGATACATCTTTTTTCAATCCCCGGACCATATTTTCAAAATAAACTTCATCAAAAGCTTCTGCCAAGGGATTTAACTTGTGAATACTTCCCTGATAATAAGGATTGTCATATTCTCCCTGGAAAGCATAAATTCCCCCATACATCGCTACCGTAAACACCAAAAAACTCCCGTCGTCCAATACAAGGAGTTGCTGATGCTTTACCGGATGGAGTTCCCCGGCCTGACCGTAACGCATAATCGTCCCGTCACTGATTAAAAAATGCGTATCCTTATCCATCACCAAATCGATGAATGCCCCATGCCCATCGACGGTCTCAATACTGCGTCCTTCCAATACTTCAGGATATCCGGCCGGGTCCCCGTTATACCAGGTAAACTTGTGCGGACTGGTTGCAGGTATCACTTCGGCTATTCTCCTGCCTGTAAGCACTCCGGCAGCCTGACGACTGATAATGGCAGATTCGGGAATTTCGATCATGATTTTTCAATATTATCGTTTTTCAAATATACGGATAATTTATCCCCCTTCCATTATTGTATGACAAAAAGAAACAAATAATTGTATCTTCGTAAAGCAAGCCGAGGCATAAAATCCCCTTGCTACGACACGCCTGTTTTAACCGGCTCTTACTCTCGGTTTTATTTTCTATCTTTGCTAAAATCATAAACGGCGGTAATTCCTTCCCCACACAACTGCAAACCGACAGCAAGGAAGACAGACAACAAACGTGATAAAAAAGCCATACCCGCCTTACGAATGGATTAATTTACAGCCAAATGAACGAAGATTTCATAAAACAAAAAATCCAAAAATGGATTGTACTTATCTCCCTATTGATTTTAGGCGGAAAATTTATCGCCTTTTATATAACCAATTCTGTCGGTATTCTTACCGATGCTATGGAAAGTATCGTCAATATCGTAGCCGGAATCATCAGCCTGTTCAGCCTGCGATGGGCGGCTAAACCCAAAGACAAAGAGCATCCGTTCGGACATGGTAAAATAGAACTGATATCAGCCTCAATAGAGGGAATACTGATCGCCCTTGCCGGAGGGTTAATTATCTATGAAGGCATACAGAGACTCTTTTCTCCGGCCTCTATCGGTAAACTCGACATCGGTATCATTGTCGTTGCTGCCGCAGGCCTGATCAATTATTTCATGGGCTGGTTCAGTATAAAAGCGGGGAAAAAATACAACTCTATAGCACTGATTGCCGGCGGAAAACACTTGCAATCGGACACTTACTCCACAATCGGACTCGTCATCGGCCTCTTATTGCTTTATTACACCGGTATCGAGTGGATCGACAGCGCTCTGGCCCTCATATTCGGAAGTATCATTATCCTGTCAGGCATATCTATTCTCAAAAAAACAGTCGCCGGCTTACTGGATAAAGCCGACGACAAGACATTAAACGACATGGCAGAAAGCATCAACAAACACCGCCAACCCGACTGGATAGATATTCACAACACAAAAATCATAAAATACGGAAGTTATCTTTACATCGATTGTGACCTGACTCTACCCTTTTACTACAATCTTACCGAAGGACATCAAGCTTGTGAAAACCTCAGAAAAACACTTACAACCAATTTTTCTCCCCAAATACAAATTTCCATTCACTCCGATCCCTGCCGGATGGCACATTGCAAACATTGTGAGATAGCCGACTGTCATTTCCGGAAATCCCCGTTTTCAGAGCTGGAAAAAATAACGCTATCGAATATGACCCAAAATGACGAAGAAAAAAATGAAAATTAACCGTTCATCCGTTCCCTGATTTTCCCCCATGCATGAGTACCGAAAAGGCAACTATCACGCATCGTCCCACACATAACCCGGAACCTGGACATCGGTATGATAAAACTCAATATGCCGGGCTCAAACCAAGGCCGCACCGAAGGATCAAAAAAACCGAGAAATGTCCGGTCGCCTCCCTTACGGTTTTCAACAACAGCCTGAGTAATTGTACTGCATCCGGAACCGAAAGCAGCCACAACAGCATCTTCCCGGTTATTATCAAAATAAGCCCAGGTTACCAAACCGGAAAGCATGTCCGGACCGGCTAAAAACAGAATGCCTTCCAGTTCGTCAAAACAATCCACACAATCGATACGGGCAAAATGAAGATATTGCCGGGAAGCAGACGGTACCTTCAAAGCCTTCACATAGTCAACAACCATTTCCGGTGTCTTTTTATACTTTTCCTTCAAAGAAACAAACTCCGGAACAAACTCCGGCATTTCCGTAAACCCGGTATAAAACTTACCCCCGCCGCAACCGATTACTTCTGCATTCAGGCTGATCATCCGGCCGGCACGTACATCTTTCATTGCTTTGAAAAAACACCCTCCGGTCTTTTCTGTTATTCCGATACGTTCGTCAGAATACCAAAACCCAAGAGGCAACTCGGCCGCTTCTCCGAAAGCTTCCTTGTAATTTTCTATAAATGCCTTTACTTCCATCATTTTATCTCATTTGTTTATCCTATCAAATATAGGCATTTCCCCGGTTACAACAAATTATTACCTGTTCAAAGATACGGAAAGAACGGCTTAAAAAGATTTCAGTAAGTCCATGGACTTACAATTATTTATATTTACTTTGTACCGTTTTTCAGGCCTGTTTTTACACGACATGCCGTATCTAAATGAAAAAAGTAATGGACCAGGAAATTACAAACGAAGCTGAATTTTACCAAAAAGTAGAATATTTCAATACGGAAAAAACCGAAAAATTGAGTTATCATTACCGGGAAATTCTGAAACTATTGGGTGAAGATCCGGAACGCGAAGGCCTGCAAAAAACTCCGCTCCGGGTAGCTAAAGCCATGCAGTTTATGACCCAGGGATATTATCAGAACCCGGAAAAAATTTTAAGCTCCGCACTGTTCAAAGAAGATTATCAGCAAATGGTCATCGTGAAAGACATCGAGATCTATTCACTCTGTGAACACCACATGCTCCCTTTTTACGGACGGGTTCATGTCGCTTACATTCCCAACGGCTATGTCACAGGCTTAAGTAAAATAGCCCGCGTTGTAGAAACGTATGCCCGCCGTTTACAGGTACAGGAACGCCTGACACACGAAATCAAAAACTGCATTCAAAACACGTTACACCCCCTCGGTGTGGCAGTCGTTATCGAAGCAAAACATATGTGTATGGCAATCCGTGGGGTACAGAAACAAAATTCCGTAACGACTACGTCTGATTTTAGCGGAGCCTTTGAAAAACTGGCCACCCGGGAAGAATTTATCCGTCTGATCAGTTCGAATTTACATTAAAAATTAATCATCCGGTGTTGTATTGACACCATATAATTTAAAAACCAGCAATATGAAAAAAGCATTTGTATTTCCCGGACAGGGAGCACAATTTGTTGGGATGGGGAAAGAACTTTATGAAAACTCTCCCAAAGCCAAAGAATTATTTGAAAAGGCAAATGATATTTTAGGATTCCGTATCACCGATCTGATGTTCAACGGTACGGATGCCGATCTGAAACAAACCAAAGTGACACAACCTGCGATCTTTTTGCATTCCGTTATTCTGGCTGACAGCCTGACTGAAAAACCGGATATGACAGCCGGTCATTCCCTCGGTGAGTTTTCTGCTCTGGTTGCAGCCAAAGCCTTATCCTTTGAAGACGGACTTCGTTTGGTACACGCCCGGGCTCTGGCAATGCAAAAAGCATGTGAAGCCAATCCGTCAACCATGGCGGCCGTTTTAGGACTCGATGATCAGATTGTAGAAAAAATCTGTACAGAAATAGACGAGGTTGTCGTTCCCGCCAATTATAACAGTCCGGGACAAATCGTAATCTCCGGAAGCAATAAGGGAATTGAAACCGCTTGTGCCAAGCTATCGGAAGCCGGAGCCAAAAGAGTCGTTCCCTTAAATGTCGGCGGTGCCTTCCACTCTCCGTTAATGGAGCCGGCACGTCAGGAACTGGCTGCCGCTATCGAAGCCACCCATTTCTCGACACCGATATGCCCGGTATATCAAAACGTAGACGCACACCCCTACACAGACCCGGAACAGATCAAAAAAAATCTCGTTGCCCAGTTGACATCGTCCGTAAAATGGACCCAGATCATGAAAAACATGATTGCAGACGGAGCAACTTCTTTCCTGGAAATCGGACCGGGAAAAGTGCTGCAGGGGTTGATAAAAAAGCTGGACAAGGAAATGGAAACAAACGGTATCCAATAAGCATAAAAAAAGGTTCTGGAAACGGAACCTTTTTTTGTAAAATCTTTATATCTTTAAGTCGCAAATTAAAACGTATCTTAGGATATTTATGTCGAATAAAAAGCAGAAAAAACAATTCAATATTATTTTCCGCATTGTCATTATACTGGTTATTTGCAGTATAATCGTATTTCTATTTCCCAAAGCCGGTAGTTTCCAATACGAATTTCAGAAGGGTATGCCCTGGCGGTATGAAACCCTGTATGCCCCATTCGACTTCCCGATATATAAAACAGAAGCCGAATTAGAGGCTGAAAGTGCCAAAGTTGCTAAAGAACAACCTCCGATTTTCAATTTAAACGAAAACGTCAAGCATACGCAGTTGACTAAATTTATTGCGGCTACCGACAAATACATGACACCGGGCAACAGTGCCGCCATAGAATTACTTCGCAAAAAATTAGCTGTTTTTTATGACTACGGTATATTACAACTTCCGGATGCTTTGGAGGCCGGTAATATCAAAACCATTAAAATCGTACACAACAATATCGGACGGGATGTCGATTTTCAGAACGTATACACCCTCAAAAAAGCTTATTCGGCTTTAAACGAACTGGTACAATCGCTCTCCCTGCCTAAAACCGTCAAAGAACATATCCTCAGTCTGAACCTGAACAACTACATCCAGCCCAATCTGGAATTCGACGCCTCGAAAACAAGTCTTCAACTGGCCAATCAGTTGAAGAACATCAGTTTGACACAAGGAATGGTGCGCAATGGTGAAGTCATTATTGCCAAAAGAGAATTGGTGACTCCTGAAAAAGTCAAACTGTTGAACTCTTTGAAAACAGAATACCGGCATAATGCAGGCAGTTCGTCGGGCAACCTCCGTCTCACCGGCGGACAGATCATTCTGACATTGATAGCCTTAACTATTTTTTCGATATTTTTCTACTATTCCAAAAAACGGATTTTTTATAACAACAAGGAATTCATCTTTTTATATGCTTCTTTTCTGGCAACCGTATTGCTGGGAAGTGTCGGTTATTACCAAAATATCAATATGCTGTCTCTTCCGGTGCTGTTTTTTGTCATCATCGTCAACATACTGGTCGGCAGCCGCTCTGCCTTATACCTGCTCTTAAGCTCCTCTCTGCTCATATCTTATTTCGCACCGAACAGCTATATGTACATTTTTATGCAGATAGCAGCCGGCATCGTCGCTATTTTCGGACTGGCACAATTACAACGCAGGGGACAGTTATTTATTTCGATATTCTTTATCTTTCTGACCTATGTCGCAGTTTACATCGCATTTCTGCTTACCCAGGAAGGAGAATTTGTACTGACACATCTGTTCGGCCTGCTCTGGCTATTTGTAAACTGTTTATTGCTGAGTTTGACCTATCCGGTAATATACATATTCGAACGGATATTCGGTTTTATCTCCGAAATCACCTTAATCGAATTATCAAACCCCAATCATCCTGCATTAAGGGCATTAACCAAAAAAGCACCGGGCACCTTCCAGCATTCTCTTATGGTTGCAAACCTGGCTGAAGAAGCCATTTACCGGATCGGGGGAAATCCGCTTCTGACCCGTACCGGAGCTTTGTACCACGATATCGGCAAATCCTACGATCCGATTTATTTTATCGAAAATCAGACCGGAGGAATTAATCCGCACGACCAGTGCGAATTCGACGTCAGTGCCCAACACATCATCAACCACGTCACCCAAGGAGAGGAACTGGCTAAAAAATACAATTTGCCCGAAGCCATTATCAACTTTATCCGCACCCATCACGGTAAAAGCAAGGTCAAATATTTCTATAATTCATTTAAAAACAAATATCCGGACAAACCCATAGACGAAACCTTATTTACCTATGCCGGTCCCGATCCGGTAAGCAAGGAATGTTCGGTTGTCATGATGGCCGATGCCGTGGAAGCCGTATCCCGTACTTTACGTGACAAAACAGAAGATAATATCACGAAATTGGTCAACGATATCATTGACGGACAGGTCGCCGACGGCCGTTTCCAGAACGCAGACATAACCTTTAAGGATATAGCTGCCGTAAAACGGGTATTTATCGACATGCTTACCAATATTTATCATTCACGAATTGCTTATCCTCCTTTGAAAAAAACAGAAAAGCCAAAGGATAAAAATAAAGAAGACGAAAAATAAATTATAAACTTGAACAATATGACACAGAAAGCCATTACCATCAAAGATTTGGCTGCAAAGCTAAACATTTCAGTATCGACTGTCTCCCGGGCATTAAAAGATAATCCGGAAATCAGCCAGCAAACCCGTAAAACGGTTCAGGCTTTAGCTAAAGAACTGGGGTACCGTCCCAATCCGATTGCGGTTGCTCTGAAAACCCACAAAAGCCATACCATCGGAATAGTCGTACCTCAAATTGTAAACACCTTTTTCGCAACGGTAGTGAAAAAAGTAGAGGAAATTGCCGACAAATACGGATACAATGTGTTGGTGGCTTCGTCCAACGAAAGTTTCGAAAAAGAAAAGAAAAACATCGATGTTTTCTTAGCCAACCGGACAGATGGCATCATCCTTTCCATTTCCAAAGCGACGTCCTCCTTCGAGCATATCAAAAACATCCAAAACCAGGGAGTACCCTTGGTACTATTCGATCGTACAACCAAGGAATTAGACGTGTCGAAAGTTATTGCCGACGATGCTGATGCCGCTTATAAAATCGTACAGCACCTGATTCACGGCGGAGCCCGCAAAATTGCGTTGCTGACAGGCCCGGAACACATGTCCATCGGTAAAAACAGAATGAAAGGCTATCTGAAGGCTATGACAGTCAACAAACTGGAAATCAACACCGACTATATCGTAAGATGTGAAGATTTCTCTGTAAAATCGGCTAAAGAAGCAACAACACGTTTATTAAATCTGAAACATATTCCGGATGCCATTTTCGGTATTAACGACGATATGGCGATCGGAGCCATCGAAGCCATTAAAGAAAAAGGCTTAAAAATACCGGAAGATATTGCCGTTTTCGGATTCTCAAACACCAAACGTTCCCGTTACATGAACCCGTCCGTAAGTACGGTAAACCAGTTTCCGGAAAAAATCGGAGAAGTAGCCGCAGAGCTTCTTTTCGAGCAAATCCTGAATCCGAAACATGCTCAGGTCCGGGAAGAAATTGTAAACTGTGAATTAATTATACGGGAGTCCTCCGACCGTTCTTATCTGAACGATTGACCGGTCTGCCGGTAATCGGTACAGGCAAGACAAACGAAGGCTTAATAATTGTCAGGAAGTTCAAGACCCCCAAAGGATAAAAACGATACATTTTTATCTTTTGGGGTTTTATATGCTATTTTTTACTTTCCATCCTCCATTTTGTCTGGACAGACATTAATCATTACAGATCGTTTCGGTTTTATAAACCACTTTTAACCTCTTCCCTTTCCGTTTCAGGAATGCGGTTAAAGTTTGTTAAACCCTTATATTTATAAGCTTCCGTCGTTATATTTGTAAAAATCTAAAAGCAGCTATATGGATGTCGTTGTAGAAAATTTGTCGAAATCTTTCGATTCACAAAAAGCTATCGATTCGATCTCTTTCCGGGTCGGGAAAGGCGAGATTCTGGGCTTTCTGGGGCCGAACGGAGCCGGTAAAACGACAACAATGAAAATCATTACCTGTTTTCTGTTCCCCGACCAGGGAGAAGTGTTTATCGACAAATACTCTATCCGCAAACATCCTTACAAAATCAAGCAACTGATAGGTTATCTGCCGGAACACAACCCGCTCTATGAAGACATGAACATCATTGATTTTCTGATCTTTGTTGCAAAGATACACAATATTCCCCGGTATAAGATCATGGCCCGGGTATTGGATATGCTCCGCTTATGCGGTCTTGAAAATGAAAAACACAAAACAATAAACCAACTGTCCAAAGGCTATAAGCAACGGGTCGGTCTTGCACAGGCTTTGATACATGACCCGGAAATTGTGATCCTGGATGAGCCCACGACCGGACTGGACCCGAACCAGATTATCGAAATCCGGGAACTGATAAAAATGATCGGCAAAGAAAAAACCGTCATCCTTAGCTCACATATTTTGGCACAGGTTGAAGCTACCTGCGACCGGGTTCTGATCATCAACAAAGGTAAAATCGTGGCAGACGGCACCTCTGCCGAACTCCGGAAATCAAATACGAACAAAATGTTGAACATAAAGATCAGTGGTGGAGATACAGATATTATCTATGAAAATTTAAACCATCTGGATAACATCGAACAGATTGACATTACAGGAGAAGGAAAATTCAAATTACAAACCTCCCTGAATTATGAAATCGAAAAAGATATATTTCAACTGTGTGCATCCAAACAATGGTATATCAAAGAAATGACTCCTATTGAAAAGCATTTGGAAGACATTTTCCGTCAGGTAACCCAAAACTAACGAGCGTGAGAATAATAAAAATACTTATCGGTAAAGAACTGAGCACCGCTTTTGACTCCTGGATGATCTATACAGGATACCTGTTGTTTTTCTGTATATGCGGCTTTGTTTGCTGGCTGTCCCCGTCCAATGTATTTTCAATGGGACAGGCCAATATGCTGTCTTCTTTTACAGTCATCAACTGGACCATCTTCTTCCTCGTCCACGCCATGACCATGAAATCGGTTGCCGACGAAAAGAAAAGCGGTACGTTAGAATTGTTACTGACAAAACCGATACGTACATCACAGTTGATCGCTGCAAAGTTCTGGGCGCAGCTTTTTATCATTTTGATTGCATTATTATTAACGCTACCTTACTATATTACGATCGCCTTCATCGGTCATGTCGATCACGGAAGTGTCATACTAGGCTATTTCGGGCTGATAGAAATCAGCGCCTGTTATATCAGTATCGGTATCTTTGCATCCTCCTTTGCCAAAACGCCTGTTACCGCCTTTTTTGTCAGCCTGGGGATCGGCCTCTGTTTCCAATTATTATTCGGAATACTGGCACAACAATTCGGTTCCGGTTTTATAGCTGAATTATTTGCCTATCTGTCCATCAGTGAACATTTCGACCCCTTATCAAGAGGCATCCTGGACTCCAGAGATATCATATATTTTACCTCTGTCATCACTATTTTCCTGTCTTTAGCTAAATTATTTATCTGCAAAACCCGCTTTTAAAGACAATATGAAACAAGTCGTTCAAAATAATATATACATTATCATCGTCATCATTCTGGTGAATATTTTCTCTGTATTCGCATTCGTCCGGATCGACTTTACATCCAACAACCGATATTCCCTGAGTAAAGTCAGTAAGAGCACGATAAAGACAAATACAGAGCCTATCACCGTGGATTTTTACGTAACGGAAGACCTTCCGCAAGAACTGAAAAAAATAGCCAGAGAATTTATCTACATCCTGAAAGAATACAAATCACTCAGCAACGTCTATTTTAAGATCAATACGATACACCCCGATAACGAGCAGACAGAGCACAAAGCCCTGCAAGCCGGCATACAGCCGATATTGATCGAGATCAGCGAGCGGGATATGGAAAAAATCCAGAATATCTATATGGGTGCCGTTTTCAGCATCGGAGAGAAAAAAGCAGTATTGCCTTTCATCAATTACAACACCCCGTTGGAATATGAAATTACACGCTTATTAAAGCAGGCCTCGGATACCCTGAAACCCCATATCGCTTTTATCAAAGGGCATCAGGAAGCCAGTCTGGGACAAATGCCGCAATTGATCAACGAACTTTCTCAATTGACCGATATTTCGGTAATCGATCTTTTCTCCACAAACGATCTGTCACCTTATAGCGTATTGTGTATCATCGATCCGAAAGATGTATACACACCTTATGAAAAGGAACAGCTCAACAAATACCTTCGCCAGGGCGGACGGCTGTTTATAGCGCTTAACCACGCTGTCGGACAAATAAACGAAAGCCAAAACAGCGGATTTATCAACCGGACAGGTATCGAAGATTTACTGGAAGACAAAGGTCTGAAAATACGGTATGATTTTGTTGTAGACAACAATTGCAGTACCATCACGGTAAAACAGCACAATGGATTTATGAGCTACCAAAGTAGTGTCAGCTTTCCCTACTTGCCTATCATCACAAATTTCAGCAAGCATACCATCACCCACGGCTTGAATGCGATTTTATTACCTTTTGCCAGTAGTATCCAACAGGTAAAAACAAATTCTACCTATATTTTTACGCCCCTGGCAACAACATCCTCTATCTCCGGCAGACAACAGGCTCCGGTATTTTTCAATCTGCAAAAACAATGGACCCGTAACGACTTCAACCAACCGCACAGTATCGTGGCCGCTCTTCTGACCAATGACGACAACAACAGTGCTATCGTGACAATTACAGACGCAGACTTTCTGATCAATGACATCGGTATTTACGCCCATCCGTTAAGAACCGACAACATCAACTTTGCGGTCAATTCGATCGAATGGCTCGGCGATAATTCCGGACTGATCAAACTACGGAATAAATTTACCACATTTGCCTCTCTGGAACCGATAGACGATTATACCAAAAGTTTTCTCAAATATTTCAACTTTCTGCTCCCGCTACTCATCACCCTGATAGCAGCAGCCATACGCTTCCACACCAAGCGCATCAAGCGTATCAACCGCTCGAGACCGGGATATATATAAAATATAACGTCTGTAAATCAAAAATAAAAATGCCGGCTGAAATTTTCAGCCGGCATTTTTTATCTCCTATGAATTATTAAATCATCGTACTGATCATAAAGGTTGCCGCAACCGCCACAATAGCATACAATTCCGGGAACACAGCCAAGATCAACGTTTTACCGAATACATCGTAACCGGAACCGATACCGATGATCCCGTTGGCACAAACCTGTCCCTGACGGATGGCAGAAAACAAACAAACCAAACCAAGACCTAAACCGGCACCGAATACGGCCGCAGCCTGTAACCAGGTTATTCCCGCTACCAAAACGTTCTTCAACAGGAAAAAGCCCAGGAAACCATAAAGTCCCTGCGTACCGGGAAGCGCACACAACACCATATAATTACCGAACGCTTCGTCATTTTTCTTCAAAGCCCCAATCGTTGCATTACCGCCAATTGTCACACCATAAGCACTACCAATACCGGATAATCCTAACATCAATCCTACTCCGATATAAGCTAAAATAATCTCATTCATAATTTTTGTGTTTTAATTGTTATTATAATTACTATTTAAATTTTTGATTCATAATCAACGGCCTGTGATTCGTTTTACATGTATTTCAATTTAGAATCACAAACCTGAAATTAATTGGTCCGCTTTTTAAAAGGTTGGTACTTCTTGCCCCCACCTTCAAAACCGGCATTTTTATAAAACTCAACAAAGGTCAAACGCATCGGATGAACAAACGATCCCAGACCGGCCATAAAAATATTTACACTATGGCCAAAAAGCAAAATAATCAACATCACCAGTTGTTTTACTCCCGGTATATCCGGACTCATATTCATTGCCAGATCATTGAACACCAAGCCCAACACGGCACTTGATATCCCCAAAGCAAACAAACGGATATACGAAAGCGTATCCCCCAGCAAACCCGTTACCATATTGTAAGAATCCCACAATCCGGCACCGATATTGATAAATACATTCCGTCGTATATTATTGAATATAAAGATCAGCAGACCGGCAATAATAACCACCGTATACAACGGAATCGTGACATCATAGCCTTTTAGCGAAAGTCCGTAGCAAACCCCGCCGCCTACGATCAATACCAGCCAGCCGATTGTCGACAATGCCCCCGCCAAACCATTCTGTTTCCATTGGTTAGCCACTTTCAGGAACATACCGAAAATAATCTGCGCCACACCGATCATCAAGGCCAGATTGAACAATTGTTGTGAATCGAGCATCAGGCTTTTTATTTTTACGACCCAGGGCACCTGTACATCCAGCAATTGTATCCCGAAGAACGTACCGCTGACAATGCCCATAATCACCGTCGATAACCCCAGCCATTGTGCCAATGATAAAATCGGTTTTATGGACGGCTTAGCCTTAAACTTATAAATGGTAATGCCCAACAAAATCAACAAGCCGTATCCGGCATCCCCCAGACAAAAGCCGAAGAACAACACGAAAAACGGAGCAAAAAACGGAGTCAGGTCAATTTCCCGGTAATTCGGTAATGAATAAAGTTCACCGATAAATTCAAACAAACGGGCAAACTTATTATTCTTCAATTGTATCGGCGGGTTATCCTGCTTCTCAGGCTCCGTCAGTTCGTAAGCGATATCCTTTCCGGACAACCATTCATCCGTAGCCTCGGCAATATTTTCCGGCACCCATCCTTCCAGAGCAATGACCTTATCTTCCAGTAATACCTGGGCGGCATCTTTCACTTTCAACACATCGACATCCTCATTGATCTGCCTCCGCAAATCCTTCAGATATTCGATTGAAACAACGGCCGTCTTCTTCAATGAGTCTGTAATGTCCGCTTTTTCCGACCGCAACTTTTCCACCTGCTCACGGATTTCAGCCGCACTCATTTGCGGAAACTGAACACTGTCGGCCTCCAGATATTCCTGGCCATCTTTAGGCAGCACTGTGATAAAATACTTCTGCCCCTTATCCTGATGAACAATAAAAGCATTGTATTTATCTTCCCATTCCGGTAAATATTTCCGGTCAGGAACCGTAAAAAAGCGCAGATCCCAGCCGGCATCCTGTAAACCGTTGATCCGCTCCGTCGGTACATCTCCCCAAGGCACATATATCGTACCGTCTTTTTCCAGGGAAGCGATCTGCTGATCCAGCTGTTCCATCCGCTTAAACTGACCTTCCAAAAAAGCCAGTACATCCAGTTCTGTCACTTCCGATTCTTCAGGCAATTGCTCCTCCGGGTAGAAAATTTGCCGATAAAAAGCCAGCTTGTCTTTCGGTTCAACCGCCAGAGACCAACGCTCCAACATATCAGTAAAAGACATTTCTTTCTTCGGAACCCGTTTAGATAATTGCTTAGTGATCTCAATAATCCGCTTAATAACAGCCAATTTCTGCTTCAACTCTTCGTCCTCGGCCGATCGTTTTTTATTTTCATGGATATGAACCACACCCCTGTCCCGAAGTTCTTCGAGAAAATCCTGATAATCCTTGTAGAATACCAGCAGGGATAATTTTCGCATAGGTACTATCATAATCCTTTCATATTTATGATTGTTGATTTTTGATTGACGATTCTGTCCCTCTATTCAAAAGTATCTCAAGATTTAATCCAATCGTAAATCATAAATCGTAAATCGTAAATTTAGTATTCTTCCTCCGTCGCTTTACGGGTTTTTACAATTTTCTGCGCCGATTTCGAAAGATTCTCCTCGTCTTCCAGAAAACGCTTAATCTTACGGATAGCTTCCTGAAAACCGGGTATCTGCACCTTTTCATACAGATTCACTTTCTGTGTCGTTTTTTTACGTGCCCGATCCAGTAATTCCATCTTTCGCATATAAAACTCCCGTTCAAGAGCTATATGAACGACTTCTTTCACATGCTGTATCCCGTCGAGGAACCATCCCGGCGTATTGAACAAACTGAAGTCCTGTACTTCGTACTCCACATGATCCAACACCGGCGTCCGTACACCTGCGATCTTTTTAACCGACATATCCACATCCTTCACCGTAAGAATATCGGGACGATATTCGTCGTAAAGCTGCAACATATCGTTAATGCTATTGAGGGTATCGCTCAACTTCGTATCAAACTCATCTGCAACCTCTTTCGCTTTTTTTACTTCCGACCGCAAGGCAGATTCCTTATTCTTGATGGTAGGCAAAGCCCGCACCCGCATCTTGAGTTGTTTATCAAGCCCCTGGAGCGACGTTTTATTGTATTGAAACTTTATCATCCATTCTTAATTTTAAATTGTAGATTGTAAATTGTAAATTACCTTTATACCATTCAAGATTTCAGATTTCTCAATTTTGTATTAATCGATGCAACTATCATTGCAAGTATTTCCTTCGTCTCTCTCCCTGCCTCTTTCAATTGATCCGGTAAAAGCAAACCAGATTCCTGAATAATTTCGAGCCAATACATTGTCTCGTCGGTTTCCTCTTCCACAATTTTCATTTTGTGAATAAAGTCCCTGTCAGACTTAGCCCGGCAAGCAGCCCTATAATTAGCGCCGACAGACAAAGAACAACGCAGTATCTGACCAGCTATCACCGAAGCAGCCTTCGTTTGCGGTAATAACTCAACCAATTCAATCACCAGCAAACCCAATTTCTTTGTCCTTTTCTGAAAATCAGCGCTGTCCATCCATTAATTTAAAATCTAAAATTTAAAATCTAAAATCTTTTAATCGCTATAATTTCCAAACTCATCCACAATCTCTTTCTTAATACCCAGTTCTGAACGTGTAAAATATTTCCGGAACAGGGCCCAGGCGGTATCCAACATCTGCGTAATACCGATATTCACGTCAATGGCCAGTAATTCATTCGAATAGTCTCTGGCAAATTCCAAGGTACGCCTGTCGTAATCCGTCAGGTCGAAGCCGTTTTCCAGCTTCGTACGGGCATTGGCAGCATCGGCATACAGACGGATGGCGGCATTCATAACCTGCGGATGATCTTTCCGGGTCTTCTTACCGATTACCAACTGTTTCAAGCGGGACAGACTCCGGAACGGGTCGACAATCACCTTCCCGATTTCCGTATCCTTACGCAAAAACAACTGTCCTTCCGTAATGTATCCCGTATTATCCGGAATAGCATGGGTAATATCCCCTCCGGACAATGTCGTTACCGCAATAATCGTAATAGAGCCTCCCTGCGGGAACTGTACGGCCTTTTCGTAAATCTTTGCCAGGTCGGAATACAGAGATCCGGGCATAGAATCCTTCGAAGGGATCTGGTCCATTCGGTTGGACACAATGCTCAGAGCATCGGCATACAATGTCATATCGGTGAGCAGCACCAGCACTTTTTCATTCTTCTCAACGGCAAAATACTCGGCTGCCGTCAATGCCATATCCGGCACCAGCAAACGTTCGACAGGAGGAGCTTCTGTCGTATTTACAAAACTGACAATGCGATCGAGTACTCCCGCATTATCGAACAAATTCTTAAAATACAGATAGTCGTCATTGGTCAGCCCCATACCTCCCAATATAATACGATCGGTCTGGGCACGTAAAGCCACATTCGCCATTACCTGATTATAAGGCTGGTCCGGATCCGCAAAAAACGGAATTTTCTGACCGGACACCAGGGTATTGTTCAGGTCGATACCGGCAATACCGGTAGCAATCAATTCTGACGGTTGCTTACGTCTCACCGGGTTTACCGAAGGACCGCCGATCTCTCGTTCCTCTCCGTCCACAGCAGGTCCGCCATCGATAGGATCACCGAACGCATTGAAAAAACGTCCGCATAAATCATCCCCTACTCTCAGTGTAGGAGCCTTTCCAAGAAAAGTTACTTCAGCATTGGTGGGAATACCTTCGGTACCTGAAAACACCTGCAACGTGATATCTTCCCCCCAGATTTTGACAACCTGCGCCAAACGACCGTTCACAATAGCCAACTCATCGTTTCCAACCCCCTGAGCTTTCAACGAGCAAGTCGCTTTTGTGATCTGCGTGATCTTGGTATATACTTTTTGAAAAGCAGTGTTCATACTTATTATTTTTGATTTTGGATTGACGATTTATGATTCTCTCACAATTCTCTAATACCTCAACGTATAGCCCAATCGTAAATCATAAATCGTAAATCGTAAATTAATCCTTTCTTCTTTCACTAATCATATCCCGTACTTCCGACTCGAATTTTTTAAACTTATCGGATTGGAATTCGGAATAGTTCATCTGTTTAAAGCCGTTGATAATCCCTTTAAAATAAGGATTCACCTCTTCGAAGGAGTCGAAATCGAAATCCGAACGGATAATCTCGAGTACCATATTCAACATATATTGCTGACGCTCCATAGAAGTAGAACCATCGATATTATCAAATGCATCCTGCTGCAATATGACAAAGTCTATCAACTCTGATTTCCAGAAAATCACATGATAATCCAAAGGCACTCCGTCGTCACCCAAAATATCGATCTGCTCTGCCGTTTCACGCCCTCTCACCAACATATTACGGGCCTCATTCACATCGGCAATCCAGGTCGCAGAAATATTTTTCTTCGCATACTCGACAAACTCGGGATATTCCAGATATTTTGAATAAGAATCCAACGTATCAATTGCCGGATAACGTTTCGAGTCGGCCCGGGCCTGCGACAACGCATAGAAACAACGGGCCACTTTCTTGGTCGATTCCGTCACCGGCTCTTTCAGGTTACCTCCGGCCGGAGATACCGTCCCGATAAAAGTAACCGAACCGGTTTTCCCGTTATTCAGATAAACCATACCGGCCCGCGCATAGAAATTAGAGATAATTGCCGACAAGTCCATCGGAAAAGCATCCTGCCCGGGCAATTCCTCCATACGGTTTGACATCTCACGCAAAGCCTGCGCCCAACGCGAAGTCGAATCCGCCAATAGCAATACCTTCATGCCCATAGCACGGTAATATTCTCCGATCGTCATGGCCGTATATACGGAAGCCTCACGGGCCGCCACCGGCATATTGGACGTATTTGCAATAATCGTCGTACGCTCATACAATGAACGTCCCGAACGCGGGTCCTGTAATTCCGGAAATTCCGTAAAGATTTCCACCACCTCATTGGCCCGCTCGCCACAAGCCGCCATGATAATGACATCGGCATCTGCAAAACGCGCCAAAGCATGCTGTAACACCGTTTTACCGGTACCGAACGGACCGGGAATAAATCCGGTACCTCCCTCCAGCATCGGATTCATCGTATCGATAACCCGCACACCGGTTTCCATCTGCCGGAAAGGACGAGGCTTATCTACATAATTACGGATAGCAACCTTCACCGGCCATTTTTGCACCATAGATACATGATACTCTTTTCCAGCATCATCCTTCAATACGGCAACCGTATCTTTAATGGTATATTCCCCTTCGGATACAATAGAAACAACCGTATATTCTCCCTCTAACTTAAAGGGAACCATAATCTTATGATCCAGCCAGTTCTCTTTTACATTCCCTAACCAATCGGCAGCTTTTACCTTATCCCCGGCTTTAGCCAAAGGAGTGAAGCTCCATTTTTTATCGTCTTCCAACGGATTGGTATATTCACCCCTTTTCAAAAAAACGCCGGTCATCTTATCCAGGTCGTTCTGCAAACCGTCGAAATTTTTCGACAACAGACCGGGTCCCAGACTTACTTCAAGCATGTGGTTCTGAAACTCCACAAGCATCCCGGGTTTTAAGCCTCGGGTACTTTCAAATACCTGTACATAAGCAAGATCTCCCACAACCTTTATCACTTCGGCCATCAAACGTTCCTCCTTCACCTCAATGAAACAAATTTCATTTTGGGAAACAGGCCCTTCGACTTTTACCAGTACAAGGTTGGAAATAATGCTATGGACTTTTCCTTGTGTTTTAGCCATAAATCCTATTCGATTTTAAATTTTAAATTTTAAATTTTAAATTGCTTCGATATCTCCCGACAATCTATAGCTGAAGTCCTGATTTTAGATACCAGATTAAAAAGCGGACTGCGAATCTACTCCCCATCAATTTAAAATTTACAATCTAAAATTTACAATTATTATTTAAACTGTTCTTCAAACTGAAAACTCTGCCGGAATTTTTCAATCATTTCCATAAATACCTTCCGGCCGGATTCGGAATTCATCTTACTCCAGCGTTCGACGATCATCAAACGCAACATATAGCTGATAACCCTTTCCAGAGAAAAATATTCGAACGTCACAGCCTCATCCAGAAAATTCCAGATGATCAAATCCAATCCCCGCTCCCGCTCGACCAAATTATCATTCTCCATCAAAGCAATCACCTTCTCGACATAAGGGTAATCCATCCCCAGCCCGAAATCCTTGGCATTCGATGTACGCAACGCCACGGCAAATTCATTACTACCGATGATTTCTCTTGCGACATTCATACCGTATTTCCGGGCATTCAACGCTGCCACCAAATTTTTCAGATTCATGGAAAATTCCGCATACTTTCTGACCAGCAGATTATCGGCTTTCATCATGTAATCGTGATACATCCAGCTCAACACATTTTCAGGCGACACCTCATAACGCAGATGCTCTTCCTTAAAATCCGTAATAAATTCCCGCAAATAAGACGGTATCATCTTATCCGGTTCCTGTATTTCATCTTCCAGCAATTTCACCGGATACACCGTCGTCAATCCCGGGTCAGCCTCCTGTTTGTTCAGTAAACGCAATACCTGCGCATTGTCGTTCGGCAAAAAAAACAAATCGACCAACTGCTCATCCCTGCCACGGATATAATCTTTCAACTGTGCCCGGAATTCTCCGACCGTCAACGATAACTTCCGGTCATCCCAGGCTATCTCCGGCAAACCTGCTATAAAAGCAATATAATCCACGTGATTAATTTTAGATTTTAAATTTTAGATTTCAGATTTATCAGAACAAGCTGCCCAATCAATTTACAATCTAAAATTTACAATTTACAATTATTTATAGAGTAAGGTCTTCGTAAAGCTTCTCATATACTGATTAAAGAAAGCTTCAAACAACTCTTCGGAAAAAGCGACCTGATAACCGCCCTCTTTCGGCTGGATGACAAAAGCACCTTCCGTATTTCCCGTTTTGATTTCCAGCCCCCGGTCTAACAAATCTTTATACTTTGCAGCCACAAACTTCTGGAAGTTTGCTTTTTCACTCTCAGAAAGAATCAGTTCCAGATTCAGGTTCCCGGAAGCAACATCCCACTTTTTCACAATTTCAACCAGTAACTCCTGCACAAAAGCCTCATCCTTAAATCCGGACTTGACAATCTCGCCGGCCACTTCTCCGGAAATCAGATTCGTAACCGACTGTTTCAATGCCGTAATAGCCTGACGCGCACTCAAAGCCATTTCCGATTCGGCTTTTTTCTTCAGATTCTCGATATCCGCTTCTGCACCGGCTTTCATTTCTTTCACTTTAGCCTCGGCGTCAGCGATCAGCTTCGCTGCCTCCTCCTTCGCTTTAGCCATAATTTTTTCAGCTTCCCGGTTCGCTTTGTCTACCCCCTCTTCATACAGCTTTTTAGTTAAAACATCTAATTTATTCTCCATATAAAATTTATTTTTTATTCCTGATTTTAAAAATACAAACAAACAGGCAAACCTTATTTTATTTTCGGGCTCAATTTACCTCTTTTTACGGGAAAAAACAATATTCAGCCCCACTCCTGCAAACATTTTCGAAAAGCTTTTTGTCAGTCGCCTGCAAATCATATTGCTTTTTCAATTTTAAGACCGTATCTTCGTTTATCCGATATATTAAAAAAAATTTACATGCTCGATCATAAATTAATCATATTCAATCACCTGGCCAAAAATCCCAATATGACCAAAGTGGCTGAAACACTTCACCTTTCCCAACCGGCCGTATCCAAAAGCATCAAAGAACTGGAAAACGAGCTTTCCATTACCCTTTTCGACCGGATAAAAGGACGTATGCAACTGACGACTGCGGGGAAATATCTGCTGCAAGCAACCGAAGATCTCATTCGGAAAGAAAGGGATATCCGGTCTGATATCGACCGGCTGAAAAATACATTTTCGGGAACACTCTGCCTGGGAGCAAGCACAACCCTTTCCCAGTATATTTTGCCGGAAATTCTGTCCGGATTTACGGCCCGTTATCCCAATATACATATTCAGGTTATCAGCGGCAATACCGCTCAAATCGAACAGGAAATCTGTAACGATAACCTGCACCTCGCTTTTATTGAAGGCACACCAAACCAACCCGACATCCATTACATCCCCTTTTTAAAAGACGAGATCGTACTCACCGGCGCCGCATCTGCCAAAATTCCGGCTACTCTGCAAAAAACAGAGCTCCCGCAATTGAAATTCGTATTCAGAGAAAAAGATTCAGGCACCCTCTCTGTTATCCGCAAAGCTTTATCCGAAATCGGCATCCCCCTGTCTTCCCTGCACGAACAACTCATATTGGGTACGACCGAAGGCATCAAAAACTACCTTCAACTGACGGATTGTTTTGCTTTCCTCTCCGTATACAGCATCCGTCATGAATTGATGGCGGGAAAATTAAAAATCATCGACATCGAGGATGTTACCATCGAACGGATGTTTCACATCATACACAAACAGGGCTACCTGGATGCGTATGCCCGCAAATTCATGGACTATGCCATCCGATACAGTCAAAAACACGACAAATGACTATTAAAAGTTTAGATTTACGATTTTAAATTAAATTCGCAATTTCCCACCCAATAAAGAAGAATTGTAAATCCTCAAGATCGGGTGAGTTTGTGCGTGCAATCTAAAAGCGTAAATCGTAAATTTAAAATTAAGAATCTGCAATTAAAAATCTCCTTTGTTTTTTGTGAAAACTACAGTATCTTCGCTGCGAAAATAAACGGGCAGGTGTAAACCCGTCATACAAACGAATAATTTCAGTATCAGGATATGAATATATTTACTTTCATCACAGCACCGGTTCCCCCCGTCAGCGACCAGCAAATGAACTTATGGGATATGATCGTAAAGGGAGGCTGGCTGATGATCCCTATCTTCATTCTTTCAATCATAGCGGTATACATCATCTGTGAAAGATTTACGGTCATCCGGAAGGCTTCCGTTTCCCCGAAAGTATTTACCGAAAAAGTATTCAGCTACCTTCAAAACGGAAACAAAACGGCAGCCTTGCAGGAGTGTGATACAGAAGATTCTCCGGTTTCCCGGATGATTAAAAAAGGAATACATTACAGCCATATCCCGACTACGGAACTTCGGATAACCATGGAAAATACCGCCAATAAAGAAATAGCTGCATTGGAAAAAGGCCTGCCTGCCTTGGCAACGATAGCCGGGATGGCTCCCATGATCGGTTTTTTAGGTACGGTTGTCGGTATGGTACAGGCATTTTACGATATGTCTCTTGCCGGAAACAACATAAACATCACCCTGCTTTCCCGGGGTATCTATACGGCCATGATTACCACGGTCGCCGGTTTGATTGTCGGGATCATTGCCTATTTAGCCTACAATGCCCTGGTAAGCCGGATCGACCGGATTGCTGCCGATATGGAAAACGCATCTGCAGAATTTATCGATTCACAATACGAAACTCAAAACCGGAAATAACATGGCGATCAAAAGAAAAAGTAAAATAAATCCGAATTTCAACATGTCGTCAATGACCGACATCGTATTTCTTTTACTTATCTTTTTTCTGGTCACTTCTACATTGGTCAATCCCAATGCCTTAAAACTATTACTACCCAAAAGTACCAACCAGCTTTCCAACCGGGAATCCGTAACCGTATCCATCGATAAAAATCTCGTCTACTATTTCAATGCCAAGGTTACCCCCTTTTCCATGCTGGAAAGTAAAATCGTAGAGGAATTGAAAAATTCCGACGATCCCTGTATCACCATCCAGGCTGAAAAATCGGTTCCCATCGAACATGTCGTACGGGTAATGAATATCGCCAAAACCCACGGTTATAAATCCATTCTCGCTACCGATCCGGAATAAATAACAATTATTCAATTTTTAATTTACGATACCTCTTTCGACAGAAGAGGATTGTACGTCTAGCCTAAAATTGTAAATCTAAAATCTACAATTAAAACACTTATTGCAACTATTTAAAATCATCAGCGTATACCTTCCTACATTAAAAATGGTTTATTAAAATCTCAAAATGCAGATTTCTAATAAAAAAATGTCAAACTAAAAACAAACTAAGTATGAGACGTTTACTTTTTTTACTACTAACCGGATTGTTTGCGCAACTGTTAGTATCCTGCTATCCGGAGGGTGCAGACAACACAGAGGACTATGATGTTGCCATGACCAGCTACGACAGGGATAAAGATGCCGCTTATTTTGCAGGCCTGAAAACTTTCTCCATGCCGGACTCTATCGTTTATTTTGTCAGTAAAAATGACGAAATTATGGGAAATCACCAATTTGACCAAGCCATCCTGACCCTGGTCGCTTCAAAATTTGAAGCTTTGGGATACCAGAGAATTGTGGGCTCGGAAACGGATAAACCCGATTTCTTCGTAACCGTATCAGCCTTTTCGAATGTAAATTACTATTTCGTAGGCAACAACTGGTATGACTATTGGGGTTGGTATCCGGGTTGGAACTGGTACGGCTGGGATTGGCCTTATTTCAGACCTTACTACCCGTGGGGACCTGTCAATGTCTTCTCTTACCGTTCCGGTTCGATCGTAATCGATATGTTGGATCCGTCTAATGTTAATGAATCAAGCAATCAGGTACCGGTATTATGGAGCGGTATTGCCGACGGCATTATCGCCGGTTCTGCCAGCTCAATACAACAACGGGCAGAAAAACAAATCAACCAATGTTTTGCACAATCTCCTTATCTGGGAACCAAATAAAAACGGCAAACTTGGAAAAATGTATAAATTAACAGTGACTTAAAAACAAATGATTATGAAAAAAATATTAACCCTCGCTATAATTCTGTTCAGCCTGAGCCCGCTTGTAAAAGCTCAGATGCTTAACTTAAATTATCAGATAAGCGTACCGCTGGGAGATATTAAAGACTTTACTGACAAAGCCAGCTTCCGGGGTATGGACATCGAATACCACCAATTTTTAGGTGATCACTTCTCTATCGGTGGTGCCATCGGTTGGAACGTATTTTACAAAAACCTGGATCACGAAACCGGAGATTTCCGCTTCAGCGGCAATGATAACATCTACACCATTACCGGAAACCAGTACCGCTATGTCAATACTGTGCCCATCATGGCTGTCGGCCGTTATTATTTCACCGACAATACAACCGCCGTACGCCCGTTCTTCGGATTGGGTGTAGGAACCCGCTGGACTGAAAAACGTTTGGAAATAGGCCAGTATACATCGACAATCTCCAGATGGCAATTCACATTTGCCCCGGAGGTCGGTATGTATGTACCTCTCAACGAACAATTGGCTTTGAACTTCGGAGCCAAATACAGCTACGGAACCAAAGCCTCACACGGAAGGATTCCTGAATTCCAAAGCCTCACCTTCAGTGTCGGCTTGATACTGATGGGCGGTGGTCAACAATATTGATTCCCGCAAAAATTCCTCAGAAAGGAAAAACAAATAAAAGAGGTTGCCGAAAAACGGCAACCTCTTTTTGCACGGAAGGAGGGGCTCGAACCCCCGACAGCCGGTTTTGGAGACCGGTACTCTACCAACTGAGCTACTTCCGTATTTCGCGGTGCAAAGGAAAGAAAAGTTTCCCAATAATGCAAACAATAACCGGAGAAAGTAGGCCAACCCTCTCCGGATTATATGATAATAACCTCGGGTTCAATCCAGATATTAAATTGCATAAATACACTTTTTTTAATCGCATTGGCCAACCGGGTGACTTCAATACCGGTAGCACCTCCTTTGTTTACCAACACCAAAGCCTGTTTCTCGTATACCCCGGCACGCCCCAACGTTTTCCCTTTCCATCCGCATTGCTCAATCAGCCAACCGGCAGCCAGTTTTACCATACCCTCTCCGGCCGGATATAAAGGCATAGCCGGATATTTTTCCTGCAACTGACGGCCAATGACTTCGGCTACCACCGGGTTTTTAAAAAAACTTCCGGCACTGGGGACCTCCGATACTTCCGGCAATTTAGCCTTTCGGATACGGATCACAGCCTCCCGGATCTGCTTCAACCCCAGCTGTTCTCCTGTCTTTTCCAACTCCTGCCGGATACTTCCGTATCCGAGCTTGAAAACCGGTTGTTTATCCAAACAGAATACAACATAAGTCACCACATACTTATTCTTCCATTCCTGCTTGAAAATACTGTTCCGATAAGCCAGCCGACAATCGGCAGCCTCTATCGTCACCTTACAGGCTTTTTCCAGATCAATAACCTCAACCCGGCACAGGGTATCTTTGGCTTCAACACCGTAAGCACCGATATTTTGTACCGGTGCAGCTCCGACATGTCCCGGAATCAAAGACAAATTTTCTACACCTCCATAACCATGCTCCACCGCCCAGGCAACAAAATCATCCCATACGACACCGGCTCCGACACGTACCCACACCTTATCCTGATTTTCATCAACTATTTCAATACCGGACATCAACGGATAAAGGACCGTTCCGTCAAAATCCTCGGTAAACAAAAAATTACTCCCCCCTCCCAGAATCAATATTTCTTCGGGCTTCAATTCATATTCCGATACAAACCCGATCAACTCATCTTCCTGTTCCGTTTCTACAAAATATTTACAGCAAACATCTATATCAAAGGTGTTGTATTTCTTTAAGTTAAAATTTTCTTCAATTCTCATATTCTATTATTCCGCTTCTAATACACTCAAATAAATAATGATACGTCAAAAGACAATGAATGCCAGTCTCTATTATCTTTACACAAAACAGATGACATTTTCAGCAGAACTCAAATAAATTTGATTCTGCATTCAACTTACATTATCTTTGCACCCAATATAATACAAGCAGAATGCAGTACAACGTCCATTTGAGTTCAATCCGGCAGACTTATTTGTTGCAAAGATAATGCAAGCCGGGTACAGAGCCAAATATATTTCAGTTATGCAGGACAACTTATAAAAAAAGAACGTTTTAATTGTAGATTTACGATTTCAGATCAAAAAATCTGATAACAAATCAAGTTGCCAGGCAATTTAAAATCTAAAATTTAAAATCTAAAATCTAAAATTAATATAAAGGATATCCCGAAATGAGCAATTTACCGCCGGCTTTCGAATCACGCATGAGAAAACAACTCGGTCAGGAGGCCGATGCATTCTTCAAGGCCCTCAACCAACCGGCACCGGTCAGCATCCGCCTTAATCCGATTAAAACAACCGGTAAAATACCGGATACGCTTCAATCCATCGTAGACAAAAAGACCGAATGGTGTCCGGAAGGGTATTTCTTATCCCAACGCCCGGTATTTACCCTGGACCCCTGTTATCAGGGAGGAGCCTACTATGTTCAGGAAGCCTCATCCATGTTTATCGGATACCTTTTAAAGCAAATTATACATGAACAACCGGTAAAAGTACTGGATCTCTGTGCCGCCCCCGGAGGAAAATCAAGCCTGACCGTTTCGGCCCTTCCCGCCGACAGTCTGCTGGTTTCCAACGAAGTCATTCGCTCACGGGCAACCATCCTCAAAGAAAATATGCTCCGCTGGGGATACAGCAACGTCGTTGTCACCAACAACGACCCATCAGATTTCTCCGCATTTGAAAGTGCATTCGATATCGTCATCGTAGATGCTCCCTGCTCAGGGGAAGGGATGTTTCGCAAAGATCCGGCTTCTATCGGCGAATGGAACGAAAACAACCTGACCGTGTGCCGGGACCGGCAAAAACGGATATTGACGGATATCTGGAAAACACTGAAACCCGACGGTTACCTGATTTACAGCACCTGTACCTATAACCCCGGAGAAAACGAAGAAATACTGGAATGGATCTGCCGGCAGTTTCAGGCCGAAAGTATCCCGGTTTCACTGCCGGCCGATACAATTACACCCGGAAATTCAACTGCTTACGGTTACCATTTTTACCCGCATAAGACAACCGGGGAAGGATTTTTCTGCGGACTTATCCGGAAAAAAGACGGAGAAAAATACCGCCCGAAGAAAAATAAAAAACAAAAAACGACTACATTCCCTATTCCTCCGGAACTAAGTCGGCTACTGATTCATTCTGAGAATCTTACTGCACAAAACGAAGACAACCGGATTACGATATTGCCGGATATGCACGGTGAATTTATCCGGCAACTCCGTTCGGAATTAAAAGTTACGGCTTACGGCTGTGAAGCAGCCGAATTATACAACCGGAAAATCAAATTATTACATCCCCTGGCACTCACAACCTGGCTCAACAAGCAAGCCTGCTCCTGTTATGAAGCCGAATTGCCGGAAGCTCTTCGCTATTTGAAAAAAGAAGACATACAGGTAAATGCAAAAACCGGGGAATGGATATTGATCACTTACCGGCATATTGCCCTCGGATGGGGCAAAAACCTCGGTAACCGATTGAACAATTATTTACCCAAAGAATGGAGAATCCGCATGGATCTGCCAACCGACCTTATTTAGAAATTTTACCTTCATCATCATGACATACACAGCAATAAATTTTACCATCACTCCTTTTTCGGAAGATATCGCCGATGCACTCATCGCAGAAATAAGTAAATTGGGATACGACGGCTTTCAATACAATGAAAACGGCTTCACCGCCTATATACCTTCTTCCCGTTATAATGAAAAAGCATTGGATAACCTGAAACTCCCGGATATTCTCCCCTCCACCTATAGAATCGGGAAAAGTTGTGAACAAATTGAAGAACGGGACTGGAATAAAGAATGGGAAGAAAACTTTACGCCCATTGTAGTCAACGACCGGATTCAGGTAAGAGCCGGATTTCACGACCCGATTCCGGGTATCGAATATGAAATCATTATCGACCCTAAAATGAGCTTCGGAACCGGACATCACGCCACAACAGCCCTGATGCTTGAAACGCTATTGGATTTTGCCCCCCGGATAAAAAACAAAAAAATACTGGATATGGGATGCGGAACCGGTATACTTTCCATTATGGCCTCCAAAACAGGAGCCCTGAAAATTGTCGGTATCGATATTGACGAATGGGCCTATAACAACGCCATGGAAAATATCCATACCAACGGTTTAAACAACATTACAATAAAAATCGGAGATGCCTCCTTACTGGAGCAGGAAGGGAAATTCGACTTTATCCTAGCTAACATCAACCGGAACATTCTTTTGAACGATATGCACCGTTACACAGCTCACCTGGCTGCAAAAGGCTTTTTAATCATGAGCGGCTTTTATTCCCAAGACCTGCCCATGATCCGGGAAAAAGCCAAACAATTGGCACTCACCTATCAGACACACAAAGAACAGGACAATTGGGTAGCTGCATCTTTCTACAAAGAATAAACAATATGTTTATTTTTAAACAATCACTTGTTTAATTGAACACAATATATGATATTTGCACCCGCGAACAGAGATAGCTATTCCGCATATCTTTTTTGTACCCACTTCATTTTATTATAAAGTGCCGGTCCTCATTGTAACCGATGAGAAAGATAGAAAATAGCCTTTATTTTCAGTTGCAGAAAAACAATACATTGACAACACACTAAGAAATAAAATAAACATGAAAGTTTTAAAATTCGGAGGAACCTCTGTCGGCAGTGCAGACAGAATACGATCGGTAGCTGCATTAATCGACGACAACCAACCCAAAATTGTCGTGCTCTCGGCTATGTCCGGCACAACCAATAAGTTATTGGAAATTGCAGATTGCCTGTATCGCACCGACAAGCAAAAAGCGTTGGACATTATTCAGAATCTGGAACTGAATTATTATATTACCATCAGCGAATTATATGAAACAGAACCTTATATCCGAAAAGCCAAAGAGTTTGTTCAGACCGTTTTCACCTATCTGCGTTCATTCATTAACAAAGACTTCTATCCGCTTCAGGAAAAAGCGGTCGTAGCGCAAGGGGAAATCATGTCGACCACCCTGATGCATTATTACCTGGAGGAATGCGGTATCCCCTCCAGTCTGGTGTCCGCTCTGGAATATATGCGGATCGACAAAGACTGTGAACCGGATTATTTTTACATCCGGCAAAACCTGCAGCGGGAATTAGCCAAACCGGATATCAGGCCGCTTATCATTACCCAGGGATTTATCTGCCGGAATGCATACGGAGAAATAGACAACCTCAAACGAGGCGGCAGCGATTATTCTGCGGCACTGGTAGGAGCTGCTATACAGGCTAGCGAAATACAAATATGGACAGACATCGACGGAGTACACAACAACGATCCCCGTTTTGTCGAAAATACGAAAGCCATTCGTCATTTGTCTTTCGACGAAGCTGCTGAACTGGCTTATTTCGGTGCCAAAATCCTCCACCCCTCCAGTATTCAACCGGCTAAAAAAGAAAACATTCCGGTACGCCTGAAAAACACCCTCCATCCCGAGGACGAAGGTACATTAATCACCAAGGAAAGTCCGGCACAAAACGTCAAGGCTGTTGCAGCCAAAGACGGCATTACGGCCATTAAAATCAAATCAACCAATATGCTGCTGGCTTATGGCTTTCTGCGTAAAGTTTTCGAAGTTTTCGAATCCTGGAAAACCCCGATCGATATGATCGCAACCTCGGAAGTAGCCGTATCTTTAACGATCGACTGCACCGAACACCTGGAAAATATAATCAAAGACCTTGAAAAATTCGGCACGATAGAAGTCGATAGTAACCTGTCCATTATATGTATTGTCGGTGATTTTTCGGCAGCCAAAACCGGCCTGGGTGCAAAAGTATTAAATGCTCTGTCTCATGTTCCTTTGTGTATGATCTCTTACGGAGGAAGCGAACACAACATTTCCTTTCTCGTAAAACAAGAAGACAAGCAACAAGCCTTACGCGACCTGAGTGCCCAACTGCTTGAAAAAGAATAAATGAATTCATATAAATTGGAAATTGCAGATTGCAAATTTTAAATTGTTTGCCACTTGATTCGATATCAGATTTTTAATCTAAAATTAAAACATCCACGGACTTAAGTCCGGAACTTACAATATAAACCAATGGTGTTCACAGAAAAATTAAGGGAAATACAAACCCCCTGTTATTACTATAATATCGAACTATTAAAGAAAACGCTGGAAAAAATAAATACCGAATCGGGAAAATATCCGGCTTTTCATGTCCATTATGCAGTCAAAGCCAATGCAAACCCGGTCCTGTTGCAAATCATCAGCAGCTACGGGATAGGAGCAGATTGTGTCAGCGGTAACGAAATACAACGCGCATTGGAATGCGGCTTTCCTGTGGATAAGATCGTTTATGCCGGAGTCGGGAAAAGCGATGCGGAAATCGAAATCGCTCTGCAAAACGATATCTTTTGTTTCAACAGCGAATCTCTGCCGGAAATCCGCGTCATCAATGAAATTGCCGGGCGAATGCACAAGAAAGCCCGTATCGCTTTAAGGATAAACCCGAATGTCGATGCCCATACCCACCATTACATTACAACCGGTATAGAAGAAAACAAATTCGGTATTTACCTGTATGATTTAAATCATGTGATCGAAGAAACGCTTCAACTGCCTCACACCGAACTGATCGGCCTGCATTTCCACATCGGTTCCCAAATTACCGATATGAATGTATTCCGCAGCCTGTGCCTGAAAGTTAACGAAATCCAGCAACAGTTACAAAACAGAGGTATCCGTCTTCCGCATGTCAACTTCGGCGGCGGGTTAGGTACCGAATACAATACCCCCTATGGAGAACCGATTGCCGACTTTGAAAACTATTTCGCGACTTTCGCCCGATTTTACGAACCGCTTCCTCATCAACACATTCATTTTGAATTAGGCCGTTCCGTAATTGCACATTGCGGGGATCTAATCGCCAAAGTGTTGTATGTAAAAGAAGGACGGAATAAAAAATTTGCCATTCTCGACGCCGGTATGAATGACCTGTTACGACCGGCCCTTTACCAGGCATTTCACAAAATCGAGAATATCAGTTCCGACCGGCCGGAAGAAAAATACGACGTTGTCGGTCCGATATGCGAATCTTCGGATTGTTTCGGCAAAGATGTTTCCCTGAATGAAGTATCCCGGGGCGACCTGATCGTCATTCATACGGCCGGAGCCTATGGCGAAACCATGTCTTCCCGTTACAATCTAAGGGATCTGCCGCAAACTTATTTCTCTGAGTAATAAAATCGTTTATACAAATTATAAATTTTAGATTGTAAATTGCCTGGCAAACAGATTCGTTATCAGACTCTTTTAATCTAAAATCGTAAATCGTAAATCATAAATAAAACGCCCCTAAAAAATGCGGTGCACCTGTAAAAATGCCGCATTTTTTAGGGGACAATCTCCGGCTAACTTTTACTATGTCAACTTATCCGATTTCTTCTTTTTATCTTCCGGTTTAGCAATAGATTCCCGCATTTGGGTATCTGCTTCGATATTTTTCATCCGGTAATAATCCATTACCCCCAAATTACCGGAACGGAATGCATCTGCCATAGCCAACGGCACGTGAGCCTCTGCTTCGATCACTTTGGCTTTCATCTCCTGTGCCAAAGCCTTCATTTCCTGTTCTTTGGCAACAGCCATTGCCCTTCTTTCCTCTGCTTTTGCCTGTGCAATTTTCAAATCGGCATCGGCCTGGTCAATCTGTAAACCGGCACCGATATTCTTACCGACATCAATATCGGCAATATCGATAGACAAAATTTCAAAAGCTGTTCCGGAATCCAAACCTTTTTCCAACACGACCTTGGATATAAAATCCGGATTCTCCATCACAGATTTGTGTGAATCGGACGAACCGATAGAAGAGACAATACCTTCCCCGACACGCGCCAATATCGTTTCTTCTCCGGCACCTCCGACCAAACGCTTGATATTGGCCCGTACCGTTACCCGTGCTTTAGCGATCAACTGAATACCGTCCTTGGCCACGGCCGTCACCGGCGGAGTATTGATTACCTTCGGGTTGACACTCATTTGTACGGCCTCAAAAACGTCCCGGCCGGCCAAATCCACAGCAGTCGCAATCTGAAATGTCAAATCGATATTTGCCTTCGACGCGGATACCAATGCATGCACAACCTGTGCCACATGTCCTCCGGCCAGATAATGGGCCTCGAGCATATCCCGGTATAACTCGATTCCGGCTTTCTTCCCTTCGATCATAGCCCCCACAATAACCGTCGGCGGCACTTTACGCCACCTCATCAATATCAACTGTAAAAGCGAAATTTTTACATCCGACACCAACGCCTGAAACCACAAACCCAGCGGGATAAGGTACAAAATAATCCACAAAAGGAACAGACCGCCTACGATCGCCGCAATCAAAATAATGACTGAATTATTATCCATACAAACTGTCTTTTAATTTAACAACAATTTTATCTCTATATACTTTCACAACTTCTACCTTACTATTGGCATCGACATAGCCGTCTTCAGATAAAGCCTCCACAACCGATTCCCCGATTTTCACTTTTCCCATCGGTGCCAGCCGGCCGATGCAGACACCGCAATCTCCGGGCCGTATACGCTCGTCTACCGGCTCCACTGTTCCATCGATCTTACTTTCCAGACTCAATCTTTTCCAGGTTTGAGCCCGCAAAACATACCACGTCAGTACACATCCCCCCAACGCCGTCCCCAACACCACCAGGTGACCGGTTTTCGTCCCAAAAAACTCATACCCCAAATAAACACCGAAACACAAACAGGCAAAACCGATCAATCCCACGATATTTACACCGGGAAAAACCAGAAATTCCAATATCAGCAACACAAAACCGATTAAAATAAGTACGATCAAAACCAACCATTCCATAACCCTTATAATTAGTTTACGATTTTTGATCCCTAATACTCTCCCTGCCAATCCCCCTACACTCCGAAATAAAAACAACCCTCCGGCCTTTTCCGTATCTCACGACCTCATGAAGGCACCGGCTTTTCCCGGCAATTTATCTCTTTTGCCGATAAAGATATAAAAAAAACGTTAATAATCAACACCCCAACAACATTCTCAACCGATCATACAGTGCCGGCGTTACAGGTATCAAGGGTAATCTGAGACTATTATTCCGGATAATTCCTTTCAGATGCAAAGCTGCTTTTATACCTGCCGGATTTCCTTCGGCGAACAAAGCCTGAAACAATTCACTCAATTGTAAATGTATCTCCGCAGCTTCCCCGAACTTGCCCACTTGTGCCAAATGCACCATAGCTGAAAATTCACGGGAGCAGGCATTGGCAATCACAGAAATAACACCTTCCACCCCGATGGCCATCAAAGGCAGGGTAATCCCATCATCCCCCGAAACAACAGTAAAATCATGCCGTTTGAATTTCAGTATCTCACTGATTTGTGCGAAATTACCGCTAGCCTCCTTGATTCCGATAATATTCGGACAATCGTTCGACAAACGGACAACCGTAGATGCCGCCAGATTGGCAACGGTACGTCCCGGTACATTATACAGGAAAACAGGTAACGGCGAACATGCTCCGATAGCTTTAAAATGCTGATACATTCCCTCCTGTGAAGGTTTATTGTAATAAGGGACAACGCTCAAAACAGCGTCACAGACATCGGCATAAGGAAATTCCTGTAATTTCTTCACAACTTCAGCCGTATTGTTTCCACCGATACCGACCATCACCGGTACCCGTTTGTTATTTTTCTCCAGAATCAAACGCAACACCTCCATGCGTTCGGCTTCCGACATTGTAGCTGCTTCCGAAGTCGTACCCAAAGCAACCAGATAATCGACACCTCCGGCAATCACATCATCCACCAAGCCTCCCAATGCCACCTCATCTATTTTTCCGTTTTCATCAAACGGAGTTACCAAAGCAACCCCTACTCCTTTAAATTTCATATCAATATTCCTTTAAATCCGATAACAATTTTGCTAACTCTCCAATGAAAACCACAGGATCAGAAATTCCTTTCAAAACAATATCCGCTTCAAAGCCTTCTTTTTCCATCCCGACTTTACATTTCGCCTGCGAATTCTTTAACACATAGTCGACGAGAACATTGGATTCACGGGTCAAGTCGATCAGTAAATCATAAGGTTTTTCCAGCACATGAAACAGCTTATCATTCATAATTTTTCCTCCGAACCCTACATCCTCCGCCTTGACATATACGACATCATCCACCTGCAATCCCTGATAATTAGCCGGCAAAAAACACACCTTATCCATTTTCACTTCCGGGAATTTCTCCCGGATCGTTTCCAAGCCCGGCTGCTCCCCAACCCCCGCAATCCAAAATACCACCCCGCTTTTAACGGTATGCATATGACTATATTCCTTTTCCCGTCGTACCTCTGTCATTTTCCTCGCCAGCGAATCTCCTTTCATACGCTGGAAAATGCTCTTTATTATTTTCATACGTCTCTTATTTGCTTTCGGCCGTCACACCGACCTCACCCTATTATGTCTTCCGGTACCTCTACCGATACGGAATTTATAGCTTCTCTCCTCCGTGCTTACAAAAATAACAATTTAAATAGAACCCTCGTTATTTTATTACTTTTACAACAGAATTTCATAGAAAAATAAAAAAAACAACAAAACATTTGCACAATTCATGAAAGCTGTCTATATTTGCACCGCTTTAGAGAACAACGGACTCGTAGCTTAATGGATAGAGCACTTGGTTACGGCCCAAGAGGTTGTGGGTTCGACTCCCGCCGAGTTCACCAGATCAAAAAGCGAACTCCTGAAAATCAAAATTTTCAGGAGTTTTTCTTTTATCAGACTTACCGGAAACACAACAAAATCCCATGCAGCACAGAGCGATGAGCGGCAAAATACAACTGACAATCAGATACCCTTTTATAACTTCACAGAATTTATCTTTGCCGGAAAGCAACAACTAACAGCAGAATGTTCATTTTCATTCTCAAACAGTATATGATATTTGTGAAAAATACCCAGCAACAGGTCTGATTTATCTATAATTTCAAGTTTTACCAGTCTTCCTTTTTAAATTTCACGCAAACGTGCAAAATGAAATATCGGAATCTTCTTCAAATTCCTCTGCTTTGATGTCGGGGAAATCATCATACCCGCCTCCCCGATTAATCCTCTATCCTCGAAGAATAGCTGCCGGAATAAGTCCCAACAGTCCCATGAGGGCGGATATACCCAAAGCAACAGGCCAGGTTTCCTTACCATAGACAGAAGCACCGTCCACCCAAACTAATCCCAACCAGCAAAGTAAACCTGTCAATACAAAAGATACCAAGTAATAATATAACCCGTTTGAATACAGCGACGCAACCAGTCCATGAAACGATCCCGCATACAGGGCGAGCAAAGGAACTGCCAGAACATAACCGATGCCGGCCAACCAACCACTCCCTGCTCCCCACATTTCCTCATATATACAATATAGCGGAAAAGGCAATACCAGCACACTTTCGGTCAGAAAAACAAGAAGCGCTTTGAACATAGACCTTTATTTAAAAATAGCTGAAAAAAGGATCATTTCCCCGAAAACCATCTTCCCAATGACGCCATCAATTTCCGGAACCATCCTTCCCGGGGAGCTTCATACTCGGCCTGCACCTCGTCCCGGAAATCTTTCCAGCTTTCGAACGAAGCTGTTTCCGGACCTTCCAAAAAACCGCCAGTGCCGGTATCCACAGCCCGGCAAGCAAACGCCTGGCACATCGCTTCAATCAAATCATAAGGAGCTTCATTCCCCCGGATAGCCAGCATAATATCGTTTTGCACCTCTTCTTCCTCCAGCATAATTTCCACCGAATAATTGTCCGTAAACACCACCGGCCAATTCGGATCCGTAAAATCCGCCTCCGGGTAATTCTGTCGCAACCAGGCGTGCACCTCGGATTTCGCAGCAATTGGCAGTGGCTTTTCAATTTCGTCCGGACTGGACTCCTGATTGGTTTCACTCTTAATCAAATATACGTCCCAACTCATATCGTTTCAATTTTAAAAACACCCAAAAAATAACATTACCGGAATAACCCAACAATACTAATGACACAGACTGTCTGCCAAACCGGATACTGTAGATTTTTCTATTGAATTATTGCATTAATCCTCCCTCTATAAAGAAAACAACCTCATTTAACCGGTTTTTATTCGCTTTTTCATCTTTAAAAATAGCCGGAAGGGAAATTACCTTATCTTGAATCAGCTTATCTACCAAATACCACATGACTTCATGGTATAACATCACCGTCGCTACTTTTTCATTCTCAATGCCGTATCGGGTTGTCAATGAACCACAATTATTCTTTAGTTCTGCACTGATGGCGTTTACCAGTTTTTCACTTATCTGATGAAAACTATCTTGCTGTTTCTTAATAATAGGAAATAATACATTTCCATTATTGTCTGCCAGTCCGTAGGGTTTTAACCGGGAAATGAGTTGGGTATCTGTTATTTTTCCGAACCTGGCTATTTCATCAGCACACTGGTCCATAATGTTGTTTCCGGGAGCAATGCCGCTGTTGATGTAAGTCAATATCAAATCCTGTTCTCCGAAACCATTCGTACCGCATGAAAGGCCATTTCTTGGCTCGTATAATACCCAGTAACAGCCACTCCAGCTTGTATAATTATTAATATCCTCAAACAATACCAGTTTTGTCCACATTCTACCGTCCAGAAGATATGAAAAGACGAGTGAGAGCGTATTATTCTTAAATCCCATATCACTGATAGTCTGGCTCAGTGATATAAAGTCTGCTTTTGTTTTTGCATAAATGGCCCCGGCCAGCTCTTTGCTCAAACTTCTTAAAGAACTGGTTTGTTCTTTGTCGAGAATAGGTATGGTGGTCTTCCATTTTCCTCTTGTTTTACTGATAAGTCCGCCAACCTCCAATAGCAGTAATTGGCTGTCAGTGCATTTGACCCCCATCTCACGAAGTTCAGCCTGGGTGTGCGGAGTCCGCAGATTGTATAGTATTTCCCAATTATTGTCCGGCATTACATAGTCTTCGGGCTGATGTCCGTTTACTGCGATAAACTGGGTTGCCTCCCATTGATTATAAGGTCTTACCGGCGTCTGTGCCTGAATCATAATGGAAACAGATAAGAAAACGAATAACAGTAGCAAGTTTGAAAAATATTTCATAATCATTTTATTTATTGTCTTTATCGCTTAAACAAATAGCCTGCGGGAACGGGTATTCCGGGCTGTGGACCGCCATTCATTTCCGCTTTGTTCCCGATTCCGCCCCAAAACAACCCGACGGTTGCGCCCCGTGAGTTATCTCTCTTTGACCGCCTTTTTTTATCCGGCTATTCTTTTGTATACCCGAAAAAGCAACTCCACCAATGACGATGCATACGCACAACGACACAACCCTCTACGGCCTGATCACGTATATTTCAATAGTGCATATTTCTTCTCCATCCCAGCTCCTTCCTTTCCTGTCCGTCCGGCACAAAACCGGCAGCCTCTCTGAGGGAAAATATATTTTTGAACCACAGCTTCATCGTATTGTAATTTACGGATAAAATTACATTTATTTAGTAAAATTTCAAAACATATATAGCTCAATAGAAGAAATAGCCTGAATGGAATGGTCTACCGGCATCTGCGTGCCTGGGAATTTACCATATACGAACGACCATCTGTGGATCTGCTCATTTTTATATGGCCTGCTCCGGCCGATGGACCCGCATCAAGCACTACCGTTTGGAAGGTAGTGTAAAACTGCCGGATAACGATGAACGGAATATGTCCGACTTTTGAAAACCCTTATTGACGGATGTGCTGACCGAACCGGTAAAGCAGGACGATGGATGCCTTTCCGTAATCGGTGAATTCAACCTGTTAATGAAATCTTTTATTTCAAATATTGGAAAAATCTTTGCGGCAATTTATATTTTCAGGGTAAAACGGATAAAACCGGAACGGACTTCATACTGGCCGCCGAAATATTCGATAATCATCCGGTTGATTTCATTCCGGATAATCATTTCTTGCGTCGGTTCCACAGAGGCAAGTGCGCTATTGGTGACGGTCACCACGAAAAACTTTCCGCCTGACTGCTCCAGGTTTATACGTAAAAAAACAGCCCCGTCCGCCAACACCAACAAACTGTCCAATATCTGTCTCAGTTGCATACCGTCTATGTTCACTTTCCCATATTCCGGGATGGCTGAATTAAATTGAATATCTTTCACAGCCGCCCTCCCGATGACATCCTGAATAAGATACTTCACATCTATTTCACTGACACTGAATTTCATCTTACCCGCTTCCAGACGCGACAGATCGAGAATATTATTTACCAAAGCAATCAATTGGGTCGAACTATCGCTAATGATATGTACTATTTTTTCCCGTCTCGCCTCATCCATCGGCTCATCGGATGCCAACAGCAACGAATGTCTTACAACCTCCCCCAAAGGCATACGGATGGCATAACTCATATTGGTCAGAAAACGTTCTTTTACCCGGACTGCCCGATTGACATCTTCCGCTATTTTCCGTATCTTTTTTTCCGATTTATTAAGACATCGCTGGATGTAATAAAAACGAAGCGCAAAGTACAATAAAATTGCAATCAATAAAACAATCACACCTAATACAACCAACTTAAACCAGCTCTGAATACGGGACCGCATCAAAAGCGCAGAGTCAATGCTATAGCTTTCATTCAATTGCCCGATCTGCTTGTTATACACAGTTATCCGCAATGAATCCTTGGCAAGCAATAATTCTTTTTCAATCCCCAAAGCTTCTTCATATCGTCCCATTTTCCCCAATAGCTCTCCCTTCATGAATAAAGCAGCACAATAATCCTTTTTCGACCTGCCTTTAAGTATGCCAAGTACCCGGTCAAGGGCTTCCGAAGCATTCTCCAGCTCTCCCATAACCTGATAGTAAACCGCAAGTTCCATATAATAGCTGAACCTGTAAGCGACATACTCATCAATGTAATATTTATCTGCCAGTTGTTTATATTGTCCGGCCAAATCCAGTCGATTCTGCAGCGCATAATATCTCATATAGGATAAATAAATCATCAACAGATCGCCTTTCAGGGCATTTTTTCTCTGCGGATGCTTCTTTATCAATGACTTGATCCACGATTCCTTGATTTTCAAATATTTCAACCATTGAGAATTATTTTCCATATTCCGGTAATGAGCAATCAGATAACTGATGATTTCAGTCGTCGTCAATTCATTATCGATCTTTGATGAAAGTGCAAAAGCATGCTCTAAAGCTTCGGTAGCCTCTTGCCCACGAAAAGTCGTCTGATAAATACCGGCCAAACAGATATCGGCAATAATCTGTCCATACACACTATTCAGGTTTTCGGCCTCTTTCAACATCTTCTGTGTCTCCCGTTCCGCCAGTTCATATTCTTCATCAAGCACCAGCAACTCAATATAACATTGCTGTCCCTGCCACATTATATCATATAATTTTCCCCGACGCGCCAAAAGTTCCAGTTTCTGCATCCACGACTTTACCGCTCGTATATTCCGCTTGTTAAACTCTATAAATACAAAATAGAGATAAGCTTTACATTGAAATGTACTATTTTTCTGCCATTCGGCTTCCTTTAAAAGTTCCCCGGCATAATACGCCCTTGCCTCAGGTTGTTGCTTATTTATTCCGACCAATTCATCCAATATATTCAGACGCAACGTATCATGTCCTGCAACTTCCAGCTGACGGAGCAATTCACGCTGCACATCGCTAATTGTCGAAAAAGCGTAAAACATTCCGGCAAATAACAAATACAATAAAAGAATCAGCTTTTTCATAGATACGCTATTCATTAGACGTTCGGGGCAAAGGATGCGTAAAAACAAAACGGGCTCCCTGCGTATATCCGGTATCCAGCCAGATGCGTCCCCGGATACGTTTTATCACCAGTTGGCAAATAGAAAGCCCCAATCCGCTGCCCTGTATGTCTTCGTGCAATTTCTCATAGCGATTGAATATATATTTTTGCTTTTCCGGAGGAATTCCGCACCCCGTATCTTCTACTACAAATATCGCCTCATGCTTATCAGCATCAACATCCAATACGAGCCGGATTGTGCCCTCTTTTGTAAACTTCGCAGCATTGACCAGCAGATTGATAAGCACTTGCTGAAGCCGGTTACTATCGGTATAAAGCTCCAGACAAGGCAAAGGACAGGAAAATATAAGCTGCGCCGCCGTTGTCTTTACTGCATTCACCGTATGGATAACGCTGTGACAAACATCGACAGCATCGCAGACAGCAAATGTAAAGCTCATCGTATTTTCTTCTAAGTCAGATAAATCCATGAGATCATTTATCAACTTCAGCAATAAATCCGAATTCTGGCGGATATTGTCCCCATACAAACGCTTTGTTTCTGCATCGATATCCCCGTAAGCGGCCAGAATCTCCGAAAAGCCCACAATACCATTCAACGGGGTTCTTATTTCATGACTCATATTCGACAGAAATAAACTTTTCGATTGAATAGACCGTACCGCTTTTTCCGTTTCCGCCTCCAGGTGTTTCTGGCAAAGCTTTAAAGTCCGGTTTTTCCGCTTGAGTATAACGACAACGACAATCACTGTCAGCAACAGTAAAAAACAGAAAAAAACGATCCAACTCAACAGACGATTGTATTCGGCTGCCGTATCCAACTGTGTCTGATCGATTCGATAAGTAAGATGCAATTCGTTGAGCTGATGCAGGTATCTGGCCACATTCACCGAATCGGAAAGGGTATTTACCCGTTGATAAATACGAAAAGCTTCTTCCGGCTGTTCCTTTTTTTCAAATATCAATGCTTTATTTTTCAAAAAGTAGATATATCCGCCCAGATTATTACTTTTCTTCAAATCCATTAATACCGAATCGGAATACAGCAACGCATTTTCATAATCTCCCCGGCCCAGACAAAATTGAGCAAACAGCAGGTGTATCCATTGATTAAATACCCGTTCGGAAACATCTGCCTTTAAAACTTGTTCCAGACAAGCTACGGCTCGTTCTTCATCCTTCACCGACAGGAAATACAAGGTCTGGTAACAACGTAAGAAAAAATGATAGTTTTCTTTCTCCCGGGAATTCAATCGGATAATCAATTCCTCAGCTTGATCCATATAGCCGGGCAACCTATCTATTTTATCAGCGTGCAGGCAAACATGCATATACTGTATAAACAGGCGGATCTTAGCATCATCATCACGAATTCCTTCCAGCATCTTAAAAGCATCTGCAAAAGATTCCTCCGCCTGCTCATAACGATTGGTATACATATAAGTATCCCCCAATGCCTGAAGTGCCAAAGCGATTCCCAAACGATTGTTCTGTTTTCTGGCTTCCTTATACATTTTAGAAGCTTTGTCAAGGGCAAGCCCCCAGTCACCCTGCAAACAAAGGGAATTTACGGCAATTTGTCCTGTTTTGAAATACGTAACATAATCCTTTGCCCCCAATGCCTGCTCCCCCAACTTATTACAAAGACAGATAAGACTGTCCTCCGGAAGTGTCGTACTGTAATTCAGGCTTTCACTGGAAAGCAGAAATAACAGTCCGTACAAACGATCGTCTACTTTCGAAACAGTATGCGCATCACATTTTCCCCAGAAAACGACCAGCAATGACAATAGGAACAAGATCCTCATTCTTCTTATATTACAAAAACACAAGAAACAGCTTCCAACATACAATCTAAAAAAACAACATAAACAAATTTCCGTTTTTATGAGCCGGAAAAAATAAACCGGAAACGACTCTGATTTTTATCGTCTCCGATAATCTCACGGATTCCGCAGACAAATCATACATAACCACCCTGCAATCTTTTAAACGGTCGGCAAATACCCCCGGCGTAAATCGTCAATTACACAAATAACTGTTCAAAATTAATTATACATTTAAATACTTCAAGTATCTGTACACAAAGAGTCTGCTAAAATATAAAATAAGTCAGCGGACGTATCAAAAAACTCAAACCAGCTTGTCCTCAATGATTTCAGTCAGGATATCTTTCAGATTGCCTCCCATCGCTCTCACCATTTTGGGAATAAAGCTGTTTGCTGTCATTCCGGGAGTCGTATTTACTTCCAGCATAATGACCTCGTCTCCGCATACAAAACCATCCATACGAATAATCCCTTCACAACGCAGAATATCGTATACTTCCGAAGCCATTTCCTGAATTTTCTCCGTAATTTCATCTGAAAAACGACCGGGAATAATTTCGTCCGACATCTTCGCATCGTATTTTGCTTCAAAATCGAAAAATTCCTTTTTCGGCACCACTTCGGCGACAGGAAAAATCACTTTCTTATCCCCGGCACGATACAAACCGCAGGTAAACTCGGTTCCGTCCAGAAACGCCTCTACCAATACCTCTTTACATTTCCCGAAAGCCAAATCCAAGGCCTCATCAAAAGCTTCCGCTGTCTTTACCTTCGATACACCGAAACTGGACCCTTCTGCATTAGGTTTCACAAAGCAAGGTAATCCTACAGCCTTCAACAAAGCCTCTTTATCATAGGCTTTCCCGCGCAACAGCAAAACCGGATTTGTCGTCCGTATCCCAAATGCCTGCAAATAATTGGTACAAGTGTATTTATCGAATGTAAGTGCCTCACATAAAGTACTACAGGTCGAATAAGGTACCCCCATCATATCCAGATATCCCTGTAACATACCGTTTTCTCCGGGATTTCCATGAATGGTAATATACGCAAAATCAAAACTGACCTTTTTCCCCTCGCATTCAAAAGAGAAATCATTTCTATCGACGGCATACTCTTTGCCGTTCCATTGTACATGCCAATCACGCCCTTTCAATATCATCAGGTATTTATTGTATCGTTCCCCGTCGATCTCTGCATACACATAATTTCCCGACTGAATGGAAATTCCGTATTCGGAAGAATTACCTCCCGCAATGACTACCACATTCTTTTTCATCAATTTTAAATTTTAAATTGCTCCCGTTGATTGAATTATTCAGATTCCCCGCAGACTTCACAGATTCCGCAGACAATATTGTAAATTTGAGATTGTAAACGAAGTATATAAATCCTCCACAAAACATGCCCCCTCCAACAGATACATCCTGTCAAAAATTGCCAATCGTCAACTAAAATCATAAATCCGTACCATTAATGAGGCCAACGGACCCGTCCCCAATCGTCAATCAAAATTCTCTACGGCTCTATAATGCCAACTGCAAAAATAGAAAGAAATCGCTAAAAATTTCATTTCTGTCCTTCCATTTTCATCTCTCAATTTTTTCCTATCTTTGCACACATTTTTCAACAAATCCGTTGACTTTTTTCATATTTTCGCAGACTCTTTGTGTACAGATACTTAAAGTATTTAAATGCATAATATAATTTTGAACAATTACGTACTTTATGAAAAAAATAACAGATCTCACACAGGGGAGCATCATCCGCAATCTTTGGATCATGGCCGTGCCATTGATATCCTCTTCCTTCATACAGATGGCTTACAGCATGACCGACATGCTTTGGCTCGGACGTCTGGGAAGCGAGGCGGTGGCTGCTGTCGGTGCTGCCGGATTTTTCGTCTGGCTCAGCAACGCGCTCTCTTACATGACGAAAACCGGTGCTGAGATCACCATTTCCCAGGCGATAGGAGCACGCGATCTCCCCCGGGCCGCGACTTATGCCAACCATGCCATTATCCTGTCCTCACTCATCGGACTAGGCTATGTCGTTTTCATTTTGATTGCTGCCGGATTTCTGATCGGTTTCTTCAACTTCGACTCGCCTATAGCGCACCAATCCGTCACTTATCTCCGGATCGTCGCTCCGGGTATTTTCTTTCAATTCAACAACAATACGTTCAGCGGCTTGTATAACGGACAAGGCAACAGCAAAACACCTTTCCGGATCACAGCCGTAGGACTACTGATCAATATCGTACTCGATCCGCTATTGATTTACGGCTACGGACCGCTCCCCGGTCTGGGTACGGCAGGAGCCGCCATTGCCACGATACTGGCCCAGTTGGTTGTCTGCCTACTCTTTGCCCGCCGTATTTTCTCCGTACATTTTCCCCTCGGAAAAATGCGGCCATTCTCCGCCTTACAAAAAAAAACCTCCGGGAGAATCATACTTTTGGGACTGCCGGTCAGTTTGCAAAGTGCATTATTTTCTATGTTTTCCTTAACACTGGCAGCACTGGCAGCCCGCTGGGGAGCCGTAGGAGTTGCCGCACAAAGCGTAGGTTCACAAATAGAAGCCCTCTCCTGGATGACAGCCACCGGATTTTCAACGGCTCTGGCTGCCTTTGTCGGTCAAAATTACGGAGCCGGAAATTACGAACGCATCCGGCAAGGCTACAAACTGACCTTGTATATCGCCGGAAGTATTGGACTTACCGCAGGCATTCTGTTTTTTGTATTCGACCGGCAAATTTTCAGTTTATTTATCCCGGAACCCGAAGCCATTGACGCCGGAGGTACTTATCTGAAAATACTGGCCCTCTCCCAGGTATTTATGGTAACGGAATTAGTTACTCAAGGTGCTTTTAACGGATGCGGAAAAACGATTCCCCCTTCCCTCTCCGGCATCCTGTTCACCGGAGCCAGAATTCCTTTGGCCTGGTATTTATGCTCCCTGCCTGCACTCGGATTAACCGGTATCTGGTGGAGTATTACCATCTCCAGCATTGCCAAAGGCACAGTTCTCCCCATATGGTATCTTTACTTCCAGAAGAAGCTCCTGAAGGCCTCAAAAATTAAAGAAAAAATTCTCTAATTTTTTAGCTGATATTGAAAAAAAGGTCTAAATTTGACGTCGGTAATAGAAGCCGCCGGAATTTTGAAAAAACGAACGATCCGGGCAACTATCCGGTTTTTATTCCATTTTATAAAGAAAAACATCTTAAGTATAACACATAAAAATTATCTGAAATGAAAGTAACAGTTGTTGGAGCAGGTAACGTAGGAGCAACATGTGCAAACTGCATCGCCGAAAAAGACATTGTCAATGAAGTAATCCTTTTGGATATCAAAGAAGGTATTGCCGAAGGTAAAGCCCTGGATATGTGGGAAACCTCCCCGATCAATATGTATGACACCCGCATTAAAGGTGTTACAAACGATTACTCTGCCACTGCCGATTCGGAAGTTGTAGTCATCACTTCCGGCCTTCCCCGTAAACCGGGCATGAGCCGTGACGATTTAATCTCTACCAATGCCGGTATTGTTAAATCCGTAACTGAAAATGTAATCAAATATTCTCCGAATGCAAAAATAATCATTGTTTCCAATCCGTTGGATGTCATGTGTTATTGTGCTTATCTGGCAGCCAAAATCGATTCTTCACGTGTATTCGGTATGGCCGGAATCCTGGATACAGCCCGTTACAAATCATTTCTGGCAGAAGCGTTGAATGTTTCTCCGAAAGACATACAGGCATTATTACTCGGAGGTCACGGAGATACAATGGTGCCCCTGCCACGTTATACCACAGTTTGCGGTATTCCTGTTACCGAACTGATCGACATGGAGCAATTGAAGGCCATCATCGAAAGAACAAAAGTCGGAGGTGGTGAATTGGTTAAATTGATGGGGACTTCTGCCTGGTATGCTCCGGGTGCTGCTGCCGCCCAGATGGTGGAAGCTATCATTTGCAACTCCAGAAGAGTATTCCCGGTATGTGCTCTGTTGAACGGTGAATACGGAATGGAAAATATCTACCTGGGAGTTCCGGTTATCCTCGGTAAAAACGGAATTGAAAAGATCGTTGAAGTACAATTGAACGATGACGAAAAAGAGTTATTGAAAAACTCGGCACAAGCCGTGAAGACAGTAATGAGTGTACTGGACAACATGAAAATGTTCTGATTTTAATTGAAACGGCATAACCGAAACAACCCCGGACACTGTGTACAACAGCGGATATCCGGGGTTGTTTTTTATTCCGTTGTCTCCTCCGGTTTCTCCAGTAACAATTTCCGGCCCGGATAATCAATAACCGCCCGGTGAGCGATAAGGAAATCGGACCCCAGCAAACCCATCACCTTCCGGTGTACATGTTTTTGGTACATATCATTGACATAATCCAAATCGATCACCGCAATCCGTTTATCCCGCAATTTCAGTTCTCCGATACAAAACTGCCTTACACTTATTGTACGAACATCAGAAATCGAACCGGTAATTCCTCCGGATTGCAATTGCACGTCTGTTTCCTCCTCACATCCGTCAGGAAAAAACCGTCGGTCTGCCACAGTCACAGAAGCCCCGGTATCCACAATCATATCTCCCTGCTCCCCATTGATCACAACCGGAACGAGCAAATGAAAACTATCACTTTCCAATTCCACAATTTCCAGAGGTACCGTTATTTTATTATTTCTCTTACGCTGCATATTTACTTTATCGGATTTAACCACGGCGAAGATACATTTTTGCAATCAAAAAAGCGAAAATAACCAATAATTGAAATTTGAAGACGGAGAATTAAAAATTAGCATAGTTATTTCAAAAAAATATTATACTTTTGCGCATTAAATCTTCGTGGAAGAATTATTAAAGTTTAAATATAAATTAGTTAAAAATGCGAAACAAAGGAGCGATCACACTACTCACAATAGCGCTCGCGCTAGTGAGTGCTTACCAGTTGTTTTTCACTTTCAAGACATCCCAGGTGGAGAAAGCGGCCCGGGAATACGCCAATGGCGACCCCGTGAAAGAGAGAGCATATCTGGATTCTATTGCAAACCAGAACGTATATAATTTTCTGGGACTTGCCAAATTTACGTACAAAGAATGTAAAGAATTAGAGCTTCCGTTAGGCCTCGACTTACGTGGAGGTATGAATGTAACCATGGAGGTGGATGTGGTGGATGTTGTCAAAAGCTTAGCAAACAACAGTCAGGATCCGGCCTTCTTGCAGGCTATCAACGAAGCTGTAACCATGCGTACGAAAAGTCCCAAAGACTTCGTTACCTTGTTCGGGGAAGCTTTTGCCCGGATCGCACCGAATGCTCAATTGGCATCTCCGGACATTTTCGGTACCGTAGAGATGAAAGATAAAATCAAAGTCGGAGCCAGCAACAAAGAAGTGCTGGATGTCATCCGCAAAGAAGCAGAAGGAGCGATCGACAATACGTTCAATATTTTACGTACCCGTATCGACCGTTTCGGCGTAGCTCAACCCAACATCCGTAAAGCAGATATTTCCGGACGTATCAACATCGAACTTCCGGGTATCAAAGATGCACAACGGGTAAGAAAGCTCTTGCAAGGAACGGCTGCCCTGGAATTTTTCGAAACGTTCGAAAATTCCGAGTTCTATCCTCATTTGGCAGCTATCAACGAAAAACTGAGAGATATTGAAATTACCGGAGACATTCTCGGGTTGAGTAAAGATACGGTTCAGGTTACAACAGTAACCGAAGAAGTAGCTGCCGACTCCACCGATGAAGGTATCGATGCTTTGTTGAAAGCAGCCCAAGATTCAAGCTCACTGAGCAATGATGAAGCAGCTTTCCGGAAACAAAATCCGCTTTTCGCTCTCTTAAATCCGGCAGTTGCACAAAACGGAGCATTACGTCCCGGATCTACCGTAGGTTATGCCCGCTTGAAAGATACATCGGCAATCAATGCTATGTTAGCTTTACCACAGGTTAAATCTTTGATCCCACGTAACGCACGCTTGTATTGGGAAATGAAACCGGAAGGTGATTTCTTAGCGATGCATGCCATCAAAATCACTACCCGTGACGGTAAAGCACCGTTGGACGGCGGTGTCATTGTAGATGCCCGTAAATCTTTCGACGAGCAAAGCGGCGGTTCTCCTGTCGTATCCATGAATATGAACGGTGAAGGTGCCAAAGTATGGGCCCGGATGACCAAAGAAAACGTAGGACGCTGTGTCGCCATCGTATTGGACGGTTATGTATGCTCTTCTCCCGTTGTAAATACCGAAATCAAAGGAGGTAGCTCTCAGATTTCCGGACACTTCGGCGTAAAAGAAGCAGAAGACTTGGCCAACATTCTGAAATCCGGTAAATTACCGGCTCCGGCACGTATCATTGCCGACGAAATCGTAGGACCCTCCCTGGGACAGGAATCCATCCAGACCGGTATGTGGTCCTTTATTATTGCTTTCGCATTGGTATTGTTCTACATGCTTTTCTTCTATAGTAAAGGTGCGGGATTAGCTGCCGACATTGCATTGCTGGCGAACTTATTCTTCCTGTTCGGTATTCTGGCTTCCATCGGAGCGGTACTGACACTGCCGGGTATCGCCGGTATTGTGTTGACAATGGGTATGTCTGTCGATGCCAATGTATTGATATACGAACGCATCGAGGAAGAAAGACGTGCCGGAAAAGGCCTGAAACTCGCTATTAAAGAGGGATACAAAAATGCTTATTCTGCCATTATCGACAGTAACGTAACGACCTTACTGACCGGTTTTATCCTTTATTACTTCGGTGAAGGTCCGATCAAAGGTTTTGCTACGACATTGATCATCGGTATTTTCTCTTCTTTGTTCTGTGCCATTTTCCTTACCCGTTTGATCTTAGACCGGGCAGCCTCCAGAAGCGAAAGCGTACCTTTCACGACCAAACTGACACAAAACTGGTTGAGAGACCCGAAATTCCCGTTCCTGAAAAAACGCAAAATCTCTTATGTCCTTTCCGGGACAGTCGTAATCTTATCCCTTGTTTTCCTTTTCGGAAAAGGACTGGATAAAGGTATCGACTTCGTAGGTGGTAGAACCTATACCGTTACTTTCGACCGTCCGGTTCAGGTGGAAGAAGTGGCTGGCAGTCTGGCAGAGGTATACGGTAGTGCGCCTGAGGTAAAAACTTTCGGAGGGGACAACCAGGTGAGAATCACCACCAAATACAAAATCGATGCAGAAGGCACCGAAGTGGATGACGAAGTTGAAACCTTGTTATACGAAGGCTTACAGCAATATTTGCCGGAAGGTACTTCCCGCGAGCAGTTCCTGGAAGTAAACCGTCAGATGTCTGAAAAAGTAGGACCCGCCGTAGCCGAAGACATCACCCGGGCAGCCATCTGGTCTGTAGTCTTCGCATTGATCGGTATATTCCTCTACATCATGGTCCGTTTCTCTCAATGGCAATACGGTGCCGGTGCCGTGATCGGCTTGGCTCACAACGTCATCATCGTAATGGGAGCATTCTCTGCTTTCTCCGGTATTCTGCCGTTCTCATTGGAAATCGACCAGGCATTTATCGCCGCTATCCTGACGGTTGTCGGATACTCGATCAATGATACCGTGGTTGTATTCGACCGTATCCGTGAATACCACAACCTATATCCGAAACGGGACGATATGGAAGTGACCGACGAAGCATTGAACTCGACCTTGCGCCGTACGTTCAACACCTCGTTATCTACCATTGTCGTATTGCTGGCTATCTTCATTTTCGGCGGTACTTCAATCAAAGGCTTTATATTCGCCTTGTTGATCGGTATTGTAGTCGGTACTTATTCTTCCTTGTTCGTTGCCACTCCGGTTTCTTATGACTTGAGACGGAGATTCGGCAAGAAAAAAGAAATAAAGAAATAAAAGACTGCATTGTCTTTGAAAGCCGCCGTTTTTTCGGCGGCTTTTTTTATATATTTGTAGAATATATCAACCCAAACATATCTTCTATGATGACTCAGCGTCCCATTTATACGGAACCGGACAATTGTCAGGATTGTTACAAATGCATCCGCGAATGTCCAGTAAAAGCGATTCGGATAGAGAATAACAAAGCTTATATTATCGCCGACCGTTGTATCTATTGCGGCCATTGCACGCAAATATGTCCGACCGGAGCCAAAAAAATACGTAATGGAGTACCCGTCGTAAAAGCAATCTTACAACAACACAAAAAAGTCATACTATCTCTGGCTCCTTCCTATGTGAGCGAATTCAGCGATATTCCGACACCGGTCCTCATACATGCAATCAAGCAGCTGGGATTCAGTGATGTCTCCGAGACAGCCCTCGGTGCAGAATTGGTTTCGGACACTGTAAACCGGTATTTGCTGGAATCTCCTCCCGGAATTTACATTTCTTCCGCCTGTCCGGTCGTCGTCGAATACATCCGGAAATATGCCCCGGAAATTCTTCCGTCCCTCACGCCGGTTTTATCTCCGCTGCTGGCACATGCACGCCTGCTGAAAAGCAAATACGGAGAAGACACAAAGGTCATTTTTGCAGGTCCCTGTATCGGCAAAAAGATAGAAGCCGACAATCATAAGGAATTGGTTCAGATCGCCATCACCTTTAAAGATCTGCGCCAATGGCTGGGAGAAGAAGGTATCGCCTTAGACGTGTCTCCTCAAAATAAGGAGAATTCGGAATTCGTACCTTACCATTCCGGAGAAGGTGCACTTTACCCGGTGGAAGGCGGTATGCTGGCCGGCATCCACGGAGATGATAAAAAAATTATCAAAATGGCGTTTTCGGGTATGGAAAACGTAAGGGATGTACTCCGTAATCTGCATCGGGAAAACCGGAAAGACAGCGTATTCCTGGAACTTCTTTCCTGCAAGGGAGGATGCATCAACGGTCCCGGAAAACTGAGCCCGTCATCGCTGGCACTCAAACGATACGAGGTTACCCGCAAAGCGGAGAAAGAGCGCCCCGCCCCGTTGGTAGCCCCCCCGGACCTCTTTGCTTGCTATAAAGCCGATCCCCAAACTGACACCGCCGATTACAGCGAGGAACAGATTGTTCAGGCCCTCTCTGCCGTCGGCAAAACATCTGCTGCCGACGAACTGAATTGCAGCGGTTGCGGATACGACAGTTGCCGCGATTTTGCCCGGGCATTGCTGGCCGGCAGAGCAGAAGAAAACATGTGTGTATCGTATATGCGTAAAATCGCTCACGATAAAGCCACCGTATTATTGCAGAAAATCCCGGCAGGTGTTATTCTGGCCGATTCCGATTTAAAGGTAGTAGATATGAACCGGTTTGCCGCCGAGCTTCTGGGAGAAGAAACATCACTGGTATACGACGCTTCTCCGGGCTTGCAAGGTGTTGCCCTGGAAGATATATGCTCCTTCCCTGGACTATTCGGAGCGGCCCTCTCAACCGGAAAAGAAATTATCGAACGGCAAATCCGGGAAAACGACAAGATATGGATGCTCTCGATATACAACATCCAGCCTCATCGCCTGGTATTCGGCCTGCTGCAAGACATGCGCGAACCTTACGGAAAAAAACAGTGGATGCTGAATAAAACGGATGAAGTGATCCGGAAACACATGGAAACCGTCCGGCAGATCGCCTGCTTACTCGGAGAGAATGCGGCCTTCACGGATACTTCCCTGAAAGCCGTAATAGAAACCCTGAAAGGTAAAGAAGAATAAGAACAATACCGTCATCCCAAACCTCAACGCCACTATGATTGCTTCTGATATTTTCATCGAGATCGATTATTACCAAAAAAACAAAGCCGGTAACAGCGTTTGCGGCGATTGTTTTATGTCCAGACGTCTGAAAGGAGAAGGACGTATTATCGGCGTACTTTCAGACGGCCTGGGAAGCGGCATCAAAGCCAGCGTGCTTTCTTCGATGACAGCTACAATGGCCATCAATTATACGGCAATGAATGAATCCATTCTCTCGACAGCCCGTTCCATTATCGATACACTTCCCCAAGACCGGGACAAACAAATCAGTTATTCGACATTCTGTATCCTGGATATCGACTGTTTCGGCAATACCAAGGTCATCGAATATGAAACGCCGGCATTCCATCTTCTCCGGAAGGGAGAATTACAGGAAGTAAGGAAGGAAAAAATACCGGTCAAACGATTGGATTTACTGGACTCTGCCATGTGGATCTCGGAATTCAAACTGGAAAAAGAAGATCGTCTGATCTTTTTTACAGACGGCATCAGCCAATCGGGCATGGGAGGCTCCCGCTTTCCGGCAGGCTGGGATAAAGAAATCCCTGACTATCTTCGGGAAATCGTCCGTTCACATCCAACGATCTCAGCCGAAGAACTGGCCCACCGTATGGTCATCCAGGCAGAAAAAAACGACGGCTATAACCTGCTCGACGATGCCAGTTGCTTTGTCATATACAACCGGACTCCCCGCAACTTACTCATCTGTTCCGGCCCGCCTTACGATCCGAAAAACGACAACTACCTAGCCGGTAAATTCAAGGATTTCAAAGGGAAAAAAGTAATTTGCGGAGGAACAACCGCCCGGATACTCTCGCGGGAACTCCATATCCCCATCGAAATCTCAACAAACGACAACGGCGATGACCTGCCTCCGACCTCTGACATGGAAGGAGTTGATCTCGTTACCGAAGGTATCCTGACTTTGAGCCAAACCGAACGCATACTCTCCGGCAAAGAAGACGACAAAAATGCAGGAGGAGCCGGCGAGTTATTCCGCCTGCTACACAACAGCGACAAAATCACATTCCTGGTCGGCACCTGTATTAACATTGCCCACCAGGACCCGACATTGCCGGTAGAACTGGAAATCCGAAGGAACGTCATCAAAAATATCAAATTTTTATTAGAGACAAAATTCCTTAAAGACGTTGAAATTAGCTATCTTTGAGCCCTGAAATTAAAAACGAGGTCATTCAATTTACGGTTTATAATTTATGAATTAGGACTATCTCTTTACGGAACCGTTCAGAGCCTGAAACAATCGTAAATTTAAAATCTAAAATCTAAAATAAAATAAAATGTTGTACGATAACTTTGCAATGCTCACCAAACGGGAGTTGCTGATCCGGATCGTCAAATTACTGAAAGAGGATGAGTTAGTTACAAAGCTAAAATACCTGCCGGTCGAAATGCGCCCCCGCAATAAAAAACCGGTAAGATGTTGTGTCCATAAAGACCGCTACATTCTCAAACACAAAATCATTTCCATTCTCGGCTTTGAAATCAAAGACGAAGAAATCGATTTGATTCACTTGTCGGAATTTGCCCGCATGGCCATGGCCAACAAAAACACGAAAGAAAACATTTTGTCGGTTGTGCACGAGGCCTGTAGTGCCTGTATCCAATCCCAGTATGCGGTTACCAACCTCTGCCGGGGATGCGAGGGACGTCCCTGTGTTATGAACTGTCCCAAAGCCGCCATTTCTTTTAAAGGCGGTAAAGCTTCGATCAGCACCGAAGATTGTGTCAGTTGCGGACTGTGTCAGAAAGTATGTCCCTATCACGCCATTGTATACACCCCTGTACCGTGCCAGGAAGCTTGCCCGGTAAATGCAATCGACAAAGACGAAGAGGGAATCGAACACATCGACAAAAGTAAATGCATCTATTGCGGAAAATGTATGCAAGCCTGTCCTTATGGCGCCATTATGGAACGTTCGAAGATCATCGACATACATAAAACGATGACCCACCCCAATAAAAAAATCGTTGCCATTCCGGCTCCTGCCATATACGGGCAATTCAATGCTTCTCCGGGACAGATCCTATCCGCCATCAAGCAAATCGGTTTCGATGACGTCATCGAAGTTGCTTACGGAGCCGAGGTCACAGCAGCTAACGAAGCCCAAGAGCTGAAAGAACGTTTGGCTGAAGGTGTGACATTTATGACGTCCTCCTGCTGTCCGGCTTATACCGGCTGGGTAGACAAACACGCTCCCATGCTGAAACCTTATGTGTCGGATACCCGAAGCCCGATGGTCTATGCCGCACGATACGCCAAAGAAAAGTATCCGGATGCGGAAGTTGTATTTATCGGTCCCTGTCTGGCCAAACGTTATGAAGCCGAATCGGTCCCGGAAGTGGATTATGTCATGAGCTTCGAAGAGTTGGGCGCTTTTATGGTAGCCTACGACATAGATGTCGCCAACTGTGGGGAGAAAGAATTAAGCAGCGAAGTGACACGCTTCGGTCGCGGCTTTGCCCAGGCAGGAGGTGTTCGCCAGGCAATTGCCAATGCCGTCGGAGACGAAGTCACTACTACAGCCATCGAAGGACTCGATAAAAAAAATCAGGGTTTACTCAAAGCCATGATCAAAAGACCGGAAGCCAACTTTATAGAAGTCATGGCCTGTGACGGCGGATGCATCAACGGCCCCTGTTCATTAGCCCCCTTGACCCTCGCCAGACGGCAAATCAAAAAAATACTATAACTTTATTGTAAAGACAGAACAAAAAAGTAAAGCTTTAAATAAGCCGCATATCTTCTAAAGTCGGCTAGTTAAGAATTCTTTTTATATAAGAGCCCGGTGCAATGCCGGGCTCTTTCCATTCAACTCATTCCATTTATATCCTATTATTTAATTTACATAGCAAATAGTTAGTACAAATACATTGTCATTTAAATAAATTGTATACATTTGTTAATATTTATATATTAATTCAAATACAATAGTATGATCATAAAAAGAACTCATTTGGCAAATAATTCCAATATCAGTTATTGGGGAATATTAATTTTAGGAATAGCACTAATGTTCTCCTGCCAGGAAAAAGAATTTAACACATTTGCACCGACCGGTTCCGGCATGCTAAATACCGGCATACTCGACATACTGCAACGCGGCTCCTTTGAAACGGATGCCTTTATTACAGAATGGACCGTACCGGCAGCAACTACGATCGTGTTGCCACTCGACAGCGCTTACTCCTATAACTTTATCGTAGACTGGGGCGACGATTCCGATTTAAGCCAAGTGGTTGCCTTCAACGATCCCAACGCCCGTCACACCTATATGAACAGCGGAATCTATACCGTCCGTATATTGGGCACTTGTGAAGCCTGGAGATGGGGCAGGTCCACACACCCTATAGAATGCCGGCAATTTCTGACAAAAATTATTCAATGGGGAAATGTCCACGCTAAAAATTTTGAGGAAAGTTTTGCTGCCTGCATTGCTTTATCTTCTATCCCAGCAGGCATTCCCAATATGGAAAATTTCAACAATACATTTTATGGCTGCGAAAGTTTAACAACCTTACCTTCTGGACTATTTAGCAAATGTGTCAATACAACCAGCTTTTCGAATACATTCAGTCACTGTACTTCTTTAAGGTCTCTACCGCAGGATTTATTTAATGCTTGTACAGCTGTTACTGAATTTAACGGAACATTTTATACTACGGGACTTGTATATATTCCAGAGAAATTATTCGATAATTGTCAAAACATTACCAGTTTTCAAAACACTTTTGGAAATTGTAAAAATATAACAAATATTCCTATCGGACTCTTTGATAAAAATGAAAATGTCATTTCATTTCTCCAAACCTTTGCATTTTGTGACAATTTAAAAACAATTCCATTGGGATTATTCGATAAATGTAAAAAAGCAACAGATTTCATGTTAACTTTCTATCTATGTTTCAATTTAACAAGTGAGACACCCAAAACGAACGGTATTGAATTGTGGGAAAGAGCGGGACTAATCGGCTATCCTACAACGATTAACGGACTTATCTGTTTTTATGGCTGTACAAATCTAACTAATTACAATTCTATTCCAACAAACTGGAAATAAACTACATGCACAATCACCAAATATCCATCACCATGAAAAAACAATCGAATAATTTACTTCAGCATCTCTTATATACCTGTTTAGGTATACTCTTAATATATGCCTGCCAAAATGATCCAAAATTAACAAACGACGACAACTATCAGCAAGAATTGCTAAGCAGGGCAGATTACGACTCCGAATCTTTTATTACGGAATGGACCGTACCTAAGGACTCCCTGGTAACCTTTACACTGGATACCAACCGACAATACAACTGCATTATTGACTGGGGGGATAACAGCGATTTAACAATGATATTTCATAAGTCCGATTACTACCGGGCACAACATAAATATGCCGCTACAGCGACCTATCGGATAAAAATTCTGGGTATTTTCCCTCAATTAAATATTCAGGAAAATTGTAAGCCTTATTTATACCAAATTATCCAATGGGGAAATGTAAGTTTTCAAACCCTTGCTTTGGCATTCTTTAAATGTGAAAACCTCTATTCCATTGCTGCCGGTATTCCTAATTTAGAAAGCTATTCTTCAACCTTTAGTCATTGTACTGGATTGATGACATTGCCGGATGGACTGTTCAGCAATTGCACCAAAAGCAAATCTTTTCCTATGACATTTTCCAATTGTACCAATCTAAAAAGTCTGCCTCCCCGTTTATTTAAAGATTGTTATAACGCGGAAAATTTCGCAGTAACCTTTCAAAATACAGGACTAATCTCTTTACCACAAGGATTATTCGAAAATTGCTCCAAAGTAACAAACTTTACTTTCACTTTTGGAAACTGTAAAAACCTGACAACTTTACCAGCCGATTTATTTTCTTATAGTCCCAATGTTACATCTTTTATGAGAACTTTCTCCTCTTGTAATAATCTTTACACAATTCCAATTTCTTTATTTGATAACTGTAAAAATGTCACAAATTTCAGTTACACTTTTTCTGGATGTAGTTCTTTGACCGGGACGACTCCCACAACAGGTAATCTTAAACTATGGGACAGAGCCGGGCAACCCGGTTATCCGCCGACAATCAATGGAACCAAATGTTTCGGAGGATGTCTGAATATAACGGACAATATTCCTGCTGACTGGCAATAAAATTCTAAATCCCCTGAAATAAAGATTTAAAACTCAAAAAAGAAGTCGGTAAAAATTGCAAATTTACAATTTCCGGAAAAGGGCGGATTTTTGATTTTTCGGCAAAAATAGCATTTTTATGATGATAGATTGGAAATAGAGAATCCCGGAACACTTCCCGTTGGGTGGAGTGTTGAAAAATTGAAGTCTGAACATAACTCAGAACCACAAAACCCATTGATTGCCAATGTTCTTTATAAACGCAAGATATTGGAAAGTTGGGGTCGTGGCATTAGTCTTATAATGGAAGAGTGTCGCAAAGCCAATCTACCTGAACCAGAGTTCAATGCAGATGCCTCACAAGTAAAACTTGTTTTTCGGTATAGGGCTTTACAACAAGTAACAGGACAAGTAACAGGACAAGTAACAGGACAAGTAATGTCGCTTGTATCTACTTTGAAAAATAATGTTCTGTCATTAAAGGAAATCATGGAACGATTATCCTTGACCGGACGTGATAATTTTATTACCGGCTATCTCAATCCCGCTATGAAAGACGGACTGATAGAACAGACACATCCTGAAAACCCTAAGCATCCAAAACAGAAATACCGTCTCACGGATAAAGGGAAAGATTTGCTGAAACAATAATGGTTGTATGGCGAAAAAGAAAAAACATAAGAAGGATTCAGATGTGAACTTACAGATAATCATGGTAAGCAAACCTGTTTTAAGAAACTCGGCAAGGAAATGAAAGCGGAGTTCAAATGGGGAAACAAAATCCCTGCTGCTCCAAAAGTATTGCTTTGGCCATTCTGCTCCGGTTTAACTTGTCTTTTTTATGGTTTCGACTGACTTTACCGATTTTTGTCACAAAGCCCTAAATGCTTAATTATAAACTAATCTGCCCCAAATTTCTCAATATCGGCTTTTATTTGTATTTTTGTTCCGATAAATTATGTCTATGTTTTCTTCATTGTTAAAGTTTCCTTTGACAGATCCGGTGCTGATATTTTCGGTGATCCTGTTCATTATCCTCTTGGCACCGATTATCCTGCATCGCTTTAAAATACCCGATCTTATCGGCCTTATTCTTGCCGGGGCCCTTATCGGACCGAACGGTTTAGGCATCATGGCGCGGGACAGCAGCATTGAACTGTTCGGTAAAGTCGGACTTTTATATATCATGTTTATTGCCGGCTTGGAAATCGATCTGGCGGATTTAAAGAAAAATTACAGCCGGGGGGTCTATTTCGGTTTACTCACCTTCCTGATCCCAATGGGTATGGGAACGGCTGCCGGAGTATATTTATTGCAACTGTCCTGGCCCAGTTCGGTATTATTGGCCAGTATGTTTGCTTCGCACACCCTGATGACCTATCCGATTGTGAGTAAATACGGAGTAACCAAAAACCGGGCGGTTAACGTTTCAATCGGGGCTACGGTAATTACCTGCCTGCTCGCTTTATTGGTGCTGGCAGTGATTGTCGGAATGTCTACCGGAGAAATCAACGGTAATTTCTGGTGGCGGCTTTCTTTATCTACGGCGATATTCGTAGCCGGCATACTCCTCCTTTTTCCCATTCTGGGACGTTGGTTTTTCAAACGCTATGAGGACAGCATTGCCCAGTATATTTTTGTCCTGGCATTGGTATTTATGGCTTCCTTCCTCTCAAAACTTGCCGGTCTGGAAGATATTATCGGTGCATTCCTGGCAGGATTAGCGTTAAACCGGCTGATTCCGAACACTTCGGCATTAATGAGCCGGATCGAATTTGTCGGGAATGCACTTTTTATTCCTTTTTTTCTGATCGGTGTCGGTATGTTGGTCGACTACCGGGTATTTATGAACGGCTGGGCTTCCCTGTGGGTGGCTTTCATCATGTGTCTGGTAGCTACATTGTCCAAATGGCTGGCAGCCTATATTACGGAAAAGACCCTGCACTATACCCGGGACGAAGGGCGTTTACTGTTCGGCTTGTCGAATGCCCAGGCGGCAGCGACATTGGCAGCCGTACTGGTAGGCTATCAGGTCGTCCTGGGGTGGACTCCGGAGGGGGAAGCCATCCGCCTATTGGATGAGAATGTATTGAACGGTACCGTCGTGATGATATTGGTGACTTGTACCATTGCTTCTTTCGTCACCCAAAGGGGTGCGCAGAATGTAGCAATCGCCGACATATCTGCAGAGGAATTGTCCGGAGAAGAAGATACCGGGGACAAAATCCTGATTCCTTTGAGCAATGCTGAAAATGTGGAAGAACTGATCACCTTAGGGACAACGGTGAAACCCCGGAAATGCAAAGCGATGATGATGGCGTTGAGCATTATTAAATCGGATAGCAACGACCTTTCCGCGGAGAAAAGATCACAGGCTCTACTGGATAAAGCGGCGAAGACGGCAGCAGCTTCCGATCATGCGATTCAGGGATTGATGCGTTACGATATCAATATTGTAAACGGGATAAAAAATGTCGTTAAGGAGCATAAGATAACCGATATCGTATTGGGATTACGAAAAGAAAGTGATATCTCGGATACCTTTCTGGGAAATTTAACGGAAGGCGTCCTAACCAAGTGTGCGACAACGACGATGATATACCGTCCGGTACAGCCTTTATCGACGGTAAAACGCTACATCGTTTTAATACCTCCCGATGCGGAAAAAGAAATCGGTTTCCCGTATTGGCTGATCCGGGTGTGGAATTTGAGTAAGAACACCGGAAATAAAATTGTATTTTACGGCAATTACTCTGTATTGTCCATACTACAGGAAGTACAACGGAAACACCGTATTGTAGCCGAATTTAATGAGTTTTCCAATTGGGACGACTTTCTGGTCGTATCCCGGGCCATTCATCCCGACGACGCCTTGATTGTCGTGATGAGCCGGAAAAACTGTCCTTCTTACTTGCGACAAATGTCGCTGATACCCAATTATCTGAATAAATACTTTCAAACCAACAGTTGCCTGTTGATTTATCCGGTACAAATGGGTATAGGAGAAGAGGAAACCGACACGTTCCGCAGTATCTCCATGGTATATCACTCCGAAGGAGAGAATCTGGCCAACGTTCTCGGACGTTTGTTTAAGCGAAATAAATAGAATTATTCAGACAGACCGGACCCGCAGATTCTGTTGATCCCATAGATTGATTTTAAATTGTCTGATAAACGAATCCGTTGTCAGATTTATCGAATCTAAAATCGTAAATCCAATTGACCAAATCTGCGGGCCCGGCATGAAGTTAATCTTCGTAACGCACGATCGTCTGTTCACGATCGGCTCCGACAGATACGATTTTCACCGGTACTCCGGTCTGCTCCTCGATAAAGCTGACATAAGCATTAAACTCTTCCGGGAATTCGTCTTCGGATGTCATCCGTGTCATATCTGTTTTCCAACCGGGGAATTCTTCATAAACCGGCTTGATATCGTCATTGATCTCATAGGGAAACTCATCTGTCACTTCTCCGTTAATCTCATAGGCAACACAAGCTTTCACCGTCTCGAAGGAATCGAGCACATCACTCTTCATCATAATCAACTGAGTCACACCATTGATCATAACGGCATACTTCAACGCCACCAGATCGAGCCATCCGCAACGACGGGCACGTCCCGTTACCGAACCGAATTCATGGCCCAACGTAGACATAGCCTTACCCAGATCATCGAATAACTCGGTCGGGAAAGGCCCGCTGCCGACACGCGTACAATAGGCTTTGAAAATACCGTATACTTCTCCGATCGCTTTCGGAGCGATACCGAGTCCCGTACAGGCTCCTGCACAAATTGTATTGGAAGAAGTCACAAAAGGATAAGAACCGAAATCAATATCCAGCATCGTTCCCTGAGCGCCTTCTGCCAGGACATTTTTGCCCTCTTTCAACAGGTTATTGATAACGTGCTCACTGTCTATCAAACGGAATTGCCGCAGATAGTCGATGGCCTGAAACCATTCTTTTTCCAGTTCTGTAATATCGTAAGTATAGTTCAATGCTTTCAGCATCGTTTCGTGACGGGCTTTAGCACGGGCATATTTCGCTTCAAAATTATGCAGGATATCTCCTACCCGGACACCGTTACGGCTCACCTTGTCCGTATAAGTCGGTCCGATACCTTTACCGGTAGTACCGATTTTGGCATCTCCCTTGGCTGCTTCATTTGCAGCATCGAGCATGCGATGAGTAGGCAAAATCAAATGTGCTTTTTTAGATATACAAAGTTGCTTCCGGATATCATGTCCGCTGGCAGCCAGGCTTTCAGCTTCCTGTCTGAAAAGTACCGGATCCAACACCACTCCGTTTCCGATAATATTCATTTTTCCGCCCTGAAAGATTCCCGAAGGGATAGAACGAAGGATATATTTTTCTCCGTTAAATTCCAACGTATGACCGGCATTCGGCCCTCCCTGAAAACGGGTTATCAAATCATATTTCGGTGTCAGCACATCCACCACCTTGCCTTTTCCTTCATCACCCCATTGTAATCCAAGTAACACATCTACTTTCATCTGTATTCGTTTAGTTACGACTGCCGGAACAGTCCCGGTTTATAAAATTCCACATCGTTACACGTTTTCCTCCTGAAAAACGCAAACGTACAAAGGTAGCTTTAAAAATCGAAAATTGGAAATCAGAAACTGAAAATTAATGACTCTTTTGGCATTCTTTACAGAGTCCGTAGATATACAATAAATGATGGTGGACGGAAAATCCGCATTTGTCCTTTACACTCTCTATCGCCTCATCGATATGTATATCCGTCAGTTCTTCCACCTTCCCGCAATGCAGGCACACCAAATGCTCATGCGGGGTAATGTCGTATGTAGGTTCAAACAAAGACATATTATTCTCAAAGCGATGTTTGACGATCAGATTGCAATCCAGCAACAACTGTAATGTATTATATACCGTTGCCAGACTGACCCGGTAATTTTTACGCAGCATCGCTTCAAACAAAGACTCTACATTAAAATGCCCCGGATGGATGTAGATTTCCTCCAATATGGCATAGCGCTCGGAAGTTTTACGCAGTCCTTTTTCCTGCATATAAGCTGTAAAAATATCTTTTACGGTCTTCACCTTTTCCATTTCGTTCGGCATATTCTCAACTTTCGATATTTTCTACCCTTACTACTTTTTCCACTCCCTTCAAAGCGGAAATTTTACTGATCAACCGATTCAAGTCCTGTGTATTATGAACATACACATGAATCATCCCCTCAAAAACGCCGTCCTTGGTCTCGAAATGCACCACCCGCATATTTACTCCGCTTTCTTTTGATATCACCGTCGTAATATCACTGACCATCCCGACCCGGTCAATCCCTGACAATTTCAGGATCGCCTGGAAAGACATCACCTTCTGGGTGACCCATTTCACCGGCACAATTTTATCCCCGTAACTGGACATCAAGCGAATCGCTTCCGGGCATTTACGCTTATGTACCGTCACCTTACCGCCGATATTCATACCCACCACATCATCCCCCGGTATCGGACTGCAACAGGGAGCGATGACGATATCCGTATTCGTATCGGTAATTCCCAACTCTTCGTTCCGCTTGATTTTTTTCCCTTCGTTATCCTTATCGCTCCACAAGAATTGGAGAGTCCAATATTTCATAAACCGGTTTTCGTTTTTCTTCTTCAGCTCCTTCAACAATTGTTCCCGGACACCGGTATCTTTCGACAATTGGATATATAAATCGTCTTTATTCGTCAACTTCAGAAAAGCCAACGCTTTTTTCAAGGGTTCCGATGTCGGCGGCAGATTCGCCTCTTTCACCATTCCCTCGAAATAAGCAATTCCCTGCCGGATGGCTTCTTTTCTCTCTTTCTTAAAAACAGCATCGATATGTGACCTTGCTTTGGCCGTGATGACAAAATCCAACCACTCTTTCTGGGGCGTCTGCTTATCACTTGTCAGGATCTCAACCTGATCGCCACTCTGTAATTTATAACTCATCGGTACCAGGCGGTGATTGACTTTCGCCCCAATACAGGTATTACCGATCTCTGTGTGTATCTCGTAAGCAAAATCCAAAGCAGTAGCTCCCTTGGGTAAGGTCTTCATATATCCTTTCGGAGTAAATACCCGGATTTCTTTCGTATACAAATTCAGCTTAAACTCGTCCAGAAATTCAAGGGCATCCGAATCAGGTTGCTCCAGCATCTCTTTTATGCTCGCCAGCCATTTGTCGAGCTCTGAATTACCTTCTCCCCCTTCCGTCTTATATTTCCAATGGGCTGCCCATCCCTTCTCTGCAATCTCGTCCATACGCTGCGAACGGATCTGCACCTCAAACCACTGCCCTTCAGGGCCCATAACCGTCAGGTGTAAAGCCTCATAACCGTTAGCCTTAGGCGTACTTATCCAGTCGCGGATACGCTCCGGCTTCGGCCGGTATAAATCCGTAATCAGGGAATAAATATTCCAGCACTGCCACTTCTCCGGTTGCTCCGGCTTAGGAGTAAAAACAACCCTTACGGCCAATAAATCGTAAATCTCATCAAAGCTGATATTCTGTTTCTGCATCTTCAACCATACGGAATATACACTTTTCGTACGTGCTGTAAGCGTATATTCGTATCCGTTCCTATCCAGGCTTTCCCGGATCGGACCGACAAAATTTTCCAGCAGATCGGAAAACTCCCGGTGATAAACGGCTATTTTGCGGGCAATTACCTCATACTCTTCCGGGTGCTCGTACTTCATGCTCAAATCTTCTAACTCCGTTTTGATCGCATGTAATCCCATACGATGAGCCAAAGGCGCATAAATATATAGTGTTTCCCCGGCAATCTTCACCTGTTTGTGTTCCGGCATGGACTCCAGCGTCCGCATATTGTGAAGGCGGTCGGCGATCTTGATCAGAATCACCCGCACATCATCCGCCAATGTCAGTATCATTTTCCGAAAACTCTCGGCCTGTTTACTACTGTCGGCTCCCATCACCTCACTGATCTTGGTCAATCCATCGACCAGCGAAGCTATCTTCGGACTGAAAAGGCTCGCGATATCATCCACCGTATAGTCCGTATCCTCCACAACATCATGAAGCAAAGCCGCAACGACCGATTTAGTTCCCAGCCCGATTTCTTTGGCTGCGATACGGGCTACAGCTATCGGATGCAGGATATAAGGCTCTCCGGAACGTCGTTTTACACCGCTATGCGCTTCATTCGCAAAATCAAAAGCTTTTCGGATCAATTGCCGGCTTTCCTTCGACGTCCCGGGACGCAGGTTCGCCATCAAATCTTCAAAAGCATTTTTTATCAATTCCTGCTCTGTCATGCTATTCCTATTAGTCCTCAAACCAACGTTTTAATTGCAGATTTCAGATGAAACGAATCTGATAACAAACCAGATTGTCAAGCAATTTAAAATCTAAAATCTAAAATTTACAATCTACATAAACGTTTTAATTGCAGATTATAGATTGAACACACAATACAACCCCGCAAAAAGAAATCGTAAATCAAAAATCGTAAATCGTAAATCGTAAATCAAAAATCTACAATAAAACCCCTTTATCTCGTAAATATATAAAATATAAACCAAAAGCGGAAAACTCTGCTTCCAAATCCCGCATCCTTCTTAAATTTCTATTTGTTCGGCCCGGAGTTCTTCTCCCATAAACAAACCGGCCATCCGCTCAAACAATTCCGTCTTTTCCGTAGTCAGATAATGCCGGTTGCCCTCCGCCGACAAACGTTCTTTCATTTCCGGATGCCGCAAAAGGTAATCTTTCAGGCTATCTGCTACGATATGTCCCTGCTCCACCAATTTCACGTGAGCAGGTAAATAACGCAAAATAAGAGACCGTAACAAAGGATAATGCGTACATCCCAGAATGACGGTATCGATCTGCGGATCGGCCGTCATAAGTTCCGCAATATATTTCCGGACAAAATAAACGGCCCCTTCATCTGCCAACTCATTATTCTCGACCAAAGGCACCCACATCGGACAAGCTACCTGGGTAATCCGAAAAGCTTCTTTACCGTACAATTTTTCGATCTCCAGCGGATAGGATTCCGAGGCTACGGTTCCCTTCGTTGCCAGGATTCCGACATGCCCGTTCCGGGTAAAGGAAGCCAAAGCCTCGACACTCGGCCGGATCACACCCAACACCCGGCGCGTAGCTTCCATGCGGGGTAAATCTACCTGCTGAATCGTACGCAAGGCTTTTGCCGACGCCGTATTACAGGCAAGGATCACCAGGGGACACCCCATACCGAACAACTTGCGGACGGCCTCCAGGGTATAGCGGTAAACCACCTCGAACGAACGGGTTCCGTAAGGCGTACGGGCATTATCTCCCAGATAGATATAATCATACTCCGGCAAAACCCGTACAATCTCTTTCAATATCGTCAGGCCTCCGTAACCGGAATCAAAAACGCCGATGGAATTTCTATCTGTCATACCGGATTTCAATATAAAAAACAGACACCCGCAGTATCTCTATTTTAAGACCTTACGGGTGTCCGACTAATTTTTAAAATTATCGTGAATTTCAAAATTCAGGATCGCATACACTTCAATTTTCTCGGCATCCGGCAGGATGGATAAATTGCAGTTATTACTGGATCCCCAATTTTTTCTTTACTAAAGGCAATATATCTTCCGATGTTTCGGATGCAAACAAAATAGCTCCGGAACTCATGTCGAAAATATAAGTAAAACCGTTCTCTTTGGCCACCTCTTTAATTGCGTTGGTTGCTTTTGTCATCACCGGTTCGAACAATTCTTCCCGTGTTTTTTGCAACTTATTCATAGCCAATTCTTCAAACTTCTGTATCCGCTGACCCAATTCATTAATTTCCTGCTCTTTAGAAGCCAGGATAATTTCTGAGTAAGTCTTTTGGTTTTGTGTATATTCCACAATCAATTTCTGATATTGATCGCGCAGATTCTGGCTTTCCTTTTGTACCTCTGCTTGCTGAGCTTCCAAATCTTTCTGGGCCTGGGCCATCTCAGGCATTGCAGCCACCAGCTTACTGCTCTCGATATGTCCCAGTTTAAGCGGTTTTTGCTGAGCAGACAAACTCATTGCAGCCACCATAAAAGCGGCCAGTAACAACCATTTCATTGTATTCTTCATTTTCTCTATTTTTAATTAACCAATTTCTAATTGCAAAGTCTCATTCCTCACTTTTCTCTGCTGTCGAATATCCTAACTTGCGCAGGACATTTTTACTTTTATCCAGTTTAGGATCGTAATAAATCACCGAATTATCGGCTGAAATATCAATAACAACCCCGAAATTCCCCTCTTTGGCCACATCCCGGATCACGTCCAGCACTTCGTCCTGAATCGGTTTGATCAATTCCTCACGTTTCAGGAAAAGCTCCCCGTTCGGTCCGAAATAATTCTGTTGCAATACGCGGGCTTTATTTTCTTTCTCCGCTATTGCCTTTTCCCGTTGCTCGCGCATCGTCGGTGTCAGAAACACCCGTTCCGAATTATATTTGTCGCGCATTTCCGTAATCTCCGCATACAAAGCGTCAATATCGGCCTGCAGCTTCCGGGAATATTCGTCCAACTCCTGCTTCGCCTTGGCGTAATCGGGAATATGCTCCAGGATGTAATCCATATTAACGAAAGCATAGCGGCTTTGTGCCATTCCCATACCCGTAATACAGGACAAAAATAGTAAAATAATTATGGTTTTCAATTGTATCATGCAAATTGAACGCTGAAAATTATTTATAATTAATGTCAAAACTCCTGACCCAATACAAAATGGAACTGCGAACCGGCTGCACCCGGACGTCCCGGAACTTCGTCGAAACCGTATCCCCAGTCGATACCGAGCAATCCGAACATCGGCAGGAATACCCGCAGGCCGACACCGGCAGAACGGTACAGATTGAACGGCTCGAACTCTTTCAGCTCATACCAGGAGTTTCCGGCTTCCAAAAATGCCAGGGCATAAATCGTTGCCGACTGTGCCAGAGAGATCGGATAACGAACCTCCATGGTCCACTTGGAATAAAGACTGGCATCCGCAGCATTCGGAGCAATAAAGTTTGATCCGGCATTTGTCAACGAACCGTTCTGATACCCCCGTAAACCGATGTATTCACGTCCGTACAGGCTATAACCGGACATTCCGTCACCTCCCATCTCGAAACCTTCGAACGGAGAACGCTTGTGTTTGTTGTAATAACCCAGATAACCGTACTGAACGCCGGCATACAATACCAGTTTCTCGTTTCTGTCCAAAGGCATAAACGTTTTACCGATAAATTTCCATTTGTGGTATTCAATCCATCTGTAACGGTTTTTCTCCTCCAGGTTCGATTTGTCGTAATCGATACCGTCAAACCAGGAATAAGGCAAAGTAAAGGATAGCCCGAAAGTAAAATCACTTCCCTTACGGGTATACAACGGATTATCGATAGAACTCCGCTTCAACTGGAAAGCAAACGACAAATTGTTGGAATTACCGTTACTGAAAATATAGTACGGCCAGTTTTTCAAATGATAACGCTGATAGGATACCTCCGTATACATTGTGAAAAAGTCATCCGGCCACTTGATTCGCCGTCCCAATCCGACACTCACACCGAAAGTCGTCATCAACTGACTGTCGTCATACATGTCTTTTGAATTGTTGACATAATAGGAATGGTTATAATAGCTGGAAGAGTAACCGGTCTGACGGGAATAATAAGCAGACACACTCAACGAATTGGGTTTCCGTCCTCCCAGCCAGGGCTCCCGGAAAGAAGCACTGAACGAGGTATAATATTTACCGTTCGTTTGAGCTTTCAGGCTCAATGTCTGTCCGTCCCCTTGCGGCAAAGGCCGGTAAGATTCCCAGTTAAAGATATTCCGGATAGAGAAATTCGTAAAAGTCAACCCCAGCGAACCGATGATCATACCGGCACCCCAACCACCGGACAATTCCACCCGGTCATTGGCTTTTTCCACAACACTGAAAATTACATCTGCCGTACCGGCTTCCGGATCGGGTTTTACATCCGGTTTGATCTGCTCCGGATCGAAATGTCCCAGATTCGCCAATTCCCGGTAACTACGCATGACGTCTTCCCGGCTGAACAATTCCCCCGGATAGACATACAACTCACGACGGGCAACATGCTCGTGCGTACGGTCGTTACCTTTGATGATTACCCGGTTGATCGTAGCCTGCGGACCTTCAAAAATACGGATTTCCACATTGATCGAATCATTACCGACAACTGTCTCTACCGGTATTGCCCGGAAAAACAGATAACCGTTGTTCACATACAATTTATTAACCGCCGTATTTTCATCGTCGTTCAGACGTTCGTTGAAATATTTCTTATTATAGACATCCCCTTTCTGGATATTCAGAATACGGGAAAGACGCTCCGAATCATATACCGTATTACCTACCCACGTGATATTGTTGTAATAATATTTCTTACCTTCCTCCACATTGATATAAATCTTCACCCGCTTGGGAGAAACCTGTACCACGCTGTCTGACAATATCATGGCATCCCGGTATCCCTTCTCATTATACTTATCCAGCAAGTTGTATTTATCGTCCTCGTAACTTGCTTCAATGTATTTCGACGATTTGAAAAAATTCACCAAAGATTTCTCCCGGGTTTTCTTCATGGCCCGTTTCAACACCGAAGCCTTTATCTCCTTATTACCGTTAATGACAATATCCTGAATTTTAATCTTGTTATTCCTTTCTACGATGACATCCAGAATCACGAAGTTGTCCTTTTCCGGATCGTCGCGCTGGAGAGCTTTGATACTGATATTGTAAAATCCTTTTTCCTTGAAATGCTTTTCAACGATATGCTTCAAATTAGTGATCATATTATCGGTCACCTGCGTACCGGGAAGCGGATTGATCTTTTCTTTGATCTTATTTTCTTCCGACTTTTTCAAGCCGATATAATTGATTTTCGACAATTTCTGCCTTTCCTGCAAATGTAAAATCAAATAAGCTTTACCATCGACCACTCTATCGATAAAAAAACCGACGTCCGAGAAAAGACCGTTACTATACAAGCGTTTAATGGCTTTCGTGATCTCGTCTCCGGGCAATTTAATCTCCTGGCCGACCTTCAATCCGGCCAATTGAACCAAAGTTTCCGGATCATAGTGATCGGCAATACCCGTTACTTCTATGCCTCCGATTTCATACGTTTTAGGTGAAGAATAGTAAACTTCCGGCTGCACAATGGAATCGGTTGTTTGCGCCATTATTCCACTACCACACAAAAAGGTTATTATAAAACAAAGAATTACCCTCTTTATCATTTGTATTATTGTTACCAAGTATTATCTATTTTACAAACCTCCCACTTCTTTTTTCAAAGATCCGCCCCACTTTATTTTCCGGCATTTCCGGCTTTCAACTGCTCTCCCGTCATGCCAAACCGCCTCTCGCGCAACTGAAAATTACGAATTGCCAAATATAAATCATCTTTTTCAAAATCAGGCCAAAATTTATCAATAAAATAAAATTCCGTATAAGCACACTGCCACAACAGGAAATTACTCAACCGGCATTCTCCGCTGGTACGGATCAATAAATCCGGATCCGGAATGCCTGCCGTAGTCAGATAAGTAGCAAACAAAGACTCGGTTATTTCATCGACATCTCCGATTTTTCCCGATCGGCAGGCTTCAGCTATTCTACGAGCCGCTTCCGTTATTTCCCAGCGGGCACCATAGCTCAGCGCCAACACCAACTTCACCCCGTCATTTGCAGCCGTCTTTGCCTCCAGCTCCCCTAATTTCTGACGTACCGTCTCCGGTAAATCAGCGACATTTCCGATCACCAGCACTTTTACATGTTTCTCCATCAGGTCCGGCGTTTCCCGGATAATCGCATCAACCATCAATCCCATCAACGCATCGACTTCCGCTTTAGGCCGGTTCCAGTTTTCAATCGAGAAAGTATATAATGTCAGGTATTCCAGCCCGATCTCCCCGGCAGCCTCTACAATCCGCCTGACAGTCTCCACTCCTTTCTGATGCCCATAGACACGCTCCAAACCTCTCTCCTTCGCCCACCTTCCGTTTCCATCCATGATAATTGCCACATGCCGCGGCATTTTTTCATCCGTCATAAGTAGCCTGAATTATTAATAATATACTATAAACACTCCGATCCCCTTTCAGATTTCAAATTGCAGATTATACCAACCAACCAGCCAACCCGGCAAAATAAAATCGTAAATCATAAATCGGATTATACATCGAATACAATATTTTTCCGTTTACAATCAAATCAATATCCCCAACAAACCGGATCAATCGGAAAGCGGTAAGTCAGTGTTACCCCTCCGACAAAAAACCAGTCCTTATTGAAAATAAAGTTCGTTTCCCCTGTCTTCCAAAGATCTTCCAAATCGTCTAATTTATCCGTAAACAATTTCCGGCAGCCCCATTCTACCCCACAGGATACAGGACCCCATAAATTAAACTTCACTCCTACGCCGAGCGGTATACTGATACTCCCGGCATCTCCGGCACTCAAAAAACCGATCCCCGCATAAATGTATGGCGACCATAAAGAAGATTTATCGACTTTAGGAACCATAAAACTCCGGAAATTAAATTCTCCCACAAGATTTAAATCCCGGATATTGGCTTTAAAACCGGTGGGATAAATTACCCCGTGATTATCCGGCAATATGACATTTTTAATATCAATGCGCGAAAAGCCGGCATTCAGCCTCAAAGCAAAACGGTCGTTCAGATTATAACGGTATAATCCGCCGAAATACCCTTGCGTAAACTTAAAATGATGGGACGGATTATATTCACCTAAATAATATCCACCGCCTCCCATGATCCCAATTTCCGCTCCGGGCTGACTAAAACCGTCCAAAGATAACAACAATAGCAGGAAAAGCGAAAAGTGAAAAGTGAAAAAACGGGTAATAAACACAAAAAGTGTTGGCCGTTTTTTCATTTTCCGATGCTCAAATGCCGCTTCTTCGTTATTTTTCATTTTTCATTCTCTATTTTCCATTCCGGATATCTCCTCCCCATCCCAATTTATCCCGTAATGTCTCATAATAATCGTGTCCCGGTAACTTTACGACATTAATCTTGAAATCACCGGTCGTAATCTCGATCTCACACTCGTCACTCATTCGTTCGAGCCGGGAATCCAGACTCAACATAAAATCACCTGACCGTCCTTCCACCTTCAGCCGGATAACGGCCGTATCGGGCACCACCAGCGTCCGCATTGTCAGATTATGCGGACATACCGGCGTCAAAATAATATTCTTACACGCCGGACTCACAATCGGTCCTCCCCCACTAAGCGAATAGGCTGTTGAACCGGTCGGCGTCGCAACGATCAAGCCGTCCGCCCAATAAGTCGTCAGATAAATATCTCCGATATAAGCATGGATTTTCAGCATAGACGAACTGTCCGTCTTGTGTACTCCGACCTCGTTCAGTCCGTAAGTAAACCCCGGGAAATTGCCTCCTTTCACTTTCAGTCCCAATACATCCCTCGGTTCCGTATCATACACCCCCCCACAAATATATTCGACGGCTTCGTCTACCTCATCGACCGAAATATTAGCCAGAAAACCGAGCCGCCCCGTATTCATCCCCAGTACGGGAATACCACTGTCTCTCACATAAAGCACGGCATCCAGGAAAGTTCCGTCTCCTCCGATACTCAGCAGCAAAGCCGTATCTTCCCGCGGGAAATCAGACTGCCGGTACAATTGGCGGAACCAATCCCTGCAACCGAAATGTTCCGCCAAAAAAGCAGCGAACCCCACTTCACAATCGAGCGCAATACCTTCCGCTTTTATACGGCATAACATCTTCTCCAGGTACGGAAAAAACTCATCCTGAATCGTTTTTCCATAAATAGCAATGCTTCTCCCGTTCATTCCTTTCCTTTTACAAGATCCGAATCTTCAGTGCCTTTTTCCTCCGGTTTTTCCGGGTATAAACGTCCGAACCCCATACTCAACCGCTGAATTTCCTGTTCCAGGGCCGGATATAATTTTTGGCAAAGTACATCTAACTCCCTCGATACCTCATTCGGTATATAACGATAGCAACGGTATATACGTAACATGTGCCTAAGTTCTGCACAAATTTGTAAAGCATCGTCCAACAACACAATAGCCTGACGGCGCGACGCCGCAAGCCGGCTTTCAGAAACGGAACACAACAATTGCAGGGCAGCACGCCGCATCTGGATATAAACGCTGTTTGCTTTCACATCCGGTATATACCGGAATATTTCCTGCACCAAATGCCGGGCCTCCTTCCAAAGCCGCCACCCGCTTAAATTCACATCATCACCCATAATCAAATACTTCGTGTCCGCATATCTGAAAACTCCATTTTTCAACGCAATAAAGATACAACTTTTTGGAGATTACGAAGGAAAATCAATGAAAAGTAAACGAATTTTGATTTTCGTTAGTCCACCAGACAGATTTATGATTTACGATTTACGATTTATGATTTTTGATTTACGATTGTAGATTACAGATTCAACACACAATCCGACCCGGCAAAAAAGTAAAGTCGTAAATCAAAAATTACACATTGAGTCCGTCCCAGTGTGTAATTTTCGGCAAAGTGCAGGCTTAATTATAAGCCGGTTTTACAAATCTTTCAGCAGTTCTTTCATACCGTGTACATCCCGGGAGGGACTGTCTTCAGCAACCCTTCTCCGTTCATAGCCGTATTCGCTGGTATTGGTAACATATGCTTCCCGGAAACCCAAATTACGCGCACGCTGCAAGGCATTCTCCGCATCTTCCCTTCTATTGTAGCGTCCGGTACAATAACGGTAGCTTCCATCCTCCACCTCATAAACATCCATTTCCCGGATACCGTTGAATTTCGACATATCGAGTACCTGATTGACAGACATCAGCACCACCGTATAGGCACTACGCCTCACGGCCATTTCCGTATCCCGGGGTTTTTCCAGATAACGGTGTGTTTTTTGCGGCTGTGGCCGGTTTCTCTTCGCCTTTTCCTGTATTTCGAGATTTTTCAGGCGGATTAACAACAGTTCGTCATCGCTGATTTTATCCCCCTGCACATCGTTCCGGATTTTTTGCTGTACAACATAACTATCGACATTACACACAAAGGCGTCGCCTATCACTTTCCGGACTTCTTTCAAGTCGTTCTGCGCCACCTGCTCTTCCGGATACTCTCCCAACGTATACCGATAGATATTATCATACCCCAGATATACCTTGACATTTTGAAATTTATCGAAATAGACCCGCGGCACAGGATTCCGAAAAGCCCCTACCTGTATCGCATACCGGTAATCCACCTTGAACATGTCTTTGGGATCGACGACAACCTGCTGATCCACAGGCGCCGGCACGTCTACTTTAGGAGACCGGCTCGGCAATATCCGCAGACTGAATAAAAAGTCGTTATATCCGGTACCTCCCCGGTTGGAAGAAACATAGCCTTCGGTGCGCTTCGTATCCAGAAACACCAGCCCGAAATCATCCATCGACGAATTTATCGGACGGCCCATATTTCGGGGTGCTGTCCATCCCTCCGCCGTCATCCGGCTTTCGAAAATATCCAAGCCTCCCAAACCGACATGCCCGTTGGAAGCAAAAAACAGACAACCGTCACTATCAATAAACGGGAATAATTCGTCATCTTCCGTGTTGATGACACCTCCCAGATTCTGTACCTCGCCACACTCGTCCCCATCGACCACCGTCCTGTAAATGTCTTTCCCGCCATACCCTCCCGGCATATCCGAAACGAAAAACAAAAGCGAATCCCGGTATAAACAAGGATGAGCACAGGAGTAATCGTCAGAATTGATATTCAACTCCCGAATGTTCTCCCATTTCCCGGCATTATTCTCTGCCGTCATCAGCTTCAATATACTGGTGCCGTCTTTTTTCAAAATGGTTTTCGTAAAATAAATCCGTTGAAAATTTTTCGAAAAAGTCACCGCTCCGATGTGGTATTTATCTACCAGTTCCTCTCCGAACGGTATCAGGCGTCCTCCTTTTCCATCTCCGGAAAATACGGCATTGTACAAACGGGTAAACTTATAGCCTTTAGAGTCCTGCATGGCATTCTCGCCGCTGCCCGGAGCTGCCAGAATAACCCCCTTGCCTTTATAATAGGTAACACCGGCAGAAAAGCCGGCAAAATTGATATTTGTCTTATTAGCGGCATACACCGGCTTTTCCTTCTTCATTTGCTCTGCAAAACTACAGGATTGACGCAAACGCTCCGTAGCGATAACATCACCTCCCATACTTTCGATCATATCCACCAGCCCCAATGCTTTATCATATTCCCCCGAGCGCTGTAAGGTAATCGCATAATAAAGCAAATCATCCGCCCCAAGTTTATCGGGATCCAGTTCCCGGTACAATTGTCCGGCCCGGATAACATCATTCAAATGAAAAAGGCAATTGGCTACCCGTGCTTTCGTTCGCTCCTGGTCTCCCGTACCCGCATCCAGTTCCTTCCGGTACAATTTCATAGCACCCAAATAATCCCCCCTCTCAAACATCCGGTCAGCCCGGCTCTGCTGTTGTGCAAAAGCCCCCATCGACATCAGCATCACAAACAATATGGTGAATATGAACTTCATCCTGATTTTAGATTTAAATTGTAAATTACTTCCGCAGTTCTCCCGGATCCCACGCTGATTTTACTATTCCTGCTTCCTAACTTATTTACGGTTTCAGATTTTAATTTTAGATTATCGGGCATCCAGATTCGTTATCAGCTCCGTTTCATCTAAAATCGTAAATCTGCAATTTTTAATTCCTCTCAAATTCAGCCTTGTGTATTCAATCCAAAATTCTCTGCGACTTTATGATTTTGCGACTCCGTATTAAAAATAACGGATTGATTTTATATCGTCGTATTTCTCGTCACTCGTCGCACTGCCGCCGGTTCCTTTCTTACCGCCGAAACGGAAAGTCAGTCCGATTTCCTGTACACTGTTAAAGCTGTTGTCAATATCCGAATGATTGCCTTCAAACGCATACCCCAGCCAGATATCTCCCGTCAATCTTACCCTTACCATGGCAGCGAATGCTTCCTCCGTACGGTATTGAGCACCGACGATAAAGCTGTCTTTGTATATCAATTTGGCTCCCAGATCCAGCATCGTATTTTCCTCTCCCGAATATGTAATCCAGGAATAAGGCTCCAAATCTGTATTCTCCGCAATTTTAAAGCGGTAACCGCCATAAAGAAATACCTTCAGCATATTCGACATCATCGAATTTACTTTTTGCCCCTCTTCGTTGATTGTATTATACCTGAATTCCGGAATCGACAAACCGACATAATACTTATCGGCCTGGAAGTGCAAACCGAAACCGAAGTTCGGCTGACTGTAATTATCACTGAATATGACTTCTTCCTCGTATTTTTTATAATTTCCGGCATTGCTGACATAATTGATACCCGCCTGCAATCCGAAAAATAAAAACTTACCTTCATTCACTTTCAGCTTATAAGAACCCGCTACATAAGCGAACAATTTTTCATAAGGACCGTATTTGTCGTAAATCAGGTTTATACCCCCTCCCAGATTCTTCCCTTTGATACCGGAATTGATATTAAACACACCGGTAGAAGGCCAGTAATCGGATTTCTCAAAACGACTCCGGTAAAGTAATAACCCGGCCACCCCTTCTTCCATACCCATACAAGCGGGATTAACAACCGGCTGTACCATTGCATAATCCGTAAATCTCAACACATTCGTCTGCGCAATCCCCGCAGTCACCGACATTACCACCAATAAACCTGCAACAATAAATCTCATAATACCATGTCTGTTAAGGTAAAAATACGAAAGTAAAGACGGAATACCGATTTAAAAACTTTATAAACTTTCGTATAATTTTAACCTAATTTAAAACGCTCTAAACTACAAATTAATTTTCAAAATTCCGCGTCCTTCCTTCAAATATTTATAAACGGCAAAAGTCTCCCCGGCCCTTACAGCCCGGGAGATTTTCACCTTTTCATCACCACGTTTTATACCCGTTTAGCGCGAATATCTCCCGAGGTTCATATTTTTCCGGATCTCTACCCATCCTTTCAATATCTCCTTATTACCCAGATCGATCACATAAGTATAAATTCCGTTCGGCAGGTTGAAGTAGGCCACATAGCCACTGTTTCCCTGACCCGATCCATCCCAGTCGTTGTTGTAATGGTCAGCCCTGAAGACGACCTTACCGTAACGGTTGTAAATCGTCACTCTGTGTTCCGGGTAATCAGCCAGGAAATCGAGCTTCCAGGTATCGTTCAAACCATCCCCGTTCGGCGTAATGATATTCGGAATAAAGAAACGGTCTTTGTCTTTTACCTGAATGTAAACATGCCCGGTTTCCGTTGTTCCCGTATACTTATTATAGATCACATACGTCACTTTCTCCATACCGATGAAATCACGATCCGGAATGTAATTGAACTTCCCGTCAAGTCCCATCGAAACCTTACCCGAACCGGTATAACCGCCCTGGGCGATAGAGAACTCTTTCAGTTCGTCACCCGGTTTAAACAAATCCAGATTACGGATACGTTCGTCCCGATAGATCACTACCAGCGTATCGCGGGCCGAGTTGTTGAAATCGATCTCCAGAATATTGGACATGATCTGGTTCTGGCAAATCCGTTCTCCTTTCACACCCAATTGTATCTTATCGCCTTGTTTAAAATCGGAAGAAATCCATTCCTCTTCCGTTTCGCTCGGTTCGATCAGATTATTGACATACCAGGTATAAGACGGATCCTTGATCGGCATTTTCGTAATATCCGATTCGATGATGATTTCGTCTCCCTGCACTTTATTTTCGAGGTCGGCGAAAATCACTACGGCCGGATCCTTGATAACCTTAATCTGTTTAGCTCCGACAAATACGGTATCCTGTCTGAAGCAAACTTCATCCGAAGGCGTCAGTACGCATTTGATCCATACGTCGTTTTCATCCAATACCGTCTTGGCATAATATTCGGTTCCGAGGTTCCAATAAGGTTCTCCGATACTGCGTGTCCATTGGAATTTAGGATGCTCTCCGGCATTTTTCCAACGGGCTTCCAGGTAAATCTCGTCATTGGCACAAGCCAATGTATCCTCGCTCCAGATTGAGAACTCCGGTTCTACGATCTGTTTTACCTGCAAGAAAGCCGTATCGGCATATTCTCCCTGGCGGGTACAGATTTCAGGAGAAGGAGTCATCACCACCTTCATCCACGTATCTTTTTGTCCCATCTTCATCACTACCCGGTCGTTCTTCAAGCTGACCACTTCGTTGGTCGAAGGCTTTTCCGTCGACAGATCGAAAATATCGTTATACCATTTATAGGTCGGGTTCAAACCTGCCGTTTGTTTCGGATCGTCTATCCAACAAGTTACCGTATCTCCCGGACAGAACATTCTGGACGGATCGACGGAAGTCATCATCTTCCAGTCGAGTTCGGTATAAGCCGTTGCCTTCAAGCGCAGATAACTCTTACATACCGTATCACAGGCTCCGTCGATATAAGCGCACAAGGCTATGGTAATATTATCCTGCCAGGAGGCGGGCGGTACCCAACTCAATACACTGGAATCGGAAATAAACACCATTTCTCCCCAGCGGCCGTCATCGGTAGATAATCCGTCTACCGTCCATTTATACACGGCACTTCCCAGATCGGCATCCGGATCGTCGAGAATCAGTCTGGCACAGATGGCAATCTTTGTTCCCGGACAATACCAGCCGTCAATTGCCACCGTCGGATCGGTTTCCGGACGGATACCTTCGCACATATCCCATTCCAGGTCAAGGATATCGAAACATTCTTTCACATATAGCAGGAAGGTCGTATCGGCAACACCGCAATCATTGGTAACGATACATTGCAGCTTCGTATCGTTCCAACTCATCGGCACGCCGGTCAGTGTCAACGAATCGGTACGCGAGCCGGATACACCGGGCTGGTCGTCATCGCCGTCATAAAGAGTCAGCCAGGACGAACCGGTCCACCGCTGCCATTCGTATCTCAGATCCTTACCGGTAGCCTTGACTGCAAAAGTCGCATTCTTACCGATGGCGATACTACGTGTCGTACGGGAAGTCGATACAATCACCGGCGGCTCATTTACAAGCACCTTCACCGAAGCGGTATCGGTACAGCCGTTTACGGTTTCCTTACCGGATACCACGTATTTTATCGTTCCTCCCACATTCGGTATATCAAAAATATCCGTTCCCGTCTTTCCGTTGTTCCAGGTAAATTCCGTAGCCGATCCTCCGGCTGTCAGGAATACGGTATCTCCCAGACAGATCGTTTCCGGCGAAGCATTGATCGTCACCGTCGGTCTCGGGATTATCGTCACATCTACCCTGGAGGTTGCTTCACATCCCCGGTCTGACGTCGCAGTAACCGTATAGGTACCCGATGTCGTCGGGAAGAAAGGCCGCCCGTTCACGACATTCGGATCATCCCATTCGAAAACCGTATTTCCCAATTGGGCGGAAGCCGACAAGGTCAAAGCATTACCCTCGCAAACAGTCTTCGTATTTCCGCCGGCTATCGTAATAACCGGAGTCGTATAGAACAAAGCTTCCAGATTTTCAGGCTGTACGTAGGTCGGTAAAATTTCCACCCCGTTTTTAAAAGCCTGGAAGTTCTGTGCAAAATAAGTATCCTGACCGCTCAACGGAATATTGTAGGTCCAGGGACCCGTTCCTTCGAAAAGTACATCCAGACCGGCATTATTCCTCAAATGGAAGGAATAGGTCGTACCTCCCGTCGCTGTCATTGTCAGTACCATATCCCGGCCCGATTCGGCACACTCTTTCGCCAGTTCCAGACGCAGCAAAGCCCCGTTTTCCGGTTGTTTTACCGTCACGCTTACATCCTGGCTCACCGAACATCCATTGTTGTTCGTCAACTTAAGGGTAAAACGCGTATTATCCGTCATCGGCTTGGTATATACCGGATTACCGTTCGGAGAAAGCAAAGCTCCCCGGTCGTCCGTCCAGGCGCAGGTTGCATTGGTCGGATCAACCGTACCGGTCAGTTTCAACTCGTCTCCGAAATCCACCACCGTTACATTGGAAGCACCGCTCGTTACATTATCTACCGCAATCGAAGTAATCGTCGGCTTGCCATATATGGTAACAAGAATATCCTTATACTGTGCCGGTGCGGGATCGGTGGCCGAATTATCCGTCACATGTATCCTTACCCGGTGTGAACCGACGGATGCAGATTGCACCGTCGTCGTCTGTCCGGTAGAACTGGACAACACGATATCTCCGCTAAGTACCTCCCAGCGGTAAGAAAGACTACCCGATCCGCCCGTTGCCGAAGCGCTCAGCCGGATATCTCCGTCTCCCTCACAAGCCTCTGCATCAGCCGCAACAATAACAATATCATCCACTTTTTCCTGTACATTGATCACAATAACCGAATCTATACTACAAGTGCCGAGGGCCGCCTCCACTCTGTAATTATAAGCCCCTGCAGCCGTAAATTGTCCTGCCGTAATCTGGGCATAGCCCGTACCGCCGGTTTGTGCTCCCTGTACCGGACCTCCCGGGATCCAGTTTACCGTAGCCGTACCCGGATTTACCGTAGCCGACAAATTCACGGTCGTACCCACTTTCGCCGTTTGCGGGGAAGCCGGCACGGCAGTAAACACAGGAACAGCAGCCACCGTTACCGTAAAATCATCGGCAACGACATTGCCTTTGGTATCTTCAACTTCCAGATGCACGGTATAGGTGCCGACCGGAGTCGTAGCTGCCACTGTAATATACTGATGATCGGCTGATTCGGTGAAATTGAAATTCGGATCGGCACACGTCCAGGTATAACGGACATACGGTTTCACACCTCCGGTTATATTTCCGACAGAAGTCACATTCAACGGCATTCCGAAACAGACCGAAGCATCCGGGATATCCAGTACGAATTCCGTACCGGCTACCGGCACACAAGCCTCTTTATAATCCGGACATTTCCCGTCAGCATTCGTCACCGTCAGTTTAAAGCACGTCGAAGCACTTCTCGACAACGCCACACTCTCTGCCGTCAGTTGATCGGCTGAAACAGACTCTACCAAAGCCGGCGGAGTCCAGTCGTAAACAGTACCGGCAGGCAGGTTTGTCCCCGTTGCCACTACCGACACCTTACTACCCGGCAATACGGAAGTTCCGTCGTCCGGAATCAGGTTGCCGTTCTGGAATATTCCGATCGTAGCGAGCTTGGGCTGTGCACCGACCGTAATATCCACAACGGCCGACTCTACAGTCTGAGCTCCCTGTTTAATCTTCACTTTTACTTTATATACACCCGGTAGGGTTGCCGCTGCCAGTTTCGGCTGAACAGCACTCGGATCGTCAAACGTCACATCGCCGTTCACAGCAATCCATTCGTAAGTAATAACTCCCCCCGTTCCTCCACCGGGAGTACAGGACAATGGAGTATCCGAACCGGCGCAAATGTATGCCGGATTCAATAAAACGGTCAACGCACCGCCGGTAGTCGTATAATTGATCGTACCCGTACCCGGGCAACCGAACTGATCGGTAACCGTCACTTTAAAAGAACCGGCCGATGTCAAAGCTTCCGTCGTCGCGGTTTTATTCGTATTTACACCGTCAATACCGGCTGTACCCGTCGCTTTTACCCACTCGTAAGTATCCGCATGCCCGGCGGCGGCTCCTGTGCCCGGATTGAAACTCGGCGTACAATCCAACGCTCCCGCCGAACCGTAAGGTACACTCACCGGAGAAGAAGTACTTCCGTTCAGCGAAGCAATAACCGTTACTTCATGTCCGACATAAGTGACACTTCTTTTTTCACTTTTACAATTGTTACCATCGACGATTTGTACTTCATACAGATTGTCGCCGGCCTTTAATGTTGCCGAAGCTTTCGTTTGGTCGGCCTTTTTCGTAGCCCCCGTCCAGTTATACGTCAATACTGCCGAATTATCGATCACCGTTGTCGAAGCAGCACCGCCGTTAGCTGACAATTCCACGGCATCTCCTTTACAAACCTCTGTAGAAGTAACCGTAACATCCGTCAAAGTCGGTTTACCGTATACCTTAACCGTTACCTCTTTTTCCTTGGAAACGCCGTTACCGTCCGTGATTTTAATCTTCGCTTTGTAAGTTCCCGGCGCCATTGTCGTCGGAACAGAAGTATTTAATGTATTCGTACTCGTAAATGTCAACCCGTCGGAAGAAGACCACGCATAAGTAACCGGAGCCGGCAAAGTTACACCGGCAGTCGTCGTGGGGGCCAAATTGATCTGAGTTCCTGCACAAGCCTTGGCATCGGCCAATGTAATGTCCCAGGTCGTACCGGCCTTGATCGTAAAGGTTGTTGTTGCACTGGTAGCAGGACATCCGTACTGGTCTTTTACAGTCACCTTATAGGTAGACGTCGCATGGATCGGGTCGGTCGTAATACTGCCCGTTCCCTGCCCGGAAGCGATTGCCGCTCCGGTAGAAGTCCAGTTCCAGGTCGTAGCATCTACGGTACCGGTCGCCGGCGTTGTCGTCGGGGTTGCCGTCAAAGTCTGCGTCACACCGTCAGCCACCTGTATCGATCCGGTTTTATCCAGGGTAACACTGATCTTATGGCCTTTCAAAACAGCCGCTGTAGAAGAATTTGATGTACAAAAGTTATCTTTGGCTTTTACCGTATATTGCGAACCGGCTGCATTTGTGGCAACACTACTGTGTTGTACCGTTGCAGAACTGGTCGGCGTACCGGCAGTTGCTCCTGTCCATATATAAGTATAACCGGCATTCGGGGAAGTCACAGCCAGGGTCGTCGAACCTCCGTCTTCCACACAGACATCCGCTTTCGCCGGAGCCGTAATAGCCGGAGCAGCCGGAGCCGTCTTTTCACCTACCGTAACCGTTGCCTCGCCCGGACAACCCGTTGTATGCGTTCCTTTTACCTTATAAACACCCGGCTGATTTGCCGTAACGCTACCGGCACCCGCAATAGCTGCACCGTCTTTTTCCCAGGCATAGGTATAACCGCTGGGCCCGTTTGCCGTAAGGACAACTGTCGATTTATCCGATCCCCCGCTACAATAGTAAGCGTCCGCCCCATCTTTTTGCGTATTGGGCACTGTAATTGATATAGTAGCAGCCGCATTAACAGTAACTTTATATGTCTTAGAAGCAACTATATTTCCTCCTCCATCTTTCAAATTTGCAGTATAAGTACCACTCGTTATAGAAGAAGGAACATTTCCTGTTGTCGTTGCACCAACAGCACCTGCTGTTGTAATTCCTCCACCCCAATCAATCGTATAACTAGCAATATCAGCAGGAGCATCAGTGATTGTAGCAATCACCGTTTTTCCTGTCTCACCTGCACACATTGTAAAATCAGGAATATTTATTGTTGGAAGCGTTGCCGTAAAATTCAATGCACAGAACATTACATAATCATCTGAACTCATTGAATTAATAGGAATTGAGGCACTCGTTGTTTTATTATATAAAGGATGAGCCGGATTTGTAACCTTTATCGTTATATTGACGACATCACCGAGAGAAAGGGACCCCCCTTTAGAAGCCATGTCTGTCATCGGGTCAAACATTATAAACACCTGGCCTCCTTGATTATCCATTAACCAAAAAGTAGACTCTGCATTTGTAACTGTTACCCCCTTATTTTCCATAGTCCAAGTCACATCCCCTTGAGTCAAAACAGAACTTCCGGTCAAATCTGTGCCCGAACTACAAATAGTAAACGTGAAATTCAATTGTGCAAAAGCCCCTACTGTAATTATGCACAAAAAGAAGACCAATAAACATTTTTTCATCACGCTGATATTACTTCCAATTAATACTGCCATTAAATGCCGCCTTCAATTCCATTTGCAATGGCAATAAAGGTATTAAACTAAAATCACCTAAAAATACTGTAGATGTTACATATCGTGCTGCATTCCATCCCTGATTATCAAAACCAAAATAACGTACAGTACTCAAATCTACAACCTCATCTAACACTTCCCTAGCCATCAACATTGCAGCTCTTGAAGGTTGTAAAAAGACTAAATTATTATTCCCTTTACTCGTTGCATTTGTTTTGTTTACAGAAAAATCATAAAGACTCGGCAACTTACCGTACTGCATAAACTGACAATTTATTTTTGGTTCAATCTGAATAACAGTCCCTTGTACAATTGTAAATGAACCTATAATAATCGAACCAGCCGGATTTGTTGTTCCAGACCATCCTTGAGTACTATAATTAAACGTTCTTACAACACTAAACTTAGATGTCCACAATTTCAATAAATCTCCAGAAGTCGGATATCCCATTTTTGTAAAATCAAAATAAACCGGAACTAAATTATTTGAGGTTTTACCAGAAGTTGTATTCTTGTTTATGTCTTGCAAATAATATCCAACCGTATCACTTGTCGTCGGACTATCCCAGGTACGTCCTGCAATAGTTCTTCCGGCTGTAGCATAATAGAATTCCAATGTATCCATAGCCGGTTCTTTCCACAATTTATCCGTGATGTTTATAGCCCCCGGCTCTTTCTTATACACCTGATCACCGGTAAAGCGGTCGGTCAGACAATACGGATCCCATTTCCGGCTCCAGATAGTATAGTTGTCACCGCTACCGCCGTCCAGATATAATCCGGCGTTCACAAAACTACCGTCAACCGTATCGATCCTTAAAGTCGGTGCCTCCGGATAGAGGTATACCGGCATGGTATCGCGGCTTTGGCAGGTAGCTACTTCCTTATTGGCGATAGTCAGGAAAACGGAATCGTCCACAGCCACGTTTCTGACAGTAGCCGTTTGTTTATTGCTGGCTGCCGTAATGTTAGCATGTAAAGCCGTCCAATCGACATCCGAATTGGTTGTCGTATAATGCGAGTTAACGGCATCCAGATAAACGGTTTCCGATCCGTTTTTCTCCACCATTGTATAAAACAAAGGTGTCGCCTCTCCTGCCGGATTCCAGCCTGCAATCCGGGCAGTCGGCCTGTAGTACAATTTACCCGTATACTGGCCGCTTGCTTTACAACCGCCACCGTTAGGCGTTACTTCGACCTTCAGCGTATATCCCATCGAAGGTGTTGTAAATTCCATATCCTGAACAACATAACAAGTATCTGCCGATCCTCCGGCCTTTGTCTTCAAATAAGGCGCACCTGCGGTCAAACTCCAGCTATAGTTGGCATTTTCTTTCGTCTTCGAATAGAGAATGACCTGTCCGCAGCTATCGGCAATCTGCAAACCTTCAAACTTCACGCCCGGTTGCACATCCGCATCGATCTTCAATGTATCCGTACGGCAATAACCGGCGGTTTTAGCTATGACTTTCAGGTTATAATGAACCCCGGTTTCATCCATTACATCCGGCCAGGTAAAGGTGTTACCCGTAACCGTCTCATCGACAACCCCGTTGACAATCCACGTATACTCAGCTCCGGAGGAAGGGGTCAGTTTTACGACCACATCGTTTCCGGCACAACGGTCACCCGGATTTTGTTCCGTCAACGTCGGTGTCGTACCGTCGATAACCGTTACTATAGCCCGGTCGACAGCCTTCATACCGACAGCATTTTCGACAATCACGGCATAAGTATATGTACCGGCCGGCAACGATTGGTTGGTCGGATTGAAAATCACACCGGGTGTATTTTTAACGTTCAGGTTATCATCGCCCATCCAGGTATAGGTTTTATCACCGGTTACCGAAGACCAAACCGTCGCATAGATATTCAATTCGTTACCGATACAAACCGTATCCGGTGTCGGCCAGGCCTTCACCATCAGATTATCCTGCCGGTCGGCGGGATCCAGTACATTGATGACATCTACATTCACGATAGCCGGAGCACTGACACATTTGTTCCGATCTACACCGTAAACCGTATATTGCTGCGAAGCATTCAAAGCAACCGTATAAGGCGACGATAGTGTACTTTCTCCACTGGCCAGCTTATCTTCCGGACTCCATTGCCATTCGGTGATTACCGCACCGTTCGGATCGACCACCAAAGCCGTACGCGACCCAGTCGGAATCTGCAGATCGATACCCGTAAGCGTAGGAGCCGTATTCGTACCTTGTTTCAATTGAGTCGGAACGCCCGCTGTAGAACCGGTTTTTCCTCCACATTCCACTTCCACATGATATTTGTCCGTCTCATTCGGGTTCATGACAACCAGTTCCTTACCGGTTTCTCCCGCCATCAAGATTCCATCTTTATACCATTGGTAGGTAACATTGTCAGCCGTTACCCCTTCCCCTTTCACCGATGCGGTAAGCACACCGGCCCCGTTTATACAATAGTCGCCGTATTTCGGTGCTACCGTTACATACAGGCTGCCGTCGTTCACCACGATAGAACGGGTTATTTCATCCGACGGACAACCGTTTCCATCGGTCACCGTTACCTGAAAATCATAGGGATGAGAATCGGCTGAAGCACCGCCCGCCAGATTTGCCTCACTGCTGGCAGCAGGAGGTGTACCGGCAGCATTCGCTTCATCCGTATAGCCCGGTGCATTCGGATTGACCGGCGTAGAAATATGTTTCCAGGTATAGGTATAAGGTGCTTTTGTGGTCGTCGTCACTTCGGCCGTCACTTTTACCGTCGTATTTGCATCAACAAATTCAGGAGTCGAAGAAGCCGCCCAGGCAATAGCCGGTTGCGGATAAGCCGTCAACGGCACTTCCGCTACATTGCTGGCAGGACATCCGCCGCTTGCAGCCGAAGCCGTCACCCGTACCGTCACCAAAGAGGTCGCGCTAACAGCATGTATATAGGTATCAACATCCCGGGCCACGACCGCACCGTCAGCATACCATACATATCCCGACAAAGCGATTCCGTTTTTCTCCGTTACTTTCAATTCCGTACTGCCCGAACAAAGCGTATTTTTACCCCCGGCAGTATTATAGCCGGCCAAAATCAATTCCGGCGCCGTTTTATCCGAAACGGTCACAACAGCCTTATCGACAGCCGTTACCCCCGCTCCGTCTTCAACCAATACCATCAGAGTAGCCGTACCGTTGGCCGATACGTTCATCGTCCAATCCGGAGTTGCCAACGCAGCATTCGACAAAGTTCCCAAGGTCGTGGTCCACTGCCATTTGCTTATCGCCCGGTCACCCGGAGTAACGTCAGCCGACAACGGCACCTTACTGTTATGACACAATAGGCCGGGTGCGTTCATATCCACGGCCAGATCGTAAGGATCTGCCGTCACACGGATTTCCACCTCATCCGGCAAACTCGTACATCCGGCAGCATCGGTCACATAGGCCGAAAAAGTCGTAGCACTGTTCAAAGCTTTCGTCTGCGGATTAGCCGTTGTCGCATCGGCGACAAGATTATTTCCGTCCCACCAGGTCCAGGAAGTAATCCCGTTGCCTTCCGCCAGCACTTCACCCAGCAGATAAGTAGAAGTACCTCTGGCAATCGTCCGGTCAGCCCCGGCTGAAATCTGCGGGGCCTGAACAGCTCCCGTCACATTTACGGTCACCGTATCCCTGCGGATTTTCGGAGAAGCTGTATTTCCATCCTCTACCTTTACAACAATCTTATCGCCATCGGATAAGGGAGTCGTAATGATCAAACGGTCGAAACCGGCACCTCCGTCGATAGCCATCTCTTTCGGTCCTTCGATCGGAGAAGATTCACTGCCCGCTTTATACCAGGTCACCCGGTACGGCGCTTTTCCTCCGGTAGCCCTCGCGCTCATGATAGCAGCTCCGCCGGCACAATATTTCACCTGATCGGATGCCAGTGTCAGCAACAAGCCGTTATCGGTAGCGTTGCGGTTTACGATTTCGGATAATTCTTTCGGACATCCGTCGTTCGTCACTTTTACTTTAAATTCGTATTGGGCCAATTCTGCCCCTTCCAGTTGGAAATTATTCGGATTTGTCGTTTGAGTAGCCGAAGTCATCGTTCCTCCTGCCGGAGAAAGCCACTCGAAAGTATAATCATTCGAGGTCGTCGAATTGGAAGCTATAGCACCCGCTTTCAACACCTGACCGGAAACATAGGTTGCCGCCGGCTGGGTAGACCATGCCAGATCGAACCCTTTCACTTTCAGCGGTAAACGGGCATTCACCGTATCCGAATAACACCCTTCCAAGCCACTGACATTAATTGTCTTCGCTCCTACCCATACGGTATAATCGCCCCGTTTATCGAGTTTCAGTCCGGGAGTCGTCGAAGTCGTCATCGTCACCGGTTTATTCGGTAAAGATTCATCCCGCACAAACCAATAATAGGTAGCGATATTCGGGCCGGCAGTTTTAACTACGCTCAGGGTATTTCCTTCACAGGTAGCGTTACCGACCAGATCGAATTTCAGTTTCGGATCTTCCAGGTTCGATAAATTGATCACCGCTTTAGCCGTTCCCACAACCTCCGTATCGGTATCCTTTACATACAGTGTCTGTGTCAACACTTTTCCTTCTGCCGGAATCAGGCTCTTGTTGGCTTCAAAAACCATTTCCTTATTTTTATTAGGATAGCCGATTGTAAATTCATTCGTTGCCCAGGTATAATCATAATTTCCGCTTCCGTTCGACACTTCTGCCGTCAAACGGATTTTACCATTGGCACAAACGGGATTACCCGCTATTTGTATCGTTATATCCAATGTCTTATCAGACAACACGACATGCGAACTATCCATCGACACACAACCGTCGGAGTGTGAGGCATATACAAAGAATGTCGTCGCCTGCGACAAAGCCGAAGTCGTCGGGAACTGCGCCGTATGGGCAGACCCGGTAAACCATTTCTCGGGTTTCCAGTAATAGCTGTCGATGTTGTTTCCATTCGCTCCCAAATCGGCAGGGCCTCCACCCAGGGGTATGTACACCGGATCCCAGGCTTCTACGATATCAGCGGTATAAATCGATCCGGAAGCATTCACCTGCAAATCGGCACTCTTTATCATGCCTCTGGCACTATATACCCATACCTGATATGTTCCTGCCACAGTCGCTGCAAAAGTACTTTTCAAAGCCCCCGGATTTTCATCCCGCAATACTTCTTTATAGGTATTATCCGCTTGTTTCTGATACCATACATAATACAGCACAGACTCTCCGGCACAATTAGCTGTCGCCACAGCATCTATCAGAGCAACACCGTTCGCACAAATCCGAACCGGATTTCCGGGATTGAAATGATCCTGCAAAGCCACCGTAAGTCCACAACCGGCAGATAACGTATAAGTTTCCGTCAGCTCGGTAGAACAACCGGCACTATTGGTTACGGTAACCTTTACAACATAAGAAGCTGCCGTCGCACTCTCGATCTGGCAGGAGTTGCCGCTACCGGCAGATACCCCATCGATGGTCCATGCATAGGTATAATCGACATTATTCGGTACACTGAATGTAATATTGTCACCGGCATAATATTTCTTGTCTATCAGCGAAGCCCCGCTTGCCACAATAGCTGAAATGCCGGAAACGACAGGAGCAGCTACACCCTGCAAGGTAATATCGGCAGACACCGGACAATTACCCGTTACCGTGGTTGCCGTAAAATGATAAACCGTAGACGTGGTTGTCAAACCGGTTGTATAGGTTAACGAAGTAGCCAAAGAGGCAGCACTCGCATCTTTAGTCCATTTATAAGAAGAGGCATTCAGTAACGAACCGACGGCCCCCCCGCCCACTTGCTGTGGAGTCAGAGTTACAGACGTATTCACACATTCATCAGTCGTACTCTTGGCAATCTCCAAGGCCGGTGCAGCCGTCACCGTTACGTTTTTACAAAACGGTACAGCTCCGGCTACCGAAGACTGAGGCGTTCCGCAAATTTCATAAGTGCCGCTGGCCGATGTTCCCCAAGCAACAGAAGCCAATTCTTTGGAAGCTCCGACCGTAATCGTACCATCGGTCGATATTGCTCCGTTCTTTTTTAATTCCCAGTTAATCCCCGTATAAGTACCGGTAACCGTCGCCGTGATTCCCTGAGTCGTCCCGGCACAAGCGTCAGCAACAGCCAGATCCGTTATTACCGGAGCGGATTCTGACCCGAGTTGGATGTCAGCATTTCCTGTCTGAACAACACATACCGCAGCACTTTGATCTGTCGTTGCTTCAGAAGATCTTGGAGGACCTGGTGTACGAAGTACTACTCCTGTTTTTCCTGATTTAGATGCTATTTTCCATTTTATATGCATAAAAAATACACCTTCTCCCGGAGCAGAAAATGTATAATAATTCATACTTGCAAAATTCATTTGCAAAAAATGAGGATCTCCAAATGAAGGAGCTTCTTCCAAACCACAGCTTTTAACATCTACATCAGCTTCCCACTCCTCTCCTATTGTATAAGTAAAATCTGATTTATTCGTACTTAAAACATTATAATTATAATCAAAAGCAAGAGTCACGATAGACAACCTTTTCCTTTCCGATGTCCATGCCTGATTAAACCATTTACCAATCCTGCTCAAATAAATATCAAACTCAAGATAATCCCCATTAACTGTCACATTTTGAATAGCAGTCTCAAGTGTATTATCCCATTCATTATTCCCGAATTTAGAGCCACACCAATCCGTTGGCAAATTTTCTGTACCATAAAAGGTCTGTGCTCCCCCTTGGAGTATCTGTATTACAAAAAATATTATAAAAAGTATCCTCTTCATAAATACTCGCTTTTAATATTGAGTCTTTTTCCCCAAATTATTTAAACATCTATTGTAATCAGATGCATTCACAACACCATCAAAATCAAGGTCAGATGGCCGATAAACATCACCTGTAGTGCTGCTCATATTAAATATAATCTCATTCGCATCAGGAACCGTTATAAAGCCATCTTCTGTAACATCTCCAACAAAAAGAGCAGCCCGTCCATCCGGTAATAAATACATAACAGGTATCGTTGGATCAGATACATACACTAAAGATACGTTTGTAAAATCAATCAATGGAGTTGCAGGTAAAGAAGCTACAGAAGTTTTAAGTTCTATTGGTTCTTTTGACATAACTCCTACATGATTTCTATGTGTTACAACAACATGATATTTTGTTTTAGCAAGATTTTTAAAAGTAACATACGGCTTACCATCTAAACTAAAAACAGTCCCATCTTGTCTAACAATTGCAGAAACTGAATCTACAGATTCAAACAAATTACCAATATTAGAAACATCTCTTAACTGAATATATATCCAATCTGTAATGTCCCCTTCTGTCGGTGTCGCAATTGAAGGCATTACAGCCACTTTCTGATCACAATATGGAGAAGTATAATATCCACTGGCATCTCGAGGAAACAAGGCTACCGGATAAGAAACCATCAAATTTGTCGAACTATAAGCAAACCCTCCTTCCAACAAAACTTTTAAACTCAAATAGTAGACATCACTTAAATTCACTACCTGCTGGAATTCCATCTGGCAATCGGTACCTTCTCCGATATTCATGGTATATTTATAGACCAGGGTATCGCGGCATCCGTCCGGATCGGAACAGGAGGCCGAAGGAGCCGTATACGTCTTTGCAGAAGTATTTATCGAACCGAGTGCCGGTTGTTTCAACGTATAGCTATCAAAACCGGGTCTTAATGTCATACTTTCTCCCGCTGACAGGGTCGTATCGGTCAGGGTAGCCACCAGAGTCTGGTCCTGGGGCAGGTCTTTTACATACAGGGTATCGTATTTCCGGTAAGAAGAACCGTTATTACATCCCGCTTCGGTAGAAATCGATCTGATCCACACCAATTTGTCGGTAAGTTCCTGTGCCAGTAAAACCGAGCCCTTATACAAACATTTGCCGTTGGGAGCGTTTTTCCCGTTTACCTTTTCCCAGGACGAAACGCGGTAGGTATCTACATCACTGGCTCCCAAAGCATCCTGCCATTGGTAGGTCACGTCCATATAACTCCCGATTATCTGGTGATCGGCATCGCAATCCGGTCCGAAGAAATAGAAAGACACCACGGCCCCGATACTGGGACATCTCATCACCGTATCGGTCCGGTCACTCGCCCCGATACCGGCAGGGCCATCGTCCCGCAGCGTCGGATCGGAAGAAGCGAACCAACCGTGAAGGCTGTCCCGAACCAAAAGCTGTGTTTTTTGATTGTCCGTACCGTTTGCCGTATTCGTCGAATAACGGGGCGCTCCGGACAAAGAGGCATCCGACAATTCACATTGGAAATAAATACTGTCCATGGATATCGGCACATTGAAAATATGCAGCGTATCCACCCGCTCCAAACCGTCGTTGGCACAGGTAATGTGGTAACGAAGTTTTCCCCATTTCGAAGTATTCAGGAAATCGGCTACATGCACTTGACCGGAAACCAGGTTTCCGGTAATATTACTTGTAAATTTAGCTGCATCGTTCGGATTGCCGTTGTAAGCTCCCACACAATCCGGGTCTTCGGCCATATACCAGGCAATCTTCAGTTTGTCCCCGGACGAATGTCCTTTGGCCCAGATTTTGGCATCCCCGCCTTCACATACCCATTGTACATGGGAATTATCAACCAGTATAATGTCTTTTTGAGGATTGAGTCTGATATTTCCATCCAAAGCAAGGATAAGGGGCTCCCCTATCGTCGATTGACCGCCCGTAGCTTTTACATCCCATTCCAAACCGGGATTCTGATTCGGATTCGTCATCTTCAAACGCACCCGGCACAACTCTACCGGCTGGTTGTATAAAACGGACACCACCCGCATATTGCTCATGGGGTTTTCTTTCGGACTGACCTTGATGGAAAAACGGTAAGCATAATAACGGGCTTCGATATTCATCAACGCAAAGCCCCCCGCCGTATTCAGATCCAAATCCGCATGTTTACGTACAATCTGAGGTGCCACATTCTTATCGAACACGACATCTTCCAACCAAAAATTAAGGTCGGTATTCCCCAATAATGTATCCTGTATTCCATTGTCTCCGACCCAACTTTCATTCGTCCGCCAAAACATTACCGAATACTCCAAAAAATCCCCCTCGATTTTGGCGCTATCGATCTTAAAAGTCAATGAATCGGTATATACAGCCGCCTCTGTCTTTTGGGTACAAAACAGAAGAACGAGCAGGAACACACTGATCCCTAACCACTTGCATAAAATCCCCTTCATCACATTCATATTATACATTACAAAGTTAATATATTTTTTGTAAAAAAACTTTTTTTTACATTTTTTCTTAAAATTAACCTACCCGATTTTGAAGCCGGACTGTTGCTTTAAACCGGCATTTGAATTGTAGATTTCAGATTTACGATTTTAGATTAAACAAATCCGATAACAAATCAATCTGTCAGCACCATAACTTCAAATTGTAAATTCAAACTCACATTTAAGGCAATAATTTATACTTTATGTTCATACCTGCCGTCCTTCGTTTAAGGTTCGAGTTCTATTTCCGAAAACTTATCCCGGTTCAACAACAACAACCAGGCATCTTCACTGCTGCCGTAGCTGTTAATCTGGCTCCAGTCTGAAATATAGCCGGGGAAATCGACAATACCGTCGAAATTCACATCGAAAATACTATAACCGGGAGCTCCTGCATTGAAGAAGGAGGCATTCGGATTCGACATACTTACCAGCAAGGCCTTTTGATTGATGTTCAGGTAAGCCGGTGCCATCGCCCAGATATCTATACCGCCGTTAAGCAACACAATCCCTTTCCAGGCGTGTTTTTCCAAATCGTTATCCCGGGTCCAGAAATTCTCTTTGTACCAGAAGGTCACCGTTTGCGGCGCCGTCGGACTGGCTCCCAACTGTATCGGATTCGCCGTCATCACCGGCAAATGATTCCGGTGCAATACGGCAATGTAGAAAGTCTTCCCATGCGTTCCCGTTTTGGGTAGTTTCAAAACGTTGGAACCGTCTCTGCCAAGCGCCTTACCGTTTTTCAACAGGATACAGCTATCCCGGGCCACGACTGTCCACTTACCCAGTACATCCTGCGTACGGGCTTCCACATAAATCCAATCGATAAAATCGGCACTCTTCGCCAGGGCCATCGGTTCCAGATCGGTAGTCGGCAATAATCCGTAGGTCATCAAATCTGATTTCATAACCCCCGTCAACATCAATTGACTTCCATTGACAGATTGTCCGCGCAGCGTCGGATCGACCGCACCTCCCAACAACACTCCTTCCAGCTTAAAGTAGCCGTCGGGTTCGATACTGATTTGCCGGTGTGTCGTCCCTAAGTTGTTCAGACTACAACCGTGAGCGTCTTCACAATTGAACAAATAATGTCCATCCCGTTTCTCGATTAAAATAGTATCCTTGGCATACACGGTATAGGTCGTCACCTCCCCGTCCATAATCGGATAGGAATTGCCGTAAGTCACCGTCAAGGTCCAGGGTGCCGTTCCGGACGTCATCCGGATGCGGAAGCGCACGCTATCTCCCGTCGCTATACTGTATTCCTGCAATACGGAATTCCAGAAGCCGTTGTCATATGCCTGGTTGGAACCTTCCACGGTCACCCGCGGCAATTGGGCAATTGTCAGCGAGGTCGAAATTTCCGGTCCCGCAGCCATAGCACATCCGTGACGGTCTTTCAGTTCCTTCAGCACATAGCGCACGATCGAATCGGTATTGACGATGTAGAACGGTACTTCCTGTCTCGGATAACTGATGGTTGTCCCCACCGGAGTACCGGCTTCCCAACCCGGCCGCGTAAACGGCTCTACCGTTCCGTCCCGTCTCAGACGGCTCGATTCCACACGGATATAATCCATCGGTTCTGCTCCCCGCATTTCAACATACACCCTCGGCGGCATATTTCCCGTACAGATAATCGTATCTTTCGGTATAAAATGAGCCTTCGGCAACGAATCGATCACAAAGATAATTTTCGAATTGGTTACCTCATCACAGATGCCTCCCGTAGAATAAGTTACCTGATAACGCCCCGGACCGTCCGTCTGTAAAATAAACGGAGAGTTCCAATTACGGTCAAAAGTAATATCCTCACTTCCTCCGGGTTGCAACTTGGTAATATGGTATATACCGTTGGCCACCGAGGGATTGAGAATGGTGTTCAGGTTAATCGGTAACTCACACTCTCCGTAATCGGTACGTCCGACCGGCATGCCCCAGTTCACATTCGATTTGGGTACGATATTTACATCGATGATCTCCGTTCCGGAGTCGATAAATACCTCGCAAGCCCCGTCTATTCCGTCGCCACCGTTCAGGTCGCGGACCGTTACCATAAAGCGGGCCGGATTTACCACCGGAATATTGTATACATAGCCGGCATGTGCTTCGGCAGCCTCTATATAGAACGGATTGACATTGATCCATTCGTTGAACACCGACCAATTCGCCTCTCCGGTCTTTTTCTGCCAGATGGTTACTTCAAACGGTCCGGTGCCTCCGGCTATCTTCACATAAATCGGCAAGTCGGCCTGGGCACACAAGGTTGTGTCCCGTTTCCCGTTCGGCAAAGACATCTGAGCCGTAGCCTTCGTCCGTTCGCTTATCGTAAAGACGGCCATTTCCTGGTCTTTGTAATCACATACGCCGTCCGTCAGGTTCTTCACAGCATAGTTTCCGGGCTGCAAACGGGTAACGGTATCCACAGCCCTACCGGCCTCAACATCCCGGTCGATCGGGTTGTAATCCTCCCGGCAAAGCTCATAACTCCAGGCGCCGGATACATAAGGAGCACCGTGTCCGTCCATTAATTTGACATGTACCGTCGCCAGGGAATCATAACATACCCACGTTTCCGGTTCCACATCTATGTTGTGCCGTCCTTCGATCTCCAGGATCACCGGAGTGGACTCATCCAAGCCGCAATTGTTATACACGATACACTTCAAGGTATCTCCGGCATACCGCTCTTCCGTTACCAACGACAACATATGGGTATCTTCCCATTCGTAGCCGATCCCCCGCGCCACGGTATCCACTGTCCCGTCTTTATGGCACAGTATCCAGCGGAATTGCAGATCACTACCTGTCGCCGTAATGGAAGGCGTATACAAACTTCCTTCACACATCTTACCGGCAGTAGCCGCCAAATCGGTTACAATCGAAGCCGGAGTATTGATACGTACCCAGCAACTGTAGTCATAGCGCATCCGTCCGCAATCGGTCGTCATCATACAGGTATAGAGCCCGGAAGCATCCTTATTATCGGGAATCGTGTAGGAATTCACCGTTTTTCCCCGGGCAACGGTATCCGTCTCCGCGGTACCTGCCGGATTAAAAATCCAGACATACTCGTGAACGGTGGTACCGGTCATCGTAGCCGTCAGGGTTCGATCCGCCGACGAACCTCCCGAACCTTCGCAGAAAGTCATTTCTTCCGGCCAGGGCGTCGTCGCTTTAATGCTGACTGCCACATTGACCTCCACATCCTGATAAGCACTGCTTGCATAATCGTTACAGGTATTGTAATAGAACACCCGGTAAGTAACATGGGCCACATCCTTCGGTACATCCACCTTTATACCGGCGCTGTTTCCGATCACCGTTTTCGGTTCTCCGGCGATAATCTGCTGCCATACATAATTGACTCCGGACATCGGAGAAGTACGTACTTCGAGGTAAAGCGGACCATCCGTACAAAGGTTCTGATCGTCCGTATGCCAGATGTGATCGATGACCGTATCCACAACAATGTCGTAGGCCGGAATCAAATCCCGTTCTCCGCAACCGCTGCTGATCTTCACCGCATAACGCCCGGCATCAGTTGTATAGAAGGTCTTGCTGTACGCTCTGGCTGTCGCACCGGGTATCGCCTCTCCGTTAAAATACCATTGTATATTGTAACCGGGCAAATCCACACTCATGGATTTTGTCGTTCCCCAGCACAGAGTATCCCGCTTCAATTGTATGCGGGCACTGTCCACATGATTGGATACTTTCACAAACACCGTATCGGCATACACATTACAATATCCTTTTTTCATATCTCCGCCGACACAAACATAATACCCTTCGTCGGTATGAGTTACGTTCTCAAATTCCAGCCAGGGATGCGTACTGAGTACGGCATCCGGTTTTTCTGCCCGGTACCAGATGTAATCTCCGTCATTAACATTTTCGAACTCACTGAAAATCAATCCCGGCGTACCCTCACAAAGGGTTTTGACACCCATCGGAGTCATGACGGTCTCATCTTTTACATAAAGCACTATGTTCGGCTCGCTGCGGAAAGTACCGCATGTATTGGTAATATTACAATAGTAACTTCCCGTTTGTCCGATTTCCAGGTCGGCATCTCTTCCCACTGCAATATTACCGGAAGTACCCACCCGGAACCATTCATAACTTAAACCGCATCCGGTAGCCCGGGTTTTCAGCAATACACCCTCTCCGTCACAGAATTCATAATAAGGAGCCGTCATTGCCGAAACCTCCGGCCGTTTGTCTCCGATAACCAACACCGGTGCCTCCATCCATTTGGAGCAACGGGTTGCCGGGTTATAGGCCCATATTCTGTATAATGTTCCGTTGTCGAAATCCTCGCCCTTACAAATTTCTCCGGCAGCCACATCCGTCCATTCGAGCGTTTCCCCTTCAACGGTACATACCTGTTTCAGGTAATCCCCGACCACAACCGGATCGACACCATCCTTACACAACCGGTATTCGATACCCGCCTGGGCATTCAACAGCGTAATTGTTCCTCCGACAGCAGTTTCCGAGCAGTAATGTACTTCATAATCCCTGAGGCTACATTCCCGTATCGTATCTACCTCGGCCAGAAATACCGTATCTACACCGTTTACTTTCAAACGGCTGCTGCATTGCGGGCGGGTATAGAAGGTCGCATTTACATAGAATTCTCCCCGCTCACAAACCGGGTACGGGAACCACAACGTATCGCGGTCTCCCCAGCCGACAATATAATTGTCGTTGTATTCGTAATCTCCGTCCGGATCGACCTTCATCAATGAATATTCGACATTGTATTGGTCGCCGGCAATACCGAAACGGGTACATTCGGCTTCACACACGGCATCTCCCGTACTGATGGCCTCGAACTTCGTGGGAGGTTCGACCTCCTCGACATCGAAATAATGATGCCCGCGGCATCCTCCTTTTGTCTGGAAAGTCAGCACGTATGAATACTGCTCACCGGCCGGACACAGGTGATTGAAAGAAATCGTATCGCTGATACCGTCTCCCCAATACCGCTGTACCGTATCCCGCTCAATAGGATCCGTTCCGAGTCCTCCGTCCCTCAACTCAAAGACACATTTGTACGGTGCTCCGAGTACTTCGATCTTAGCCCCCGTCTCTGCACCCTTACAATAATAATAGGTATCGTAAAGCTGCAATTTCGGCAAAGTATCCATATACACCGTAATCTTATTATTCATCTCCTGTGTACAGGCTCCTAAAAAGCCGACCACGGAGTATACCCCGGCTTCGCGTACGCTAAACGTAATCTCACCGCCATCGACACGGTACTGCCGCATCGGAGACACCTCCACGCCGTCCCGGAACAAGGCATATTCTACAGCCTTTTCGGTTCTACCCAGAGAAATCGTCGCCGTATCTCCCTTACAGAGGTAAATATTTCCGCCGTCGAGTTCCGGATAACGGGTAATATCGAATGCCTGCGGGGCCTGCCCGATAGCGTATGAAGGATACATGGTATCCCGGCAGAAACGGGCTTTACTCACCGGATCGATATTGTCTACGATCACCCAATAACGTCCCGGTTCGGTCTGGGGCCTGAACTGTATATCACTTTCCGAAGCCGACAACGTATCCAGCGCCTCTGCTTTCGAATCAATGTAGAGGTAATAATTCTGATTCGGTAATTTCCCGACCAGACTCACCTCCAGTTGCCCTTCGTTACCGCAGATGCTTGTTCCGTCCAAACCCGATAACTGGGGCATCGGTTTGTAATTGACGTTGATCCGGGAACTGGAAATACATCCCTTGTGATCCATATCCAGCACATAAGCATCGTAAGCCTTGTATGCCCCCAGGAAAATCCGGTCCGTATTGTTATCTTCCGTAGCGGTATAAGACGTCAGCGAATCCCGGTACCCGCCATCCATCAAACCGATCAATACATATTTATTATCCGCCTTCACCTGGGAGAGGTAAATATTTTCCCACTCGTTGATACAGGATTCTGCCGGAACATTGTCCAAAGAAGTGACATTTTCCATGGAAAGCACACCGGAACCGGGCTTTGTTACACCGACCTCGATCGTATCCAAAGGAATATCGCCACACACATCCCGTCCCCATAAAATATACCGGGAATTCTTGGTCACCCTGCCGGAAACATATGGCTTGATCATCCGGGGCCCCACCGACGACCAGCTGATCGCAGAGCCGGTACCCGCAAGCACGTCACTCATCAAGGTATCGGTAGTGGTGACGTCTTTCAGGTAATAGGACCAACCCTTACTGCTGCAAGGATAGATCAAATCGGTTACCGTAGCCGCAGTACAGGTGGGCCGCTGTTGTACCAGATCGCAGATATCGAGTTCTGTAATCTGCACATTGCCGTTCATATCAGCCTTACAATTCGTCGTTGTATTTTCAGCCTTCACCGTATATACGCCGGTCGTATTGTAAACTCCGAATTTCAGGGTATCTCCCGTACCGGCCATTGTCGCAACAACCTCGTTATCTCTGTACAAGGTATAACGTACTCCTCTCTCGCTCGAGCGAAGGGTGATATTTTTCTCCTGTGCACAATCGGCGTACAGGGTAAATTCCTTCGGAGCTTCTTCGGCTTTTACCTCAAAATCCGTCGTCGAGAAACAATTCGTCTCGTCATTTTGGGCAAGCACCGTATATTTTCCATTCTGTATTCCCTGAAAGGTTTTGGTGCCCGGTCCGACAATCGTATCGAAAGAAATGCCCTCCCGTTGCAATATATAGGTCACTCCCGCTTCCAGACCGGTATAGGTCAGATCGCTTCCTTCGCCCAGACTCAATCTGCCATAAGGATAGCAATAATATACATCCGGCTGAACCACCGGCTTCGGATTCCGGTTGAAAGTAAACCAATTCACCAGTGTCGGACAGCCTTCCCGTTCGGCCTTCACCTGATAGGTGCCGTAAGGTCTGGCCGAAAGCACCGTTTCAGCCACGCCCCCGTTTCCGGTAAACAACTCCGTACGCTCTCCGTTCGGAGCCTCCAGGAAATAAGTCACATCTCTTTCGGTCGGCGACAAAGCAAGTGTCGCATTCTGTCCCTCACAGGCTCCCAATCCGTTGTTGACAACAGCGTCTACCTGCGCCGGAGGAACGACTTTACGTATTTCGATATCGACCGTATCCGAACAGGATTTTGTCAATCCGTTCTCGAACGGATAATGACCGTTACGGGTATATACGAATTTATACGTACCGGCTCCGAACTGTTTGTGGAAATAATCGTTAGGTGCATGGATCGTCTCGAAACAGATGTTTCTGTTCGACAAAATAGAGTAAGACATATCCGTCGACGTCGAGTTCAACTGCAACACCAGTTGCTTTCCGTCACAATATTTCAAAGAAGTAAGCTCATCGTGAGAAGGCGGCGCAATAAATTCGATCGGCTCGGAATAAGTGGAGCAATGATGATCGCCGGCAACACTCTCGGCCTTTACCCGGTAGACTCCGGCATCCCTGACAGGCGACTCCACCCGGAACGGAATGGCTCCCCCTCTGGAATTATTATACCGGTCTTTTTCGACAAAAGAACCGCCGTTGTCCACACTGTATTCCAGCACATAATTGACTCCCGCCGTTGTCGGACTAAGCACTTTAATGGTCTCGCTCTGTCCCGGCAAAACACAACGCGCTCCCGGATCTTCGACCTCGGGTGTGCCGGGACTTTCCCGCAACAGAATATAAACGCTGTCGGTAATCACCACATCGTCGTTGCGGGCCGTCAGGAAGAACCAGCCGCTTCTTTCCGGCGTAAAAATCCACCAACCGGTATTCGGACCGGTAAAACCGTCTCCCCACCATTGGGTTGTCGTTACATCCCCGTCTCCTCCCGCGGTATAGGCGTATAGTTTCGTTTCTTCTCCTTTACACAGATACAAAGAATCGATACGGTCCTGTCCGTTCCCGTCCTGTATATAGGCGGTAAACGGACGGCGGTATACCTCAATCCAGATACTGTCACGCACTTCCTGTCCCATACTCGTAACACGCAGACGCAGCCAGCCCGATTGCTTGGCGGTAAACATCACGGTATCCCCCTTCATTCCGCCCCATGAAGCATCGGCATATCCGGGAGCGTCGAACGACCAGTTTTTCTCGTACACATAATCTCCTCCTTTGGCATCCGAACAGAAAAACAATTCGTCGTTCTTATACACAATGGTATCGGTTGCTTCGAGATTGGTACAGCAATACCACAGGTCGTAATATTTCTGGTAGCGTCCCCGGTATTCGATATATTCCGTCTTCCGCTTGATACACCCCTCGTGTTTGTGGGCATGGTACTGACGGATACAGTTTTCGGAATTACAATTCCGCGAACAGTAATGGTAGCCTGTATGCTGGGCGACACAAGGACAGAACGGATATTCGTAATGCTTGTGTATGTCGGAAAAAAGAATTTCCGCCCGTAATTTACCGCCGATCACCCGGACGGTTACGTCATCGCTGTGTACACACCCGGCTCCGTCGGTTACCGTCACTTTATAAGTACGGTCTTCGTTCACCGGTGTCGTCAGCCGGTTGCGGAACGGATTGCTCTTATCGTTCTCATACCACTCCTGTCCGGCATCATCCGTCACCTGATCCCGGCAATAGTACAGGTCGTACCATTTTCCCCTACGGGCATAACCGGCCACCGTATACGTATTCCACTCCGTTCCCATATAAACACAACCGTGTGCGGCGGGATTGTAAGCATGGTACAGGTACGGGCAATTCGTCAGTGTACAGTTCGGACCGTGGGAATACCGATGCACCCAATCCGATCCATAGGAATCATGCTTGGCTGCACAAGGACAGAACGGCCAATAATATTGTTTGTGCACTGTCGTATTGGGTAAAGAAATCACTCCCGTCTGCTGCAATTCCGACTCTTTCTCCCACTGTACTTCCAGCGGCTGTACATAATTTCCGGTAATATCGACATGCAGCCAGGTCGTCAATCCTTTAGCGTCCAGATAAATATCCGCCGGATTGGTCGACACCTGGAAATTACTGGCTTTGACAGTAATATCCTTGGAAAAAGAAGTACTGCACATACCCGTCGGGTCGATCGCCTTGGCATAAAAAGTCGCCCGCTGATTCGGAATAATAATATCCTTCGGATTACCGTCACCGATAAATTTATACCACAACTTTGCCGGATCCTGACGATATACTTCGTAAGTTACCCCCGGCTCCGTCGCATCTATCGTCAATGTTTTGGTATCCCCGTCCGTATCCAGCTCGGCACACAGGCTGCCGCTGGCCGAAAGTGTCTGCTCCTTGGGAGCATCCACATTGCGTATCCGGACCTTATTGGTCGTTCCCGTACAACCTTCACGTGTCTCCACATGCACCTCATATTCCCCTTCGCCGATATGCGACCAGCCGATGGGAGAGGTACGGTCGGGTTCTTTGTCCGGATCCGGTACCCCATTCTTATACAAGGTATAAGTCGCCCCTTCCATAAAACGGTCAACCTGCAACTCGGTAAATTCCGTATAGATCGTACCGTCGGCAAGCTTGATGTTGCAATTTACAGTATCTCCGTGCAGAGCCGACAACTTATGAATGGAAGGAGGAGGCAACATATACACGGAATCTTCGAGCGTAATGGTCGTCGTACAACCGTTGACACCGGTAGCCACGACCCGGTAACGCCCGTAATCCATATTTTCATAAATACGAGGCTCCCCGTCGGGAGGCGAATTCAATTCCGGAACGGCAAAGATGCGTACACCTCCCGTAAATGTCGTATAAGGCACATTCTGGAAGCCGCTTCCCTGATTGCGTTCCAACTGATACTGCACATCGTTTTCCCATTCTCCCAATACCAGGGTGGCACCGCTGTTTCCCATACAATAGTAAGAGGAAATAAAAAAGTTCGGGGCCTTGGGCGAAGGCCATTCGTCGATATAAGGCCGTCCGTTCATTTCCTGGGAACATTCGGTTTTGGGGTTCGTGGCCATAATGTAGTATATACCACCCGCCATATTCTCGAATTTCAGGGAATCGCCCGTACCTTTCAATTCCTTGACAAAAATACCGTAATCCCGGTATAGTGAATAAGTTAACGTATCGGAAGAACCGGCTAAGGTCAAATTTCCCGTCGGCGTATGCCCGGCACAGTATTCCCCCTCTCCGGTGAATTTATAATGCTCGAAAACCTCTACATCCACCCAACCGCTGTCCAAGGCCGCATTACATACGTTATAAGCATATACCTTGTATTTATTCCGTTCCGTCACATCCTGGCCCTTCACTTCTACGAAATTGGTATCCGATTCGTATGTATGTTCGTTAAGTACCCACCGGTAATGGATGGGAGTCGTACCCGTCGTCGCTACCGAAAGTTTTTGTTCCATTCCGGCACACAAAAGCATGTTGTATCCTCCGACACCCTTTTTAAAGCTGACCGGAATCGCCAGATTTTCCAGACGCACAGGCTCACTCAGAGTACCCCCGCACTGGTTATAGGCCTTCACCTGATAGAGTCCCAGATCACTCTCTCCGATATGAAGAATATCGAAATCCTCCGAAGTCGTATTTTCATAATGCCCGTTATCATACAAAGGCAACCGGTTGAAATACCAGCGCAAACTATCGGTTGTCAGATCGGGTTCCACACCGAAATAGGTAATGGAATCTCCCACACAAGCCCGTTTTTTCAAAAAAGGATCCCGGTCGAAACGCGGACGTAAAGTCACTTTTACCCGAATCGGTCTGGATGTCTCCTTTTCGATACAATTATTATAAGCGACACAGAAATAATTACCGGCATCGCTTTCCTGAATATTCTCCAGACGAAGCACATTGCCTTCGGATTCCGGAATACGTACTCCGTCTTTCGTCCAGTAATACTGGTTTGCCGAACCGCTGGCCGTACAGGTCATTACAAGCGTACTCCCCTCACAGACCGTCGTATCCGGAAATACATACACTTCACTCACCGGCCGGATAAAACTGGGCTTTTTTTCTACTTTCAATTCGATGATCTCACTGTAGGAATCTTCATCCGAACATTGGTTGGAAATCGCCCAACGGTAATAACCGGCATCCGACATCAGCACCCCGTTGATAAAAATAGAGGAAGAAGGCAGCAATTTGGAATTCTGTACCCTCCATTCTCCCGTACTCCAATCTTTATATAACTTCTCCAAATAGCAGGTATAAGATCCGCCTCCTGTAATTTTAGCCCTCAGTTCCAGGCGTTCGTATTCACAGGTCGTCAACACCCCGTCGACAACAACATTATCCCAGATGACCTGAGGAATATCGTATACCGGCAAAAAGACCGAATCCGAAACGATACCGCATTCGTTATAGGCCGATACCACATACAGCCCTTCCACATCTTCGGCGGGAGGTGTCAGCTTAACGGTCAGATCCCGGGTCGTATCGGGCAATATCGTCGTTCTTCCGCTTAACGTATCTATCCTTTTCCAGGCATATTGAATATCGTTTTTCTCTGCAGCAAAACTGGGTACCAATTGTACGGAACCGGTATTGATACAGGCATATTGTAAATATTCGTGAGCCGCCATCGGATTCGTCAGCCAGGGCGCCCGGTTGAGATCGATATGGAATACCTCACTGGTATCCGAATCACAACTATTCACCACCAGACAGCGATAACGTCCGGAATCGGTGGCACTGGTCGGATTCAATATCCGCAAGGAATCGGTCCCCAATCCTAAATACCTGGACGCATCTGTCAAATCCGTAAAGAAATTAGCACCCAGCTTCTGCCATTTGTATTGCAGATTGGTGCCCGTGGCATGTACGACCAATAGAATCGTATCGCTGACACAGGTAATTTCCGTAGCACTTAACGTTTTTACCACCGGAGGTACACACGACATAGTCGCTCCGTCCCCTTTTCCTCCGGTGTATATCTGTCCGGCAGCCATATAGCCTGTCAACAGCAAAACAATGCACACTAAAAAGCGTCTCATACGCAATATAATTTATTTTCTTACTTTTTATAACAACGTATCGGGTGTTTTCCTTCCGTAGCCAGCGGATTTCCTACGGTCGCATCCGGTTCGAAAGACATAACACTAAAATAAGGATCCGTCGTATCGTAGCTGATATTAACATACCAACCGTTCAAATCCTTCAGCCACCAGCCACCTAAATTACCGTCGGCAGGAGGTACGCCCATCGCTGCCATAAAATTATCGAGTCCCGGTGCATACAAGCCCGGATTATACCCAGTACTGCATGGATCTGCGTCACTTACATAATCCTGTGTAGCCGGATCGCCGCACGGAGATTCTCCCTGTGTCGCATAAAAACGCCACAGCACATCCCACATCTGCTTCGTCGGAATAGCAAATCCCGGCGGGCACAAATTATCTCCGTTGGCCTGTATCTGCTTCCACGTATACAATCCTCCGGTAGAAGCACCGTTTACAAACACCTTCGAATTCACCATCATCCAGCAACGTCCGTCCGGTTGTTGTGCTACAGCATAGGAATTTCCGTCATTATCCGTTACTGTAGCCGGACAAGCCAATCCGGCCACCCGAACCGCCAAATCCAGGATTTTTTCAAACGTACAGGCCCCCAATGTCACGGTTACCCGCACTTTACAGGCACCACCGTCATTCAAAGGAATCTCGGAAGTCAGATCGGTCCGGTTAACCGTCACGATATCTTTCGTTACTCCTATCTGATTGGACAACAAATGCCACGTACTCTTCGACTCCAACCTCCATTCCACTTTTACATCTCCGGCAATTCCCAGGTCCGTCTGTAAAGTAACCGAAGAAACATACGGGTTCATCTCCATATAGCTGTTCCCTCCGTTAATGACATAGCCCGGTACGACTACCGTTACCTCGTTCCCGTATGACTCGGCATGTGAAGCAATACTTTGCCGCCGGAATTTATAAGTGTGATACAATGTCTCATCGATCAGGCAGGTATTCAGAGTCCAGTTCTGGGTATTGCTGTTGGGCAAAGCCTCCCAGCCTGCTCCCTCATCGTTCATTTCCCACAAATAAACGGTAGAAGCCGGGGTATCGTCTCCCGGCTCAACTTCCGTAATCGCATACGGCTGAGCGGCACATATAAGGGCCGTATCGGGGTTTCTGCCTCCCTGTCCCTCAATCTTTCCGGTAAGGATCGATTTCATCGGCACACTGCGTCCTCCCCGGAAACCGGAATAAGCATAACGCAATTCATCCGGCAAAGCCCTGGCATATACCGTATCTCCACGATACGACACCGCCATATTGTCGCCCACCAGCAAAGAACTGCCTGCGCCTAAAGCCTCCGAAGCAAAAGAACCGCCTTTCAGGATAAAGTTTTCTTTCGCAGCCGGCCAGTCCATTACCGGCCAGGGAATCGTTACATCTTCGTCTATCACAATCTCACACCCCCAATAACTTCCGCAATATCCGGATTTCGCCTGCCGGACGATGGTTGTCATCCGGTTGCCTTTTTTATTGATGGTCTGCATCGGAAGACTTTTGGAAGCAATCACCGTATAATTTCCCTGTCCGACATCAAATATTCCATAAACATGTACCACCGTATCCGTCCGCCAGGAAGCCACAGACGACCATATATTCCCATCCCCGAAAACTTCCCCGTTGAAATTTTTTCCCTGCCGGGCATTGTAGTAAATCTCGGCTAAATTCCCCGTCATTTCCATAATTCCCCACTTGGAAGCACCGGCTTTATAGATATCGGAAGTCTCCGTCGCAAAAGCCCCGCATCTGACCGGCCCGAGATTATGCACTTTCGGACCGTTCATACGACCGGTATTGGCAGCATTGGCGATCAATACTTCCTCGTCTTCCGCATTGTCATTTTTCACGGTCGAAATATTCCAGGCCTGCAAAGAAGCAAAATTAGGCGTGCCCCACGCAAAAGAGCGGTCATTGGCCCCAATAGCCGGATTCCGTTGACGACATCCTTTTTCATATTCCATTTCACTGTGCGGACGCAAACCCGCCCAATCGCAATAAGCCCGGACATCATCGGGCGTCAGGTAATTACAGGCCACACTTTTTCCGTCGGCATCCGAATTGATCGGATCGTTTCCGTTCAGATCGAAACCGAAGATAACGGCCGTATCGTGAGTACGGAACCGTTCCTGCAAAATGATGCCGTTCCGGTAATTCGGCACATCTTTTTTTCCGAAAGCAAATTGCCCCGGAGCCAGATTGTCCAGGTCGTTTCCGATGCGTTTTTTCTGATCGGTATAGGTAATCCGGTTCAGGAAATTCACATACTGTTCCTGCGACACCTCATACTTCATCGTATAAAATCCGGTATAGCCCGTCGGATACAAATCCGGCACCACCCATCTGTTCAGTACTCCCCTGTCTGCCGTCGCTCCCATAATATGCACCTTTACCTCATCGTCCGTATTTACATAAAAAGCAGAGTTGCATTCCTCGGAAACGAAAGAATAAGGAGAAATCCGGTCCCCCAGGTAATAAGGCCCGTTAGGAACATACACCATTTCTACCGCCTGTACGGAAACCTCTATTTTCCCCTGACGGATATCCTCTACCGTTACATCATAATACAGATTCAAATCCCCCTGCTTGAAATCCCATTCCAAAGACACCCGGGGAATGTTCAGATTCCCGTTTCCGGGTGTACGCCGGAATAAAAATACCCCCGCTACCTCCTGCTTGGATGTAATCTGTGTCGGCTGATAATTTCCGGCATATATGACGTCCATCCGCAACAAATTGATGTTCTCCGTTTTTACCGGCAAAAATTCCATCGCCGGGACATTTCCTCCCCCCGTCACCCGGTGTCCGTCCTCTTTCAGATAAGCATGATGCCACGGCTCATTCACTCCTACCCGCCGGTACTTTACGAATAAATACACGGCATCCCAACTCTCACTTTCCCGCCAGGAATGCTCCCAGGACAACGGGAACGTAATCAATGCCGTATTCTCCGTAATAGCCTGAACTTTCGCCTCGCCCCGGATACGAACATCATTACCTATTGCCGGTTGTAACCAAACAATCAGCAATAGGATTGCAATTATTATTTTTACCATAATTATGGGAAATATTATAAAATATTGACATTTTCTTGCAAATTTACTAACATTAACACATTTTTCAAAATATATGCTAATTTATTATCTCCGAAAATTTATCCCGGTTGTTATAAATTTTAGACATATCGTCCCGTTCCGCTCCTGCCGGGTCCGGATAAAGTTTTCCGTCCGAAGAGGAAATCTGCGGAATCGTAACGAATCCGTCGAAATTCACGTCTGCTTTATAGTATCCGAATTCATGAATCGCCTTCCAGATACTTTCATTCGCATTGTTTATGGTTATCAAAGCATTGTCGAATACATCCCCGACACACATTCCGAATACCGAGACTGAATTGATCTGGCCCAGCCAAACGACATGCAGCGTTGCATCCCCTTCCTTAACATAAATGTTCCCCAGCATACGCATATCCATCAGTACTGCTTCGTCACGGGTCATCGCCAGAGTAACCGGCAAGGCAGAACCGATAGCCAAATGGTTCCGGTGTTTAATGACCAGATGATATTTCGTATCGAAATCGACATTGGGTATGGGCAAGGCTTCGCTTCCCGTTCGGTCGACCACCGTTCCGTCATCCAACAACAGGAATTGACCGCTGAATGCTTTTTCTCCGTTGACGCTGTCTTTCCTCAATTCAAGCGTAACCCAATCGACACCTTTCCGTTCGCCCAATGCCGGCCATTTATTTCCCCACTGGGCATTGGGAACCTTATTATTGGTCCACAACGTACTGGCCATTTTCTTTTCATCTTTGCGATAAGCCCCTTCCAGAAGCACTTTCGTCCTGATAAAGACGGTATCCAATACGGTAACCGTACGTACAACCGTCTTCCGGCCCGGACAATAGGCATCTGAAACCGTAAAACGGTAAGTTCCGGCTTCCGTCGACTGGAAGAGACGCGCATCTGTCGTCAGTTTCAATTTCGAACTTGTACCGACAGACCCGTCCAGACGGGTGTATTCGACATAACTGTTCCACGGCTTGGTCCCCAACTCGTTCGGCATATATACCATAAAGCTCACAATCTTATTGGAAACAGGAACCACGAAATTTTGAATCGTTTCGTCCTCGTTATTTCCCGTCACGATCGGATGCCTGCCGGTTACCCGGAATCCCGGTGATTTGCGGCAATTCAATTTCAGCGGCTCATCGGCCGGTTTGACAACACAACCGTGCTTGTCCGTAATACTGATCAATTGATACGTACGATATGAATCCGAAGAATTCATCGTCTCATCGTAACTGAGCGCGTAAGAAATCGCATTATCCATCGTATTGCTCAACGACGTAGGCCGGCCGATCATCTTTCCGTTGACATCATAAGCAATGGCCCGGATCGTAAAATTAAAGGCACCGGCACCGTTGGCTTCAAGTAACAGATCAGCTTTACCGCCGTGACAAATATCCGGAGTACTCAAACTCAACTTCGGTTCCGGCAGCTTATCCAACCGGAGATAAACCTGAGCCGAATCGGCACAGCCCGCAGATGTCTCAGCCCGGTACACCACCTTATACCTTCCCGCAGCACCGGACAGGATATTATCATCGCTCAATTTACCGTTGAGGTAGAATTTACCGATGGAGGCATCCGGATAAGGCTGCAGCAAATCCACCAGATTCACCTGTTGACATTGTCCGAAAACGGTATCCGTCACATTTCCGATACGTGTGCCGTAAGGCTGCTGTATCACGAAAAGCACATCCTCGCCCCGGACAATACCGGCACATGCATCCGGGTCCGTAAATTGAGAGGCAGAGGCAATATAGAATTTCTGATCGGTAATTACATTCAGTTCGAAAATCGTATCGTTGGACCAGATCTCAACCGGTAAACTTCCCAATTCAGGAGCCGTATTTCCATCTCCCCTGCGCCGGATATCGATCCGCCACGGAGCTTCGCCTCCTTCCACTTTAACCCTCAACCGAACGGACTCGCCGCGGCAAACCGTATCCCGGCCGACATGGTCCAAAGAGACATAGAACAAATCATGCGGCTGTACGGTCACCATCACCTCACTCTCTGCGGCATAACATTTCGTATCCGTCGTAAAGATGTCGAATATCCGGTACACCCCTTCCCGGTTCAATCTCAGGGTATCGCTATCGGAACCGGCTACAGAATGCAACACCTTTTCCTCCCCTTCGCGGGCCACATAATAATCCCAGCGGGTACAGGCCGGGACAGTCGTGGATACCACAACCTTCGCCACATCATCGGGGCAAATATAAGCCAACGTCCTGTTCGTCCTCAGATCAACCTCCCGGTCTACCCGGACAATCACCGTATCCGTCAACACATAACCGCAACTGTTTTCAACCATACACCACAACCGGCAACTATCGAAATCATAAGACAATTTCTCCATCGTACACTGCGCTTCCGACTCGATCTCACCTTTCTCCAGATAACCGACACGCTCGGCAACAGCGGAATTCTTCTTTATCGCATACCAATTGTATTTCAAATCCCCGCCCCGGGCTTTCATTTTCACGCCCAGCGTACTGTTTTCACAATACGGATTGTCGGCCTTCGGCTGAGTGATGACTGTCGGAATCGTGTCGATATGTAAATTCACATCTCCGGAAGTAACCGTACTGCAGGTATTGCTGACAACACAATAGAATACCCCCGTATTGGCCACTTTTTTCTCAATCTGCAACGTATCGCTGTTACCGGCCGGTATTGTCGTACTTCCACTCCGTTTAAACCACTGATAGGTATTATAGGAAGGCAGGTTTTGTACCGGATCCCGGATAATGACTTCCGTCTTTCCTTCTCCCGAACACACACTGACTACGGAATCTTTCACAAAATTCGCCAGTTTCACCGGTTTATCGATATACATATAATGTACCTTCGATCCCCGGCCGCATTTGTTCCAATAGTTCACCTCTATAAATCCGCCTTCATCCCGGGCCGTGGTATTGATGGAATAAGTCAGCGCATTGGTATAGCCCGGATCAACAACATTCCGTTTCGCCCACATTGTATAGATACGCGATCCGGCTTCCGGATCCGCAGCCGGTTCGAACTGCACGTTCAATTGCAACAAGGAGCCTTCACAATAATGCTTGCTGTCCACAGGCAGAACTGTCGGACGCAATGTATCGTCAACATACAGTCGGACAAGATTGAATTCCTTCTCTTTACAAGCATTACGCGCCAATACTTTATACGTACCCGCCTCAGCATACGTAACCGAATCGATCTGCAATTTCTGATCCTGCTTACCGCTGATCAGCCGGTCATTCCGGTACCAATACAGCGTATCCCGGCTCTCGATATTCAATTCGAATGCCGAACCGGCACAAAGGGTATCGGTACGATAAGTAAAGCCCGTCACATCCGGTTCCCGGTTGAATTCCAGCCGTACCGTATCGAACAAAGCACCGCAACTGTTCCATGTACAGCAGACATAGTCTCCGGCATCTGCCGCTTCGGTTACATTTTTCAATGTCAATACGGGCGTTTTGGCCAAAGTATCCGTTGATCCGGCCTTGTACCAGAAATAGTTTTCACCGACGGCCAGACTGGCCAGTTTGACACTGTCGCTTGCCGTGCCGCAGACCATCTTATCGACCATCTTCTCCGGCATACGAACGACTTCCCGCACCGATACCGTTATCGTATCGATGTCGATACTCTTACAATAATTGGAGACGGTACATTCATAAACGCCCATATCCGCCATTGTCACGCTGTCGATCACATAAGAAGAAGAATTGCCGACAATTTCCCCTTTCACAAGCACATCACCCTCATCCGTATGAACAATACGGTCGCGCGACCTCCACTCGTAATGCAGCAAGCAGCCGTAAGCCTGAATTCCCAGTACAGCCAATTCACCCGTACAAACGGAAACGTCATGCGGCTGTTTGATCAATTGGGGCGGATTTACGGCAACGATATTCACCGTTCCGGACATTTCTACCTGGCACTTACCGTCGGTAGCCACTACTTTATATTCATTTCCGATATCACTGTTCTTATCACAGGTTTTACCCAGCAAGTTCGACCATTTCAGCTTACCGCCGCTGGTTCCCGTCAGGGTCTGTCCCGGTACCGGATTATTGTTACAATACAACTGATATGTCACCTGATCGGACTGGCTGCTTTCCAATATCACAGAACCTCCCGGTGCTGCCGGCATTCCGTCGGCACCCAAATAACAATATCCGTCGTTCTCTGCAATCAGCCGGTATCTCTCAAGTTTAGAAGCCACATACAAATGCACCTCTGCCCCCATCCGGGCTTCTGCCCTGATCGTCTCTCCGCTCGCCACATCCAGAATATCCTTGGAAGCGATGACATAATAGTAACCCGTATCACACTGTGAACCGAAATCGATCGTCTTCCCCGAACCATCGGCCGAAGCCACAAAGTCTACCTTTTCACCCGCACGGCGGAACAACTCGTAATGCGTGCCCTTTTCACTACCGGAAAGGCGGAGCTTACGACATTCTCCCGCCTCACACATGTAAGGCGTACCGATAACCTCCAGATCGAACTCTTCGACCCCGACCTCTTTCACGACAATACTATCGACGGCCACACATTTGAATGCACCCGGTCCTGTCTGGAAAGTCCATACCATATATGTCCCGGCTTTATAACGGATACCCGTTGTGCTCAAATTGACAGCATCCCCGTATTCATTGGCAGCCGCATAGTAAATCGTCTTATTCGGATAGTCCTGTTTGGTACCGATCTGATAATATACTCCCGGACTGGTCGGTCGGGGTATCGTAATCTCAACCCCGTTTCCTCCCTTTATATAAGTATACTCCTTAATCACATGCAATTCCGGTTTCGGATTCAAAACGACGTTCAATTCGCCGTCAAGCATAGCCGTACAAGCATCGGATACCCGGGCCATTACTTTGTAATTACCGGGCTCGCTTACCTGAGCAACCACCAGCGATTCCCCTTCTCCGTAAGCCGAGTCCCGCTGAACCACATCGTTCTTTACCAAATGGTATTTCACACCGGCCTGCGGTTGCAACACGACCACCTCATGACTTTCCCCTTCACACAACTGCCCGTTCCAATCCGTAGCAATCGAACGTACGTCCGGAGCCAGACTCATACACCGGGCCGGATATTCGGCATCACACTTCCGCGTTTTACTGGTAGCATATAACGAATAACATCCGATTTCCGTCTGCGGCTTAAAGCTCAGATTACTCGTCGGAGCATCCCCGCGTATCGTATCTACAGGATGTCCGTTTACCATCAGGTAGTAATCCAGCAAAGGCACACGCGGCTGATGTAAACTTATCGTAATGGAACTCCCCGCTTCCACACAGGTATCCGTACCGACGACATGCGGATTCTCCGTTGTACGGTCCTTAATCAACCGGAGTGAGTCGATAAAATATGTACACTGGGAAGTATCTACCGTCGCATACAACATCGCTACCCGCTGATTCGTATTCATCGTTACCGATCCCAGATACAGTTCGGATTTTCCGTCTCCGATCGCTTCAAAAGTTTCTCCGCCGAAATTCAGGGTATAAGTAACCCCTCTTTCACTGGTGCCTAAATTGAAATCATAACTATCCTCGTCACAAACGACACCGTCCCTGTAACGTTTCAGACTTACCTGCTGCGGAGCAGCCGCATCGTATACCCAGGCCGTATCCATAGCAATGACGGAATCACATGCATTGGAAGCATACAGAATATACCGGCCGGAAGGCAACCGTTTACCGCCGATCTTATTCCAGGTGAGCTCGACATAAGGTGCTCCCTCCTTCTTCTCCGATACCGAAGTTTCGTTGGCGATATAATATTTCCAGTCGCGTTCCGTCTTGGTTGCCGTAATCGTCACTTCTCTTGCCGATGCTTCCCCGCTACAGTTATAACCATCTACTTTCAACTCGGCATTGGCCGGACGGTCGTACAACACGACACTGCCGTCCATCCAGGCGGAACAGGTTCCGTCCCCTTTCACGGCATACACCGTATAGTTACCCGGAGTCTTATATTTTTTAAAGTTAACCCCTGTCTGCGAAGCCGTTACCGGACCTTCCACCTGATAGAAACCATCCATATAGAGGTAATACTTCACACTGTCTCCTTCATATCCGCCGGAAAGCGCCACCTGTACCTCCGTAGCACAATCCCCGCCTCCGTTTGCATTGACAATCGGATAGACTTTCGGTTTGGTCAGACGGCGGATAGACATTTCCGCTACGACGTCGGCACACTGATTCTCGATATAAGTACCGGTCACGAAATAGTCACCTGCCGGCAACGCCTTGTAATATCCGGCACTGACACCGTACAGGGTATCCAGAGCCTGACTGTTGGCTTTATTGTACAATACATATTCGGCCGTCGTTTTCAACCCGGCAAGATACAATTCACATCCCGTCTCCTGTATATCGGCATCCTGGCAATAATCACAATCGGACACCTCTGCTTTAGGCGGCACATCACTGACGGTAAACGTATCGTAATATTTTTTCGCACACAACCCTTTATACGCCATCTCTATCTTATAATGGCCGGCCGGCTTCCGCCCGACGAACTGTATACGCCCGCCGTTTCCGTAAATGGTATCCAAATAGGTATCCGTATCCGTATTTTTTAACATGTAATATACATGCTCCTCGGAATTGCTTATCGTAATCTCATTCGACCCGGCAGCACACAAAGCCCCTTCCGGCACTTCGACATCCAACCGGACATTCGGGAACGGATATTCCTGAACGGTAAAGGTATCCGTCGTCCAGCACCCTCCCCACAATCCGACACGCTCGCTCTTAAATACATAACGACCGGCCGGAACGGTCTTGTTAAACACCGTTGCCGAAGTCATACTATCGACAGGCACTCCGGTATCGGCATTTTTCAAGGTATAGAGTACGCCGTAAGTCTGTCCGGAAATATGCACCTGCACTCCTTTCTCATTCTGACAATATTCCAACTGTCCGACAATCGAATCCTGCGGTACGCTGTTCCGTACGGTTGCGGTCAAAGGTTCTGACGTACAGGTAGTCAACGGATCGTATGCCACCAACGCATATTCTCCGTTGCTGACATTCCGGATCAACGTATCGCCGGCAAAAGCTTTCACCTGATAGGATTCAGTCATTCCGGCCAAAGTATATTGATAATCGGATTTTAACCCGGTCAACTGAATCGAGGAAATCCGATCCGGCTGGCAATCGATTACCTGCATCGTATTCTCTGCCAATACCGGCAACGCAATACCCGGGAATTCGAAAGCCCCCCGTTCCACGGTACAATTTTCCCGTCTGGCAGACACATAATAATCCGATCCGGCAGGCACCTCGGCAAATACCATTTTACCGTCGATATCCGTCCCTTTATATCCGGACTTACCATCCAGCGTATACAGCGAATAAACGGCATTTCCTTCCCATTCCTCCAGATACAACATCGCCGTATCTCCCTCGCACTTATTGGTAACAATACCCTGCAACTCCCCGATCAACGGAGCCGCAGCAGCCGTGATCTTGTCTTTCAATTCCCGCGTACATCCGTCCCTCTCTGCCGATACGGTATATACTCCGCTGCCGACTTGTGCAATATCCCATTTCACTTCCGCATCCCCGGGCAATACCGTCATCCCGGCATCCACTCCGTTGTATTTCAGCATATAGCTGGAACCGCTCTCCGGTTGTTTCACCACGATCGACATCAGACTGTCGATACAAGCCTTCCCTTCATAATCCAGATTTACCAACGCCGGTAACGGCCGCTCCGTAATCTCGATCGTATCCAGCATAGGCAGATTGCAATAGTCCGTCCGTATCCGGTAAGTACCGCTCTTATAGCGGCCTCCGAACAACATAGGACCGGAACCGATACCGGACAACTGAACACCCTGCACATCCTTGAAATTTTCTTTAACGATATCCCAGGCCTGCAGATAATAAATCACGCCTTCCTGTGTTCCGGTTATTCCGAATTGTACTCCTTCGTCTCCTTCGCAATAACTCAGGACATTCCCTTCCGTATAGATCTTATAGAAAGTTGGTAATTCCCGGATATGATACCGATGGCTCATCACACTTTCGCAACCTTCGGCATTCCGGGCCCGGATGGAATAAATACCCAGGTCCTGATAATAGCCGAAAGTCAGCTTACCGCCCCCCTCCAATGTTTGCAACGGTTCCGTATCATCATCCTTGTACAAGGAATAGGTTACGCCCGTAGCTGAAGTGGCCAGACCCATCAAATGAGGCATTCCGATACATCCGAGTGTATCGCCGAGCAAAGCCATGTCCGAAGGCGCATAGGAAATCCCCACATTGAAATACCCCTTGGCAGCCGAACAGGTTCCGGCATTGGCATAAATATCAAACTCGTTACCGCTTGTTCCGGTCACCTGAATCACACCATTATAACAGATCGTGTCGTCTTTCAGGTGCATAAAATCGCCGATCTTATTCCCCAAGGCATCACGCAACTCATATTTAACCAACGGATCAGCCCCCACTGCAATGATCTCCCCGCCGTCAACCCCGGCTTCATTGTTACAGTATTTAAAAGCCGTCTTCGGCAATGTCAGGCTTCCGGGATCGGCAATAACCGTCAATCCCTGCACGGTATCGCTACATTGCACACTCGGGTCGTAAGCCACCAGGAAGTAATTTCCGACAGTAACCGGATCGGGTAAAATCAGGGGGAAATCTTCCGAGCCCCCGGCTTCTCCGACGATCTCGTTTACATTATCTTGCTGGTAAATCGAATACCTCACTCCAAACTTCGGATTAACGATCTTCACACGAATGGCCGTCTCACTGATACAATGATCGTGCATACCTTCCACCAACGGATCAATAACCGGGCGGGGCTTGGAATTGATATCCGCAAACCGGGCCATCGTATCGATACACCGATCCAAGGCAGCAACAACCTGATAATGTCCTGTGCCGTATGTTCCCCTGAATTCCAACCGATCTCCTGTTCCGGTCTTCTGTTCCACAAACACCGGATTTTGTCCGGCAATCTTGCTGCCTCTCAGCAAACGATAGGTAACATCGGTTTCCGAATGGCCGAGATATAGCGTATCCTTCCGCTCTCCCTCACAATATTCCGTAAAATCACCGGTCCTGAGGGTATCGCGCTTCGGAGCCCGTCTGATCTGGAATACAGGAGTAGTAAATACACACTGTGTATTTCCTTCGACCTCCGTATAATTCTTCGTTGCCTTCAACTGGTAATAACCGGCATGTTCTGCATCTGCATAGGCATTAACCGGGAAAGAAGCAGCGTTGCCGTCACCCGTCACCTGCCCCCTGGAAGCATAAGCCACCGTTACCTGGGGACGCCAGAACAATTCATATACGACACCGGCTTCCGTACCCGAAAGTCTGACAGCCGTATCCGCTCCCGGAACAACACAGGTTAACGAACCGTTTTCCAGGAATACATCCGGTTTTTTACGTACCCGTATCCACACGGTATCGAGCACTTCCTGTATATGGTCTTTATAGACAGATTGCACCTTCAGAGCGACAAAGCCGTCCTGATTACCGTTCCGGATATATGTAATTTTACTCTTATGAGCCACAGGAATGCTGTCCGTATAAAAATCATCCGTCCACGAGTAAACGTAATCTCCGCCGCCGCCGGTTACAAAAGCACACAAACTGACATTGTCCCCCTCGCAAAGATACAAGGTATCGATCGGGGTAAAACAATCCGAAGCCCTTAATTCTGCCGCCAACTCCTGTCCTTCCACATTTACCTGCACCATCCCTTCGGCCGAGCAATAGTCGTCCTGTACGGTAACGGCATACAATTCACCCTTTGTCAATATCTCCGTCATCACATCATACGAGCCTTCAATCGGCGTATATTTACCGGCAGGAGCCCAGACAACTTCCGGTGTTCCCATGGCATTCTCTATATTTACCCACAAATGAGCCTTCGTATTAACAATGATCAAGGTATCCGGTATAACGCTGATTTTTAATTTATTGGCGTCTATTTTAACCTCATTCCCCATATTTTGTATACACATATCGTGCGTATCCCGGGCAACAACATAATACGTCTCGTCTTTTGTCAGGGTCACCGGCCAATTCAGATACTTACCGTCTCCGAACATCGTATCCAGCGCTACACTTGAAGAAGCCGCATAAAGCCTGTATTCGGTTCCCGGCGTAGAGCCTTCCTGAACAACATAATGCCGCTCCCCGGTTTCTTCCTGACAGAACACCCGGTCGCCGCTCAACAGCCAGAGATCCAATTGTGGCAAGTCGACTACCTCTACCCGGCCCATATCTTTTTCACAACCGTAATTCGTAACGGCATGTACGGTATAGACACCGCCTTTCACCTTATCCCAAAGAATCAAGTTTCCGGACTCGGTTCTGCCGGTTGTTTCCCCGTCTTTATACAAAGTATATTGACAGGTTTTCTGACTATTGGCCAATTGCAACACCACATCACTCTCCATACCGTAACAGGCCGTCGTATCGCCGCCTACGGCAAACAAATCGTAAGCCACCGGATAAGGACGCTCAGCTATCGTATCATTTTCTCCGATTTGCACCTCACAACCCGATACTTTATTTCTGGCAATCAACCGATAAGCATCCGGAGCAATATTCTCCCATACCAACGGAGCTCCCGTTCCCGGCAGCGGAGCCCGGAAGGTCACCCAGCCTTCCAACATCGCCAGTTTCCGGTAAACCTGCAACTCGTATTCCACATCCTGTGTTTCCGTCTGCGCCAGTTTCAACGAACCGTACTTTTCTCCGGTACACATCGGGTCTGAAACAAAGAAATCGAATTGCTGCGGTGTCGGCTTCTGATAAATGTATATCTCTCCCTGCATTGTAGCGGTACAGGTCGTCGTCCCTTTTCTGGCAGAAGCTTCCACATGGTAATACCCTGTTCCCCATCTGCCGAAAGTCAGATAAGGCGTGCTTACCGTATCCCCGTCGATTGTTCTCAGGGTCGTATATGACGTTTCATCCAGCTTATTCCTGCGCTTCAACGTATAAGTTACTCCCGTCTCAAACCCGCTGAGTCTGATTTCCCGGAAATCTTCGGCACAATAACCGCCGCCGCCCTGAATTTCATATGCAACGGGCGTAATCACTTCTACCGTTGTCTTGGTTGTAGCACCCTCCACACCGCTGCATTCATTCTGTATATAACAAGCATACTCTCCTGTTGCATCATGTGTCACATTAGACAGTTTCAGGGAAGAAGACCTCGCTCCGCTGATCGGCTCCCCGTTTTTCATCCATGTATAGGTAATCGGAGCTACCCCACTCGTACTGACCGAAAGAGTCAGGGTACTGCCGACACAAAGCTTCGCTGCCTGATCCGAAAGATCACGGGTAAAACGAGCCTTCTCTTTTATATTCAGATACACCTGATTACTGGAAGTCACACCCGGGCAATCGTTCTGTAATTTCACATAATAGGTCCCCCGGTCGGCATATACCGCATTATTAATGGTCATATGCCAGGTATGTGTTCCGCTGAAATGCCCGTCGTCTGCCAATTGAGTATTTTCACGCACCCAGAAACATTTCACTTCTCCGGCATCCGACGTATAATCGATCTTCATCTCTACGGTAGCTCCCTCACAATAATTACCGCCGTCATTCAACTCGACAGGCATCGTAATTTTCGGACGGGATTTCGTACGTACCGTATATTGCTTGATCTGTTTTTCCGGACAGGAATGTTTAGCCCAGCAAATATAAACTCCGGCATCCGCCTCTTCCAGATTGGTAATCCGGTAACTGCTACTGCTTCCGGACAAGCGTACACCGTCTTTTTCCCAATAATATTGCAAGGTCGGAGTCGGATTCGTTACATTCCCCTGTGCCACCATCAGCAACGAATTACCCACACCGGCACATACGGTCGTATCCACTAACTCGAAATCAGCCACAATGGGTTGCTCTACCGTCAAGCGGAAAAGCTTGCTCCGGGCAGAATCACACTGATTGGATACCCTCCACTGGTAATACCCGTCATCGAATGCCTCTACCATATTAAAGGTATAGCTCGGAGAGGTCTGCTCACGCATCATACGCCGTTTATCGCTCACATAATTTCCTTTATTATCGACATTTACCTGCCAGAGCGAATATTTATAGGTACCACCGCCTTCTACTTCCGTAACCACTTCGACACTTCCCCGGTCGCACACATAAATATCCGACGGCTGCTGTACAAAACGCGGAGCCTCCCAGATTTCCTGGAAAGTAGTATCGTAAGCCGAACCACAGAAATTTTCCGCCTGCACCATATAATAACCTTCATCCGACTCCTTGCACGGCTTCACCGTAAAGGAAGAATTATCGTAATCTACCTCCGGCTTGCGTTGCGAGAAATTGATACCGTCTTTCGAATAATACCATTTCCAATGCAGATTCGTTCCTTGTGCAGTTCCGCCGTGCGGAATATCCGCATTCGTAATAAAGGTAAATTCCGTCTTCTCACAAACCGGAGTACCGACAATCGGATAAGCCGACAAATCCGGTGTTCCTCCTTTGACAAGACGGATTTCCCGGCTATACGTATACCCGTAATTGTTACGTATCTTGCAGCGATAACGGCCACCGTCATCAGTCAATATCGATTTAAAAATCAAACGGGCCGAATCCTGTCCGGAAACATGGGTATCTCCGACAACCGGCTGGAAAGTCTTCCATCCTCCCGTTTCAAAATATTTTTCCCAACTGTAAATCAGATTTTCCGATTCCAGCACAGACACCCACAATACTGCCGTATCGACATTACATCCCAGCAATACATCACACTGATCGAGAATCTGCGGCAGGTTGTTCGGCAACACATACCCGTCGTCATTACCACCGGCATAAGCCGTATTCTCACGCACATAGATCATTCCGTTCAGCTCTACCGTACATTTACCGGTTGTACTGACCGTATAAGCCATCGATTTGGTCAAAGAAGAAGCTGCCAACTCCAACGGATTGATATTGCGGTAATAATTACTGCCCACCAGCCAGGTCACCGGCTCCGTCGCCGAACCGTTCACTTTCGCCGTCATCGTCAACCCCTCTCCTTTTTTCAGGTGGTGGATTGTCTCCACTTCCAGGCGTGTCTTTACAACAGACACGGATACCGAATCGGTAACATAACAATCCCCGTCGGATACCACCAACCGATACACACCGTCTTCCTCAATCCGGGCCTCGGTTACCGGACTTACATAATTTTTCAGTCCTTTCCCACCCCACAAATAACTATAGGTAATATCCGGTTTCAATTGGGAATTGTCCGCTTCCAGGCGTATATCTTCTCCGTAGCAAACAGAGGTCTCGTCCACCTTAATCGAAGATTTGGGCAATTCCTTCACCTTCATATAAGCCCGCTCGGTCGTCAGTGTCTTATCGTTATTGACATCCGTAATGATACAATAATAATAACCCTCGTCTTTCTTCGTTACCGATTCGAACTTACACAACGGAGAAGAAGGGAATTCCCGGCTCTCTTCACCGACCTTTACCCATTTATAGCGGTAAAAATCATCTCCGACCATCGGTACGTACAACGTTGCCACATTGCCCTCACACACTTCATCCGTCAATACAATCGGTTTACAATAGGCACCGGAACCTCCCGTCACAAAACCGTCGTCCTCTCCTCCGGAGAAGGTTCCCGTCGTCTTCACAAAAAAGCGGCAGGTATCGTATCCGATACAACGGCTGTCGTAACGCTCCACAATTGCAAAGCCATCGTCAATCACTCTGTACTTCAACGTATCACCCGGCTGCATTTCTACCATATAATCAGGGGCATTATTATAATAAAAACGCCACATAATCTCATCCCCGTCCGGATTATCCACGCCGATCGCCACATTCTCCGGTTTCGGTAAGAAAACCACCGGCTGCACGTAAATATCCGGCTCGTATATCTGCATATCTACCGTATCGTAGGTATAACATTCTCCGAGCGAAGCTTTGACAATGTAACGCCCTGAATTTCCCATCTTTGCCGTAATCTCATAATCACGGGCTGTAAATGTAATGCCTTCCCCAAACCATTCGTAAGCATAAACATCCGAACCGTTTACCTTCTTATTTTCCGTAGCCAGCGCACTGATCGTCTCCTCACTGCCCCGGCAGAAAATATCTTTCAACCGGTTGGCATTGGGTACGGAGATTTCAGCCAACGGACCGTTGATCATGGTGACGGTAGCCGTATCCGTACTGACCGTCTTTTTTAAATTATCCTTGATCGAAGGATCGGCTACAATACAATAATACTCGCCGGCATCGTCCATACTATTTGCCCGCAACACCAAAGTAGACTCTTCACTCAATACGGTCCGGCTTTCATCGCCGACCTTATACCATTTGTAATTCAACACCCGTCCCAACTCAGCCGTATACAGCGGAATAACGATATCCCAACCCCGGCACACATCCAGTTTATTTTTCAGCAACCCTACTTTCAATTCCAAATCCGAAGCGACAAAACCATCGTCCTCACCCCCGCCGAAAGTCTGCGGATACTTGACAAACACTTCGGTCGTATCGAATCCATAGCAACTTCCCTGTTGGAAGCATACGATAATACGGGTGTCTTCCGTTACGTTGATAACGGCAGGATTGTCCGATGTCAGGGAAGTACTCGGATACACCCGCTTATGCCAGGTAAAACTCCCCGTCCCGTTGGCTTCTGCCTGAATCGTTATATTTCCCGATGCCGCCAACTGATAAGTCGCGGGAATCCGCACTTTCGGAGAGGATATATTGAATTTAACATGCACGGTGTCCTGACAGCCGTCTTCTCCATCCTTCACCGTCAGTAAATAAACACCGTCCCTCAACGGCCGGGCTTTGATCACCTCCTCGCTCATCAATTCGAAATTATCCCCCGACCAGGTGTAGGTCACCCCGGAAAACTCCCCTTCATTTTCCAAACCTCCGAACAATACCGTCTCGCTTCCCAAACACGTATTCCAATCGGTCGAACCGTCTTTCTGCTCAATCTTAGCCACCGGACCGTTCTTAATAAGCACCTGGATGGAATCCGTATAATACATTTTCGGTTTACTGTCTTTCAAATCTTCCAGGTCCGAAATAATACAGTAATATATTCCGGCCTGATCAAATCCCATATAGTCGATATCGAGTTCCGCTGCCGTACCCAATTCCGGACCGACATGTCCTTCCGTATCGTCTTCCACCCGGTGCCAGCTATAAGTATAACGTCCCAAACCGCTGATACCCGCCTTCAAAGACAGGCGGTTGTTAAGACATAAATGCAGGGTATCTATGGTCGGCTCAAGCCACACGTTGGTGGATACTTCCAATACGCTGAAACCGTCATCTTCCCCTCCGTAATAGGGTTCCAACTGACGTACCCGGATATAACAGGAATCATAAACGGTACATCCGTTTCCATCCGTCGCCCGGGCAATCGCCCAACCGTCCCGGGCCACACTGATCCGGTCACCGCTACCGGGAATCAGAGCGTTCGTGGCTGTTTCCCGGAAACTCCATTCTACCGTAGTTCCCTGCGGGATATCGGCATTGACCTTATAAGAAGCATTGGGCGCCGGTAATTGCACACGGTCGGGCAATCCGATTACAGGAGAATTTACCTGTATCGCTACCGAAGCCGTATCCGAACAACCTTCATTGCTGACCCGTACCGTATATACGGCATCGGCCTGAGGCGAAACGGTAACAATCGCATCCGTTGCATTCTCTGCTGTAATGCCCTCTCCGGTCCAATGGTAAGTAACAGCTCCACCGGCTCCGTCAGCCGAAGCGCTGGCATCCAACGAAACTTCCCCGTCAATACAAACGACTGTTTGAGTCGGCGTAATCTGCGCTATCGGACCGATCCCCACCTGCAACAGTAAGGTATCGGAATACAGCACTCCCGTTCCGTCGGCAGTCCCATCCAGCCCGGAAGCCGTACAGAAATAACGGCCGCCGTCGTCCCGTTTCACATTAAACGTATATTCGGCTCCTTCATATATCAATTGCGGATCACCTCCCGGTACGAACTTCCACCATATATAACTGAAATTCTCCACTTCCGGATAAAGGATACGGAAAGTCAACAAAGAATCCGGACAGGCATTAATCAACTGCAATTCTCCGGGGATTTTCGGTTTTACCCGGGAAAGTGTAAACCCGTCGTTCTCTCCTCCGTTAAATGTCGGAGCGAATTTCACAAACACCCGTGCCGTATCCCGGCCCATACATCCTTTCTCACTGGCGATAACCGTTACATAACCGGTGGAATCGAAGGTCATATTCACCTCTTTTCCTGTCTGCGCATCGGCGACACCGTTTTTTCCCCACTCAAAAGTCGAAACGGCTGTCTCCGCCCGGAAAGTAAGTTCTTTTCCTTTTTCCAGGGAAGTCAGTGGCGGATAAATTTTAACCTGAGGTTTCACAACCGGAATGGTAATCGTATCTTCCGACCAGCAACCTTCATTTTTTGAGGCCCGTAAGGTAAAATGCAAAGCATCGCCTACCTTTACCTTTATATTCGGAGTACCTTGTCCCGACACAATACCTTCTCCCGTCCATAATAAAACGTCGGCAACTTCAGCACCGCTACCACCGAAAAGCGTAGAACTGTGGATATCGATGATTTCTCCGTAACAGGCCTGTGCAAGCCCGTCCCTATCGATAATGGCCTCCGGACCTTCATCTACCGTCAAGGTCAGGGTATCGGAATAAATGATCGTAGCCGGATCTTCCGGATCGACAGCCACGCAATAATATTTTCCGTAATCATTGGCTCCGGCGTGAAATATCGTATAGGAAATACTGTCGCTCAAACCCGTCTGATCCGGAGCCCCGACTTTACGCCACTCGTATTTGTAATTATCATACCCCAGATTGTACACGGAAAGCGTAACATCCCGGCCGATACACACCCGGGGAACCGTAGACGTTACCCGCAGACTCGGATAGGATAAAGCGAAACCGTCATCCGGAGCCGCCGGATCTGCCGAAGGCACGAATTCCCGGATCATAACGATACAGGTGTCGTAAAAACTACACCCTTCTTTGTCCATTTTAACAACAACCAGCGAATCGCCTTCCTGAATATTCAGATAGGCTGTCGGACCGTCTCCACTGCCCTCCTGTACGGCTCGGGCCGGGTCGGCATTCGGATACCACGTCAGAATGCCGCCCTCCGGACGGGCAGCCACAAACTGCACCTGATCCGTAGCTTGCGGCAGAATCAATTGCGAAGCAATATCTATCGTACGTATAATGGTAGGGATGTAAATATCCGTTGTATCCCAGCAGCCGTCCATCCCTACCTCCAATTGGTAGAATCCGTTTACGCCCATTTTAGCCGTCAGTTCGGACGAATGCTGTCCACTGACGATACCGGAACCCGTCCAACGGTATTCAGTCATCGGAGATGCCTGTAAAACATCCCGTCCCTTCAGAGTTACCAAATAACCACCGCACTGTCCGGTCAGAGCGTCCGGTTCCGTTATTTCTGCGACAGGTCTGTATTTTACAACCACCTTTACGGTATCCGAATACACATAGCCGTCGGCTTCCACATCATAAGCCCGGCAAAAATACTTCACGCCGCTGACAGCCGTCACTTCTGCCGAAGCAATATGCATAATGCGTCCCGTATCTACCGGAGATACAGAAGCACCCTCTATTTTCATCCACTCGTAGGTATAACCGTCATATCCTCCGTATGCAACTTCCAGTGTCAACGGCTGACGGGCACAAAGAACCGTATCCGTCTGGATAATGTCCAGCGGTTTACGACTGATTACATAGCCGTCGTTAACGGATGTCGTATAAGCAATCTTAGGCAACCCGATGATCTGACAGGTATCGCTGTTGCTACACTGCAAAGCATCGGCTGTCTTTACCTCCAGAGCCACGACAGTCTTTCCCTTCACTGCCTTAAAAGTATAGCTTTTCGACGTAGCTACCCCCGCATTTGTTCCATTGGTCCAGGAATATGTGTAATTATCGCCGACAGCTGAAGATTGGAGCGTCACATTTTCCCCCTCGATAACATAACGGCTTTCCGGCAACAACACATCGGGACGCACCATCGTCAACTCGACGGAATCTTCCCGCACACAACCGTTATTGGTAATCATCGCCCGGTAAACGGACGTATGCTTCAGGTTCACTTTCACCGTCGGATCTCCGGAATCGCCTTCCAAAGCATTCCCGGTCCACAAAAACCGGGCATCGGGCTGTCCGCTTTCCCCGTTTGCCACCGTAAGCGTTACTTCCGAGCCGTAACAGAAAGCAAAGGACTTAGCCGCATTATTGGTAACCCCATTCACGGTGATCCCAACCTGCGGATAACCGGAAACCCGGACATCCAGGGTATCCGATAAAAACACAAAACCGTTGGTTAAATCTTCTACCTTACAATAATACTCTCCCGCATCGGCGAGCTCCACCGGTTCGACGGTATAAAATTCAGCATGCCCGACGGGATCTGCCGAAGGCAGATGATACCAGGTATAGGCATATTGAAAAGTATCGCTCACCGCCACACCGTATTTTACAGTATCTCCCAGACAAAGACGGGTAAAGCCGTAGGCATTTACCTTGGTATCTATTACTTTGATTTCCAGCGTATCCGAAGTATAGACAGAACTGTGATCCGTATCGGTAACCAGGCAATAATAACGGCCGCTCTCGATAGCAGTCATATTGTTCAGACTCAACGTTTCCTCCGTCGAAAGGATTTCCGACCGCCCCAGCTTACGCCATGCCAATTTATAAGCCGGTCTTCCGTCAGCCTCAAATGCCAAATCCAAACCGAACTGTACATCGTCCCCTCCTCTGAACACCCGGTTTACAGGATCAGGAGTCAATGTCAGTTTTACGGAAGCGATACCGGTTGCACCCGCAGACCTTCCCTGCACCGGGCTTATATTCCCAGCCGACAAATGCGGTATTCCCCATACAAAAAACAATATGACCAAAAGCCACGCTTTCATTCTATCTTATTTTACAGATACGTTCATTCATTTATCACCTTTTCTCTCTTCGTCCCTCAATCTTTGACACAGCGGACACTGAAATAAAAATTAGTCCTCACCCGGGTCAATGCATTCCCATTGTTCGAACTTGTATTATCCAAAATATAATGGTGTACAGTCGAATGGAAAATCGTATTCGTCAGAGAAGCATAAGACGGATTTACAATCTTATTGATATTGAAAGCCACTTTGCCGTCCTCATCCATCCGCACATAATAAGGCATATACTGCATCGACCAACCCGTACTATTGGAATACCAATAACTCCACAATGTTCCGGTTGTCGTCGACGTCCACCACCAACCACGCTCACCAATATCATTATAACCGTTCCTCGAAGCAATGCCGGCTTCCGTCATATAACTGCCGCTATATGCATAAAACAAACCGCCTCCCGGCTGGGCATTAAAGCCTATCGTATTATCACCGATATTAGCTGCCGGATTGGTTTTTCCTCCCCAATAATTCAATTCTCCCTTAATCGCTTTTCCGTCAACAACCGAATTCGAAGCATCCACCGTTGTTCCTAAGGTCGCAAACAAATCGATCCACTCGTCATTTGTCGGCAAATGCCAGCCCGTAGGACAAATACCCTGCACACCGGCCCCAGCATCGTTCTGTGTCGCTGCCAGCCAGTTATACAAACGTCCGTAAGTGTCACAATTCGATTCCACATCACCGTAACACTTCACCGCCCCCGACTGACCCGACGCCAGCGTACGGTTCAGGTTATCGGCAAACCAGCACTTACCCCCGATCTCCACCGTACGGTAACGCTTCTTGCTCGCGATACCCTCCTCACTGTCGATCAG